>NZ_CP101725.1:0-37326 GCF_038809135.1 Sphingomonas sp. NY01 | reverse complement strand
TAGCGGTGAGTGTTAGGGTCGATTCGCGTGAGCTTTGGGGTACCAAAAGGTGAGCTTTGGGGCTGGCTAGCGTGAGTTTTGGGGCGGATTTTGGTGAGCTTTTGGGTATCCACCCCGAACGGTGAGTTTTGGGGTATCACCTCACCGTTGATACGGGGAGCCAAACAGATTGCTCAGCTCACCTTTGCTGTTAAAGTGAGCGCAAAAATAGCCTCCGCTCACCTTTGAGACAGTTTCATGCCCCAGCCCGCCCTTGCCGATGGATCGTTCCGGACTCTGACACAAAGGGGTAAAGGCGACCCCTTCAATCCTTCCTATTACGGCGAAATCGTGAAGCCGGGCGAGCTAGTCGATATCGTTGAGCTAAGCCCCCTCACCCTTGCTGATCGGCGGACCTACAATTTGCTGATTGCCCATGCCTGGGATCGGATTGGCGAGCCGATTGTCCATCGTATCGCTAAATCGTCCCTAAAGGGCACGCATCAGGGTAACGCGCGGATTGAGGCATCTTTGTTGCGCCTGATGGGCACGATTGCGATCGTCACCATTCGCAAGGGGGGCAAAAGCTATAAGCGCCGCGTCCAGCTCCTTGGCCCGAGTGACGAAAGCCTCGAAAAAGACGGCTTCCTCCACTACCGCATTCCCGAGGAACTGATTGAGATACTACGTAACAGCGAGGTTTATGCCCGCCTTAAGACACAAGTCATGTACTGCTTCGAGTCAAAATATGCTCTTTGTCTTTATGAGATGATCGAACGTCGTATCGGTCTAGAATATAAGCAGACTGAAGAATTCACGATCGAAGAGCTGCGTGGACTACTCAACGTACCCAATGGGAAGCTGGACCGGTTTGCCGATCTCAATAAATATTGCCTCAAGGTAGCGGTCGATGAGATCAATAAGCTTTGTCCCTTTTACGTCGATTTTAATCCTATCAAAAAGGGCCGTAAGGTCGAGCGGATCGCACTCCAGTGGTTTCCGAAAACTTCCAGCGGCAAGCGGGACGCACAAAGTCTCATCGACCAGCATAGCGTCGTTCGCCGTGCAAAGATGCGCGGTCTTGCGGCCGAACTACCCGTGCTCGTGGATTTCAGCTCATCCCTCGAAAAGTGAGCCGCTACCCCAAAACTCACCGATGGCGACATGGCCTTGGATCTCCGCCCATTCGATACACCCGACGGGTTAAGTGATTCTGTTAAATATAGATTGTTAAGAAGGTTAAGGGGGTAAAAAAGCGAAATCTTCTTATGTTTTTCAATAAGATGCAAATGCGGCCGGTGGGTGAAACCCCGTGATTCGGTGGGTGAAACCCCGATAATGCGGTGGGTGAAACCCCGACGCGGCGGTGGGTGAAACCCCGATATGTTCAGATTAGAATGCCGCTAAATCGGCATGTTGGCGCCTTGATTTGCGTCTGTCGGGTCTTCCTCATCGATCCGAAGTGCCTCCAGTCTGGTCGGTAAACTCCTGATACCAATCGAACGGTGGGTGAAACCCCGATAGTCAGCGCTGGTTGGCAAGCTGGTCCATGCGGGCGTCCACTTCCTCGGTGCGCCGGCAGTCGGTGTCGAAGCGGGCACGCCGCTCCTCTTCCTCTCGCATCTTCTTCGCCAGTGCGAGCGCCTCCGTCTCTCCGCGCAACTGGAACAGCACGGCAGGGCTTTTGTCAGCCGTCTCGGTCAACACCATGCCGTATTCGGGAAGTTGGTCGGCCTCGATCGCTCGACGCAGCATCCGGTTGAACTCCTTGGGGGCGGCGTCGCTGCCAGTCTTGTCGCGCAACATTTCTACGCGGCACGTCCACCCGCCCCTCTGGTTGCCGGCGTGCTTGCGAGCAATGCGGTACAAAGCGCGCTCCAGCCCGCCGGACAGCAGGAAATAGTTGGGATGCATGGTGAGCAGCGACTTTTCATTGACGATCCCCTCATACACCCAGTCTGAGAGGGTCAGGGTCATGCCCCGGGGCTGCTCGGTTTCAGCGTCGGTGTCGAAGGTCCAGCTATCCAGCCAGTTGAAACCCGCCTTCTGCCGGCGCCTGGTCGCGCGGATGGATGTGGTGATCGACGTCGTCTGGAGCCGCAACAGCGCTGATTGCAATTCTTGATAATCACGGCCGCCCGTGCTGCGTTTGATCGCCCGCAGCAGGTCATAGGGCGTCGTTGTCAGCGTGCGGGGGAGATCGTTCACCCCTTGCTGCTTCATCCGGTTGAGCGTGGAAGCTGCCCAGATCAAAATATCGGCGTCCCAGATCGTCGCCATACCGTAATCGGGAATGGCCTGGACCCGCACCCACGCTTCACCGTCCGGGCTGTGATACTCGATCGGCTTTAATCGCTTGCGCTTCTGGAGCGAGAAGAACGGTCGTTCCATCACCTCCCGCTGGTCCTTGAGCGAGATGTCGCCAAGCGCGGGGATAAAAAGATCGAACTCGGGGTGGGGATCGCGACGCTTGCTCACGGCGCGAACTTCGTATGGCCCCGCTTCACCAGATACTGGCGCAGCAGACGTTCGGTGATGACGGTCAGCGGCTCTCCGCCTTCTTCCACACTGAGCTGGCGTAGTGTGCGATGCATGTCTTCGGGGATATGGATCAGCACCGGCTTCTTGCCCGGATGGCTGCTCCGTTTCGCCGGTGCCGTGGCTTCGGCTACTCGTCGCGGCTGCCGCGCCGTTCCCCGTGCGGACGAAGTTTCCAGCTCGGGTTCGGGGGCTACGGTCACCACCGTTTCCGGTTCATCATCAAAGATGCTGGCCAACGCGGAAGGCTTCTTCGCCATCATACCACCTTGCTTACTTGCTTATTCGCATAACCGCTTATTCGCTTAGCTTCATAGTACGCAGCACGCAATTCGGCTGCGGCCTTGCTATCCGGTTCCGTCTCGGCCGCTGTTCGTCCCAATGGCGTTGCCCTGTAGAAATCTTTGCGGAAATGGAGTCGGCTGTCGAACAGCGTCACGCCCTTTGCCGCGAAGCCAGCACGAGCTTCCTGCCCTTCCCCGCCCTGATGCGGCACCTGGGTTAGAATGACTGCGAACGGCGTGCCGGCCTGCTGGACCTGCTTGACGGTCTGCAACACCGAGTGAACGTCTAATCCCCGCGGCGCGACCGGAATGATGACAAAATCCGCTTGCTCGGCCGCGAGCATGGCGATGTCTTTCGAGTTCGCCGGTGTATCGATGATGATGAGGTCGATCTTGCCGCTGCTCCGTCCACGCGAGACGTGGAGTGGCAGGCCGGCGACGCTGCTGTCCTTCACCATCACGTCCTCGTCGTTACGACGATCCGACCAGTAGAGTGCCGAACCCTGCCGATCGTCGGCATCAAGGATCACGACTGATGCACCCTCGCGTGCTGCCTCAACGGCGAAACCGGTGGCAAGGGTCGTCTTGGATTGCCCCCCCTTCTGCGCGATCACGGCCCATACCTGCATAAATGCTACCTCACTAAGCGGCTAAGCGATTTATATCGCTTATCCGCTTATCTGCTTATTCGTAAAGATGATAAGTCGTTTAGCCACTGCCTAGGCTCGCTACCGTCATCGGACGCATCGTGAAGCATCGACTTGTGATCCACGGCAAAGCAAAGCGGCGCATCGGCCGTCTTCAGTCATCGCACGCAGGTCACACTGTATACGGGGCTGGCGAGAGGATGCTCGGAGAGCGTACGCTCGCAAAGAGATTCTGCGATGCCCCCGTATCGCACACCCGGGGGACTGAACCATGCCGAAACACTGCAGACGATCCCGCCCCCGGCAGTCTCGTTTTGGCGACCGGTGCCCGGTTCGATCTCGTGGTTGAACGCGGCACTTTCGGGCGACGCTCGGGAGGTGGCGACCGCGTCACGGAGCAACTGCGACACCTCCTCGATCATCATCACCCGGCGCGCGCAAGGGCAGCCGCGGGCCAGCCGGATCAACACCGCGATCGCGAGGTCCGGGAACGGCTCCGGAAAGTCCAGCAGGCGCGTTCTGCCGCTATGGCAAGCCGCACATGCTAGGCCCGGTCATTGGGTCCTGTGGCCGTGCTGCGAGACTCCTCGTGCGTGAAGAACGCCGCAGGGTCGGCTGCACGAAGCAGCGTCACGACACGGTGCGGATCAAGCGCACCAAGCGCCACGGTCCGCTCGGTCGTAAGATCAGGGAAATCGCCGCAACCGCCGGACACCCTGACATCGACGAGGTCGCCAATCCACTACGATCTCGATACTGTCACACCTGCCTCGCCGCATCATTGAGACGGACCCCTTCAGCCCGCTGCCAGCCCTTGCGCATGGCGCTCCATGCCACCTGTACCGCATTGGCAAGATGGGCGCGTTCGATGCGGTAGCTGGGATCGTCACCGTAAAGGATGGTGAGTTGCGCGAGCGCCTCGTCGAACACCGTTTCACCGACTGCGACACGGACGGCGGGTAGCCAGCGCGGCGAGGCATGGGGATGGCGACCAAGCCACCAGCTTCGGGCCTCCTGATCTTCTTCCTAAAATAT
Source organism: Sphingomonas sp. NY01 (assembly GCF_038809135.1). NCBI lineage: Bacteria > Pseudomonadati > Pseudomonadota > Alphaproteobacteria > Sphingomonadales > Sphingomonadaceae > Sphingomonas > Sphingomonas sp. NY01. The sequence goes on along the minus strand of NZ_CP101725.1, from coordinate 32,843 downwards.
ATCTCAGAAACACCGCTGCCATGCAGCGGAGCGTTTCCTTATTCAAGAGATTCTGATTCAGGACGCGCAAAGCCGCAGAAACCCGTGAGTCGTGGACCTCCATCCTGACGGCTTGGGGGAAGAAGCCTGACGGGGTGGGGGCATCCTGACCTCTTGGGGGAAGAAGCTTGACGGGGTGGGGGCAGCAACCTGTCGAAGCGGGGGAAGTAACCTGACTTGCTGGGGGCATCCTGACCTCTTGGGGGCCTTCGCGGCGCGCGCTATCCTGACCTGACTTGGTCGGCGAGCCTCGACCAGGTCAGGATAGATTCAGAGGCGAGGAGAGCACCGGATGACGATGGTCGAGATCGCGGAAGTCAACGATGCGGAGGAAGCAGCGATTGTTGGGCGCGCCATGAAGGTGGCCTCCGCCCTGTCTGCGCGCCACACCGACGAGTTCGCCAAGCCCGGCAATCTAGTTGAGGTGCAATTCGTCACGCGCCACAGCCTGACCCCCAGCTCGCCAGCGTCGCAAGGCGCCAACAACACGTCCTGCCGGGACGTAGGCTGATCCATTCCGCGGCGTTCGTTGCACTAGACGCCCCAGCGCGATCGAGTGCGCCGCAAACATAGGAAGGGTTATCTGCGAAGCCCCATCATGCGGCGGCCTATGCCGACCGCGAAGACGACATGCTTCCGGCAACGACATCTCACATAAGCCTTGCAACCAGTGTGATTAGACGACGAAGGTTGATCGAGAACGACAGTGCATCCCGTAAAGTGAGATTAGGGCCACTGACGGCGGACATTCCTAGATTCTGTTCCCGATTGCCTTTTCCTAAATTGGCGCCGGATCGACGAGTAAACGGGAGCCTGAACCCGTCGGAAAACACATGATTGTCGACACCTCGGCCGACAAACCTGCTCACGGAGCTTGTTGCTCTCCAAAAACGTGCGACAAACCCTGCCGCTTTGGTATGGTGTGCGACAACGTGCTTTCTGGGGTTTCTCGTACATGCTGGTTGGGTACATGCGGGTATCGTCAGCCGACGACCGCCAGACGGTTGATCTGCAACGCGACGCACTCCTGGCGGCAGGTGTCGATCCAAGGCACATCTACACTGACAAGGCATCCGGCGCGCGCGATGATCGGGCCGGGCTCAAAGCGTGTCTTGCCTACTTGGCCGAGGGTGACGCCCTCGTTGTCTGGAAGCTGGATCGGCTCGGGCGGTCGCTGCCACACCTCCTGTCGATCATCGCGGATTTCAAAACACGCGGCATCGCTTTCCGCTCGCTTACCGAGCAGATGGATACAGCCACACCGCATGGCGAGCTGCTATTCTCCCTGTTCGGTGCGCTGGCGCAATACGAGCGTGCCCTGACGCGTGAGCGGGTGATGGCGGGCCTTGCCGCTGCAAAACGTCGGGGGCGCCAAGGCGGGAGGCCGCCAGCAATTGATGCCGAGAAGATGGAGGCGATCACCGCGGCGCTGGCAGGCGGCGCCAGCAAAGCGGCCGTGTGCCGAAATTTCGGTATCGCGCGATCCACTTTGATCGGCACGCTTACGCGTATCGGTTGGACCGCTCCTGTTAAAGCTTAACTGTGTTCCGCTCCGTCTAAACCTCACCGTCACTCTGGCGATGGATGATGCCGAAGTCAGGTCACGGCTAATTGCCGCTACACTGATCGCCTATTGCGGGATGCCGCAGACAATTGCCGAGGTTCGCAGCTTCCGTCGATCGGACAGACCCTCAACCATCGTTCTCGGGGGAAGCTTTGGCGCACTACTAGCCCTCTTGGCAACTCGCGTGCCACATCAAAGCCGTTCGGTTCTGATCGCTCCAGTCATCGCAGCCCAGCGAGAGATCATGCGTGCCGATCTTGCTGGCCGATACCAATTGTATCAGCTGATCGGCCCGCCCCGGCTGGTTCTGAACGGAAAGGATAGGACCAGTAAAATCCTGAGTACGCCGTCAACGCGACTGCGATTGCTGAAAGCCATCAGGTTGGATTAATTACAAGCCGTGGCAGAACATGCCGCTTAGGAAGGGACTGAAGCGTACATCCGGTCGAGTGCTGACCATGGTCGGATTGCGTGATCGCGGTGGAATGGTGAAGGGGCAAACGTGGCATCGGCTGCGCGCGCAGGCGCCGCATTCAACGCGCATCTGCATCAATCCCGAACTTGACCACACGCTTCCTTAAACCAGCACCAAATGGCGACGCCGCTTTGCACAAGCCATGCGCCTCACCTAATTGGCAGAACAAGCGGCGATGGCCGGCCGCAACGTGCATACATGCCCAATAATGCACACCGGCCATGCAGAGGGCATTGAACATCATGTCAGCCAAAATACATTTAGGCGTTAAGCATAACATACCGACGGGGACTGGGTCGATATACTCGCGCACGATCTCCAAAATCGTTACGTCCTATTGGTACTATAACGGGAGCTCATCTATAAAGATCTAGCGATGATATATAACGTTCAACAATTTTAGGATCATATTCATGACGATCCAAAAATTCCTGCCATCCGGTTAGATCTTCCTGCAGGGGATTATCCCGCAACAATTGAACCTTAACAAATGGAAATCCTTGCTCAACAAGTTCTTTCCATAACAAAAGAGAAGGATTTGTATTATTTGAAAGGTAAGATGGAGTTGTAAAAATTTCTTCAACCGATAGGCCGTGGTCCATAAAATGCTTTTTCAGTTTTAGTTCATAGTTTACAATGGCCCATTCACGGTCCCCATTTCTAATGCCATGCCAAAATTGACCGAAAGCAGAACTTAGAAGCGCCTTTGGCTTGAACATTAGTAGAAAGCTTTGAGTATGCGGCCGATTCTGCCTGCTGCCGATGGCTCCAACCAGATCGGCAGGACTTTCTATCATGCGACCAAGAAAGTTTGTAAAGCCTGACAGTGGGCCAAATACACTGTCATTGGCCATTACAAGTACGCCGACCCGATTAATATCCGGTATTAAACGTATCGCCGTTGCCCAAGCCGCAAAGTCATAGCCTTTATTTTCACGTACTAAAACACCGCTGCAAAACGATAGATCCTGGTCACGGTCAAACTTAGCAATGTTGTTGATTGCGACAATCAATACTACCCGAAAACCCTGAGATGCCCAGGATTGTCCAAGTATCTTAGCATGTTCACTTAGATGCGTTCCGGGACACCAACTAACTAAAAGACATACATTCTCGCCGGCCAATACATCAGGCTTATTTAGCCAAATATATGGTGTGCATATAGGATCGGCCGATCGCCGTCGGGTTGCAACCGCTACCCGATAGCCGACCTGCCTCCACCGAGCTTTTAACCGACCCACCGCTCGCTTTAGCATGCTCACAACCCCTCACTACGCCGTTGCATAGCGGCAGCCAGCCGCGGGGACAGCTTGCTGGCAACCCTAGCGAACTCATCCAGCAGCGGATGTCGCAAGCTATGTATTGCGGCGAACCATGCAACGATCCCTAATCCAACAGATCCGACCAAAGCGAAGGCCGGGGGTGAATCTGACCAGTCGTAAATCACCATCATAATGAGCGGGGGAATTGCAGCGAAGACTGTCAGTATAGAACTCATCATAAATACGCGCCGCAGCTCGGCTCCACGAACGTTAGCCAATCGACGCACATGGCCGCGATATATAAAATACCCTGCAATCGCATCGCCTACGCGACCTAATGCTGCGCTAGCCAACCCGAACCGGCAAAAGACCGAAAAGATAAAAAATCCAAATAGCGCCCTTTTAACTTCCAACCTCGACTGCTTTGTCGTCTCATCACGCAATACAAATAATTCCCAGTTCATCCCGAAACTTAGTGTTATTGCCTGGGCAATTAATAGTATTGATAGGGCTGGAGCAGCAGGAAGCCACGCATTGCCAAATATAATAACTATCGCTGGCTTAGCGAGAATTGCGAGTCCAATTTCAAGTGGCCACATTACAGCAAGTATTAATGTCAATGCTTGCAAGAATGGAGTTCGTAAGTCTCCAATTTCTCGAAAATCACGCGCTAATTTGGAGAATGCAATTCGCGTAGCAGTACCATAAACATGCTCAAACATGAGGTTTGCTAACGTAGTTGCGCGAGAATAAAATCCTAACGCCGTGATGCCTAATAAGCGTCCTAACACGACTTCAGATAGACGTGCGGCTAGAAGAGATATGCCGCTGATAGACATTATTTCGAGACCAAAACGCGTTAGACGGCGCCATCCCTTGAAGGTAATTCGAAAGGCAAAATGGTGAGGCGCAGCTACAGTATAGCCGATAACACCGACAATTGATGAAGCTATTGAAGCATAGGCAGCGCTCATATAACTCGCGCCACCCCAGGCAAAAGCTACTGATAGAAACCACATGGTAAAAGCCATGGTCGCTGTGATGATGCTTCCCGCCACAAAGCGCATTTCACGCTGAAGCATTGATGATTGACGGAATGAAAACATGTTTATCAAGGGAATAAACATGAGAACACGCATCACCTCACCAGCTCGAGCATCTCCAAGAATAGTTTGGCTAAACAAACTAATAACTGCAAGCGCAACAGAAAGAACTATGGCCAACAAAGCATTAATGCTAAATGCCAAATCAAGGGTACTTGACTGAAGATCAGAATCTCTGACTATATAACTAGACAGACCAAATACCGCAAAGACTTGCGTAACACCTATGGCAGCAACAGCAATAGCGTATACGCCCATTTCATTAGGCGAAAGCAGCCTCGCTATAATCATCGATCCAGCAAAGGATACGACAAACGTTACAGCCTGCAAGAGTAACGTCCATAGTATGGATTTGCGCATCTCAACAGCTTCTTAAAAACAGTATTTCAAAGAAAATAAACTTTCTGTAAAGCTATTTTAATATTAGACCAACCTATAGCATGATATTCAAATTAATAGCAAATACACTTAATACTAAATACACAGCTGTATCAATGTATTGTTGTACGCTATAGCATTTAGCGTAAATCGAATTACCGTTCACAGTTCAAATATTTTTAACCTGAATCCTAATACTAGTTTTATGATAAGAAATCAGTTCAGGAATAATTTCTGAACAAGTAGCTTTGAGCCGGGAGGCTCGTAACGTGTAAGAATTGTGCGCGCAGCGGTCACATTGTTGACGAAACTGCGGCACTAGGCGATGGTCCCCAGATCATTGCTGCATAGCGGTCGCTAGGCACAAGCTCGATGTCGATGTTCGGAACGCGCTTGAGCTAGGCTTCGATCGCCTTCAAGATCGCTTTTCCATAAGCGGTCTTTTTGAACCGCTCGCCTGCTTCTCGTGCCTGATCTGCAGAAATGAAGCCCATTTCATAGGCGATTTCCTCTAGGCACGCGATCTGAATGCCTTGGCGGTGCTGGAGGGTGCGGACGAACTCGCTCGCTTCAAGTAGGCTGTCGTGAGTTCCGGTGTCGAGCCAAGCATAGCCGCGCCCCATCTGTTCCACGTAGAGGTCGCCTGCCTCCATGTAGAGGCGGTTGAGGTCGGTGATCTCAAGCTCACCGCGCGCCGATGGCTTAAGGTTGCGGGCATAGTCTACGACGCGATTGTCATAGAAGTAGAGCCCGGTCACGGCATGATGTGATTTGGGAGCTTCTGGCTTTTCCTCGAGGCTCAGCGCGCGGCCGCCTTCACCTAACTCGACTACACCGTACCGTTCGGGATCTTCGACCTGATAGCTGAACACCGTCGCGCCCTGGGTACGCGTAACGGCGCTCGCTAGGAGCCCGGTGAGGTGCGCACCAAAGAAGATGTTGTCGCCCAGCACCAGCGCCACATTGTCGCCACCGATGAAGTCAGCGCCGATGGTGAACGCCTGCGCTAGCCCATCGGGGCTGGGCTGTTCGGCATAGTTCATCGTCAGGCCGAACGCCGATCCGTCGCCGAACAGGCGGCGGTAGTTGTCGATGAACTCGGGACTGGAAATGATCAGCACGTCGCGGATGCCCGCCAGCATCAGCACCGACAATGGATAATAGATCATCGGCTTGTCGTATACAGGCAGCAACTGCTTGTTGACCGCCAGTGTAGCCGGATGGAGCCGCGTGCCAGAGCCGCCAGCCAGGATGATGCCCTTCATTTCTGTGCTCCGATCAGTTCGTCAAGGATGTCGCCAAGTGCGTCCTGCCAAGGACGCGGTTGGATGCCATAAGCCGCACCGATCGCTGCGTGGCTGAGCAGCGAGTTGGCCGGGCGCTGCGCTAGCGTTGGATATTGGTCGGTTGTGATCGGGGTGACGTTGGCTGTCGGCCCACCGCGTACACCCGACTGGGAGAAAATTTCGGCTGCAAAGCCGGCCCAGCTTGTCTCACCGGCGTTGCTGAAATGAAAGGTGCCAGTGGGGGCAGCCTCATCCTCGACCAGCCGTAGCGTAATTGTCATCAGCACTTGCGCTAGGTCCGCAGCGCTGCTCGGTGAGCCGCGCTGATCGTCGACAACGCTGAGGGTCTCACGCTCGGCGCCGACCCGCAGCATGGTTTTTACGAAATTGTTGCCGTGCGCCGAGACGACCCACGCGGTCCGCACGATCGCATGGCGCACACCCGAGGTGCGCACCGCGAGCTCACCACCCAGCTTGGACGCCCCATAGACACCGAGTGGGGCGACCGGGTCAGTTACCTCCCACGCACCCTGCTTGTCGCCAGCGAAAACGTAATCGGTCGAGACTTGGACGAGCGGGATGTTCGCTTTGGCGCAAGCTGCACCGAACGCCGCGGGGGCCATGGCGTTGACTGCCCAAGCAGTGACTAGGTCGTTCTCCGCCTTGTCGACCGCGGTATAAGCCGCGCCGTTAATCACCGCCGCCCACGCACGCCCATCGTGTCCGGCCGCGACCTTGGCAGTGATCGCAGCGATATCGGTAAGGTCGAGATCGGCGACGTCAATCGCAATGACCTCATAGCCCTGAGGCCAGACGCAGCGTTGTAGCTCGGTACCAAGCTGGCCGCTTCCGCCGGTGACGAGGATGGCCCGTGTCATGCTTGTACCGACATATCGACAATCATACGATCGGACATCAGGCCACCCCACGCCGCTGCGCCGCGCCGCGCTCTACGATCGGGCGCCACCAAGCCTCGTTGTTGAGATACCAGCGCACCGTCTTCTCGATGCCGGTCTCGAACGTCTCTTCCGGCCGCCAGCCGAGCTCTTGCTCGATGCGGGTGGCGTCGATCGCGTAGCGCTTATCATGTCCTGGACGGTCAGCCACCGAGGTGATCTGCTCGGCATAAGGCTTGCCGTCGACGCGTGGACGCAACTGATCGAGGATGCCGCAGATTGTGTGGACGACCTCAATATTCTGCTTTTCGTTGAACCCGCCGACATTGTATGTCCGGCCAAGCTCGCCGCGTTCGAACACCGCCTGGAGTGCGCGAACATGATCCTCGACGAACAGCCAGTCACGCACTTGGTCGCCCTTACCATAAACTGGCAGCGGCTCTCCATCGAGCGCCTTGGCGATCATCAGCGGCACCAGCTTTTCGGGGAAGTGATAAGGACCATAATTGTTCGAGCAATTGGTGATCAGCACCGGCAGGCCGAACGTGTGCCCCCAGGCACTGACGAGATGGTCGCTACCCGCCTTCGACGCAGAATAGGGCGAACGTGGATCATAAGGCGTGTCTTCGGTGAATAACCCCGTATCGCCCAGCGAACCGTACACTTCGTCGGTCGAGATATGGTGGAAGCGAAAGCGCCCCTTAGCGTCACCTTCCAGCGATTGCCAATAGCCACGCGCCTCGGCCAACATCGTATAAGTGCCAACGACATTGGTCTGGATGAACGCACTTGGCCCGTCGATCGAGCGGTCAACGTGGCTTTCGGCCGCGAGATGCGTGATCACGTCGGGCTTAAACTCGGTAATCGCAGCGCGAACAGCATCTGCGTCGCAGATGTCGCCCTGAACGAAGCGATAGCGGTTCGACTGCGCCACCTGCTCGACCGTCGACAGCGTGCCCGCATAGGTCAACTTATCGAAGTTCAGCACCTCATAATTGGTATTTCCGACAAGATGCCGGACAAGAGCCGAGCCGATAAAACCGGCCCCGCCGGTAACGAAAATGCGCATAGGTGTGTAGTCCTTCAGACGAGCGGGGCTAACGGGTTACCGTCATAGTCGAACGGGCTGTCGAACGCGGCGAGGGGGGGCTGCACCTTGTCCTTTTCCGACAGTTCAGGCGCTGCGCCTGCTGAGATCGGCCAGTCAATGCCGACGCTGTCCCAGCGGATCCCGCCGTCATGATCGGGGGCGTAGGTATTCGAACATTTGTAAGTCACTTCGCAATCGGGCTCGAGCGTCACGAAACCATGTGCGAAGCCGATCGGGATGAAGAGCTGATGCCCGTTCTCAGCGCTTAGTTCGGCGCCGACCCATTGACCATAGGTGGGCGAGCCGCGCCGCACGTCGACGGCGACGTCATAGATGCGTCCACGAATGCAGCGCACCAGCTTGTCCTGGCCGCGAGGCGGCGTCTGGAAGTGAAGGCCGCGCAGGGTGAAGGCTGGAGCGGACAACGAGTGATTGTCCTGGACGAACTGGCAGGTGATGCCGAGCGCAGCGAAGGCGGGTTCCGAATACACCTCGGTGAACCAGCCACGGGCATCGCCGAAACGTTTGGGGCGGATGAGTCGGACGGGAGAAAGTCGCATGATGCGGCCGAATAGGAGACTTCAAGAGCACCGGCAATCGCTGTTTGTCCGCAGCGTTACCCGGACAGCGTTGCATTCGCATCACGAGGCTATAGAGGATCGGCACTGCACCGATCAGGCTGAGAGATACTCCAACAATGGCACGTCAATCCAGCCTAGCAAGGCTGCGGCCGCTGGTTCGTCAATTGTACTGGGCCGTTACACCCGCGGTTCATGGCCGCGCACGTCCCTCCGATGTGCCGGACGCAAGCGCTGCCGTGCCTTTCGCTTATGATGTCGGACTGCCTGCGTCTGATCCACGAATCTGCGTAGTCTGCCATCTGTTCTATGACGATCTCGCGGCTGAAATGCGCGAAGTGCTAAGCCATATTCCATTTGGATTTGATCTCTTTGTTTCGACCAGTAGCGAAGGAAAGCGAGATCGGATTGCCTCTGTATTCGCCGATTTTGGTAAGGGGCAGGTAGATGTCCGGATCTCACCCAATCGTGGTCGGGACATTGCGCCTAAACTTGTCACCTTCGCCGGCGTTTATGATCGATATGATTATGTGCTGTTTGTTCATGGTAAGAAGAGTGCGAAGTCTTCGGTTGGTGAACAATGGCGCGACTTACTGATTGCTGGGCTCGTTGGTTCTGCCGACACAGTTCGCAGCATTATTGCCATGATGGAACGTCATCCATCTATTGGAATTGTCATGGCGCAGCATTTCGAACCGATCCGTCCACATCTTCATTGGGACCATAGTTTTGCACGAGCGCGCAGGCTAGCGCGACGAATGGGGGTTGATCTGTCGCGGCGACATGTGTTGGACATGCCCTCGGGATCAATGTTCTGGGCACGCACGGCAGCGCTGGCTCCACTACTCGCGCTGGGCTTGCGCAGTGAAGATTTCCCGGTGGAGAAGGGGCAGACAAGGCGCACGCTTCATCACACCATAGAGCGATTATTTCTGTTTGCGGCGGAACGAGCAGGATTTCGCTGGGTGAAGGTTGCTGCACCGGGCCATTACTCGGCACATACGGCCATCGAGACGATCACCGGGCCAACAGTGCTGGACGCTTTTATCAAAAAGAACAGCTTCAGACTCACGGACTCTCATCACCGCTAAGGCCAATATAAGGATGCTTATATATTCACTAATAGGTGTCGCCTACCGGTAGATGGGAAACGGGGGTCAGCTAATATCTATCTCGATCCGATTTTCGGGCGAGGCCGCAATGGCCTGTGCTTCAATTGCCCACCGCAGAATGCCACCCAGCCCGTCGGACGCTGATGCAAAAAGGGTTGTGCGGTTTCCGTCGGCGGTGCTGGATATTACCCGCAGCGGTGTCGTGTCTGCAGTCATAGGCTTGAGCTCAACCGCGATCGGCTTGCCGCCAGACAGAGTGGCAATCAGGCGATAGCTAACTGTGCTGGCGACGACCCCGCTCACACGCTGGGCCATGCGACTCAGATGCAAAGTTCCGGTGACGCACGCCGTGCCTGATCCCGTTCCGACGTGCTCCAGCACGGCAACAGGATGCGACTTGCCCGCCTCAAGCGAAACCTGTTCCGAATGTATGTGCCAAGCGACGGGTGTGCGCAGCAGATAGCGGCGACCGGGACCGACCAAGCCGGTGTTAGTTCCCGACAACGCCATACGCGCCGGTCCGGTGGAGGCCGTTCCCCAGTCATTGGTACCGAAGTTGACCGTGCCGTCGCTGTCAAACCGATAGGGTCCATTGGACGATGCGGTGAAGTGACAGCCGGTGAAGGTGACCCCGTTGCGCGACTCCCGCTCACGCAGCAGCACCGGGTGAGTGCCTTCGAAGTAAACGCCGTAAAAATTGATGGCGGCAGCACGGGTTAGTTCGATAGTCGCGGCCTTGCCGTCCGACCCTACCCCCGATTCGAAGCGGCCGCCAAAGAAATTGACGACTTCTGCCGCGGTCAGGTGCAGCGATGCGCGTGTATGATCCTCGAAACGGCAGTCGTAAAAATTTGCCATATTGGTCGTCCATTCAGCGACAAAGACACCGTATGGTGCTTTGGCGAACGTGCATCCTGTAAAGCTACCAATCTGGAGCAGTCGATTGCATTCAAAATTCTTGTCTGACTGCATCTGAAATCCAACGCGCAGAAATTCATATCCGTCGACATATTGCCGGACATTGATGCGTACGCCATGAGTGCCGCCGTGCAGCGACAGATCGCGCAGCGACATGGAAACTGCCTCTGGGTTAGCGTTGACAATAAGGGGTGCATCCAAGCGCGTATTTTGATTGTCGATGATCGAAACGCCGATACCGTCGCCGATCAGGCTGACATTGCTGGGTAGTCGGATCGATCGTGATAGGCGATAGCGCCCGGCCGGAATGTGCACACACCAACGCAGCTGAAGCGCTTCACCTAGTCGCGCCGCTTGATCGATGGCGGCCTGGATGGCGGCACCGTCCAGCGATTCAGAAAGCGCAGTTGCGTCCGGATATTTCTTCTGCGCTGTGTCTAGATCCGAAAACTGCGAGGACAGAGGGTGGAACTGGCCGTCGCCTATCGCGCCGAACTGCCGGACGGAGATTGTTTCTACAAAGGCGTTCTCCTTCTGCGGAATGGGAACTGCCTGATCCATACCGTTTGCCCTTAAGATATCGCTGGTGGACAGCGAAATGCCCGCGAACGAGGCTCCGGAAAGAACGGTTCGGCGGGTGAGGGGATTTTCCATATCTCAGCCTGTGAAATGTCCGGGTGGCGAAATCAACGCATTGTCGCCTACCCGCCACGACGGCATGCTACCTTTTTGCGGTCAATGGCGCTGGTCGGTTGCCGCTGTGGGCTGGCTTGATTAGGGGCATACCTATTGGCAGCACCCCGCCGGTATTTCGGACGGGTTAATTAGGGTTGCGAATGGTATCTCCTTTTGTTGCGGTCCCATCGGTCGCCGTACTGCTGGCCACCTACAACGGCGCCGCTTATTGCGAAACGCAATTGACTTCGATCTTGTGGCAGCGCGGGGTGGACGTTCACGTCTATGCCCGCGATGACGGGTCCACCGACGCCACGCCCGCCATTCTACGTGATTGGGTGGCACGTTATCCCAACCGCATCACAATCATCGATAATCTGGGGGTGTCGACCGGCTCTGCAAACGGCAACTTCTTTGCCTTGCTAAGAGCGATCGATCCTGAGCGACACGATTATATTGCCTTTGCTGATCAGGACGATGTCTGGACACCGGACAAGCTTGCACATGCCACCGTCCGGCTGGCCCAGGAAGGCGCGGAGGGCTACTCATCCGATCTCATTGCGTACAATGCCGCTGTGGGCAGCGCCTGGATGCTGCACAAAGCAGGCCAGCCGGCGGACCTAGACTATCTTTTTCAGGGAGCTTCCGCGGGGTGTACCTATGTCCTTACGCGGCGGGCGGCTACTGTGGCGGTCGCAGTGATGGCCGAGGCTCCAGCATTCTGCAATGATCCATCGCATGACTGGATCATGTACGCGATCTGCCGTTCCCGTGGATTGAAATGGGTCAGGGATTCCGCAGCGGAAATCCTGTATCGTCAGCATGGCGGCAATCAATATGGTGCAAAGCGCGGCACCCGCGAACTGCTGTCGAAGTTGCAGGTGATGCGTTCTAGCTGGTATCGCGATCATATCCTGTGGCTGCGGCATGTGGTGGTAAACAACGCCGAAGAGCGCCGCGTGCTTGACGCGGTGTCTCGTGGCAACCTGTTAGACCGGCTATGGTTGATCTTTCAGGCCCGTCGGTTCCGACGCACGCCCGCCTATGTGGCTCAACTGCGCGTAGCCATCGCACTTAGGATGATCTGACGGGGCGTGCCCGAGAGGGCGGCTTGCCATTGACGGCTTTTCTAAAAACCGGCAGCGATGTAGGCATTTCCCGTCCATAGTGCGTCCGAGCCGGACGCACGCGGCAGCAGGGCAGTTTGTTGCGATGAATTCCGAAGACCACACACCGGACGCCAGTGCAGCCCGCGCCGGCGCCGCGATCGTCGTGGTACTCTACCATCCAGGCGATGACGATCTGGCCAACCTTTCCAAGCTGGCGGACTGGGGCATTCCTGTCGTCGCCGTTATAAACGCGATTGGGAACGTCGGGGGGCGGGCAGCGCTGAGCGCCAAGGTGCAAGTGGTCGCCAATCCGCGAAATCTTGGGCTTGCGAGGGCGCTGAACCAAGGGATCGGCGCCGCCATGAATGCCGGTAGCCGCTATGTACTTCTGCTCGATCAGGACAGCCGCCCAACCCTCGACATGTTCGATGCGCTGCTCGCCACCGCTGCCCAGATCGAGGCCGAGGGCCGCGCGCTAGCGTGCGTCGCGCCACTGCTACGCGATCGTAAGGCAATGGCTGGTACCGGTGATCATGCCGGCGATGCGAGTTTTGCCACATCGGGCACCATGCTGACGCGGGTTGGCTGGGAACGCGTCGGCCCGATGTGGGAGCCACTGTTTATCGACGGGATCGACCACGAATGGTGCTTCCGTGCACGTGCCCGGGGGCTGGAAACAGTGCTTGTCCGCGACGCGGTGCTCGAGCACGACATGGGCGACGAAGGTATCAACCTTCTCGGCCGCTATCGCCCGATCCACCGTTCGCCAGTGCGGCATTATTTTATTGTACGCAACACGTTATGGCTTGCTCGCGAGCAGCATATTTCGCCCCGCTGGCGGCTCGGCGAACTGGCCAAGCTCGCTTATCGGGTGCCTTCCTATGTTTTGGCAAGCAGCGATCGGTCGCGCACGATCGGAAATATTGCCGCAGCTATCGCAGACGGGGTCGGCCGCACTAATCGACGGCAGCCAGTTTGATGAGCGGGGAAGCGGCAAGGCTGCGGCCGCATGTCACGTCGGGCGACTTGCAAACAGAGCGAAGGGGCGCTGTAGAAAATTATCCTTTTGTTCACTTACGCACTGAAAACGGAGCATCCTATTGGATGACCTATGGCACGATCGCGCTTGTGATAGTGCTATTTGGTGTCTTCACCGACCCGACACGTTACGCTGACTTTGACACCTACGTGTATTATCTAGACGCGCTAGTTTATTATCCGCCCCCCAGCTGGATTTATTTCGAGCTTTTTTCGAACCTCAATCTATTGGCCGCACACTGGCTAACTCGGTCGGTGCTGTCAGCCATCATATTTGCCCATTACATGTTAGGTGTCGTGTTCATGCTGGCGACCCTAGTCGCCTATCCGCCGCGGCGTACTTCCTGGCAAGCGCTCCTGTTTACCTTTGCCGTGCTGGGGCCGTTGCTTGCCTTTGTAACCTTGCGTGCCACGCCGGCCTATTTTCTTATTGCCATCGGCGTGCGATACGCGATCAATCGACGCCCCATTGCCTGGCTGTGCTTGGCAATGGCTGCGTCGTTCCACATATCGGCCTTACTGGCCGCGCCGGCGATGATGCTTCTTTATTTTGAGCGCAATCTTCCCTCGATACTTCGCTCAAACCGCCCCAGAAGCTACTATTTCAAAGTCGCGTTAGTAATTATAGCTTTCTGTGTATTACTCCCAAGCCTCTCCGGAAGTTTTAACAATATAATTAAATCCATTCCGGTAATATCAAAGTACGAAGTTTACACTGATGTTAGAGAAGGTACGGTAACACAGATTGGCCATTATATCTTTTTGGTGTTCATCTCGATGTTGGTGATGGCGTTTATATATGCGCAAAATGAATCATCACGCATCTTGAACATATATGTTCTGGTATCGTATGCCTTGTATGTTCTTCTGTTTTTTGCAACGTCGCCAATCGTGGCTTTTCGGCAAACTCCGTTTTGGATCATGCCCTTAATAGCAGTACTGCCATGGGATCGCTTGGGTGTGCGCCGCGCGACAGCACCTGGGTTTGTAATAACGTGCGCGGTTTTGATGGCTTTTCAGTTCTCCCAAGTTTACGTGTGATCATATGAGCAACATACAAAAAAGCTGCATAGCAGTTTACGGGTTTAGCGGTTTTGGCCGTGAGGTCATGCCGCTCGTGCGGGCACAGCATGGCGCGACCGCAGATTTATTCTATGTCGATGACGGTCCCTCGGCAGGGACCAATGGCGTATTGTCTTTTGATATGTTTTTGGCATTGCCTTACGCAAGAAAGTTAGCAGTTATTGCGATTGCGAACTCTACTATTCGTGAGAAACTTGTGAGGCGTTGCGCTGATGCAGGCGTTGGCATCGCCGAGGTCCGCTCGGACAACGTGGTGGTACTGGACGATGTCGAAATCGGAGAGGGCGCCATTTTGTGCGCATTCACACATTTAACCTCGACAATCCGAATTGGTCGGCATTTTCATGCCAATATCTATTCTTATGTGGCTCACGATTGCGTTATTGGTGATTTTGTTACTTTCGCACCAGGGGTCAAATGTAACGGCAACGTTCATATCGAGGATCATGCCTATATCGGCACCGGAGCGATATTGAAGCAAGGCACACCTGATTCACCTCGACGTATTGGCCGCGGGGCAGTAATAGGAATGGGGGCGGTGGTCACACGCGATGTGCCTGCTGGTGTGACTGTTATAGGAAATCCCGCTCGACCAATCGAACGATAGTAATACTTACGCCTTCGTCACCTTGTATTTGCGCGGGAGAATCCGACGGCCCGATGCAGAAGGTTTTAGCATGGTCACGAATGCGCTGCTAGGTAACCGTATGCGTCTCATTGCCAACCCATTGCTGGCCCTCCCGCGTTCCTTAAAGCGGGCGATTGCGATCGGTGTGGACGTCGCACTGTGCGCCCTTACGGTATGGATCGCTTATTATTTGCGCCTCAGCGAATGGGTACCGTTGAACGGCCGCCCCATGCTTGCAGTGGGGCTGTCGGTCGCGCTCGCCATTCCGGTGTTCGCGGCTTTCGGCTTGTACCGGATCGTATTTCGTCATGCCGGTGCCGACGCGATCGTGTCCTGTGCGATCGCATGCGCCGTATATGCGCTGGGCTATGCCGCGTTGATCACGGCATACGGGTTTGAGCTGATCCCACGCACAGTGGGATTAATGCAACCAGCGCTGCTGTTTATCGCCGTCGCCGCCTCTCGCGGGGCAACCAGTCTGCTGCTTGGCCGCCAGTATCGCGGCATCCGCGCTGCGCATGGCAAGGCTAGGGCGCTTATCTACGGCGCGGGGTCAACCGGCCGGCAGATCGCCGAGGCAATGGCAATTAGCGACGAGATGCGGATCGTAGGTTTCATCGACGATGACAATTCTCTACACAACAGCCAAATTCGGCGACGGCGCGTCTATGCGCCGCATGATCTTGAGATGCTCGTCGCTGAAAAGGGCGTCACTGACGTTCTTCTTGCTATACCTACGGCGCGGCGGGCTCGACGCATGGAGATCATCGAGCGGCTGAAGTCGATGGAGCTGCGTGTCCGCATTCTTCCGGGACTGATGGATCTGGCACACGGCACGTTCCAGGCCAGTGATTTACGCGAGGTGACGATTACCGATCTGCTGCAGCGCCCACCCGTGCCCTATGATGACGGGGCTCTCCACGAGCATGTTACGGGCAACGTCATCATGGTGACGGGGGCGGGAGGATCGATCGGCAGTGAGTTGTGTCGCCAAATCGCTGCCATGAAGCCGCGCCGCCTGCTTCTGGTAGAGCGCAGCGAGTATGCGCTCTACGCCATTCATAATGAATTGCAGGCGATAGGGTTTGAAATGTCCGTGCCGCTGCTGGCGTCTGTCACTGATGCGTTGCGGATGGATAGCATCTTAGCCGCCTGGCGCCCACACATGATTTTTCACGCTGCCGCTTACAAGCATGTGCCGCTTGTGGAGCACAATCCACTGGAAGGTTTGCGCAATAACGTGATCGGCACAGCAGTAATTGCGGAACTCGCCGCCCGGTATGACGTGCGTGATTTCGTCCTCATCAGCACCGACAAGGCGGTGCGCCCCACGAATACCATGGGGGCGTCGAAGCGTTTGGCCGAACTGGTGCTCCAGGGGCTGAGCCAGACAGAGGCAGCACAGCGGACCTGTTTCTCGATGGTGCGCTTTGGCAACGTCCTTGGTTCGAGCGGCTCGGTCGTGCCGCTGTTCACTCGACAAATTCGAAAGGGTGGACCGATCACGATTACTCACCCAGACATCACGCGCTATTTTATGACCATCCCCGAAGCGGTGCAGTTGGTGCTGCAGGCTGGCGCGATGGCGCGAGGAGGCGAAGTCTTCGTGCTGGACATGGGTGATCCTGTCAGGATCTATGATCTGGCCTGCAATATGGTACGTCTGTCGGGACTTACTGTGCGTGATGCCAGCCACCCCGAAGGCGATATTGAGATCAGGACGGTTGGCTTGCGGCCGGGCGAGAAACTGTTCGAAGAACTGCTGATCGGCAACAGTCCCATGCCTACGGCCCACCCACGAATTATGCAGGCTACCGAACATAGCCTGCCCTGGTCTCGCATCAGTGAACAGCTTGCGCGACTTTCTGAAATGATCGCAGCCGGCGATGTATCGGGAGCCCGCACGTTGCTGCAGAAGAATGTCGTGGAGTTCACGCCCACTAGCGACATCGTCGATTGGGTAGCAAATGGCAGGGCATGACGCCCGCCTACCTCCGCCAGAGGCAATAGTATCATGAAGCGGCAGAAGTCTGGCTCCAGTTCGCACCCGCCTGCAATGCGCCGGCCGACCCTGTCATTCACGGCGGGGCTCGGACCCGTGCTTATTCTTTCTCTCTTCTTCCTCCTTGTGCTGTGGGCGGCGGGCGGCGCCTCACGGGCAGACGTAATGGGACAGGTGGTCGTGCGGGGCGCGGCTTGGGCAGCATTGTGCCTTCTTGCACTGTTTGCGCCACATCCAATGATCGGCAGTCACCGCCCGGTTACGATTTTCTTAATATTGGCGCTTGCCTTGGCGCTGGCCCAAATAGTGCCGCTGCCCCCAGCGATCTGGCAGGCGCTACCCGGTCGCGCAATGCTGAGCGATGCGGCAGCAATTACCGGTGAAGCGCAGCCGTGGCGTCCTCTGGCGATCGTGCCTGATGCCGCGGTCAATGCCGCGGGTTCGCTGGTGGTGCCCTTTGCCATGCTAGCGCTGTTAATCTGCATGCGCGAGGCGGAACAGCGCTGGATGCCCGGGCTGTTGCTCAGCTTGATTGCCGCGTCGACTTTGCTTGGCCTGTTGCAATTCTCAGGATCGCGGTTCAACAACCCGCTCATCAACGACACGGTTGGGCAGATCAGCGCGTCGTTCGCAAACCGCAATCATCTAGCGCTATTTCTAGCGATCGGCTGCGTCCTCGCACCGGTCTGGGCAGTTCGCAGCAGGCGTGGTGCGCAGTGGCGGATGGTGGCCGCGCTTGGCATGATGGTGTTGTTCATCCTGATGATCTTGGCGACCGGTTCGCGGGCCGGGTTACTCTTGTGCGGGCTCGCTCTGGTGATGGCGTCCACGCTTGTTTGGAATGATGTTCGTCGTGAGTTGCGACGCTATCCGCGCTGGGTGTTACCGACCGTTGGCGCAATGGTGGTCGGTATGCTTACTATCGTCGTGCTTAGCTCCTTTGCTGCCAACCGCGCAGTGTCAATCAACCGCGTGTTCGCGAGCGGCGTAGGCCAAGATATGCGCGGCCAAGCATTGCCCACGGTAATGGAGATGATTCAAGCCTATTTTCCCATAGGATCTGGCCTTGGAAGCTTTGACCCAATTTTTCGGATCTATGAACCATATGGCTTGCTCAAGCTCACCTATTTCAATCACGCGCACAACGATCTGCTGGAGGTCGTGCTGGACGCAGGATTGCCGGGCGCGCTGCTGCTGCTCACGGCAATTGGGTGGTGGGGTGTTGCAAGTTTTTGGGCATGGCGCCGGGGAGCCGAGGCTATGTTAGCCCGGCTGGGATCCGCAATCATAGGGCTGATGCTTATAGCCAGCCTATTCGACTATCCCGTACGAACGCCGATGATCATGGCCGTGCTGGTGATCGCCGCATGGTGGCTGAGTAGCCCTGCGTCGGACGGAGCAGCCACTTTACGCCACAAAGGCGCCTACCTATAGGTGTCCGCTTGATGATCTTGCCAGGTAAGCTGCAACGCATGCGACCATTAAGTACCATTTTTCTTGTCGCGACGTTGCTGACCGGGTGCGCGACCCCACAACCTTTGACATCTACGCCGCAGCTGACGGTGGTGGATACCAACGGGGTGCTGCCGCCACCCGACCGCGGCGACCTGACCGCGGGAGATAGACCCGCATTGATCGGCCCGCTCGATACCATCGAAGTCGACGTGTTCAACGTGTCCGCGTTGAGCCGCGAGATTCAAGTAGATGCCAGCGGGCGGATTGCCATGCCGCTGGCCGGCACGATCGATGCGCGCGGCCGTACTGCCGCTGAGCTCGCAGAGGCGATCGAGGTGGCACTTCGCCAGCATTACGTCCGCAATCCAGAAGTGATCGTCAATATTAAAAATTCGGTTAGTCAGGTGGCGACAATCGACGGTCAGGTGAATGAGCCCGGGCTTTATCCGGTCACCAATCAAATGACACTTATGCGTATTATTGCCTCAGCACGCGGCATGTCCGAATTTGCACGACAGGAAGAGGTGGTGGTCCTGCGCACGGTGGGTAATCATCGCATGGCAGGCCTGTACGATGTCGCGGCAATACGGCGCGGTGCCTACCCTGATCCAGCAATTTACGCTAATGATGTAATTATCGTCGGAGATTCGCCGCAGCGTCGCTTGTTCCGTGACATCATAGCGGCCTCTCCGCTGCTTGTGGCACCGTTGATTACCATCCTGAATTAAAGGCCCGGCATGAACGATATAACTTCGACTCTGCCGATTGGCCAGAAGCGTGCCCCGATTGCCGAGGAAATGCCACTAGTACGGCAGTATCTACGCATCGCCCTGCGCTGGCGTTACGTCATCCTGGGCGTGGTTGCAGCATCAATGCTGATCGCGCTGATCGTTACGTTGCTGATGACCCCCAAGTACACAGCATCTGCCACGATCGAAGTCTCACGTGAATCGGGGCAGGTGACGAACTTTGAAGGCGTAGATCGCAAGGAAGGATCCGCTGACCAAGAGTTCTATCAGACGCAGTACGGACTTTTGAAATCCCGCTCGCTGGCTGAAAGGGTGGCAACCCAACTTCGGCTGGTGGATGACGGCAGGTTCTTCGAGGTGTTTGGCGCCGCCGAGAGCGAGCCAGCACTGCAGCAGATCAACGGTCGGTACCCAGCGTCGGGTCGGGCCGAGCGGCAGCGGATCGCCGGTGAACTCCTGCTTCGCCACCTGGGTGTGGAGCCAGCCCGGATGTCGCGCTTGGTTGAAATCCGTTTCACCAGCCCTGATCCTGCGCTTTCCGCGCGGGTTGCTAATGCGTGGGCAGAGAATTTCATCCAGACCAATCTGGAGCGCAAGGTTCAGGCGACCTCCTATGGCCGCGATCTGCTCCAGCGACAGCTTGCGCAGCAGAAACAGCGGCTTGACGAGTCGCAGCGCCAGCTGGTCGGGTACGCCTCGCAACAACGCATCATCAACCTGCCAGCTCAAGGTTCAGGGGAAAATACCACCACCGGACGTTCGATCGTTGCCGACGACTTGGCGTCGCTAAACACTGCCTTGTCACAAGCGACGGCAGACCGGATTGCGGCCGAGGCACGCTATCGCGAAACCGGTGGAGCCGGCACGTCGACCGAGGCGTTACGCAACGGTGCCATTAACGCGCTTCGCCAGCGCCGGGCAGAGCTTGCAGCCAAATATCAGGAGCTAATGACGCAGTTCGAGCCGGAATATCCAGCCGCTCGTCAGATCAAGTCGCAGCTCGACCAACTTGACCGCAGCATTGCCAACGAGGAGCGACGCGTTGCGGGATCGATTCAGGCTGATTATCGCAGTGCCGTCGAGCGGGAGCGCGGCCTGCAGGCAAGGGTGGAGCAGCTGAAGGCAAGCTATCTCGACCTGCGCCGACGCTCGATCCAGTACAATATCTATCAGCAGGAAGTAGATACCAATCGGACGCTGTACGAAGGGCTGTTGCAGCGCTTCAAGGAGATCGGAGTCGCGGGAGGTGTTGGGGTTAACAACATTTCGGTGGTGGATCCCGCCGATATACCGCAAGCCCCCTCCAGCCCACGGTTAGTACTTAACCTTTTGATTGCACTACTCGCAGGCACGTTATTGGGTGCCGGCCTTGCCTTACTGCTTGAACAGATTGACGAAGCAATTGCGGATCCTGCGGAAGTGGAGCGCCGCCTAGGGTTGCCATTGCTAGGCTCGGTGCCCAAGGTAGAGGGCGCGGAACCGCGCGACGCGCTGCTCGACCGTAAGTCGGATCTTGTCGACGCTTATCTAGCCGTGCAGACCAATCTGGCCTTCACGACCGAACATGGCGTGCCGCGTTCCCTATCCGTCACCTCAACTCGCCCCGCCGAAGGCAAGTCCACAACAGCCTTGGCGATCGCGACCACGCTGGCGCGCGCGCAGCGTAAGGTCATCTTGGTCGATGGCGACATGCGATCGCCCTCGGTCCACTTCTTGGGCGGGGTAAATCACGATCACGGGCTCAGTAATTTCCTGAGTGGCCAAGACAGTATTGCGCCGCTGCTGTTCCAAATGCAGGACTTAGGGATCGATGCTATGTCGGCTGGGCCTATCCCGCCCAACGCCGCCGAGTTGCTGACCGGCAATCGCCTAGCGCTATTGATCGAGCGCCTGCTAGAAACCTATGACCATGTTGTGATCGACTCACCGCCAGTGATGGGGCTGGCCGATGCGCCGTTGATCGCCAGCCGGGTAGAAGGTGTCATCTTTACGGTCGAGTCACATGGTATTCGAGCAACGATGGTCAAGACGGCGCTCGGGCGGCTAGCGAGTGCCAACGCCCGTGTACTTGGCGGCGTTCTGACCAAGTTCGAGGCACGCAAAGCGCATCTCGGCTACGGCTATGATTACGGTTATGGCTACGGTCGTGAGCGTGGCGCCAAAGCAAAGGGGCAAACGGATGATGGCGCGTCCGGGCGTTAAACTTGGCTTAGAACGCCGGTCTCCTCTGGAATGGGGCGTGCGCGCGTTGCTGGCGGCGAGCGCCGCGTGGCTTGGTTATGGCACGATCAGCCATTCCCTGGCGAATGCGGTTCGCGACTCGTCCCCTGCTTGGGCGTACGAATTAGCTCCAAGAGACGGCCGCATTGCCGCAGCATTCGCTAGTCACCTTTCAGGGCCAGAAGCGACTGCGCAGGATCGCGTTCGCGCGGATACGATAGCGCGCGCGGCGCTGCGACGGGACGCGATCGCAATCCCAGCGCTGTCGACGCTTGGTTTGAACGCACAAATTCGTGGCGACACGGTCGCCGCTCGGAGCACCTTTGCTTATGTGCAAAAATTAACCCGTCGAGATCTGCGCACCCAATTGTGGGGGATCGAGGATGCTGTCGTCCGGGGTGATATTCCGGGCGTACTGAGACAATATGATTTGGCGCTACGCACGAATAAAAGGGCAGGAGAGCTATTATATCCTGTGCTCTCCAGCGCGATTGTCGAACCCTCCGTTCGACAAGAACTTGTGCGGATGCTAGCGACGAAGCCGCCGTGGGGTAGCGACTTTGTTAGTCATGTTGCGGCTGCGAGCTCAGATCCACAAGCGACGGTTGCCCTGTTAAGTGCCATGCGTCGGGCAAATATTGTAGTGCCGGAATTGGCCAACGGACGTGTCACCGATGCTTTACTGACGAGCGGCAATGCTGAAGCCGCATGGCACTATTACGCTCTCTTGCACCCTGGTGTTCATCGTCAAACCTCACGCAATCCTCGGTTCACCGAGCGGCACAGCGCACCGACACAGTTCGACTGGCGCTCGGAAGACGACCCTGCTCTCACCGCCACGCTAGAGATGTCGGCAGGGGGTGGCCGATTTGATTTCGCTACGTCGCCTGGGACAGGCGGCCCCGTGCTCAGGCAGATGCAGGTGCTCTCACCCGGGGATTATATAATTGAAGGTTCAGCTAGCGTCGAACAGACCGATGCATCCCCTCCTTACTGGTCGCTTTCCTGTGCCGATGGGCGCGAACTGGGCCGGGTCGATGTGACACCTGGCCGCGATCGATTTACTGGAATGGTGCGTGTCCCGATCAACTGCCCTGTTCAGATGCTGACGCTGATTGTGCAGCCGTCCGAGCGATTAATGAGCGTGGCGGGCCAAGTGACGCAGGCTCTTGTGCGCCCAGCGTCGGTTCAACGCTGACGGGGTTTCAAGTGTGTTTTCCTGACCGCAGCTATCTCCCATTCAGACACGGGGTGGCATGGTAATTGCCTGATGAGTATGAAGACGATGCGTTTATCTGCTCTTGTTACTGCGTTGGTGATCGCCGCGCCTGGTGCCGCACAGCAAGTCTCTGCCGATCCCGATGCGCCGCCGCAGTCGGTGGAGACGCGGCTCATTGAGCCGGATGTTGCTGGCGAGCGGCAAAGTTCAGACAAGATTGCGAGGCAAGCGGGCATAACGCCGATGGGGCGCGTTGGCGGACGGATCGAAAATCGGGTGCAATCCAGGATTAACAATCGCCTAGATCGCAGCTATCGTCCTTCCGAGCCGCTTGCGCCTGGTGAGCAGGTTCGCCGCGCGCGCGATAGTGCGCGACGCTGATCGCGTGTGGCGCAGGCGTTGCCCTTGTTCCGATGCCCGCCTGACCTCTATCGGCTCCCATCATGAAACGGTGGATGCAACGAACGTGAAACGCGCTTTTGATTTGGTCGCGGCTTTGGCTGCATTGGTTGTCTTCAGCCCCGTGCTGGCTGTTGTGGCAGTGCTAGTGGCGGTTAAGCTGGGCCGACCCGTCTTGTTCAAGCAGGTGCGCCCTGGGTTGAACGGCCGTCTGTTTGCGATGTTCAAGTTCCGAACGATGCTAAATACCGTGGACGAACAGGGGCACCCGCTTCCCGATCACCTGCGCCTCACAAAGTTTGGCCGGCTGTTACGATCAACCAGTCTCGACGAACTGCCGGGGCTGCTGAACGTGGTTCGCGGTGACATGAGCTTGGTAGGCCCACGTCCGCTACTGGTACAATATCTGCCGCTCTATTCCGCGGAGCAGGCTCGCAGACATCTCGTCCGCCCCGGGCTGACGGGCTGGGCACAAATCAATGGTCGCAACTCGCTCGATTGGAACAGCAAGTTCGCGCTCGATACCTGGTATGTTGACAATTACAGCTTCGGCCTCGACCTGCGTATTCTATGGCTAACCGTACGTAAAGTGCTGGTACGTGATGGCATCGCGGCGGAGGGGGAAGCGACCATGCGGCCTTTTACGGGCAACCAACCCGAAGCAAACAATTGATACATTAGAAACGGGTCCGGCCGCGCGTGAACGGCACTGCCGGCCCTGTCTAGGGTTAACGCGCTGCCGCACCTAACACGCTATCGATGGCGTCTGCCGCCCGATCCAGTTCGTCATCGCTCATGGTCGGGTGGGTCAGGAACATCAGGCTTGTCTCTCCAAGTTCACGGGCATTCGGCAGGCGTGCCTCCGGGCGCCAAGGCGTGCCATCGAACGCCTTTTCAAGGTAAACTTCCGAACAGGTGCCGTGCAGCACCTGCACTCCTGCCGCGTTTAACTCAGCAACAATCCGGTCGCGCGACCAATCGCTGGCGAGATTTTCCGGTCGGACATAGCCGTATAGGCGATAGTAAGCATGGCGCATTCGAGCCATGGGAGCCGGAACGCGCACGACGTCGAGATGGCGCGCCAGTGCATCGGAAAGACGCATGGCGATCTCCGTACGACGACGCGTCCATTCCGCCATACGGTTCAGCTGAATTCGACCAATGGCGGCCTGCACCTCAAGCATCCGCCAATTCGTGCCGAAGCTCTCATGAACCCAACGAAAGCCGGGTGCGTGTTCGCGCTCGTACACGGCTTCCCAGCTTTTACCATGATCTTTGAATGACCACATCGTAGACCATAAAGCTTTGTCGTTGGTCGTGACCATGCCGCCTTCCCCGCCGGTGGTCATGATCTTATCTTGGCAGAACGACCAGGCGCCGGCATGACCGATACTGCCGACGCTACGATCACCGACTTGGGCACCATGTGCCTGCGCACAATCTTCGATCACAACAAGGTTGTGCTGCGCGGCCAGTGCCATGATTCCGTCCATGTCACAGGGCCAGCCCGCCAGATGCACCGGAATTATAGCGCGGGTACGCTCAGTTATACAGGGCGCAATAGTGGCAGGGCTGATATTGCCGCTGTTGCGATCGACGTCAGCGAAGATTGGAACAGCGCCTGCATTTACTACACAGGAGATGGAGGCAATGAACGTGCGCGGTGTAACGATTACCTCGTCTCCGGGCCCTACGCCAAGCGCCCTCAACGCAACATCAAGCGCCAATGTGCCGTTGGCGAGCGCCACGGCATGAGAAGTGCCCGCCCAATCAGCGAACTCTTGCTCGAATGCTCGACCGATCTGTCCAGTCCAGTAGTTTACCTTGTTCGACCGGACGATGTCCGCCACGGCCTGAACTTCCTCTTCGCTGAACTGAGGCCAGACACTGTTCTCGGTGACGGTCATGTCATATTCTCTGGTCATGAATCCTGCCGGCGTGATGCTGATCGGCCGTATATAAACGACTGACCGAAAGCGGTTCTCGTATGTCGCGTTCCTGCGCGTTCTACCCCGAAAAATCCATCCCCGCTTACGACCTTTATAAGAGCTGGACTCATAATTCGAGCTTTGTGAGGTGACGTGTCATTCGCCTGATGGATGCGATGACAAGCCAAGCTTTGGAAGAAGTGGCGGAAACCTCCCAGTCGCTGTCGAGACGTCTGCATCGGTTGAGCTAAGCAATAGTGCGCGACAATCCAGCAACGGGGCAGGAGAACGAAGCGCCGAGTGTTGGAACGCTTGATGATCTCGATGGCTAGGCAGTCGAGGTGCGCAACGGCATTTGCAACTTCTGCCCGGCATAGCCGCTATCGGCAAAGAAGCGAGCGAGAGAGATAGACGTCCCGGCAACATTTGATAAGTTCCAACGCGCCATCGCAGTCCCGTTCAGCCAGGTCGCCAGCCGCGTCGGTCACGATGTGGCGCTTGCGCCCTTTGACCTTCTTGCCGGCGTCGTAGCCGAGCGGCCTGCCGGCTTCAGTGGCGTTCACCAACTGGCTGTCAATGATGCTCGCGGTCGGTTCGACCTCACTACCTTCGGCGACCCGCACTCTGTTCATTAGTACGGCGTTAATCGGTTCGCGCAGGCCGTTGTCGCGCATTCGGTAGAACTGGTATTCACCTCTCTCGTCAGTATAGTCCTGTAAACGCCACTAGCCGCTCCGACGACAGGCACAAGCATCGGTGGAGGCAGATCACTTCATGCGGGTGGAATCGTCCAGGATGTGCCCGCGTCAAGGCTTGATTTCGCCCGGTCACGCTCCGGTGCGGACCATGACCAGCCCGCGTCACGCAGCGCGTCACTGATCCAGTCGGCGACCTCTCCCTCCTCGCCGCTGGCATACCATTCGAGATAGCATCCTTCCTCGCGTACCCAGGCGACGACGTCGCCCGCGCAGCGATGCGAATAACATACCGTCTTGCCTTCCCGGTTGCGCCATTCGACACCAGCGAGAGCGCACCAGAGGTCGATACCTAAAGCACCGTCAGTCCGGACATGTTCTCCAAATAGCTGGTCAAGGATGGCTTCGAACTGCTTGGCAGGGCGGTGAACGCGGGTGCTGGCGACACCGGCAAAATCGCTTCGCGTGAAAAACAGGATGACTAGCTCCATCGCGCTACATCTCCATACCGAAATCTCGGGAACGTTCCCGTGCGCCCAGAGGTCCGTCAAGCGACAGGTGTTTCTCAGGCACCGACTTGGCGACGTCGAGCGCCGAGGTCTTGGCACCGAGATTGCGCGCCACCGCGCGTTCGAGATTACGCCCGCTATCGACAATCAGCGTCGCCCGGTCAGCGATCCGCGTCATTGCAACGAGCAAGGTCCTGGCCGATGCGAGCTTGGGTTCGCCGGCGCTCATCATGACGATGCCATGCGGCGTGGTGACGCCCTGCGCGATATGCGCATTAAGCGCATAGGCAAGGTCGAACCGCTCGAGCATCCGATCGCCACGCGGCAGCTCATGGACGCTCCCGTCGGCGAGTGAGGACACTGTCACCATCCCGTCCCCGATCGCCTCTATCTTCGCCAGCCCGTGATTGAGCATGTCGCGCGCCGGATCGCGCGCGGTCCAGCGGATACGATCACCCTCGTGCAGATCGATCGTCTTCACCGCATGGACCTGTACCGCGTCTCGGGTGAGATTGCGTGGTAGCCGTGCCGGCTTGAACAATCGCTCGCTACCATCCCGCATGGCGAGACGCACGACGCCCTTCTCACTCGACAAAACCACACCGATCTGCCCGCGCATCAACTGCTGGCTGGGCAGGTTGGTCTGAAATTCAACGACCCGGCCTTCCCGGTAGGCACGCAGATCGCGCGCTGCCTCTTTCGTTACCGTCACCCGGTCGAACACGTTGAACCGGTGAGCCTCGGTGCCGATCGCGCTCATTGCCCTCAGCTGTCCTTGCGCTGCCTCATTGGCTGCCGAGCGCATTGCCCGTCCCGATGACAACAGTAGCGTCGCGTCACGCTCTGCGGCCGGCAACGCCGCCCACATCGCTGCGGCTCGTTCAGGCACGGTATCACGCGACACCTCGTGCGTGACCGACTGCAGCCGGGCAAAGACGCCTCGCATGTCGCCCTTGTTGAGCATGGCCGTGACCGCCTTCATCATCGGCGAGCGGGCGCGCAGGTTCTCCGGCATCTCGGCGACGGCATGACCGTTCGCCTGGATTTGCTCGAACGGCTTGCCTGCCTCTACCGCACCCAGTTGGCGGGTGTCGCCGATCAGCGCGAGCCGTCCAACCTCCAGCCGGTTGGCGATGCCGATCAGCGAGGCCATCTGATTGGTGCCGATCTGCGAGGACTCGTCGACCAGCAGGATCGCACCGGCAATGGCGTCTTTTGCCTTGGCCAGATGAGTAGGCGAGGCCGTGCCATCGAGGATTTTCTGATAGCGTCCGATGAAACCTGCGACCGTCATGCTGTCTGTGCCGATATCGCGCTTGAGCTGTGCGGCAATCGTGCTGGCGATGGCGAGCCCCAGCACCGGCCTCCCCTCGGCTCTGGCGACCTGCGCGGCTGGCGCCAGCGCGGCCGACTTGCCCGCCCCCGCCACGCCCTGCACCACCACAATCCGATCCGAGGAGGACAGGATCAGAGTCGCGGCCTTTTCCTGTGCGGGGTTGAGCCGACGCAGGCCAAGCTCCGATCCGGCCTGCTGGACGCGGACAGCCGCAGAGATCGCATTCAACACCGGGGTTACCCGTCCCCTGCCCAGCGATGCCAGATCAAGCATGGCCTGTTCAGCGCGAACCGTGGCTTCCGGCGTCACCAGACGCCCGCCATCGCCGATCAGCAGTCCCTTCTTCTCGAGCAGCGCGATCCGCGCCTCGACATCGCTGACCAGTACCGGTCCGCCACGTTCGAGCGCGGCGCCAATGAGATCGAAGCGTTCGAACGCCGCCTCGCGCTCGGATAGTTCACGCGACGCCGATGCGACCGCCTGCGCGGCCGCAAACGCACGTGGATCGAGCCGGCCGAGCCGTTCAGGCACCAGCGGGTCGCCGTCCCGCGGGCTGAGCCCCATTGCTGCGGCCAGCGCCATGCCCTTCGCTCCGATTCCGCGCACTCCTTCGACGACGCGCGACCACATCGTCTCCTGCTGCTCCCCCCGCGCCATTGCCTGCTCAGCCAGCACCCGCGCATCGAACCCGACAACCACCGCCAGCGCCGCCCACTCGCTTCCGCGCCTTTTCGCGCTGAGTTCGGGCGTCTTGGTCACCCGAGTGCTCAACGCTGCGATCTCACGCTCACGCGCCGAACCATGACCGCGGGTCTCTAGCGCTACGCGGATCTCGGCCGAACGGGTGGAAAAAGCCTCGATCGTCGCACGCGGAACACCGGCGATCTCGAACGAGCCAGCGATGGGATTTTGGGCGGGCTCGGTACGGTAGCCGAGCGCCTCGATACGGGCGCGCAGGTCGGCATTATGGATAGTGCCGAGCACCGTCTGGCGATCGAAGAACGGATCGTTGCGCATCGCCCGCCACTGACCGTCCGGCCGCCGCGTCGCATTGGCGACGATGGCATGGACATGCAGCTGCGGCTCGCCATTGCGATTGACGTCGTGGAGGAAGGTCGCGACGACCAGATTGTCGGTCTTCACGCCGACCTGCCGTCCGCCCTCCATCCCCCGCGCCTCGACGAGGTTCTTCTCCGCCCAAGCCAGCGTCGCGGTGACTGATGCCCTGATCGCCGCGACGATGCGGTCGTCACCGCCGAGCAGCGCCACCAGCGACAGAGACTTCGATACCGAGAAGGTCAAATCGAGACCAGCGCGGTGCTCGCCCTGCCTGGCATCAATGACGCTGCCGTCCGGCAAACGACCGGACAGGATGTCGCCGAAGGTTTGCGCGTCGACCTGACCGGCAAGGCCGAGCGCGGCCGCGCCCTCGCCTTCCCACGCGCTCATCGCCTGCCCCTCGTCGGCGGTGTAGTAATTGTCTCTCGCGTAATAGGCCGCTGCGCCGCTGGGCGAGGCGATCGAATTGGGGCGGATCACTGATCCGTGTCCAGGTCCGCGCTGACCTTGATGACACCCTTCCTGCCATTGATCTGGTAGCGACAGTTGTCAGTGCTCTCGCGAAATTTCACTAATTGGCAAACCGCCTGCTGACCGCCGCCAAGCAGGTGATTGGCGGTTCTGACCGCAATCCAGTCCGCCGGCAGGAGCATGATGATGGCGTAAAGCACCGCCACGGAGATGAGCCAGAAAATACCCGCGAGCAGGCCGAGATTGAAATAACTTCTGTCACCCAGATCAATCGTGTTTTGCGTACGCGGCTCCGCCATTGCCTTCTCGATCAGGGCACGTGTTTCCCTGGCTTCGGCGGCTGCCGTCTTGCGGTCCTTTTGGGCGGCTTCCGCCATGCTCGCCAATGCGGCAACAACCTCCCCCTCGATCCGTGTCACGGCCGCCAAAAATGTCGGCGACACCCGGCAGGTCATCCATCTTGCCGGACAACTCGGTGAGCTTGTCATGGACCGGCTTCTGGCTCTTCATGATCCGCTCGGGATAACCTTCCAAGAACTCGGCGCGAGCACGGTGCATTGCGTTCGCATCGTCGCGTTCCAATTTCCGCAGATTGGCCGATTGGCGTTGATGCTCGCCCGCCACCTGCTTGAAATCGATAAGCGTCTGTTCGAGCCAGCGGATCGTCGCCGCGGCATCCTCAAAGCTGAACTGGGCCGTAGGCTCCGGTTCACTGTCAGACGGGTCGGATCCCTTGATCGTACGGGTCATCGCGAAACGGACCGCTTCCCGCACGAATGTCGCACGATCCTCACCGGTGATGGCTAGCGCTTGATCGAGCTGTGCATCGTATTCCCGATCGACCTTGAACCCGATCGATATCTCCAGTTTCGCCATCGATACCCCCATGTCGAAGTTATCGATGTCAATACCATGATTAATCCAGCGGATATCCGGCTGATATCCGTACCACGGATATCACTGATTGCATCACGATCAGCTTTTGATCGGTCCGCTACCCACAGGATATTCGGCTACCCAATTGAAATCCTACGCATTTAACTATGGCACCTAAACGCTATGCATAGCGTAGTGTGTGCTTTTTCCCTTTTGCCGATCGTGATGGGGTCTTTGGTCGATTTACTGAGTTCGACATCGTTTTGGCATTCCATGGGGCCTCGGGCCGGCGTGACAGCCGGCCAGCAGACCATATCTGCCCCGATAAGCGGGGCAGCACCCAATCGCCTTGATATCCGTCCTGCCGATCGATCAGTCGAACGTGGCAGGACGCGGATGGCTGGACGGTCGCTCGAATGCGATATCAATCTCGCCAACACCGTCCATGTCGAGGGCGTCGAGGATGTTGGCCGGGAGGCTGCGGGGCGGCTCTGCGTCCTGCGGTAGCGGCGTCTCATCAGGCATGCGTTATCGCCATCGTCGGTCATGCGGTTATCTCGTTCGTCAGCGGCTCGGATCGTCGCCTGGATCGCCCGCTCGCGCGTCCAGCCATGCCGTTGCCAAGGCGGCGAACTGTACGCCGTTCAACATGTCCGGTGACAGCACTTGGCGGTCGCGCATGGCGCGCCGGGTCAGCGTGATCAGATGGGGCGAGTTCGGGTGTCTCGAAGGGGTCATTGATCGCGAGCTCGCGGCGACGATTTCCGGCCATGATGGCGAGATGAAAGATGTGATCGGACGGCCCGGCCGGCGCCGGTTCGGGACGATCGAAAAGTCGATCGCATCGGCATGATCGAGCAGTGCCGACCAGTCCGCCGGCGTAATCTCCGACGTGGACCGGATATCCTCGTGGTACCGCACACCGCGGGGCCTGAACCATCCCAAAACGCCGCAGACGATCCCGTCCCCGGCAGGCTGGTTTTCCTGCTCGCGGCCTGTCTCAAGTTCACGATCGAAGGCGGTACTTTCGAGCGATGCCCGAGAGGCAGCGACCGTATCACGGAGCGCTTGCGATACCTCTTCGATACCCATCACCCGGCGCGCGCAAAGACAGCCGCGGGCCAGCCGGATCAATACCGCAGTCGCGAGGTCCGAAAGCGGTTCTGGAAAGGCCCGCAGGCGCGCTCTGCCACCATGGCATAGCCGCACATGCTAAGTCCGGACATTGGGCTCTGTAGCCCCGCTGTGAGGCTCCTCGCGCGTGAAGAACCCAGTAGCATCAGCTGCACGAAGCAGCGTCACAACGCGATGCGGATCAAGCGCACCGAGTGCGACGGTCTGCTCGGTCGCGAGGTCAGGAAAATCGTCGCTACCGCTAGACATCCTGACACCGACGAGGTCACCGAGGCGGTACAATCGCGACACCGTCACGCCTGCCTCGCGGCATCATCGAGACGGACGCCTTCAGCCCGCTGCCGACCTTTGCGCCTCGTATTCCACACCACCTGCACCGCATTGGCTAGATGAGCGCGCTCGATGCGGTAGCCGGGGTTATCACCGTGCAGGATCGTGAGATGCGCCAGCGCCTCGTCGAACACCGCATCACCGATCGCGGCGCGGACAGCGCGCAGCCAGCGTGGGGAAGCATGGGGATGGCGGCCGAGCCACCAGCCCCGCGCCTGATCAAGCCCGACCGGCACTGCCCAGATGACCAGCAGAACCACCGCCACGATTGTAGAACGCCTGCCGCCGAACAGCGACAGCGACAGGATCGGCCAGCTGATCGGAGCGGCGAACAGCGAGATGCTGAACGGCACCACCGCAAACCGGCCGACCTCGAAGCGCGCAAGCAACCAGTCGAACCAAGGCACCGCATCAGTCGCGGCAGGGGTCATGTCCGCCTCCCATGCCGTTCATAAACGGATCATGCCACGTGGTGTAATGATCGTCGAACGCCGAGCCTGAACGATGCGGATCGAGCTGCTGGTAGTCGTGATGGTGGCTCGACAGATCGGTGCCGAACGGATTGCCGGCGACGTCGACGCCGCCGGTCATCGGCAGCCCCGTAGCCGGGTTGATCGTCGGGGTATCACCCACCGCCGATGCGGCGGTGGGCGTGTGCCAGTCATCGAAGAACGACGCGATGCGATTGAACAGTCCCATGAGGTTCGGCCTCCTCGTGACGATGGCTCGACAATATACGCTTTCCGCATTCCTATCAAGCCGCGCTAGTGCCATGCCATGCCAGTCTCTCCCGCCCTGCCCGAGCTACATGCGCGCATCGTCGCTGCGCTGACCGAGGCGCGCCGGGACGCAAAGCTGCGTCAGGTCGATCTGGCAAAACGGCTCGGTTGGCAGCAGGCCTATGTCTCGCGCTACGAAACCGGCGAGCGGATGCTGGCGGTGGACGAATATGTCGCGGTGGCACGCGCCATCGGCGTCGATCCATTGGCGGTACTGGCTCAGGTGCTGGATGATGAGAACCGAGCCACGAACTGAGGCCAGACTTTATGTCGGACTGAACGCCTTCTTCAGATGACCGGTGAGGGGTAATTCCGTCTGCATTGATGGGGCCTACTTATCCACAGACCCCCTGCCCAATTACTCACTTTTGCCGTTCAGATTCTATAGTTCTTCTATATTCAAGATTCAGGCCTCTGAAGCCTGCAGAAAAGCTAGAGAAATGGCACC
>NZ_CP101724.1:0-143601 GCF_038809135.1 Sphingomonas sp. NY01 | reverse complement strand
GGGCGCATGATCGAGATTCGGGACGGCCGTCGCACGCGGACCTATACGCTAGTGGCGACCAACGATCTGGCAAGGCGCGTCGAGGATGGTCCGCTGCTGGAAACCGAACGACAGGGACGGCTCGGGATCATTCGCATCAACAACTCACTCGGGACCATAGGCTGATCGATGCCTTCTCGAAGGCGCTCGCG
Organism: Sphingomonas sp. NY01; assembly: GCF_038809135.1. Classification (NCBI taxonomy): domain Bacteria; kingdom Pseudomonadati; phylum Pseudomonadota; class Alphaproteobacteria; order Sphingomonadales; family Sphingomonadaceae; genus Sphingomonas; species Sphingomonas sp. NY01. Next base: position 143,410 of record NZ_CP101724.1, on the reverse strand, counting down.
TCGCTGGCAGACACGGACACCGTGCTGATCGATCTGCGCAATACCCAGTGGCGGCAACACGAGTGTGGCCCGTGGCATCATGGGCCATTTCGTGGATCACGATCGCCCCTACCAGATGCACGTCATCCCCTATGAAACGCGCGTCCTGGGGCCGACGCGCAGGTTCGTGGAGTATGTCGCGCCATTCGGGACACGCTATGCAGGCAAGCTGTACGTTGCAGGCGGTCGCTGGACCGGCAGCATGGGCGAGGGACTGATGATCGGCTTTGACGCGATCGGTGCGACGACGGTGGGGAGCGATCTGCCATCTGCTGGGTGCATTGAGCAACGAGACGATCGAGGGTTCGGCGCCAAGGTGGACATAGGCACCGAACAGCTCTTCACGGTCACGGGGCTGCCGCGCGAGGCATACCGCCCGCAGATATATCTCGCGCAGGCCGAACGCACGCCGGAAGGCGACCCGTTCTCGGTGCGATTAAGCGCTAGAACATTCTCGATCCACCATCACAAACGAGACGGTCTTGGTCGTCTCGTTGGTCGTTCCCAATCGATCAGGAAGGCAATACTCATTTCGCTTGCGGGAGGATTAACTCATACGCTGCCTGCCCGTTCGATCACCAAGGCGCGCACCTCACCGATAGGAATCGCTCGGTGGGCGTCACCTTGTTCGGCATGGAATACGGTGCCTGACGTTAGCCTATGGGAGTGTTCGGTATCTCCGTCGCGAACTTGCATATCCACGATCCCATCCAGAACGACGAAGACCTCCGGCCCATCGTTGACGTGCCAGATATACGGCTGATCGGTCCAATGCAGGCGCACGGTCACGCCGTCGATGTTGGCGATATTCAGCGCGTCCCACGCACATTGCCTTGGAATGCCTTTGCCTCGACTACGTTCATCACTCGCTCCTTTGATCCCGCCAATGCTACGAGGCACTCGACCTGGCGAGATTGCGGATCGCCGTAACTGATGACGATGTGACGGTGCGGATGAACAGGACCGGCAAGCGGCTCGACGAAACCGATCAAAAGCTGGTGGCGCTTCTGCGCCAGAACGCGCGCACCGCGACCGCTTCGCTTGCGCGGGAGTTGAACCTGTCACGTACGGCGGTGCAGGCGCGCATCGCACGGTTGGATCGTGACGGCATCATCATCGGCTATACCGCGATGATCGCCCCTGATGCGAACCACGACGTGTCGGCATTGGTTACCTTATCGATCACGGTACGACCATGTGCGCGGGTTATCGACAAGCTCGCCTCGTGGTCCGAAATTCAAAGGATCTACTCGATCGCTGGCGAGCGCGATGCGGTGTTGGTGGTTTCGGTCGAAACTACGCAGGCGCTTTCCGAACTGGCTGACCGGCTCCAGTCGATTGAAGGCATCGGCAGCGTTGAATCAACCGTCATCCTGTTGGAGCATACAGGGTTGAAGTGCTTTCCCGAGCAAGCTGGCTGATCCTGACGGCGATTCCCATTTCATCATCCCAATCGGGACGGTGCCAGCCGTCTCGTTGGTTGTTCTTGTGGGAATGCCCCCGCTGTCTCGCAGGCCGTCGTTTGAGAAAAAGGCTGAGACTGATAGATTATTGATTGTGATTTTCCGCTTCGCTCGATCTGCGGATGGCATGCAAGGTTCTACGGCGTATCAAGCCACTCACGGGGCGAATCAAATACCAATACGGTGTAAAGCTACGATGCGCCGATCTGTCAGCGCAAATGATACGAGTTTCTGTCGAGAGGATCGTTTGTCCAGCTTCGTCTGAGCGAACTTTAAAGTTCAGCACCAGCTTTGCGCTTCCGGGAGTCTTGATAGCTAAAAACTCACTCGCATTGGAAAACACCTCTAGGCCATAGTCCAAAGACCAGAATCGGCCTGCCAGTTCATAAACAATCTCGCTTTCATTGGCTTCCAACAAAAAGAAATTGTCGATGCCAAACGGACGGTGACTGACGCTAGAACCGCCAAGAATCTTACGGCTTAATCGCATGGGAAGTTCCCGAAGTCCAATCATTCTCCTGAAGAAGGGGTCGTCTTCTGTTCTGTAGGCGCGGGCATTTGCTAATACGACTCCCACACCCGCGTTCACGTTCGTCGCGTGGCGCTCGCGAAAAATCAGGGGCGAAGACATAGCGGTCGATAAGAGGCATGTTCGATCCAGGCAGCTTTGGCCTCTCGCCACTACCAGCCCAGCCCAACGCACAAAGCTGTTCCCATTTCACCATCGAGACCGTCCGAAAACGCGAGGCGGGATGGTTGAGCGTGCAGGTACGCAGAGGAATTTCGGGCATTTGCCGTCTTCTGCGCCCTGGTAACGGCCAAATCGGCTCTGAGACGGTCATTCCCACGGTCGTGACGGAGAATATGGCCGCCTGGATCAGGCCTGCACTGCCCGGATCAGCCCGGCACGCCTATGAGGGTGATGGCCCGCCTGAGATTGTAGGCCAGTGCCGTCAGGCTGAACTCGGCGCGGACCTTGTCCAGCCCACGCATCAGGAACGCGCCCTGGTTCATCCATTGCTTGATCGAGCCGAACGGGTGTTCGACCGTGGATTTACGGATCACGAGGATGTCGGGGCGTTCCGCGAGGCGTGCCGCCATGCGCTCGATGACGGCCTCGTGCTCGCCGCGATTGATGCGTCGCCAGCGTCCCTTGGTGCAGCGCGCCTTGATCTGGCAGCCCGCGCAGGCGGCGGGGCTGGAATACTGGACCGACAGATGCCCGCGCGTCACGGACGCGTAGCGGATGTCAAGCACCTGGCCGCCGGGACAATGATAGACGTCGGCTTGGGGATCGTAGCGGAACCGCTCCTTGGGAAAGAGGCCGTTGCCGACGGCGGTGCCACGATGCGGGCGGGGAATATAAGGCGTGATGCCGGCCGCTCGCATGCGACGATGTCGTCGCCGGAGTGATATCCCATGTCGGCGACCGCATCGATCCGCTCTACCCCGAGTGCTTCCATCGCCGCTCCGGCGGTGGGCGCCAGCAGGCTCATGTCGTTGCAGGCGTTGGTGACGTGCTGCTCGACGATCAGGCTGTGTTTGGCGTCGACCGCCACCTGGGCATTGTAGCCGAGCGTGACCTTGGAATGCGCGACCATCAGGCGGGCGTCGGGATCGGTGAGCGATATCTGTCCTTCGCCGCTGGCCTCCAGCTGACCCAGCAGCGCCGCACTGGCCTGACGCTGTTCGCGCAGCTTGGCGATCTTCGTCGCCAGGGTATCGCCGCGACCGGTGCCGGCAGCATCCTCACCGTGGTCGATCTGGTCCAGCTCCGCCAGATAGCGGTCCAGTCGCGCATCTACTGCGGCGAGATACGTCGCCAGGCGCTCACGGCTGAAATTGCGCGACCGGCTGTTCACCGCTTTCAGCCGCGTGCCGTCCACCGCCAGCAACTCGCGTCCGAACAGGTCCAGCTTGCGGCACAGCATCACGAACGCGCGGAACACCGCCTTGAACGCGGTCCGGTTGTCGCGCCGGAAGTCGGCGATGGTCCGGAAGTCCGGACGCACACCGCGCAGCAGCCAGATCAGCTCGAGATTGCGCGCCGCCTCTGCCGCCAGGCGCCGGCTCGACCGCACCCGGTTGAGATAGCCGTACAGGTAGAGCTTGAGCATGTCGGCCGGATCGTAACCGGGCCGTCCCGTCGCCTTGGGTCGCGACCGCACGAAGCCAGCACTGCCCAGATCAAGATCATCGACGAAGGCGTCGATGAACCGCACCGGGTTGTCCGCCGCTACATAATCGTCGACCGACGCTGGCAGCAGCAGCGCCTGATCACGAGCATGTCCCTCGATGTACGCCATGCATGCAGATTACACCGCCCGGATGCACTCGGGAATCACGATCACGTTTTCGGACGGTCTCCATCCCAATCGGGACGGTCGTCGGCTTAGCGTATGATTTTGTCCATCCTCTCACCAGACCCCGGATACGGATCGATCCTGACGGATTATGGCTGATCCCTGCTCCGGAGGTCAGCGCATGATCCGTTCCTTCCTTATCGGCATCGTCGCCGGCCAGCGCGGCATCACGCCGCTTGCAGCAATCGCCACCGCAACGCGACGCGGCGATATCCCGGCCGACCTGCCGCTCCAGAAACTGCTCCTGAACCCGGTGATCGCGGCCGGCACTGCGGCATTCGCCGCGGCGGAAATGGCGGGCGACAAGATGAAGACTGCCCCCGATCGCATCGTCCCAATCGGGCTTGCCGTGCGCAGCGTCACCGCCGCCTATGCCGGGGCGGCACTCGCACCGCGCGACAAGCGCGTGCTCGGGGCGGCCATTGCGGTCGCAGCGGCGCTCGCCTCCTCCTATGCCGGCTGGCGCCTGCGCTGCGCGGCGATGGCCCGCTATGGGCAGACAGCGACCGGCTTCGTCGAGGACGCCCTCGTGCTCGGCAGCGGCCTGGCGATCGCCTCCAAGCATTGATTGCCGATGTGAACGAGTGCACATGTGCAGCATTGCATATGCGCACCCGTTCAAGCTTCAAACGTCCTCGGCCGCCTTGGACGAATGGTGGCCGGTGATGCGCCAGCGTCCCTCAATCTCTTCAAAGGTGAACAGGAACCGCGCAGGCACGATGGCCTCCGCGCCGTTCACCGGGATGTTGAAGTCGTAGAGACCGCCGATGACCACGGTGCCGAGCTTTGCGCTCACCCGCTTCTTCTGCACCAGAATGCCGCACTCGATCCCCTCATTGGCAAGAAACGTCTCGAAATAGGCACGCCGGTCGCTGTCGCGGCCGCGCACCTCGTCGGACAGCGTCGGCACCAGGATCGCGTCGGGGGCGTAAAGCGACATCACCTCGTCGACGTCGCGCCGGCCGACCGCCTCGGCCCAGTGCAGCAACACCTTGCCCGCTTCGGTCAGGCACCATGCGGCCGAGCGCTCCTCGGCGACGGGCTTGTCGATGACGGTTGCCATTATGGATCTCCTTGCTGGTCGGATGGGGGCGCGGGATCGATCACCAGCACCAGTCGCCGCCTGCCGGTCGCGACGATCGGGGGCGATCGATGCAGGATGGTGGGCGGGTCGAGCAGCAGGCGGCCCTTGAACACGCGCACCGCCCCGGTCGGCACTTCGCAGATCGCGTCCGGCCGGTCGGCGCAGCACCACTGCGTGCCCGGACCGACATAGGTGCACAGCAGCCGCAGCGAGACGTAATCGGCATGAAAGCGGCGACAGGCGTCGGTCTCGATCACCTCCAGCCGGACCTTCAACCGGTCCTCGCCGGTCAGCGCGGCATGGCGCAGCACCAGCGCCTCGATATCCGCCGCCAGCGGCGCGACCACCGCGTCGGGATAGGCCGCGGCGTACAGCGCCGTGTCGACAGGCGCGCCGGTAGCCACCTCGATGCGCACATCGTCGATGGTATCGAGCTCCAGCGCCGCCAACCCGTCCCGCAGACGCTCCGGCACCCCCCGCCACCAGATCGCCAGCGCGGTCTCCGCCCGCGCGATCCGGTCGAGCGCGGCACGATCCACGCCGCTCGCCACCAGGCGCTCCATCGCCGCGACCGTCACTGCGCCGCCTCCATCTGCCGCTCGCCCCAGGCGGGAAAGGGATCGCGCAAGCCCGTCCAGAGCCCCGGCGTGAACGCAGCGGCGGGAACGAGGCAAGCGTCCAGCCGCTGCCGGATACGTGCCTCGTCCATGCCGATCCCGATGAACACCAGTTCCTGCCGGCGATCGCCCCAAACCGGGTCCAAATGCCTCGCCACGAACGTCTCGAACTGGCCATCGTCGGGCCAGTGATGCTTGGGCACCGCGGCCCACCAGCGGCCCATGCGGGCGCTCGTCGTCTGGCTGCCCACCACCGCCAGCTCCCCTATCCAGTCGGGTCGCGTCGCCAGCCAGAAATGCCCCTTGGCGCGCACCACGTGGTCGAGGCCACCGTCCGTCAGGAAACCATGGAACTTCGCCGGATCGAAAGGCGCCCGCGCACGGTAGACGAAGCTCTCGATGCCATATTCCTCGCTCTCGGGCTGATGATGGGCATAGCCGTACAGTTCCTTGGCCCAGAGCGGGTGACGCGCCGCCTTTTCCTCGTCGAACAGCCCGGTGGCGAGGACCAGGTCGAGGTCGACCTGCGCCCGGTCCACCGCCACGATCACCGCATCCGCGTTCAGGCTGGCGACCAGTTTCTTGACCGTGGCGAGCTGTTCGGCCGATACCGACGACGCCTTGTTGACCACCACCACATCGGCAAACTCGATCTGCTCGACCAGCAGGCCGACCAGACTGCGCCTGTCATCCTCGCCCAGCGTCTCCCCGCGATCGGCAAGGAAGTCCTGGCTCGAATAATCCGCGAGCAGATTGAGCGCATCGACCACCGTGACCATGGTATCGAGCCGCGCGACGTCGCCCAGCGAAACGCCGGTCTCGTCGCGGAATGAAAAGGTGGTGGCCACCGGTAAAGGCTCGGAAATCCCGGTCGACTCGATCACCAGATAATCGAACCGCCCCGCCTCTGCGAGCGCCCGTACCTCGGCCAGCAGATCGTCCCGCAACGTACAACAAATACAACCATTCGTCATCTCGACCAGCGCTTCCTCGGCGCGCGACAGTACCGCCTCGCCTCCCCGAACGAGGTCGGCATCGATATTCACCTCCGACATGTCGTTGACGATCACCGCCACCCGCCGACCCTCGCGATTGGCGAGGATATGGTTGAGCAGGGTCGTCTTACCGGCACCAAGGAAGCCGGACAGAACGGTGACCGGCAGGCGCCGATCGGAGCCGGAGGAAAGGGCCATGGTGATAATCCACGATGTTACGTTACAACGTTACATTATGGATCATGCGCGCCGGTGTCCAGCGGTCATCGGACAGGTTCCCATACCGCTACCGTGCTTGCCGTCGATAGGCCAACATGTTCCCGGCGGATCGGTCGGGTATGGCCTGCACGATGAAGATCGGCACCATTCCGTGAAGACGACCATGATGCCGTTCTGCGGCAGATCGAACCGCTATAGGTGCGGCAAAGGGTACCGCGCGGTGGCTGACCTCGGCTGAAGCATAAGAGCGCCGGGATTGCCCATCGCCCCCTCCATTCGGAGGGAAGCATGACGCAGGGGCATGGACCAGCCACTCAGAATTACATGACGTTCCATTATAGGCGGCCCATCATGCCCGGTCGTCACCGGCCGGACAGTCCGGTCAAAGCCGGATATTGCGCCTCTGCATTTCGGCCGCAGCCGTCTCGACCAAAGGCGTTCCCGCCTGTGTCTTGAAGATATCGGCAAGGTCCAGCAAATCTTCGTCGTTCAAGGAGATGATGGACGCTTCGATTTGGGCGAGACGCTTGCGCGCGCGCTCACCCTGGTCAGCCTGTCGTTTGATCCGTGTTTTGAGCATGCAGCCACCTTATCAGGACCGACGTGCAAATAGCACGCGTGGAATCAATCGATGCGCCTTATCTGGCAGGACAACGAACGCCATGCATTCGCATAGCCTTGAAAATGCCCGGCTATCCGCCCGCTTTCAAGATGCTGCGTTCCACCGCGACGTTCCATTCAAGGATGCCGGCCTGCGGCAACGGCGCCACGGTAGCCCCGTCTGCTGGCACCATGTCGATCGTAACCCGCGTGGCACTGTCATCACCGAAGGTGGATGATCTGCAATTGTGCCGACCTGATTTATTTCATAAAACCAGGACAGATTGTATGAAGGTGTGCACACGTGCATGTTATCACTTTTGCAGCGCAAAAGGGCGGTGTCGGCAAGTCGACATTGGCCGTGAACCTGGCGGTTGCCGCTGAGGCGTCTGGCATCCGGACCGCCTTGTTCGACCTCGATCCCCAGGAAAGCGCCACGGCATGGAGCGAGCGTCGCCAGGAGGAAGCGCCGCATGTCGAGCCGATCAGCGCACGCCGGCTCGACCAGGCGATCGACGCGGCCGCCGCCAGCGGCTTCGGGCTGACGATCATCGACACGCCTCCCGCAGCCGGCACCGAGGCCGCAGCCGCGGCGCAGCGCGCCGATCTGGTACTGATCCCCTGCCGCCCCTCGCTGATCGACCTCGACGCGATCAAGCGCACCGCGCAGCTGATCGCCAGTACCGGCCGGCGCGGATCGGTGGTGTTGAACGCGGCACCGCCCACCGCCACGACGCTGCTCAGCGATGCGCGGACGCTGGCCGAGGCGACCGGCCTTCAGGTCGCGCCCGCCATCATGCGCGAGCGTAGCGCCTTTCGCGCGGCCTGGCCGTACGGCCTAGGCGTCACTGAGCATGAGCCCAAGGGCAAGGCGGCGCAGGAAGTTGCAATGCTGTTGAAGTTCGTGCTTGATGAAGTGAACAACTGCACACCTGCAAAAATGAAGGCCTGAAGGTCATGGCACGACGTACATCCCTGCTGGCACCCGCCGTTCCGGCACCGACGCCGCCTGCGGCGAGCGACGATGCCACCGCCCCTCCCCTGCCCCCGCCGAAAAGCCGGCAGCCGCACGAACGGGCGGCAAGCGGCCGGGCAAATATCATCTCGGTGCCTATTTCGATCCCGCCGATCCCAGCGCGGAGGCCTTTCGCGTCCTCGCCGCCCGCACGCGCCGCAGCCATCAGGAGCTGCTCGCCGAGGCGATCGCCGACCTCGTCGCCAAATATGATGCGGAGCGCCAGTTCGGTCGATCGTGACAGGTCGGGTGGGGGCCGCCCATAGCGCGCCGGCCTTGCACCTTCCCATGTGATGTCGTGCACAGACGACCATCTGCATTACTGACATCATGCAGATGTGCACATCATCGTAACTGAATTTTTGCAATTCAACAGCCCGGCAATATGGCACGCCAGACGCCGGCGGGCAGGAGCAACGACCATGCGGATCGGGATCGTCAGCGGGGTTCGGGCAGAACTGGCCGCGCTTCTGCCCCACGCCCCCCGTACGACTTTGGGCGGCGCCCCTCTGCCTGTCGAGCGGATCGAGACCGCTGACCATGCGCTGTTCCTCGCCTGTGCCGGCATCGGCAAGGTTGCCGCGGCAACCGCGGCCGCCACGCTCGTCCACGCTTACGGTGCCGAGCATCTGCTGGTGATCGGCACCGCCGGCAGCCTCGGTGCGGTGGGGCGGGGGCCTTTCCTCATCACCGAAGCCGTGCAGGCCGATTTCGGTGCAATGCGTGACGAGCGCCTGACCCACTATACCGCCGGCTGCTGGCCGATCGGTCCCGCCCGCGTCGAGGCGTTTCGCGCGGCCGACCTGCCCGATCTCGGCCTGCCCCATGCGCGCATCGCGACCAGCGACCTGTTCGTCGAATGCGCCGTCCATGCCGCTGGCGTCCGCGACGCGCTCGGCGCCACGCTGGTCGATATGGAAACCGCCGCGGTCGCGCAGACGGCTGCGTTGCTCGGCATTCCCTGGGCTGCGATCAAGGCGACGACCGACGATGCGGACGGCGCCAGCGCCGATGATTTCACGGCCAATCTGGCCGCCAGCGCGCGCGCCGCGGCACATGCCGCCGAACGGTTGATCGCCGCGCTCTGAGCGACATCGCCAAAGGAGGGCCGGGGGGAGGGGGCCCGACGAGTACTGCGCCCGCCAAGCCGGCTCTGCCACTGCGACACAGGGCAGGGCACTGAATAAATGGCAAAACCTTACCCAAACTCGACATCATGCAAGGGCCCGGCGCAATGTCGTCACAGCACCATAAGCAGTGACGCCGCCACCAGATGGTTCATTACCGTAATAAAATTTACTTAAATCCCGCCTAGTCGGCCGATCAGCGACGAAGATCGCACAAAACACCATAATATTGCGGGGAATCATGTTCATTGCTCTCCCGTTGCCGGATTTCCAGCAGCGTCGTCTTCGTGCGCCTGCACGGCACCTGCTGTGCGCCTCATCGGCGCTGGTCGGCGCGTTCGCTTTTGCACCGGTCACGGCGACCGCACAGGCACTGGCGCCGGCGGTGGAGGAGGGCACCCCGCAATCCGAGGCCAGCCGGTCGATCAGCGAGGCCCTGACCGGCGACATCGTCGTCAACGGTCGCCGCGACCGCAGCGCCCTGTCCGAAGAGCGCAGCGCGATCGGCGTGACCGACATCGTCACCACCGGCGACGTCGCGATCAATTCGCAGACCAACGTCACCGATCTCGCCCGCCGCCTGCCCGGCGTCTCGGTCGCCCGCGACCAGGGCCGCAACCAGAGCGCGACCGGCGAAGCGCAGTTCGCCACCATCCGCGGCTTCGACACCGGCTTCAACGCCTATACGCTGGACGGCTTGCGCCTGCCGCAGACCGCGGGCAGCTCGCGTGCCATCTCGCTCAACCTGTTCTCGCCCTTCGCGATCGGCGGCCTTGCCGTCGACAAGACGCCGGGCGCCGCCAAGGATGCCGACGCGATCGCCGGCATCATCGACCTGCGCACCCCGACCGCCTTCGACTTCAGCACCAGCTTCACCCGCGCCCGCGTGCTGGCGCAGGGCGCCGACCTCGCCATCGATCGCGAACAGCAGGGCTGGGGCGGGGCCATCGGCCTCGACGCCGCACGCCGCTTCGGTGCGGACCACCAGTTCGGCCTTTATCTGGCGGGTTATTACGAGGAGCGCGCCAACGCGGCGGAATCGACCGCAGTGCAGAACGACTACAAGACCACGCGCTTCGGCGTCGGCACGGCGCGCGCCAATGTCGACGCGCTGTCGGCGGACGGCGTGCAGTGGAATTTCTACAATAACGCGATCAAGCGTTACGGCGCGACCGGCGCGTTCGATGTCCGCACCGAACCGCTCGACCTGTATGCACGGGTCAATTACGCGACCTATCGCAACACCAACACGATGAACCAGACCGGCCTGCGCAACGAAGTCACGACCGGGCAGACCAACCCCAACCCGAACCGGGCGGGCAATCGCAGCTACAATGCCGAGGGCCTCTACACCCCCTATGGCATCAACCCGGCCAGCTATTTCCGCACCGAGGATATCGAGCAGGAGCTGTTCTCCGCCCAGATCGGCGCCAGGGCGCATTGGAACGGCTTTACCGCCGCCCTGGAGGGTGCCTATGCCGATGGTCGCTTCGACCAACCCCGCCGCATCGAGGCGGCGTTCCGCGGCATCTCGTACATCGGCACGCCGGGCCAGACCGGCACGGCGCGCGAGGGGCTGACCGTCGACCTGTCCGACCCGAAATCGCCGCGCCCCGTGCTGTCGCCCGGCGCGGTCAGCTATGTCGGATCGCTCGACCGGCCCAGCCAGCTTTATGTCCAGCAGGGCTACGACTATCTGACCGAAACCAAGAAGACGCTGCGCGGCAGCATCGGCTGGGACGGCACCGCTATTCTGCGCCGGCTGGAAGTGGGCGGGCTGTACGAGAAATCGGATCGCACCGGCCGCACCCTGGCGCCCGACGCTACGCGCTTCCGCTTCCAGACGCCGCTTCAGGCCGGGCCTTTCGCGGGGCCGACGGTCAACCAGTATCTCGGCTACGTCCTCAAGGACTTTCTCGATTACTATCCGCCCCGCGCCATCAAGGTGCTGTCGCGCAACCAGCTGGATTCGCAGGCCGCGCAATTCTCCGCCCAGGTGCCGGTGCCGGCCGCGACGATCAACCAGGGGCTGCTCGAGGGCAACGAAACGCGCAAGGCCCTCTACGCCTCCGCCACGCTGGAGGCAGGCACGTTCGAGATCATGCCCGGCATCCGCTACGAGGATAACGCCTATTCGGCGCGCTTCTGGCAGGGGCAGGACGCCACCGCGCGCTTCGTCAATGGCGGGCGCAGGTACGACCATCTCGATCCCAGCCTGCTCGCCGCCTGGCGCCCGAACGAGCACTGGGTGGTGCGCGGCGCGGTGCGCTCCAGCTATGCCCGCCCGGCATTCGACCAGCTTGCCGGGCCGACCCGGCGCAGCAGCGAGAATGGCGGCACCCAGGTCACCATTACCGAGCCCAATCCCGATCTGAAGCCGGTCGAGGCGTGGAGCTACGACCTCGGCCTCGAATATTATGGCGGGGTAGGGCGCTATGCGCAGATCGCGGTCTATCACAAGGATCTGAGCAACATCCTGGTACCCACCGGCACCCGCTCCTTTGCGCAAGGGTCGCAGCAGGCGGGCGGGCGAACCATTATCCTCGTCCGCCCCGCCAATGGCCGCGGCGGCAAGGCAACGGGTATCGAGGCATCGGGCCGCTTCACGCTGGGCGACATGGTGGGCTCGCCGATGCTCGAAGGGCTGGGGATTGGCGGCAACGTCACCTGGCAGCACACCGAGGCGACCTATCAGATCGCCGCCAATGACATCCGCACCAGCCGCCTGCCGCAGGCGCCCGATCTCATCTACAATGCCGAGCTGTTCTATGCCGCGGGGCCGGTGCGCGCGAACCTCTGGTACAACCGCACCAGCCGCATCCTGACCACGGTGCAGGACAGCCAGCCGGACATCTACCTGCAACCGGTGGGCGAGTTGAACTTCGGCCTCGCCTTTGCCGCGACCGATCATCTCGAACTGGGCGTGTCGGCGCGCAACCTGCTCGACCAGCACGCGCTATGGGCGACGGTGGGGGAGGGGGAGCGCTACATCGCCCCCGATCGCGCCGGCGGGTACATGAAGACCGGCCGCGTCTTCCAGTTCAGCCTTACGATGACGATGTGAAAATGGGGGGCGACGTAAAAATGGCGAAGGATGTGAGGGGAGGGGCCATGACGATCCGCACCACGGCCCGCCGGGCCATCGCGCTGCTCGCCTTCGCCTCCGCGCTCCTGCCCGCCGCCCCCGCGGCCGCGCGCGAGCGGGTGGAGCGCGTCGTCATGGTGATGCGCCACGGCGTCCGCGCGCCACTGGGGGGCGAGGTGCCCGATGGCACGCTGACCGCCGCACCCTGGCCCAAATGGCCGGTCGCTCCCGAACAGATGACGCCGCACGGGCTGCGCTCGATGGAAGTCCGCGGTGCGGCCGACCGCATCTGGCTGGCCGGGCTCGGCGTCCTGCCCGCCCGCGGCTGCCCCGCGGCCGGGGCGGTCAACATCTGGACCAATGTCAGCCCGCGCACGATCGACAGCGGCAAGGCCTTTGCCGACGGCTTCGCGCCGGGCTGCGACCTCGCCATCGGCCACCGCGCATCCGGCGAGGTCGATCCCCTGTTCGAAGCGCTTCACGCCGACACCACCGGCTTCGATCCCGTCCAGGCGATCGCGTCGATCAACGCCTATACCGGCGGGATGGACCGCCTGGTGCAGCGCCACGCCGCGGCGCTGAAGGATCTCGACCATATCCTCGGCTGCAAACAACCCACCTGCAGCCCCGGCCCGGCCGCAGCGGTCAAACCGTCCCGCGATGGCCACGGCATCGACCTCGAAGGCCCGATCCGCCGTACGTCGGGCATCGCGCAGGTGCTGCTCCTGCAATATGCCGAAGGCATGCCGGCGCGCGACGTCGGCTGGGGCCGCGCCGATGCCGCCTCGATCGCGCGGGTCGGTGCCCTTCACGCCGCGCTGTTCGACGTCTTCACCCGTCCGCCCTACATGGCCGCGCATCAGGCGGGCCCGCTGGGTCGCCGCATCATCGCATCGCTCACCGCCCCGACCGGCCCCTCCCTCGACCTCCTGGTCGGCCACGACACCAACGTCACCGCCCTCGCCGCCACCCTCCGCCTCGACCTCACCGCCCCCGGCTACGCCCCCGGCGACACCGCCCCCGCGGGCGCCCTCGTGCTGGAACGCCTGTACGACGACACCACAAACACCCGCTCGGTCCGCCTCTCCTACAGAACCCAGTCCCCCACCACGATCCGCACATCGGCCCACACCGTCTCCACCACCAACCTGCCCATTCCAGGCTGCACCAAAGCGCGACAGACGCGGTGCCCGCTGGATGCCTTCGTCAAGACGCTTGCGGCGCGACTTGCCGATGAACCGATTGGAAATTGAGGACGGTCACCCCAGCCGCGACCGATCACGCATTCCAGTTTGATTATGTGCACACCTGCAACATGTCATGTTTGAAAATATGAACGTTGATTTAATATTCGGTCAGCAAAGAAGGCGCTTTGACATGCGAAAAGCCCCTTCATGACCGTACAACGCATCTTGATAACGGGTGGCGCGGGCTTCATCGGATCTGCGCTTGCACGACACCTGATCAACCATAGCGAACATCAGGTGATGGTTCTTGATGCCCTGACTTATGCAGGGTCGATCACCACGCTGGCTGAGGTAAAGGATCATCCCCGCTTTGCCTTTCGGCATGTCGATATCTGCGACGGGCACGCGGTCGAACAAGCCTTTGCCGATTTTCGGCCAAGCTGGGTTTCCCATCTTGCGGCCGAAAGTCATGTCGACCGTTCACTGGATGCTCCCGACGCTTTCATCCAAACCAACCTGATCGGCACCTATGAGATGCTGAAGGCGGCCCGGTCCTATTGGTCCCGGTTGCCCGCCGATGCCCGTACGACGTTTCGGTTCCACCATATCTCGACCGACGAAGTGTTCGGCTCGCTCGGCGATACCGGGCGCTTCGACGAACACACAGCCTATGATCCTCGCTCGCCCTATTCGGCATCGAAAGCAGGCTCCGATCACCTCGTCAGCGCCTGGTGCCATAGCTATGGCCTGCCGACGCTCATCACCAACTGTTCGAACAACTACGGCCCCTGGCAATTCCCCGAAAAGCTGATCCCGCTGATGATCGGCAAGGCGCTGTCGAACCAGCCGCTGCCCGTCTATGGCGAGGGGCTGCAGGTACGTGACTGGCTTCACGTCGAAGATCACGTTCGTGCGCTCGTGCAGGTGCTAGAGCACGGTCAACCAGGGCGCCGCTATGCCACCGGCGGCGAGGCGGAGCGACGCAACATCGACGTCGTGCACGCCCTGTGCGGCATCCTCGACCGCCTGGCTCCTCGGTCCGACGGGCATCCTCATGACAGCGGCATCGTGCATGTCGCCGACCGACCCGGCCATTGATCAGCGCTATGCGATCGATCCTGCGCGTATTCGCCGCGAACTGGGCTGGAGCCCGCAGCATAGTTTCGAAACGGGGCTGGAGGCGACGGTGCAATGGTATCTCGACCATCGCGACTGGTGGCATGCGCTCAATGCCGCCTATCAGGCAGACACCCGGCGCGGGCTGCTAAGCGGATCGTAACCCGGCCCGGGGCATCGTCGGGCGCATGAAAGGCATCATCCTGGCCGGCGGATCGGGTACCCGCCTCCATCCCGCAACCCTTGTCGTGAACAAGCAGTTGCTGCCCATCTACGACAAGCCGATGATCTACTATCCCTTGTCGGTGCTGATGCTCGCCGGCATCCGCGATATCCTGATCATTTCCAGCAGCGACTATCTGCCGCATTATCGTCGGCTATTCGGTGATGGCGCCGCACTCGGGCTCTCGATCGCCTATGCCGAACAGCCGCGGCCGGAAGGCCTGCCGCAAGCCTTCACCATCGGACGTGACTGGATCGGAGACAGCCCGGTAGCGCTGATCCTGGGCGACAACATCTTCTACGGCAACGGCCTGGTCGAACTCTGCCGGCGTGCGGCAAGCCGACCGGCCGGCGCCACCATCTTCGGCTACAGGGTCAATGATCCCGAACGCTACGGCGTGATTGGTTTCGATGAGGAAGGGCTTGTCACCAGCCTTGAGGAAAAGCCCGCGCAGCCGCGCTCCAATTGCGCGATGACGGGTTTGTACTTCTTCGATGCCGAGGTGACGCAGATCGCGCAAAGGTTGCGCCCTTCCGCACGGGGTGAACTCGAGATTACGGACCTCGCGCGACATTATCTCGATCGCGGCCGCCTCTATGTCGAGCAGATGGGGCGGGGTTATGCGTGGCTGGATACCGGCACCCATGACAGCTTGCTGGAAGCGAGTGAGTTCGTTCGGACGATCCAGCATCGGCAAGGCATCCAGATCGCCTGTCTGGAGGAAATCGCCTTGCAGCAAGGCTTCATCACGCGGGATCAGGCGCGTGTGGCGGGCGAACGCTTCGCGAAGACGCGTTACGGCCAGGCCATTCTGGCTGCCTTGGACGTGACACGCTAACCTGCCGAGCACCAGAAGACTCAGATCCTGCAACCGCCATGACTTCGCAGTGCAGGCGCTCCAGGGATGGCATGCGAGGATCATGCACTTGTAGCCGCTTCCTCAGCACCTACCTAATTACCATAACATCTCATTATCGGTACTGCCTTCTGCGGCTGGCATCGATGGTTTGCTGATCACGTCGTTGTTGTCCTGACCTGCTCCCCATTTTCAGGCTGCTGATAAGTTGGCTCCGTCAAACCAAATGCACCGGCTGTTCGGAAGAGCTGAGTAGGGTAGGGCAGGGGCATGCCTCGCCCGCGCAAACCAGCCTCGCCGTTCCGCTACTTCAACTCGTCGCCCGAGGTGATCCGGCTGGTGGTGTTGATGTATGTACGCTTTCTGCTCAGCCTGCGGAATGTGGAAGACCTGCTGTTCGAGCGCGGGATCGACATCTGCCACGAAACGGTGCGGCTGTGGTGGAACAGATTCGGCCCGCTGTTCGCCAGCGACATCCGCCGCCAGCGGGTGAACCGGATGCGGGGCTATCGCCACTGGCGCTGGCATCTGGACGAGATGTACGTGAAGCTGAACGGCGAGATGGTCTACCTGTGGCGGGCTGTCGATCACGAGGGTGAGGTGCTGGAGAGCTATGTCACCAGGACGCGTGACAAGACAGCAGCGCTTGCCTTCATGAAGAAGGCGCTGAAGCGCCACGGCTCGCCCGATGCGATTACCACCGATGGACTGCGCAGCCATGGCGCTGCCCTGGACGAACTGGGATGTCGCGACCAGCATGAGGTCGGCCGCTGGGCGAACAACCGGGTGGAGAACAGCCACCTGCCGTTCCGGCGACGAGAGCGGGCGATGCTGCGGTTCCGGCAGATGAAGACGCTGCAGAAGTTCGCCTCTGTCCATGCCAACATCCACAACCACTTCAATCTGGAGCGCCATCTCACCGACCGCCAGACCTACCGGGAGCGACGCTCCGCTGCACTGGCGGAGTGGCAGATGCTTGTCAGCTAGACTGCAGCCTTCAAAGACCGACGCGCATCATGTGGAGAGCTGTTCGCGTTAGACTGACAGCACCAATATCTGCGCATCGTCATACGCAATCTACGTCAGAAGCTGGAGGCGCCAGGGCCGGTCGGCAGTGTGATCGCCAACGAGCTGGGCGTCGGATATCGGCTGCGCTCCGATCACTGAATACCGGCCGGTTCGCGCAGAGGCTGTGCTGATCTAGACTGTCGTCATGCTGTCGCTCATGACCTATGCGGCAGCTGCGCTCGCCAAAATTGCCGATGCTCTGCGTTCTATGCCTGGCTTTGCACGGATAGGTCGCCTCCGTGGCCTGCCCAGGCGTTCTGTCGTTGTGCTGTGCGCCTATCTCCTTATTCGCGTGGACAGCGCGGCGGCAGGCAGGGCCTATGCAGCCTATGGCAGCATCTACATCGCGGCGGCCGTGCTCTGGCTCTGGTGCGCGGTGATTTTCTCCGGGCCGCATCGCGTCTAGCAACGCTCTCGGTGCGACCGGCTCCGCTTACGTTGCAGCACTATGCGTACGCTATGCAATTAGCTGGAATCGATCTCGAAATGCTATGCCGAGGGCGATAACTGCATTGCCACATCAAGGATTGTGGCATGGCGGCGTGGCATCGGTCGCGGCGCGCCGACATCGTTCTGCGCGCCACGGGACTTCTTCTTTGCTGGGTGAGTTACACCGCATTTTTGCGGCTGGTCGCCATGCACGTACCGCCGCAGAAGGCTGGTATCCTTGCTTATGGGATCGCCGCGGTCGGCTTCATGGCCGCGAGCGCCGGCAGCGCACTGATCTTTCTAGGTTATCATTTCTTCGACGAAATCGAGGTGAGCGCCCGTTGGCGAGAACGACCCGCTACCAGCGTCTTATTCCCTTCTGAAAGCTACATGAAAATGGATATGCCCGAACCCGTCATACTCGTGGTCGGCCATGACATCGGTGGACGAACATCGAATTCCGTTGCGACCTCGGCCGGAAGTCCGCGTCGGATCGAGGGACGGTTGAGCCTTGTCTGCGGTCGGACGCTGAAAGGCAGCATGGCCCGTGGGTAAGCTCCCACCACGGTTGCTTGGTGTTGTGCTGCTTGTGTGTTCCGGCGGATCGACGCTGGTTCATCGAAGCGTGTACAAGGCGGCGCGGCATGGTCCCGCGCAGGTCGCCGAATTCGGGCTCGGCCTCCTGACGTTCATTCTCGCCAGCACCGGCCTCCTGCTTCTGATCCATGGTGCCAAGCTGTTCAAGTCGGCTCCTGACCGCTTGCGCGGCGAGGATCTGCGTGCGCGAGCCGCTTTTCGTTCGCGCCTGGAGGCACCCATCACGCCACAGGGACGGGTGTTCGATACGCGTCATGGCGCTTCGATGATGCAGGCGCGGTACCGAATGGGTCTGTCGCGGCATGCACGATTGGTGGCCAAATCTGATGTCAGCAGACCTGAAAGTGCTCTGATCGACCGGATATCGTTTCTTCGGCGCTGATCATGCCTGTCATCGCCGCCTATCTGTATCGCCATGGCCGCCGTGTTCGTGAGATCGCGATCGACGAGCGGGTCCATTGCCCGTCTGATCGTTCGGAATTCGTCTGGATCGGGCTGACTGACCCATGCGCCAACGAGATCGACACTCTGCAGCGGCTCTACAATCTTCACCCGCTTGCGGTTGAGGATGCTCTCAAGGACGGGCAGCTGCCGAAGGTCGACGTCTACGGCGATCAGCTGTTCGTGATCGGCCGGACTGCCCATCTATGCGACGAGCACATCGTCTACGGGCAGACGGCAGCCTTCCTCGGTCACAGCCATATCATCACCGTTCGGCAGGGCTCGACAAGGTCTTACAAGCCGCTGCGTGAGCATCTGGAAGCTGCGCCTGATCTGTTGGGCAAGGGCGGGGACTACGTCCTCCATGCCATCCTCGATTTCATCGTCGACGGCTACCTGCCGCTGATGACCGCCCTTGAGGAGGAAGTCGCGAGCATGGAGCAGCGGATGCTCGACACCTTCCTTGATCGCGCAGAGATCGCCCGCATCTTCGCCTTGCGGCGCGACCTGATGCGCTTCGACCGCATTCTGGTGCCGATGGAGGAGGTTGCTCGCAAGCTCTCCAAGAACGAGCTACCATGCGTCGACGCTGAGGCGCGCCATTATTTCCGCGATGTCTTGGACCATGTTCGGAGGGTCGAGGCGATGGCGAGCGGCTTGCGCGATCTTCTGTCGTCAGTGTTCGAATTCAGCAATCTGATCGAGCAACAGCGAACGGGCGCCATCACGCGCCAGCTTGCGGCCTGGGCAGCAATTTTGGCCGTGCCGACCGCCATTGCCGGCATCTACGGCATGAACTTCGAGCATATGCCGGAGCTGCGGAGTCCCTACGGCTACCCTATCACTATCGCCGTTATTTTGGCGATCTGCTCGGCCTTACACTGGCGCTTCCGCAAGGTGCGATGGTTGTAGATCACCCGTCCAGCAGCCTGAATGCGACGAGCCGTTGACACGCTTACGCGCGCGCTATGCACTTTCCCGGAATCGATCTCGAAACACTATGCCGAGGTCCGTACCTCCGATGAGCGGGCGCTGGACGCTCGATCATAGAAGGTTTTGAAGGCGACATGTCGTCTGAACCAAATTCGGAGCCCGACGAACGCGGGACGATTATCTACGTAGGTCAGGACAAAGCTGGCCACTGGCTCGTGCAGGATAGCGGCAGAAGGATGGAAGGCCGGTTCGTGTCGCGAGGCGCAGCGTTGAGCTACGCCGAAGCCGAACGGCAGATGTACCATGCGAGCCTCGAGATTACCTCGACACCACTGATTCCGCTCATTTCCTTCGAGCCGGTGAGCCCGGCCGAGCACGCGCCGCGCCGCGCCGCCTGAGGATAATGTCATGACACCGAAACTGAAGCCGTTCGTCACGGCTGAACGTCCGTCGTCCACGTCACCGCTTCGCGCGTCGATGATCCCGGGTAGCCGTGCCGCTCACAATGATACACGCTGGGCTGACATCTGCACTGCGCTCACCGCATTGCGCGACCGGGGACGCCACGCAATACGTATCGTTGATGCCGACTGCGCCTGTGCCACCTTACTGATCGAGGTGATGCGTCACGCCAAGGCGCTCGGCTTCACGGCAATCGAGGGCCGCGGCATTGACGGCTCGCCAGCGATGATCGGACGTGCTCGTGCGGCAGCTGGACGTTTGCGCGAACCAGCGATCGGCCTCACATTCGAGGTCGCGGACATGATCGAAGCGCTGGCGAGTGAGGCAGACTTTCCTGCAGACATCGTCCTGTGGCACGGGGGGCGCCCAGGGGATGATCGTCCGGGGTTGCGGGCGAGCCTAGCGAAAGCAGGTGACCTGGTCATCGGCGATCATGATCTCTCGAGCCGTCAGGCATGGGCGGCATGACCCGTCGTGATCTGCAATGGAAAGCCGGCGGCTTCGCGCTGCTGGCGTCCTCATGTGCCATGTGCCTCGCGCTCGACGGCTCTCCGGCAATGGTCATCTTCTTTCCGCTGGCCCTGCTCGGCTTGCCGTTGATGATCCACGGCAAACGAGTGGGCCAGCTGCTGCGCGCCGAGCGACGCGGACACAGCCACACCGTCGACGTCGTCCATGCTGCCCGCGTTCGTCGTCGTGGTCAGGCGAACGATGGTTTCGGTCACTGATACGCAAGGTCACCTGTTATGAGCTTTTTTGATTATCGTGACGGCGTCCTGTGCGCCGAGGGCGTCACACTGCCCGCCATCGCCGAGGCGGTCGGTACGCCCGTCCACGTCTATTCGGCGGGTGCGCTCCGGCATGCCGCTGACGCGTTTTCGTCAGCGTTGCGTGATCTGCCCTCCGCCCGGTTCGCCTTTGCGGTCAAGGCCAACCCCAACGGCGCTGTCCTCCGGCTGCTCGCGCAGTGCGGCTACGGAGCCGACATCGTGTCAGGCGGCGAGCTGCGCCGAGCTTTGAATGCAGGCATTGCGCCTGCGGATGTGGTCTTCTCCGGCGTCGGAAAGACCGATCGGGAGCTGATCGACGCGCTGGAGGCCGGCATCGGCCAGTTCAATCTTGAGCTGGAGGAAGAGGGTCGCGTTCTGGCGCAGTTGGCGCGGCGACGCGGTCTGCGCGCGCCGGCGGTGTTGCGCGTCAATCCCGATGTCGATGGCGGAACGCACGCCAAGATCACGACCGGCAGGCGGACCAGCAAGTTCGGCGTCGATATCGCGGGTGCGCCGGACATGTACGATCGGCTCGCCCGGCTGGATGGGCTCGATCTGCAGGGGATCGCACTGCATATCGGAAGCCAGATCAGCCATCTGGAACCGCTGGAGGCTGCCTACAGGCGGATCGGCGCACTGGTTCTCGAACTGCGCGCGCGCGGGCACACGATCACCCGTGTCGATCTGGGTGGTGGGCTCGGGATTGCTTATCGACCTGAAGATGTGGTGCCGTCGCTTGCCGATTACGCGTCGATGGTCTTGCGGGTCACGCGCGACTGGAATGTCAGCCTCACGTTCGAGCCGGGTCGCATCATCACCGGGCTAGCCGGCGTGCTGCTGACGCGGGTGATCTGGGTGAAACCGGGCACAACACGCCCGTTCGTGATCGTCGATGCGGCGATGAACGATCTGGCGCGTCCCGCGCTCTACGATGCATATCACCGCTTCGCGGCCGTCCGGCCGAATGGACGGACGATGGTCGTCAATATCGCCGGGCCCATCTGCGAGACCGGCGACATGTTCGGTATCGATCGGACCATCGATCACGTTGATCGTGGGGATCTGGCCGTCTTCCAGGCAACCGGGGCGTACGGAGCAGCGATGGCCTCAAGCTACAACTCTCGCCCGATAAGCCCTCAGGTGATGGTCGATGGAGACACGTTCGAGCTGGTAGGTGATCGTACCTTGCCCTCTGATTTGCCGATGCGATCGGAGCGTAAACCTCAGACGATAGGTCACGCCGTCGATCGGGCTCTGACACAGGTGGCCTAACGCAGTAACCCACTCCCGAAACCGATGGCAGACCGTGTGAAAACTCGGCACCGTGTCGCCGAGTTTTCACACGGTCTGGAACCTCCAACGGGACAGCCGATGCCAAAGCGCGAACGCACCCGGTGTAAACGTCAGCGCTAATTGGCACGTCGTGTCAGAGCTAAATGGCACGCTGGTCTGCGAGGTGCGCTATCGCGTCGTCAACCACCTGTTTTTCGTACAGTTGCGATTGAACCGGATTTTCTGCACATCCGCTACCGGCCTGAACCGGTCAGTCCTATTCAGCGCAAACCATCAGCCGCTTGCCCACGGCAACACCCCGACTTCTTCAACACAATCGGGCGTTACTAGGCCCGATGATGCCGCACTGGCACTTATGTTTCGGTCGATATTTCATTGATTGAATGCAATGTTCTCCGGCAATATAAAGGGTGACTGTATGCGAGTAGGCTGCGCACATGGGGAACCGCTTTATCGAAAAGCTGCGTGGGTTTGCTGATTTCAGCGAGTCCGACGTTCGCGCACTGAACAGCGTTACCGCTCATCCTAAAACCTACGGCGCCCGTCAGGATCTGATCCGCGAAGGCGATCCACCTGGGCCGGTGCTGGTCGTGCTGGATGGTTGGGCCTTCCGCTACAAGGTTTTGCCGAGCGGCACCCGCCAGATCATGGCGTTCCTTATGCCTGGAGATGCGTGCGACCTCCACATCGGCATGCTCGCCGAGATGGATCACAGCATTCAGACTGCCACTAAAGCCTCGGTTGTGAAGATTAGCCGAACGGCAATGGACGAAATGATGGCGTCACACCCCCGCATTGCGACCGCCATGTACATCTCTCAACTCGTCGACGAGGGAACACTACGTGCCTGGATTGTAAGTCTTGGTCGCCGCTCCAGCATCGAACGCGTCGCACACCTGATCTTGGAGCTGTTCCTACGCGCCGTCCGCATCGGATTGAGCGACGGCACCTCTATGGAGCTGCCGCTACCGCAAGCGATCCTGGCCGACGCACTTGGCATGTCGCCAGTTCATATCAACCGCATCTTCCAGGATCTTCGACGCTCCGGCGCGATCGAGCTAAGCAGGGGGGTCCTGCGCATTACGAATCCCGACGTCCTAACGCACGTGTCTGGCTTCGATGCAAACTACCTGCACAAGCGTCTGCGATAGGGCGGAAACCTTAACTCTCTATATTGTCCAGATGTAGATTATCAAGCATAGCAGGGGACCGTCGGCCAAGGATTTCAGAGGCGCTGACGGCTGTAGGCCAAAGCGTCTGCGCCTACAACGAGGCCCGCGCTATGCCCAAGCTCTACATACATGCCATCAATTGCGATTTCCGCTCGCGCGATAACGGTAGCGAGTACGAGCGGCCAGAAGATGCACTCAGGCCTGCCATCGAGAGCGCTGCCGCATTGGCGGTTGACGAGTTGCACAAAGGCAAGACGAGTGCCGCCATCGAGGTCCGGATCGAACAGGCTGACGGAGTGCCCGTGCTGAGATCGGTAGTAAGCCTGTCGGTGGCGTCACTTCTGCCGTTGGTCGTGGTGTCTGGATCCACTGCACAGCTCACCGAGCGTGAGCATCGTGACTAAGCGGCTCGACAGCGTCCGGGGAGAACAAGGATGAGCAAGGATCCAGCGCTTCGGCTGGCTGCAGAAGTGTCGGCTACACTAGCTGATCTAATCAAAGAAATACGTCAACGAGCAGCGGCGCAAGCAGCAGCGCAAAATCCCGCGCCTCATGATCCGGTGGCCCTACTGTGCATAGCACAAAGGCTTGTTGATCAACGCCAGCGCCGCCACCGATTCTTTCCTGATGAAATTTTTCATGAACCCGCTTGGAATATGCTCCTAACGCTTTTCATTGCGTATCAATTGCGCCAGACGCTGAATACCAAGGCGCTGGTATCAACTGCGGGTGCACCGGTAACCACCTCGCAGCGATGGATAGAGCACCTTGATAAACTTGGATTCGTCACGCGAGCAATTGATCCTTCAGATCGCCGCTGTATCGAGGTGTCGCTAAACGATGCCGGTCACCAAGCGCTAACTCGTTATTTGCAGGATCTTACCAAGCTTGAATGTGAATGACCTAGGTGTTTAGTCCCGGCATCTGGTGGATCGGGTTGACGATGAACGGGCCCGGCTCCGAAGTCGAGATCTTGGCGATGTCCTCATAGGGCTTGAGACCGTTCCAGCGTCTTGAGCCGGCGGGCAAAGTTATAGGCGGCCATGAAGTCAGCGAGGTGCGTCCGCAGCTGGTCGTGGCTGTCATAGTGGAAGCGTTTGACGGACGCCTCCTTGATGGTGCGGTTCATCCGCTCGACTTGTCCGTTGATCCACGGACGGTTTAGTTTGGCGACGCGGTGCTCAATGTCGTTTGCTTCGCAGATAATGTCGACCATTCGGGCGTGGCTTATTCAACAGCTTTGAAGCTGCGCCATGGCCCACGCCTGTGGATCACCTCAGCCGATCTTCTCCGCAATAGAAACCATCGCCGTCCATCGCGACGGGTGGTCACGCTCGTGATCCAGTACCATCCTTACCGCTCGCTCTCGGACCTACGGCGGAAACTTGTTCGTCGTCCTGCTCATCCTGACTCCACCTTCTCAAGAGTTGGAGTCTCCGACAAACCCCGGGCGGTTCAAAGCCGGCGCGCGAAAGTCCCTGCTCTCAGTCGTTCCGTAGCGTTGGTGAAGGCCGCTCAAGCGGTAAATTGGCTTATATCAACGAACGGCAGGATCCGGGCAGCGCGAAGAAGCCAATGATTGGCCGGGATTGGGTCGAACTCACAAGCAACATCATAGCGAGCTCGACCTCGAATTACGTCATCTGGGGAAATGAATGCCACAAAGCTTGTTGCCATCTGGGTCACGAACATAAGCGAGTTCGATAGTACCCATGGAAGCCGTATGACGAGGTCCGGGCGGTGCCTCGATTGACGTACCGCCGGCCGCGACGGCGACATCATGAAACTGCTTTACTTGCGCTGGCGAGTTGCACTGGAACGCGACCGTGCTGCCGTTGGCAACCGTCGCTGGTTCGTCATTGATCGGCTGGCTGACGATAAAGGCGGTTCCGTCCTTACCTCGGTATATAAGACGGGTATGGCCGCTGTCGGCTACGTTTAGTGTCGCTTCTGCGACCCCTAGGGCGCCAAGGACGGTGTCGTAAAAGCGCTTGGACCGTTCAATGTCGTTCGAACCTAGCATCGTATGAAACAGCACAATCTTCTCCTACCAAGGCGCGTCGTTACCGAACCCACCTCTATCTTGCGCGTAATTGCTAGCCCGACTTCATCACGCTGTGTTTCACAAAAACGCCTATCGGAGCATCGCCGTTCCTCTTTCACGGTCAAACATCCGCAGCTGATAACCGTTGTTCGCTATCATAAGACCCCGACTGCGCCTTCCGCCCAGACCAGCAGCGCGGCCGTCAGAAGCACACTCAGGACTGCCGCACGAGCAAGTGGCCGGGTCACTACGCGGCAGGCCACCTCCACGAAGACGCCTAGGGCGCCCATCAGAACGGCCGCTGCCGCAAAGTCGAAGCCGGTCCAGCGAATTTCCTGGGTGAGCTGCATCGCGATCAGCGGCGCGAGCAGAAGCGCTCCAAGCAAGCTCCACATGCCGGCGCGCCAGATGCTGCCGCTGCCCTGCTTCCGAGCGGTCGTGATCATCGCAAGATCCTATAGGTGACGGCGCAAGGTATTGGAACGTGAGCCGAGAAGGAACGGGTGAACCCGGGGTGTCGCCCTGGTCGTAAAACACATGATTGCCGGCCATAGCGACGGCTCCAGCAATAGGCCTGAAGGCTCATTGGTCGCACTCTCTGCGGCTTGAACTACCTGTTTGTCGTGCAGCCGTGTTTGGGACAGCGTATCTCGTACAATCAATCGCTGAGCGGCGGCAGTCGTATTTTACCTGCCGCTTGCGGGGATCGACCAATGCCGTCTCGCCCCGGAGATCACTTCCAAATCGTGGCCGGAAGCGCCTTGCAGTCTACGAACGAGCGCGGGTATCTCCTGCTTGCCTTGGGCTTTCAGGCTCTCGATCAGGTCTCGACAACGCTCTTCCGACAGCGCGGCATAGTCGCGGTTGTGGCCGGGCCACATCCGGCAGCGCGCAGGATCAACCAGCTCAACTGCCCGATTGACGAGCGAGCCCGAAGCCAGGTCGACAAGGCGGTTACTGCGCCCAGCGAGCACTCCCATCGCGAGTCGGGCCGGACGCGTCGGCTGCGCCGCAGGCGTGTCGATCACACCCGCTAGGTCGGCCGCGAAACTACTATTCTTTCCGCTCACTCGACCGCCTCCGTTCCCAATTTTTTACCGGTGCAAAATCCGCTCTTCACGCCAACCCCTCGCGCCTTAGACGCGCCTCATGGCTCGGCCACATAGACCGGATATCGATCTCGATCTCACTGTTGACGCCGTCGAGATAGGCCAAGCAGCGGTCACGCACCGACCGGCTGACCGCCCGGTGCCGGGCCATTGGGAAGGCGACCTCATCCTCGGGGTCGGCAGCTCGGCGATCGGGACGCTGGTCGAACGGTCGACGCGTTTCACGATGCTGCTCGCCTGCAAACACCGCAACCACATCGAACGGTGCTTCAGCAGCACGGTCGCTCACCGTGTCTGCCACGACACAATTCAGCATTAATCGATATTATATACCGTATATTTAGGTTGACATTACAAATCCGAAGTGGTCCTTTTTTTGTAACTAAAAAAGGGGGCACAGATGAATTTACGAGGGGCATTGCTAACAGGCGTCGCGACTGTCTTCATGAGTGGCTCGGCCTTGGCTCAGACCACTACACCAGTCGATCCTGCCAGCTTACCTGCTGGTGCCGGTGAACAGGGCGAACCTGGCGCAGGGGCCGTTGCGGGGGTGCCCGAGGCAGTCAAGCCTGAGGATAAGAAAGCCGCAGCTGATATTATTGTCACCGGCACGCGCATTGTCCGGCCGAACATGACCAGCAATGCACCCATCACGGTTATAGACGAAAGCTTCCTGCGCGAGCGCGGGCTGGCGCGCGTTGAGGATGCGCTATCCCAGATCCCTCAGATCACGCCGATGTTGGGGCTACAGGGTAATAGCTGGACGTCGGGCCGTGCCAACATCAACCTGCGCCGGCTTGGTGCGGGACGCTCGCTGATTCTGCTCAATGGCCAGCGCATGGACAATGACGTCGGCATCGTGCCGGGAGCGCTGATTGAGCGGATCGACGTGCTGACCGGTGGCGCGTCGGCGGTGTACGGATCTGATGCGATCGCCGGCGTCGTCAATTTCATCCTGAAGCGACGGTTCAATGGACTCGTGCTCGACGCAGAGGCAAGTGGCATCCAACACCACAATGACAATAAGACGATGCTGCGGATCGGTGAAGCAGCTGGCTATCCGCGCCCGCAGGAACATTTCTTTGGCGGTGGCAACTTCTATGCCTCGCTGGCAGCGGGTAAGGATCTATTTGACAAAAGGATTAACATCAGCGGCTTCGTTACTTACAAGGAAGCCAAGCCAGTTCGCTTCTCGGACATCGATACGACGCTGTGCCCGTTGCGGATGAACCCCATTAATCCAACGCGGTTCACCAACGATACGTATGCCTGCGATGCAACCGAGTTCAATCCGTATGGTTATTTCGGCGTAGGCGATAACGCCTACACCAATGCGCGGGACGGTTCGCGTAGTTGGCGGACGTACGACGAAACAGATATAACGCGTGTACCGCGCCAAGACTTCATCCAGCGTTCCGATCGCACAATCAACGCCGGGGGTTTTGTCGCCGCAGACCTGTTCGCTGACGTGACGTTCAACGGCAGCTTCCTTTATCAGCACTCCAAACAAAATTCTCAGATTGCCGTTACCGATGCCTTTTACACTGGCGACGTCCGTATCAACTGCGACAACCCCTTCATGAGCGCGCAGCAGGCAGGTATCCTTTGCGGCACGGCTGCCGGTACGACGGCGCTGGCTGCACCGTCGACATTCGTCCTGTGGAAGGACAACTTCACTCAAGACATGGCACCGCGAACCTGGAATTGGCGTGCCTCGGGAGCGGTCAGTGGCACCGTAATCGACTCGATCCGCTTCGAGGCAAGCTACCTGCGCACGCGCGACATCTTCCGCAACTCAACCACCAACACCTACACTTATGATTTCGACCAATTCGCCCGCAGCCTGCAGGTACGTAACGTCAACGGCGTTCCCACCTGTCTGTCGAAGATCAACGGCACTGATCCGAATTGTGTGCCCGTTGATGCATTTCGAACGGGCGGGCTGACCGATCAGGCCTTTTCCTACCTGACCGGTACCGGGCGCAGCTGGCAGCAGAACGATCTAACCGTATTGATGGGGGTTCTGTCCGGCACGCTGGGTGACTATGGCATCAAGAGTCCCTTTGCCACCAATGGTATCGGCTTTGCGGTGGTCGCCGAGCAGCGAAATGTCCGCTCGCAATCGCGCGGAGACGGCGTGTGGAGTGTGTGGACGCAGTTCGACGGTCGTGCGCGCGTGCGCGAACTGGCGGGTGAAATTGATATCCCGCTGATCGAGAACAAACCCTTCTTCCATGAGCTTTCGGTGAACGGCGGCTATCGCATCTCTGACTACACCACCTACGACAAGCTGGTGCATACCTGGAAGGTGGAGAGCACCTGGGCTCCAGTGGAGGGGTTGCGCTTCCGCGGCAGCTACAACCGGTCGTTGCGTGTGCCGGTACTGGAGCGGTTGGAAGGAGAGAACCGTTACCCCAACACCTTCGCAACCGATCTATGCGCCCCGCCGCGCCAGCCGACCACGGGGGGGCAGGTCGCTATTCAGCGCTATACCTTCGAACAGTGTTCGATCGGCATGACACGCGCACAATATGACGCGCTGACCAGCTACGCAGGTTGCAACACCAGCGGCCAATGTCCGGCGATCCTTATCAACGGCGGCAATCCCAACCTGCAGCCTGAGCGCGGCCGCAGCTATACTGCTGGTGTTGTTCTCCAGCCGCGCGGGGTACCGGGCTTCTCGGCGACGGTCGATTGGTACAACATCGCAATCAATGGCGCCTTCGAGTGGTCGCGTTGGGGGCAGGCGTTCGACCAATGCTACAACAACAAGATCGAATTCTGGTGCGGTATCTACAAGCGCGACCCTCAAACTGGACAGCTTCTTGAGATCGACGCGCGATACAACAACTCCGGCGAAACGAAGACGCAGGGATTCGATTTCAGCCTGAACTACAATCTTGATCCCCAGCGTTTGGGTATTGCCGAGAAGGCTGGCACATTCGCGCTCAATTTCAACGGTACATTGGCGACCAAACTGACGCGTCAGTTCGCGCCCAACACTCCCACATGGGAATGCAACGGCTATCACGGATTCGCCTGCGGGGAACCATCACCAAAATGGCGACACGTCGCTGGTATCAACTGGGCGCTACCATGGGTCAAGGGCGGCCTAGGTTTCACCTGGCGCTATACCGGCTCGACCAAGGTTTCCAAACTATCGTCGGATACGATCCTGCGCGCGACGCCGCGGCCGAACAATCCAGACACATATCCGTTGATCGCCAAACTGCCTGCCTTCAGCTACTTTGACTTTGCGGCAAACGTGGCAGTGAACTCGCACCTGGATCTGCGGTTTAATGTGCAGAACCTGTTCGACAAGGATCCGCCAATGATCGGATGGGACGAGTTCTACTCAATCGGTCAATTTCAAAACACCTACTCGGGCTATTACACTGTACGTGGTCGGACGCTGCGTGTCGGTCTTACCGCACGGTTCTGACACGGCTTCTTGATGCCCACGCCTAGGCGGATCGACATCAATCGGAGCCAGATCATGGCGGCGAGATGGACGAAGCCGGCGAAGGGGATGGTGCGACGGTCGTAGCGGGTGGCGAACCGGTGGGAGGTGAAGAAGGTTCGTCGCTTGCGCAAGGTATGAGTGAGCGCGTTCTGGGGTGGTGACAAGGGACAGTCTTGGCGGGAGGTTCTTTCCAGAAACTGCCAGGCTGCACGTCCGAGTGTGGAGGAGCGGAACACAGTTAAGCTTTAACAGGCGCAGTCCAACCGATACGCGTAAGCGTGCCAATCAAGGTGGATCGAGCGATGCCGAAATTTCGACACACGGCCGCCTTGCTGGCGCCGCCCGCCAGCGCGGCGGTGATCGCCTCCATCTTCTCGGCATCAATCGCTGGCGGCCTCCCGCCTTGACGCCCCCGACGCTTGGCAGCAGCAAGGCCGGCCATCACCCGCTCACGCGTCAGGGCGCGCTCGTACTGCGCCAGAGCACCGAACAGGGAGAATAGCAGCTCGCCATGCGGCGTGGCTGTATCCATCTGCTCGGTAAGCGAGCGGAAGGCGATGCCGCGTGCGTTGAAGTCGGCGATGATCGACAGGAGGTGTGGGAGTGACCGCCCGAGCCGATCCAGCTTCCAGACAACGAGGGTGTCACCCTCGGCCAGGTAGCCAAGACACGCTTTGAGGCCGGCCCGATCATCGCGCGCGCCGGATGCCTTGTCGGTGTAGATGTGCCTTGGATCGACACCTGCTGCCAGGAGCGCGTCGCGTTGCAGATCGACCGTCTGGCGGTCGTCGGCTGACGACACTCGCATGTATCCAACCAGCATGTACGAAAAACCCCAGAAAGAACGTTGTCACACACTATACCAAAGCGACAGGGTTTGTCGCATGCTTTGGGAGAGCAAGAAGCTGCGCAAACAGGTTTACCGACCAATGTGTCGGTAATCATGTGTTTTCCGACAGGTTGAAGCGTCCCATTTCTCCATCGATTCGGCACCATTTCGGGAAAAGGCAATCGGGCACAGGATTTGGGAAAGCCCGCTCCTGTGGCCGCGATCCGACTTCACAGGGGCACCGTCGTTCTCGATCGACCTTCGTTTTCGGGAATGCTGTCTTGGCAACAATCAGCGCGTCGATTGCCGTAAGCGCCATGGGCCGACCAGCATCACGGCCCCGCCGACCAGTAGTTGGAGCCGGCTCACCCGATTGCTCCAAGGCTGAAGAGCGCCAGACCCGCGGCCGATGTCGCCAGCAAGGTCGTGATGACTCCCGCGCGCGTCATGAAGATCGCATAGGCGGCACCCAGCGACAGGACGAAGGCCGCCGGATCGATGCTGGTCAACACCGGCGCATCAAAGCGGAACGGCCCCGCCGCCACCAACGTCGTCTTACGAAACAGGGTGTGCAGCGCGAACCACACCGCAAGGTTGAGGACGACGCCCACGACCGCCGCGGTAATCGCGGATAGTGCGCCGGCGACTGCGGCATTGCCTCGCAGCCGCTCGATGAAGGGCGCGCCAAGGAAGATCCACAGGAAGCACGGCACGAACGTCACCCAGGTCGCGAGCAGGCCGCCAAGCGTGCCGGCCACCAGCGGCGACAGCCCGCCGGGATCGCGATACGCGCCGAGGAAACCGACGAATTGCAGGACCATGATGAGCGGCCCGGGCGTCGTTTCCGCCATGCCGAGGCCGTCCAGCATCTCCTTCGGCCCCAGCCAGCCATAATTCTCGACGGCCTGCTGCGCGACATAGGCAAGGACGGCATAGGCACCCCGAACGTCACCATCGCCATCGTCGAGAAGAAGGTCGCGATGCGGCTGAACACGTCGTCGGGGCCGAGCGCGATCAGCAGCGCCGCCACGGGCAGCAACCAGAGGGCTAGCCAAACCAGTGCCGTGCGTACCGTCTCACGCCAAGTAGGTCGAGCATGGGCCGGCAGCTCTTCGCCGAGCAGCGTATCGGCATCGGCCACGACCGTGCCCTTGGACGCGCCATGCCCTCCGCCCCTGAAGGCCGTGCTGCCCTGCCGCGCAGACCACCATCCGATGAGGCCGGCACCCAGCACGATCAGAGGGAACGGCGCGCCAAAGAAGAAGATCAGCACGAAGGCGAGCGCGGCAAGCACTCTTGCCGGGGTCGACTTTAGCGCGCGTCCGCCAATCCGTACCACAGCCTGAAGGACGACGGCCAGCACCGCGCACTTGAGGCCGAAGAACAGTGCCGACACGATGCCGACGCGACCATAGAGGACATAGACCCAGCTCAGCGCCATGATCGCGATGGCGCCCGGAATGACGAACAGCACGCCGGCGACGATGCCGCCCTTCGTGCGGTGCATCAGCCAACCCACATAGGTGGCGAGCTGCTGTGCTTCCGGCCCCGGAAGCAACATGCAGTAATTGAGCGCATGGAGGAACCGCTGCTCGCCGATCCATCGTTTCTCGTCGACGAGGATGCGGTGCATGACCGCGATCTGTCCGGCCGGACCACCGAACGAGAGTATGGCGACACGCAGCCATACCCAGAAGGCCTGGCCGAGCGTGACGGGTTCCGGGCGCACCGGGGTTGCGGCTTTCGCCGTCACCGCGGTCATGCCGACACCTTGCCACGTGCCGGCTGATGCGAGGACCAGTTGTGCTTCTCGCCCTGAGCGTCACGGCACCAGCGGTAGAGTGCATCGTACACTGCCATACCGGCTTCGAGCTGGGCGTGATCGTCGCTGTGGATGCGTGACAGGCCGAGCGAAATGGCGAGCAGTCCGGCCGCCTCAGGTACCAGGTCAAGCCGATCGGTATCGGCACCGCGAACGATCGCAGCCAATCGGACGAGCGGTACGTGCGGGTCGAGACCGAAGGCTTCGACCATCACGTCAAAGGTGCATCGTTCGCCGCGATGGCTCCAGAACACACCCTCATCGGCGACGTCGAACGGCTCGGCCTGCTGCTGCGAAGCGACGGTCAGCACCTCGCCGGGTGCAACAAACAGAAATCGAGCCTCCGGATCAACGAAGCGCCGGATCAGCCACGGGCACGCGATGCGATCCACCTTTGGCCTCGCCCGTGTAACCCACCACGTTCGGCCGTCGTCGTGGCGTGGCGGCAAATGGCGCAGCGACACGATAGGCAGTCCGCTTGCCGCCCATGCTGCGAACCCACCTTCCAGCACTTCGGCTGCCATCCCTTCACTGCGCAGGATGGCCGCCGCAGCAACTGCCGATCCGCTGCCATCAGCGTCAACAAGGACGGCTGATGACCCGGCGGCATATCCCCATCGGGCCGGATCAGGATGAGCTGGGAACAATGATCCCGGAATGGCTGCGGTCGGGCCGTCGCGCAGATCGACGATACGAGGCGCGCTGGCAGAAGCGACAAGGCGGGCGAGTTTGTCCGGTGTGATAGCGTTTGGAGCAGGCATAGCGCGTCCCTTGCGTGTTCGTGCTGGACGCGATTCTCTAGCTGACGCCTCGTGGGGAGATCGCGATCCCCATGCGCTCAATCAGCCATGCTCACCGTGCGATGTCAATCACCAGCTCTCCTTCTCAATTCTCGCTACCGGCGAGTTTCGAGACGTCTTTTTCATTCCCGTTTCTCGATCGTTTGCGGGACAGCTGGCGCGTAGCAAGCGGCAGCTATCTGCTGCGGGGCTTCTGATAGCTGCCGGGCAAGAAAGTTCCAATTGAGGTCATCAGCAACCAGATGACGGAAAACCCGGTTGCCGCCATGAATGTGCGACAAACAGGTGGTTTCGGACAACTAAGGAGTGCCATTTAGCGCTGCCAGACCGCGCCAATTAGCTCTGACGCTTACAGGCGCCCTCTCGGATCTCTAAAACTTAAATCTTTTACTTACCATTTTTGAATTATGATCATTTTTATAAATCCCGACCATTCGCCTGCTGAACCATGATTTTGGCCTGACGGGCAACCAACTGATCATGTTCGTTCCCTCGCAAGGTTGCGCTTCATTCGCCGTCACCACGAGTTGCCAGTGCGTCCAACCGCGACAAGGCGATGGTGCATTTCGTGGATTTAGCGTTCTTGTCGATGGCCTTGCGGCATCCATTCAGGGTCTCGCGATTGTCCTGTACGATGATTGCCCCTTCCACCATCGTGTCCCAATTGGCCGGCGACGCTACCGCACCGAGCCGCCTGGCCCCGTTCCACATGTTATCCGCACCGAGCGTTCGTGTCGCCATCCGCTCAGGCCAGTGCCAGCTCGCCGGTGCGACGTTGCGCGCTACGAACCCGGGCAGCACCGACCATAGGAGCGCACCGGCTGCGATCCCGCCAAGGCCGGCCTGGATCATCGCCCGCTTTTGCGCAGCCACGCCGCGCGCTTCCCTGATGTGACCGTAGAGGTCGCGCGAGGCGTCATCGAGCGTGCGCCGCGCCTCCGTGATCAACACCCGGTCCTCGGTTCGGGTGTTTTTGCCGGCGTCCACGATTCTGGCGACGACTGCGGGCGGCGTCAGCGAACCGTCAGCCGCTTTCGCCAGCTTGTCGATCCGGTGTGCGGCCGCGGTGATGTTGTTCGCGATCAGCCCCAGCGTCTCGCTATAATCGGGCAGCTCAGGCACCTCGGCGCGCGCGGCCGCCAGCCCCTCGATCGCCCGGCGCAACAGCGCGATCTCCTCGCCCTGCCGCTCGACGCGGTTGCGCAACCCATCGAACGCCAGCGCTGCCGGATCGTGATCGTCACTCATACGGATGCTTCCCCTTTCCCGCGCGCGAAAGCACGAACGTCACAGGCTGAAGCCCCGGTCGCGCTCACGCCCGCCACCCCCGGCGGAGCGCTCCAGTTCCTGCCCGATCGACCGCCCACGCTCCATCGTCAGCTCCAGCTCGGGCAGGCGCCTGGCCAGCGCTGCCTCCAACTGCGGGTCGCGGGCAACCCCGCTGGCCGCCTTCGCCATACCCGCGCGTATCCGCTCGGCACCTGTGCTGTCGCCGGCACGCTCCAGCCCGAGCCGCGCCTGCTGCATCGCCTGCCAGCCTTCGACGAACCGGGTGGCTCGTGCCTCCGGATCGAGCCGTACCTGCTGTTCCTTGACCATTGCACGCACCGTGCCCGCGGTATTGCCGCTTGCGGCCTGCTCGATCAGTTGCGGATCGCGCGCCAGCGCCGACGCCAGGTCGCGCGACGCGTGTAGGCGCACTCCGTCCAGCCGCTCGCCGGCCTTGCGCAACGCTGTCTCCTGGTGCGGCAACACCGGCAGCCCCTTGGCGCGCATCCGCTCGATATCGGCTACCGCACGGGCATAGCGCTCGATCCCCTGCACCTCTGCGGACTTGCCGGCGATCGCCGGCATCGACGCCTCGGGCGTCCGCACCTTCTCCGTTACCGGCGTTGGCCGGAAGCCGGCGAACATGCCCCGCGCCTTGGGTGGTGAGGTTTGCACCGCCGGCTCGTGCACCGGCTCGGGCAACCGGATCTCGCGCCGGTCCGCAAACGCCCGCACCGGATCGGGACGCTCCGCAAGGTAATCGCCCGCCATGTCCTTGGACCGCTCGCGCGACAGCGTGCGCACCAGCCTGCCCTCGTCGGCAAAGTCGTCGCGCCCGTAATGCACCTGTACCCCGCCGCGGTGCCGCGACAGCCCGACATAGGCCGAATGGCGGTCCATCCCCGGCGTCGCCAGCACGTGCGTGGCATCCACCGTCACCCCCTGCGACTTGTGGAAGGTAGCGGCATAGCCGTGATCGACATGGGCATAGTCCTTGAGGTCGAACGCCACCTGCCGGCCATCATCAAGACGGACGCTCATCCGCTCGGGCGACACCTGCTCCAGCGTGCCGAGCGTGCCGTTCTTTACCCCCATCCCGCGATCGTTGCGGAAGAACATCATCCGGTCGCCGGTCGCAAACTGGCGCTCGCCGCGCTCGGCCATCACCGTCACATCGGCGCCGAGCCCGCCCCCGACCCGGACATGTGCGCGGGCAAGCTGATTAAGGTCGTGCACCTCGGCATTGGTATGGGTGAGGATCATCCGCGTCGCATGCGGAGCCGCCTGTCGCTCACTATCCCAGCCCGTCATCAACGCCGCCCGTGCATCCTCCCGCGTTTCGGCCACATGGACCATGCCGTGGTCGCCGTAAGCGGCCAGCGCCTCCGCCGTCCGCCCGGTCGCCAGCGCACGTGTGGCATCCCGCTGCCAGTCCTCACGCTGCCGGCGTATCTCGGTGATCTCCACTGCACCGTGTTGCTCCGACAGCGCCCGGAACGCCGCCCCCGCCTCGATCGCCTGCAACTGCTCAGGGTCACCAACCAGCACCACCTTGGCGCCAGCCTCGCGGGCATGGGATAGCACCCGCTCCATCTGCCGCGTGCCGATCATCCCAGCCTCGTCGACCACCAGCACGTCGCGCGAGGTCAGGTGCTCGCGCCCCTTGGCCCATTGGTATTCGAGGCTTGCGATCGTCCGCGATCCAATCCCCGACCCACCCTCCAGGTTTTCCGCCGCGATCCCCGACAGCGCCGCACCGCGCACGGTGTAGCCGGCCCCCTCCCATGCCTCGCGTGCAACGCCGAGCATCGCCGACTTGCCGCTGCCGGCGTAGCCGACCACCGCCGACAGGTCGGCGCTGCTCGTGACGTGATCAAAGGCATCGCGCTGTTCGCTCGATAGCACCATCCCACGGCTCACCGCGGCATCGATCGCCGCCTGGCGATGACGCACGCCTACACCATGCCCGTCACGTGCTGCCAGTGCACCTGCGCCCTGCTCCAGCCGCTCCTCCACCGCGATCATCTCGCGACTGGTGAACCGTGCCTGCCCGCGTCCGTCTTCGCCCAATGCCACAAGCTCGGGGCTGGCGCGCACCGCCCCCATCACCGCATTGAACTGCTCCTTGCCATCCGAATGCCGGAACGCGAACGCCGCCAGATCACGCGTCGTAAATGTCGCCTGCCCACGCGTGATCGCATCCAAAGCGACACTTGGATCAGCGATGATCTTCTCACCGTTTTCGCGTGCGATCCGGATGTGATCGTCGGCACGTTCGGCATCCTTGCCGCGCTCCTCACGGCGCATCCCCGCCGGGCCGATCTTGTGCTGCGGCTCCAGCGCGATCCCTTGCGCCTCATAGCTGCGGTGATCGATCCGCGCTTCCAGCCCCAGCTCCGCCATGCGCTCGTTGACATGCGCGGCCCATGCCTCACGCCAATGCTGCAATAGCGCGGTAGCGTTCCAGTCGCGCACCTTCTTGCCGAACTCGTCGCCGTCTACCTCGCGCATCGTCATCATGACATGCGCGTGCGGCTTCGGACTCCCGTCCTTGGCCCTGTCCCAATGCACGTTGAGATCGGCAACCATCCCGCGCTTGACGAACTGCTCCCGCACGAAGTCGCGAGCGAGTGAAACGCCCTGTTCCTTCGTCATCTCACGCGGGATCGAGAACTCAACCTCCCGGGCAAGCTGCGCGTCCTTTCGCTTCTCCCCTCTCTCGACCTCGTTCCACAAAACTGTGCGATCCGACAGTCGCTCCGGCGCGCCTTCCGGTAACATGACCTCGGAGAGGATGACGCCGGCTTTGTTGGAGAAGTCGTGTACGCGCCCAAGGCGATCATCCTGCAACGCGGATGCAGAGCGATAGGCCGCAGCCGCAACGGCGCTGGAGCCGTTACCTCTGCTGACCACCTTGGCGGTAAAATGATAGATCGCCATCGCGACTACTATCATGCACTTCTCAGCGCACGTCGGCAACGACGTATAAGCGCGCACTCACGATCTGCTATGCATCTCCTGATTGACCAGACTGACCACGGTGATCCGGGTTGCTCTTCCAGCTTCGTTTGTTAGGCTGGTGTCTCGGTCAATCGATGGAGGCACCATGCGCAAGGTGCGGGATTACGACGCTGAACTGAAGGCGCTTGGTGACAAAGCCAAGGCGCTGCGAACCCGCAAGGTTCAGCAGCTGGGCGAACTGGTTGTCGCAACCGGTGCGGATGCCTTCGATGCCGAGACACTGGCCGGTGTTCTGCTTGCCGCCATCGGGTCGAGTGATGCCGACCGAAAGGAGGCGTGGCGTACCCAGGGCGCAGCCTTCTTTCAGGGACGTGGGCGCAAAGGTGCAAAACGCATTGGCGGTGACGCTGCGAGCGCTGGCGCGGACAGCACTGGCGATCCGGCGGGCTGAGGCTGGTCGGAAGCGTAGCGATACGCGGGAGTGGATGGTGCAGCGACGCGAACGTACCCGTCATCTGATCGAGCTTGGCGGCCTGGTTCAAAAAGCTGGACTGGTCGATCTCGCCGACGATGATCGCGCGACCATCTATGGCGCGCTGCTGGAGCTGGTCGGCAAGGCGCGGAATGACAGTGCTGGCGATACGCTTGCGCTCTGGAAGCGCCGTGGCAAGCGGGCATTCGAGAGCGAAACTACGAAGGTGGAGACGGTCGAATGAGCGGAGCTGACGAACGTGCGATTTCGAACGGCAGTGAACTTTGGGTGGCCCTGAGAGAGGGCTTGAATCGCGGCGATCTCCAACCCGGTCGCGATCTGCTCGCTGCCGGTCATCCGACCACCTACGCTCACCCCAATCGCGACGATTGCGTCATTCGTGAATATCCGGACGGACGTCGCGAGTTGGTCCGCTACGACGCCGGTGGCGAACACATCGTCGGCTCACCCGACGAGCGTAGCTGGC
This sequence comes from Sphingomonas sp. NY01, assembly GCF_038809135.1. Taxonomy (NCBI): domain Bacteria; kingdom Pseudomonadati; phylum Pseudomonadota; class Alphaproteobacteria; order Sphingomonadales; family Sphingomonadaceae; genus Sphingomonas; species Sphingomonas sp. NY01. The sequence goes on along the minus strand of NZ_CP101724.1, from coordinate 105,000 downwards.
AGCTGGCAATGTCAGGCCACGGACTGGAACATGTCACCGCCGAATTGCGCCACGACATGGCCCACCTGCTCGACCTCCTGCCATCCGTCTCTCACCTGACCATCGACACCGACGACGGCGCCATCCATGTCGCACGCGACTGGCCGAGTGACCGGATTGGCAATGCCGACCGTTTGGCGGCACGCATCGCACAGGGGCAGGGCATATCTGCAATCGTCGTCCATGACCGTGATGGCGAAACAAGACGCATCAACGCGGCGTCGCTTCCTCCACCAGCCGCAGCACGGTCGGGGCCGTAATGTCTTCGTCCGGGCGATCACGATGCGGCGGGCGGCTGGGCCAGGCAAGCGCCATGCCGCTGCCATTTGAATCCTCCAGCGTGTTGAGCACCATGCCTTCAGGCACCGCGATCATGTTGCGCAGGCGATCCGCCAGACGGTTTGCGGGGCGTTCCTCGATCCGCTTGAGGCTGGCGGCATCGAGGAGAAAATCGATCGGCTTGCCGTCCCGTATGACGGACACGCGGATGCGATCGCTGCCGACCGGCGCCGGCCCCTCAACGAACAGACGGCTGTCGAGCCAGCCTCCACCGCGGAAATCCCAGCGGAAGTTCTCTCAATCGCTGACTTGTTGCGTTCGCCAGCGATCGCCCTCGCGTCGTGCGACGAAGATCTGCGTGTTCCCGGCCTTGTCGAACTTGTGATAGGTGATCATCACCCGCCCGCCGGGGTCGAAGCCGATCACGGTGTTGTTGTTGATCATCCCGCGCTCGACCGGAACGGGATCGACGATCTCGGCGCTGGACAGGCGGATTGGTAGTGTCAGCGGGGTGCCGTCGGCCCGCGTCCAATGCACCAGATCGCGGCTCTTGGCATAGGACAGGTCGTGGTTCGTCTCGGCCATCGGGCTTTCGCGCCAGACCCAGGCGAGATGGAACCAGCCATCCGGGCCCAGTCGTGGTCCGACAAAATAGGCGTTGCGCCGCCCTTCCCCATCGGTTAGCGGTGTCGACAGCAGATGGCGCCACGTCCGGGTGGCGGGGTCATAGACGTTGTAGATCTCGTTGCCGTTGCCGCTGCGCCCATCGCGATATTTCATGACGAGCCGACCATCGGCATCGTGCAGGAATATCGGATAGGTCATGCGCTGTTCGGCCGCGGGGTCCACCATCACCGGTACGCGCGCCAGGGTACGGACATCGCCCGCCTGCGTGGTACGGTAATAGACCAGCGGATCGCCGTGCAGATTGCCGACGACATGGATCTGTCCGGTCGCATCCAGCGCCATCGCGAGGTAATTGTGGCTGTCCCATCCGGTCCAGCTGTCGACCTTGTGATAGACCCAGGCCGGGGCGCCGCGCGGTCGCGAGGCGACGGTCAGTTGCCGGTTGGCATCATAATAGGCGACGATGATCCGGCTATCGGTGACGACCATCGCATAGCCGACCCGGTGGCTGGACCAGACCCGGTCGATTGCAGACAATGCCGGGGTAGCGGCTGCGATCGGCGCCTGCATCGCACCTGTCGGCGCCCCGCTCGAAAGGACCACCCCAGCGAGAAGCGCCAGGACGGAGGTGGAAAGCAGCGAAGGGGGCAAGTGCTTGGTCCTCGTCAAAAGGTGACGCGTTTACCGATCTCATAAAGTTCGCCGGTTATATCCGTATACCACTGCAGATTGATCTTGGATTTATATACTCATGCATGGAAATTATTCAGGTCTAGCGGCATAAGACTGTGAAAACAGCGGCATATTACCGGTCCTTTCTGGCATGAACACTAAACCTTCCGACCGTCAACGCTTTGACGGATCTATAGGAATTAATCAGGTTCGGTTTGGAATGCGCATATGTCACACCGGAAGGCTGCCGCGTCGCACCTGTCCGTACCCTCCCCTCGCGCCCGAAATAGGTCGATTGTAAAGCATTACACAGCGCATTGGGCATATTCAGAAATTGATCCTTATCAGGTAAACGATTGTAAAAGCTTGCGAGCAGGAGGGTGTGTCGTGTTGCGATCCGAGTTGGTGCAGATGATCAAGGAACGGCACGCCGATTTTACGACGCGCGAGGCGGAGCTCATCGTCACCGCGTTTTTCGATGCCATCGTCAGGCAATTGCAGGCCGATGGCCGAGTCGAATTGCGCGGGTTCGGGATGTTCACCACACGGGCTCGTGAAGCCCGGCAGGCGCGCAATCCGAGAACCGGCGAAGGTGTGAAGGTGCCCGCAAAGCGCGTCACCTATTTCCGGCCCGGCAAGGAACTGCGCGAGCGGCTGAACGCGGATGCTCCTGCCGATGTCGAGTATGACGACGTCCTGGCTGCCTGATCGGTCGGCATTTTCGGCATCGGCGTCATTACCGTGTAGACAATGCTGGATTTCTTCGCGACACGTGACACCGCTGTCAGCGCGAGGAAGGGACAAGGTGACGCGATCCGATCTGATTGCCCGGTTGACCCTGGACGATCGCGGATTGACGCCAGACCAGATCGATCAATTCGTCGACCGCTTCTTCGGCCTCCTGCAGGATCGTTTGCACGGCGACACCGTCATCACCGTCTTCGGGCCCGTCCAGCACCTGCAGCTTCAGTCCACCCGCACCCATTCGGCCAGCAGGACCGGGGTCGATGTCGAGGCGTCGCTGATACCGGCGACACCACCGCCCGGCAGCCTGTTGTCATAATCCGCGCGGGGGCTCGCGAACGCCGGTGATCCCGTTCCCAATGCTTCCATGCAGCTAAATGCCTGAAAACTTTGTTCATCGTTAACGCCTCGACCTTAGCGAGGGGGCCGGGCATAGGGGCCACTCACCAAGGGAGATTACAATGATCGCAAAGTTCCTCGCCGCAGCAGCGGCCACTGTTCTGGTTGCCGCTCCGGTTGCCGCTGCTCCTGCGAACCCGGCTGCCAGCCTGTCGGTCGCCAAGTCCGCCCGCGCCTCGGCACCCGCCGCCAAGTCGAACAAGCTCGCCGGCGCCGGCATCGCTGCTGCGGCCATTGCCGCCGGCATCGCGGCGATCGGCGTGATCGCGATCGTGAAGAGCGACGACGACTCCGACAGCAACTGATCGGACCGGCATTCCTGCCGCAAGGAAGGGGGCCTTCACGGCCCCCTTTTTCGTGGTCATGTCTCAGGGGCAGCACCGAGCCATCCGATACCTCTTCTGAGTTATTATCTAGATCAGTTTCGATCGATATAGTACCATAATGGTTGTAAAAACGCGCTGGCGGCAGGCGGCATCCCTGATCGCCGATGATGCCGACCGGGATGCCATCGACCACCGATTGGCGACCGAGGTTGCGCGCTGCCTGTTCGCCGATGATGCCGTGTGTATCGAGCATTGGCGATCCATCGGGCAAATGGTGGAAACCATCCTCGCACCTGACTGTCTCTGCTGATCCGGGCGCGGCCCTGCCGACAGGTAACGCCTAGGAAAATTTGCAAAACATATGCGCGCTATATGCGTTTGCCCCCGATCGATCTCGAATTGCTACGCGCACCAGGCCTAATCGCGCACCCCTGAAGGCGATCGTCACGGGACGGTCGTCGCTCCGAAGGGGTGTGACAATGAAGTTCCGACAGGCGGCCGCGATGGTCGCGTTCCTCGGCATGCCGCTCGCCGTACAGGCGCAGTCGACACCGGATGACAAGGTCCGGACGACCGACGCTCCCGCGCTCACCATCAGCGGCGCCGCCACGATCGCCTCCGACTACCGATTTCGCGGCGTGTCGCAGTCCGATCGGGAAATGGCGGTGCAGGCGGGCATCACCGCGGCGCACGACAGCGGCGTATATGCCGGGGTCTGGGCATCGAACCTTGCCGGTTGGGGCACCTTTGGCGGTGCCAACATGGAGCTGGACCTGATCGGCGGGTACAAGGCTTTGCTCGGGCCGAACGCCGCGCTCGATATCGGCCTCACCTGGTACATGTATCCGGGCGGTGCCGACAAAACCGATTTCGCCGAACCCTATATCAAGCTGACCGGCACCCGCGGCCCGGCCACGCTGACCGCCGGTGCCGCCTATGCGCCCCGGCAGCAGGCGATCGGCAAATGGTACAACACCGGCGCGGATGCGGCGAACGGCACCTATACCGATCCCGGCGACCGGGACGACAATCTCTATCTATGGGGCGACGCGGCACTGGCCGTGTCCGCTACGCCAGTCACGCTGAAGGCGCATATCGGCCATAGCCGGGGCCAGGACGGGCTGGGGCCGAACGCCACCGCCATCGCCCCGACCGGTGCCTATTGGGACTGGTCGCTCGGTGCCGACACCAGCTACCGGAACCTGACCCTGGGCGTCAGCTATGTCGACACCGACATCTCGACCGGGCGCGCAGCCTATCTCCGCCCGAGCTTCAGCAAGGGCCAGGACGGCACCGGCACCATTGCCGGGGGCACCGTCCTGGTCTCGCTGACCGCCGCCTTCTGACCCTTGGAGGACATGCCCGTGCAGGACCTGCTGTGGATCGCGATCATGGTCGGATTGGTGGCGCTGACGCTCGCCTATGTCCGCCTTTGCGACAATGCGTGAGGGGAACGGCGATGACCCTCGACCTCTGGCTGGCGGCGCTGACCGCGCTCGGCCTTCTCGTCTACCTGGTGGCGGTGCTGATCCGCCCCGAACGCTTCTGAAGGAGGCGAACCGATGACCGCTCAGGGCTGGTTCCTGATCCTCGGCTTTACCGCCATCCTCCTCGCGCTCGCCAAGCCCTTGGGCCTGTGGCTGTTCGCGCTGTACGAGGGGCGGCGCACGCCGCTTCACCGCCTGCTTGGGCCCGCCGAGCGCGGTTTCTACGCGCTTGCCGGCGTCGATCCCGCCCGGGAACAGGGCTGGCGCCGCTATGCGGTGCACATGCTGGTGTTCAACGCAGGGCTGATGCTCTTCACCTATGCGGTGCTGCGCCTGCAGGCGGTGCTGCCGGGCAATCCGCAAGGGCTGGACGCGGTCGGCGAGCATCTTTCGTTCAACACCGCGATCAGCTTCACCGCCAACACCAACTGGCAAAGCTATGGTGGTGAGGGCACCATGTCGAACCTTTCCCAGATGCTGGGGCTGACGATCCACAATTTCCTGTCGGCGGCCACCGGCATCGCGCTCGCCTTTGCGCTGTTCCGCGGGTTCGCGCGGACAGAGACGAAGACGATCGGCAATTTCTGGGTCGACATCACCCGGATCACCCTGTATCTGCTGCTGCCGCTCTGCACGCTGCTGGCCATCTTCTACATCGCCAGCGGCGTGCCCCAGGCCTTGGCCGGCGTCGTCGACATCCGGACGCTGGAGGGCGCGCGCCAATCCATCCTGCTCGGCCCCGTCGCCAGCCAGGAAGCGATCAAGATGCTCGGCACCAATGGTGGCGGCTTCTTCAACGCCAACAGCGCGCATCCCTTCGAAAACCCCACCGCGCTGACCAACTTCGTCCAGATGCTGTCGATCTTCGCGATCGGCACGGGGCTGACCTGGTGCTTCGGCAGGGCGGTCGGCAACACCCGTCAGGGCTGGGCGATCCTGTCGGCGATGATGATCCTGTTCCTTGCCGGCACCACGGTCACCTATTGGGCGGAAGCGGCGGGCAATCCCGTCCTGCACCAGCTCGGCGTCGCCGGTGGCAATATGGAGGGCAAGGAAGCCCGCTTCGGCATCGCCGCCTCCGCGCTGTTCGCGGTGGTCACCACCGCGGCATCCTGCGGCGCGGTCAATGCGATGCACGACAGCTTCACCGCGCTCGGCGGCCTCATCCCCCTGTTCAACATGCAATTGGGCGAGGTCGTGATCGGCGGGGTCGGTGCCGGCATCTACGGCTTCCTGCTCTTTGCCATCCTGGCGGTGTTCGTCGCCGGGCTGATGGTCGGCCGCACGCCCGAATATGTCGGGAAGAAGATCGAGGCGCGCGAGGTGAAACTGGCGGTGCTGGCGATCGCGGTGCTGCCGCTCGTCATCCTCGGCCTCACCGCGCTGTCCTCGGTACTCGCGCAGGGCCTGGCCGGGCCGCTCAACAAGGGGCCGCACGGCTTTTCGGAAATCCTCTACGCCTTTACATCCGCGGTCGCCAACAACGGCTCCGCCTTTGCCGGCCTGACCGCCAACACGCCCTATTATAACGGGCTGCTTGGCGTCGCCATGTGGCTCGGCCGCTTCTTCGTCATCATGCCCATGCTGGCCATCGCCGGTAGCCTGGCGGCAAAGCGCTACACGCCGGAAAGCGCGGGCTCGTTCCCGACCACCGGCGGCCTGTGGATCGGCCTCCTCGTCGGGATCATCCTGATCCTGGGCGGTCTCACCTTCCTGCCGAGCCTCGCGCTCGGTCCCATCGCCGATCATCTTGGCATGATCCGCGGCCAATTGTTCTGACGGGGGCCATCATGGCGAAACCAAGTCACAAGAGCCTGTTCACGGCCGACCTCGTCGTGCCCGCGGTCAGGGCATCGTTCGTGAAGCTGAACCCGGGCGAACTCGTCCGCAACCCGGTGATGTTCGTCACCGCAAGCGTGGCGGCGCTGATGACGGTCCTGCTCGTGATCGGGCAGGACGATCTTTCCACCGGCTTCAAGCTGCAACTCGCCGTCTGGCTGTGGCTGACGGTGCTGTTCGGCACCTTTGCCGAGGCGCTGGCCGAGGGGCGCGGCAAGGCGCAGGCGGCATCGCTGCGTGCCGCCAAGGCCGAACTCACCGCCAAGCGCCTGAAGGGCGATGGCCGGGCGTGGGACGACATGCCCGCCAGCCAGCTCAAGGTCGGCGACATCGTGCTGGTCGAGACGGGCGACCTGATCCCGTCGGACGGCGAGGTGGTGTCGGGCGTCGCCTCGGTGAACGAGGCCGCGATCACCGGCGAAAGCGCCCCCGTGATCCGCGAGGCGGGCGGCGACCGCTCGGCCGTCACCGCGGGCACGCGCGTCATTTCCGACGAAATCCGCGTGCGCGTGACGGTGGAGCCCGGCAAGGGCTTTCTCGACCGCATGATCGCACTGGTCGAGGGCGCCGAGCGGCAGAAGACGCCGAACGAGATCGCGCTGACGCTGCTGCTGGTCGGGCTGACGATCATCTTCCTGATCGCGGTTGCCACCATTCCGGGCTTCGCCGCTTACGCAGGCGGCAGCATTCCGGTCGCGATCCTGGCCGCCCTGCTCATCACGCTGATCCCCACGACCATCGCGGCGCTGCTGTCGGCGATCGGCATTGCGGGCATGGACCGGCTGGTCCGCTTCAACGTCCTCGCCAAATCGGGCCGCGCGGTGGAAGCGGCCGGCGATATCGACGTGCTGCTGCTCGACAAGACCGGCACCATCACCATCGGCGATCGCCAGGCCTCCGCCTTCCGCGCGGTCGGCGGGACCAGCGAGGCGGCACTGGCGGAGGCGGCACTGATCGCCAGCCTGGCCGACGAGACACCGGAGGGGCGCTCGATCGTCACCCTCGCGCGCGACACGTTCGGCGTCACCACGGCCCGGCTGCCTGCGGATGCCGAGGTCATCCCCTTCACCGCACAGACCCGGATTTCCGGCGTGCGGGTGAACGGCTCGCTGATCCAGAAGGGCGCGGTGGACTCGATCCTGCGCGCCAGTGCGGGCGCCGGCGCGACCGCGGCCGCGACCGAGTTGCGTCGCATCACCGACGAGATCGCGCGCGCCGGCGGAACACCGCTCGCCGTGGCGCAGGACGGGCGGCTGCTCGGCGCCATCTTCCTCAAGGATGTGGTGAAGGCCGGCATTCGCGAGCGTTTCGGCGAACTCAGGACCATGGGCATCCGCACGGTGATGATCACCGGCGACAATCCCCTCACCGCCGCGGCGATCGCGGCCGAGGCAGGCGTCGACGATTTCCTCGCCCAGGCGACGCCGGAGGACAAGCTGGACCTGATCCGCCGCGAACAGGTGGGTGGCAGGCTGGTCGCGATGTGCGGCGACGGGACGAACGATGCTCCCGCGCTGGCCCAGGCCGATGTCGGCGTGGCGATGAACACCGGCACGCAGGCCGCGCGCGAGGCGGGCAACATGGTCGACCTCGACAGCGATCCGACCAAGCTGATCGAGGTGGTGGGCCTGGGCAAGCAGCTGCTGATGACCAGGGGTGCGCTGACCACCTTCTCCGTCGCCAACGACGTGGCGAAATATTTCGCGATCATCCCGGCGATGTTCGTCGCGCTCTATCCCGGCCTCGGCGTGCTCAACGTCATGGGGCTCGGCTCCCCCCAATCGGCGATCCTGTCGGCGATCATCTTCAATGCGATCATCATACCGCTGCTGGTGCCGCTGGCGCTGAAGGGCGTGGCCTATCAGCCGATGGCGGCCGGGCCGCTGCTCGCCCGCAACCTCGCCATCTACGGTCTGGGTGGCCTCGTCGCACCCTTTATCGGCATCAAGCTCATCGACCTCGTGGTCGGTGGCCTCAGCCTCGCCTAAGGAGTTGAATATATGGGCAAGGATTTCTCCTCCGCATTACGGCCTGCGATCGTCATGATCATCCTGTTCGCCGCCCTTCTGGGGCTTGGCTATCCGCTGGCGATGACCGGCATCGGGCAGGCGCTCTTTCCGGTTCAGGCGAATGGCAGCCTGGTGCGGGGTGCAGGCGGCCAGGTGATCGGCTCGACCGTGATCGGCCAGCCATTCACCGCCGATCGCTATTTCCAGACGCGACCGTCCGCGGCCGGCAAGGGCTATGACGGGCTCGCCTCGTCGGGCTCCAATCTCGGTCCGGCCGCCCGGGCGCTGGTCGACCGGGTGGGAGCCGATGTGGGCAAGCGCCGCGGCGAAGGCGTGCACGGCCCGGTTCCCGCCGATCTCGTCACCGCCAGCGGCTCGGGGCTCGACCCGGACCTGTCGCCCGCCGCGGCATTGGCGCAGGCGCCGCGTATCGCCCGTGTGCGCGGCATCTCCACCGATCGCGTCCGCGCGCTGGTGACCGGGCGGACGCAGGGCTCGGTGCTGGGTGCTCCCCACGTCAACGTGCTGGCGCTCAATCAGGCGCTCGATGCCGGTCTCCGGTAACGGCCGCCCCGACCCGGACGCCCTCCTGCGTGTCGCCGCGCAGGAGGGGCGCGGCCGGCTGAAGATCTTTCTCGGCGCCGCACCGGGTGTCGGCAAGACCTATGAGATGCTGTCCGAGGGTGCGGCCCGCCGGCGCGACGGCGTCGACGTGGTCGTCGGCATCGTCGAGACCCATGGCCGCGTCGAAACCGACGCGCTGACCCGCAACCACGAGATCATCGCGCGCCGTGCCGTCCCCTATGAGGGCCGCACGCTGCGTGAAATGGATCTCGACGCGATCCTCGCCCGTGCCCCGCGACTGGTGCTCGTCGACGAGCTCGCCCACACCAACGCCCCCGGCAGCCGCCATCCCAAGCGATATCAGGATGTCGAGGAGCTGCTGGTGGCCGGGATCGACGTTTATTCGACGATCAACATCCAGCATGTCGAAAGCCTCAACGACGTCGTCGCCAGCTTCACCCGCGTGCGGGTGCGCGAAACGGTGCCCGACATTATCCTGGAAGCGGCCGAGATCGAGGTGGTCGACATTCCGCCCGACGAACTGATCGAGCGGCTGAAGGCGGGCAAGGTCTATCTGCCGCAGGAGGCGACACGCGCGCTCGGCCACTTCTTCTCCAGGTCCAACCTCTCGGCGCTGCGCGAACTGGCGCTGCGCCGTGCCGCGCAGGCGGTCGATGCCCGCATGCTCGACGATGTGCGCGCCCTGGGCCTGGGCGGAACCTGGGCGGGCAGCGACCGCATCGTCGTCGCGATCAACGAACTGTCCGGCGCCGACGGGCTTGTGCGTGCCGCCAAACGCGTCGCCGACAGCCTGCGCGCGCCCTGGACGGCCCTGTTCGTCGAAACCCCGCGCGCGGCCCATTTCACCGACGAACAGCATGCCCGCGTCGCCGCGGCGATGACGCTGGCGACCCAGCTTGGCGGGGCGGTGGCGACCGTTCCCGCCGCAAACGTCGTGGAAGGCATCCAGACCATTCTTCGTGACGCGCGCGCCACCCAGCTCGTTCTCGGCAAGTCGCGCCGGTCGCGCTGGTTCGAGCTTCGCCACGGCTCGGTCGTCGATCAGGTGATCCGCAACACGCCGGACGTGACGGTCCATGTCCTGCCCGTGCCTCCCGGCAGCGATGCCGGCGGGCGCGGCCGGCGCCGCCCTGTCCGGTGGGGCACACCATTCGGCTATACGGCGACGACGGCGATGGTCGCAGCCGTTACGGGCGCCGCCAGCGCGCTCTTCCACGTCCTCGACCTCGGCAACGTCGCGCTGCTCTACCTGTTGCCGGTGATGGCGGCCGCCAGCTTCTTCGGGCTGCGCACCGGCCTTTATGCCGGGATCGCCTCCAGCCTCGCCTACAACTTCGTGTTCCTGCCCCCGGTGGGTACGCTCAGCATCAGCAATCCCGAAAATCTGATCTCGGTCATCGTCCTGCTCGGCATCGCCTTTGCCACCAGCCACCTGATGTCCCGCGTCCGCGCCCAGGCCGATCTCGCCGCGGCCAGCGCCAGGACCAACGCCACGCTTGCCGGGTTCCTGCGCCAGATCGCCGGCGTCAACGATGCCGAAACCGCAGCGCAGATGATCTGCGACGATGTCCGGCGCCTGCTGGGCGTGCAGGTCATCCTGCTCGGACCGGTGCCTGGCGCGACGTTGGAAATCCTCGCCGCCAGCGACCCCGCCTACCGGCTGGGGACGATGGACGATGCCGCGGCGGGCTGGGCGTTCGAAACCGGCAGTGCGGCGGGCAAGGGATCGGCGACGCTCGCCGCCTCGGAATGGCTGTTCCAGCCGCTAAAGGCCGGCGACCGCATTCTCGGCGTGCTGGGTGTCGCCAGCGAAACGGGCGTCGATCCGGTACGGCCCGACCAGCTGCCGCTGCTCAGCAGCCTGATCGACCAGTCCGCGCTCGTCCTCGAACGGCTGCGGCTCCAGGCGGAGATGCGCGATGTCGATGCCGTCCGCACCCGCGACCGCCTGCGCGCGGCCCTGCTCTCCTCGGTCAGCCACGACCTGCGCACCCCCCTCACCGCCGTCATCGCCGCGGCCGCGCAACTCCACCACGGCACCACCCCCGACCTGATCGCCACCATCGAAAGCGAAGCCGCCCGCCTCCACCGCTTCGTCACCAACCTCCTCGACATGGCCCGCGTCGAAGCAGGCGCCATCCGCCTGAACGTCGAGGCGACCGATCTGAGTGATGCCGTGACCGGCGCCGCACATGATGCGCGGCGTGCGCTGGAGGGTCACGGAGTGCGGTTGGATGTACCGCCCGATCTGCCGCTCGTCCGGGTCGACCCGCAGCTCCTGCATCATTGCCTGCTCAACCTGCTCGACAATGCCGGCCGCTACGGCGATCCGGGCACCGAGATCGTCATCGAGGGCCGCAACCGGTTCGGCGAAGTCCGCCTCGCGGTCCTCGATCTCGGCCCCGGACTGCCAGCGGGCCGGGAGTCGCAGGTGTTCGAGACATTCACCCGCCTCGAAGGCTCCGACCGCGCCATTGGCGGCACGGGACTGGGCCTTGCCATAGTCAAGGCGTTCGCCGAGGCGATGAACATGACCGTCGAGGCGACGAACCGCGCGGACGGCATCGGCGCATCCTTCGCCCTGATCTTCCCGCCCGCCCTGATCGTTCGCGACACCCCGACCGAAGGCTTGTCCTGAAATGCCCGCAAAAATCCTCGTGGTGGACGACGAAGCCGCCATTCGCCGCCTGCTCCGCAACACGCTGGTCCGTGCCGACTACCTCGTCGTCGAGGCGGAGGATGCGAAGAGCGCGCTGCATCAGGCCGCGGCCCAGCAGCCGAGCGCCATCCTGCTCGATCTCGGCCTGCCCGATCGCGACGGTCTTTCCCTCATCCCGCTGCTGCGCGCGAGAGCCGATGCCGTGATCCTGGTGGTGTCCGCCCGCGACGCCGTCGACGAAAAGGTCGCCGCGCTCGACCTCGGCGCCGATGATTTCGTCGGCAAGCCGTTCGATACCGAGGAGCTGCTCGCCCGGCTGCGCGTCGCGCTCAGGCATCATGGCCGATCGGTGACGGCGCCGCAGGTCGTGCAGCGCGGCGATCTCAGCATCGACCTTGATCGCCGCATCGTCTGCCGCGGCTCCACCGAGGTTCATCTCACCCGCAAGGAACATGACGTGCTGGCACTGCTCACCCGTCATATCGGCCGGATCGTGACCCATGAACGCATCCTGTCCGCCTGCTGGGGCGGCGAGGAAGACCCGCGCATCGAATATCTGCGCATCGTCATCCGCAACCTGCGCCAGAAACTGGAGGCGCCGGCGCCGGTCGGCAGCGTGATCGCCAACGAACTGGGGGTCGGATACCGCCTGCGCACCGACGCCTGACGCGGCCGGCCCCCGCCCCCATCACCAGCTTCAGGTCAAACGGTAGAGCGCGGCGCCATGCGAGGGCACGGTGCGCGTGACATGGCCGCTTGCGGTGCCCGCGTCCTGACCCGTCCACAGGTCCCGCAACCGGACCGTGCCGGTCTTGCCCAGTTCGCGCAGGGCGATGCCCACCTCCTTGGGTTTGTCGGTGGTATTGAACAGCGCGAGATAGCGGTCCTGGCTCCCCTCCGGCCGGGCCGACCAGATGCGCGTGCCGTCCTCGACGAAATGCGGCTGGTTGTCGGTCGAGGCCTGGTTGACCGCCAGCACCGCGCGATTGGTGAGCAGCGCCAGCGTCGGCGCATCCAGGTGGCGCAGGTCGCCCCCCATGATCAGCGGCGAGCGTGCGATCGACCACAGGGTCATCAGCGTGCGCTGCTCGTCGGGCGTGAACCTGGTGTCGCGCTTGCCCAGTGCCAGCAGGCCGAGCGGCAACATGTCGGCATCGGGCCAGGCACCGGGGCGGCGGTGCGGGTTCCAGTTCTCCAGCCGGGTGAACTGCGCCTCCAGCATTCCCCAATCGTCCCAGAAATCGTCCGAGATCCGCCACATCTGTGCATATCGGCGAACATGGTCGCCGCGGATCACCGGCGTCTCGCCTGGTGACAGGCTCAGCATGATCGGGCGGCCGGTGTTTTGGATCGCCTTGTGCGCGCCCTCGATCTCGGGCGCGTGCGCGTCATAGGGGCGGCTCATGTCGTCCATCTTGACGAAGTCGACGCCCCAGTCGGCATAAAGCTTGAACACGCTGTCGTAATAGGCCTGCGCGCCCGGCTTCGTCATGTCGACGCCGTACATGTCCGGGTTCCACGAACAGATGCTGTTCGTATCGGCGATATCCTGCGCGCGGTACGGCGTGCCGAGCACCGGCAGGTTCTTCTTCACCGCCAGGCGCGGGATGCCGCGCATCAGGTGGATGCCGAACTTCATCCCCATCTTGTGGACATCGGCGGCCAGGGGCGCGAACCCCTTGCCGCCCGCGCTGGAGGGAAAGCGATTGGGCGCGGGGATCAGCCGGCCATAGCCGTCCATCGCCGGCACCGGCTCGGCATTATATTCGTAGCTCGACGCGGCGGGCTCATACCATTGGATGTCGACGGTGAAGATGTCGTAGCCGAAGGGCAGCAGCTTTGCGCGCATGATCGCGGCGGTTTCGCGCGCCTGCGCCTCGGTGATCGTGGTCGCAAAGCTGTTCCAGCTGTTCCAGCCCATCGGGGGCCGCGGCGCCAGCAAGGTGCCGGCCGGTGCCGATGCCGCTGCCTGTGCCACCGCCTGCCCGGCAACGCCGACCGCGGCCACGCCACCCGCCAGGCCGGACGCCAACAGCGCCCTGCGGTTCATCTCGACATCCCTCATGATAACCCCCCCCCGTCCGACACATCCGCTGCCACGTGTCCGGCAGGCGGTTTTTTCTACTCGTACAATTGCAGGGTTGGGCTTGCGCGGCAATCCGTGCGCCGCGCCGATATGGCCGCCTAATCGCCGATCGGGCTCTCGCCATATTTCTTCAACACGTCGTTGAACGCCTCCGCCATCAGCGCCTGCAGGCTCCGGCCCTGACGCCGCGCGGTCATATGCATCGCCAGCGACATTTCCGGCGAAAAGAAGCCGGCGATCTGCTTGCGGCCTTCGCGGCTGGCGGGGCGCGTGGCGCGATCCTCTTCCGGCTTTGCGGCAGGAGCAGCGGGGGCATGGCTGCGCAGATTGGCGAAACTGGGTTTGCGGCTCATGCGGGCACCTTCCTGAAACGGGGCTTGGGGAGGCCGAGCTGGCGGCTCGCCCATGTGTAGAGCTGGCGGATCTCGTCCGCGGCCTTGCCTGCAGGTTCGGCCTCCATCACGGTCCGCCCCTCGGCCGCGGCATGGCGATAGATGGCACGGTCGGGCAGGATCACCGGGCAGGGCGGCGTGCCATAGCTGTCCACCAGCTCGCTCGCCTCGGCATAGATGCGTGGGGCATTGGGCGCGCCGGCGGTGAACACGACGAAAGCCGGCTTGCGCAGCAACTGGACCAGCTTGGCGGTGGTCTGGATCGCCGACAGGTCGAACGCACTCGGTCGACACGGGATCAGCACCAGGTCCGCCACCTCGACTGCCGCCCGCGCCGCGCTGTCGGCATGGGGCGGCGTATCGATCACCACCAACTGTGCGCCCTGCCCCATCGCCTGCTGCACCTTGGCGGCCAGCCGCGGTGGCGGGCTGTCGATCACCTCGGGCGGCGCATCCTGGCGCCATGTCGCCCATTGGCCGGCAGTGGCCTGGGGGTCGGTGTCGATGATGAGCGAAACCTGGCTTGCCTCCTGCCCCGCGCTGGCGAGATGGATGGCCAGCGTCGTCTTGCCCGCCCCGCCCTTCTGACTGATGATCGCGATTGTCGGCATATCGACTGCTCTACGTGTCGACACCGCGACATGTCGAGCAGCGAATCGCCGTCGACCCTAGTTCTGGTGGGCGAGATCCGCTTGCGGCGCGGGTGCGGGTTCGGCGGGCACGACCGGCTTTGCCTCCATCGCGCCGATCGCACGCGCCAGCACGAGCCCGGCCGTCACCGACACGACGATCCACGCAACCGCAAGAAGAAGGATGAGCACCGCGCTTATGCTTTCGGATAAAGTGATTACACCGCGCTTATGCCACGGATCACCTTATCAGAACATTGATAAACACGGCATTGAGTGATCGATTATGGCACTCTTTTCAGCCTCTTGGCCGTGCCGGGTTGCCCATCACCGTGGCCCCTGCGGCCACATCGCGGGTAACCACGCTGCCCGCGCCGATGATCGCGTCGTTGCCGATCGTCACGCCCGGTACGATGATCGCGCCGCCCCCGATCCATACATTGGCGCCGATCCTGATCGGTCGGCCGAACTCCAGCATCTGCGCCCGCGCGGCAGGATCGCGGGGATGATCGGCGGTCAATATCTGCACGCCCGGCCCGATCTGCGTTCCCTCGCCGATATCGACGCGCACCACGTCCAGGATCGTGCACCCGAAGTTCAGGAACACGCCCTGCCCCAGATGGATGTTGTAGCCATAGTCGCAGTGGAACGGTGGCCGGATCGTCGCCCCCGCGCCGGCGCTGCCCAGTCCCTCCACCAGCATCGCGTGCCGATCGGGGGCAGGCGCCGCCAGCATCCGGTTGTAGCGCTCCAGCCACCGCATCGCCCGCGCGGCATCGGCCGCCAGTTCGGGATCGTCGGCAGTGTAGAGTTCGCCCGCCAGCATCTTGTCTTTCTGGGTCATGCGCGCCCCGTCTCCATGGTCGTTGCTTCTCCGTCCCGCGACGCGGCCGGAAAGACAATCCAGATCAAGAAACACGCTCAAAACACAAGTATTTTACGTATGCGTATCAATAACTTGGAACATAGGGGTTCGTTCGGGAGCTTCGCGACCATCCTGATGGGAGGTTCGCACATGACACAAAGCGATCAATTGCTCGAAGCGTTGGAAGGACAGGCACGACGCCGCGAAGGGCGCCGCGCCTTTTTCCGCGCCGCAGTGGGGGCGGCTGCAATCGGTGCCGGCTCATTCCTGGTTGCCAACCGGGCGGCCGCACAGACGCTGACCGATGCCGATGTGCTGAACTTCGCGCTCAACCTGGAATATCTGGAAGCAAACTTTTATTCCTATGCGGTGTTCGGCACACCGATCGCTGCGACCTCGGTGGGCGGCACCGGTACGCCGGGCGCTGCGACCGGCGGGCGGGCGGTACGCTTCTCCGACCCGATCGTCGCGCAGCATGCGCGTGAGATCGCGCTGGACGAGATCGCCCATGTCAATTTCCTGCGCCAGCAGCTCGGCGCTGCGGCCGTCGCACAGCCGACGATCGACGTCGGCACCGCGGCAGGCGGCGGGTTCAGCAGCGCGGCCCGCGTAGCGGGCGTCATCACCGGCGCGGATGCGACCTTCGACCCTTATGCCTCCGACGAGAATTTCCTGCTCGGCGCCTTCCTGTTCGAGGATGTCGGCGTCACCGCGTACAAGGGTTCGGTCGGGCTCCTCACCAACAAGACCTATATCGATGCCGCAGCCGGCATCCATGCGGCCGAGGCCTATCATGCCGCGATGATCCGCACGACGCTGGACCAGAAGGGCATCGCCACGCCGACGCTGATCGCCAATACCGAGGCGATTTCCAATGCGCGCGACCGGCTCGACGGCAGTGCCGACATCGACCAGGGCATTGCCCGCGTGTCCAGTGCGGCCGGCGAGGTCGCCAATATTGCGCCTACCGACGCCAATGGCATCGCCTTTGGCCGGACCGCGCAGCAGGTGCTGAACATCGTCTATCTGAACGCGGCCGCGGTCACCGCAGGCGGGTTCTTCCCGGCCGGCGTCAACGGCACGATCCGCTCCAGCGCGCTTTCCGCCTGACCTCCTCGCTTATCCCAAAGGGGACACAGCATGATCGATCATGACAGTCTGCTTGAAGTGTTCGAACTGGCGGAAAAGCGCCGGGCGGCGCGACGTCGGTTCCTGAAGTTCGCCGGCACCGGCGTCGCTGCCGTTGGCGGTACCGCGATGCTCAGCGCGTGCGACGATGACGAGGAACAGACGATCATACCCGGCCCCACGCCCACGCCCACCCCGACACCGGCCCCGGTCGGCGCGGCCGATGCCGACATTCTGAACTTCGCGCTGAACCTCGAATATCTGGAGGCGAACTATTACCTGTCCTCCGCGCTCGGCACCTCCCTCGCCTCCTCGCTGACCAGCGGCACCGGCACGCAAGGCGCCGTCACCGGCGGTCGCCGCGTCAATTTTGGCGACAACAGCATCGCCGCCTATGCCCGCGAAATCGCAGCCGACGAAAATGCGCACGTCACGTTCCTGCGCCAGCAGCTCGGCAGCGCCGCGATCGCCCAGCCCGCGATCAACATCGATGGCGGTGCCAACGGCGCCTTTACCGCAGCCGCGCGCTCGGCCGGGGTGATCGGCCCGAACGAGACGTTCGATCCCTATGCGTCGGATGAGAACTGGTTGCTGGGCGGCATGCTGCTCAGCGATGTCGGCGTCACCGCGTACAAGGGTTCGGCCGCGGCGATCGCCAGCCCGGTCATCCTGGAGGCGGCAGCCGGCATTCTGGCGGTGGAGGCCTATCATTCGGGCCTGTTGCGCACGATGATCTATCGCAAGGGTCTCGACCTGCCGGTGCTGCGCACCAACGCCGGCCGTATCTCGGACGCGCGCGACAGCCTCGACGGTCCGGCCGATCTCGACCAGGGCGTGACGGGCGATGCCGACACCTCGAACATCGTGCCGGCCGATGCGAACGGCATCGTCTTTGGCCGTACCCCGCAACAGGTGCTCAACATCGCCTATCTCAATCGTGCCGCGTTGACGCAGGGCGGGTTCTTCCCGGCCGGCGTCAACGGCAATGTCCGGTCGAGCGCCGCGAACGGCTGATAACGCCGGCGGCCATGACGTGTAGGATTGTCGACCCCCCGCCACTTCTACACGTCATGACC
Source organism: Sphingomonas sp. NY01 (assembly GCF_038809135.1). Classification (NCBI taxonomy): domain Bacteria; kingdom Pseudomonadati; phylum Pseudomonadota; class Alphaproteobacteria; order Sphingomonadales; family Sphingomonadaceae; genus Sphingomonas; species Sphingomonas sp. NY01. Next base: position 87,159 of record NZ_CP101724.1, on the reverse strand, counting down.
GCGAGGGGACCAGCCGTCATCTCTCGCTGCGGCCAACCGCCTGCTTCCATCGGGAAGCATTCGCGCCGGCATAGCCGGTGCGCCGACCGTTCCCGTTTCGGTTTCCTTTGTTGTTCTGGCTGTCTTTTCCGCGTTCGGCGTCGTCAGGCGGATGTCGTCGGCCGGCTAGGCCGACACCGTCAGGTGCATATGAATAGACTCTGAGAGCGGTTGAGGATCCTTTTGAGACTCGCACCCCTGTCGATCGAGAGTCGCGCCCAACCGGGCTAGGATCCTGCCAAGCGGACCACTGACCGTCACTTCCGCCAGGTCACGGCATGAAAGCGTGCCGAGCATGTCACGCATCGTCTCGGCGCGCTCCGCCTGATGCTGCGCCTCGTCATCGGGCAGCGGCGCAGGCCGCATCCAGCGCGGCAGATAGGCCTCGACCGATGCCGGCATCAGCGCCCGGTACACGTTGGAGGTCTGCGCATAGCGCGCGGTGCCGCCTTCGCTGCCGACACGCTGGAAACGCCGCTGCCGCACCAGAAAGCCGATGCCCTCCAAAACGGTCAGGGCGCGCGCCACGGTCGCCCGTCCCATCCCCGTCGCTTCCGCCAGATGGTCATAGGAGGGATAGACGCGGCCGCGGTTAAGGCGCGCCAGCGTCAATAGCTCTTCGAAGATGCGCACCGCTCCCGCGCTCAGCCGCACGATCCACCGTTCGCGCACACTCAGCGTCCGCATTCCGGCCCGTGCATCCCGGCGCAGCCGGCGGCCCGCGTCCAGCGTGCGCCGCGCGACATGGAGCAGGCGATCGGTCTCGCCCTTTGCCGGCACCGCAAAGAACGCCTCCTCGAAGCTGCCCGCTTCCAGGCTGCCGCGCAGCACCGGCGCGCCGGTACGATGCACCGCGCCCGATCGCGCAGCTTTGCGCGCGCGCATGTTACCTAGCGCCTGGAGCGAGGCCGCTCCAACCGTGATGATCGCCATCGTCATGATCCCCATGCGGGACATGCTCGGGCAAAGGAATGACGTGGCGCGAAACGCGCATCCTTGCGGGAAGGGGCAGGATCATGTATCCGGAGATCACGAGTGAGGTGATCCCGCACACGCTTGCCGGCGTGTCGATATGAACCTTGGATGCCCGGCCTTCGTGCCGGGTTTCCTTTATCCGGTCATGGTGGTCCCTTTTTCGTCCCCGGCCGCGGGGTCATACCCGCCACCACCCGACCCTGGCCTGTGCCCGGCATCATCAAACCGCCGGCTGCACACACCTGAATCGCGCAAGGGTCATCATTGCCGCCAAAGCGGTTTTACCCAAGCGCGTTGAATCGTGCTTTCACGCGGAAAACCTCAACAAAGATTCGTGCTTTCACGCGGAAAACCCCCCGTTCGAGCGCCGATCATGGTCCGCATCGGCGCCGTGCGCGCAGAATCGCCTGCCAGAAGGACGGGTCCTTACGGATTCGTGCTTTCACACGGAAAATCCGGCTCCGCGCCCTCCCCGCCGATCTCGTCCATGTCACCGCTTTCATCCGATAGCGGCCTTGGCCGCGTCCGGAAGCTGACCAGCGTGCGCACCCGCGGGCGTCCGCCGCGTGCCGAGGGCATCTTCTCCTCATCCAGCATCACGGTATATTCGGGCAGCGGCTGCTTGTCGGCGACGTCGCGCAACTGCTTCTTCAGATATTCCAGCCCGCGCTTGTCGGTTGCGCAGCCGACCCGCGTCGCCAGCGCCTCCAGATCGATGGTGAAGCCGGCCTCGTCGTCGATGCAGTTGAACTTGGCCAGCTCGTACAGGCGGCGTTCGATCGGTCCCAGCTTGAAGAAGTCCAGATGATAGGCCGCGATCCGCCGGTCGGTCAGGATCGCGCGGTACAGCCAGTCGCACACCATCACCTCGACCCGCTTCACCCGGCGCTCGCCGGACGGCAGCTTGGTATATTTGATGTCCGCCTTCAGCAGCCAGGAAAAGGCGCTGTCCGACCCCTCCCCGCCCGTCTCGATATTGGTGATGATCTGCGTGCCCTGCAGACGGTTGAGCGACGCTTTCAACGAGGTGTAGGACCGCGCCGAGGCATTGGTGCCGGTCACCCGGAACAGGTCGTTGGCGGTAAAGCTCATCACCCGCTCGACCTGTTCGCCCTGCTCCATCCGCGCGGCCATCAGGCTGGCGATGTAGAGCAAGATCTCCTTGTCGTAGATCGTCGCGACGCCCGTCTTGCTGGGATTGATCTCGATCCGCGCATCACCGCTCTCGAAGATCATCGGCGTCATCTGCGCCTTCTTGGTCAGCGCGAAGAACGGAAATTCCGCAACGGTCCGCTCGCCCTGAACGTCGCCGTACAGCGGACTGTCGAGCGGAAACAGATCGTCTTGCCGTCGTGAAATCTCGCCCATCGTCCCGCCTTCCCGTCGGGCCGGAGCATGTGGCGATCCCCGCGCCTTGTCCACATCGCCGGGCGGCGCGAGGGGGTTTTCCGCGTGAAAGCACGAATATTCGTCACCCGCCGCTGCCATTGGGGGCGAATTGCTTGGAAAAACCCGTATTTCCGCCGCCTGGACGCCGTCACCGGCCAACGGACCTGTTTTCACGCGGAAAACGCGAGGGGCCTGGCGCTCCACGGCCGGCGATCGCCCGCCCCATTCGTGCTTTCACACGGAAAACCCCCCTTTGCTCCCGCCCGGCATGGGGGCCGCCCACAATCGTGATGATCCGGATCAAGCCTGGGAACGGCGGGCCGGCACGTTCGATTATCGGTCTATGCGACTGTATCTATTAGCTTTATTTGACCAGTCGGGTCGCATCGTCGACCATCGCAGGCTGCAGGCCGCCAGCGTCTCGCTGGCGCTGGCCCATGCCAATCGCCGGCTGTGCAGCCTGCTCAAACGGGCCGGACGCAGCAGGATCGACCCGCACGGACGCATGGACGTGCTGGACGAAAACGGCATGCCCGTCGCACGCGTCTATTGCCGCGATGCGCTGCACTCGATGTCCTGACGCGCCCGTTCCGGTCCCCCCTCCCGCCTGTTGCCGGAGCTTTCCAGTGCACAACATCGCCCCGCCCCTTCACCTGCCGCATCCGCTGCCCGATCCGCCCGGCATCCCCGAACCCGTCGATCAACCCTATTGCGGGGTGCTGCACCTCGCCGTCGATGCGACCGACGTCGATCGCGGCATCTTCCGCGTGCGCGAAACCATCCCGGTCACGGGCGCCGGCGAGCTTGTGCTGCTATATCCCAAATGGCTGCCGGGCTTTCACGCCCCCCAGGCGCCGATCGAGCTGTTCGCCGGGCTGTGCGTCCATGCCGGCGGGCGCGACCTGCGCTGGCGGCGCCATCCGGTGACCGTCAATGCCTTAGCCATCGACGTGCCGGACGGCGTCGACGCGATCGAGGCGGAGTTCCAGTTCCTGTCGCCTACCGATCCGGCGCAGGGCCGGGTGCTGTGTACCCCCGACATGCTCTGCCTGCCCTGGAACACCAGCGTCCTGTATCCGGCGGGTCATTATGCGCGCGGCATCATGGTCGATGCCAGCCTGACGATACCGCTTGGCTGGCAGGCGGCATGTGCCCTGGCTGTGCTGGATCAGGCCGATGGCACGATCCGGTTCGAGCACACCGCGCTCGACACGCTGGTGGACTCGCCGGTGCTGGCCGGGCGCCATGTTCGCCGCGAGGCGCTCGACGATCAGGTCAGCCTGACCATCGTCGCGGACGAGCCGCATCTGCTCGGCGCGACGCCCGAACAGATCGACGCCCACCGCGCGGTGGTCGAACAGGCCGACCGGCTGTTCCGCTCGCGCCCCTTCGACCGGTTCGAGATGCTTCTGGCGCTCAGCGAAACGCTGACGAGCGTGGGCATCGAACATCATCGCTCGTTCGAGGCGGTCAGCATCCCCGGCTATTTCCGTGACTGGGCGGACAATGCCGCGCGGCGCGACACCGTGCCGCACGAATATGTGCATAGCTGGAACGGCAAGCATCGGCGCGGTGCGGACTCCTGGACACCCTGTTTCGAAAAACCGATCCGCAACAGCCTGATGTGGGTCTATGAGGGGCAGACCCAATATTGGACACATGTTCTGTCCGCCCGCTCCGGCCTGTGGTCTGCGGAGCAGGCGCTGGGCGCGCTCGCCTTTACCGCTGCGCGCTACGATGTCCGCGCCGGCAGCCGCTGGCGTCCCACCATCGACACGACCCGCGATCCCATCATCGCCGCCCGCGCGCCCCTTCCTTGGACGAGCTGGCAGCGCAGCGAGGATTATTACGCCGAAGGGGCGCTCATCTGGCTCGATGTCGACACGCGGTTGCGCGAACTGTCCGGGGACACCCGTTCGCTGGACGATTTCGCCCGCATCTTCTTTGCCGCCGCGCCGGGGGACTGGTCGACCCACACCTATGAATTCGACGAGGTGGTCGACACGCTGAACGGCATCGCGCCGTTCGACTGGCAGGGCGTCTTTGCCGCACAACTGACCGAAACCCACGAGCATGCGCCGCTCGCCGGGCTGGAGCGGGGCGGCTACCGGCTGGTCTATCGCGATCACCCCAGCGCCTATCAGACGTCGTTCGAGGGGGTGTTCGGCCAGATCGACCTGACCCATTCGATCGGCCTCGCCGTCACGCCGGAGGGCAAGATCGCCGACGTGCTTTGGGAGGGCCCGGCCTATCAGGCCGCCCTCACGCTGGGCACCCGGGTCGAGGCGGTGAATGGCCGTCGCTTCACACCCGACCGGCTTCGCCAGGCGGTACGGGCATGTGCGGCGAGCGACGGGATCGAACTTGCCGTGTCGCATGGCACGCGGCACCGCAAGGTGCAGGTCGGGGTGCCCGCAGGCCTGCGCTATCCGCATCTCGAGGCGATTGCCGGCGCGCCGTCCCGGATCGACGCGATCCTGCAACCGCTTCCATGGTAAAACCTTACTAACCCACGATAAACAAAGGAACTTCACCCCTCCCTTACGCTTCATCCCCTGACGCGGCGACACCGCCGGACTATGCAAGGGAGCAGCGCATGCTGGCGATGAACTACCGCGGGCCATACCGCGTCAGGGCCGATGAGAAGCCGATGCCGACCATCCTCCACCCCGAGGATGCGATCGTCCGGGTGACGCGGTCATGCATCTGCGGATCGGACCTGCACCTGTATCACGGCATGGTGCCCGACACGCGCGTCGGCATGACCTTTGGCCATGAATTCTGCGGCATCGTCGAACAGGTCGGCCCCGCGGTGCAAAATCTGAAGGTCGGCGATCATGTGCTGGTGCCGTTCAACATCGCCTGCGGCAAATGCCATTTCTGCCAGCAGGGGCTGTTCGGCAACTGCCACGAATCCAATGCCCAGGCGACCGCCGTCGGTGGCATCTTCGGCTATTCGCACACGGCGGGCGGCTATGACGGCGGGCAGGCGCAATATGTGCGCGTGCCTTATGCCGATGTCGGCCCGATGGTGATCCCCGACTGGATGGACCCCGACGATGCGGTATTGATGACCGATGTCGTGCCGACCGGATATCAGGCGGCGGAGCTGGGCGGCATCCGCCCCGGCGACACGGTGGTCGTGTTCGGTGCCGGACCCGTCGGGCTGATGGCGGCGCGCTCCGCCTGGCTGTTCGGCGCCGGCCGGGTGATCGTGATCGATCATATCGAATACCGGCTGGATTTCGCCCGGCAATTCTGTCCGGCCGAGGTCTATAACTTCCGCGAGATCGACGATGTCGTCGTGTTCCTGAAGAAGCAGACGGACTCGCTGGGCGCGGATGTGTGTATCGACGCGGTGGGCGGCGACGCTGCGGGCAACGCGCTGCAATATCTGATCGGCACCAAGCTGAAGCTGGAGGCGGGCAACGCCATCGCGCTCCACTGGGCGATCAATTCGGTGAAGAAGGGCGGGATCGTCTCGATCGTCGGCGTGTACGGGCCGACCGGCAACATCGTGCCCATCGGCAATGTCGTGAACAAGGGCATCACCATCCGCGCCAACCAGGCGTCGGTGAAGCGCCTGCTGCCCCGCCTGATCGACCATCTGAAGGCCGGGCACATCAATCCCAAGGCGATGATCACCCACCGCGTCCCGCTGACCGACATTGCGGACGCCTATCACCTGTTCTCGGCAAAGCTCGACGGCTGTATCAAGCCCGTGCTGCTGCCTCATGGCGCATGAAGGAGCAAAGGGCATGAGCAAGTCTCTGGTCGACACCTCGACAATTCCGGGCTGGGGCGTCGATGCCGATGCCCGGAACGACCCCACCTATCCGATGCGCCATGTCGAGGATCAACAGACCCGCGGCCTGTCCTGGACGCGCCCGCCCGAGCAGCAGCCGGATGTCGAGGTGCTGCAATCGATCGAGCATAACCGCCTCCCCGCGGTCATCGGCACCTCGACACCGCCCAGCGGGGTGAGCGGCATGATCCGCCGCTATGCTTTTCGGCGCAGCGAGTCCGACTGGTGGCACTGGCTGCTGCTGATGGGCGCCGACCGGATCAACGTGGTCGAGGGCGTGGTGGAGGATCTCGGTCGCGGCATCATCCCCAACATCCCCGGCGAGATGGGCGCCCGCGCGGAATGGCAGCACAACAAGAAGGGGCTGGCGATGAAGCTGGGTGTCGGCGCTGGCTTGTCGCTCGGCCTGTTTCTCGCCCTTCGCAAGCCGCGCCGCGAAACGCCGCCCGCCCCCGTCCCGGTAAAGCCGATCACGATCGAAACCCGCGAAACCGCGCTTGGCGACAATCTGCGCAACCAGCCCGGCGAGGTGATCGTCGGCTAGCGGCATTTCCTCCATGCGCCTGTCCGGGTATCGCACGGCCACGGACAGGCGCGGGGACAGGCACATGCGGGTATTGATGGTCGGACTAGGCGATATCGCGCGCAAGGCCTATCTGCCGGTCCTCGCCGCACTGCCCGATATCGAACTGCACCTCGCCACGCGCGACGCCGGCGTGCTGGATGCCGTTGCGGCCCGCTACCGGATCGCAAACGCCCATGTCGGACTGAACGCGGCACTGGCGTCGGGCACATTCGACGCGGCCTTTGTCCATGCCGCGACGCCGGCGCATCCTGGCCTCGTCACGACGCTGCTGGAGCGCGACATCCCCGTCTTTGTCGACAAGCCGCTTGCCGACAACGCGGACGAGGCGGCACGGCTGGTCTCCCGGGCCCAGAACCGGGATGTGCTGCTCGGCGTCGGATTCAACCGCCGCTTCGCACCCGACTATGCCGCGCTCCGCCAGACCCCGCGCAGCCTGATCCTGATGCAGAAGCACCGCCACGCACAGGCCGACATGCCCCGACGTGTCGTGTTCGACGACTTCATCCATGTCGTCGATACCCTGCGCTTCCTCGCCCCCGCACGGCCCATGCGCGAGACGATCGAAACCGTCATGCGCGATGGACGGCTGGAGGCGGTGACGCTGACCCTGGCAGGTGACGGCTATCACGCGATCGGCACGATGCACCGCGCCTCCGGTCTGGACGAGGAGCGGATCGACATATTGGGCGGCAACGGCAAGCGCGCCGTCGTCAACCTGGCCGAACGGATCGAACAGGACGGTACCGAGCATGTCCGCCGGCGCGGCGACTGGACGCCGGTTGCCGAACAGCGCGGCTTTTCCGCCATGTGCGCCGACTTCCTGGCCGCGGTGCGCGCGCGGCGCCCGACCGCGGCAGACGACATCATGGCCACCCACCGGCTGTGCGAAGCGATCGTGCAGCACGCCGGGGGGCGATGACGAGTCCACCGAAGCGGAACCAATCCACCCGGTGGAACGATGACCGGGCAGACCGCCCGACAAAGGACCATGCCATGACCGAACAGCCGCTCGTCACGCGGACCGGCATCCGCCTGGTGGTACGCACCGCCCGGCCGGACGATGCCTCCGCGCTTGCCGCCTTTTTCCGCGAGGTCTCGCCCGAGGATCTCCGCTTCCGCTTCCTGACCGCGGTGCGCACCGTCGGCGCGGCACAGATCGCGGCGATGGTCGCCCCCGATCATGATCGGTCGGAGGCGTATCTCGCCCGCGATGCCGACAGCGAGGAAGTGGTCGGCGCCGCGATGCTGGCGACCAGCGATGACGGCAGCCGCGGCGAGGTCGCGATTTCGGTGCGCGCCGACCTGAAGAACCGCGGCATCGGCTGGACCCTGCTCGATCATGTCGCCACCCGCGCCAAAGCCAAAGGCGTGCAGACGCTGGAATCGATCGAAAGCCGCGACAATCGCAGCGCGATCGAACTGGAGCGCGAGATGGGCTTCACCAGCGAGCCGGTTCCCGGCGACAGCACACTGGTCCTGCTGCGCCGGCACCTCGCCTGATCGCCAAAACTTGCGCCGATCTCAGTTGAGGCATATATCAGCCTCAACTGAGAAGAGGCAGATATGGCGACCCAACCCGCATCGATCGAAGCGCTGCTCGGCGTCACCGCCGGCCTGCATGCCTCACGCCTCGCGCTGGCCTATTCGATCGAAAAGGGGTTGCCGGTTACTGCGCTGGACCGGCTCGCCGACAGCGTCGCGCCCGACGATGCGCGCTTCAAATTCCGGCTGATCCCCAAGGCGACGCTGGAGCGTCGCCGCAAATCCGCCTCCAAGCGGCTGACCAGCGAGGAGGGCGACCGGCTGGCCCGGCTGGCCAAGGTGTTCAGCTTCGCCCTGTCCATCTATGGGGAGCCGGAACGCGCCCGCGCCTTCCTGACCCGCCCGCACGCCATGCTCGACGGCAAACCCCCGCTCGACGTCGCCCTCGCCACCAGCCCCGGCGCCGACCTCGTCATCAACCTGCTCGGCCGCGCCGCCTATGGCGGCGGCGCGTGACGAAAGGCCACCGCACCGATCGCGTCCTGACCGCGTATCGCATCGGTGACCCTCACGGCGCGCACCCGATCTACGACAGCGAAGGCGCGCGCCTTTATCCGGGCCGCTGGAACACGGCGCTCAGCCCGGTCATCTACACGTCCGAACATTATTCGACCGCGATGCTGGAAAAGCTGGTCCACGCCAATGGCGTGCTACCGCCCAACCAGCATTATATCCGCATCACCATCCCCAATGGCACCAGTTACGAGATCTTCCAGACCGCCGCCCATCCCGGCTGGGACGGCAAGGATGAAGGTCTGTGCAAGACGTTCGGCGCGGACTGGTTTACCGCCCGGCGCAGCGCACTGTTGCTCGTTCCCTCGATCCCGGCGCGGTTGGAACGCAACATCCTGATCAATCCCGCGCATCCGGATGCGGCCGCGATCACTTATGGTCTGCCGGAGCCGGTCTGGTGGGACGAACGGCTCTACGGTTAGGTCCGCCGGTCAGCGCGATCCTGCCGATGTCTGGTCGATCACCGCGTTCAACAGGTCGTTCACGATTACCGGATCGCCCGCTTCAGCTATGTTCTCGGCTGGAACAGGATCGGGCACCGGTTGTCCCAACACGACGGTGGCAAGCGCTTGCGTGTCGACCGAGCTGGCGTCGACCTGGTCGCGGCCGACGCGCTGCACCTCGGCAAGGATCCCGCGCTCCTGCTGCGGCGTATAACGCTCGACGAGCAGTCGCTCCTCTGGCGACAAATCGGGACGCTCGGTCGCAAAGCTGTCGGCGCGTGCCTCGATCACCTGCTGGCAGACGGATGAACCCGAAGCAGCCGGATTTTGCGGGTCACAGCGATCGGCGCCGGCGATGCGCGATGTCGCCACATTGCGACTTTCCTTCGGCTGGGTCAGCCGCTCGCCCGCCTGCACCGAACGATCGCCGCGCGACGCCTGTGCCGTCGGGACCAAAGGCGATGCCGGTGCGGAAACCTGGGGAAGCGGCATTCTGCGGTCGACCGGGGCGATCTGGGCGGCCCCGCTCAGCGGTGCGGCACGCTCGGGCTGCTGCACGGTTGCGGGCCGGTCGCGTTCCGGCGCGATCTGCGGCACCGTCTGGACGTCGCCGGTGCGTGCATTGGAAATCTGACCGCCCGGTGGGGTCGTGCGATCCCGATTCTGCGCGGCTTCAACAGGCACGGCAAGCAGAACGGACGCGACCATGACACCGGACATCACAGACCGACAGGAGATGGGGCGATCGATCTGCGGCAACCGGATCATATCAGGGTTTGCCGTAACCAGCCGTTTGCATGATCTGCACCGAAGCACCGCCAGACTGGGTGATTTCCAGATCGGGAAGCTTGTTACCCTGTTGATCCCAGACCAGCATGTTGCGACTGCCAAGCTGTGTCGCGGTCATCGCGTTGTCGTCGCCGGTTTGGGTCAGCTTCGCCTGGTTGTCGCTGCCCGACTGGGTCAGCGTGGCGGTGTTGCGGTCGCCCATCTGTGACATCACCGCGGAATTGATGCCTGCGCTGCCCATCTGGGTGGCGGCCATCTGGTTGCCGACACCCTGCTGGACCATTGCAAGCGACAGAAGACCCTGACCTGCCTGCGTTGCGGACGCGCTGTTATTGCTGCCCGACTGGATCATCGTGGCGCTGGCGCGCGCGTTGCCATCGGTACGAATGGAGGCAACGTTGCGATTACCCGATTGATGCACGATGCTCTGGCTGCGGTCGGCATTCTGCCGGACCGTGGCTATGTTTGCTTCGCCGATCTGGGTGACAAAGGCGCTGGAAGCGGACGATATCCGTGCATCGGCGCTGCGCTGCGCATGTGCAGGAAGGCCGGGTGCCGCGATCAGTAGAGCCGTCATGGCGCCATATAGCCATATGCTCATCGTGCTCATGTCCTTTTGTCCGGAAGCCGATCGGCTCGCACCAAAGACAAAAGGTGCGCTCGCATCGCTGCGAGCGCACCTTCCTGCAACTTAGTGCTGCGTAACGGTCGCGGCGTTGCCGAGGCCGTTCTGGCCGACATACGAGTAGTTGTTGGAGCTCATCTGGAACACCGAAGCGCTGTTCTGGTCGAACTGCTGGGTGATCACCGACTCGTTGCTGTCGCCGTTCGACGTGTAGTCGGCGAAGTTGCCGGCGCCGTCCTGGTTGATCAGCGAAACCGAGTTGCTCGAGGACGGGCTGAAGGTCGTGTACGACACGTTGTTCGCACCGCTCTGAACGACATAGTTCTTGTCGCCGTCGCCCGACATGCGGTTTTCGCTGAGGTTGCCGCCCTTGACGAACTCGGTCTCACGCTGCAGCACGATCGACTCGTTTCCGGTACCGTTCTGCTCGACGAGCGCGGTGTCGTTGCTGCTGAGCTGCTGGATGGTCGACTTCTGGTTGCCGCTGTTCTGGTCAACGGTCGAAGTGTTCACATTGCCGATCTGCTGGACGAACGAAGCGTTGCTGTAGTCCTGCGCCATTGCGGGCGTGGCGAAAGCGAGGACCGAAGCCGAAGCGAGAACGAGAAACTTCATGGTTGTCATTCCTTAGGATATGAGGTGATAACCATGGCGCCCTGCTGGTTGGTGCCGGCGAGGCGACATGATCGTTGTTTTTCCACGGCAACGTTCCTTCACGGCGGGGTTACCGCCCCGTCGTGAAGACCCCCGGTTATTGTTCGTATGCCGCGGGGGTACGGCCATCAGGGTCGTTCGGCGGTCCACTTAAAGCGCGCCTCCCGATCCGGATGATTCCTTTGACGACCCGTCCTTGCGGCCGGATGCGGGCTCGTCCCGGTCCTTCAACCGGTCCCGCGTCGCCAGGATCTTGAGCGGCGGGGCAGCATCGGCCGCCTTCATCGCCGTCTGGACCTGTTCGGGGGCGAATTGCCCGTCGCGCTCGACCTTGTAGTCGCGCAGCAACGGCGAGCCCGCCGCAGGGTCCTTGAAATCCCAAAGCTTGAGTTCGACACCCTCCATGACCAGGCCGTACACCGCCTTCTCGATCGCCTGACGCAGCGCCAGCTGATCGGGCTCGTTGGTGGTGATGCCCATTTCTGCCTGGAGCAGCTCCTTGAATGCCACGTAACGGAACGTGCTGGCGTTCAGCGAGCGGGAAGCGATCGTCTTGGAGGCGGTTACCGTGGTCATCACCTCGCCGGTCCGTACGGACACGGCGCGCAGATAGACGGTTACCGTATCCTGGCGATACTGGGTGTGCGCTCCGATCCCCAGGAATGCGGCGCCCGCGCCCCCGGTGACGGTGTTGGTGTCGTACCCGATCACGCCGCCTTCCAGCAGCACGCCGGCGAACAGCAATGCGGGCAGCGCCTGCGGGTTGACCGCGGTTTCACCCAGATAGCGCTCGCGCATCTCACGGATCACCTGCCGTTCGCTCAGCAGGTTCTTGAACTGCTCGCGCTCCACCACGGTGAACCACTGGCGGTTGCCGGCATCCTGCAACGCCTTCATCAGGATCGAGCCGGCTCCCTGCGTCACCGCCCGCGACAGCGTTTGGCCGGTTTCGCTGGGCTTGAACTGGCCCGTCTGGTCCCCGAAGCCGTACACCGCGACCGCAACCTGGCGTGCCGGCGACGGCAACTGGTTCAGGCGCAGTTCGGTTGGCGTCTTGGCCGGAACATAGGCCTGGGGATTGTAGCGCGACGGACCGACATCATAGGCGGCGCATCCCGACAGGCTCGCGGTCAGGCCGGTCGCCATCATAAGGAGAGAAGCGCGCATCTCAGCTCGCCTTCACCAGCGTGGGGATGGAGATCACGGTTTCCTTGCCCGTGGACTGATCGGTGATCCGAAGCGTCACGCTGTCCAGACCGCGATCGAACTGGATCGTCTGGCCGCCGAACTGAATGGTGCCGCTCTGCTGCGGGTCCTTGCCGAAAATCGCATCAACAACCTGCGACGACAGCGAGGATAGAAGGCGCGACTGAAGTTGTTGCGCAAATATATCCGCCTGGCTCTGGTTAGAGCGATCGTTGGGATCGGTATATTTATTCTGTGCGTTCGCCTCACCAAGCAGATGGTTGGAGTTGAAAGGATTACCACCAAATCGTGGATTGATCGGCTGGTAGGAAAGGTCCTGCGCAGACACGCAGATCGGCGTCAGCATCATGCAGGTGCATATTGCAGCACTGAATGTTTTCATACTGATCACAGGAGCCTTGCCCCTACCCCCCGCATTGCCATCACTTCCGATGACCAACTGCTATGCGAATCACTTGGCTTCGTGAACAGCCAATCGCTTCACCTGGAAGGATCATTGTTCCATTTTAGATCAGATATTAAGTGTATTTACTTACAATGCACGGAGTTCTTGTCGAAACAGTATATTCTCAAAACCTAAACTAAAAGGCTAAGTATGCAGAAAGCCCTGTTAATTATTTACACTAGAGCGTGCGATCGCATTCTTCCGCTTGGTTGGTAATCCGCAGCGATTTTCTCGATTTCGCCTGTTCCGGCCCCCTTTTGGTTAATCGCGGGCATCCGGACATCAGAAATGTGCGGTGTACCCGCCATCCACGGCCAGCACCTGTCCGGTGACATAGGATGCCGCGGGCGACGCCAGGAACAGCACCGGGCCGACGATCTCTTCCGGTCGCCCCCAGCGGCCAAGCGCCGTGCGCGTCGCCAAGTGCGCGGCGATTGCCGGATCGGCACGCATCGCGGCATTGGCCTCGGTCGCGAAGAAGCCGGGTGCAACCGCGTTCACGGTGATGCCAAGCGGCCCCAGTTCTGCGGCCAGGGCACGGGTCAAGGCATCCAGCCCACCCTTGCTCGCCGTATAGGCCGCATCGCCCCCGCGCGCGATCTGCCCGGCGATCGAGGTCACGTTGATGATACGCCCCCCGCCCCCATGCGCGGCGCGAGCAGCCGTGCCAGGTCGAAGGGCGCAACCAGATTCACCTCCAGCATCCGGCGCAGCGCGTCCCGGTCCAGCGCGCCCAGCGGCCGGCGATCGCGCCGCCCGGCATTGTTCACGACGATATCGATACGCGGCCAGGGCTTCAGCGCTTCGACCACCGCCGCCCCGTCCGCCAGGTCGACCACCAGCGGCCAGGCCACCCCGCCTGCCGCCCCGATCGCTTCTGTCACCTCTTCCAGCGCCTCGGCGCGACGCCCCTGCACGATCACCGCCGCGCCCCCGGCCGCCAGCCCCTGCGCGATCTCCCGCCCCAGCCCCCCGCCAGCCCCGGTCACCAACGCAACCCGCGCACTCTGTGTCGACATATCGGCTCCAACCCGCCTGATGATCCCCGCTGCTATGCGGGTGAGCATCGATCTTTGCCAGTGGCTTGGACGCATGTATGCGCCTCGACGTGTCGACAGTTCGACGCGGTTATCCCTGCCCCAAGCCCCAAGTCGCCGAACCCGATCCCTTTCCAAAGCGTTTGACGCAACACGCATCAGGAAAGGCCGACCATGTCCAATCTCGACCAAGCGATAGAGCGACTGCAGGGCTTTCGCGCCCGCCATGCGGCCGGGCAGTCGATTGACACCGACAGCGGCCTGACCGCCGACGATATCGACACTATCCTTGAGCAGCTGCGTCGCCCCACCGATCTCGAACCGGGCGGGTCGCTGGGCGCGGACGACCTTGGCAATCTGGCCTGACGATCCGGCGGGATGGCTGACACCCCGACATGTCGACAGCACGACGTCGGGAGTTATGCCGGGTGCACCCCCTCGTTCAGGCGATTGATCGCCGCCAGATCGCGATCGATCGCCTCGACCGCATGCGCCAGCGACGAAGCATCCGTTGGTACGGCCGGCCCGGGCTCCGGTAAGGCGTAATCGATGACCCCGCCGGGCTGCAGCGTCGCCAGTCCGGCTCCGGCCAGCGTACGCATCTGCATGTCCGCTCCACCGCGCGAAAGCGCCAGCGCGTGCGCCAGTTGACGGCGGGTGAGCATCTGCAATGCCGCAACTACGCCCCAGGCATCACGCGCGCGCGCATTGCGCGACAGATGCGCCAGCGCCGCCCCCCCGCGCGCCAGTTCGTCGTCCAGCGTCAGCAGGCGTCGATAGGTCCGCTCGCCGGCCGAAACGGCATCCGTCATCAGTTGACCTGCAACCGCATCCGCGTCGGCAAGTCCATGAAACAACGCACGGCTGACGATGCCGATGGGGGGCGGCGCGCGCCCGGCCACCCTGGGGTCGGCCAGCATCGCGAGGTTCAGCGCCCAGGCGGCGCCGGGCGAAGGAGATGCCACCCGGTGCCGTACCGGAGCACCGGCCAGAGGCCGAACCAGACCACCATCCTCCGCTTCCAGAAAGTCCGGCACGACGCGCAACCGGTCGACCGCACCCGCAACCGTGATGAGCATCATGCCACTGTCCGGCCCCAGCGCAGCGGTTACCGGCCCCGCGACCGGTGCCGCCAGCGCGCCGCCCGCCACCTCCAGCAAGGCCAGATCGGCCGTGCCGAACCGGGTTTCGGCATCCACCATCCGCGCCATCCAAGCTGCAGCCTCACGCAGCACCGGGGCGGCATGATCCGCCAGCCAGAGCAGCACGGCATCCCGCCGCGGATCCTCGGTGAACAGGATATGGGTCGAGCTCGCCTCGTGCGCGGGCCCGACATGGCCCGGCCCGGCATCGCGCCGAACGATGTCCCAGACATCCCGGATCAGCGCCAGCGCTGTGAAGCGGCGGAGATCGGCCGAGGCGAAGCGCCAGCCGGCATCGATCCGGCCCAGCATATGCGCGAAACGGAAAACAGGCGTCATGCCCGCGGCCTATATCAGCGGATGCGACGCCGTGGCAGAACCCGCCGCACGATGACCGACGCCCCACCGCTCCCCAACCTGTTCGCCGATATCCCGGCACCCGCCGGGCATGAGGAATTTCGCGAGATCCTGTCCCGCCCCGGTTGGCGGATCGAGCGTATCGTTTCGCAGGGGCAGGTCACGCCGGCCGATGCGCCCTATGTCCAGGATCATGACGAATGGGTGCTGCTGCTGGCGGGAAAGGCGGTGGTCGCACTCGCCGATCGCGCGGTCGTGCTGGCACCGGGCGATCACCTGATGATCCCGGCCGGTGCGGTCCACCGCGTGACCTTTACCGACCCGGCCGCCCCGACCATCTGGCTGGCGGTACATTTCGATCGATGATCATCGCTGTCGACACGTCGACGTGCCGACATGTCATGTCGGGGCCCTGCTCCATCCCTGATCGGCCGGCGCCAGCCCGTCCAGAAAGGTCGCCGCGCTGTCGCGACAGGCGGTTCGCTGTGCCGCATCGAACCGGTCCCAGGTGGCGTACATGCCGCGCATCCGTGGATTGCCGCGCAGGCGACGCTCATGGCGGGCCAGGAAATCCCAATATAGCGCGTTGAACGGGCAGGCGTCCGGTCCGGTCCTGGCCTTCACGTCATACCGGCATCGCCCGCAATAATCCGACATGCGGTCGATATAGGCGCCGGTCGAGGCATAGGGCTTGGATGCGATGATCCCGCCATCGGCGAACTGGCTCATGCCGATGACGTTGGGCAGCTCGACCCATTCATAGGCGTCGAAATAGACGACCAGGAACCAGTCCGAGATCGCCTGCGGCGCCACCCCGGCCAGCATCGCGAAGTTGCCGAGTATCATCAGCCGCTGGATATGATGGGCATAGGCCTCGCGCCGGGTCTGCCCCACCGCTTCGGCGAGACAGCGCATGTCGGTGTCGCCGGTCCAGTAGAATTGGGGCAGCGGCCGCGTCGCCCCCAGCGCATTGCGCGCGCCGAATTTAGGCATGTCCCACCAGTACATGCCGCGCATATATTCGCGCCAGCCGATGATCTGGCGGACGAAGCCCTCCACCGCGTTGATCGGCGCCGCTCCCTTCTCATGGGCGGCGACCGCCGCCTCGCACACCTCCATGGGCCCCAGCAGCCCCAGGTTCAGGCACAGCGACAGGCTGCTATGGTACAGATAATCCTGCCCCGCGATCATCGCATCCTGATAGCGCCCGAAATCGGGGAGCGCGGCCGCGATGAAATGGTCCAGCGCCGCCAGCGCCTGTTCGCGGGTGACCGGCAGGCCGAACGGCTCCAGATCGCCAAAATGCCCGCCGAACCGGTCCGCGACCAGCGCCAGCACGCCTTTCGTGATCGCATCCGGCGCGAAGCGGGCGGGCGCCGGATAGTTCAGCCCGCGGGGAGGCGTCTCGCGATTGTCCTTGTCGAAATTCCATTGCCCGCCGACCGGCTTGCCCTGCGCCGTCATCAACAATCCGGTGCGACGGCGCATGTCGCGGTAGAACCACTCCATCCGGTAATCGCGGCGCCCCCGCGCCCAGTCATAGAAGTCGGGCAGAGGGCAGACGAAGCGATCGTCCTCCATGATCTCGACGGGCAGGCCGGTGCGCGCCGCCCAGTCGTCCTGA
Organism: Sphingomonas sp. NY01; assembly: GCF_038809135.1. Taxonomy (NCBI): domain Bacteria; kingdom Pseudomonadati; phylum Pseudomonadota; class Alphaproteobacteria; order Sphingomonadales; family Sphingomonadaceae; genus Sphingomonas; species Sphingomonas sp. NY01. The sequence goes on along the minus strand of NZ_CP101724.1, from coordinate 69,988 downwards.
TCGCGCCGCACCCGGTATTCGCCGCCTGCCACCACCCGGATCGCTTCGGCCCCGTGCCGCTCCGCGGCGCGTGCCACCTCGCCGGCGAAGCTCTGGCTGTTCCCGCCCGCATCCAGCGTCACATAATCGACCGTCCAGCCGTCACCGCGCAGCGCCTCGGCGAAATGGCGCATCGCCGAGAAGATCAGCGCGATCTTCTTCTTGTGATGGCGCACATAGGTGGCCTCGTCCCACACCTCCATCATCAGCACGACGGCCCGCGCCCGGTCGACCCCGCGCAGGCTGGCCAGCGTCATCGACAGTTGATCGCCCAGCACCGGGATAAGCAGCGTCATGCCGCCCACAACGCGCGATCATCCTGGATCGACGCGATTTCGATGCCCCCCGGCTCATGGTAGGAGGCGCCATGCGTTTCGAGTTGAAGGAAGGCCGCGCCCAGGCAAAGGCATCCCCGGTGCCCGCAGGCGAGATCATCGTCCACCGCACCGATGGCGAGGCGCTGCCGATGCGCGGTCGCCGCACCCGGCCGGAGCCGGTCGACGCCCGGCTCGCCCGCGTGCTGGGCGCGCTCGTGCCACCCGGTGCCGCACCGGTCAGCGCGATCGGCTTCGACGCGCAGCTGACCGCCATGGCGGAGGCGAGCAAGGCCGCACTCGCCGCGGACCTGACCTGCTATGGCGCATGGTGCGCGGACGATGGCTGTTCGCCCTTTCCCGCCGATCCGGAGGCGCTGGTGCGCTATCTGCGCCATCTCGACACGAACGGCTCCAGCCCCGCGACGCTGGCGCGCCGCCTCGCCAGTCTCGCGACCGCGCACCGGTTGATGGGACTAGCCGACCATGCCGAGCTGCCGACGCGTCACGCCATGGTGCGTGCCGCGTTGAAGGGAGTGCGACGTCGAAAAGGCGCCGCACCGCGCCAGGCCGCGCCGCTGCGCTTCGGGGCCGCGCTCGATCCGCATGCCGGCAAGGGAGTCACGCTCAGCGCGATGCTGACGGCGTGCGGCACCGATCTTCAGGGCCTGCGCGACGCCGCCCTGCTCTCGCTCGGCTATGATGCGGGCCTGCGCGTCAGCGAGCTCGTCGCGGTCGAGGAGCGCCATATCGATCCGCAGCCTGACGGCACCGCGACACTGTTCATCCCCTCGTCCAAAACCGATCAGGAGGGTCAGGGCGCCTGGGCGTGGCTGTCCGCCGACACCATGCGCCGCGTCGGCCTCTGGCTGCAAGCCGGCGGGATCACCAGCGGCCCGCTGTTTCGGCGGGTCGGCGTCGACCGGCGCCGCGCCCGCGCCGAGGCTGCACCGCTCGCCTATGCCGCGATCCCCGGCCACACTCGCCAGTGGCGGGAGAAACTCACCGGCCAGCCCGCCCAGTCCGCACGCATCACCTACACCGTCGGCACCACCGCGCTCAGCCGGCAGGGCGTCTGCCTGATCTATCGCCGCGTCGCGCTTGCCGCCTGGGATGCCGGTCTGGTCGATCTGCCCGCGTCCGACATTGCGGAGGCGGTGCGCGCGCTATCCACCCACTCGCTGCGCGTGGGGCTGACGCAGGATCTGTTCGCGGCCGGCGAAGACGGCGTCGGCATCGCCCAGGCGCTGCGCTGGACCTCGCCGGCCACCGCGCTGCGCTACGGCCGCAAGCTGGCCGTGCGCAGCAACGTCGCCGCCCGCGTCCTGTCACGGGTCCGGGGATAGAAAGACGGTCAGAAGTCGACGTTTACCGAGACATATACCCGACGCGGCTCCTGGTTGTTCGCATATTGCTGCGCGTACACCGTGGCGCCGCGCTCGGTATACGGCAGGTAGCGCACGAAGTTGCGGTCGAAGACATTGTACAGCACCGCGTTCAGCGTGATGTTCTGCGCCAGTGCCCAGTTCGCGCCCAGATGAAACACCTCAAACCCGTCGAAATCCCCCAGCGCCGCCTGCGCCGTGTTGGCGCCCCGGTAGCGGCTCGACTGGATCTGGCCGCGTGCCCATAGTGACAGGTCGTCCAGCGCCTTCCACCGCACCTGCGTGTTGAACATGTGGTGCGGCGTACCGATCAGCGGCTGGCCCTGCTCGCTGCCCGATCGTTGCACGCTGTCAGTCAGCGTATGGTTCGCGGTCAGGGTGAGGCGCGGCGAAAAGACGAAGCGCAGCGCGGTCTCGATGCCGCGCGTCCGCGCCTGATCGACGTTGATCTGCTGGCCGAACAGATCGACGTTCGGGAAATTGCCGACATCGATGCAGCCCGGCCCGTCGCGCGCCAGCCGGAACGCACAGTTGGGGATGCCTGGGCCTGCCGCGATCTTGTTGTCGAAATCATTGTTGAAGACGGTGACGTTGCCCGAAATGCCGGTGAACGTGTCGAAATACACCCCCAGTTCGCTCGATGTCGTCGTCTCCGGTCCCAGGTTCGGGCTGCCGATCTGCGGGATCGTGCCCTGCCCGCCGAAACCGACGATGCCCGGCGTGATCTGATTCAATTGCGGCGTCTTGAACCCGCGCGACACCCCGCCCTTCACCGTGATCCCGCGCGTCGCGTTCCACACCGCATAGCCGCGCGGGCTGAACTTGCCGCCAAAGGTGGTGTGTTCGTCATAACGCCCGCCTGCGGTCAGCGTGAACGTTTCCGCGATCTTCCAGCTCGCCTCCAGAAAGCCCGCCCACTGGTCGAAGGCATAGTCGCGCGGCGCGACGCCGTCGGTCATCCGTGCCCACCAATATTGCCCGCCGGCGGTAAAAATCACCGGCCCGACCTCGGAAATCAGGCGCGAGTCCAGGATGGTGTTGGTCGCGCGCAGCGCACGCTCGTCACCGGGCGTGCGGCCCGGCGTGCCGGGCGGGATGGTGCGGCCGAACGTCTCGGTCGCGTTGCGTGTCACCGTCGTCTCCAGCGTACCAAAGCCTGCCCGCCAGTTGTGCGCGGCGCTATACTGGTCGCGCACGAAGCGCATTTCGGGGCCGTAACCGCCCTGCACCGTGCCCGTGCCCAGCTGCGAGTCCGCATTGTCGTAGCGCTGGTGCGACCGGTCATATTCCAGCCACAGGTCGTGGTTCGACGCCGGCGTCACCGACAGGCGCCCGCCAAAGGTATAGATATCCGCCTCGACCGGGCTCGGCCCCCGCGCGCTCACCTCCACCGGATTGCCGTTCACGTCGGTATAGTTCAGCGAGGAGGCATCGCGCCGCAGATAGCTGCCGCGTACCGACAGGCCGATCAGGTCGCGTACCAGCGGCCCCTGTGCAAAGGCGTTGCCCGAATAGGTGTTGCCGAAATCGCCATCGCCCTGGATCGTCGCGTCCGCGGTCGCGGTGCCGACCCAGCGGTCCCCCACCTTGCGCGTGATGACGTTGATGACACCGCCCATCGCGTCCGACCCGTACAGCGTCGACATCGGCCCGCGCACCACCTCGATCCGCTCGATCGCCGACAGGGGCGGCAGGAAGCTGGTCGACGTCTCCCCGAACCCGTTGGGCGTCACGTTCCCCGGCGCATTCTGGCGCCGCCCGTCGAGCAGCACCAGCGTATAGTCGCTCGGCATGCCGCGGATCGACACGTTCAGCCCGCCCGTTTTCCCCGCGGTGCCGCCTACATCGACGCCTTCCACATCCACCAGCGCATCCGCCAGATTGTTGAACCGCTCGGTTTCCAGCTCGTCACGCCGGATGACGCTGATGCTCGCCGGTGCATTCTCGATCTTCTGTTCGAAGCCTGCGGCGGTGACGACGATCTCGCCCGACTGGCTGGACGGTCCGGTCGCGCGGATGTCGCGCTGCGCGGTGCTGGCGGGTGCCTCGCTGTTCTCGCCACTGCGCTGCGCGGTGACGGGTCCGCCTTGTGCCCCGACCTGTGCCCCCACCTGCGCCACCGCCATCGCATGACCGGACGCAGCCAGCATGATCGCCGTCACGACGAGCGTCTCCATAGTCCCCCAACCCCTGATATTGCTAATTACTCGCAAGTGCGATTGGGGCGTGGGTCGTGACGGGTCAAGTTACGAAGTGTTGCTGGATGGTTGATCGGTGACAGGCTGCCCGGCCGGACCATGGCTTGTGGGGCCGGGCATCAGATACGGCTCCGCCAGACGGAGATACGCCGGCAATCCGCTACCCTTCCGCCTGCCGGCCGACGAGGCCGACAACCGATATGGCCGGTGGATCCACCAGACCGAGCAGCGCCGCGAAGGCGAAGCGACGGCAAGCCATGCTGCTCGCACGGCTGGTGCAATGCACCAGAACGGCTTGCCGCGCCCCGCTCCCTTGTCAGCGTGGCAGGGGAAGGATCTCGAAGCCGCCTTTGAGCGTGCGCATCTGCAGCCCCGTGCCATTCAACATGGCCTGCAAGGCCTCGATCGGCGTCATCGTGCCGACAACCGGCCGCGAACGCTTGCCCTTGGCAAGTTCGGTGCCCGAAATGGGGCAATGCGTAGCGATGCGGAGCTGATCGAGCGCGTTGTCGAGGCGGTCGCCGGGAATGGCGATCGCGATCGGATCATTCTGGCAGTTATAGCGGAACTCCGGCGCCTGATTGCCGCTTCCGCCTGCTACGGCCATGCCATGTCCGTTGCGACGCGCCACGCCGCCCCGGTCGAGTACGCCATCGATCGTACCCAGGGTCCGATTATAGGAGGCAAGTTCCGCGGCACTTACGAAGCCTTGTTGGCGGTTGAGCCGGGTCATGCTCGCTCGCGTCTGCGCAACCTGCTGACGCAGCGCGGCGGCACGGGCGCGGGTAATCGCGCCACTGCGCTGGCCCTCGGCAATCCGCTGCTCCGTCGCGCTGAGCCGCGCGCGCAGATCGGCCGTGGTCCGAAGGTTCGCCGATCGCTGTGCCTGCGTCCCCTGTGACTGGGCGATGGCCTGGCCGGGAAGACCAACCGTCGTGATCGCAGCCGCAAGCGCGAGCAAATTACCTTTGAACTTCATTATGATACAAGTCCTGGTGTTTGGGAGTGTGGTGTAAAACGCGTGATTAGGCAGCAGTTTCCTGACACATCCCCGATGATCGCCATATGAACACATGCAGCAGGAGCCGCTTTTCTAAGGATTTGGCGCATTGCACACTTCAAGACATTGATTTTATGGAATCATGTCGAAAATCATGCGCTGGATCATGGTGGCGGATATGACCGATATTTAATCGGGTTCCGCACGTCGTGGGCAATCACTGGATCGCTATCCCCCGCAGATTGCGGCTCGGGGTGCAGGCCGATCGCTCGCCGGTTTGCCCTTCCACGACATGTAGCGGGCAGTATGAAGCGATCCGCATGCGCGCCCTGTGCGCCCCATGCACAACAGGCTAGAAGCGCCCCTCCTCCAAATCAAATGGTCCACGCGTGAACAACCCGGAAGCGGTAACCAGACAAGAAGCGCTCGCGACCGAAAACGCGCGGCTGCGCGCGCTTTTCAACAGCGCCATCGACTTTGCGATGGTGGTCACCGATCCGGACGGGATCATCGTGGACTGGAACCCGGGCGCCGAACACGTGATGGGGTGGAGCGCGCAGGACATGTGCGGCAGCGACGCCGCCCGCTTCTTCACGCCCGAGGACCGCGCCGACGGCCGCCTCGAACACGAGATGCAGCAGGCGCTTCGCCATGGCCGCGCGACGGACGAACGCTGGCACCTGCGCCGCAATGGAGAGCGGTTCTGGGCATCGGGCGAGATGATGCCGCTGTTCGACGGCGGCACCCATCTCGGCTTCGTGAAGATCCTGCGCGACCGTACCGAGGAGCATCTGTCCGGCGCCGCCTTGCGACAGGCGCAATCGCGCTTCCAGACGATCACCGAGACGATCGATGCCGCCTTCGCCATCGTCGAGGTCAAGTTCGACGCCGAGGACCGGCCGATCGATTATCGCTTTGTCGAGGCCAACCCCGCCTTTGAACGCCAGGCCGGGGTCAATCTGCGCGGCAAATGGGTGACCGAGTTCGCGCCCGATCTGGAACAGTTCTGGTTCGACACTTACGGCCATGTCGCCAGCACCGGCGAGCCGGCCAATTTCGAAAGCTATGCCGAGGCGTTCGGCCGCTGGTTCGACGTGCGTGCGGTCCGGGTCGGCGATGCCGCGGACCGCCAGATCGCGATCCTGTTCAACGACGTCACCGCCAGGCGCGAGGCGGCGGAACGTCTGCGCATCAGCGAGGCACTGGCACGCGAGAATGTCGAGCGCGTGCAGCTTGCGCTGGAGGCCGGTGCGATCATCGGCACCTGGCACTGGGACCTGCCCAGCGACCAGTTCACCGTGGACGAGGCGTTCGCCCGCACCTTCGGCCTCGACCCCGCGCTCGGGCGCCAGGGCATTCCGCTCGCCCGGATCGTGGCCACGGTGCATCCCGACGATCAGGCCGGGCTGGCCGAGGCGATCAACGCCGTCATCGCGCGCGGCGGGGCCTATGCGCACCAATACCGCGTCCGCCGCGCCGATGGCCGCTATTACTGGATCGAGGCGAACGGACGCGTCGATCACGGCCGCGACGGCACGCCGCTCAGCTTTCCCGGGGTCCTGATCGACGTAGAGGAACGCCGCGCGGTCGAGGCGGAGCGCGACCGCGCCACGGCCGCCCTCCGCGCGCTGACCGATACGCTCGAACAGCGCGTGGTCGAGCGCACCGACGAGTTGATGCAGGCCGAGGAAAAGCTGCGCCAGTCGCAGAAGATGGAGGCGGTTGGCCAACTCACCGGCGGCCTGGCGCACGACTTCAACAACCTGCTCGCCGGTATTTCGGGCGCGCTGGAACTGATGGAAATCCGGCTTGCGCAGGGGCGCCTGACCGATCTCGACAAATATATGGCCGCGGCCCAGGGTGCGACGAAGCGCGCCGCAGCGCTCACCCACCGGCTGCTCGCCTTTTCGCGCCGCCAGACGCTCGATCCACGGCCGACCAATGTCGATACGCTGGTGGAGGGCATGATCGACCTTATCCAGCGCACCGTGGGGCCCGGCATCGCGGTGGCGACCGCGACGGCACCGTCCTTGTGGCCGGCGCTGGTCGATCCCAGCCAGTTGGAAAACGCCCTTCTCAACCTGTGCATCAACGCCCGCGACGCCATGCCCGATGGCGGCCGCATCACCATCGAGGCCGCCAACCAGCATCTCAATAGACAGGCAGCGCAGGCCTATGACATGCCCGAAGGCCAGTATCTGTCGCTCAGCGTCAGCGACACCGGCACCGGCATGCCGCCCGAGGTGATCGCCCGCGTCTTCGAACCGTTCTTCACCACCAAGCCGCTCGGCCAGGGCACCGGGCTGGGCCTGTCGATGATCTACGGCTTTGCCCGGCAATCGGGCGGGCAGGTCCGCATCCACTCGCATGTCGGCCAGGGCACCACGGTGCGGCTCTATCTGCCACGCTACGAAGGTACGGTGGCCGACGAGGAGAAGGTAAAGGACGCCACCCTTCCCAGCTTTGCGCGGGCGGGGCAGACGGTGCTCGTCGTCGATGACGAGGAAACCGTGCGGATGCTGGTGACCGACGTGCTCGGCGATCTTGGCTATAGCGTGATCGAGGCGACCGATGGTGTCGCCGGCCTCAGGATCCTGCGTTCCGACACCAGGATCGATCTGCTGGTCACCGATGTCGGCCTGCCCGGCGGGGTCAACGGGCGCCAGATGGCCGATGCCGGCCGCGCGGTACGCCCCGACCTGCGGACGCTGTTCATCACCGGCTACGCGGAAACCGCCGTCATCCGCAACGGCCAGTTAGAGCCTGGTATGCAGATCCTGACCAAGCCATTTGCCGTCGATGCACTGGCCGCACGCATCCGCGAGTTGATGAAGGATTGAGAAGCCGTTCGCCGATAGAGTGGATAGCGTCGCGATAGGAAGGGCTAGCGACGGACGCCTCCTTCCAGACCAAGAAAAAGGGGCAGGCCGGCATTTTGCCGACCTGCCCTGATCACCCCCTGCTTTACGGGCTGGAGCGGCTTTAGAACGCTAGATTGACACCGACGCGGAAGCGACGACCAAGCGCGTCATAGGTGGACGGATAGGTGTTGCCGCTGTTGAAGGCGGTCGCACCGATGGTGTTACCGACGTTCGGCGGATCACGGTCGAACAGATTTTCCACCAGGAAGGTGAAGGTCAGCACTTCGGTGATGTCGCCGCGGTAGGCCAGGTCGAAATAGTGATGCGGCTTGATCGACTGGAAAGCCGGCAGGATGTTCGCCGGACCGGCGTTCTGCGCCTGATCGACCGGCGGACGCTGGCCCGCCGGCAGAGCCACCGGCTCGACACGGGTACGGCCGATATAGCGCCACAGCAGCGACAACGACTGCCCTTCATAGCCACCGGTGATGCGGCTGTTCCACGACCAGCGCGGCTGGATCGATTCGCACGACACGCTGTAATAGCGCACGCATTCGCGGTTGATCGACGTCGGCGTCGCCTGGAAGCGGTTGCGGTCGGTATAATTGCCGTTGAACGCAACCGTCGCGTTCACCAGCCCCAGCTTGCGGCGATAGGCGAAGCCGAAATCGACGCCCGACACTTCGATCCGGCCCTGGTTGGTCTGCCGCAGGATCGGGCCGCGCGTCGTGCTGGCATCGCCCGACAGACCGCCGGTCAGCGGGTTGCGGAAGATGTTCTGACAGAAAGGCGACGTCGCGCTGGCCTGTGCGAAGCAGCCATCGATGATGTCCGACTGGGTCGGTGACGAGATCGCATCGCGCACGCGGATGCGGTACCAGTCCGCCGTCGCCGAGAAGCCGGGCAGGAAGCTGGGCTCAAGCACGACGCCAGCCGTGATCGTTGTCGCGACTTCGGGCGCGAGGGCCGTGTTGCCGACCGTCGTGATGTTGATCTGCCCTGCAGCTGGCGGTGCGATCGTACCGACGACCGAGGTCGGCAACCCCGCAGCGACCACCTGCGCTTCGCACAGGCCGATATAATTCGCCCCCCGTGCGGTCACCTGTGCCCGCGTACCCTGACAGGGATCGACGGCACGGTTGTTCAGGATCGTGTTCTGCGGCGCGAACAGTTCGAACAGGTTCGGCGCACGGACGGCGCGGGAGTAGAGGCCACGGAAGCGCACGTCGCGGATCGGTGCGTAGCTGCCACCCGCCTTGTACGTCCAGTTGCCACCAGTAGTGGAATAATCCGAGTAGCGGACGCCCGCTTCCACCGACAGCAAGTGCACGCCGGGGACGTTCTCGACCAGCGGCGCGTTCAACTCGCCATATACTTCCTTCGAGTTGTACTCACCCGATGCCGACACGAAGGCACCACCGGCACCCAGCACCGCGCCCGGCGTGGACGAGGGAAGATCGCCGCGCTGCGAACCGGCATAGCGGCGATATTCGGCACCAACGGCGATGCCGATCGGCTGCTCGGCCAGCGGGCTGGCAAAGCCCAGGTCGCCGCTGATCGATCCCTGCACGTCACCCAGTTCGGTGTCGGTAAAGGTGTTCGTTGCCACGTCGAGGAAGCTGAACATCGCCGGCGTGAAGCTGCCGGGTCCACCGAAGATGTTGATCGGCACGCAGCCCTGCGCCGACCCGGCCGGGCATGCCCGCAGGCCCTGCTGCAAGCGCTCGGCCAAGCCCTGCCGCGTCGAGGTGTTGGTGCGCGAGGATTCGCCGTACTGGCCGCTGATTTCCCAGTTCAGGGTCGATGTCAGCGCACCGCGTGCACCGGCCGTGATCTGGAAGGTGTTGGTGGTGAACTCGGTGACGCGCGGCCCGGCTTCGGTGAAACGGCGGGCGATGATCGCGTTGATCTCGGTTCCCGCGGCGATCGCGCTGGCGCAGTCGGTTCCTGCCGGCAGACCACCGGAAATCCCAACCGCCTGGGTGCATAGCTGGGTGCGCTGCGTCGGCGTCAGGAACTGGTTGTTCAGCGGAACGCGGAACTGGTTGAAGAAGCTGCCGCCAGGCGCAATGTTCTGCGTGATCCGCGACTTGGTGAAGAAGCCTTCGGTAAAAATCTCGATCGCCGGCGAGACTTCGTAGCGGGCAGACCCAAAGACGTTATAGCGCTCGGCGGGGGTCTGATACACGTTGAGCGGCTGGAAGTTGAAGTCGCTCAGCCCATTCACGATGGTCCCGGTCGCCGGATCGAAGCGCGCCGCGGGGAACGGAAACAGGATGCTGGCCGGGTTCGCCGCGGAACTGCCCTGCGGCAGACCCGTGGTGGAAGACAGCGATACGCGCCCCAGGTCGCGTTCGCCCTGCAGCACCGCATTCGACTTCAGATAGCCCAGACCAAGGACGACATTGCCGCGGCCGCCATCCAGATTGGCGCCGACCAGCAGATCGGTACGATAGTTGCGACCGTCGCCGCGCTCGGTGATGCCGTAGTTGCCCGACAGGTTCACGCCCGAAAAATTGCGCTTGGTCACGAAGCTGACCACGCCGGCAACGGCATCGGCACCGTACACGCTCGATGCGCCGCCCGTGAACACATCCACGCGATCGATCAGGGCGACCGGGATCACGTTGGTGTCGACTACGAGATTGAGTTGCGCCGGTACCACGCGGCGACCGTTGATCAGCACCAGGTTACGGTTGGTACCCAAATTGCGCAGGTTGGTAGTCGCCGAGCCATTGGCACCATTGTTGACCTGCGTGCCGATGCCGGGTGCAGTACCAGGCAATTGGCGAAGAAATTCTTCCGCCGATTGCGGCTGGCGCAGATTGATTTCTTCCGAAGTGACCGCGGAAACCGGGCTCGACAACACTAGGTTGGGATTGCTGATCCGCGAGCCGGTGACGATGATATCCTGGCCACCATTGGCCTCGTCCATTTTACCGTCTTCCGGGGTCGCATCCTGACGGACATTCTCGACCGGGACGGTCTGCGCGAACACTGGTTGTACCAGCGCCAGCGAGCCGAACAACAACGTGGATGCCAGAAGGCGTGATCGGGTGTCGATGTTCATGCAATTCCCCACTTTCGCTCCTGCTATCAGAGCTGTTTTTTGCGATCGGCAGCGCGACCAATGGGGCAATTAGAATTGCAAAAACTTGCACGGCAATATCTATGTAGAGGCCTTCTTTTGTTTAAAGCAGATATGTTGCAGCTTCGTCACACAATCTTACCACCACTATGATGAGGTTACCGGGCTTTAACGTCAGAAAACATGACCTTTTCCATTTTACGAAAAGTCTATCCTGCTGAAAAATATTGTTATATTTTTTTGTTTTTCCGATAAGTCATGTTTACTGGCTAAATTTTATCAATCGGTATGGATTGCTGTCACATATTATATTTGCCGAACGCAAAAGGCGTTGAAGCAGCTTTAAATCGCCCGACTTGATCATCTTCGATGCAGCCAGACGCCGAAAATAGATGCTCCGGTGCAGCTAACGTGCCGGTCTGATAGATATCTACGAGGAACTCGCCAACGCCTCCATTTCGATGCGCCGTGCGAGATGCCGCTTCAGCCGGGCCAGTCCAGGCGGTGTCCATCCCTGCGGCTGGGTCACCGCAGTCCAGGCATCGACATAATGCTCAGGGGCATAGACATGGCCGTGCCCCATCGGCGTCGTCGTCCCGATCGCCATGTCCAGTCCCAGTTGCAGGAAGGTCACCAGCGGATACCAGCGCAGCGACGCGGATACGTCGGGCCCGCGCGGCCCGCTCAACCAGGCGGGAGGGCGAAACGCGGACCGCGTCTCGAAAAAGGTGATCGGGTCGCTGGCATATTGCAGATAGACGATCCGCATCGGCCCCCAGGGTGCCGGTGTCTGTTGTACCGTGTGGCCCTGTCCGGTGAAGCGGATCACCGATCCGTCGCGAAACCGCGGCAGCCAGGCGGGTGATCCGGGCACACGATCCCGCGTCGCTTGCAGCCATGTCCGGCTCTGGAAGGGCGGACCGCTCCACAACGCGCCCTGGTGCGGATCGCCGATCACGTCGAACAGATCGGCCGACAGGTCCGAATTGAGCGCGCCCAGGCTCAAACCGTGCAGGTACAGGCGCGGCCGGCGGTCCCGCGGCAGGCGGTGCCAATGGTCATAGACCTTGCGGAACAGCGCACGGGCGGTGTCGGCGCCGTAGGTCGGCTCGACCATCAGTGCCAGCCAGCTCGGCATATAGGAATATTGCACGGCCACCGTCGCCACGTCGCCGCGGTGGAGATATTCCAGCGGCATCTGGCTTGCAGGATCCAGCCACCCTGTCCCGGTCGGCGTCGTCACGACCAGCACGGAGCGCTCGAACGCCCCGACCCGCTGCATCTCGGCCAGAGCCAGCGCGGCGCGGGCCTCGATCGTTTCGGCGGATTGCAGGCCGACATAGATGCGCAGCGGCTCCATTGCCGGCTGCCCGGTGAAGCGCGCGATCTGCGCGCCCGTCGCCCCGACCGAGACGGCTTCGCGCCCCATACGCCCAAGGTCTGCCCAGCGCAGCAGCGAGGCTGCGCTGCCGGTCTTGCGGGGATCCACGGGCTGTTCCAGCCCGTCCTCGACATGCGCATCGAGCTGCCGATAGGAGGAGTCGAGCGCACGAAGCCCTGCACGCAGCAACACCCCGTTGCCGACCGCCCAGAACAGCATCAGCGCCACAACGATCCCGGCGATCGCCGACACCCGCCGCGGCGCTACGCGGTCCAGCAGGTGCGTGACGCCGCGTGCCATCGCCTTGAACACCCGCGCCAACAGGATCGCCACGACCGCGATCGATGTCGCCACGCCCCCGACCAGCATCGGCCGCGCGCTATCCACCGCATCCATGCCCATCGGCAGGCGGACGGAATTCTGCCACGCGGATGCATGCCACAGGAAAAATCCGGCGATCACGACGCAGACCAGAGCAGCCCCGACCTTGGCCCACCGCCCGATCCGGCTCTCGTCCCATGCCGGCAAATGCAAAAACCGCCATCCCGCCCTGAGCGCCACGCCGATGCCGTATCCAAGTGCAAAGGCAACGCCGGACAACAGCCCCTGAAGCAGCGCCCCACGCGGCACTAGGCTCGGCGTCAACGAAGCCGCAAAGAACAGCGTGCCCAACCACAGACCCGACCCGCACAACGAAAAGAGGAACCGCGCGGGCAAGCGGTGTAGAGCGTCAGGCATATCCATGACGCTTCCTAACCGTCATGGTCCATGATGACGATCGTCGAGCCGCAAGGATGGCGGGATCGCCATCCCCCCGGCCATGATGATCAGTTTACGACCGAAAGCTGTACCGGTGCCGGCACCCTGCCGACGTGCGCGTCCACCTTTCCGACAGGCAAATCTTTGTAGCGCCTTGCGCGTACCGCACCACCCGGGCTTGCCATGTTCAGGTACATGCCATGCGGCTCGGTATCTTCCACCACCAGCGCCTTCGCGCCGATCATGCACCCTTCGGCAATCGTCACGCCCTGGTTGATCGTCACGTCCGCCATCACCCAGGATCCTTCCTTGATGGTGATGGGCGCCACGATGATCAGAGGGGAGGAACGGCGCTTCCAATCACCAAAAGGATGAGAACTGGTGGTGAAAGTGACACCAGAGGCGACACGGGCATTGTCTTCAATCGTCAACCGGGCCGAGCCGTCATAGCGGGCAAAGCTGTTGAGCATTGCATTTCGACCCATGACCACATCCGCCGAGGCCAACCAGCATGAGTGGCGAACCGTCGCCGTTGGGTGGATCTTTGCGCCAATGAAATTCAACAGGAACCGACGCATGCGATCAGAAAGGAAGCGCGACCCCTGCACACGCAGGACTACAGAGCGAAATTTCGTCCGCTTCCAACCTTCACCAGACATTTTACAAAACTCTCCCTAGCTTCATCCCCTAAATGCCTGTTTACGTTTCATTAAGCATTATCAAGCATCAAATCACGATAGCGTGATTTCGGTCGCCACGACTTGCCGGAAAGCGTCCGGATCGGAACCAACCGTGCGTTCGCGTTTCGCGCGGCACCCCCACGTCACAACCCTGAAATATGTTACCGGCGGCCTCTTGCACCCCATTCCCGAATTGGTACGTTAACCATCCAAGGCGAAAACGCTGGGAGAGGACAGGATGCGCATTTTCAATTACCCTGATGCTGAACAGCATCCCTTTGGCGCACATGGCGTGCTGCTGGCGCTGCCGATCGCGGCGGCGCTGTGGGCATGCATCATCGCGACGATTTTCTGACGCCTTACCTGCAGGAACGGCACCACCGGGTTTGATGCGATCTCCCCGGTGGGCATCATCGCCGTTACGAGGCCCGGTATATCTTGATCCGGTATTTCGTCGTGTCAGTTCCGATCGCATTCTTGTTCGGCCCGACAACGACCGAGACGATATCCCCCTGTTTGATCGACAGGTTCTTCAGGTTCATGTCGTAGTGGCGGGCAACCGTCGTTGCGAACACGGTTTGCGCATTGACCTGAACCTGCAGGTCTATGCCGTCATCCGACGTTTCTACGACATCCCAGACCGCTTGAATGTCGAAGCGCCCCTCATGCGGCGACGTATAGCGCAGCACCGCCTTGTACGCGTCGGGTGAGCCCCCGGTGTTATAGTCAACCGGACCTACCGTATTGGCGTTGATGTTGAACGGTCGCAGCCAGTCGATGCCGATATAGGGCATCCAGTCGGAACTGCTGATCTCGCCTCCGCCCTGGGTATAGGCCATGTCATAGGCCTGGCGGCGCACAGCATAGGAAAAATAGGACCAGGGCCCCTCGAACCGGGTTTCACCGGACAGGGAATTGGTGAAGTCGAACTGGTCATAGCTGTCCGCAACCAGCCTGATATCGCCGAAACTGACATTCTGGCCGTAAGCCAGAGGCTGGTCGCTGACGATGATGATCGGCGAACGTTGCTCGATCGCGGCAGGTGTGGCGATCTCAAGCCCTTGCGCATTGTAGAAGCGCGCCGGGACCTTCACGCTGAGCGAGCGCGGTTCGCCCCATACCACCATCGCATTCTGGCCGAACTGATAGGCGTAGGTGAAATCGTCCACCGCGATCCGGCGTCCTGCACCTTTGGCGAGAACCTGTTGCGACATCACCTTGAACGCCTGCCCCGGGGCAGAAGATCGCCGGCAAAGCTCGCCAGAGCGACATTCTTGTACCAGATGTTGGACGGGCCACCCTGTTGGCGAAGCGCATACCAATCGGCTTCCGCCACACCCGCGCTCGCCATGACGGCGATACTCTTCACCAGATAATTGGCGGTGTCCGGTATGCTGTCGAGTTCCTGCGCAAACTCGGTGACATGGATCGGCTTGGCTGCGGCACCCATTGCTGCGCGCAGAACGCCCAGTTGCTTGGCAAGCTGCTCCGGATCGGTGGTATAGGGATGCACGACGATGCCATCCATGTAATCCAGCGCACCCATGCCGAACAGCGGCTTGAAATAGCCCACCGGTATGGCCATCCCCGCGCCGCCCAGGATCTTCACGTCGGGGTGCGATGCCTTGACCGCGCGGTACACCGTCTTGAGCGTCTCGAAATAATAACGCTGTCTGGCGCCATAGCCTTCGTCGCGCACAGGGCCGCTGACGAAGTTGAAAGCGTTGTATTCGTTGCCGATCTCGATCGTTTTGACCTTGGGAAAGCGATCCAGCGTCGCGACGATGTACTTGGCATAGGCCGCCCGGCCCTGATCGGTATGCGGCGTCTTGCCGCCATCATAAAGCGGGTTGGTGTCGTCGAACAGCAGCGTCACGGGGAAGCCGTTGTTGATGACCGTTTCCATCCATTTCGACCCTGGCGAGGTGAACTGGTACACACCCGGCGTCTTTTCGATCTCGGTCCAGGCGACACCGTCGCGCACTGCCATGACGCCGATCGAACGCGCCGTTTGCAAGATCGAGAAATCCCAGGCCTGCTGCCCGAATGCCGTTGCCGCGCCCAGAACCATCGTGTTGGGCCCGACCGGTGTCGGAGCGGCAGGCGCGGGTGTCGGGGTGGGAGCGGGCGCAGGTGCGGGCACCACGACGACCCCGGTGGGGTCTGCCGCAACGTCCTCCTCGGCGCCGCTTCCACCGCCGCACCCGCCAAGTAGGAGGAGGCCAAGTATCCCAAAAGCCGGTCGAAGGTTACGCATTGATAATCCAGCAAAGATTGCTGGATCAGAATTAGGCCCACGTGTTTAAGATAGCGTTGACAATGCATTGCCGCAGATACGGCGGCATGAGCCGTAATTTATGGTCAGGAAAGATTGTCGATCCCGAACCAGCGCAACGGCTCCTGCCCGGACTGCGCGCCTATCCAGGTATAGGGCACGTCGCGCCACGACCGGATCGCATCGGCCCGGCTGTCCAGAACCAGATCGCCGGACGAGGTGCGCGCCACAAGCACGACATGCAGGCCAAGGCGCCGGGCATGCACCACTCCAAGGAACAGTCGATCGGCAGGGAAGCCCGCCTTGATGAGCTGCTGCCGCTTTTCGATCGCGATGTCTTCGCAGTCGCCGACCGGCTTGGCATGCGCTCCCGCCGGCATCCAAAGATCGGCACGGCCATAGGTGCGGGTGTCCGCTTCCTGCCGCACCACACGGTTCGTCCGGCGGTTGATCCGGTCCAGCACATGCAGATTTTCGAGGATGCCGTCATCGATGCCGGCCCCGGCATGGATCGACCCGGCATTGGTGCAGAGTTCGGGCTGCGCTCCGCACATCGCGGCGAAACCCCTGGGCGGGGTAATCTCCTGCGCAAGCGCCATGAAAGAAGCCTGCGGCCCGCGCGCCGTGGCGGGAAATACCCACAGGCCGATCAGCCCGGCCGCGAAAGCGACCGATCGCATGGTCCGGCGGGGCAAAAGCCCTCCGCTGGATCGGTGTCCCCGACGCGTTGCCGCGCCTGTTGCCAGGATGTTGCAATCGCTCATGATTGCCCGAGCGTATCGGCTGGAGGTTACCGAAGCGTACCGATCGACGGTTAGCGTCAATGGTTACCAAGTCGTTCCTGTCCCAAGGATGGACAGAGCAGCGGGCTTTGCCCTTGCCGCCCGCTCGACAAGGATGATAAGAACGTGAAAAATCACATCATATTGGATTGTGAAAACCGGTTGCCTCCCCGTCGGGCGCTGGTTGCTTGCTGCGATCAATAATGGCGCGTCACTCAACGGAAGCTTTTGCGTATGCGTATCTTGATGGCCTTGGTCGCACTAACGAGCCTGGCGAGTGCACATCCTGCGCTCGCATCCGGTCAGATGACCGCGCCGCGCACGGCAACGCCCGGCACCACCACCGCCGACCCTGCCACCACCGCCAACAGCCCTGCCCGTGCAGCGGTGGCGCGCGCGGAAGCCGGGCAGGCCACGCCCGTTTCGGCCGGTAACGACTACACGCTCGGCGTGGCGGACAAGGTTCGCGTCATCATCTTCGACGAACCGTCGCTCTCCGGCGAATTTTTCGTCAATGCCAATGGCCGGTTGTCGCTGCCCCTGATCGGCGACGTCGATGCAGCAGGCGTCAATACCACCAGTCTTGCCGCCACCATCCAGGAAAAGCTGGCCGATGGCTATCTTCGCCAGCCGCGGGTCAGCATAGATGTTCTGACGTTCCGCCCCTATTACATCCTTGGTGAAGTCAACAAGCCCGGTGAATATCCCTATTCTTCCGGACTGACCGTGCTCAATGCCGTGGCGACCGCCGAGGGATTTACCTACCGGGCAAGCAAGAAGTCCGTCGTTATCAAACACGCTGGAGAAAGCACCGAAGAAAAGGTAGATCTTTCTCCGGATCTGCGGGTGCGTCCCGGCGACACTATTCGTATCCGCGAGCGGTTGTTCTGATCGATTATTTTACAGGCGGCGTTTCCGGGAACTATTAGCAGGGAACTTTTAAGTCGCTTGCGCACTTTACAAGCGGGGTTCTTCCGTTCCAAAATTGGACGAAATCACAACTCGTTGAGATTGTGGTTTGGTTCGATGTGTGGGAGGGGCTGCTGAAATAGGGGACTAGCCATGCGTAAGTTTTTCCTGGGAATGGCGGCCACGATGTCCGTCATCGGGGGCAGTGGTGCCGCGCAGATTCCGGTTGCACCTGCGTTGCCAGCACTGGCCGCGAACGATCCGAACGTCATCGCATTGTACACCGATATCATGCGCACCATCGCAGGCGTTCCCGCGGCGGCAGGCCGCGAACAGGCGGAAGCGCAGATCGCCTATACGGTCGATCAGAGCGAGGAAAACTGCCGTGTGGTGGTGGCGGCACTCCGCCAGGCACTGGGCACGCCGCGTCAGGCAAAGCCGATCACGCTGGCACTTCGTGACGTACTCAGCCGGGCGATCCGGTGCGAACCCTATGGTACTGCGGCCCCCGGGGGCAGTGCAGGAACCCTGGCGCAGGGTCCGGTGGTGGGTATCGGTGGTGGTGGCACCTCCAACTACTCGACCTTCTGATCCATGCCTTTCATGACAGGTAATTTGATGCGGCTGCCCCTTGTTGCCCTGATGGGCGTGTTGACCATGCCGCTCGCCCTCGGTGCAGCACAGGCGCAAACGATCGAGGACAATCTGATCCTCCCCAACCTGCCGCTCGAATATGATCGCGGCCGGAACGTCAGCGTCCTTCAGCGCGAACGGCCGGAATATCAGGCACAAGGGATTCGGGCCGGATCGTTCCTGGTCTATCCGCGCCTCGAACTGAGCGGCGGTTTCACTGACAACGCCTATCAGATCGAGAATGACAAGCAGAGCGATGCTTATGCGATCATCGCGCCGTCGGTCGCCGCCAACAGCAACTGGGCCACGCACGAATTCAATCTCAGCGCCGGGGCGCGGCTGCGCCGCTTCGCCAGCGAGACGCCCCGGAACGAGACCAACTACACGATCGATGCCAATGGCCGCCTCGATGCGACGCGCACGCTAACCTTCAACGGCCTGCTGCGCACCGCCCGCGCCACGGAGCCGCGTTCGTCTGCCGCCTCGCCGCAGGATGCCGCAGAGGCGATCCAGTTCCAGCAGACCACCGCCAGCGTCGGCAGCGCCTTTGCCGGATCGCGGATTCGCGGCCAGGTGGCGGTCACGGTCGACGAGTTCAGCTTTTCCGACGTGCGTGCCTTCTCGGGTGCACGGATCAGCCAGGCCAATCGTGATCAGACGCTGTTCCGCACCACCGCCCGCGGCGAATATGCGGTGTCGCCCGATACGTCGGTGTTCCTCCAGGGCGGTTTCGTCGATACCGATTATCGCCGCCCGCTGTCGATCGGTGTTGCCAATCGCGATTCCAAGGAATTCAGCATCATCGGCGGGGCCAGCTTCGACCTGTCGTCGCTGATCCGTGGCGGCATCGGCATCGGCTATGTCAGCCGTAACTACGATGCCCGGATCTACCAGGATATTTCGGGCCTCGCGGCCGAAGCGCGTCTGGAATATTTCATGACGCAACTCACCACCATCGGACTGAACGTGCGCCGCACGGTGCAAGACAGCTTCTTCGGCACGAGCAGCGGCTTCTTCGCGACCGCCGCGGCGCTGCGCGTCGACCACGAACTCTACCGCAACGTGCTGTTGAACGCACAGATCGGCTATGAGCAGGACGATTTCGTCAACAACAGCGGCAAGTCCAAGATCCTGCGCTACAGCGCGGGCGGCCGGTATCTGCTCAACCGCAATGTCGGTCTGGGACTGCTGGTCGGCCGGGACAACCGCTCCACATCGGGTTCGGCCGCGCTGCAATCGTTCGACGAGACGCGCGCGCTGTTTTCCGTCGTTCTCCAGCGTTGATGCTGGCGTCGCCCAAAGGACCTTCGCGACCGTATGAATAGACATTCCCCGCAGGCCGAGCACGACGATGCCAGCCGCTTCGACCAGTCACGTCATCTGGGGCGACGTGCGGTCACCTTACGGTCGGTGGGTGATGCCATCCGGCGTCGCTGGATCATCGTGGTCGCCTGCGCGCTGACGGTTTTTGCGATTGCGCTGGGCACGGCGCTGATGCTGACGCCCAAATACGACGCCTTTGCCAAGGTGCGGATCACGCCCAACGCGGCCTCCCCGCTCGACTTCGGCAACGGCACGGAACAGCCCGCGGATCAGACCGCGGTCAATACCGAGGTGCAGGTGATCGGATCGCGCAACACGGCGCGCCAGGTCGTCACGCAGCTCGACCTGAACCGCGATCCGGAATTTGCCGGCGAAGGCCCGGCCGGAACCGCGATCGAGCGTGCGACCAGCAACGTACTGGACAGCCTCAAGATCAATCGCGACGAGAAGAGCTATCTCGTCCATATCGGCATCCGCTCCGTCGATCCCACCAAGGCCGCCAAGATCGCCAACACCTATGCCAGCACCTATGTCGCTGGCACGGCAGACAATCTGATGGGCACGGCGGCCAAGCAGTCGACGTCGATCCAAAACCGGCTGCGCGAACTGGGTGCCGAGGTACAGGCCGCCGATGCGCGTCTGGCCGCCTATCGGGCGCAGAGCGGCATCAGCCAGACCGGCCAGGCCGGCACCATCACCGACCAGCAGATCGCGCCGCTGTCGATGCAGCTCGCCACCGCGGAGTCCGAGGCCGCTGCGGCTCGGTCCGCCCTGTCGGTGGCCGAACGGCAGAGCGCGACCGGCGGTACGGACGCAATTTCGGCGGTGCTGTCGTCCAGCGTCATCGCCGATCTCCGGCGCCAGCGTACCGAGGCGGAGAAGCGGCGTGCCGAACTGAGCGCACGCTATGGCCCGCGCTATCCCTTGTCGGTGCAGATCGCCCAGCAGATCGAGTCGCTCGACGAACAGATCAAGCAGGAGGCGCAGCGCGTCGTTGGCGGGCTGCGCAGCCAGGCACTGTCGGCGGAAGCCCGGGCCAACAGCTTGCGGGGCCGGTTGAATACGTTGCAGCGGGGCGTGGCACGCGACGATCAGGCCTCCGTCATGGCGGGCAGCCTGGAGCGTGATGCCGAGGCGAAACGTACGGCCTACACCCGTCTGGCCCAAGCCGCGCAGCAATCGACCCAGGCGCAGCGTGTATCGGCACCGCAGGCGAGCATCGTCGAAAATGCGACGGTTCCGACACGTCCGACCTTTCCGAAGGTGAAGGCGTTCGCTGCGGCGGGGCTGCTGATCGGCATCGTTGTCGGTCTGGGCGCGGTGCTGTTGTCCGAGGGCCTGAGCTCGACCATCCGCAAGCCGGAGGACATCGAGACGCTGCTCGGCCTCTCGTTCGTCGCCTCCATCCCGCGGCTGCCCGGCCGGTCGCGGCTGCGCGGCAAGCGCACCTCCAACCCGGCCAGGACGCTCGTCTCCAAGCCGATGACCGTCTATGCCGAGGCTTATCGCGCAGTCCGCTCGTTCATCGCGACGACCGACCAAGCGGAACCCGCGCGGGTGATCGCACTGGCCTCGACGTTGCCCGGCGAGGGCAAAACCACCAGTTCGCTGTCGCTGGCACGCGTCATGGCGATGAGCGGGGACCGCGTCCTGCTGATCGACTGCGACGTGCGCCGCGCCGGGGTTCTGCGCGCGCTGGACCGCACGGTGGAAACCGGCCTCACCGACGTCCTGGAAGGCCGTACCACCATGGCAAAGGCGGTGGTGCGCGACGAGGTCGAGGGGCTGGACATGCTGCTGGTCCAGGGATCGTTGTTCACCCCCACCGACCTGTTCGGCAGCGGCCGGATGGAAGCGCTGCTGGCCGAGGCACGCGCCGCCTATGATTATGTCATCCTCGACACCCCGCCGCTGCTGGGCATTGCGGACGCGCGTACGCTGGTCGGTCTGGCCGATGCGGTGATGCTGGTCATCAAGTGGAACGCGACGCCGATCGCCGCGGTCGACGCTGCGCTTGCAGGGCTGGAGCATGGCCAGGGTCATGTGCTGGGCGCGGTGATGACGATGGTCGATCACCGGTCGGAGGCGATGGGCGGCCTGTATTATTCTGCCCGCTACTCGTCCTATTACAACGAATAGGAAGGCGCAGGCGCGGTGCAGGTCCTGAAGACCGCCTGTCTGGCCGCTGTGGCGGTCACGCTGGTCGTATCAGGTCTGTCGATCGCGGCGGAGCGGCGGGTCGCGACGGTTGCCTTGGCGGCCGATGGCGACCCACCGGCACGTGACGCGATGCTGGCGGAGGCTCGCACCTGGGCGCCGGGGTCGATTCCGGGACGGGCGGCGATCGGCCTGACCGCGCTGTGGCTGCGCAAGGCAGGTGAAGCCACCGCACCCGCACCCCGGCAGAATGCGCTGGCCCAGGCCCGCGCCATGCTCGCCATCGCCGATGCGGGTCGGCCGCATGCGGCCGCGACGTTGCTCCTCCATACGCAGCTCGCACTGGTCGAGGGGCAAAACCCCAGCCGGGGCGCGACCCGCGCCTTTGCCGCCAGCTATGCCGCGGCGCCCTTTCTCACCTCGGAAGGGTTCTGGCGCACGGCCTATGCCGCGAATTACTGGAAAACCCTGTCCCCCGCGACGCGCGATGCCGCGATCGAGGAAGCGGTCTGGCTGGCGGGACTAGACGGTCGGTTCAACGATCGGCTGGCCGCGATCCTTGGGGGATCCCCGATGGCGGTGCGCTACGCGCTGCGGACGCGGGCGCCCCACTGACCTCCGGCGAAGCGATGCGCGCCGAAGCGAAACGTGCCCGGCCAGAGCCGAACCCCATAGCGCGCCCACCAGCACCGCGAACAGCGCAGCGATCGCCGGCACGTTCAGGGCGATGTCGATCATCGCGCTCCCGCCGATCGCCCCGATCGCACACAGGACCGCGACCGACGACCAGTCGCGCCGGACGGTGAACACCTGCCGCGCCATGATGGCCAGACCGATCAGCAGCAGCGCCAGGCATGGCAGCCCTGCTTCCATCACCAACTGGATCGGTGCGTTATGCGCAGCGCCGAAATTCCAGTAGATCGGTGCGGTGCCGGGCGTCAGCGTCTGGAGATTGATCTCGAAAAAACTGCCAAGGCCGTAACCCCAGACGGGGCTGCTCCACGCCACCCCGGCATAATGGCGGATGCTGTCCCAGCGCAGGCCGGCATCTGCGGCAAGGTAGCTTGATCGATCGGCCATCGGTGTGATCAGGGCAACGATCGTCACCAGCCCCAGCAGGGCGACGGCGCCGATCGCGACGGCACCGATCGGCGGAGCCGCGCCATCGCGCCGTATCAACCGCAACGCCAGCATCACGCCTCCGAACAGCACGGCCAGCAGCACCGCGCTACGGCTGCCGGTCATCGCGCAAAGGATCAGCGCCACGGCACAGCCTGCCAAAGCGGCGAGGCGCAGCGCTCTGCCCTCCCTGCCCTCCTCGCCCGGCGACAGGACGACACCGCCCGCCAGCAGGGCGACGACCGCAAAGACGATGCCGGCCGCATTGGTGTTGCCCAGCGTTCCGGCATAGCGCGTGGCATGCGCCGCATCGTACAGCCAATCGATCGCGTCCACTGCGGCATACAGGATGTAGACGATCCCGAAGATCGTGAGCCACCGCACCAGCCTGGCGGGCGAGCCCGACCGATAGGCGAGCAGCGCTGCGGCGACGAGCAACAGCGTCGTTGCCAACGCCTTCGCCAGCGCCAGCCCGAACAGGTCCGCCGCAGGCCGCACCGACACGGGCACCACCGCGGGCAGCGCACTCCACAACAGCGCCCCCCCGAACAGGCAGAGCGGCACCCGCGCCCGTCCCCAGAACCGCGATTCCCCAGGTGAACGGTACAGAACGAACCCCGCCACCAGCGCGTTCGCAAAGGACGCCACCCCGCTCGACACCCCGTCATTCGCCCCGCCCAACGCCAGCTCCATCATCAGCAGCGCCGCGATCAACGGCGTTGCCCATGCCAACCTACCGCTATCTCGCTCGAGCTTGTGGTCGGGCACGGCCCCCGCCCGGTCGCGGGTAGCGCTCCGCAGCGCATCGGCGTGTTGGTCTTGAGAGGTGCCGGGGCTGCGCATCACGGATCATTCACATTTTGCCGGCCCATGGCGTGCCGGTCGTCGCGCGATGGAATACCCAATAGCGTCAGATCACGCCAGATTGGCGCCGTGTCCCGAAAACATACGATGTGGCTGCATCGACAATAACTTAAAGAGGGACGGCTGGTGACCACGGGTTTATGGACGGCGGCGATTACGCGACGTCCAAGGACCAATTTGTGCTGCTTTCCCACTCCCATAGATCAACCCTATGGGGGCTGCTGACGATAGCATTGTTGATCGGCCTGGGTGTTGTATTGCTGACCATGGACGACGACCGGGAATATCTCGATGTCATTCCGATGGAGGCTCCCAAGACCGCGGTTACGCCCACCGAACCGGCGGAAGACGACATCGCACTCGACGACCTGATACCGAGCGCGGTCCTCGAATTGTCGCCGCAGGACGCGTTGACCCGCAACCTCGCGCTGCCGCTCAGCCGCGCCAACAATCCGCTTGCCCCGCCCTTCGTCGCGGCGTGGCTGGGTGCGGATCTGGAGCGCTCGACCACCTGCCTGGCAAACGCGGTCTATTACGAAGCCAATGGTGAGCCGATCGCCGGCCAGCGCGCGGTTGCACAGGTGGTGCTCAACCGGTTGCGCCATCCCCGCTATCCCAAGACGATCTGCGACGTCGTCTATCAGGGGTCGGATCGGCCGACCGGGTGCCAGTTCAGCTTCACCTGCGACGGGTCCTTGGCCCGCGCGCCCAATCCGGTGCGGTGGAAGAACGCGGTGCAGGTTGCCGAGGCCGCTCTGGCCGGCTGGACTTCCGCCGAAGCGGGACAGGCGACGCATTACCACACGCTGTATGTGTTTCCGAAATGGGCGCCGACGCTGCTCAAGACCGGCATCGTCGGCCAGCATATCTTCTATCGCCTGCCTGGCCGCTTCCACGATTACTCGGCCTTCCGCGCCGCGACGCCCCCGGCCGAAGTTGCTCCGCCGATGATCCTGGCGCCGACGATCCCGGACGATACCGGTGTGCTGATGGCAGGAGCGGAGGGCGGTGCACGCCGTGCGGAGGAACAGTCCGTGGCTGGTGCCGTTCGCGTCGGGGTAGGTGGCGGCACGCCTGAAACGACGGTGCGGGCCGAACCGCCCGCCATATCCGCCGTACCTGCCGCCCCGACGGTTGCCGCCGCCCCGAACCCAGTGCCGGCGGCAAAGGCCAAATCGGAAGATTATTTCCCTAACCGTCGGAAATCGCGTTCACATCTCCCCCTGACGCAATAAGAGCCGCTTTGAACATATGCGCCGGGCAGCAATACCTTGCGGGCCGATCTGGTCCGGAATGTTGCGGCCGATCTACAGGATTGCACCCATGAATGTTGTGACGATACCAAGCGAAGCCGAAAGCCGTCCGGTACGCAAGGTCGCCATCATCCATTACTGGTTGGTGACGATGCGCGGCGGGGAGCGCGTGCTGGAGCGGATCTGCGATCTTTATCCCGATGCCGACATCTTCACGCATGTCGTCGATGAAACGGTGTTGTCACAGACGCTGAAGCGGCACCGCATCTTCACCACATCGATCGCAAAACTCCCCTTTGCCCGGTCGCAATATCAGAAATACCTGCCGTTGATGCCACGCGCGCTGGAGACGCTGGATCTCAGCGCCTATGATCTGGTCATCAGTTGCGAGGCGGGGCCGACCAAGGGGGTTATCACCCGCCCCGACGCGGTGCACGTCACCTATTGCCACTCGCCGATGCGCTATATCTGGGACCAGTATCACGCCTATCGCGCAGCGAGCGGCCGGCTGGCGAAGCTGTATCTGCAGATGGTGGCGCCGCGGATGCGGGCGTGGGACCGGATGAGCGCATCGCGCCCCGACCTCATCATGGCCAACAGTCAGTTCGTGCGCCGGCGCATCGCCAAATTCTGGGGCCGCGAAGCCAGCGTCGTCTATCCGCCGGTTGAGGTCGATCTGTTTCAGCAGAGCAACGCGGTGACCGACGAATGCGTATGGATCAGCCAGCTCGTACCCTATAAGCGGCCCGATCTGGCCGTCGATGCCTTTACCCGCACCGGCCGCAAGCTGCACGTGATCGGCGATGGCCCGATGCTGGAGGCGCTGAAGGCGCGTGCCGGGCCGAATGTTCGCTTCACAACACGCATGCGCTTCGACGAGCTGCGCGCCGCCTATGCGCAGGCGCGCGCGCTCATCTTCACTGCCGAGGAAGATTTTGGGATCATCCCGGTGGAATCGCAGGCTGCGGGGCGGCCGGTGGTCGTCTTCGGACGCGGGGGCGGCACTGAAACGGTGATCGACGGCGCGACGGGCATCCACTTCCACGAACAGACGGTGGACTCGCTGGTCGAGGCCATGGACCGCTTTGACGCATGGTTGCCCAGCTTCGACCCTGCCGTGGCGATCGCCCACGCTCGGAACTTCGACCGCGCCCGCTTCATGCAAGGCTTTGCCGCAGAAGTACGCCGGGCGGAGGCATTGGTCGCCGCCAATACGGCGCTGGCGGATTAAGCGGTAGCGCCGCGACGGAACGCCGACTTATGCGACCGAGAGGTATAATCCGATCGCGGCCGCCCATGCCGCCACGGCTGCGATCGCCGCGATCGTCAGCTTGGTGCGCGGGGCATAGGGCTCGACATAAGGTTCAGGCGCATCGCCAAGCTGCAGCGGTTCCGCAATCGACGCTGTGGCCCGCATGCCGTCGGAACGTAGCGCTCCTACCGCCGGCGGAAAGGCGATCGGTGCTTCGATCGGCGTGTGCAAAGCCATGTGCAACATGTCCTGCGTGATCGGCGTGATAAACTCACAGCCATATATGTCCGCATCCCGGCGCATGATGCGCGCCTGGTGCGTGCCGATGCCCGCAAAACCGATGGATATGGAGGCACCGACCGGCAGATCCGGTGCGCCACTCAGACGAAAACCGGTCAGCGAAAGATCCTCGATCGTCACATCATGCGGGCGCGTGATCTTGTCCCGCAACGTGGCGTTCAGATCGACCATAAAGCGCACGAAACCGCGATCGTCGCTCGTCATCTGCGCAGCAATTGGCATGTCGTTCCCCAGTCGTTCCAGGCAGCAATGCAGAGGAAAGGTAAAGGGGCCGTGAACATATCTACCGCCGCTTAGCTTGGCGGACATACAAAAACAGCGTCAATATTTAGTTACTTCATACGCTTAACGAATTCATTCGAACAGGTACGTGCAAACTGACGGCATATGATGACGGTATGTAGAAATATCACGCGCGACTACGTAACATCGCCCAACTTCATGATCATGTTCATGCAAGTTGATGCGTCGCATACGCGTGCACGTTACCCAGTATTGCGGGGATGCTCTCCTGTCACGATCACGTTTCTTGTCGCCGATGATTTGCATGGTGCGCCGGGATGGTTGGAAACGCAACGTCATATAGCTGCCAATAGCTGCCGCTGGGGGCAGTATAGCGCATGACGGCTGCGACGGGCACGGCCACGGCGTCGCACCGGACGGCGCTGGCCTCGATCCTGACGGTCGGGGGGCGATTGCTGTCGCGGGTCATCGACCTGCTGGCGTTGATCGTGCTGGCGCGGTTGCTCACGCCTGCCGATTTCGGCCTGATCGGTATCGCAATGAGCCTGATCTTCATCGTCGAAGCGATCATGGAGCTGCCAGTGTCGCAGGTGCTGCTCGTCGAACGCGACATTACGCGCCCGATGATGGACACTGCGTTCACGCTCAGCCTGCTGCGCGGCATCGTACTGGCGATCGTGATCGGTGCCATCGCCTGGCCGTTCGCGGTCGCCTATGGCGACATGCGCCTGTTGCCGCTTGTGCTCGCCCTGTCGATCGCGCCTGCCGTTCGCGGGATTAGCAATCCCCGGCTGGCGCTATATTGCCGAGACCTGGATTTTCGGCGCACCGTCGCCACCGAGATTTTCGGCAAGCTTGGCTCGCTCGCAGCATCGACCGCGGTGGCGCTGGCGACGGGCAGCTACTGGGCACTGGCGATCGGCACGATCGCTTCTCCGGTAATCGCGGCTGGCTTGTCCTTTGTTCTGGCACCCTATCTGCCCACGCTCTCGCTGCGGGAATGGCCCATGTTCCGGAACTTTCTGGGATGGCTGAGCGGTGCGCAGCTCTTTTCCGCCTTTGCATGGCAGATCGATCGGCTGGTACTGGGCTGGCTGGCGATCCCTGCGGTCGTCGGTCGCTTCACCATGGCGGACAATCTTGCCTCCATTCCGGGCCAGGTGCTGCTCGGGCCGATCCTTGGACCGTTGTCGGCCGGGCTCGTTGCCGTGCGGGAAGATCCCAAGAGGCTGCAACAGGCCTATCTGAAGACGCTGTCGGTAGTCACCCTGGTCGGCTTCCCGGTTCTGACCGGCACCGCGTTGCTGGCACAGCCGCTCGTCGGCCTCGCACTGGATGACAAGTGGCGCAGTGTCGCGCCCGTGCTGCAATGGCTGGCGCTGGCGGGCATACCGGGGCTGTTGTGGACGCCGCTCAACGCGCTGGCGCTGGCGTTGCGGCGATCCAACCTGATCTTCAACCGTCAGTTGACCGATTTCCTCGTCAAGGTGCCGCTGGTTATCGCGGCAGGCTGGCTGTTTCTGGTTCCCGGCATCGCGGCCGCGCGTGGGATAGCTGCACTGGTATTGGCCGCCCTGGCCATCGATGCGGCGCGGCGCCTGTCCGGGGTAAGCGCCTGGGCACAGGTCAAGGCCATTGGCCGGCCCGCCATCGGCTGCATGGCCATGGCTGCGGTCGTTCTCCCCGCCCTGCAACTGGCCCCGCCCGGACTGTCCAAGATCGGACTGGTCCTGGCCATCGGTCTGCTTGGAGGTCTGGGCGCTCTGATATTTGCGGGGACCACCCTGCTGTTTTGGCATGGGCGCGGCCGCCCTGATGGCGCGGAGGCGATGCTGCTGGGCTTGATGGGCAAGATGGTGCTGCGCGGCCGTTTTTCACCGCGCGCCGCGTCCCGGTCGGATGCGCCGCTCAGCACCGCCGAAACCCGCGACCGCATGTTCGCGATTGCCACGGCCAGCAACAAATCAACCACCGATCCGGCGGCCTCCAGCGTTTACCGCATCCTCGACATCCTGACGCAGGCCAATCTGGTGCAACCGGTACAACCTGCCCCTGTACCGGCGGTCCGTCACCGCGAGACCATTCGTCTCACCTGCCTGAGCTGCAAGAAATCTCTTTCCCTTGAAAGCCCTATCGCGTTGAATGCGATCCACGGTTTGGCGCGGGCGGCAGATTTCCGGATGGCGGCGGAATTTATCGACGTTGCCGGACATTGTGCATCCTGCCGGCCGCATCGCGCGCCGATCGGGGCCGTGCACGTTGATCGACAGACAGACCCACCGGAGTTTCAGAGCATCCTCACCCAATCCCAAATCACACGCCGCAAGAGGTCTTGACGCATCGTGACCGTTACCAATTCAACCCTCACCGTTACGGCGATTGTCGCAGTCCTGATCGTGGCGTTTCTGCTGCTGAAGTGGCGCTCGAAGAACCACAGGCGCCGCATGTATCGGAACTACTTTCGGGATTGAGACAGGGGTTCGATTTCGCCCGCTTCCAAACGGCCGCTCAGGTACGAACCGGACGCACACGGCGCTGCTGGGTGCGGCGTCGACCGCGATGGCTGGGCTGACCTTGCGCAGGCGGCGCTGGCGTCGAGCCCGTACCGGGTGCCGGATGCATGGCCCGGCGGGAGCGGCGGATCGGCTGGCCGACGGCACTCAGGAAGGGCAGCGCAGCCGTGATCGCGAACAACGCGGCATTATACGCACCGAAATCGACCAGCGTGCCGGCAACCGCACCGGGCACCATGCACACCAGAATGCTGTAGCGCGCGCCAGTGACGACCCGGCGTATCTCATGGCTGGCACCGCGCAGCGAAAGTGTAAAAATCCGCAGGAAGAACAGGATCATCAGCAGGGCACCGACGATGCCGGTGCTGCTGAGTACCGCGACCGGCCAGGAGGATGCGCGCGTCGATCCCACCCCGACGCCATAACCGCCCGTGGCGAACAGCCCTTCCAGGCTGACGGTGTTCCAGCTGCTCCGCTCCGAGAAGGAGCTGCTCGACGTCTTGTTCAGCACGGTTTTGTCGACCAGATCGAACAACCCGCCGAACAGGCTGGGCGTCGCGATGATCAGCGCGATGCAGCACAGGATCGCGGCGCCGATGAACAGCAATTCGATGACCGCGCGCTTCTCATCCGCACCGTGCCGCAGCGCCAGCACGTTGCTGCCGACCGCGATCAAACCTAACACGGCCAGGCCGAGAAACGCGGCGGACGATGTCGACAGCACGGTCAACAGGACCAGCATCAAGGCCAGCGGCATCTCCAGCTTTGCATAGGCACCGCCCAGCGCCTGGCCGATCTTCATGAAATAGATCATCGAGGCAAAGGAGAGCACCAATGCGCCATAACCCGAAGCCTCGGTGTTGAAGCCGATCACCCGGCGCATGCCGCCGACATCGTCGCCGTCCATGATCACATAGGTTGCAGTGCGCAGCGGAGCGAGCAGACCGGTGCCGGCGGTTGCCATGTCGAGCAGGCCGGCGAACATCGCCACGACACCCCCGACGAAGATCGCCTTGTAGACCAGCCGGCGCGTGTCGGTCTGCAACAGCAGCTGGTAGATCGATACGGTGATCGCAAAGGAGGACAGCAGGTACAAAGGCTGGGTGATATTGCCCGAACCGAAACCCAGTGCGCTGCGCCGGATGTTGTTCAGACCCATGACCGGCGCCCCGCTGAACAGGAAGGGCGCGGTGTAGGTAACTGCCAGTGCAAAGGCCATGAACGCGGTCAGCAGGCCCAGCTTGTTATAGTCGATCAGCCCGTCAACCAGCAGATGGGGCCGACCGGATGCCAGAAAGGCCTTGATGCACAACAGCCCTGCGCAGGCGGTCAGGGGCAGGAACGTCGTACCCCCCGTCAGATTGACGGGAAGGATCGCCAGCGATCCGAAAGCGAGGCTGCTGAAGAACAGGTACAGCGTCCACCGGACATCCGCGATGGCCGCGGCAAAGAACAGCAGCCAGAAAATTCCGAGAACGACCATTGCAGCCCCTGAGTTCGGCCCGATCCCGGCCGCGATTTCCGTTTGTGTTCGGCGTCACGCCGATCACCCGGCGGCCAAAGACAGGCATTGGATCGATTTCACCAACGATCTGCCGACGTAATCCTTTGCGAGGTCTCGATAATAGCATTGCCTCCCGCGCAACGCCATCCCGACCGGAGGTGGCTTGATAGGCGGTGCTGCAGGAAAAAGCACATTCAGCGTATCATTTTCACACAGGTCACGAAATCTTGACCTCCCGCCATCACAAGCAACATGGCTAAGCATCGGTAAAGCTGCCGTTTGCACCGCGGTAACCGCCCGCCATGCAAGCCTCTCGTATTTTCAGCCGCTGCGCCAAGCAGGAGTTTTATCGTGGACAACCTGCCCCTGGGTACGCCCGAATGCAATCGGCAGGGCATCGACCGGGTCATCACCTTCGTGACCGACCGCGGCTATCTGGTGCAAAGCCTGATCGCCGCATCGCAACTCGCTGCGCAGGCCGATGTCGTCGCGATCGCCGACATCATCATCTACCTGATCGACATACCCGATGACGAGCAGGCCGCGATCCGAACCGCACTCGGCGCATCGCGTTTCAACTTCCGGTTTCTGGACAGCAGATCCTTCATCCCGGACAGCGCGGACCGTCTGCCCTCGCTGCATGTTCCACGTTCGACGCTGGGCCGGCTGGTGCTCGACGCGCACATCCCGGCGCAGTACGACACAATCCTCTACATGGACGGCGACATCCAGATCACCGGTTCGGTCGCGCCCCTGGTTGCGCATGACTGCCCCCCCGGCAAGGTCCTTGCCGGCTGCGACCGGCTGAACAATGGCGGCAAATATGCCAACCCGTCATCCTATCTCAGCCGGCTCGGCATCATGCATCCGACCGATTACGTGAATGCCGGCATCATGTTGGCATCGCGTGCCGCATGGCGCGAATACACCGGCGAGGCGCTTCGTTTTCTGACGAACCATCCAGAATGCTGCAAGCATCACGACCAGAGCGCGCTCAACGCGGCAATCGGCGAGCATCGCATACGGTTTGGCCCGGAATACAACTACACGACATGGTTCCAGGCGGCGGACGGCCAGCATCTTGTCCGCCCGAGAATCGTCCATTTCACCGGCCCGGCCAAGCCGTGGAACTCCCTGAAGGGGCCTTGGGGCACTCGCTATCGCAAGGTCTATGCGGATTTTCTGGCAGCCCACCCCTATTTCACACGCTACCTGACGCTGACCGACAGCCGGGACATCGATCCGAAATATGCCGATCCCTCACTCGCCATGCGGGCGAGACGCGCGCTGAAATCGGTGAAGGCGGCAATCGACAGCCGCTGGCATTCCGTCCTACTGCGCAGGTTCCTGCATCGGGCACCGTTCAAACGTCTCGATTGATTGGGTAGTTGAAGTTCGCCACGCAGTCGCCGGGCGGCCGCCATGGTTTGCTGAACCATGAGCGTTTGAAATCGGGATAAGGCGGGCGATGACGGAAGTTACAGAAACGGAAAAGGCGGTGCCCGAGCAGCCGCGCCCTGGCGTCGGCCGGCGTACGGCGGGCAGCGTGGCATGGTTGATGGCGTCCCGCCTGGCGGCGCGGGGGATCGACTTCACGACGCTGATCGTCCTGGCGCGTACCCTGTCGCCGCAGGATTTCGGGCTGATCTCGGTGGCGATGACGTTGATCTTCATCGTCGAAGCAGTGTCGGAATTGCCCATCTCGCAATCGATGGTGCGGCTCGACCGTGTCGGCCGCAGCCATCTCAACACCGCCTTCACCATCGGGTTGATGCGCGGCGGCCTGCTGGCGCTGGTGATCGCGCTGGCCGCGGTACCGTTTTCCTATGCCTATTCGGATTCGCGGCTGGTGCCGCTGATCCTGTTCCTGGCGCTCGCCCCGATCACGCGCGGTCTGCAAAGTCCGGCCATGGTGCAATATGCCCGGCGCATCGATTTCCGGCGCGATCTAGTGATCGAGATCGTCAGCAAGCTGTGCGGCTTTTCGGTCGCCACCAGCCTTGCCATCGCAACCCATTCCTATTGGGCGATTGCGATGGGAACGGTGGTCACGCCGGTAGCCAGCATGGTGCAATCCTACTTCTTTGCGCCCTTCCGGCCACGGCTCAGCCTTGTCCGGTGGCGCAGCTTTGCCGGTTTCCTGAGCTGGGCCAGCCTCGCGCAGGCGCTCGGCGCGCTAAGCTGGCAATCCGACAAGCTGATCCTGGGCCGCTTTATCGGCAAGGCCGATCTAGGCCACTTCTCGATGGCGGCCGACCTGTCGTCCGTGCCCGAACAGGTGCTGGTGGCGCCGGCGATGCGGCCGCTGATGGCCGGCTTCGTGACGATGAAGGACTCATGCGAACGCATGGCGCGGGCCTATCAGCGCATATCGCTGACGCTGCTGACCATCGCGGCGCCGGGCATGGTAGGGCTGAGCCTGATCGCGGATCAGGTCGTGCCCGTCGTGCTGGGGCCGAACTGGATTACCGCGATCCCGATGCTGCGCTGGCTCGCGATCGCACCGATCTTCGTCGTCTGGGTATCGCCGCTCGACCCGATGGCGATGGCGATGGACCGCACCTCCATCTTCCTGCGACAGCGCCTTGTCGAAGTTGCGATCAAGATCCCGTTGCTGATCGGCCTGATCTGGACATTCGGTGTCGCGGGTGCGGTCATCGGCCGCGTGGCGACCAACGCGATCCTGATGGTCGTGACGATGGGCTATGTCCGCAAGCTCGTCGGCCTGCGCATCATCGCGCAATTGATCGCCCCCTGGCGCATCGCCCTGGCGACAGCCGGCATGGCGGCGGCCATCCTGCTGCTGCCGGATGCCCTGCGCCACTCGCTGTCGATCCTCGCGGTCGCCGCCACGGTCATCGTCGGGGGCGTCACCTACATTGCCATCCTGCTCCTTTCCTGGGCTCTAGTCGGACGCCCGGAAGGGATGGAAACCATGGGGACGAAGCTTTTCGCACAGTTGCGAGGCAAATTGTTCAGGCACCGGGCGACATAGCATCCGGCCCGGCAGGCGCATCAGAACTCCAGAATGCGTTCCGGTTGCAGGCGGCCGGTGACCAGATCCTTCAGAGCCCGCCAATTACCCTCGGCGCGCCCCTTGCGATCGATCCAGGGTTCGGGCCTGAATGCCTTGGCGTGGTTGCTCGCCATGTTGCGCGTCATCAACCACAGTGCGTCACGGGCCGGCATCGTCCCCTTGCGGATCAGGTACAGGGGGTTGGCGATCTGCGAGTAGCCAAATTTCTGGCCGGCGGTACGCCCTCCCTTGACGCCCTGATGGACGCCAACAAATGCCTCGGTCCGTGCGACAACGCCGTGATCGCGCAGCCGGCGCGAGAAATCGACATCCTCCTGCCAGGCGTAAAGCGGCAGCCGTTCGTCGAAGCGGACGTCCTTCACCACCGACCAGCGGAACGCCATGTTGCAGCCATAGGTGCCCAGCGTCTCGTTCAGCGCGAGGTTGGGTGCGGCATCCTCCGCATCGAAGCGCGCGATCATCGCGGATGCGGTTTCGAAGTCGATGCCGGCGCTGTGAATGCCGTCGGCGAGCAGCCGGCCGGTAGTGCCGACCAGTTCCGGATGCGCCTCGAACACGCGGGCGATCCCCTCCAGACAGCGTCGGCTGGGCACGTAATCGTCATCGAAGAAAGCCACGACATCCGGCGCGCTGGTGAGCGCGTTCAACCCGGAATTGCGCTGGTGCGACGATCCCTTGGGGCCTCGCAGAACGGTAACGGTGTTGTCGTGAAAGCCTGCGGGCAGATCCGCATCGGACGCGATGGAAAAGACGATCTCGCAGGGCGTCAGCGTCTGGCGACGGCAATGATCGGCCCAGCGCGCCAGCTCTTGCGGCCGGCCAACGCTTGCAATGACAATAGCGACCTTCATCGTACCAGCCCGTTTCCCTGCAATTCGATGCAACCGTTGATACGATTACGCATTCCCCACCCCGACACGCCTATCAAAGGGTTAGGTGTCTGGACACTCCATCGACGCCCACCGCGTACCATTCTGCGCCACCTACTACCGCGAACAGCGCCGCAGCGTCTCGATCAGAACGTCCCCCGCCCTCTCCCACGTGAAGAGCCCCGCCTGCACCTTCCCCTTGGCCTTCATCGCCTCGCGCAACCCGTTGTCGTCACGCAAGGCACGCATCTGCGCCTGCCAAACGTCCGGTCGGTCGGGCGCTGCGTATAATGCACCCTCCCCACACGCCTCCGGCAGCGCACCGCAAGGCGCGACGATCGCCGGCGTACCCAGGATCATCGCCTCGAGCGGCGGAAGGCCGAACCCCTCGGTCGTAGACGGCATCGCAAAACATAGCGCCTGTTCCAGCAGGCCGCGTAGCTCGGCATCGCTGATCGCGCCGGTGAACAGGACGTCGTCGGGCATGAAGGGATAGGCCGCCTTCATCTCCGCTGCGCTCGCCTTGCCGAGCAGGACCAGCTTAACATCCCCCATCGCGCCATCGGCAAAGGCGCGCAGCAGCACGGCGATATTCTTGTGCGGCTGCGTCGTCGCCAGCGCGACGACATAGCGGCCCGCTGCCAGCTTCAGCCGATCGACCGTCGCCATGTCGCTGGCAAAGCCGAGCACGTGATCGCAGCCATTGGGTATGACGGTGATGCGCGCTTCGGGGGCTACGCCATAGCTGACGAGTTGCCGCTTGGAGAAGTGCGACACGGTGAGCACCTGCACGTTCCGGCGTCCCAGACGCGGAAGCAGGAAGCGATACCAGCGCACGAACGCCTTAGAATAGGATTGCGGCGCGGTATAGACCTGCGCGTCGTGGATCATCGTGATGCCGCGCGCAGCCGCCAGCGGCCCGACATTCGACAAGGACAGGATCAGGTCGTCCTGGCCTTGTTCACGTCGCCGTGCCTGTCGTGGCAGGCTGGCCTGCTCCCAGAGCTGCCCGCGAACGCGTCCCGCCTTGTGTACGGCCACGCCGGCGATCGACGATGCCGCATCGCCGGGGGGCGCCTCGACCTGTATCCCGCCCGGGAACACATCTTCCAGTTCGTGCCGGCGCGCACCGATCTGATGCAGCAAGGCCATCGAGACGCGCTGGACGCCGGTCGGGCGGGCATAAAGGAAACGCCCGTTGACGAGCAGGCGCCCGCCCCCGCTCTTGGATGCACGATCACGCGGCAATAGCATCAACCCTTCCTGCCTGCCCATGCAGGATCAGCGACTGCCCTTGGCGGCCAAGACCGCAGGCACGGTCATCGCCATGATCTTCAGGTTCAGACCCAGCGACCGATGGCGCGAATAGGCGACATCCAGCGCGACACGGCGCCGATACGTGGTATCGCTGCGCCCGCTGACCTGCCAAAGCCCGGTGATGCCGGGACGCACGCTGCAATATTCGTTGAAGCGACGACCATAGCGCACGACTTCCGCGGCAACGATCGGTCGGGGGCCGACGATGCTCATCGTGCCGTTGATGAGGTTGAAGAACTGCGGCAGCTCATCAAGGCTGCTCTTGCGCAGGAAGGCGCCCAGCGGGGTGATGCGCGGATCGTTGCGCAACTTGTGATCCCGTGCCCATTCCGCCCGCGCCAGCGGATCGCTCGCCAGAAGCTGCTCAAGCCGTTCGGTAGCGTCGACCACCATCGTCCGGAACTTGAAGCACCGGAACATGCGACCGTTACGCCCGATTCTGGGCTGTGCGAAGATCAGCGGCCCCGGGCTGGTGATGTAGATCGCCAGCGCAAGACCGATGAGCAACGGCGCAAAAACGACAACGGCGATGATCCCGACAAGCAAGTCCAGGACACGCAAAAGAGCTTCGCCGGCATTTTTGTCCTTGGGGGTATCGGAGATGCTGATTTCGCCGATCCTTCCTTGTGTTAGGTACATGATGCCAGCCCCTTTCCAGCCAAACAGCGTCGCAGTTTCACGCAACGGAATTGGATTGGATGTATGTTTTGCTGTATCGCTTCAGCATTGATCGAGTTTTTTACAACTTCTTATCATGCGACGCGAAACTGATATTTCCCCTGAAGCATAAATTCAATGTTTGCAATAAGATTGGTCAACTGGCCCACCCATATTGGGACGCTTTTTTGCGGTGGACCGGGCGCAACCTTCTTTGACCAAAGGTGTTTAGCGGCCGCCCAGAACGCGTCTTGAAATCTCGACGTGGCGCTTGGCGAAGGCATAGGAACTCAGGCCCTCGGGCCCCATTCGTGCCTGCGCCGCAACCGCCCGATCATAGCGCAATGCCGGGTTCGCCAGCAGGCGCTCGATCGCGGTCTCCAGCGCCGTCACACTGCCGCTCTCGACATAGGTGACTTCCGTATCGTCGAAATAGTCGCGCAAACCGCCGACATCGGTTGCAATGGTTGCGACCCCGTTCAGCGCCGCTTCCTGCAAGGCCGTGATGCCCGAGGCATGGGCGTTTGGCAGCAGAGGGACGATGGCGATCGCCGATTGCCAGTAGAGACTTTTAAGCCCGGCATTGTCGCCTACTCCGGCGATCTCGACATTCGCCACCCCTGCCGCCAGTGACTTTGAACAGGTGGTGGACACGATGCGCAGCCTCCAGTCCGGATGCCTGGCAACCGCCTTGATGAGGGTCGACCAGTCGCGGTGCACGTCATTGCCGACCGCAATGATCAACTTCGATCCCGCGGCGTCGTCGCGAACGGGAGCGACCTTGTCGGAGGCGTTGATGCCGAACAATACGTGTTCGCTTTGCGCATCGGGGAGGCGCGTCCGCGCCATGGTTAGATTCTCGCGCGAATGAAAAGTCAGCACATCGGCGTGACGAAGCAGCCGGCGGTAATATGCGCGGCGCACCTTGGACAATCGGTCCCAACGATCCATCAGCCAGACGCTTTGCGCCAATAGCTTGGGACGCGCCTCTTGATCCAGGCGCTTCACCTTGAACATCTGACTGATAGCGAGATGCTGGGATTCTGTATGCGTCCATACGACGTCCGCGGCGCAAATCGCCGCACGGTTGCGCCAGGCGTGCACGAAATCAAATCCCAGAATGGCGCGCGCGCCTAGCCGGACCAAACGCCCCAGCCTGCCTTCCGCATGATCTTTCGACGATGTCATCGCAGCCACCATCGGTGCCGCGTGACGATACCCATAGGGATCACGCTCGTTGATGCCGATCAGGCTGCCATCGTCGAACTTTCGCCCCCACACGGCCGGGTCATAGCCATAGGCTAGATGAACATGGACTTTCATGCAGTGCCATCCTGTTAACTGCGCGGCACATCCGCCTTGATGATCGGATGATGCCGGATCTATTTTCTTACATAGGCCCTGACGTAATCGACCTTCATCTCGCGGTCGTCCGGCATCTTGTCGATCGGCCAGCCACCGCCGGCAGCAAGATTGAGCAGGATCATCTTCGGCTGCAGATAGGCCGGTGCTGAATGGAAGCAGGCAACCGACCGACCGTCCAGAAAGACGTTGATCGCGTTCGCTTCGACGCTGACTCCGAACCGGTGCATTGCGGTGGTCAGTGACTGTGCCGGAACCCGCACCACCTCCGGCCCCTGGTCGACGCTTTTGCCGTCGGTCCACAGATGGGTCGTGGTGACATAGGTCGCGGGATCATGGCCATAATATTCCAGCACGTCGATTTCCGGAGAGGCCTGCCCCTTCTTGCCGATCGAGCCCAGCCAGAAGGCGGGCCATACGCCGTCACCCTTGGGCAGCATGGCGCGCATCTCGAAATAGCCTGTGCGTTGCATAAAACCACGGCCTGCGGCGTCGCTCGACGATAAAAGGCCCGAGCGCCACTTTCCGTCGGCTCCGCGCTTCATCCCGATCGTCAGAATGCCATCCTTGACGGAGAATGGGAAATTGTCCCCCGGGTCGACAAAGGCGGACTCGCCGAAATCGCCGTTCCATGGCGTATGTGCGGTCCAGCGCGTATTGGGGCCATGTGCAGACACATCCAGCGTGTCGAACGATTCATCGAACGTCACACGGTAATCCCGCAAGTCGATCGTTTTTGCACATTTGGGCGGAAGCGGGGTGCAGGCCGCCGTAGTGCCCAGGCTCAATCCTGCGCCAAGGCCCAGCCACCAGGACATGCGACGACGATCGCTCGTTACAGGCTTGCTGATGTCAATTTGCCGACACTGCCGGATCGCTGCCATGGGCTTACAGCACCTCGAAAGGAGTGAGCATCCACCCGTCCCGAGGCATTTGGGCTGGTGGACGCGTGTTGATCCGCTCCCGTATCGCCGTTTTGCCTTGGCGGCATTTTTGGCCAACATATCTTTGTGATCGCTGGAAAAACCATGCGATACGAGACCGTTTAAACGGCATGTCCACGAAGAGCCACCCCGAGGCAAAAGCTTATATCCGAGGACTTTGTGCCATATCGGCATACATTAGGGGGTTGCGGTGGCAAAATCCCGCGATCTAGGCACGAATAGGCCATGCCGCGCGGCATGGTAGCGCAATTGACAAGCGGCATCCTGATAAGCAACGGGAATCCGCTGTTTTTCTATCATGGAAGACGATGTATGCGTGATATCCGACTTGTCCCATTACGCGCATCCACGCCGCACGACGCATGCAAAA
The DNA here is from genome assembly GCF_038809135.1 of Sphingomonas sp. NY01. Lineage (NCBI taxonomy): Bacteria > Pseudomonadati > Pseudomonadota > Alphaproteobacteria > Sphingomonadales > Sphingomonadaceae > Sphingomonas > Sphingomonas sp. NY01. Next base: position 30,600 of record NZ_CP101724.1, on the reverse strand, counting down.
GGAATTTCCGTGGCTGTTAATTCTTCATCGCGACGAACATGCGTGTGTTACATCGCCAATGAGGGGTATCTTTTTCAATCGTTGGTCAGTGCCATCCAGGCCAGGAGAATGTCGCCTGCGCATTGCGATGTCATCCTTTTCGACCTGACGGCCGATCGCGGTGCGGAAAGCGCCGATATCGAGAGCGTCTGCATCCAGAACAACATTCTCTACATTTGGGAAAGCCCGGCGTTCTTGGGCAGCCTGCACATCATGAATGCCCGTCTTTTTCTCGATCAGATGCTGGCGCCAGATTATTCCGAAATTCTCTATCTGGATGGCGACACGCAAGTGGTCGGCGATCTTACGCCATTGCTCGAATTCTCGCCTAGAGACGGTCATCTTTGCGCGGTGCGCGATCCGATGGTCTATCTGAATGGCATCAAACGATTGCCGGACGGGTTCGAGGCCGAAATTCGTCCATTTGGCGAAGACTACGTCAACAGCGGTGTCTTCAGGGTCAATCGGCACAGCTGGGCGGACATATCCCGTGAAGCTCTGGCACAGATCGGGACCGCAACCAGCGCGCTGCACTTCGAAGATCAGACGATCATCAATCGCGTCACCGAGGGTCGTCGCGATTATGCCTCGATACGCTGGAATTTTCCCGGCTTCATCCTTGGCTACGGCCTGGAGGATATTGCGCAGCCATCGATCGTCCACTTCATGTCCAATCCCCGGCCATGGCAAGGATCCTATGCCCCCTGGGGCCGCTCCTGGCACCAGCCCTATGCCGACGTTGCCAGGAAATTTCCGGAAATCCGGCAATATTGCGACGCTTTGGTATTTCGCAAAAAGGCGGCCTACAAGATCAAGCAAATCGCCAAATCATATGTCGAACGCAAGCTCTGGTTATCGCCAGCTATTGTCGATCATATGAAGACGCTGGAAGGATCATCCTCGATTTAATCGTTGTTATGATTTTGGTGCGACGTACCACGACCTGTGGATCCGGAGAGTTTGCCATGAAAAAAATTGCCGGATTTACCGATAAGGTATCGCTCCCGATTTGCGGAACCGCACCGACATCGATGGGGCTATGGCGTGGCCGTCGCGATCACGGTGACGTCATGCACGCTATGGATGCGCGATAAATGCTAGGGCCGGCCACATCACGAAATCTCGTCATCACGAGGGCAGGCGCAAACAGCCTGCATGAGCGCTGGCTCGATCCCAGCGGCGGACGGGATTTCGATCTGCTGGTGGCGTCCTTCGTCTCGGGTGACCCGGGTCCGGACACCCGCCCCGGTATCTTTCACATCCATGTTCCGGGCTCAAAGATCCAGGGCTGGAAGGTCACACTTGCACAGCATTCGGACTTTATCGAGCAGTATGATTTCGTTGCCCTGATCGACGACGATATTGACACGAATGCCACCGATCTCAGCCGCCTGTTTGCGATGGGCCAGGAATATGGCTTCAACATCTTCCAGCCGAGCCTGACCTGGGACAGCTTTTGTACCTATGCGGGCACGATCCAGAACCCGTTCTTCAGGTTCCGCTGCGTCAATTATATCGAGATGATGGCGCCCTTCTTTTCGCGCACCGCGCTGAAGCACGTGGCCCCGCTCTTCGAATATGGTTGGGAAAGCGGCATCGATCTGATCTGGGGCAGCGTCCTGCCGCCCGAGTTCCGCCGCTTTGCGATCATCGATGCCATTCCCATCCGGCACACCCGGCCCGTCGGCGTGCTGAAGGAGGCGAATGGTTTTGTCGGACGGACCTACGAGTCCGACATCATGGCCTCGCTCGATCACTTCGGCATGACCTGGCCCAGCCTGGTTGCGTCGTCCGGCCTGACCAGAAACGGGCGATGGGTTGGCAAGATGGGTGTGTCGCTACGCTCAGGCGCCTTGCTCGCGCTGCCCTTCTACTCGCCGGGCCAAGGTGCCCTGCGTCGATCGTTCGACCATATCCGGCATCAATTCTTCCGGAATCCGAAATATTCGGAGGACGCCCGGCACATCCTTGCCCGGGACGTCGTTGCCAGGTCGGGAAACAAGTAAACTACCTCGCGCTCCTCGCTGGACCGCAATCGGCCCGGCGCCGTCATGCGCCGGGCCGGTGCCGTTAGCGGGGCGGTGCGGTTAGCGGAGCGGTGGTGTTTCGTCCTGTAGGCCGCCGCCCAGGGCGCGGTAGAGTTCGACCGTGTTGCTGGCGCGGGTGAGGCGGGCGCCGACAAGGGTCTGTTCCGCGGCATAGGCGGTGCGTTGTGCGTCGAGGGTGGTGAGGAAGGAGTCGACGCCGGCGCGGAAGCGGGCGTCGGACAGGCGTGCCGCGACCCGCGCGGCATTGGCCCGCGCCGATTGTGCCGCCACCTGCTCGCCGATCGTGCCGCGCTGCGCCAGCGCGTCCGCCACTTCGCGGAACGCGGTCTGGATCGTCTTTTCGTAGGTGGCGACCGCCACCTGCTCGGACGCCCGCGCATAGTCCAGATTGCCCTTGCGCCGGCCGCCATCGAACAGCGGCAGCGAGGCAGACGGCGTACCCGTGTAGGTAAAGCTGCCCCCTCCGAACAAACCGGACAATGCGGTGCTGATCGTCCCCAGCGTCGCAGTCAGCGAGATGGTGGGGAAGAAGGCCGCACGCGCCGCGCCGATATTGGCGTTCTCGGCGAGCAACTGATGCTCGGCCTGCAGCACGTCCGGGCGGCGCAACAGCGCTTGCGACGACAGGTCGCCGGGCAGCGAGTCCAGCGTGTAGGCCTCGCCACCCAGTTCGCCCGGCAGCATCGTGGCGGTCACGGTGGTGCCGACCAGCAGGTTGAGCGCGTTCTGGTCGCGCGCGATGGTGGTGCGCAGCGCCGCGATGTCGTTGCGCGCCGACTGGTAGTTCGTCTCTGCCTGGCGCACTTCCAGTTCGGAGCCGACCCCGATGCGGAACTGCGCCTGGGTCAGATCCAGCGTCTGCTGGAAGGTCTGCAGCGTTTCCTGCGACAGGCGCAGTTGCTCCTGGTCGGACGCCATGGTCAGCCACGCGCTGGCGATCTCGGCGATCAGGCTGATCCGGGTCGAGCGCTGCGCCTCTTCGGAGGCGAGGACCTGCTCCTGCGCGGCGCGGTTCAGGTTGCGCAGCCGGCCGAACAGATCCAGCTCGAAGTTGGAAAAGCCCGCATTGACCGCATAGGCCTCGATGTTCGAGGATTGCTGGCCCGTGCCGACGCCGGCGCCGGTCCCACCGGAACCGCCTCCGGTGCCCGTGCCGGTTCCACCACCCGTGCCCGTGCCCGTGCCCGTGCCGGCGCCGGTCCCGCCGGCTCCACCGCCGGCCGCACCAGCCGCGCCGAAGATGTTGTTGGTATAGGTACCCGCGCCCGAAATGGTCGTGGTCGGCACGATGTTCGAGCGCTGGACGCGGTACTGCGCCCGCGCCTGAAGCACGTTGGCAGCCGCCACGCGCAGGTCGCGGTTATTGGCCAGCCCCATGTCCACGACCTGGCGCAGGCGCGGGTCGAGGAAGAAGTCGCGCCAGCCGATCGCGGTGATGTCGCGGGCATCGGTCGCCGCGGCCGGATAGGCGCCGCCCTGCGGCAACGTCACGGGGACGGCGCCGACCGGGCGGACATATTTGGGGGCAAGGTTGCACCCGGCCAGCATGGTGCCGGCCGACAATGCGGCGATCAGGAGAGACTTGTTCACGACGCTCACGCTTTACGCTCCCTGCGGCGCTGCGCCGCCACCTGATGACTGCGGCGCTGCGCCGCCACCTGACGACCGGTTGCCACCATCGGGTGTCACGTCGGAGGACGGGGACGGGTGCGCACCGGATGTGTCGTCATGCTTGCCGTGCCCGAACAGCCGGCTGACGACGACGAAGAACATCGGCACCAGGAAGATACCGAAGACGGTCGCGGTGAACATGCCGCCCACCACCGACCGGCCGATCGCGTTCTGGCCGCCTGCGCCCGCGCCCGTCGAAAGTGCCAGCGGCAGCACGCCGAAGATGAAGGCGAGCGAGGTCATCAGGATCGGCCGCAGACGCAGCCTTGCCGCCTCCACCGCCGCCTCGAACACGCCCATGCCGGCACGCACGCGCTCCTCGGCGAACTCGACGATCAGGATCGCGTTCTTGGCCGCCACACCGATCGTGGTGATCAGGCCCACCTGAAGGTAGATGTCGTTGTTCAGCCCGGTCAGCGTCGCCGCCAACAGCGCACCGACCACGCCCAGCGGCACCACCAGCAGCACCGCGATCGGCACCGACCAGCTTTCATAGAGCGCGGCGAGGCAGAGGAAGACGATCAGCAGCGACAGCGCATAAAGTGCAGGCGCCTGACCACCGGACAGTTGCTCCTCGTAGGACAGGCCGGTCCATTCCAGGTTGGTGCCGGGCGGCAGCTTGCCGTGGATCTCCTGCATCGCCTCCATCGCGGCACCCGTGCTCTGCCCGGGCGCAGGCGCGCCTTGCAGCTGCATGGCCGGCTGACCGTTGTAGCGGGTCAGCTGCACCGGCGCCTTGGTCCATTCCAGCGTCGAGAAGGCCGTGAACGGTGCCATCGCGCTGGAGCCGCCGCGGACGTAGAAGTCGCCCAGGCTTTCCGGCGACATGCGATACGGCGCATCCGCCTGGAGATAGACGCGCTTCACGCGGCCACGGTCGATGAAGTCGTTGACATAGGCACCACCCCAGGCGGTGGAGATGGTCGAGTTGATGGTGGCGATGTCCAGGCCCAGCGCACGTGCCCGATCCTGATCGACGTCGACCTTCAACTGCGGCGCATCCTCCAGGCTGAGCGGGCGAACCTGCGCAACGCGCGGATCCTGCATCGCCATGCCCAGCATCATGTTGCGCGCCTGGACCAGCTTTTCATGCCCGATCCCGCCGGTGTCGACGAGCTGGAGGTCGAAGCCGGTGGCGTTGCCCAGTTCCTGCACCGCGGGCGGCACCAGGGCGAAGATCATCGCATCCTTGAACTGCGAGAACGGCCCCATGGCACGGCCCGCGATCGCCTGCGCCTTGTTCTCGGCGCCGGAGCGATCCTCCCACGGCTTCAGGTTGATGAAGGCGAGACCCGCGTTCTGGCCCTGCCCTGCGAACGAGAAGCCGCTGATCGTGAACACGCCCTGCACGCTGGCCGCTTCCTTCTGGAGGAAGTGGTCGCGCACGACGCCCAGCGCCTTGTCGGTGCGCGCGGTGGAGGCGCCGGCCGGTCCCTGCACCAGCACGAAGACGCTGCCCTGATCCTCTTCGGGCAGGAAGCCCGTGGGCAGGCGCCAGAACAGGAAGCCCATGCCCAGCACGATCATCAGATAGATGACCGCCGACCGCTTCCAGCTCCGCGCGGTGCGCTTCACACCGCCTTCATACTTGTTCGTGCCCCGGTCGAACCAGTCGTTGAACCAGCGGAAGAAGCGCGCCAGCGGGCCGTTGCCCTCATGCTTGGTCGGGTCGTGCGGCTTCAGGATCGTGGCGCAGAGTGCCGGCGTCAGGATCAATGCGACCAGCACCGACAGCACCATGGCCGACACGATGGTGATCGAGAACTGGCGATAGATCACGCCGGTCGACCCGCCGAAGAACGCCATCGGCAGGAACACCGCGGACAGCACCAGGCCGATGCCGATCAGCGCGCCGCTGATCTCGTCCATCGACTTGCGCGCTGCTTCCTTGGGGCTCAGCCCCTCGGTCTGGATCAGACGCTCGACATTCTCGACGACGACGATCGCGTCGTCGACCAGCAGGCCGATGGCCAGCACCATGCCGAACAGGGTCAGCGTGTTGATCGAATAACCGGCGACCGCCATCACCGCAAAGGTGCCGAGCAGCACGACCGGCACCGCGATCGTCGGGATGACCGTGGCGCGCCAGTTCTGGAGGAAGAGGAACATCACCAGGAAGACCAGGATCACCGCCTCGACCAGCGTGTGGATCACCTGCTCCACCGACAGGCGCACGAACGGCGTGGTGTCGTACGGATAGATGACCTGCACGTCGGCCGGGAAGCCCTTGGCGATCTCCTCGGTCCGCGCCTTCACCGCCTCGACGGTGTCGAGCGCATTGGCACCCGGCGCCAGGCGGACGCCGAAGCCGGATGCGGGCTTGCCGTTATATTCCAGCTTGAACGCGTAATTCTCCGCGCCCAGCTCGACGCGGGCCACGTCGCCCAGCCGCACCACCGCGCCGTTCGGCGTGGTCTTCAGGCGGATATTGGCGAATTCCTCGGGTGTCTGGAGGCGCGACTGCACCGAAACGGTGGCGTTGAGCATCTGCTCCTTGGTGGCGGGCTGCGCCCCGATCTGGCCGGCGGAGACCTGCGCGTTCTGCGCCTGCACCGCGCTGCTGATGTCGGCCATGGTCAGCTGATAGCTGTTCAGCTTGACCGGGTCGGCCCAGATACGCATCGCATATTGCGCACCGAACACTTGGAGCTCGCCGACGCCGTTCACCCGGCTGATCGGGTCCTGCAACCGCGAGAAGACATAGTCGGCCAGGTCGTTGCCGTTATGCGATCCGTCCTTGGAATAGAGACCCACGACCAGCAGGAAGCTGGCGGCCGACTTCGCCACCTGGATGCCCTGGCGCTGCACTTCCTGCGGCAGGAGCGAGGTCGCCGCCTGCAGCTTGTTCTGCACCTGCACCTGCGCGATGTCGGGATCGGTCCCCTGCTCGAAGGTGAGCGTGATGGTGACCGTGCCCGCCGACGAGGAGGACGACGAGAAATAGCGGAGGTTGTCGATACCCCTCAGCTGCTGCTCGATGATCTGGGTGGTGGTGCGTTCCAGCGTTTCGGCGTCCGCACCGGGATAGGTGGCATTGATCGTCACCTGAGGCGGTGCGATCGAGGGGAACTGGGCGATCGGCAGGCTGCGGATGGCCAGGCCACCCGCGAGCATCAGGATCAGCGCGATGACCCATGCAAAGATGGGTCGGTCGATGAAATAGCGGGCCATGATTACTTACCCTGTGCTCCGGCCTTTTGCTGACCGGACGGCTGGGCGCCCTGCTGGGCGCCCGCCTGATTGCCGGGCTGGCCGCCCTGCTGACCCGCATTCTCGCGGTACGGCACGGCCTTTACCGGCGTGCCGGGCTGCAGGTTCTGCGCGCCCTCGACCACGACCTTGTCGCCGGCCTTCAGACCGCCCGTGACCAGCCAGTTCTGCCCGACGGTACGCGGTGCGGTGATGACCCGCTGGGCCAGCTTGCCATCGGCGCCGACGACCAGCGCGACCGCCTGGCCCCGCTCGTCACGAGTGACGCCGCGCTGCGGCACGACCAGGGCATGGGCGCGCGTGCCCTCGACCAGCTCGGCACGCACGAACATGCCGGGCAGCAACAGACCGCGCGTGTTCGGGAAGACGGCGCGGATCGTCTGGCTGCCGGTGGCGGGATCGACGGTCACGTCGGCGAATTTCAGCGTGCCTTCCTGCGGATAGGTCGATCCATCCTCCAGCTTCAGGCGGACGCGCGCGGCACCGCCCCCGCGGGCGAGCTCACCCGACATGATCTGCTGGCGCAGGCGCAGCAGGTCGGCGCTCGATTGCTGGATGTCGACATAGATCGGGTCGAGGCGCTGGATGGTGGTCAGCGGATCGGTCTGCGACGCGCTGACCAGTGCGCCGGTGGTATAGACCGAGCGGCCGATCCGGCCGGAGATGGGCGCACGCAGCGTGGTGCGGTTCAGGTCGATCTGCGCGGTGCGCAGGGCGGCCTGCTGGGCCGCGACGTCCGCCTGCGCCTGCTGCGCGCTCGTCGTCGCATTCTCCAGTTCCTGGCGCGAGATCGCGTTGATCTTGACCAGTTCGCCATAGCGGCGGGCCAGCGCCGCGCTCGATGCGATCGCCGCGCGCGCCCGGGCGACGCCGGCGCGGGCATTGGCGACCTGCGCCTGATACGGGGCCGGATCGATCCGGTAGAGCGGCTGCCCCTCGCGCACGAAGTCGCCTTCCTGGAACAGGCGCGCCAGGATCAGGCCATTGACCTGCGGCCGCACGTCCGACGTCTCGAACGGGCTGGTCCGGCCGGGCAATTCGGTGGTCAGCGTCACCGCCTCGTCCCGCACCTCGACCACGCCGACCTGCGGTGGCCCGGCGGGCTGCTGTTGCTGTTGCTCACCACCCCCGCCGCATCCGGCAAGGATCAACGCCAAACCGAGAGCCGGTACGATGTTTTTCATGGAATCCGCCTGCAAGAGACACTAAGTGTGAGTGATCGATCACTCACATTTTTTGCCCCTGTAATCGGGGCGAACCGAGATTGGCAAGAGATAACAAGTAAGATGAGAGGATTGCACGCGTGACCCTGGCGCTTCCCCCCTGCTGTTCGCGCCGCACACCACGCGCGGACGAACGACGCCGTCACCTGCTGGATACGGCGAGAACGCTGTTCGCCGACAATGGGTTCCATCAGACCGGCATGGCCCAGATCGCGGCCGCATCCGGCATCAAGGTCGGGCAGATCTACCGCGACTTTGCCAGCAAGGAGGACATCATCGCCGCGATCGCGAGCGAGGATGTCGAGGCCTGGCTTCAGGAGGATTGCGTTCGTGCCGCGATCGCCCGCGACGATCATCAGGCTATTCGCGACTGGATCAACCGCTTCCACGCCTGTGACGAGCCGGTCGAGGAATGCCGGATGATGACCGAGATCATGGCGGAGGCGGCACGCAACCCGCGCGTGGCCCATATCTACCGCGACATCGACAACCGCGTCCGCAGCAGCCTGCACGCAGCCCTCGAGGCCCTGGGCGTCGACTGCGTCGGGATCGTCGACCGCGAGGTGCTGGTGGATCTGGTGCTGGCACTGGGTCTGGGCAGCATGATGCGCCGGATCATCCATCCCGAAATCGATTGCCAGAAGCTCGCCGAATCCTTTCGGGCATTGATCGATACGCAACTGGCGGCGCGAATGGAGACGTCATCCACGGCCTGATCGGCAGGTGCGGCGATCCCTATCGCAACAGGCGCCGGTAGCCGAGCCACACGCCACTGACCGATACCACCAGACCAAAGGCGGACATCAGCCAGATCATCAGATCGCGCACCGGCCGCGATGCGACCAGCCACAGCCAGTCCCATGTATGCGGCAGGTCGAACATCCAGCGATACAGGCGGCGGGCCCGATCCTGTCGCTCGACCACGTCGCCGGTGGCCGGATCGATATAAAGCCATGTCCGCACATGATCGTCGAACCGCAGCCGCAGGATCGGCAAGGGCCTGATCAGCCCCCAATAGGCATCCGGCCGGGTCAGCCGGTCGATCCGCCAAAGAGCGCCACCGGCCACCAGCGGTGCGCTCGCCTTGACGATGACGGCCGTCGCATCGCCTGGGTGCGCCATGGTTCGTGTGTCGAGAAAGCGGGGATGATCCGATGCCCGGTCGATCACGATCCGCGGCAGGCCGGCCGCGTTGGTGATCTCGATGGTTCGGGCATCCGGTGCCGCCATCGCCAGCCGTGCCGGCGCGGGGCCGGTGTCGCCATCGATCGCGCGGTAGCGGCGAAGCGCCTCGACTGGTGCCGTCCCTCCGGCGAACAGCCGTCCCGGATCGACAGACAGCCACCCGCTGACGATCCAGCCGAGCAGGACCACCCCGCCAACAAGACCGCTGACATGGTGCCACAGCATCCAGCCGCGATACGCGCTGATGCGCCCTGCCTTATATCGCCGCTGCCCCGGACGCAGGCGCAGGATGCCGATCCATATGCCGGTCAGGGCGACCGCGATGCAGGGGCCGGACACCCACATCACCACCTGACGCCACGCCGCATTGTCCTGTCGCAGGACCGTCGGATACAGCCAGTGCGGCACCGACCCCAGCCAGTTCCAGATACGCTGGACGCGTGTGGTGCGCTGGACAGGCAGGCCGGTTGCGGACGACACATAGATGACGGTGCCCGCGGCATCGCCGAGCGCGACCCTCCACAAGGGGCGATGCCGGTCGAAGCCACCGGCGACGGTCCATTGGTCGCGCATGACCTGATCTGCCCGGATGGCACGCGTTCCGGAAAAGTTCGCCGCCACCCGCCGGGCATAGCCATGATCGACGGCCGGCAGCACCGCGCCGGTTCGTGCGGGCACGGTATCGATGACACCGTCATCCCGCTCGATCCGCCATACCGGTTCGGTATCGCGCATTTCCAGCAGCAGCCTCCCCTGCCCGGTCGCGAGCGGCGCCGGCACGTCGACCCTCGACCAGTCGATCGGCGCCGCCCCGGCCCAGCGCGCGGCCGGCGACAAGGCTGGATAGGGCATGTAGAGCATCACCAGTCCCGAGGCGAACCACATCCCGAAGAACAGGCACGCCGTGATCCCCGCCCAGCGATGGGTGAGGAACAGCCAGCGTAGCGCCACCCGCCCGATGTCAGAACGCGGCACGAAGCGCGATATCGAGCGAGTGCGGGCGGCCGAGGATCCACTGCCCGTCACCATAGCTGGTGACCGCATAATCCTTGTCGAGCAGATTATAGCAGCGCAGGTCCACCGCCACATGATCGGTCAGCGCATAGGAGATCGTCGCGTCGATGGTTGCATAGCCGGGAATGCGGAAACGATTGGCATTGTCCGAGAAACGCCGGCCGACATGGCGAAGGCCGCCACGCAGCTGAAGCCGGGGTGTCGCATCCCAGCGCAGCCAGACATTGGCCATCGTCTCGGCAATGCCCGGCGGTGTCCTGCCGTCGAAGCGGATGCCGTCCGACAGGAAATCGTCGAACTGCGCATCCAGCACCGACCCGTTCGCATCGATCCCCAGCCCATATGGCAGCGCAAAGGCCACCGCCCCCTCGATACCCCTGGCCGAACGCTGCCCGACCTGCTCGATCGGACTGGACACGGTACGCTGCGCCAGCAGCCCCTTCTTCACGATGCGATACGCGGCCAGCGTCGCCGTGCCGCGCCCTTGCGCAAACACCGCCTTCACCCCGGCCTCGACCTGATCCCCGCGCGCATTGCCGAACGCCACCTGCCCCGTGCCGACCGTCGTCAACGTCCCCAACGGATCGACCCCCGTCGCAAATTGCGCATAGAGCGACACTGTGGACACCGGTTGCCACACCGTACCGACACGCCACGTCGTGTTGCGAAACGTCCGGTCGAACACGAAGGTGTCGGCACGGTCGCCACCCGGATAGGCGATCGCCCAGCGCCGCACGCGATCCTCTTCATGGCGCAGGCCGCCAACGATTGACACGCCGCCCCCCAGCGTCACCCGGTCCTCCGCAAAGACGGCGAATGCCTCCGTTCGTGTGCGATAGCGGGGTGCGATCCCCTGCGTGTCGAGGAACAGGCCGGGGTTGAAGGCGAAGGGATCGATCGTGTCGCCCTGTGGGTCCGACCCGAAGTTGTTCGCATGCGTGAACTTTACCAGATTGGCGTCGACCCCGATCACCAGGGCATTGTCGATCGCATCCGAGATCGGGGTCTTCAGCGTCATGCTGGCCTGATCGCCCCATTGCGTCTGATCGTGACGAATGCCGAAATTGTCGCCGCGGCGGATCGTACCCGCGACCCAGCGATAGCTTTCCAGATTGCGCCAGAACCGGTTGCTGGTCAGCCGATAGGCGATGTTGGAGAAGTGCAGCGTCTCGCTCGGCGTCCAGTCGACCTGCAGCGTCGCGCGATCATCGCGAAAGTGCATCCGGGCATCGGCGACATTGTAGTTGGTCGTGCGGTTGCGCGCGTCCAGCCGACCGTCGATCAGCGGCGTGCCGAAATAGGCCGTGGGACGCTGATCACCGTGATCGCCGCGCAGCGTGATCGCCAGCGTCGATGCAGGCGTCCAGCGCAGCGTGCCGGACAGCGCAAGGCTGCGCGAGCGACCGCGATCGACATAGCCGTCCGAGCGCCACCAGCTGCCATCGACGCGGTAGGCGAGCGCTTCGTCGATCGGCCCGCCGATCCCGCCCGCGGCGCGAACGCTGTTTTGCGCACCATAGCCGACCTCGCCCTCGAACCCGGTCCTTGTCGCATCGGGCTGGCGCATGACGACGTTCACCGCGCCGCCCAGCGCCCCCTGTCCGTACAGCACGGACGCCGGACCGCTCAGCACATCGATCCGCTCGACCATCCACGGATCGGTGGGAAAGGTGATCGTGCCCGCAGCCGGGAACAGCCGGACGCCGTCGATCAGTTGCAGCACCGATCCCTGGCCTGAAAAGCCGCGCGCAGCGAGCGCGGTGCCGCCATTGCCCGGATCGGCAACGCTGGTGATGCCGGGTGCGCGCGTCTGCGCCTCAACGATCGACCGCTCACCGCGGGCACGGACCGTATCGCCATCAATGCTGGTGATGCTGGCCGGTGTCTCCAGCGGCGTCAGGTTCAGCCTGCTGGCGGTTGCGTTGGGCGTGGCGAGACCGGTCCTGTCCTCATGCCCGATCACGAGAATGGCAGTTGTATCGACCTGTTCAGGTTCGGCGACCTGTGCTGTGGAGGGTGCTGCGACGATGACGAGCAGCGCCCCTGAGCGTGCGCGCGAAGTGATGAGTGACATGGCCCGTATCTTTCCGGCGTCTGACGCACACCGGCGGGGGCCTACCGCACGCGCGGCAACGACCATGCCCACCGGACGCCTCCGGCAGCGAACACACCCGTCCATGCGGCCCCTGCCGCACTGTTGGCGTCGCTCGTCGGATAGACACCGTGCCTCGGCCATCCCCTGGACCAGGCAAGAGCGACCAGACGCCGGCAGGTCTCCTGGCTCACGGGTCGTCGCTTGAGACGCAGCCTTCCCAGGTCACCCCAGTGGCTTCGCCGGACGTGAAGGCCCGGCGCATGCGCCTCTCGCTCGCCGCTTACAGTTGCAGGGACAGCCCCGGATTTCGGCGACCGCTCGCCTTCACCGGATTCCCTTTTAATCCCCCTTCCGGGGGAACCGACGCGATCATGACGGAGCCGAAACCCCGTCCCGGCCGGTGATATGGCGGCAGGCAGCGGATCACAAGATCGCACTGCGCAGATTTCAGTCGATAGCCCAACCGCTTACGCAGGCGAGCCGAGAGGCGGTGCGCATACGCCCCCGCTCAGGCGCAGGGCCGTCCCCCCTCCTTGTTGCCGGACAGCGTGTAGTTGCTGGTCCATGTGCCCGGCGCCGCGTTCGCATCGCACGCGTCGACGGAGCCGGTGCGCGGCGTGGCACCTTCGATCCTCACGCGGTAGGGGAAACGGGTGCCCTTTACCGGTTGACCAATTTCCTGCCAGCCGAGCGTCTCATAGGCATAGGGCGTGGCGGTGACCGCAAGATAGAGCTTCGTGCCGGATGGCGGGGTCAACATGGTCGTGCCACTCCCCTGCCCCTCGGCGGTACCCAGCGGTGCGTAATGGGGCGTGCCGTTCGGCTCGACCGCGACGATCGAGAAGCGCCATGCGGCGCGGTTGGCGGTGGTGGCGCCGGTCAGGGTCACCTTCACCTGCCGGCCATCGCCGGTGAGCGGGACGATATGGGTCCCCCATTGCAGCAAGGCGCGCTGCGACGGGGGATCGTAGAGCGTCGCGTCCCCGCCTGCGACCGGAACCAGCGGCGTGGTGAAATGCGCCAGCCAGCTGGTCGTGCGCGTCGGGCGCAACTGGTCGAGCATCGTCCGCTGGTTGAGGAAGTCCATCGCCACCAACCGCGCACCGTACCAGCCCGCATCGTCGGCGAACGAGGCAAAGCCGTTGGGATAGACGCCCGCGTCCTGCGCCAGCCGGACAAAGGCGGGCAGATAATCCTCCTGCGTGGCGCCATTCGCATCGCGACGGTTGCGAAGCCAGGTGCCGAACACCAGCGCGCGGGTGGCATCCCGCTCGTACAGATAGGTCATGATCGGATGCGCGCCGTAGCGCGCCACCGAGAAAAGGAAGCCGTTTTCCAGCTGGTTCAGGTAATCGCCGCTGGCCGCGTTGAAGACGGGATTGACGATAAAGGCGTTCCACTCCGCGCCGGTTTCCCAGATCATCCCGGCATCGCCCTTGTCGCGAAAGCCACCAGTGTAGAACTGGATCATGTGGCCGAATTCATGGACCAGCACATTCGAGCCCTTGGCGACGCCCCAGGCGGAAATCCCCATCGTCTCTGCGGCACTGGCCCCGCAGCCTTCCAGATCATCGCCGTCCCGGATCGGCCGGCCGGTGCCGCACAGGAAAATATCGAGCTTCTGCCGGTCGGTGCCAGCGGCAAAGGGCATCGGCGCTTCCAACACGTCGCGATTGATCAGCCACTGCTTTTCCAGCCACTCGCCGGTTTCGCGAACCACCTGCTCCATCGACCGACCCTGCTGCGCGATCGTCCGGTAGAACTCGCCCGCGGTGTTCGTGCCGTACCAGATGGAAAAATGCTGGGTGGTATGAAGCACCAGCTTTCCGCCCTGCACCAGTTCGGGTGAGGTCATGCCCGGGCGATAGTTGATGCGGTAGCTCGCCGGATCGGCCACCGACGCCCGCGCGGCGACCTCGCGGTCGATCAGCGTGCGATCGGCATCGGAGAAGGATTCCGCGCGAAACTGGCGCCGGCAGCCATCCTCCCATTCCAGCACGACGGTGCGGCGTGCCTCTCCATAATCCTCGCCATACGCCTGAACCAGGCGTGCTGGAAATGGCGCACCGCTGGCGGTGCCCGGTGCCGCCTCGGGACGTTCGGCCTCCGCCGTGGATCGTGGCGTCCACGTCCTTAACGCCGCCCGCCCCCAGGGATAGCGGGTCGACCGGCTCTGGCATCCCAGCGCCGCGGCTGGTTGCGGCACGTTGGTGACCGGGGGTGCGGCGACGGTCGGCGTGGTGGGGGCAGCCGGTTCGGCATCCTCCTGACCGCAGGCGCCAAGCGATACGGACCATGTCGCTGCCAAAAGGATCACCCAACGCTTCACCCATACTCTCCCGCCTGAATCGCAAGGGTCCATCATAGAAGAGTGGGCTTCACACGGCACCATTATTGATCATGGCGGCACAACATCGCCTTCTTATAAGAGTTTACTGCAACATTATCTTTTCATGACAGGCACTTATGCACGGTTCTCGGCAATCATGCTCTTGGTCGTGCCGGATGATGCCTGCATGTGCCTGGGGTGGGCACGCCGAAAGTTTTGGCAAACGTGAGGGAATCGGTCGCCATCGGCCAGTTTCTTCGAGGCGACCGATGCCGGCGGGTATCCCGGCAAACCCGATACGGTTCGCATCGCGCTTGCAATCCCGGCTGGATTTGCAACGTTCGCCGATCGCCAAGGCTTTGGGAAAGAAGACAATGATCGACAAAAATACGTCCCCGAGCCGGCGGGCATGGCTGGGCGGGGCCGCGGCCAGCGCAGGGCTGCTCGCCTTGCCGGGCCAGGCGTTCGCGCGCCGCATCGCCGCCAGCGACCGCGTGAACGTGGCGGTGATCGGCGCCGGGGGCATGGGCGCCCAGAACATGGCCAAGCTGACCGGCCAGAACATCGTCGCCATGGCCGATGTCGATCTCGCCCATGTCGCCAAGGCTTTTGTCGATGACAAGGGTGCCGCCCGGCCCGATCTGCAACCGCTCAAGGCCGCCTATGACCGCGCCGCCAAGTTCGCCGATTATCGGCGGATGTTCGATACCCGCCGCGACATCGACGCGGTGGTGATCGCTACCCCCGACCATCATCACGCCGTGGCCGCCAGGATGGCGATGGAGCGCGGCATCCACGTCTATGTGCAAAAACCGCTGACCTACACGGTGCGCGAGGGCCGGGTGCTGCGCGATCTGGCGCAAAGGAACCCGATGCTCGTGACCCAGATGGGCAATCAGGGCCATTCGGGGGACGATGGCCGGCGCGTGGTGGAATTGATCCGCGGCGGTGCGATCGGCCGGGTGGGCGAGGTCCATGCTTGGACCAATCGCCCGCTATGGCCGCAGGGAGAGGCCCGCCCCGCGCCCGTGGCGAAGCCGGCCAGCCTCGACTGGGACGTCTGGCTCGGCCCGGCAGCCGTCGACTGGGGCTATCATCCCGATTACGCTCATTTCAACTGGCGCGGCTGGGTGCCCTTTGGGATCGGCTCGCTGGGGGACATGGGCGCGCATCTGGTCGACTTCCCCTTCTGGGCGCTGGAGCCGGGCCTGCCGACGCGGGTCGAGACCCGGCACAGCCGCTGGGGCGGCGACGACAATATCTGGGACGGCAAGCCGCCCGCCGATCTGGGCAGCTATCCGCTCGCCAACATCACCACCTATCGCTTCGGCAATGCCAAAGGCGGCCCGCTGACGATGACCTGGTATGACGGTGGCCTGATGCCGCCCACGCCGCTGGCGATGCCGGCGGGCGCGGGGATGAACCCCAATGGCGGCGTGCTGTATGTCGGGGACCGCGGCATGCTGATGCACGACACCTATGGCGAGAAGCCGGTGCTGATCGGCGACGGCGTCGAGGCGCGCGCAGCCGCCATTCCCGTCACGCTGCCGCGTATTCTGGGCGGCCGGGAGGGGCACGAGATGAACTGGATCCGCGCGATCCGGGGAGAGGAAGCGATCTCCTCCCCCTTCGCCACCGCGGTGCCGCTCAACGAGACCATGCTGCTCGGCATGGTCGCGATGCGCGCGGACCAGCCGATCGAATATGACGGCGATGCCGGCCGGATCACCAACATCGCCGAGGCCAATCAATTCCTCGACCGGCAGTATCGCCCGGGCTGGACGCTATGAAGGCCCAGGATCGCCGTTCAGAACCGCGTACCGATCCCCAGCCAGATCCGCGCCGGATCGATCACATAGCCGAAGCCATCGAAGGTCAGCCGCTTGTCGAGCACGTTCTGGACGCCGCCATGCAGGGTGAAGCGGGGTGACACCGTGTACGACGCCCCGATGTCGACCGTCGTATAGGACGGCGCGACGGTGGCGTTGCCGCTGATCTGCGCCTCGGTGATCGCTTCCTCGCCGCGGAAGATGCCGCGCACATAGCCGCTGAAGCGCGCATCCGGTCGCCAGTTGAGCGAGGCGCTCGCCTGCTGCTTGGGCGTGTCGTTCAGCGCGGCGCCGGCATTGGCGCCGCTCAACTGCTCGGAATCGGTCAGCGTGCCGGTCGCGTTCAGCCGGAGCGTGCCGGTCAGCGGCAGGTCCAGCGTCGCCTCGATCCCGCGAACCCGGGCCTTGTCGACATTGACATAGGTGGTCGGGGGCCGCCCGATCGAACTTAGCGGCTCGCCCGTGCACCATGCGCCCGCCTCCATGCAGGTGATACGCGTGATCTTGTTGTCGAAACGCGTGTCATAGGCGGTCAGGCTGGCCTGGAACGCCCCGCCATCGAACAGCAGCCCCGCCTCGATGGTGCGCGACGTTTCCGCCTCCAGATCGGGATTGCCGTAGATGGTGCCGCCCCGGCTCGTCTGCCCCCAG
Organism: Sphingomonas sp. NY01; assembly: GCF_038809135.1. Classification (NCBI taxonomy): domain Bacteria; kingdom Pseudomonadati; phylum Pseudomonadota; class Alphaproteobacteria; order Sphingomonadales; family Sphingomonadaceae; genus Sphingomonas; species Sphingomonas sp. NY01. The sequence continues at coordinate 13,306 of NZ_CP101724.1, read as the reverse complement.
TCCGCTAGCGTCTGGCGCAGATTGGGCGCCCGGAACCCTTGCGAATACCCGCCCTTCAGCGTGAAGGCCGGGCTGATGGTCCACACCGCATAGGCCCGCGGCGTCCAGTGCGTGCCATATTGCTCGTCATCGTCCATGCGCAGCCCGCCGGTCAGCTTCAGCCGGTCGAGAATGGTCAGCTCGTTCTCGGCGAACAGCGCCACCTGTCGCCGGCTCGCGCCGTCGCGGGTCGATCCGGCAAGCCGGTTGCCGACCTTGTCGGACAGGTCCTCGTGGCGATAGAATGCACCGATGCTGAGCGCATTGGCGGGCAGCGGCACCATCCAGATCGACTGGGCGATGGTGTTCTTGATCCGCTTGTTGTCCTGCAGGCTCTCGGCATCCTCCAGTTGCAGATAGCTTTCCGAGCCGGCGAAACCCCATTGGCCGGAATGGCTGATCGATCCGACATAACGGCGCTGCGCCTGGATGTTCTCGGTGCCCCGCGGCACGGTTGCGCTGATGGCCACGGTTTTGCCGGCGGTCGCCGTTACCGTCTGCCGGTAATAGCCGAGTTCGGCGAGGAAGCTGTGGTTCGGCCCGGCGTTCCACCCGATCTTGCCGGCCAGGCTTTCGTCATGGCGCTCAGGGGTCCCGCCGATCACCCGGTCCTCGCCGCGCCGGGTCATCGCGCCTTGCAGTTGCAGGCCGACCGAGCCGGCGATCGGGCCGGACAGGTAGAAATTGCCGTCGGCGACGTTGCCGTAATCGGCCCCCAGCTGCATCGTGCCGTTGGTTCGCGCGCTGCCCCGCCACGTCCTAGCGATGCGACGGGTGATGATGTTGACGACACCGCCCATCGCGTCCGATCCGTAAAGCGAGGACATCGGTCCGCGCACCACCTCGATCCGCTCGATCGCCTCCAGCGGTGGCAGCTGCCCGCCTTCGGAGATGTTGCCGCCATTGGTGCGCGTCTCGCGGCTCGACAGGCGTTTTCCGTCGACCAGGATCAGCGTATATTGCGGCGCCATGCCGCGGATCGAAATGTCGCGGCTGTTGCCCTCCCCCGGCGTCACCGTGACGCCCGGTATTTCCAGCAACGCATCGGTCACCTCGCGGTAGGGCAACCGGTCCAGATCCTCGCGCGTCAGCACGCTGATCGAGGCCGGCGCATCCTTTACCTGCTGCTCGCGCCCGCCCGATGCGGTCACGACAATGTCGTCGGCGCGTGTCGTCTGGTTCTGCGGATCGCCGGTGTCGGCAAGAACCGGTGTATCGCCCGCATGCGCGGTGGCAGGCATGGTTGTGGAGCCGGCGAGCGCGATGAGCACCGCCGGTAAGCGATATCGGGTGATAGGCATGATGAGGTCCCGCTCTGACGCTTGCTATTGCAAGTCTTTCGCAATCTATGCGGATCAATGCCGTCCCCGGCCAGCCTCCAATTCTGAATATCGGTTATTCAGGCTGCGGATGCACAGTGATGGGCCAGCGTATCGGCAAGCCACATCGTTGCCGGATCGCGGGCATTCCGCTCGTGCCAGAACAGGTGATAGTCGAGCGGTCCGATCTCGACCGGGGCAGGCCGGGTCGCAAGTCCATAGCTGTTCGCGAACCGCATCGCCGCGCGCGTCGGCAGGGTCATCAGCACATCGCTGTCCGCAATCAGGGCGGGCGCCGCATGGAAATAGGGCAGTCGCGCGGTGACGCGGCGCTCGGCACGGCGTTCGCCCAGCCGCACCTCGATGCCGTCGACCGCCAGGTCGCTGACGACGATCCCGACATGCGGCCATGCCAGGAACGCATCCAGTGGCAGCGGCGTCTGCGCTCCCGACAGGGCGTGGCCCACGCGCATGATGCAGGTATAATCGTCGACAAACAGCAACCGGCTGCGCACCACCGCATGATCGGGGGCAAGTCCCGAGATGATCAGGTCGATCTCGCCGGACGCCAGCTTCTGCATCATGTCGGCGCTGAACGGCACGATCTCGATCGTCACGCCCGGCGCCGCATCCGTGATCGCCGCCAGCGCCGGCGCGACCACGGTCAGCACGCCGTAATCGGTGGATGCGATGCAGAAGCGGCGGTCGAGCGTCGCCGCATCGAAACGCGGCGGGTGCAGCAGCGCACGGGTCGAGGCGAGCCAGCGCTCGACCGGGCCGACCAGTTCCTCCGCCCGCGGCGTACGCTGCATGCCGGTATTGGTACGCACCAGCAGAGGATCGTCGAGAATATGCCGCAACTGCGCGAGCGAACGGCTGACCGTCGGCTGGCTCAGCCCCAGCCTGCGTGCCGTGCCGGTCACGCTTCGGGTCTGTAGCAACACCGCCAACATGGCGAGCAGGTTCAGATCGACATGTCCAGGTAAGATGGCGCCGTACTCGCTTGCCGAAATCAGATCAGGCTATTGCGGATCATTCTCACAGCACCGCTGCCGGTTCAACCCGTCCCATGCCGAAACCCTCGAGGCGGATGCAGGGATAGGGGTCCGGTGAGAGGATGGACAAAATCGTACGCCCAGGGTCGCTCCTGGGCGTGTCATTCCGCCCCGAGCCGGGACCGATTGAGGTGCATAGATCGCGTGACGGGTTGGGTGACACCGTTCGATGCCGATCAAGCCGGACGGGCGCTCCGTCACACATACACACGTTTGCGGAGCGACCCGTTTCTCCATCTACCACGGGCGATTTCGGGAAAATCCTTTTGGGAACAGATTCGGGGACAACCGGGCAGTCGCGACGCTCGCGACCGTCGCATATTCCCTGGTTGCCTCGCTACGGGTTCCCAATCGGGAAGGCTTAGCCGGGTGCTGCCGTCGTTCAGTTGCGACCGATCAACCTCTATATCCATTGCACGTTTGCGGGGCAGCGCGTCACCGTCAATGTGTTAGATGTCAGTCGAGGACGCTGCGGAAGCCAGACCCTCACAGCGCTGCCTTGCTCTTGGCGGCGTAGGCTCAGGCAATATCTCCATGGCCGTCGTAGCCTGTTCGCTCCTTTTAATAGCTGTAAGTCGCCCTTTGAGATCGGTAAGGCGTCATGCTCTCCAGCAGATCCGATCGATACCACCGGCCCTCCGCGCGGCACGCTAACCTCGCGTATCGGAAATGAGGCGATGGTGACCCGCGCATCGCTTCCCCAGAAGAGCACAATGTTTGCAACGCGCCATAGCGCCTGACTGCCAACGACCCCCCCCAGGTAAGCCCCAGTAAACAAAACAGGATGATGGTGGCACGACGGCTTGGTACCCGATTATACCGATTGCTTCTTAACTCTTCCGCGTCGCCGACTGCGTATCCAACCCAAATGCCTACGATCATTCCCACGGTAGAGCTAGCCCATGAAATAACTAAGGGCGTTACGAGCATTGTTTTGGCTATGTTTATGTCAACGACCCACCAGAGGAACGAAAGGCCGGCGATCCACAACGCTACCGTTCGCTTGGCTTTTTGTCTTCGCGTCAAGGCAACACAATCCGTGCTCTGCATGTGACAACGATATGCTGGCGCTCATTAAGCCTTTATGCTCGCGAGTGGCAGTGGTAGCCGTTCGCGGCTCGAAAGCGGAAAATGTGCGAACCACCCAAAAAAGCTGACATTCCCGAAACTCGATCCTTGTGGGACAGGGGCCGTCATCTTGATTGCGGTCCCCATTGCGCAAGTGGCCGATCTTGCCATACGCGCCCGCCTGTTGAATGCAGCGGTTATGAAGACAGCCCGTTCGTTCGTCTGCCTCGCCGCTCTTGCACTGCTTTCTCCCGCCCCCGTTGGTGCGCAAGATGCCGCAACGCCGGCTGCGGCGTTCGATGCGGCCAAGAGCTGGTCGTCGTTCGTCCAGCTCCTGCACGAGAACTATGGCTATTTCGACAGATCGGGGATTGACGGCAACGCCATCCTTGCAGCCTTTGCCGATCGTGCGAAGGCGGCGCGGTCGGACAAAGACTTCATCGATGTCCTGCAATTCGTATCGCACAATTTCGCCGATCCGCATTTCGTCGTCGGTCCGCTCGATCGCGGTGACTGGTCTGTCATCCCCACTGCATCGGACCTGTTCGGCATCCTCGACGGCAGGGACTTCCTGATCGGTGAGGTTCGCACGGGAGGGGAAGCTGCTCTCAAGGGGATGCGACCGGGCATGACGGTCGTGCGTATCGATGGCCTATCACCCCGCGCGGCCGTCGAGGCCGTGACCGGGCGCCCGTTCACGGATCTCAGCCCCGTGCAGATCGGCTTTGCCTTCAACGTGGCGCTTGCCGGGCATCGCAACCAGGGGCGCATGATCGAGATTCGGGACGGCCGTCGCACGCGGACCTATACGCTAGTGGCGACCAACGATCTGGCAAGGCGCGTCGAGGATGGTCCGCTGCTGGAAACCGAACGACAGGGACGGCTCGGGATCATTCGCATCAACAACTCACTCGGGGACCATAGGCTGATCGATGCCTTCTCGAAGGCGCTCGCGTCGCTGGCAGACACGGACACCGTGCTGATCGATCTGCGCAATACCCCCAGTGGCGGCAACACGAGTGTGGCCCGTGGCATCATGGGCCATTTCGTGGATCACGATCGCCCCTACCAGATGCACGTCATCCCCTATGAAACGCGCGTCCTGGGGCCGACGCGCAGGTTCGTGGAGTATGTCGCGCCATTCGGGACACGCTATGCAGGCAAGCTGTACGTTGCAGGCGGTCGCTGGACCGGCAGCATGGGCGAGGGACTGATGATCGGCTTTGACGCGATCGGTGCGACGACGGTGGGGAGCGATCTGGCCCATCTGCTGGGTGCATTGAGCAACGAGACGATCGAGGGTTCGGCGGCCAAGGTGGACATAGGCACCGAACAGCTCTTCACGGTCACGGGGCTGCCGCGCGAGGCATACCGCCCGCAGATATATCTCGCGCAGGCCGAACGCACGCCGGAAGGCGACCCCGTTCTCGGTGCGATTAAGCGCTAGAACATTCTCGATCCACCATCACAAACGAGACGGTCTTGGTCGTCTCGTTGGTCGTTCCCAATCGATCAGGAAGGCAATACTCATTTCGCTTGCGGGAGGATTAACTCATACGCTGCCTGCCCGTTCGATCACCAAGGCGCGCACCTCACCGATAGGAATCGCTCGGTGGGCGTCACCTTGTTCGGCATGGAATACGGTGCCTGACGTTAGCCTATGGGAGTGTTCGGTATCTCCGTCGCGAACTTGCATATCCACGATCCCATCCAGAACGACGAAGACCTCCGGCCCATCGTTGACGTGCCAGATATACGGCTGATCGGTCCAATGCAGGCGCACGGTCACGCCGTCGATGTTGGCGATATTCAGCGCGTCCCACGCACATTGCCCTTGGAATGCCTTTGCCTCGACTACGTTCATCACTCGCTCCTTTGATCCCGCCAATGCTACGAGGCACTCGACCTGGCGAGATTGCGGATCGCCGTAACTGATGACGATGTGACGGTGCGGATGAACAGGACCGGCAAGCGGCTCGACGAAACCGATCAAAAGCTGGTGGCGCTTCTGCGCCAGAACGCGCGCACCGCGACCGCTTCGCTTGCGCGGGAGTTGAACCTGTCACGTACGGCGGTGCAGGCGCGCATCGCACGGTTGGATCGTGACGGCATCATCATCGGCTATACCGCGATGATCGCCCCTGATGCGAACCACGACGTGTCGGCATTGGTTACCTTATCGATCACGGTACGACCATGTGCGCGGGTTATCGACAAGCTCGCCTCGTGGTCCGAAATTCAAAGGATCTACTCGATCGCTGGCGAGCGCGATGCGGTGTTGGTGGTTTCGGTCGAAACTACGCAGGCGCTTTCCGAACTGGCTGACCGGCTCCAGTCGATTGAAGGCATCGGCAGCGTTGAATCAACCGTCATCCTGTTGGAGCATACAGGGTTGAAGTGCTTTCCCGAGCAAGCTGGCTGATCCTGACGGCGATTCCCATTTCATCATCCCAATCGGGACGGTGCCAGCCGTCTCGTTGGTTGTTCCTTGTGGGAATGCCCCCGCTGTCTCGCAGGCCGTCGTTTGAGAAAAAGGCTGAGACTGATAGATTATTGATTGTGATTTTCCGCTTCGCTCGATCTGCGGATGGCATGCAAGGTTCTACGGCGTATCAAGCCACTCACGGGGCGAATCAAATACCAATACGGTGTAAAGCTACGATGCGCCGATCTGTCAGCGCAAATGATACGAGTTTCTGTCGAGAGGATCGTTTGTCCAGCTTCGTCTGAGCGAACTTTAAAGTTCAGCACCAGCTTTGCGCTTCCGGGAGTCTTGATAGCTAAAAACTCACTCGCATTGGAAAACACCTCTAGGCCATAGTCCAAAGACCAGAATCGGCCTGCCAGTTCATAAACAATCTCGCTTTCATTGGCTTCCAACAAAAAGAAATTGTCGATGCCAAACGGACGGTGACTGACGCTAGAACCGCCAAGAATCTTACGGCTTAATCGCATGGGAAGTTCCCGAAGTCCAATCATTCTCCTGAAGAAGGGGTCGTCTTCTGTTCTGTAGGCGCGGGCATTTGCTAATACGACTCCCACACCCGCGTTCACGTTCGTCGCGTGGCGCTCGCGAAAATCAGGGGCGAAGACATAGCGGTCGATAAGAGGCATGTTCGATCCAGGCAGCTTTGGCCTCTCGCCACTACCAGCCCAGCCCCAACGCACAAAGCTGTTCCCATTTCACCATCGAGACCGTCCGAAAACGCGAGGCGGGATGGTTGAGCGTGCAGGTACGCAGAGGAATTTCGGGCATTTGCCGTCTTCTGCGCCCTGGTAACGGCCAAATCGGCTCTGAGACGGTCATTCCCACGGTCGTGACGGAGAATATGGCCGCCTGGATCAGGCCTGCACTGCCCGGATCAGCCCCGGCACGCCTATGAGGGTGATGGCCCGCCTGAGATTGTAGGCCAGTGCCGTCAGGCTGAACTCGGCGCGGACCTTGTCCAGCCCACGCATCAGGAACGCGCCCTGGTTCATCCATTGCTTGATCGAGCCGAACGGGTGTTCGACCGTGGATTTACGGATCACGAGGATGTCGGGGCGTTCCGCGAGGCGTGCCGCCATGCGCTCGATGACGGCCTCGTGCTCGCCGCGATTGATGCGTCGCCAGCGTCCCTTGGTGCAGCGCGCCTTGATCTGGCAGCCCGCGCAGGCGGCGGGGCTGGAATACTGGACCGACAGATGCCCGCGCGTCACGGACGCGTAGCGGATGTCAAGCACCTGGCCGCCGGGACAATGATAGACGTCGGCTTGGGGATCGTAGCGGAACCGCTCCTTGGGAAAGAGGCCGTTGCCGACGGCGGTGCCACGATGCGGGCGGGGAATATAAGGCGTGATGCCGGCCGCCTCGCATGCGACGATGTCGTCGCCGGAGTGATATCCCATGTCGGCGACCGCATCGATCCGCTCTACCCCGAGTGCTTCCATCGCCGCTCCGGCGGTGGGCGCCAGCAGGCTCATGTCGTTGCAGGCGTTGGTGACGTGCTGCTCGACGATCAGGCTGTGTTTGGCGTCGACCGCCACCTGGGCATTGTAGCCGAGCGTGACCTTGGAATGCGCGACCATCAGGCGGGCGTCGGGATCGGTGAGCGATATCTGTCCTTCGCCGCTGGCCTCCAGCTGACCCAGCAGCGCCGCACTGGCCTGACGCTGTTCGCGCAGCTTGGCGATCTTCGTCGCCAGGGTATCGCCGCGACCGGTGCCGGCAGCATCCTCACCGTGGTCGATCTGGTCCAGCTCCGCCAGATAGCGGTCCAGTCGCGCATCTACTGCGGCGAGATACGTCGCCAGGCGCTCACGGCTGAAATTGCGCGACCGGCTGTTCACCGCTTTCAGCCGCGTGCCGTCCACCGCCAGCAACTCGCGTCCGAACAGGTCCAGCTTGCGGCACAGCATCACGAACGCGCGGAACACCGCCTTGAACGCGGTCCGGTTGTCGCGCCGGAAGTCGGCGATGGTCCGGAAGTCCGGACGCACACCGCGCAGCAGCCAGATCAGCTCGAGATTGCGCGCCGCCTCTGCCGCCAGGCGCCGGCTCGACCGCACCCGGTTGAGATAGCCGTACAGGTAGAGCTTGAGCATGTCGGCCGGATCGTAACCGGGCCGTCCCGTCGCCTTGGGTCGCGACCGCACGAAGCCAGCACTGCCCAGATCAAGATCATCGACGAAGGCGTCGATGAACCGCACCGGGTTGTCCGCCGCTACATAATCGTCGACCGACGCTGGCAGCAGCAGCGCCTGATCACGAGCATGTCCCTCGATGTACGCCATGCATGCAGATTACACCGCCCGGATGCACTCGGGAATCACGATCACGTTTTCGGACGGTCTCCATCCCAATCGGGACGGTCGTCGGCTTAGCGTATGATTTTGTCCATCCTCTCACCAGACCCCGGATACGGATCGATCCTGACGGATTATGGCTGATCCCTGCTCCGGAGGTCAGCGCATGATCCGTTCCTTCCTTATCGGCATCGTCGCCGGCCAGCGCGGCATCACGCCGCTTGCAGCAATCGCCACCGCAACGCGACGCGGCGATATCCCGGCCGACCTGCCGCTCCAGAAACTGCTCCTGAACCCGGTGATCGCGGCCGGCACTGCGGCATTCGCCGCGGCGGAAATGGCGGGCGACAAGATGAAGACTGCCCCCGATCGCATCGTCCCAATCGGGCTTGCCGTGCGCAGCGTCACCGCCGCCTATGCCGGGGCGGCACTCGCACCGCGCGACAAGCGCGTGCTCGGGGCGGCCATTGCGGTCGCAGCGGCGCTCGCCTCCTCCTATGCCGGCTGGCGCCTGCGCTGCGCGGCGATGGCCCGCTATGGGCAGACAGCGACCGGCTTCGTCGAGGACGCCCTCGTGCTCGGCAGCGGCCTGGCGATCGCCTCCAAGCATTGATTGCCGATGTGAACGAGTGCACATGTGCAGCATTGCATATGCGCACCCGTTCAAGCTTCAAACGTCCTCGGCCGCCTTGGACGAATGGTGGCCGGTGATGCGCCAGCGTCCCTCAATCTCTTCAAAGGTGAACAGGAACCGCGCAGGCACGATGGCCTCCGCGCCGTTCACCGGGATGTTGAAGTCGTAGAGACCGCCGATGACCACGGTGCCGAGCTTTGCGCTCACCCGCTTCTTCTGCACCAGAATGCCGCACTCGATCCCCTCATTGGCAAGAAACGTCTCGAAATAGGCACGCCGGTCGCTGTCGCGGCCGCGCACCTCGTCGGACAGCGTCGGCACCAGGATCGCGTCGGGGGCGTAAAGCGACATCACCTCGTCGACGTCGCGCCGGCCGACCGCCTCGGCCCAGTGCAGCAACACCTTGCCCGCTTCGGTCAGGCACCATGCGGCCGAGCGCTCCTCGGCGACGGGCTTGTCGATGACGGTTGCCATTATGGATCTCCTTGCTGGTCGGATGGGGGCGCGGGATCGATCACCAGCACCAGTCGCCGCCTGCCGGTCGCGACGATCGGGGGCGATCGATGCAGGATGGTGGGCGGGTCGAGCAGCAGGCGGCCCTTGAACACGCGCACCGCCCCGGTCGGCACTTCGCAGATCGCGTCCGGCCGGTCGGCGCAGCACCACTGCGTGCCCGGACCGACATAGGTGCACAGCAGCCGCAGCGAGACGTAATCGGCATGAAAGCGGCGACAGGCGTCGGTCTCGATCACCTCCAGCCGGACCTTCAACCGGTCCTCGCCGGTCAGCGCGGCATGGCGCAGCACCAGCGCCTCGATATCCGCCGCCAGCGGCGCGACCACCGCGTCGGGATAGGCCGCGGCGTACAGCGCCGTGTCGACAGGCGCGCCGGTAGCCACCTCGATGCGCACATCGTCGATGGTATCGAGCTCCAGCGCCGCCAACCCGTCCCGCAGACGCTCCGGCACCCCCCGCCACCAGATCGCCAGCGCGGTCTCCGCCCGCGCGATCCGGTCGAGCGCGGCACGATCCACGCCGCTCGCCACCAGGCGCTCCATCGCCGCGACCGTCACTGCGCCGCCTCCATCTGCCGCTCGCCCCAGGCGGGAAAGGGATCGCGCAAGCCCGTCCAGAGCCCCGGCGTGAACGCAGCGGCGGGAACGAGGCAAGCGTCCAGCCGCTGCCGGATACGTGCCTCGTCCATGCCGATCCCGATGAACACCAGTTCCTGCCGGCGATCGCCCCAAACCGGGTCCAAATGCCTCGCCACGAACGTCTCGAACTGGCCATCGTCGGGCCAGTGATGCTTGGGCACCGCGGCCCACCAGCGGCCCATGCGGGCGCTCGTCGTCTGGCTGCCCACCACCGCCAGCTCCCCTATCCAGTCGGGTCGCGTCGCCAGCCAGAAATGCCCCTTGGCGCGCACCACGTGGTCGAGGCCACCGTCCGTCAGGAAACCATGGAACTTCGCCGGATCGAAAGGCGCCCGCGCACGGTAGACGAAGCTCTCGATGCCATATTCCTCGCTCTCGGGCTGATGATGGGCATAGCCGTACAGTTCCTTGGCCCAGAGCGGGTGACGCGCCGCCTTTTCCTCGTCGAACAGCCCGGTGGCGAGGACCAGGTCGAGGTCGACCTGCGCCCGGTCCACCGCCACGATCACCGCATCCGCGTTCAGGCTGGCGACCAGTTTCTTGACCGTGGCGAGCTGTTCGGCCGATACCGACGACGCCTTGTTGACCACCACCACATCGGCAAACTCGATCTGCTCGACCAGCAGGCCGACCAGACTGCGCCTGTCATCCTCGCCCAGCGTCTCCCCGCGATCGGCAAGGAAGTCCTGGCTCGAATAATCCGCGAGCAGATTGAGCGCATCGACCACCGTGACCATGGTATCGAGCCGCGCGACGTCGCCCAGCGAAACGCCGGTCTCGTCGCGGAATGAAAAGGTGGTGGCCACCGGTAAAGGCTCGGAAATCCCGGTCGACTCGATCACCAGATAATCGAACCGCCCCGCCTCTGCGAGCGCCCGTACCTCGGCCAGCAGATCGTCCCGCAACGTACAACAAATACAACCATTCGTCATCTCGACCAGCGCTTCCTCGGCGCGCGACAGTACCGCCTCGCCTCCCCGAACGAGGTCGGCATCGATATTCACCTCCGACATGTCGTTGACGATCACCGCCACCCGCCGACCCTCGCGATTGGCGAGGATATGGTTGAGCAGGGTCGTCTTACCGGCACCAAGGAAGCCGGACAGAACGGTGACCGGCAGGCGCCGATCGGAGCCGGAGGAAAGGGCCATGGTGATAATCCACGATGTTACGTTACAACGTTACATTATGGATCATGCGCGCCGGTGTCCAGCGGTCATCGGACAGGTTCCCATACCGCTACCGTGCTTGCCGTCGATAGGCCAACATGTTCCCGGCGGATCGGTCGGGTATGGCCTGCACGATGAAGATCGGCACCATTCCGTGAAGACGACCATGATGCCGTTCTGCGGCAGATCGAACCGCTATAGGTGCGGCAAAGGGTACCGCGCGGTGGCTGACCTCGGCTGAAGCATAAGAGCGCCGGGATTGCCCATCGCCCCCTCCATTCGGAGGGAAGCATGACGCAGGGGCATGGACCAGCCACTCAGAATTACATGACGTTCCATTATAGGCGGCCCATCATGCCCGGTCGTCACCGGCCGGACAGTCCGGTCAAAGCCGGATATTGCGCCTCTGCATTTCGGCCGCAGCCGTCTCGACCAAAGGCGTTCCCGCCTGTGTCTTGAAGATATCGGCAAGGTCCAGCAAATCTTCGTCGTTCAAGGAGATGATGGACGCTTCGATTTGGGCGAGACGCTTGCGCGCGCGCTCACCCTGGTCAGCCTGTCGTTTGATCCGTGTTTTGAGCATGCAGCCACCTTATCAGGACCGACGTGCAAATAGCACGCGTGGAATCAATCGATGCGCCTTATCTGGCAGGACAACGAACGCCATGCATTCGCATAGCCTTGAAAATGCCCGGCTATCCGCCCGCTTTCAAGATGCTGCGTTCCACCGCGACGTTCCATTCAAGGATGCCGGCCTGCGGCAACGGCGCCACGGTAGCCCCGTCTGCTGGCACCATGTCGATCGTAACCCGCGTGGCACTGTCATCACCGAAGGTGGATGATCTGCAATTGTGCCGACCTGATTTATTTCATAAAACCAGGACAGATTGTATGAAGGTGTGCACACGTGCATGTTATCACTTTTGCAGCGCAAAAGGGCGGTGTCGGCAAGTCGACATTGGCCGTGAACCTGGCGGTTGCCGCTGAGGCGTCTGGCATCCGGACCGCCTTGTTCGACCTCGATCCCCAGGAAAGCGCCACGGCATGGAGCGAGCGTCGCCAGGAGGAAGCGCCGCATGTCGAGCCGATCAGCGCACGCCGGCTCGACCAGGCGATCGACGCGGCCGCCGCCAGCGGCTTCGGGCTGACGATCATCGACACGCCTCCCGCAGCCGGCACCGAGGCCGCAGCCGCGGCGCAGCGCGCCGATCTGGTACTGATCCCCTGCCGCCCCTCGCTGATCGACCTCGACGCGATCAAGCGCACCGCGCAGCTGATCGCCAGTACCGGCCGGCGCGGATCGGTGGTGTTGAACGCGGCACCGCCCACCGCCACGACGCTGCTCAGCGATGCGCGGACGCTGGCCGAGGCGACCGGCCTTCAGGTCGCGCCCGCCATCATGCGCGAGCGTAGCGCCTTTCGCGCGGCCTGGCCGTACGGCCTAGGCGTCACTGAGCATGAGCCCAAGGGCAAGGCGGCGCAGGAAGTTGCAATGCTGTTGAAGTTCGTGCTTGATGAAGTGAACAACTGCACACCTGCAAAAATGAAGGCCTGAAGGTCATGGCACGACGTACATCCCTGCTGGCACCCGCCGTTCCGGCACCGACGCCGCCTGCGGCGAGCGACGATGCCACCGCCCCCTCCCCTGCCCCCGCCGAAAAGCCGGCAGCCGCACGAACGGGCGGCAAGCGGCCGGGCAAATATCATCTCGGTGCCTATTTCGATCCCGCCGATCCCAGCGCGGAGGCCTTTCGCGTCCTCGCCGCCCGCACGCGCCGCAGCCATCAGGAGCTGCTCGCCGAGGCGATCGCCGACCTCGTCGCCAAATATGATGCGGAGCGCCAGTTCGGTCGATCGTGACAGGTCGGGTGGGGGCCGCCCATAGCGCGCCGGCCTTGCACCTTCCCATGTGATGTCGTGCACAGACGACCATCTGCATTACTGACATCATGCAGATGTGCACATCATCGTAACTGAATTTTTGCAATTCAACAGCCCGGCAATATGGCACGCCAGACGCCGGCGGGCAGGAGCAACGACCATGCGGATCGGGATCGTCAGCGGGGTTCGGGCAGAACTGGCC
>NZ_CP101723.1:0-275887 GCF_038809135.1 Sphingomonas sp. NY01 | reverse complement strand
ATGGTGATGGGGCTTACCTACTCGCTGTTCGTGGTCGCCTTCTCGTTGGACTGGCGCGCCTGGTTCAACTGGTTCCTGCAGTCGACCCTCATCTACATGATGCTGATGGTGCCGACCGTCACGATCAAGGTCACCGACCGGATCAACCCGGGGCTCGCGCCGGCCGTCGTGGACAACGTCCCGCTTGGTCTCGGCGTCATGGCATCTTTCACGAGCCAAGCCGGTGACTGGCTGACCCGGGCGGCCGAGACGGTCTTCGTCATGCCGAATGCGCTCGCCCTGTCGACCAACGGCATGATCTACGGCGCGCGCTTGATGGACAAGGCGCGCTCCTTCGAGCTGACCAACAGCGTATTCCGCGCCAACATCGACGAGCACCTGAAGCAATGTACGTTCTACGACGTGCTGCTGGGCTTCAAATCGATGAACCAGCTGACGAAGTCCAACCACCTTTGGGAGGACATCGGACCGGGCTCGCCGGCGCGCAGCCAACGCTGGATAACGTCGACCGGCACCGACACTACGGAGAACTCGATCATCCCGTGCAACGAGGCCTACACGCGGATGTCCAACCAGTGGAAGGCCGAGTACGACAACGACATCCCCTGGTTCTCCAAGAGCGCCTATCCAGGTGTTGCCGACGACATCGCCGCGCAGCGCCTGAAGGACGATCTGCCGATCGTCGCGAAGGAGATGCACGGATCGAGCGGAGACGCATATAGCTATCTACGCCAAGTCTCGATGATCGATGCTTTCCTTGCGGCGCGCGAGAGCTTCTCCGAGGCCGGCTGGGACGCCTATGCGGCGCAGCGCGCTGACGCTCAGGCGAAGAACACCTACACCTCTATCGCGCAGCAGGCGATGACTTGGGTGCCGCTCCTCGGGATCGTCCTCACCGTGGTCTTCTATGCGATGTTCCCGGTGCTCTTCCCGCTGTTCCTATTCCCGCGCACCGGCGTGCAGACGCTGAAGGGCTATGCGACCGGCTTCTTCTATCTCGCCTCCTGGGGGCCGCTCTACGTCATCCTGCACATGTTCGTGATGAGCAGGGCAGCCAGCCTCTACCACGCCGTCTCGCCAACCGGGCCGAGCCTGCTGGTGGTCGACGGGATGGCGAGCGTGAACGAGTCCATCACGACGCTGGCTGGCTTCTTGATGATGAGCGTGCCTTTCATCGCCGGCGGGATGGCCCGCGGCGCCATGGCGATCGCCGGGCACGCGACGTCGATGCTGCAGCCCGCCCAGAGCGCCGCGGAGCAGGCCGCGACCGAGCGGACGACGGGCAACTATTCTTACGGGAACACCTCGTTCCAGAACCTCACGGCCAACAACACGCAGGCCAACAAGTTCGACGATCAGCCGAAGTTCAACTCGGGCTATGCCGTCAGCTCCTTCACGAACGCCGATGGTGGCGTGACGTACGGCTTCTCGGACGGGTCCAACGCCTTCGACACGTCTCAGGGGATCTCGCGTCTCGGGTTTACGCCGACGCGCACGGCCGGGTTCGATAGCCAGATGAGCAGGGCTCTATCGGACGGCCAATCTCATACGGACTCGCTGCGTAACTCGGCTTCCCAGTCCTGGAATGCGACCGCTACGACGGCCACCGACCTGCTGAGCGCGGCTGAGCGACGTCGTGGGAGTTCGACTGAGACCGGATCTGGCTTCAACAACAGCGTCGCCAAGATGACCGATGTATCCAGAGGCATGGCGAACGGCCTCACTAGCCGGTTTGGCTTGAGCGAGGCTGACAGTCAGCTGGTCTCACGCGCCACTCAAACCACTGGCGATGCGAATGCAGGCATTGAAGCACTTGCAAAGGTTTGGAAGAATAAGTTTGCCGACGTCAGCGCAAAAGGTGGCCTCGCTATGCGGCTTGCCTCGATAGCCTCTGAAAATACCGGTCGAACGGTAAGCGGTGATCAGGCGCTCGGCGAGATGAAGGAATATCTCACCAGGGAGACTAACTCCACCCAAGCGAAGGCAGCACGGGACGAGTTCTTCCGCGAGACAAGCTCTAGTGGCGACAGCGAAGTCCGATCGCTTTCGCAGAAGCTCGGGGTTAGTGTCGGTCAATCGCGGTCGGCGTCGCTCGAGGCGACCCGCGCGGAGGAGACCTTCCAGCGCGTCAGCACCGACGTTCGTGAAGCCTCCTCGAGGGGCTGGTCGCTGAGCCGTAACGAGACCCAGGAGTTCGTAACGTACGCGCAAGAGCGGTTGCTGCAAGATGACAACCTTTCGCAGTCTGGCTGGACGCCCGGCATGGTGATGCCGCGTACTCGGGAGCAGGAGCAGGTCCGAGACATCCTTCTTGGCGACTTCATGGAGCGACGAGTTGCCGAGGTGCGGAACGAGCTCGGCGTCAGCGTTCCCGAGCATCTGCGTGGGACCTTGCATGGTCCCGCGTCGACGACTGCGGCTGGTGTTCGCCAGTGGGGCGGACATCGGGCTGCTAATGTGGCTGCTCAGGGTCCTGATGTATCTATCCGCGAGAGCTCACGTGATCACGATCTCGCGGGTGAGGTCTCGGACGCGATCCCGAACGCCTCGGCACGCATCACCCGTCAGGCCTTCGAAATTGGCAATCAGGTCGACGACGCTAAGGATACGGCCGGACGCCTAGGCGACCACGTTCGGGAGCGGAATGACGCATGGATCCCGACGACACTCCCCGGTGTCGAGGGAGCGCGTGATTGGGCGCGCGACACGCTCGGCATGGGCCAGGGAACAAGCCACGTTTACGAGCTACCGCGGGGAGAGCGGGCAACGCTGCCGATCTCCGGACGATTGAGCTCGAACATGGGGGGCCGCATAGACCCGGTAACCGGGCAACCGGGGCATCATCACCGCGGCGTCGATATCGCGGCAGCGTTGGGCACTGAAATCCGTGCGCCAGCGTCCGGTCGAGTGGTGAAGAATGACTTCCAAGGAGGCGGTGCTGGAAACTACCTAGTGCTGCAGCATGGCGATGGATCGCAAAGCAAGTACTTCCACATGCAGGACCGGTCGGCATTTCCGGTTGGCAGCAACATTGAGGCGGGCTCAGTTCTTGGTCGGGTAGGAAGCACGGGCAAGTCGACCGGCCCGCACCTTCATTACGAGCTTTGGAAGGATGGCAGACCGGTCGACCCCAAGCGGTTCCAGCTTAGGAATGCCCAGGAATAAGGAATAGGCCGACAAACATGGCAACCAGCACGGCAACAACGATCCAACGTGCGTGCGGCGACACTTCGTTTTCCACGTCAGCGGTGCGGGACGGGTAAACCTCGTCGAGCAACTCTCTGCCGCGAGGGGTAGAGGGGTCGAAAAGATTGTCAGGATTCACCGAGAAGGACGAGGCGGGGAATGCTGGTCCTTGAGCTCGGCCGGCATCCCAGTCCATCTGACCAGTATCGTGGTTCAACATGGCCGCTCCTCCTGCACCGATCGGCTCAATCAGGCGCGATTTACGCTTGCAAAGCGTAGCAGACCGGATTGAACTTAGCGAGCGGTTTTCCGTGTTTGTTCTTTCCGACGTTGCAGGAAGCGCGATGACGGCGAAGGAGGCAGTAGAGGATCCTAGCGTAGCTGCTCGGTACGAGGAGCTGCTGGCGGCGCATTTAGGCTTTTACGAAGCGCTGCGACTGCGCGAGCGGCGCCCCAGGAGCGCTGCACAGCGCCAATTTCAGGACGTGGCTTGGGGAAGGGCCGAGCCGGCAAGCGAACACGAGAAGGCCTATGTCTGGCACCTTCGACGGCACCGGATCGCGCCGTTTAATTCAGGAGCGCCGTCGCAGCACATTGATGACGCGATGACCGACTTTGAGCCTGGCTCTCGACCTGTCAGTAGCGAGGTTGGAGTTAAGTGGGACAGTGCGTGGCGTGAAATACGCGGCGGTCGAGAGTTCTGGTAAACTCCCCTCAAGCACTGGAACATGTTGCCGCCAGTTAGAAAAGACACTTTCTCCGCCAGATAGAAATGACACTTGGTGGCAGCGGGGGCAGCGTGGAGCCCCCCAAGCAGCGCAGCGCTGCCCCCGCTGATGCGATGACATGGCGGCTCTCGCCCTTGGACCCGCTGCGACAGCATCGGGCGCGAGGCCCAGTTGGTTTTCTGCCCAGGGTCTCGCTGGCCGTTCGTTTCTGAAAAGGTGGGTCGTGGCTTTTGGCTGCTGCTGTGGATGAACCGCCGCCAGCAGCCATCATGACGCGGGTTTGTGACACCTCGAGACCCGCGGAAGGCCGACGTCGAAGAGGTTGCGTCACAACCGGACAGTTTTGACACCTTGACCCACATCACTGATGTCGAACGCCATCAGGATGGGGCAGGGGCCTTCCGCGCCTGAACCGCACTCCTGGGCCAGTCGGTCTAGCGAAGCGCGTATCCGTTGCAATTCCACGATCTGCGCATCCAGCGCAGCAATGCGCTCGTTGGCGAGTTGGCGCGCCCGGGCGCGATCGTCGGTCGCGTCGAGTGCCAACAACTCGCCGATCTGCTCCAATGTAAATCCCGCCGCCTGCGCCGACCGGATGAAACGCAGCCGGCGCACGTCCTCGGCGTCATAACGCCGAATACCGCCGCCTGCGCCCGCACCGGCCGGCCGTTCCGGCTCGTCGAGAAGACCCCGGCGCTGATAATAGCGCACCGTCTCGACGCCGACGCCGCCTTCGCGCGCCAGTCCTGCGATCGTCATGCTCGCCATGCCTTGACTCCGGACTATGGTACGGACCCCATATAGGTCGGCGAAGAAGCTGGAGAAGCGACATGGCGAGCGCCCCCGCCAAACAGGCGACGATCTACCGGATGGTGATGCCGGAACATACCTGCCCTTACGGGCTGAAGGCGAAGGATCTGCTGCGCCGGGAAGGCTATGCGGTCGAGGACCATTGGCTACGCACGCGGGAGGAAACCGACGCTTTCAAGGCGAAGCACGGGGTCAAGACGACGCCGCAGACCTTCATCGCCGGAGAGCGGGTGGGCGGCTATGACGATCTGCGTCGCTTCTTCGGCAAGACGGTGCGCGATCCCAAGGCCGTTACTTATCGACCGGTGATCGCCGTGTTCGCGATGACAGCGCTCATGGCGCTTGCAGCCAGCTATGCGGTGCTCGGCACTCCCTTCACGGTTCGCGCAGGCGAATGGTTCATCGCCTTCTCGATGTGCGTGCTGGCGATGCTCAAGCTCCAGAACGTCGAGGGCTTCTCGTCGATGTTCCTGAACTATGACCTGCTCGCCAAACGTTGGGTGCCCTATTCCTACGTCTACCCGTTCGCGGAAGGCGGGGCGGGCGTTCTGATGGCCGCGGGCGCGCTGACCTGGCTCTCGGTGCCGGTCGCGCTGGTCATCGGCACGATCGGTGCAGTGTCGGTGTTCAAGGCCGTCTATATCGACAAGCGCGAGCTGAAATGCGCCTGCGTCGGGGGGGACAGCAATGTGCCGCTCGGCTTCATCTCCCTGACCGAAAACCTGATGATGGTCGCGATGGCAATCTGGATGATCGCCGCACCTGCATTGTCGACGGCGCACTGAGCCGTTGACTTCGGGTCCGAAAAACTGCCGGTGGCGAAAGTGAAATCGCGGTGTCGCCCTCTTGCCAACGTCTTTCGCATAGCCGGGCTGACCGTGCTGGCCATGTTGTTGCTCGTCCGGCTGGGGCCGATCTGCGAGGCCAGCGCGCAAGCGTCTCCGGCAGCGTCGGCGATGGCCGGATGCGAGGACAAGGGATCGCCCGCGCCGCAGAAGAAAGCACCGCAGCCGGCGTGCGCCACACCCTGCATGGCAGTCCCCGGCGAAGCCATCGCGCAGGTAGCATTGGTGTCGCTGCCATCGATCAGGCTCTGGCCTTCAAAACCTTCAGACATGGCCGGCAGGCCGACGCCGCCTGCCACGCCGCCTCCGCGAACGGTGTGACGCCTACACGCTTACACATTCAATCGACGGAGTTACTGATGACCAAGCTCAAGCTCATCGGCGCCGCACTGGCGCTTGCCCTCCCGACCGCTGCGTTCGCGGCCGGCTCCTGCTGCGCCGATATGGCGTGCTGCAAGGACGGCGCGGATTGCTGCAAGGAGAAGGACGGCAAAAAGGGCGACTGCTGCGCCGGTATGAAGGATGGCCAGCACGGCGATCACGTCGGCCATGACATGTCGGACATGCCGAAGAAGTGAACAAGGGGAGGGGAGGCGGTCACGCCTCCCCTTTTCAGTGGCGGGCGAACACCTTGCGTCCACCGGGTCCAAACGCGATCACGTCGAAGGGCTGGGCCTTCATGCCCGGCATTTCCATGCCCGGTGAGCCCATAGGCATTCCGGCCACGGCCAAGCCCCGCACACCCTTGGGATGCTGGGCGAGTGCCCGTTTCATGTTGGCGATCGGCACATGTCCTTCGAAGGCCATGCCGTCGATGATAGCGGTATGGCAGGAAGCGAGGTCGGCGGGCACGCCCACCCTGCGCTGAAGCACGTCGCGACGCGCGTCATCGATGATCTGGACGCTGCGACCGAATTGCTGGCGCACCTGCGCCGCCCATTTCTCGCAACAGCCGCATCCCGGATCACGGTGCATGGCGATGCCGTTCGCCGCCATGGCGGTTGCCGGCAGCATCATCGCAACGGCGACGAGCGCGCTACGGATCGGACCCTTCATCGCTGAACTCCTGTGCTGGTGCCCCGCCCTGACAGGGCGGGGTCATACGCGTTACTGCGGGCTCTTGCCCATCTTGCGGAGGACAGCGTTGAGGGTCGCGATCTCGCGGGTCTGGCTCGCGATCGCCTTCTGCGCTTCGCGACGAACATCCGCATTCTGGGTGCTGCGCAGCGCCGCCTGCGACATTTCGACCGCGCCACGGTGATGCTCGATCATCTTGCGCAGCCAGGTCTCGCCGGCATCGGCGCCCTTCGCCGCCATCATCTTCTCGTGCATCTTCATCTCAGAAGGGCCGTAGGGGTTGGCCGCGGTCGGCTGCATCATCTTGGAATGATCCATGCCCTGCATCTGGCTGTGATCCATGCCGGCCATGCCGCTCTGCTGCGCGGCAAGCGGGGAGGCTGCGAGCGCCGCGGCGAGGATGCCGATCGTCGTACTGGTCTTCATGGTCGTGCTCCCTGGGAATCCCCCACCTGTAAGGAGCTACGCGACGGCTTCGCTTACCCCTCGGGCTTTTCTTCGCCGACGCCGAGGCCAGCGCATGAACAGGAGGATCGCACCGGCGACACCGAAGACAAGGCCACCGGCGGCAAAGGCATTGAGCCACGGCGTGTTGAACCGCTCGTGCTCGGTCCAGTCCATGATGTGGAGGCCCCAGAAGAAATCATAGAGCCGCCAGGTGCCGGTTCGTACAGACGTCAAACGACCGGTCTGAGCCGCGACATAGATGCGCGTTCCATCGGGATCGGCAAACGATACCCGCCACGCGGGAAGCGCGCCGCGGTACTCGGTGCCGGCGCGATCGACACGCTCGACAATCAGTGCCGGTTGGGCATCCCCGCGATAGGCTCCCCGCGCAATCCGCGCGGCGGTGCCGGCGTCGACAGGGGGCAAGGTCTTCGCGGTGCGCGCGTCGAGTAGGCGCACACCGCCATCGGCAAGCTGTGCCTCGACGACCGGCCGCGCCAGCAGCATCCGGTGCTGGAGCTGGCGGACGGGCGCACCGGCCGATGCGAGAAGCGCGGGGACGGGCGCGAAATCCTGCGACGCAACCAGGGCCGGCTCGGTATCGCGGTTGATCCGGTGATCGCCGTGCACCGTATCGATCGGCAGCAGGCTCATGACGAGCCCGCTGGTGAACCACACGATGGCCTGCGCCCCGATCAGGAGCGCAAGCCAGCGATGAACCTTGCTCGCCCCGACATGAAGGCGGAGCCGCGGGCTCAGAACCAGGTCCTCACGCCCGCGACGAAGCTGAAGCCGCCCGTGCTGTCACCACGTGCGCGGGTGAAGCGCGCCGTGTCACCGAACTGCCGCTCCCACGACACGCCGATATAGGGGGCGAACTCGCGACGCCCCTCATAGCGGAGCCGCAAGCCGGCCTCCAGGTCGGTCAGCCCGGAACCCGTACCCGTCTCGGGTATGTCCTGCGCGGAGAAGTTGGCCTCGACCCTGGGCTGGAGGACGAAATAGTTGGTGATGCGCTGATCGTAATAGCCCTCGGCACGGGCGAGCACGTCACCTTTGTCGGAAAGGAACAGCGCGCCCTCTACCTGAAACCAATAGGGCGCCAGTCCTTCGATCCCCACCGTCGCATAGGTGCGCGACGGATTGGGCTTGAAGTCGTAGCGGACGCCGGCCTGAAGGTTCCAGTAGGGGTCGAGCGCATGGCTGTAGAGCGCCTGCACCTCGGCCTGTTCGAGCGGCTTGCCGAAGCTGCCTTCGCCCTCGCTCTTCAATGTCAGGCGGTTGATGTCGCCCCCGATCCACGCCTCACCGTCCCAGCGATAGCCGTCGCGGCCCTTGCGCGCCTGATATTCCGCCAGATTGAAGAGCACCTGATAGTAGGTCATGCCTCCGTGCTCGCTGATGAGGTCATCCTTGCGCGAGTCCGCCATTGCCTTCGCGCCCCAGAAGCGATCCGCAAGATGATCGGGGGCCGGCGCGGGCGCGGGCTTGTTGCCGGGCTTCAGGTCGGTGCCGGTCGGTGCCGCAGCCATGCCCGGCATCGACGACATGTCATGCTGCATCGTCTGCCCCGGCGCCATCTGCATGCCGGACATGCCTGGCATGTCGTGTGTCGCGTGATCGCCGGCAGACGCGGCCGGTGCTGGGTTCATGCCGGGCATGGAGGACATGTCATGGCCGGCATGCGGATCGGTGGCCGGGGCCTGGCCCATGGTCATCCCCGACATATCGTGGCCGGCGTGCGGGTCGGTTGCGGGCCGGGCGGTACGCCGGACCGGAGCCTTGCGGGTCGCCGCCTTCCTCGCTGCCGGCCTCTTCGGTGCAGCCTTCGCCTTCGCGGCCGGTTTCCTGGCCGGCATGTTCATCCCGGGCATGCTCATGCCCGGCATCATCGAGTGGTCCTGCCCGAAGGCCGGTGCAGCAAGGCCGAGCGAAGCCAGGCCGGCGAGGAGGAGACCCCGGGTCATGCTGCCGCTCCTTCCGCCCTGCGGACCTGCACGACGCGCATCATGCCGGCGTGCATGTGGTAGAGCATGTGGCAGTGGAAGGCCCAGTCGCCTTCCTCGCCGGTGACGTCCCAGCTCACCGTTCCTCCGGGCTGCACCAGCACTGTATGCTTGCGAGGCGCATAGGCACCTTTCCCCGTCACCAGATCGAAGAAATGGCCGTGGATGTGGATCGGATGGCCCATCATCGTGTCGTTGATGAGCGTCACGCGAACGCGCTCGCCGTGGAGAAGCGTGATCGGATCGGGGTTCTCCGACAGCTTCTCGCCGTCGAAGCCCCACATGTAGCGCTCCATGTTGCCGGTCAGGTGGAGCTTGATCTCCCGCTCCGGGGCACGCGTGTCCGGGTTGCGTTCGAGCGCCGTCAGATCGCGATAGGTGAGAACGCGATGCCCCACATTTTCGAGGCCCTGCCCGGGATCGCCGGTGCGATCGACCGGCATCGCCGATATGGTCTGCACCCCCGGCCCCTTCCTGACCTCCGGGGCCTTGGAGAAGTCGCGCATGTTCATCGCGCCCATATCCATGCCCGGCATATCCATGCCGCCCATTGGCTGATCGCCGCTCATCCCCGCCATGGCGCCGGTCGCCTGACCCATGCCGGGCATGGTGCCGGGCTGGGGTGTCGACCCGTGGTTCATCCCGGCCATGCCGCCGGCAGCAGCGCCGGTCGCGCCGTGGTTCATCTGCGAATGGTCCATCCCCGGCATGGCACCGGCGTCCGTGCCGTGCCCCATTGCGCTATGGTCCATGCCCACCATGGAAGCGCCGGCACCGCCGCTCATGGCGCCATGGTCCATCGAACCGTGATCCATACCGCCCATGCCCATGTCCTTCATGGTCGCGAGCGGACGCTTGCGCAGCGGCGGCACTTCCGCGGCCATGCCTTCACGCGGCGCGAGCGTGGCGCGCGCCTGACCCGAGCGATCGACGCTCTCGCCGACGAGCGTGTAGGCGCGCATGTCGGGGGGTGTGACGATCGCGTCATAGGTTTCGGCCGGACCGAACTGGAATTCGTCGATCTCGACCGGGCGCACATTCAGTCCATCGGCCGCGACGATCGTCATCGGCAGGCCGGGAATGCGAACATTAAAGGTGGTCATCGACGACGCGTTGATGAAGCGCAGCCGCACCCGCTCGCCGGGCCGGAACAGCGCCGTCCAGTTGTCCTGCGGACCGTAGCCGTTGACGAGATAGGTATAGGTGGAGGCCGTCACGTCGGCGACGTCGGCGGGGTCCATCCGCATCTTGCCCCACATCAACCGCTCCTTCAGCGGCTGATCCTTACCCGCGAGGAGGCCGGAGAGGGTCTGACGCTGGCGGTTGAAGTACCCCGACTCCTTTTTCAGCCGGTCGAAGAGATAGTGCGGATGCTGGAAGCTGTGGTCGGACAGCACAATTACATGCTCCCGGTCGAATTTCACTGGATCGGGGTTCTTCGGCTCGATCAGGATCGGCCCGTAATGGCCTTCCTGTTCCTGCAACCCAGAATGGCTGTGATACCAGTAGGTGCCGCTCTGGATGATCGGGAACTCGTAGGTGAAGGTCGAGCGCGCGGGAATGCCCGGGAAGGCGATGCCGGGTACGCCGTCCATCTGGAAAGGCAGCAACAGCCCGTGCCAATGGATCGACGTCTCCTCGTCCAGCTCGTTGACGACATGGAGGCGCACGTTCTGCCCTTCGCGCAACCGGATGAGCGGGGCAGGGACAGTGCCGTTGATGCCGATGGCGTGGCTCTGCCGCCCGTCAATCGTCATCATCTGATGCGCGACCTTGAGCGTGATGTCCTCGCCCGAAACAGTCGGCAGCGGCTTGGCGATGCCGGCGGATACGGGCTGCGCCCACGCCGGCATATAGGCCGACAAGGCAAGCCCGCCCCCGGCCAGACTGGCACCGCGCAGCAATTGGCGGCGGTCAACAACGCGCGACATTCAAGCTCCTCGGAACGTGGCCGCGAACGGCTCTTCGCCTGTTCTACGCGGCCCGTCCGCGCATCCCTTACCGAGGCCCGAGTTTTTCGAGCAACCGCGCTCGCGCCCGGTAGAGCCGGGTTTCGACGGCCTTCTGGCTGATGCCCAGCACCTCGGCGGTCTCGACCTGGCTCAGGCCCTCGATCGTCCGCAAAACCAGCGGCTCCTTCAGATTCGCAGGAAGCGAGGCGATCGCGCGCGACACGCGGCCTAACTCCTGCCGGTCGGCCGCGGCGACATCGACGGCAGCGCCATCGTCGGCGATCGCTTCCACCTGGTCGTCGTTCGGTAGGGCGAAGGATAGAAAACGACGGACGGCCCGCTTCCTCGCCCAATCCCGGCATTTGTTGACGGCGATCGTCGTAAGCCACGCCTGCATCGACCGGTTGGGATCATAGCGCGCCAGCGCCTGATGCGCGGCCACGAAGGCTTCTTGCGTCAGGTCGAGCGCTTCGTCTGCATCGCCGATGAAAGCCCGCGTCAGCCGAAAGATAGGCTGCCGATAGCGCCGCACGATCTCGGCAAAGGCGGCCTGCCGGCCCGCGATGCTGAGCGTCGCCAGCTCGCCATCCGACAGCGTGGTCCAGTCGAGGCTCACCCCTGGCCGTCGGTGAGCGCCTTCACCACCGCAGAATCGAATTGGGAGGTCTGGTCGGCCCGCAGAAGCTGACGCATGGCGAAGATGTGGGCGAGCGTCGCCTTCTGCAGCTCGCCCATCGCGGCGTGGCTCTGGTCGACCGCGGCCGCGACCCGAGGACCGTTGCCGTGTTCGGCCTCGATCGCCTCGGCAAGGCGGGCATTGGCGGCGCGCATCTCCAGCTCAAGTGCGCGGCGCTGCACCGCGAACCGGTCCTCCAGCACCTTCAAGCGTGCTTGCTGATCGGCATCGAGCGCGAGCTTGTGATGCAGAACCTCGTGCAGGGCGGCGCCGGGCTGCTTGGGCTGCGGCAACAGCGTCCGGCCGATGAACACCCCTCCGATCGCCGCCAGAAAGGCGAGCACGACACACAGGACGATGCGCCTGGTAGAGGTCATGGCTCGCCGACCAGCAGTGCCGAAGGGGCAAGCGGCGAGGCGCCGCCAAGCGGTGCAAGCGAAACCGCAGGGCTGGCGGACGCCGGCAACTCGGCGCCGATCATCCCGATCGCCAGTGCCGCGATCGTCACGGCCCCGATACCGATGCCTACGCCGCGGACCGCGGGGCGGCTGCCGATGCGCGCGAGCACCTGGTTCTCGATCCCGTCCAGCGCAGCCGGAACGGGTGCGCCCGCCAGTCGCGCCAATGCTCTGTCCAGATCGTCCATGCTTTCCACTCCGCCCCTCTACCATCCGTTACGCACCGCTGCCCATTATCCCTCGACGGAGCCCGTGAGGGTTCCGGGTTCGGGCCGCGTAGAATGAAACACGAACCCGATCCGGAGTAGCTTCATGCGTCGTTTTTATCTTCCTGCCGCCATCGCCCTGCTGGGTGTCGCCAGCGCTGCTCAGGCCCATCCGAAGCTCGTGTCGGCGTCGCCCGCACCGAATGCGACCGTCGCCAAACCCGCCCGGATCGCGATGCAGTTCAGCGAGAAGCTGATGCCGAAGTTTTCCGGCGCCGATCTGGTGATGACGGGGCACGGTGGCGCCTCGCACCCGCCGATGAAGGTCGCGGCTACGGCGGAAGTGGCAAGTGATGGGCGCACGATGGTGGTGATGCCGAAGTCGCCGCTCGGGCCGGGCCGGTACAGCGTCGCATGGCATGTCGTCTCCGTCGATACGCATCGCGTCGCCGGTAATTTCGCTTTCGCGGTAAAGTAGGGTGGGAGCCGACTGGCCGCTGATGGCGGTTCGCTTCGCACTGTATGCGACGTTGAGCGGCCTGTTCGGACTGTCGGCTTTCAGTCTCTACGCGCTCAGGGCCGGCGAGCGCGGCGATACTCTCGCGCTGCGTTCCTGGCTGGCGGGAAGCGGCCTGCTCGGCCTGCTGCTGTCCGGCATTGCTCTCGCGCTGCTGGCGGCATCGATGGCCGGCGTTCCGGCCTGGCCGGTCGATCGCGAAGCGATCGGAATGCTGCTTGCCGGGTCGGCGACCGGCACGGCGTGGGAGGTGCGCACCGGCGCGCTGATGATCGCTTCCGTCGCCGCGCTAATCGCGGCGGGACGTGCCGTGCCGCTGGGATTGGTGTCGTTCATGGGCGCGACGGCACTCGCGACGCTCGCCTGGACGGGTCACGGCGCGATGGACGACGGCGCGATCGGATGGGTGCATCTGATGGCCGATATTCTGCACTTGCTGGCGGCCGGAGCCTGGGTCGGCGCGCTGCTCGGGCTGATGCTTCTCGTCACGCGCCCTGCCGATCGCGTCGACGTCGCCCATCTCAGGCTGACCCACCGGGCGCTGCACGGTTTCGGACTGGTCGGTACGATCGTGGTCGGCGCGATCGTCGTCACGGGACTGCTCAATAGCTGGCTGCTGGTCGGCATCGACAATCTGCCGCACCTTCCCCAGACTCTTTACGGCCAGCTCCTCATTGCCAAGCTCGCGTTGTTCGGCGCGATGTTGGGGCTGGCCTCCCTGAACCGTTTTCGGCTGACGCCTGCGTTCGAGCGGTCGATCGCCGCGAGCGATCATCGCGAAGCGCTCGGCGCGCTGCGGCGCAGCCTTGCGATCGAGACGACTTGCGCGGTTACGATCCTGGCGCTGGTCGCCTGGCTGGGGACGCTAGAACCACCGGCATCGGCGATCTGAGAGCGACCGCCGACGCTGGCTGTTCAGTGCGAGACGGTGCGAAGGCGGTGTACGAAGATCACTATATCCACTAGGCTGGATATATGGAAAATGATTCGGCTATAGCGGCGCTAGGTGCCCTCGCGCAGAGCACCCGTCTCGATGTGTTCCGCCTGCTGGTGCGTCACGAGCCGGAAGGCATGGCCGCGGGCGATATCGCCCGCCAGCTCGGCGTGCCGCAGAACACCATGTCGGCGCATCTCGGCATCCTCGCGCGCGCCGGCCTGGTCCAGTCCGAACGCCATAGCCGCTCGATCATCTATCGCGCCGATCTGGACGGTCTGCGCGCGCTGACGCTGTTTCTCATCAAGGACTGCTGCGCCGGCAATGCGGAGCTGTGCGCGCCGCTCGTCGCCGAACTCACCCCCTGCTGCTGAAAGGACGC
The DNA here is from genome assembly GCF_038809135.1 of Sphingomonas sp. NY01. Lineage (NCBI taxonomy): Bacteria > Pseudomonadati > Pseudomonadota > Alphaproteobacteria > Sphingomonadales > Sphingomonadaceae > Sphingomonas > Sphingomonas sp. NY01. The sequence goes on along the minus strand of NZ_CP101723.1, from coordinate 261,663 downwards.
CTCGTGGCCGTCGATATCGTCATCTACCACAATCCCGAGTGCGGCACGTCGCGCAATACGCTGGCGATGATCCGCAATGCCGGCATCGAGCCGCATGTGGTCGAGTATCTGAAGACCCCGCCCGCCCGCGCGTTGCTAGTCGAGCTGATCGACCGTGCCGACATGACACCCCGCGAACTGCTGCGCGAGAAGGGGACGCCCTATGCCGAGTTGGGCCTTGGCGACACGTCGCTATCCGACGAGGCGCTGGTAGACGCGATGATGACGCATCCGATCCTCATCAACCGGCCGCTGGTCGTCTCGCCGCTCGGCGTGAAGCTGTGCCGGCCGTCCGAAGCCGTCCTCGACCTGCTGCCGAGCGACCAGCTCGGCGCGTTCGCGAAGGAAGACGGCGAGCAAGTGGTCGATGCCTCGGGCCAACGCGTCGCCTGATGCTCCTTGCCGTCCTGATCTTCGTCGCCACGATCGCGCTCGTCATCTGGCAACCCAAGGGACTCGGCATCGGGTGGAGCGCGATGGGCGGGGCCATCGTGGCGCTGCTCGCGGGCGTCGTCACGCTGTCCGACGTGCCGGTGGTGTGGGCCATCGTCTGGAATGCGACGGCTGCGTTCGTCGCGATCATCGTCATCAGCCTGCTGCTCGATGAAGCCGGGTTCTTCGAATGGGCGGCGCTCCACGTCGCCCGGTGGGGGGGGGGCAAGGTCGCCGGCTGTTCGTTCTGATCGTGCTGCTCGGCGCGGCGGTGTCCGCGCTGTTCGCCAATGACGGCGCGGCGCTGATCCTGACGCCGATCGTCATCGCCATGCTGCGCGCGCTCGGGTTCAAGGACACGGCGACCCTGGCGTTCGTCATGGCGGCCGGGTTCATCGCCGACACTGCCAGCCTGCCGCTGGTCGTATCGAACCTCGTCAACATCGTGTCAGCCGACTTCTTCAGGATCGGGTTCGGCGACTATGCGGCCGTGATGGTGCCGGTCGATCTGGTGTCGATCGCGGCCACGCTGGGGGCGCTGTTGCTGTTCTTCCGGCGCGACATACCGGCGGACTATGACGTGGGGGCGCTGCGCGCGCCGGGTGAGGCGATCCGCGATACCGCGACGTTCCGCGCGGGCTGGATCGTTCTTGCGCTGCTGCTCGCCGGCTTCTTCCTGCTCGAACCGCTCGGCGTGCCGGTCAGCGCCGTGGCCGCTGCCGGCGCGATCCTGCTGCTGGTGATCGCGGGGCGGGGCCATGTGATCCCGACGGCCAAGGTGCTGCGCGGCGCACCCTGGCAGGTCGTGATCTTCCTCGCTCGGCATGTACCTCGTCGTCTACGGCCTGCGGAACGCAGGTCTGACGGATCATCTGGCGGCGCTGCTCGATCGTACCGCGCAAGGCGGAGTGTGGGGCGCCGCATTGGGTACGGGAGTGATCGCGGCCATCCTGTCATCGGTGATGAACAACATGCCGACCGTGCTGGTAGGCGCGCTCTCAATCGACGCCACCCACGCGACAGGCGCGATCAGGGAAGCAATGATCTACGCCAACGTGATCGGCTGCGACCTCGGCCCCAAGCTGACGCCGATCGGCTCGCTCGCGACGCTGCTGTGGCTCCACGTCCTCGGACAAAAGGGCGTCAGGATCGGATGGGGCTATTACTTCCGGGTAGGCGTCACGCTTACCGTGCCGGTGCTGCTCATCACGCTCGCGGCGCTCGCGATCAGGATCAGCATCGCGTGACGGCATTGACCATCACTACGCTCGAACCTGCCGAGCTGGCCGAGCTGGCATGGTTTCTCGACGCCGCGAGCCTGCCGAGCGCCGACCTCGCCGAACCTGACCGCCTGTTCTTCCGGGTCGAGGCCGATAGCCTCGTCGGCTATGGCGGGCTGGAGGGCGAAGGGGCCGACCGCCTGCCTCCGCTCGATCGTCGTCCTCGCCGATCGCCGCGGGCATGGCCTGGGCCGGGCACTGGTCACCACCCTCGAACGACAGGCGCACACCCTTGGGGTACGTCGCCTCCACCTCCTGACGACGACGGCCGCGCCGTTCTTCCGGACGCTCGGCTATGCCCACGCCGATCGCGGCGCGGCTCCCCCGGCCATCGCCCGATCGCGCGAGTTTACCGCGCTATGCCCGGCGTCGGCCGTCTATCTCGTGAAAGCTCTCTGATGCCGCTCCGCACACTCGCCGATCCCGATACCCTGCCGGCGCTCGATCCCGCCTATGTCATCCAGCGGCCGGCGCTGGGGCTTGGCCCGCTCGATTCTGCGCCGCGTATCCTTCTGCTCTATGGTTCGCTGCGCGAACGGTCCTTCTCCCGGCTGTGTGTCGAGGAAGCGGCGCGCCTGCTCCGCTTTCTTCGGGTGCGAGACGCGCATCTTCGATCCATCGGCCCTGCCGCTGCCCGACCAACATGCCGGCGACGATCATCCCGCTGTCCACGAGCTGCGTGAGCTGTCTTTATGGTCGGAGGGTCAGGTGTGGTGCAGCCCGGAACGTCACGGGCAGATCACCGGCATCATGAAGCTGCAGATCGATCATCTGCCGCTGTCGATGGGCGGGATGCGCCCGACCCAGGGACGCACGCTGGCGGTCATGCAGGTGTCGGCCGGATCTCAGTCGTTCAAACAGCGTCAACACGCTGCGCGTGCTGGGTCGCTGGATGCGAAATGGTGACGATCCCGAACCAGTCGAGCGTCGCCAAGGCGTTCAACGAGTTCGATGATGCCGGGCGCATGAAGCCGTCCAGTTACTATGACCGGATCGTGGATGTGATGGAGGAGCTGGTGCGGTTCACGGTGCTGCTGCGCCCGCATACCACTCAGCTCGTCGACCGCTATTCCGAACGTAAGGCAGCGGGCGTGCCGATCGACACCGCGACCGATCTGTCGGGCATCGCGATCGGAAGAGACCGATGATTGGCACCTTGCGGAAAAAGAATTGTTAGAACAGCGCTAGATCATCGACTTATGCGTTGAGGTTGGTCGGATTTAATCCGGCTTGTCCAAGCGAAACACCGACGCTTGCTCACGAAACGTGGTAAGATGCGATCGGAGAAACGTTTTGACAATCAACGACAGTCCGGCGCCGAGCCATAGTTCGATTGCTCAAACGGTCCTGATGGATGCCAGCGAACGGCTTGCCGATGCCGGATCGATGGACGAGGTCGTCGAGGTTCTCCGACAGACCGCGCGGGAGGCGATCGGGGCGGAGGGTATCGCCGTCGTCATCCGGGAGGACGATCGCTGCTTCTATGCCGCGGAGGATGCCGTCGGTCCGCTGTGGGCGGGCAACCGCTTCGACCTCGGCGTGTGCGTGTCCGGATGGGCGATGCAGCACCTCGAAACCGTCGCCATTCCCGATATCGGCAGCGACGATCGTGTTCCGCTCGAAACCTATAGGGGCACCTTCGTCCGCAGCCTGCTGATGGCGCCGATCGGCAAGCCAAATGCCATCGCAGCGCTCGGCGCCTATTGGTCAACCGTCCGCGACCATGATCCCGAAACGATCCGGCGTCTGGAAAGCCTTGCCCGCCTTGCCGCCATCGCGATCGACAAGGCGCGGCTGCTGCGAGCGGCGGAGGAGAGCAGCCGTCAGCGCGCGCTCATGCTGGCCGCCGGCAGAATGGGCATGTGGTCGTTCGATGCCGTGACCGGCGAGCTGGAGACTACGGCGACTTGCCGAACGAACTTCGGCCGCGATCCGGAATTGCCGTTCAGCTATGCCGATCTGCACGCCGCTATCCATGACGAGGACAAGGCGCGGGTGCTCGATGCCATCGACACCAGCCTGCGCACCGGCTGTGACTATGACATCGAATACCGGCTCGTGACTCCGTACGGCGACACGCGTTGGATCGGTATCAGGGGCCAGCCGGCTTACGGGACTGACGGAACGCCCGTGACGCTCGCCGGTCTGTCGATCGACATCACCGAACGCAAGCGGATGGAGGATGCGCTGCGCACCTCGGCCGCCACGCTGGAGCATCTGGTCGCCGAGCGGACCCGCGAATTGCTGGCGACGCAGGAGGCTCTGCGCCAATCCCAGAAGCTGGAGGCGATGGGCCAGCTCACCGGCGGGGTCGCGCACGACTTCAACAACCTGCTGACGCCGATCCTGGGCAGTCTCGATCTCCTGCAACGTCGCAAGGTGGGCGGCGAGCGCGAGCAGCGGTTGATCGACGGTGCCCTGCAATCGGCCGAGCGCGCGCGGACGCTGGTGCAGCGCTTGCTGGCCTTCGCCCGTCGCCAGCCCCTGAAGCCCGAGGCGACCGATACGTCCGCTCTGCTATCGGGCATGAGCGAGCTGGTCGCGACCACGGTCGGTCCGCGCATCGCCTTCGACCTGGATATCGCGGCTGATCTGCCCCTCGCGCTAGCGGACGCGAACCAGGTGGAGATGGCGATCCTAAACCTGACGGTAAACGCCAAGGACGCGATGCCCAACGGCGGACAACTCGTCCTGTCGGCGCGCTTGCAGAGCCCCGGGACCAACCACCCCGGGGTGGCAGAAGGCAACTATGTCGTCATCGCCGTCGCCGACACCGGAACCGGCATGAGCGAAGACACCCGCCTGCGCGCGATCGAACCGTTTTTCTCGACCAAGGGTGTCGGCAAGGGCACAGGCCTCGGATTGTCGATGGCGCACGGCCTCGTTTCGCAGCTCGGCGGCGCGCTGACGATCGAAAGCGTGGCGGACGAGGGCACCACGGTGAGCCTCTGGTTGCCGCTGAGCGGAGGCTTGGCGACCGTGCCCGGTACGATCGCGATGACGGAGCCGATGGTCGCAGGCGTGGCCGTCCTCGTCGACGACGAGGATATCGTGCGGGCCAGCACTGCGGATATGCTCGTCGAGATCGGCTTCGAGGTTATCGAGGCGCGTTCGGGCGCCGAGGCGTTGGCAGCACTCCGTCAAGCGCCGCATGTCGACATACTGGTCACCGATCACCTCATGCCCGAGATGACCGGTGTCGAGCTGGCACGCACCGTCCTCGCCGAGCGGCCGGGCCTGCCCGTGCTGGTCGTGTCGGGCTATTCGGACGCGATCGGCATCGAGGCGGGCTTTCCCCGGCTCGAGAAGCCGTTCCGACATGCCGATCTGGCTGCAAAGCTCGCGCGCCTTTTGTCGGCTTCCTCACCCGATCCGAACCATACCGCGCATCCGGTACGCTCGGCCGTCTCCGGATAATCCGCACCACCTCCCTTGTGGCCAGAGGTAAAACCAGACGCGTCACGCCGGCACGGATGTGATGGCTTCCATGACCCGGCAATCCGCGATCTTGCCACCTTCACAGGATCGTGTTGCCTCGCTTAGCGCGTCGCGAAGCGCGACAAGGCGGGTGATCCGGTCCTCCACGCTGGCAAGGTGACGGCGAGCGATTGCGCCCGCCTCATTGCAATCCTGATCGGGGTCAGCCGTTAAGGCGATCAGCGATCGGATCTCATCGACAGAAAAACCAAGCTCGCGGGCATGCCGGATAAAGGCGAGCTGGCGAACCTCCGCATCACCATAGGTCCGGCGCCCGCCTGCCGTGCGCGCAGCCTCCGGCATCAAGCCGATATCTTCGTAGAAACGGATCGTGTTGACCTTGGTCCCGGTCCGCTTCGCTATGTCGCCAATCATCAACACCTTGCGGTCCCTGCGTTTTTGCGCTTGCTCCTACAGTGACTGTAGATCGTAACGGAGCGGGATGAGCGCAAGCGAATCCTCTACGTGCGGCTGCACGGGCGATACGAAACGTGCGGAGCGCGACCCTGCTTATCGTCGTGCCCTATGGATCGTCGTCCTCCTGAACCTCGGCTTCGGGCTGATCGAAATCGTCGGTGGATTCATCGCCGATAGTCAGGCGCTCAAAGCCGATGCCCTCGACTTCATCGGCGACGGCACGATCTCATTGTTCGGCCTCATCGCGCTGGGCTGGACTGCGGCAGCCCGCTCAAGGGTCGCTCTCGCCCAAGGCTTGTTCCTCGGAACATTAGGTCTGGGTGTCATCGGCTTTGCCATGTGGCGCGCGATGAACGCCGTAGCACCCGACGCCGATCTGATGGGCGGCATCGGGATCGTCGCCCTTATCGTCAACGTCACCGCGGCGCTCGTCCTGTCGCGGTTTCGCGAAGGCGACGCCAATGTACGGGCCATCTGGCTGTTCAGCCGAAACGATGCTGTCGCCAACATCGCCGTCATCATTGCCGCCGGCCTGGTGGCGTGGACCGGAAAGGTATGGCCCGACCTCGCGGTCGCCGGCGTCATCGCGATCCTGTTCCTGCACTCCGCTTGGGAGATTACCCGAGGTGCGTTGGCAGAAATGGGTGGCCGCTCATGAAGGCCGAAAGCAACGCTAGCCGGGTAGCGTCTGATGATCGCGGGTTACGCCATTCTCGTGGAATGATAAGGAGCAAGCTCATGCGCAAGCTGCTGCCCTTTCTCGCCTGTCTGATGCTGGTCCTGACCGGCTGGGCGGGCATGGCGCAGGCTACGGAAAGCGTCGGGTGCATCGAGACCTCTCAGGTCAATACAATCATGCACATGGCTGGTGACTGCGACGAGGTGCCGGCGGATGCGGACAAGGGCTATCCTCATCATCACACCGTCTGTCACGGCCACCATGTCGCCGCACCGGCTGAGCATAGTGTCGACGTCGCCCTGATCGACAATTGGGCCGAATTTGCGAGCCACAAGGCTCCGCTCTGGCTTGCTCATCAAAGCGATCCGGCGCTTCGACCACCACAGGCCTGACGACGCACCGGGCGCCTTCCGGCGCCTGAGACTGGTTCGTCAGGAGCATTTACAATGAAGCGCATGATAGCGGCCGTGCTGGTCGCGACAGCCTGTGCGTCGAGCAACTCGGCACAGGCACAGGACACGGAGGCGTCGGCACCGCCGCTGACCCTTGATGAAGCACTTACCGCGGCCGGCGCGGTATCGCCGGCGGTCGAGGTTTCCCGATCGGGCATTCAGGCGGCGCAAGCGCAACGCTCGATCGCCGGATTGCGGCCTAATCCGTCGCTCGACGCGATGAGCGAGAACGTCGCCGGCACCGGTATCTATAAGGGACTGCGCTCGGCCGAAACGACGGTCGGCGTATCCTTGCCGCTCGAACTCGGCGGCAAGCGGTCGGCGCGCGTCGCGGTCGCCAATGCGCAACTCGACCGCGCTTCGCTCGAAGCGGCGATCATTCAGGCCGATCTCCGGTTGCGGGTCACGCAGGCCTATAACGATGCCGCGGCGTCGCAACGCAGGGTAGTCACCGCCCGCGAACAGGTCGGGATCGCAAACGAGGTGCTGCGTGCAGCGCGGGTCCGCGTTGCAGCCGGCCGCGCCTCACCGCTCGAAGAGCAGCGCGCTGACGTAGCTCGGCTGAATGCGGAAGGGGCGGCCGAGCGCGCGGAGCGATCCGCCCAAGTGGCGCTCGGCAATCTTGCCCGGCTGATCGGGCGCGGCGCCAGCTCGCTGGATACAGCCTGGTTCGCCCGGATCGAAGGCGCAGGGCCACGGTTGCCGGTGCGCAGTGAAGGCACGCTGACGGCCGCGGCGGTGCAGGCCGATCTCACCACGGCGACGGCGCAGGTCCGCCTTGCCCGAAGCCAGAGGATTCCCGACGTAACGATCAGCGCGTCCGCACGCAGGCTGGAGATGACCAACGATACGGCCGCGGTGTTCGGCGTGTCGGTGCCGTTGCCGCTGTTCAACAATGGCCGCGCGGCCGTTGATCTGGCTTCTGCCCAACGCACCCAGGCGGACGCCCAGCGCCGCCTCGCGCTGCTCGATGCGGAACAGGCCATCGCCTCGGCGCAGGGGGACGTAGCGAATGCGGCGACGACAGCCCGCAATGCGACCGGACCGACGCTTGCCGCGGCGCAGGAAGCCGCCCGGATCGCGCGTATCGGCTACCGCGAGGGCAAGTTCGGTCAGTTGGACCTCCTTGAGGCCGAACGCACGCTTGCCGACACCCGAACGGCCGCGATCGACGCGCTGGCCGCTTATCATGACGCACAGGCCCGGCTGGAACGGCTCGCCGCCCCGGCGCCTACCGATGCGAAGGACGCACGATGAAAATCAATCATGCGCGGACCCTGCTGTCCGCCTTGCTTCCGCTGGCGCTCGTTGCGTGCGGCGGGGCCGAGAAGAAGACCGACGACATGGCCGGTATGGAGGGCATGGAGAAGGGTGAGGGGGCCGAGAAGAAGGCGGATAAGGATGCGGTGACGCTCACGGCGCGGCAGATCGCCGATGCCGGCATTGAAGTCGCCCGCCCGACCGTGGGCGGGGTCGCCGGCGCGATCGAGTTGCCCGCGCTCGTCCAAGGCGATCCCCAAGGCGTCCAGGTCGTCTCCGCAACCATCGGCGGTCGCTTGGTCGCGCTCACGCGCAACCTTGGCCAGCCTGTCCGGCAGGGTGACCCGCTGGCGGTGATCGAGAGCCGCGAGGCCGCTTCGCTGAAGGCGGAAGTCGAGGCCGCTCGCGCCCGCGCCGCATTGGCGCAGTCGAATCTTCGGCGCGAACAGCGTCTGTTTGCCGAGCGTGTTTCGCCCGAACAAGACCTGGTGGCGGCGCGGACCGCGGCGACGGAGGCGGCAATCGCGCTTCGGCTCGCGCAGCAACAGCTCGGTGCCACGGGAGGCGGTGGTGGTGCCCTCAACCGCATCGCCATGCGCTCGCCGATCTCAGGTCAGGTAATCGCCCGTCCGGCCGTTCTCGGCCAGACTGTCGACGCGAACGCCGAACTCTACCGGGTTGCGAACCTCTCGCGGGTGACGATCACCGCCTCGGTCTCGCCCGCGGATGCAGGCCGTATCCGGCCGGGTACGCGGGTTGAGGTAACCGCAGCCGGTCGTAGACAGGAAGGACGGGTGTCGTTCGTGTCCCCGGCGCTTGATGACAGCACGCGCCTCGTGCCTGTCATCGCCACGCTCGACAATGCGGGGAATACCTGGCGGGTGGGCGAGCCGGTGACGGCGAGCTTCATGCTGCCCGGGAGCGGCGATCGTAGCATCTCGGTTCCCTCCACCGCGGTGCAAAGCATCGAGAACCGCACCGTCGTTTTCGTCCGCACCCCGACCGGCTTCCACGCGACCCCGGTCACGGCAGGTCGCCGCAACGGCGATCAGGTCATCATCAGCTCCGGCCTCAATGGCCAGGAGCGGATCGCCACCACAAACTCGTTCACCCTGAAAGCCGAACTCGGCAAGGGTGGCGGGATGGACATGGACTGAGCCCATGATCTCCCGCCTTGTCACCTTCTCGGTCGAGCGGCGCTGGCTAGTCCTGCTGCTGACCCTTGTCGCCGCGCTCGCGGGCATCTTCGCCCTCCAGCGCCTCCCCATCGATGCCGTCCCGGACATCACCAACAACCAGGTGCAGGTAAACGTCCTCGCACCCTCGCTGTCGCCCGACCAGATCGAGCGGCAGGTCTCGTTCACGATCGAAACCTCGCTCAAGGGTATTCCGGGCCTTGCCTATACCCGGTCGCTCAACCGCAACGGCTTTGCCCAGATCACGGCCGTCTTTACCGACGCGACCGACATCTACTTCGCCCGCCAACAGGTCGCCGAGCGGATGCGGATGGCCGAGGAACGACTACCGCAGGGCGTCATGCCCGAGATGGGTCCGATCGCGACCGGTCTCGGCGACATCTTCATGTGGACCGTCGAGTTTCAAGAACTCAACCGCGTGAAGCATCGCGATGGCGAACCCGGCCTCCAGCGTGACGGCAGCTACATCACCCCCGAGGGCGAACACCTCGTCAGCGAACGCGACAAGGCGACCTACCTCCACACCGTTCAGGAGTGGATCGTGTCGCCGCAGCTCCGCGGCACCGAAGGCGTCGCCGGCGTGGACTCGCTGGGCGGGTTCGACCGTGAGTACCTGGTCATCCCGGACCTCCAGCGGCTCGCATTGATGCGGCTGACCGTCCAGGACCTCGCTACCGCGCTCGAGCGCAGCAACACCAGCATCGGCGCAGGCACGGTCGATCGTAACGGCGAAGGCCTGTTCGTCCGCTCGGACGCGCGGGTGCGCACTGCGGACGAGCTGTCACGCACCGTCGTCGCGAGCCGCGAGGGCGTGCCGATCGTGCTCAATCAGGTGGCGACCGTGAAGGCTGGGCAAGGCATCCGCACCGGCTCGGCATCCGAGAACGGTCACGAAGTCGTCGTTGGCACAGCCGTGATGCGCATCGGCGAAAACAGCCGCACCGTCGCGACCGATGTCGGCGAACGGCTTCAGGCCATCGGCCGATCGCTGCCGACCGATGTCGTGGTCAAGCCGGTGCTCGATCGTACCAAACTCGTGAACTCCACGATCGCGACGGTTGCCCGCAACCTCGCCGAAGGCGCGGTGCTGGTCATCGTGGTGCTGTTCGTGCTGCTCGGCAATTTCCGGGCGGCGCTGATCGCCGCGATGGTGATCCCGATCACGATGCTGCTCACCGCCATGGGGATGCTGCGTGCCGGCGTCTCGGCCAATCTGATGAGCCTCGGCGCGCTCGACTTCGGTTTGATCGTCGATGGTGCGGTCATCATCGTAGAGAACGCGCTGCGCCACCTCGGCACGCGCCAGCACGAAACCGGGGGTGTCCTCCCACTCAAGGAACGCCTCGCCATCGTGGCGGCGTCCGCCCGCGAGATGATCCGGCCATCGGTCTATGGGCAGGCGATCATCATCCTCGTCTACGCACCGTTGCTCACCTTTAGCGGCGTGGAGGGCAAGATGTTCGAGCCGATGGCGCTCACCGTCATCATCGCGCTCGTCTTTGCCTTCGTGCTGTCCCTGACCTTCGTTCCGGCGGCCATCGCCGCCTTCCTCGCCGGCAAGGTCGAGGAGAAGGAAAGCCGGATCGTGGTTTGGCTCAAGCGCCGCTACGAACCCGGCCTCAATGCCGCCATGCGGCGTCCGAGCGTCACCATCGGCGGGGCGCTTGCCGGCGTCTTGGTGGCGGCACTCGCTTTCACGACGCTGGGTCAGGAGTTCCTGCCGCAGCTCGATGAGGGCGACATCCTCGTCCAAGCCTGGCGACCGCCCGGCACGTCGGTCGAGCAGAGCCAGCGTATGCAGTTCGCGGTCGAGAAGACGATCAGTCGTGAGCCCGAAGTGCAATATGCCTTCTCGCGGACGGGCACGTCCGAGATCGCCAGCGATCCGATGCCGCCCAATGCGACCGACACGTTTGTGATGCTGAAACCTCGCCAAGAATGGCCCGATCCGAGCCTACCCAAGGAGGAGCTGGTTGAGCGCATCGAGAAAAAGGTCTCGACCATCCCGGGGAACGGTTATGAGATTACCCAGCCGATCCAGATGCGCTTCAATGAACTTGTGGCCGGCGTGCGCGGCGATATCGCGGTCAAGGTGTTCGGCGACGACTTTGCCAGCATGAATGCGACCGCAGTCCAGATCGCGGACGTGATGCGCAAGGTGCCTGGTGCAGCGGATGTCCGGGTGGAGCAGACCGAAGGACTGCCGCTTCTCGACATTCGTCCCAACCGGGACGCGATGGCGCGGGTCGGTGTTTCTGCCGGCGACGTCCAGGATGTCGTTGCGGCAACCGTAGGTGGCAAGCAGGCTGGCGTGATCTTCGAAGGCGACGCCCGCTTCCCGGTCGTGATCCGTCTCAGCGAGACGGCACGAGCCGATTTGCAGACCCTTGGGCAGATTCCGGTGCCCACCGCGAGCGGATCGTTCGTGCCGCTCGCCAGCGTTGCGGACATCGGTCTCGGCGACGGGCCAAACCAGATCAGCCGGGAGAACGGCAAGCGGCGTGTCGTGGTTCAGGCCAATGTGCGTGGCCGGGACGTTGCAGGGGTCGTCGAGGAGGCGCAGGCCAAGATAGCGCAACAGGTCGCGTTGCCGGCCGGCACCTATCTGACCTGGGGCGGCCAGTTCGAGAACCTAGCCAGCGCCCGGGCACGCCTGACGATCGTGGTGCCGATATGCTTCGCCGTCATCATGCTGCTGCTTTACGGTGCGCTCGGATCGGTGCGCGACGCGTCCCTGGTCTTCACCGGCGTGCCGCTGGCGTTGGTCGGCGGTATCCTCGCGCTCGTACTTCGCGGTCTGCCGTTCTCGATCTCTGCCGCAGTCGGGTTCATCGCGCTGTCTGGTGTGGCAGTGCTCAACGGGCTGGTGATGGTGTCCTCCATCCACGACCTGATGCGGGAAGGGATGGATCGGGCGCGCGCCGCCCGCGAGGGAGCACTGCTCCGATTGCGGCCCGTCGCTATGACCGCGCTCGTCGCCAGTCTCGGCTTCGTGCCGATGGCGCTCGGCCACGGGGCGGGCGCCGAGGTCCAGAAGCCGCTCGCCACGGTGGTGATCGGGGGACTTATCTCAGCGACCCTGCTCACCTTGTTCGTTCTGCCGACGCTATACGCGCGGTTCGGTTCGATGGTCACGGCGTCGCAACACACCGAGACACACAACAAACAGGAGACGCTTATGGCGCGTGACTACGAGGATCAATCACCCCTGCATTGATGATGCAGGGGTATCCGTCATCCATCAATCCTCATCTTAATATCGTTTCTTGGACGCTCGGCTGGATCGGCTGGAAACCGATCCCATGACATGGGGACCGATTACCAACCGGCCCCCATCGATCACTTTTTCTTCTTGTCCGGGCGCTGGGACAATGCCGACCCCGCGGCCGTTTTTGAATCCTTGCCCGTGCGACCATCGCGCAGGACGTTCGATGCGGCTTTGCCCGCCTTCGCGCTGGTGTGTTCGTTCTTGGCCATGACCAATACTCCTCACGGGCGCGATGTTTTTCGACACCCTCATTGCATAACGCGAATTTATGGGTATGGTTTCCGTCATAGCGATGAGGAACGTCAGATTGATCGACATCCGGAAGGCCATCCTTGCAGCCCTAAAAAAGGAACTGCTGCTCGATCTTGAAGATCAGCTTCGCGCTGCCGCACTGGAAGCGTCCAGGGCAGGCGCGGCTTTGCCGATGAACGCGAAACGGCGTCGTGAAGCTGAGGGGCAAATCCGCTTTCGCCTTCAGGAAGAGCGCTATGAGGAGGTGGTCCAGCAGCACGGCGGACACCTGCTTCCTGATGGAGTCATGTGGGGCACAGACCTGAAGGTGTTCCAGCCCTTTGCCCGCTTCCCCGGACCGGAGACGGCTATCATACTCGGGTTCGCCTCAATGCCTGAACCCCGCAAGATTCCACCCAAGAACCAGTCTCGCGCGGCAGGCGTCACACTGAACGTCTCGCTGCAAGCCAGTCTGTTCGACGGTGACGATTGCCCGAAGGCGACCGACATTTTCGTGCTGTTCCTCACTGCTCGTGACCGCCGGCAGGCAGGCATGATCGAGGAAATCGCGATCGGGGTGATCGGAGCGGACTACAAGGATTTCATCTTCTACGCATCCCTGGACGATTTCATTCAGGGCTACGAGAGCGAGCCGGCCCGGCCGGGTGGACCGGACGGAATCGATGGTGGTGCCAAGGTGAAACTGCGACCGACCCGCAAGCGATTCATGCCGCCCGAGCAACAGCCCGATACCGAGGTGGGCGAAGCATAACCGGTCAGACTGGCGTTTTTAGTAACAAGTACAGCGTTTGCTCCGCATCCTTCTTGGGTGCGGAGCCATAGGGACTCGAACATATGCGTATCGGCACCCCCGGGTTCATTCCTGCAAGGCTTACCGAAGCACGCGAGGCGCGGCGCATTCCGTCAAAGGCCGCGCTTGCGCGTCGTCTGGGTATGAGCGCCACCACCACCTCCCGATGGGAAGATGAAACGTCGGGCCAGACTCCCGATAATGCGACACTGATCCGTCTTGCCGGTGAACTGGGTGTACGCCCCGAATATTTTCTGCGTCCGCCCTTCCACAGCGATCGGCCTACCTTCCTTCGATCGCTGGCGAGCACGCTGGTGCGCGATCTGGATTTCCAGAAGGCGCAGATGCACTGGTTGCAGGAAATCAGTTTTGTCATCGGGCATTACGTTGATCTGCCCGAGGTGGACATTCCCGACGTGCTTGATGGCGCAAGCTATACCCAGTTGCGCGACGAGGATATCGAGGAAATCGCGCTTCGGCTTCGGCGTCACTGGCAGCTGGGTGAAGGACCATGCGGCGACGTTGTTGCGATCATGGAACGGATCGGCATCGTGGTTGCAGCCATCCCCATGAACACGACCAAGCTTGATGGACTATGCAGCTGGTCCCCGATCGATGGCCGTCCGCATGTCCTGCTGGCGACGGACAAGATGTCATTCCCACGGCGTCAGATGGATGCAGCGCATGAACTTGCCCACGCCGTCCTTCATCAGGCCGTGCCGGCAGAGGAGTTTCAGGTCAATCTGCGGTCTATAGAGCAGCAGGCATTCCGTCTGGGCAGCGCATTGCTGATGCCTTCGACAACATATCCCAAGGATGTGCGTCATGCGTCGCTGGCGATGCTCGTCAGCCTGAAAGAGCGGTGGCGGGTTTCGGTCAAGGCCCAGATAAAGCGGCTGTCTGATCTGGAAATTATCCCTGAGGAGTTTTCCCGACAGCTCTACAAGCTTTATTCGGCGAAGGGGTGGTCGAAGGGCGAACCGCTCGACCAGCATTGGCCGATACAGCCCCCGCGGGCGCTGCGGGACAGCCTGAACCTGATTGTTGAAAACAACGTCCGCAGCAAGGCGGACCTGCTTGCTACCGAATTTACGATCTCCAGCACTGACGTCGAAGAGCTGTGCGGTTTGCCGCCGGGCTGGTTTGACCGGGATGCTGCGGAGGTGGTTTCGCTCAAGAGGCATCCCGCGGACGGGCCGGGCGTGCACTATGACGATGCCGAAGTGATCGCTTTCCCGGACCGGCGCCCTCATCCCTGGTCGGGCCGATCATCGTAGCGGTTGGAAACGCTATCCGCCGATCGGCATCAGCCGCACACCTCCCATCACGCTCCAAAAATTCAGGAGACGCTGATTGGCGATCTCAACGTGGGTCGGGCCTCGCGAAACATGGGTGAAAACTGCTCAACCTCATGCTCGACCCAAAATCTGAAAATTTTCGCTTCTGCAGGCTTCCTTTCAAGGCCGCCCCTGCAGCCCTCCAGGGGCCTGACTGAACACCACCAGCCTCTCCGGCTCGGCTGCGAACCATGCGTAGCTACCCCATGCCAAGCTATCGACTGTCTTCTTGAATGGCCCAGCGCTGCGATCGAGGAACGCTGTCACGAACGCGACATGCTCGGCAGGAAAACCCGTCTCGGCGACCAACGCCTCCAACGCCTCCTTGCGACGTTCGCTGATCGGGCCATCGGTCGCAACCACCTCCACGAACACTAGTAACGGATGCGTTGGCCCGAGGTCGACGAGGATCGTGTCGGGCAGGTTTCGGTCTGCCTGGATGGCGAGACCGATCGACCGCGCCAGTTCGTCGTCGCGCGTGACCACCTTGTTACCACTTTCGCTGAGGAACAGGACGGCAGGATCGGCGAGGAAGGTGGGGGCGAACACCTCGACCACCGCCTTGGTAATCTCCGAACTGGGGCCAGGCTTCATCCGGCGCGTCTCACCGTTCGGGAAGGTGACCAACACCTGATCGGCGCTAACCCCGGCACCGCGAC
This sequence comes from Sphingomonas sp. NY01, assembly GCF_038809135.1. Classification (NCBI taxonomy): domain Bacteria; kingdom Pseudomonadati; phylum Pseudomonadota; class Alphaproteobacteria; order Sphingomonadales; family Sphingomonadaceae; genus Sphingomonas; species Sphingomonas sp. NY01. Next base: position 246,125 of record NZ_CP101723.1, on the reverse strand, counting down.
GAACGATCGCCAGCCGGGCGAGCGCGCCCTTGTTCAACGCCTCGCCCTGCCACGTCGCGATCTGGGCCTGCAGCGCTTCGCCGGCGAGGTCCGGGTCGAACAACGCGGCGAAACCCGCTTTCAGCGCATAGCGCGGCTTGCTCGACGTGGTGGCAAGGTCGGTGCGCTCGGTCACCGCGCCGATTGCCACCAGCCCCTCGCGCAACGTCTCGTCACGGATCGGCTCACGGGTATTGTCCTGATACCAGCGTCGCCCCTCGACCTGGCTCCCGGTGCGCAGCACGCCAGTCGCATAGCCAGTCCGGTACGCATCGTCGGTCCGCGCCGCCTGTTCATCGGTCATGCGATAGACGTGCTTGGGACCGAGATACGTCCCGCTGCCCTCAACCGCGTCGATATAGAGGGCGACGAACACCGTGCTCGCCGCCAGCATCCGGGTCAGATAGGCGCGATTGGGCGCCCCATCGGGGAAGATCTCCTGTAGCCGGGCATGAACCTCCTCACGGGTCAGCAGCGGCATCATGGTGCAACTTGCCCATAGAGGCGCGCCAGTTCATCCTCGATGGCGGCACCGCGGCGGACCAGCGCCTCCACCTTTTTCATCGCGGCAGGTGCGGGCAGGGGCAGCGCCTCCATCTCGAACGCCGATACCGCGACGCTACCGTTGATGCAGCGGAAGAGCTGGTCGACGATCGCGCTGTTCAGCACCGCCGCGACCGTCGCTGGCGATACCGCCGGTCGCGCACATGGCCTGACCATGTTCAGGTGGTTCTCGACCACCACGCCGCCATGTTGCGCGATGAAGTCCGCTGGCAGCTCGGCCGCAATCAGGCGACGCGCCTGCTCCTTCGCGGTGGTGCGCTGGACGAGGACGCACGCTTCCTCGACCAGCAGCCAGGCATCACCGCGCTCGATCTTGAAATAGGGCGCATGGTTGCGCTTCTCGGCTCGGAACGCGAAGTGCCCATTCGCCGACACGGCTTCAGCCCATATCAGCGGATGTGCCCCGCGCGCGGGGCGGAGCCGCATCTGGTCCTTGTAGCGATTCCACACCAGTGGCCCCGTCGAGACGCGATAACCCCAGTCGGCAAGCCGCGCCGGCATCGTCTCGGCTTTGGCGATCAGGGCGCTGTGCCGCGGCTCGCGCGGCGCGAGCCACGGTTGCGAGGCGGGGGAGGGCAGGCCGATCGTACCGTTGCGGATGACGCGGGCCTCGCGCTCGTTCGCGACCTCGACATAATGGACTTGAGCGCGGCCGGGCTTGGCTCCACGCTTGTAGGCCGCCAGCAACGTCTCCTGCAGCACGTCTTCGAACACACCGCGACGGGCATGGACGAAATCGATCGCGACAGGCGGCGCGTCCTTGGCGATCAGCTCGCGGAGCGCGGAATAGTAATGACCCGACAGGAAGCTGGTCGGCGTCAGATAGGCGATCGTCCCGCCCTTCTTCGTCCAGCGCACGGCGATGTCCGTGAATACACCATAGAGATTGGCGTGACCGTAAAGGCCGCGTGCGAACCGCTGACGCTGCTCAGGGGTGAGGGTGATGCGCCCATATGGGGGATTGCCGATCACCAGGTCGAAGCGAGCGCTGGGCACCTCCTCCAGCGTGTCGGCGACGCGCACAACGATTGGGGCTACACGGCCCGCGGCGGCAGCGACGTCCGCCAGCAGCAGTTCAATCGCATTCTGCCCAAAGCCCGCGGCATATGGGTCCAGCTCCAGCCCGGTCAGGCGGGTGCCGATCTGCCGCAGTACGATCGCCGGCTCGGCCGTGGGAAGCGCAGCGATCATTCGTTCGGCTGCAGGCAACAGGAACGCACCTCCGCCGCTCGCCGGATCGAGCACGCGCGCACGGGTCCAGTCGATCCCTTGTTCCTCGGCCATATCGAGCAACCGGTTCGCCAGTGCCGGCGGAGTGTAAAATGCTCCCATTGCCCCGCGCTCCCGTGCCGCGAGCAGGGTCGTGTAGAGGCCGGTCAGGAAATAAATCGCCTCGGCGATCGGCAACGGCGCGGCTTCACGCCCGACCACTGCAGCCAGCTCAGCGACCGCGCGATCGAGCCGGCCATAGGGCGCGGCGAACGGTGGACTAAGGATCGCATGGGGTCGAGCTTCGACGCGATAGGTGTCGATCGCAGCGCGCGTGAACAGCGCTGCCATGTCCCGGCGTCGTGGTTCGGGCAGCGTCTCCGCCCAGGCCCGCGCGAGCTGGCGGGCGCGGGCAAGTTCGTTGCGTTGCGCATCGAGGTCTGCTGGCAGATCGCGGAGTAGGGCAGGGGCAAGGCTCATGCTATGGCCGATCGGTTGCGATGATCGCGAAGCACGCGCTGCACGGTTGATCGCGAGACGCGGAACAAGCTGGCGAGCTGCGCCGGTGATCCCTGGCCGGATTCAGCCTTAGCGACGATTTCGGCGCGCTGCTGCCGGGTGAGGCTTGGCCGGCGACCCAACAGACGTCCAGCCTGGCGCGCGTGTGCCAGGCCGCTCATGGTGCGCTCGCGGATCATGGCGCGCTCGAACTCGGCAAAGGCACCCAACGTCTGTGCCATCAATCGTCCAGCCGCCGTGGTGGTGTCTACGGCCTCGGTCAGCGACCGGAAGCCCGCACTGGCCATCGCAACCTCTTCCAGAGTGAACAGGAGGTCGCGTAGCGAGCGGGACAGGCGATCGAGCTTCCACACTACCAGTACATCGCCCGACTGCAGGCTTCGGATCGCGCGCGCCAGCTCGGGCCGATCGGTCTGCCCCCCCGAGGCTTCCTCGCGAAGGATCGGATCGCACCCCGCCGCAGCGAGCGCAGCGACTTGGACATCGAGGTCTTGGTGATCGCCGCGGGACACCCGCGCATAGCCAATTTGCATACGCGCGTTCTGACACGGGATTCTGACACCTGTAAACCCGCGCAAATGCGTGAGTCAGCCGGTGGTGTCAGAACCGGACGGCTCCGACACCGTCCCGATTGAGATGGTATTTCGGGATTATGGAAGTAGATCGGTTAGCCGGTTCCACCTGAGACATCAGGAGCCACTTTGGGGTCCGGGTCCTGCGCCTTGCCGGTCGCGGGTGCCACCTTCTGGCTCGGCATAGCGGTGAGATAAGCAACGATCGCATCGACGTCCTTCTCGGCCACTGGCGCCTTATACACCTCACGCATCTTGGTGACGGTCGCCTTCCACTGATCCGCCGATAGCGCAGGCTGGGTCAGCGCCATGCTGGCTGAGTGGCACGAGGTGCAATTGGCATTGATGACGTCGGCGTGCGGACCGTCGGGGTAGGTCGCGTCGTCGGCCGGCAGGTCGACGCTGGTCGAGGCAAGCGAGAAGCCGCGCGCTGACACGCTGGCGGCCGGTGCCGGCTCAGACATCTCGGAGATCGGAACGGGCGCCTTGCGGCTGCTCGGCGCGCCGATCGAGACGAGGATGATGCCGGTCAGGCCGATCAGGCCAGCAGCCATCATGCCGGGAGACGGAGTCTTCATGATTTGCTCGCTCCTCAGGCCGCGATGATGGTGGTGGTTTCAATGTTGCCGCGCATGAACCCGCCGGGATTCCAGATCGGCTTCATCGGCTGAGCGACACCGTTGGTGTTCCAGCAGCGCACCATGATGGGGTTAGGCCCGCGTCTCAGCGGCACCCGCCCGTCCCAGCGCCGGAAGCTGTACCTGCCCTCGTCCGCTCCGAGCGTCGTCCTGTACCAGGTGCGGCCACCGTCCGACGACACATCGACCTTGGCGACGCCGCAATCGCCGCCCATTGCGATGCCGCCGACCGGGATCGACGCTTCATAGGCGATCGCCTGACCATCGGGCAGGCTGGTCATCCAGCTACGCGGGATCATGCGATTGATCGGTACGGTCGGGAAGTCCTTGGCACCGGGCGCGACATTCGCGCCGGGTGTCGCGGGGATCTTGTAGGCCTTGGCCATCCAATACTGGTCGTCAGGGCCGGGCAGTACCTCGATCGCGTTCAGCATCTTGACCCAATAGGTCGAGTACCAGCCCGGCACGATCAGCCGGCAGGGAAAGCCGTTGAGGAGCGGCAGTTGCTCGCCGTTCATGCCGAAGGCGATCATGACCTCGCCGTCGCGGGCATGGTCGATGTCGAGTGCCTTCTCGAAGTCAGGAGCGCCCGCCACGACCGGCTGATCGAGAGCGCCGAAGCGCACCTGCACCGCGCCTGCCTTGACCCCGGCGAGGTCGAGCACGTCGCGCAGGCGAACGCCGAGCCACTTGGCGTTGCCCATCGCGCCATTGCCCCATTGCGCGCCGGCGACGCGCGGCTGGAACAGCCCGCGGCTGTTGCCCGAGCACTGGTTCACCGCCGCCATCTCGACCCGTGGAAGGCGCAGCAGCTGAGCGAGGCTGATCGACAGCGGCCGATTGACGTGGCCGAAGACGTTGAGGCGGAAACTTTCGACGTCGATCGAGGTCGGTATGTCGGCCCAGTGCCAGCGGACGAAGAACTGGTCGTTGGGCGTGAACACCGACTTGTCGAAGACCTCCATCGGCGTCTCCAGCAAGGGTGGATGGACGCGCTGGAGGATCATGCTGCCCTTGCCGGGAAAGGCGCTGGTCATCGGCCGCTCGGCATTGCCGCCGGGCAGCTTCAGGTCGACGAGCTGCTGCGCCAGTGCCGGCGCGGCGGCAAGGCCGGCGGTGCCGAGCGCGGCATGGCTGAGGAAGCGGCGACGGCTGGTCTCACTCGCCAGCCCGGCGTCGAAATTGTCCATGACAAGGCTCTCCTGTGGCCAGTCACGCTGGCGGATCGAAGGGGCATTCTGCAAGTGATCGGACCGACTGATCCGATCATCATGGCGGATCAGTTCGGGGTGGCGATGCAGGGCGAGACGAACAGGTTGCCCCGCCATGCACCGGCTAGCGTCTTGGCACCGACCAGCAGCCACATCGCCGCGAGCGCAACCGTCAGCACCGTGCCGACGATACCGAAAAACATAAGGTTCAGCGTCGTGCCGAGGCGGAAGGTGGCGACGGTGTAGACGCCGAGCGGGAAGGTGTAGCCCCACCAGCCGAGGTTGAACGGCACGCCCGCGCGCCAGTAGCGGATGGTGATAAGCGTCGCGAGCGCCAGCCACCACAGGCCGAAACCCCAAAGGCAGAGCCCGGCGACAACGCCGATCCCCTGCGCGACGGTGCCGACGCCGGCTAGCCCGTGCGCGGTGAGGATCGCCGGCGCATCCGCGCCGAGCACCAGCATGCCCAGAGCACCCGTGCCGATCGGCCCCAGCGCCAGCCAGGAAGATGCCGCCATGCTTTCATGCGGCAACTTGTGGAGTGCCATGCGCAGGATGAGGATGGCGAGGATGCCAAACGCGACCGGCACCGAATAGGCCCACAGCACATAGGAGGTCGCGAGCGTCACTATCTGCGCGTGGGGATCGGTTAGATGCGGCGCGAGCAGCCCGCCGCTGGCGCCCGCCACTTCGGCAGCGACGACCGGCAGCAGCCATACGGCGGTCATGCCGTCCAGGCTGTGCTCGTGGCGGGTAAACATCAGGTAGGGGATCAGCACGCCGCAGGCGAGCGACATGGCGACGTCGATCCACCACAGGATATGCGCGACCGGCACGATGCCATTTCCGAACCGCGCGATGCCGAAGGCGAGACAGCCGTTGATGATCGTCGCCAGCCCCATCGGAATGGTCCCGATGAACATCGACACGGTGTTGTGCCCGAAGATGCGCCGCGCCTCGTGCCCGAACATCACCCAGCGCGCGCCATAGAGGCCGGCGAACAGCGCGAAGAGCGCGATATTGAAGAACCACAACACCTCGCCGACAGGTTTAAGCGAAGGCCCGATGCCGGGCACCTGCGGCAGCGCGAGGGCAAGGATGCCCGTGCCCATCGTCGCGGCGAACCAGTTGGGCGTGAACTGGCGGATCATCTCGCGGGGGTGATCGAGCCGGCTGAGCGGCTTGAGGCCGCTGAGAACGGAGTGCGTGTCGGCAGTCATGCGACCTGCTCCTTGATGAGATCCGTCAGCGCGTCGGCCGCGCGGGTGCGATAGCGTTCCTTGTGGCGCAGCGCGTGAAAGGCGCGGTCGGGCAGCCCGAGCGGCAGCTCGACGAGATCGCCAGCCTTGAGCGCGCGCGCGACGACCAATCGCGACAAGACGGCAACGCCGGCACCGGCCTCAACGGCGGTGCGCACCGCCTCGTTGGACGGCAGCGTCATCGCTATCGTTAGCTGGGCCGGATCAAACCCGCGCGTTCGCAGCACGTCCTCGAAAGTCGAGCGCGTACCCGATCCCTGCTCACGGACGATCCAGCGTGTAGTGCGCAGCCAGGCCTCGTCGATGCGTTCGGCTTCCTCGCGGCCGACCAGCACCATTGGGTCATGCCCGACATTCCAGTGGGCAAGCGCCGGTTCGTCCACCTCGCCCTCGACAAAGCCGAGTTCCGCCGCGCCGCTCAACACCTGCGCTGCCGCGCCTTCGGTGTTGTCGATCGCCAGCTCGACCGCGATCTGTGGGTGGCGTTCGTGGAAGGCGGCGAGCTTTGCCGGCAACCAATAGCTCGCGATCGTCTGGCTGGCGACGATCCGCAACGAACCACGCGCGAGCCCGGCATAGTCCGCGAGCATCGTCTCGGCATGCGCTGCCCGCCCCAGCACCGCGCGCGCTTCCTCCAGAAAGCCGCGGCCTGCCTCGGTAAGCTGGATGCCACGCCCGACGCGGTGGAACAGCGGAACGCCGTAGCGCGCTTCGAGGGCCGCAACCGCCCCGGAGGCAGCAGACTGCGTGACGTTCAGCGCCTCCGCTGCCTTGGTGACGTGTTCGCGCTCCGCGACACCGACGAATATTCTGAGCTGCTCCAAAGTCATGCAGCATATATCGCGTACTTAGATCGATACGACCAACCGTTTGATATGGTCATTCCAATCTGGATATCGGAATGGTCGGCAGCCTTTCGTCTGCGATGGTCTCGAAGACTTGAAGCGTTACGCGTGCCCGCGACGTTTGATCGTCCATGACCGATATGATCGAGCGCAGTTCTGATCCCTACAATGCCGAGCCGACGCCCGGTGCGTTGATCGAGCGGTTTCTGACGCCGCAGGCGCTGTTCTACGTGCGCAGCCACGGGCCGGTGCCGGATCTGCCCGCCAATCATCGGATCGAGGTGAGCGGGAGGGGCATGGCGAGCCGCTTCTTCTCGGTGCAGGAACTGAAGAGCACGTTTGCCACGCGCACGGTAACGGCGGTTCTCCAGTGCGCCGGCAACCGGCGTACCGATCTCCAGCAGGTCGCCAACACCTCCGGCGATCCGTGGGACGTAGGCGCGATCGGCAATGCGGAGTGGACCGGCGTACGCTTGGCCGATGTGCTCGATGCGGTCGGCGCGCCGGATGCGTCCGAGCTGTTCGTGGCGTTCACCGGCGCGGACGAGGTGGACGTGGAGGGTGAAGAAGCCTTGTTCGGGGTATCGATCGCCATGAGCAAGGCGCGGGAGCCCGACGTACTCCTCGCCTGGGCGATGAATGGCGAGCCGCTGACGCCCGAACATGGCGCCCCGCTCCGCATGGTGGTGCCTGGCTATGCCGGGGTCCGCAGCGCCAAATGGCTGACACGGATCGAGGTGCGTGAAACGCCCTCCGAGGCACCGATCCAGGCGCACGACTACAAGCTCTTCCCCGCCGCTGTGACGAGCGACACCGTCGACTGGAGCCAGGGTCTGACGATCAATGCCATGCCGCTCAACGCCGCGATCTGCTCGCCCGGTGCGGGCGAGAGTTTGGCCGCCGGAGAGGTGCGGATTGAGGGATATGCCATTGCCTATGACCGCCGTATTTCTCGGATCGAAGTGTCGGTGAACGGCGGTCGCGACTGGCAACAGGCGACCTTCGCCGATGATCCGGAGACGCGCTGGGGCTGGCGGCGCTGGATCCTTGACGCCACACTTGCCAAGGGACGCCAGCACCTTGTCGCCCGTGCCTTCGACGAGACCGGGCAGGGACAGCCCGAGCGGCCGGATACGATGTGGAATTTCGCCGGCTATCTGTGCACCGCCTGGCATCACGTTCACGTGCTGGTCGAATGATCGAAGCATCAGCGGCACCGGACGTCGCTTTCTGGATCGATGCGATTGGCCGGCTGGTGGTGGCGACCGCGGCCGGGATGGTGCTCGGCTGGGAACGCTCGCGTGAGAACCGGCAGATCATGGGCCTGCGGACGCTGGGTCTGGTCGGTCTGGCGAGTTGCATCGCCGTTCAGGCGATCGTGCATAGTGGCTTGCCGAACGTGAACGCCGATGCCGCAGGACGGGCGATGCAGGGCATTCTGTCCGGCGTCGGCTTCATCGGTGCCGGTGCGGTGCTGCGGGTCGGCCAGGGTCAGGAAGTGCATGGATTGGCGACCGCCGCGTGCATCTGGGTGACAGCCACGATCGGCGCGGCAGCAGGGTTGGCGGTGTGGCCGCTCATCATCGGCGGGGTGAGCCTTGCAATGCTCGTCCTGTTCGTCGGCGCGCCGCTGGAACGCCGCATCCGCGAGCGAGCCCGTCTGACGCCGGCCGAGACCGACAGGAAGGATGTCGAGCGCAAGCCGTGATCGCGCTGGACCGCCCGGTGCCCGTCGGCGCCGGGAGGCGGCAAGGCGCTATCAGGACACAAGCGCGGCATCTGCCTGACGCCGGACTTCATCGGCGATCGGATGCAGTTCGGCCGCGGGTCGCTCGCCCACCACACTATAGCCGATCCCGTCGACCGCCCATGTGACCCGGCCCATGGTCCCGCTGGACGTGCTGGTCATGCTCGCGGTCTTGTCGATCTGCATGGGCCTCGTCAGCACCGCAAGTTTCGACGCTTGCGGTCCGTCGTAGAGGAGCAGTGCCGCAGGGCCGTGGGGCGTCGCGACCAGTCGCCCCCCGCCATAGCGATAGCCGGCCGTGCTGAGGTCCGGGATCGTGACGCGCTCACCCAATCGAGCGGAGGTCCATCGGATCAGCATGGCGCGCTGGTCGGGGCCGATCTCCGCCGGTCGTATCCGGTCGGCGGCATAGACACGGAAATTATCACTCGCCTCGTTGGCCAGCGCCGCGATGCCCGCGCGGGGTTCGCCGCTCCACCGCGCGCTCGACCAGCCACCGCCAAACCCCAACGCCAGCAGAAGTGACGCGGCGATGGCGAGCTGCCAACGCGGTTGCCGTTGCCGTCCCCTGATCGCTGCCACGCGCATCGTCGCCGGGATCGGTTCATCCGCGACGGGGGCGAACAGGGATGCAAGGGCTCGCGCCTGCTCCGCCTGCTCTCGCACACGGGCATGCACGTCCGGCTGGCCTTCAAGATAGGCGTCGACCAGGCGCTGCCGCTCGGGCGACAGCCTGCCATCGATCCATGCGGCCAGATCGTCCTCGCCGATCGGGCTGGTCATTGCACGCTCCTCAATCGCGGCCGTTCACCCTCCCGGAGGAGGGTCGCCAGACGGTCGCGCCCCCGCGATATGCGCGACATTACCGTGCCCAGCGGCACGCCGACTACGGCAGCGACCTCCGCATAGGGCAGGCCCTCGACCGAGACCAGGAGCAGCACCGTTCGCTGTTCTTCAGGCAACGCATCAAGCGCGCGCAGCAGGTCGCGGTGGTGCAGGCCTGTGTCCTGATCGGCCGGGCGGCCGAGCGCGGCGTCGTCCACGAGGTGGAGCGGAACCGCCGTACCTCGCCGGCTATGCTGCCGCTGATGATCGACCAACAAATTGTGCAGGATCGCATAGACCCACGGGCGGACCTCCGCACCCCGTCGCTGTCGCCAGCGCCCGACCGCGCGCTCCAGGCAATCCTGCACCACGTCATCCGCCATCACCCGGTCGCGCAACCACGACCGGGCATAGCGGCGCAGCCCGGGGATCAGCGGTTCGATCGCGGCGGCAAGCGGGTCCATCTCAGTCGCGCTGCACCTGCACGATGCGCCCCGGCGCGCCGTTCACCACCTCCGCAACCGCCAGAAAGCGCCGGGGTGTCGCGGTGCTGCCCTGAACGATCTGGCGGATCGGACCCGATGCGTTGACGATCGCCGCACCTGCCGGGTTGCTCATGAAGTTCGCAAGCGGCTCTACAGCGCCGCTGCCGTCCGCATTGGCGGTCAGTACGAGCATGTAAGGCTTCTTGGGCTGCAAACCGGTAACGGCACTCTGCACGACCTGAATGATGCCCTGGTCGAAGAGGGTGATGCTGCTTGCCGTACCTTTGCCGCCAATCGGCCCCATGGTCAGATGCAGCGCCTTGCCCGCTGTGCCGAGCGGCTGGAGATTGTCGGTGCCGGGGCCTGTCGGAACTGCGTTCGACACATAGGCGATCGCCTGCGGTGCCTGTCCGACCGGCACGGTAGCGACGACCGTGTTGCCGGCAGTGTCGATCGCGGCCAGCTCATCGGAATTCTCTAGCCCGACATAAACGCGCCGGCCGTCGCCCGATGGCCAAACACCGTGCGGCATCTTGCCGACCGGAATTGTTGCCACCGGCGTGAAGTCGGACGTGCGGAACACCTTGACCACATTCTCTCCGCCGACCGTCACATACGCGAACTGCCCCTTGGCCGTGCGGGCGAAATTGACATGGTTCGTGATAGGCCCGGTATCCAGCACCTTCAGGATCGCGAAGGGTGGCCGAGCATCGAATGCGACCGTCTTGCCGATGTCCTTCAGCGTAAACCACACTTGCTTGCCGTCCGGCGTCGCGGCGATGTTGGGGCAGAAGGGGCTTGGCTGCGCCACCTGTCCGACCTGCGCGTGGGTCGCGACATCGAACACAGCCAATACCGGATTGAACGAAGAGCAGACATAGCCGTACCGGCCATCGGGAGAGAAGATCGTCATGCCCGGACCACCGGGCGTCTTGATGCGCCCCGTCTCCTTGTACGTCGTGGGGTCGAGCACGGCGATATAATCCTCGCCGCGGACCGTGACCCACACCTCCTTGCCGTCCGGCGTGAAGAACGCCTCGTGCGGACTGCGCCCGACATAGGTCGTGTGCTTGACGGTGTTGGTGGCGGTGTCGATCCACGACACGGCGTTCGATCCGATCGACACGACCGCCAAGGTCTTCCCGTCCGGCGAGAAGCCCAGGCCGTGAACCAGCACCTGTCCCTTGTAGAGCGGGGAGAAGTTCATCGGCTGGGAATCGCCGAGTTTGATGACGCCGAGCAGCCGGTTGTCGGCCGGGTCGGTCACCGACACCGTGTTGGAGAATTGTTCAGACGCATAGACGCGGTCGCGGTGGCTGACGGGCATGTCCTTAGCGTTCCACGGCGCCTGCTGGGCCATGGCGAGGCCCGGTGCGGCGCTCATCAGCAAGGCGGCCGAGCGCAGGATGGTCCGGATCATGTCAGTGCTCCATAGGGCTATGGTGGTCGCCGCCCTGCGTCGGGGCTGGCGTCGAAGGCGGTAGCGGCTGGCCGATCGCCAGCTTCATGGCGGCGATCTCCTGCTGCTGATCGATGATGATTTCCTGCGCGATGCGCTTGAGCTGCTCGTTATGGCCGTAGCGCAGCTCCGCCACCGCCATATCGATGGCACCCTGATGATGCGGAAGCATCATCGCCACGAAGTCGCGGTCGACGTCACCGGACGGCTTGACCATCATGCCCGCCATCATCCGGTCCATCGCGACAGACATCATATTAGCGTAGCCATCGGCGGGGGCGGCCGCGACTGCGCCGGTAAGTAGGGCCGAAGCCGTCAGACCCAGCATCCAATCTCGTCTACGCATAAGCCTCCAGCGCATCGGTCTCGAAAGCGTAGACGATGCTCGTCGGGGTTTATTCCGTGGCCAAAGCCATTTTATCGGTCCTCACCAAAACGATAGTCTCATGCTTCTGCGGTTGGTTGACCGGGTCGCGGTCGGACAGCATATGCGCAGGCACGGCGATGGATTTCCGCCGGGCCATTCGGTCGAACCGCCCTCGCAAGGGCCGATGATTCCTACCAGGCGCCGCAAGGCAGCAAGGAGGAATCGTGCGCGCGACATTTCGCAATCTCTATGACCAGTTCAACATGGCAGCGTTCATTCGCGATCGCCGCACCCATGCCACGTCGGTACTGCGGTGGGCTTTGATCCTGGTCCCGATGGCCGCAGCGGTGGGAACGCTCTGCGCGGCCTTCCTGCGGAGCCTCGACGCCGTAACCCGGCTTCGCTTCGCCTTTCCCTGGCTGCTCTACCTGCTGCCGATCGGCGGGTTCGTGGTCGGACTGCTCTACCATCTGACAGGGCGCTCGGTCGAAGGCGGCAACAACCTCATCGTCGAGCAAATCCACGAACCGGGGGGCGGCGTGCCGCTGCGCATGGCTCCGCTCATCTTCTTCGGCACGGTCGTGACACATCTGTTCGGGGGATCGGCGGGACGTGAAGGCACCGCCGTGCAGTTGGGCGGCAGTCTTGCCAGCGGGTTTGGACGCGCGCTCAGATTGGATGCGGAAGCGACACGCACCCTCCTTATGACCGGGATCGCGGCTGGGTTCGGCGCGGTCTTCGGGACGCCGATTGCGGGCGCGGTCTTTGCACTGGAGGTGCTGGCGATCGGTCGGGTCGAGTATCGCGCGCTGGTGCCATGCCTGGTCGCGGCGCTGGTCGGTGACTGGACCTGTCTTGCCTGGGGCATTCATCACGGCGTCTACCATGTCGATGCGCTGGTGCCGGTCGACGCGCTGCTCGTCGCCAAGGCCGGTGTCGCCGGCATTGCCTTCGGTCTGACCGGGCTGACCTTTGCCGAGGCCAATCACGCGCTGGGCGGATGGTTGAAGCGCGTGATCCCCTATGGCCCACTACGACCCGTTATCGGCGGGCTGGCCGTGATTGCGCTGGTCTGGCTGCTCGGAACCCGCGACTATCTTGGCCTGGGTACGCTCGCCGCGACACCGGACAGCCTGACCATCGCCAGCTTCTTTGGTCCCGATACGCACTCGTGGAGCTGGGCGCTGAAGCTGCTCTTTACCGTCGTGACCCTGAGCGCGGGCTTCAAGGGGGGCGAGGTCACGCCGCTGTTCTTTATCGGCGCGGCGCTCGGCAATGCGCTCGCGCCGATGTTCGGAGTACCGTCGGGGCTATTCGCAGCGATCGGCTTCGTCGCGCTGTTCGCGGGCGCGGCCAACACACCGCTGGCTTGCACGTTCATGGGGATCGAGTTGTTCGGCGCGGCCTATACGGTGCCGATCGCAGTCGCGTGCTTCGTCGCCTACCTCTGCTCAGGCCACAACGGCATCTACCTGTCGCAGCGCGTCGCTGTGCCAAAGGTACCTGCCGCACACCTCACACCCGACGCGACCCTGCGCGATGCCCGCACGCACCGCGCTTCTCGCCGGCGCACGCGCGCCTGATCCTGTTTCCTGTCGAAAGCCCGTCATGCCCAATCGTTTCACCGTCCATCACCGCGAAGTCGGGATGCTGCGCATCTATCTGAAACCGTCCGACAAGATCGGCCCGCGTCGCTTCTGGGGGGCAAAGCCGCTCTATCGCGAGCTGATTCGCACCGCGAAGGCGGACGGCATCATCAACGCCGTCGCGCAAAATACCCATTACGGCTTCAGCAATCACGAACCGATCCGGGAGAACGGCTCGGAAATTGCCGATCCGCATCTGACGATCTGTGTCGAACTGGTCGGCGATCGCGATCAGCTCGACCTCTTCTGTCGCCGGCATGGAGATCTGATCGGCGACAAGGTGATCGTCTACAAACGACTGGAGCATTGGACTATCACGCGCAAAACTGAGCTAACCAGAGCCTGATCGGCGTTCCCGTAAAGGAACGAGACCGTCCGAAAACGTGATCGTGATTCCCGAGTGCATCCGGGCGGTGTAATCTGCATGCATGGCGTACATCGAGGGACATGCTCGTGATCAGGCGCTGCTGCTGCCAGCGTCGGTCGACGATTATGTAGCGGCGGACAACCCGGTGCGGTTCATCGACGCCTTCGTCGATGATCTTGATCTGGGCAGTGCTGGCTTCGTGCGGTCGCGACCCAAGGCGACGGGACGGCCCGGTTACGATCCGGCCGACATGCTCAAGCTCTACCTGTACGGCTATCTCAACCGGGTGCGGTCGAGCCGGCGCCTGGCGGCAGAGGCGGCGCGCAATCTCGAGCTGATCTGGCTGCTGCGCGGTGTGCGTCCGGACTTCCGGACCATCGCCGACTTCCGGCGCGACAACCGGACCGCGTTCAAGGCGGTGTTCCGCGCGTTCGTGATGCTGTGCCGCAAGCTGGACCTGTTCGGACGCGAGTTGCTGGCGGTGGACGGCACGCGGCTGAAAGCGGTGAACAGCCGGTCGCGCAATTTCAGCCGTGAGCGCCTGGCGACGTATCTCGCCGCAGTAGATGCGCGACTGGACCGCTATCTGGCGGAGCTGGACCAGATCGACCACGGTGAGGATGCTGCCGGCACCGGTCGCGGCGATACCCTGGCGACGAAGATCGCCAAGCTGCGCGAACAGCGTCAGGCCAGTGCGGCGCTGCTGGGTCAGCTGGAGGCCAGCGGCGAAGGACAGATATCGCTCACCGATCCCGACGCCCGCCTGATGGTCGCGCATTCCAAGGTCACGCTCGGCTACAATGCCCAGGTGGCGGTCGACGCCAAACACAGCCTGATCGTCGAGCAGCACGTCACCAACGCCTGCAACGACATGAGCCTGCTGGCGCCCACCGCCGGAGCGGCGATGGAAGCACTCGGGGTAGAGCGGATCGATGCGGTCGCCGACATGGGATATCACTCCGGCGACGACATCGTCGCATGCGAGGCGGCCGGCATCACGCCTTATATTCCCCGCCCGCATCGTGGCACCGCCGTCGGCAACGGCCTCTTTCCCAAGGAGCGGTTCCGCTACGATCCCCAAGCCGACGTCTATCATTGTCCCGGCGGCCAGGTGCTTGACATCCGCTACGCGTCCGTGACGCGCGGGCATCTGTCGGTCCAGTATTCCAGCCCCGCCGCCTGCGCGGGCTGCCAGATCAAGGCGCGCTGCACCAAGGGACGCTGGCGACGCATCAATCGCGGCGAGCACGAGGCCGTCATCGAGCGCATGGCGGCACGCCTCGCGGAACGCCCCGACATCCTCGTGATCCGTAAATCCACGGTCGAACACCCGTTCGGCTCGATCAAGCAATGGATGAACCAGGGCGCGTTCCTGATGCGTGGGCTGGACAAGGTCCGCGCCGAGTTCAGCCTGACGGCACTGGCCTACAATCTCAGGCGGGCCATCACCCTCATAGGCGTGCCGGGGCTGATCCGGGCAGTGCAGGCCTGATCCAGGCGGCCATATTCTCCGTCACGACCGTGGGAATGACCGTCTCAGAGCCGATTTGGCCGTTACCAGGGCGCAGAAGACGGCAAATGCCCGAAATTCCTCTGCGTACCTGCACGCTCAACCATCCCGCCTCGCGTTTTCGGACGGTCTCGAACCCGTAGCGGGAAAGTAGCCTTTCTCACCATGCCGAGAGGCGTCAGAGGCATCGGCTTTCCCGAAATATGTTCCCAATTGCTCTTTCCCGAAATTGGCATTCGAGGATGGGGAAACGGGAATGGTCGGGCTGAACCAATGGCGGATTTCGGGAAAACAGGTTGCCTGCCTGAGCGTCTAAATTTGGGCGGTTCCGGACGCTAGCGAGCGTACTCACTAAGGCCCCGCGCAACCAGGTCCTCGTTGGAGAGACGCGGCCCACGCTTGAGCCTGCCGTTGCCGAGCGTACGACGGTCGAGCTTCTGGGCGGATGAAGCCGGGGAGGGCGCCTTGAACGGTCCGACGGGCTGCGCGGTGCGCGCCGGCTCGTTGTTGTTGCGCTTGGCATGGTGTGGCTGAGCTTGCTGTATCACGCGGGCGAGCGCCAGCGCCGCGTCGAGATGCTTGTTGTCGACCACGGCGGCCTGGTTCACCCGGCGCATCTTGTCGAACATGCGATAGGGCAGGACCGTGCCCTCGTGCTGGATCTCGAGCCGGCCATCCGGGTACTCGCACACGTCGACCTTCTTCCGCGCGAGCGCCTGCGACGCAGGGGAGGGCTCGAGGATGAACATGGCCTTGTTGTAGTGCAAGGTGAGGGCACCGGTGACGGTGCGCTGCTCGCGCCAGACCAGCTCCGCTTCCAGGTCTTCATGGATGGCAAGCGGCCGGTGAAGGTCGCGCGGGTCGAACGGCGCCTTGGCGAACCGTCGATTGTGCTGCGCCATGTAGGAGGGGAGGAAGGCGTTGGCTTGGTCGATGGTGGAGATGCGCTGTAGCCGCATCGCCTTGACCAGACGGTCCTGCAGCGTCGCGTTGACCCGCTCGACGCGTCCCTTCGCCTGCGGCGAGTTTGCGCAGATCAGCTCGATGTTGAGCCGGTCCAGCGCCCGCCCGAGGTGGGTCATGCCGTCACCCTTCGCCGAGGCCGTGTTGTTGCGAAAGGCGCTGTGCTTGTCGGTGTAGAAGGCCACCGGCTTGCCGTGCCGCTCGAGATAGGTCCTCGTCGCGCGCATGTACGAGAAGGTGCTCTCGCTCTCGACCATCTCGAGGTGCATCAATTCGCTCGTAGCGTCGTCGATGAACACCAGCAGCGTGCATTGTGGACCGCGGCCCTCGAACCACCAGTGCTTGGAGCCGTCAACCTGGACGAGCTCGCCGCGGCAGTCGCGCCGGTAGCGCGGCTGGTACGGGCGAGGGCGCTTTGCTGCACGGTCCTGCCACAGCCCGGCCTCCAGCATGATGCGCCGCAGGGTCTCGCACGACAGGCCGATGCCGTGGCGCTCGGCGAGGTACTCGCGCGCCAGCGTCGGTCCGAAGTCGGCGTAGTGCTCGCGCACCAGCGTGACCACCTCGGCGCGGAAGGCGTCGCTGTAGCGTCGGTTGCTCGGGCGTCCTCGCTTGCGCGACACCAGGCCGCTAGCGCCGTCCTGTCGCAGGCGGCCCAGCAACCGGTACACCTGCCGCCTCGCAAGGCCGAGCAGCTCCATCGCGTCCGCGACCCGGATCTCGCCACGGTCGAGCCGCATCAGCGTGTCGAACCGGGTGATCTCAGCAGAACTCATCGCCAGCACCGTCATACAATGCGCGTCCTCGTTGCCGAGAACGGCTATGACACCGGCGACCCGCTGAGAGCACCGCAGAGTGCCATTTCTATCTAGCGGGCTGGTGCCATTTGTACTTAGCGCTTACACAACATAAGATCGATAACACAGATTATGTTAAATAGAGGACGTGTCTTATGAGCGTCGGGACAGCGCTATATAACATGACGATGTTCGTGGCATCCATCAACCTTGTTGCAGCGCTCCTTCTGACATTCATTCGCGCGCGAACGATTCATCACCTTGTTTTCGGTGTCGTGCCCTCACTCGGCGCCTTTGCGTTCGCGCTGGCCTCGCTGCTGCTCGATGATGAGATGCAGGCCGGCGTGGCTCAGGTCATTGCGCTTGCCCTGCTGGGCGTATCAGCGACCTTGGCGCGCAAGCTCCCGCAAAGGACCGACCTCTTCGAAGGCAATCGCTGAACGAAGACAGGGCTTAAGCCGAAAGCAGCGGCCCCGGCCCCGTCACTCGAAACGGCCTCAGGTTCTCACCCGACACACATATTTGTGTGTTGTCCCGCGCAGCTTGACCATCGGGTCAACTTCACATCTATTTCGAAGAGAAGTGGGGACGCCGTTGAATAACGTCTTGATTGCAGGAACGCTTATCGCGCTCGCGATTGCCGCCTGGAACGCTGTCACTGCTTGGCGGCATGCGTCGAAGCCTCATGATTGGCGTGTCGACCGCGTCGGCCTCCCACAGCCGGCGAATGGCAGTCAGCTGCTCGTCCTCGGCGCTGCGGCGTCCATTTCGATGATTGTGCTGTTGCTCGCACACGCATCGACCGATGCGCTGCTCGCCGTGCTGTTTGGCTGGTCGGTCGCCTTTGCGGTGCTCGCGGTGCAGAACCGACGCCGCTCGTACGCCTGGTTCCAAGGTCACGACCGCCCCCGCAGGTGAGACATGCGCCCGCCTGCGCCACGGCAGGACAGTAGCGCAAGGTATATTCCCTCCTACGAGGGACCTTGCTCGCGCCCAGGGGTTTAGGGCTGATGGCTCTTTCGACCAATCCCTACGCGCTTGTTGTTGATGACGACGCCATCATTCTCATGGATGCCTGCGGCATCTTGGAAGACGTGGGGTTCCGGACGCACGAAGCCGACAACGGCGACGCAGCGATCGTCATGCTTCCGGAGCATGCACATACGATCACCCTGCTCTTCTCGGACGTCGACATGCCGGGAGATACCGACGGGTTTGCCCTCGTCCGCCATGTCGCCGAGCTCTATCCGTGGATCGAGATCGTAATCGCGAGCGGCCGCTTGAAGCGCGAGGACGGCGACATGCCCGAGAAAGCCACATTCCTCAGCAAGCCCTTCTCCGCGGCCATGGTTCACCAGCACCTTCGGGACACCCTGCCAGACGGCAAGAAGCCGGAGCCGCTGCGGAACGCTGTCTGATCGGAGGCAACCCAGCTTGGTTTCGATGCCGTATCCGGTATGTTTGAAACGGACCAACTGGGAGCGACGATCATGGCCGAGCCTGACAGGGCGCGTCTCGCTATCCCCGAGACCAGCTGCCGGGATCACCGCAAGTCCGTTATGAACCTCATGGACACGGCCTACTGGTTCGCGGTCGTCGCCCTGCTCATCTACGCCGACGTGGACCCGTGGGTGTGGGGAGCGTCCGCCATCATCTTCGTCCCGATCTACGTCTTCGGCCTTGGCTATGTGCGCACGCGTCTTGGCTTGTTGAGGAGCAGCTGAGCCATGCGGCGAGAAGCATCCGCCGGCATTGGGACGGGTCTAGCGTCAGCTGCCCTGAAAGACCGTCTTGATCGTTGCCGGAGCGCCAGTGGTTAGCACGGCTAGACGCTCACGCACTGATATGTCGTCCTCGCCCGGCAGCCCTGCCATTGCCCAATCTCCAAAGGCGCGCTCCGTCTCGGCCGTGTCGCTCAGCACCTCGACGTGCGAGTGCCGGTCGTCTCGACGGATCCGCTCGAACGTCGTTGCCACGCTCTCGGGTGGGCCCTCGAGCACCTGCACGAACATGCCTTGCTTTGCCAGCAACAGGCCGCTGATCCCGTCGATGCCGTTGTTCGCGCGGCTCACCCGCAGGATGTCCACCAAGTCGTGATCGTTCGCGCGGCTGGTGTAGATGAGGCGGCGCAACGCGCCGGTGTCGTTTGAGGCCATACGGCCTATTTAGGAGCTCTGCGGCTGATTTGGAGCAACCGTGAAGGCGATCGAGTTTTCTCGGACTGCAGTCTACGCTATCGATGATCGCGGGGAGAACGGCAGCATGGATCAGCACCGCAGACAACCCGGCCAAGATCCGGTGATCAATCTCGAACGCAGCCTGCGGCGCATCACCGGTCGCTACACGTGGACGCGCATGTTCCTCTTCGGCGCCCTGCTCGTCTGGCTCATCAAATCCTATGGCACCCTCGTCTACGACGTCGTCGGCCAATCCTACATCGGCGTCTGGCTACTCGCGGCGATCGGATGCTGGACAGCGTCGGGGTGGCTGCTCGATCTTCCGCGCCAGCTCTTCCCAGACGTTCAAGCTTTTCAGCACCTGCGCCGGCCAGCGCCACCGCGTTGATCGGCGAGGGCGACTAGCACCAGGTTGGGCGATATTGTCCGGGTGCCGGAACAGCGCGATAGGAAGACTGTTCAATTGATGACCGATGCCGAAGCCCAGCGCTTGGTCCAACCGGCGCCTTGTTGATTTCTCCCCAAACGCAACGAGGCGCCATTTAGCCCTCTGCGATCGCCGCGCCCTTTCGGATTCGATTACGCTCCGTTAGCTCACCGCGTTGGGCAAGACGGTCCCAATTCAAGGCGGACTGCAAATGGCGTTCCTGCACGCGTTCTAGCGTTGCCTCGGCCGCGGCTCGCCGCTCGACCTCCGCCTGCTTGCGACAAAATATGTGATCCGCGATCATAGTTAACCCTCCCGCTCCCGCTGAACGCATAACGAGGCACTTCGTCCCCGCGACCGTGGCAACCAAGACGGGGCTACGCGTTTTCGCGTCATTGCACGGAGGATTAACGTTGGACAATGTAGCGCTCATCAACGTCAATACCGCCTCGGCCGAGGAGCTGGACGCCGTCCCAGCCTTGAAAGGCCACGGCTTCGAGATCGTACGCTATCGCGGCGAGCGCGGCCGCTTCACCGATCTTCGACAACTCGACGAGGTGCCCGGATTGACCGGGAAGGCTGACGATGGTCGCACCGCGCTGACGGTCGGCGACGCCTGAGTATGCGCGGCTAGGTGTAGCGGCTCGCAAACATAGCGGCGTCTGCTCGCCATCGAAGCGATTTTGTGCTCACGCTCTCTGCCACTGGCGGGTAAGCGTGATGTGGAGACCGCGGATTATGCGGCTTGTGCGGTCGGCTGATGTGCCGGCGGCATCCAGTTCCACGGCATGAGTTCATCCCATCGGCTGGCAAGCCAGTCTGCCGCGACTTTGGCGATGACGTCTGCGATATAGGTCTGCGGATCGACGCCGTTGGCCTTGCAGGTCTGGATGACGGTGTAGATGGCAGCGGCCCGTTCGCCGCCTGCGCGCGAACCGGCGAACAGCCAGTTGCGGCGTCCGACCGCGACACCGCGCAGCGCACGCTCCGCGATATTGTTGTCGATCTCCAGGCGGCCATCGTCGAGGAAGCGGGACAGCGCTGGCCAGCGCTTCGTGCCATAGGCGATGGCCCTTGCCATGTCGGACCTGGACGACAGGCGGCGCAAGCTGGCGTCGAGCACCTCGCGCAAGGCGTCGACCAGCGGTCGACTTTTTTCCTGTCGGGCTCGACATCGCACGTCGGGTGGTTGGCCACGGACCTCGGCCTCGACAGCGTAAAGCGTGCCGATCCGCTCGAGGATGTTGGTTGTCAGCGGCGTGGGTGACCGCTCGTGCAGATCGAAGACCTTTCGGCGAAAGTGTGCCCAACACGCGACTTCGGTCACGCCGCTGCGGTAGAGCCCGTCATAGCCGGCATAGGCATCGGCCTGAAGGAAACCGCGGAAGCCGGCGAGATGGGCCATCGGGTGCGCGGCCGTGCGGTCGGGCGTGAAGCGATACCAGGTCGCGCGCGGCGCCGTGCCGCCGGACGCCTGGTCGTCGGCTGCGTACACCCATAGCCGCCCGGTCGCGGTCTTCCCCCGGCCGGGGTCGAGCACCGGCACGGGCGTGTCGTCGGCATGGATCTTGTCGGCCTTGAGCACCTCGTCACGGATGCGGCTGACGATGGGGTCGAGGAGCACCGCGGCCTGTCCGGTCCAGCCCGCCAGCGTCGAGCGGTCGATGTCGAGCCCTTGCGCGGCCATCATCTCGGCCTGGCGGTAAAGCGGCAAATGGTGGTCGAACTTCGAGACGACGACATGCGCCAGCGTAGCGAAGGTGGCCTTGCCACGCGCCACGGCGCTGACCGGGGCGGTAGCCTGGACGATCTTCTCGCACACCCGGCAGCTGTATTTGGGGCGGACGTTGCGCACGACCCGCCAGCGCACCGGCACGATGTCGAGCATCTCGTGTGCGTCCGAGCCGAGCGCGCGCAATGCACCGCCACAGTCCGGGCAGGTGCAGGCACCCGACGCCGGCTCATGGACGACCTCCTCGCGCGGCAGATGTCCGGGAAGACTGCGGACGGGCACCGGCCGAACCGCCACGCCGCTGTCGGCCATCTCAGGCCCAGGCGCGTTGCGCTCCGTCTCCAGTTCCTCCAGCGCCAGTTCGAGCTGCTCGATCTCGCGGCCGAGCTTCTCGGACGAGGCGCCGAATTGCATCCGCCGCAGCCGCGCGATCTGTCCGCGCAGCGTATCGATGAGCAGGTCGCGGGCAGCCAGAGCGGCATTGGCCCGGGCGAGTAAGGCCTCCAGCGCGGCGATCCGCGCGGTGGCATCTGCAGGGGAAACAGGCGCTTCCGACACGCTGTCTTCATAGCAGATTGCAGGTCGGCGAGCGAGCAAAAGCGGCGTAAAACCGCCGTTCTCACCCCGCCAGCGTCGGCGCGAACGTCCGCTCGGGGCGTCGCCAGTCGATGCCCTCCAGCAGCATCGACAATTGCGCCGGCGTCAGCACCACCGTGCCGGTCGCGGTCACCGGCCAGACGAAGCGGCCACGGTCGAGCCGCTTGGAAAACAGGCACAGCCCCTGCCCATCGAACCACAGCAGCTTGACCAGATGTCCCCGTTTGCCCCGGAACGCGAACAGCGCACCCGAATGAGGATTCTGCGCCAGCACCTGCTGCACCAGCACCGCCAGACCATCGAAGCCCTTGCGCATGTCGGTCACCCCGCACGCCAGGAACACCCGCGTCGGTAGCGGCACCGGGCTCACCGCAGCACCGACAGCACCCGCGCCAGCGCGCCTGCATCCACGCCTGCGTCGACGCTTACCCGCACACCGCTCGGCAGTTCGATGTGGATGAGCCCCGATGAACATGGTGCCGGCTGTGGCGCTGACGGCGTCAGTTCCGCCACCTGCACCTCGGCAAATACCGGCAGCGACGGCATCGCCCCGGCCAGCTTGCCTTCGTGCAGCTGCTTGCGCCACGTGTAGATTAGGCTGCTCGATACCTCGCGATGTGCGATGACATCGCAGACCCGAACCCCCGGCCGGAACGCCTCGGCCAGAATCTCCAGCTTCTCCGCGTCGGACCATCGCCGTCGACCCGATACCCGGCCGACCACCTCTATCCGACCAGTCATACGAGTGCTCGTATGACTGGTCGTAGAACCGATAACTTCCTGCACCGCCCGCACCCTCTTCAAAGGCGGCAAGCATCCCGGCTACCGGCGCTACCGCAAGGCGGCCTGCTGACCACGCTTACACTGGCGGGCGGTATCGTGCTCGAATTAGCTGTCAGCGAGCTCGCCATCATCGGGCGCTGCTCGCAATCGAGGATGGCTGCTCACATTATCCGCTCCGGGCGGATGCCAAAGGCGAGTCCATTTCACGGGCCGGATCGTCCCATTTCTCCGTCTCCAACCGGCCATTTCGGGAATGAGCAATCGGGAACATATTTTGGGAAAACGGCTATTTCCCTGCCGTTCGGCGCGCCTTGCGACCGTCAGCCGTCCCGTTGGAGGTTCCTTTTTGGGAAAGTTTGGGGGGCCGTGTTATCCGATACTACCAAGCGGCTTTGCTCGACCATCTCCATCAACCGAAACCATCGTGAACAGCGCCGTGGCCGCATGTCGTCGTTCCCCGGATATTAAATCCTCGGCGCTCAGATCCACACTGATCCGCACAGAGCTGCGCCCCGTCATCTGTACTCCGGCAGTTAGCTCGACCATCTCCCCCTCCCGGATAGGGGAACGGAAGTCGATCCGGTCAGATGCTGCCATAACCATGACAGCCCGTGCCTGGCGCGTTGAGGCAATGAAGGCCGCCTTGCCCATCATGCGAAGCGCATCGCCACCATAGAGGGTGCCGTAATGGTTGGTCTGGTTCGGGAAAATCATCTCGACCATTCGCAATGGCTCCGCCGCATCATGCGGGACCGTCTCGCCCATCGGCGGCAGAGGGTCTTCGCTTCCGACCGAGACGAGCGTGAAACGGCCTAGCGTACACAGCCGTCGTTCGCCGGATACCGGCGCCTCTGCGATCAGTTCGACCTCTACGTCGAGCGACTTCCGCCCCACCCGCACGACCCGGCCTGTCACCTCGACCATGTCGCCGATCCGGGCTGGTGCCGTGAAATCGATCTTCTCCGAAGAGGCGGTGACGAAGGCCGCGCGGCCATGGCGTGATGCGGCGAGGAAAGCGACCTTGTCCATATGCGCCAGGGCCACACCGCCGAACAGCGTGCCGTGATGGTTGGCATCGCCCGGGAAGACCATGTCGATCAGCTGGATGGAAGTGCTGCGATAGTCCTGTGGCATCCTGGTCCTCAATCATGCGCGAGGATATCCAGACGCCAGCTACCAGCGAGAGAGTTACACCTCTCCCGCAGCAACGCAGCGGCCAGACCGGGCACCCCGCCGGTGGTCGTTATGGCGTCGAAGGCAGGTCTCCTGGCTCGCAGGTCGTCGTCAAAATCCCGGCCTTCCCAGCGCCAAAGCGCCAGTGACACACGAGGGGATTTCTACTCGCCGCTTACAGTTGCGGGGGCAGCATCGGCATTGAACCGATTTCCCGTCTTAGCCTTCGGCCATCCGGCGAAGGAACCTTGACCGTGCCAGGGTCGCAGGAAACGTCCCTATAGGTCAAGACCAGGGGGGATTTTCGACACCGCATGGCACAGTCGAAGTCATCACGATCACGACTG
Source organism: Sphingomonas sp. NY01 (assembly GCF_038809135.1). Taxonomy (NCBI): domain Bacteria; kingdom Pseudomonadati; phylum Pseudomonadota; class Alphaproteobacteria; order Sphingomonadales; family Sphingomonadaceae; genus Sphingomonas; species Sphingomonas sp. NY01. The sequence goes on along the minus strand of NZ_CP101723.1, from coordinate 221,867 downwards.
CGCTTCGCAGGAGATGAAGATATAAAGATATCTTTATATCAACGTTGACACCATCGGGCTAATGGTGTTGAACGGATATGTCGAGGTTCCCCATCCCAGGCGTGGCGATGGGGCTAAGACGGGAAGTCGGTGGTGTCCTTCGGGGCAGAATCCGGCGCTGCCCCCGCAACTGTAAGCGGCGAGTGGCGGCTCCATTTCGTGTCACTGGGCTCCCGCAAGGAGCCTGGGAAGGCCGGAGCCACCGCGTTGACCCGTGAGCCAGGAGACCTGCCTTCGACGCCATAACGTTCCTCGGACGGGGGTTCCTCCGGTGGATCGCGCTTGATGCGACGGTCCGTGGCTTGCCGCCATCCGGGCCTGTTCACGCCTTGCGCGATTTCGCCTGACCTCCCGCCCGTAAAGCCAGGGTTGAGTCATGACGAATAGCGGGTTTACATTCTCGATCAGCAGTATCCCGTTCGACGAAAACTATCGTCCGGCCGACAACACGCGCATCACTACCAACTTTGCCAATCTCGCGCGCGGGGACAGCCGCCAGGAGAATTTGCGCAACACGCTGATGATGATCGACCATCGCTTCAACGCGCTGATGCACTGGGATAATCCCAAGGGTGATCGCTACATGCTGGAGCTGAAAATCGTCTCGGCCGCGCTCACGCTCGGGAACGATGCCGACGACGAAGCCTTCCCGCTGATCGAGATCCTGCACACAACTGTGACCGACCGGGTCAGCGGCGAGCGCAGCGATGGTATGATCGGCAACAACTTCTCTTCCTACGTGCGTGACTACGATTTCAGCGTCGTCCTGCCCGATCATCTGAAGGCCGGACGTGGCGGCGCGCCGGAGGGCTTCGGCGATCTGCACGGCAACCTGTTCAAGCATTTCCTCGCATCGAGCGCGTACCGCACCGCGTTCCGTAAGCACCCGGTCATCTGCCTGAGCGTGTCGAGCAAGGAGGTCTATCACCGGACCGCCAACGTGCATCCGATCCTGGGCGTCGAGTATCGCAATGACAAATTCTCACCCACCGATCAGTATTTCGCGAAGATGGGCATGAAGGTGCGGTATTTCATGCCGCCGCATAGTGTCGCGCCGTTCGCCTTCTACCATATCGGCGATCTGGTCAGCGACTATACCAACCTGGAACTCGCCAGCACCGTCGCGACGATGGAGACGTTCCAGAAAATCTATCGTCCAGAAATCTACAACGCCAATTCTGTGGCGGCGGAGCATTATCAGCCGAGCCTGAGGTATCAGGACTATTCGCTGACCCGCATAGTCTACGATCGTGAAGAGCGCAGCCGCCTCGCCATTGAGCAGGGCAAATTTGCTGAAGAGCATTTCATCAAGCCGCACGCTGCCGCGCTGCAACGCTGGTCTGCGACCTGCGGCTTCTGATCCCCACGACACAAAGGTATTACTGATGACGACACTATTGCCGACGACGACCGCGGGCAGTCTGCCCAAGCCATCGTGGCTGGCCCAGCCCGAGAGCCTGTGGTCGCCGTGGAAGCTAGAGGGCGAGGAACTGATTGCGGGCAAGCAGGACGCGCTGCGCCTGGCCGTCGACGATCAGCGGCAGGCGGGCATCGACATCCTGGGGGACGGCGAGCAGACGCGGCAGCACTTCGTCACGACGTTCATCGAGCATCTCGACGGCGTCGATTTTGAGAAGCGCGAGACGGTGCGCATCCGCAACCGTTATGACGCCAGCGTGCCTACCGTCGTTGGTGCCGTCTCACGGTCGACGTCTGTGTTCGTCGACGATGCTCGCTTCCTGCGCGCCCAGACCGACCGGCCGATCAAGTGGACACTACCCGGGCCGATGACGATGATCGACACTCTCTACGACGCGCATTACCGGAGCCGCGAGAAGCTGGCATGGGAGTTCGCACGCATTCTCAACGAAGAAGCGCGCGAGCTGGAGGCCGCCGGCGTCGACATCATCCAGTTCGACGAACCCGCCTTCAACGTCTTCTTCGACGAAGCGAACGACTGGGGCATCGCCACGCTAGAGCGCGCGGCCGAGGGACTGAATGCCGAGACCGCCGTCCACATCTGCTATGGCTATGGCATCAAGGCCAATACCGACTGGAAGAAGACGCTCGGCACCGAATGGCGCCAGTATGAGGAAACCTTCCCAAACCTTCAGAAGTCGAAGATCGATATCATCTCGCTCGAATGCCAGAACTCGCGCGTGCCGATGGACCTGATCGAACTCATTCGCGGGAAGAAGGTGATGGTCGGTGCGATCGACGTCGCGACGGACACGATCGAGACACCAGAACAGGTCGCCGACACGCTGCGCAATGCGCTGCGCTTCGTCGACGCCGACAAGCTCTTGCCCGCCACAAACTGCGGCATGGCGCCGCTGTCGCGCAACGTCGCGCGAGGTAAGCTATGGGCGCTGGGTGCCGGGGCCGAAATCGTGCGGCGAGAAATAATTGGTTGATCACGACGGCGTTGGATCACCAGCGCGGGACGGGGTCCCACGCTGGCGATCCCCTCCGCCAGCTTAAAAATTGACCCTGGTGCCCAGACGCAAGGTCCGTGGCTCGACCACGCGGCTCAAGCGCCCATCGGTCGGTCCTGATGTATCGAAGGCGGGGATATACGACTCGTAGAAATAGGCGATGTCCTTGTCGCGGCTGTTCAGGATGTTGAGCACTTCGCCATATACCTCGAACCGGTCGATCTTGCGGGCCGCCCGGACGTTGACGACCGTGCTTCCGGAATCGCGAACACTGTTGTCCTCGATCAGGGGATAGGGGCCGAGGTGACGTACGCGGACGCTCGCCTCCCATGGATCGAGCACCAGCGCGATGCCCGCCGATGCCGCGTTCTCAAAGGCATTGGGAATGCGATCGCCATTGTCATAGCGTGACCGGCTTGCCGTGTAGTTTCCGTCGAGCGCAAGCCAAGGCTTCGGCCGCCAGAACGCAACCAGCTCATAGCCGCGCCGCTTGCTGGCACCAGTCGGCTCCACCGCGTTGGAATCGCCCACGAAGCGGAGTTCACTGCCCACATCGAGCCACCAATAGGTCGCAGTCAGCGAAAAGCCGGGCAACTGCCAGCGCGCGCCGAGTTCGCGGCCGTCCCCGCGCACCAGCACAGGCACCGGAGTCTCGACATTGACCGCACCGCGCACGTCGTTCGAGTGAAAGCCGCCCCCCAATTGGCATAGAATTCGAGGCGATCGGTCGGCGAATAGGCCACCGATGCCTTAGGCGACAGGATGGCGTCGTCCCCACTGCCTGCGCCCGCGATCGCCGCAGCTTCGTCGCGCGCCCGCACGGTGTAATGATAATAGTCACCTCGGACCCCGCCTATAAAACGTAGGCCATCGACCGGTGTCCAGGTCATATCGCCGTAGAGAGCAGCCGACGCCTCCTCGACGTGATACCGGCCCAGCGACGACAGGAACGAACGCGCGCTCGTACGATAGACGCCGACGCTTCCGATATGGTCGTAGCGTTCCTCCGTGCCGATCGACACGGCAAGCGCAGGCCCGAGCGTCCAGCGCTTTTCTCCTCGCGCGCCGACGATCCACCGTCTGTCGAACTGGCGGATCTGCGCGCTGGTCCCGTCCGGGTCGGTGTAGGTCGGATTGGAATACATCGACCAGTCGTAGAACTGACCATAGACATTGGCATGCCAGTCGGGCTGGCGCACCGCGATGTTGCCGATAAGCCGCGTCGTTTCACCCCGCGCCGTTGGATCGGGCGAGCAGAACACGTCCTTGCACAGCGCCGTGCCGATGATCCGCTCGGGGATCTGCTCGGTCGGCCGCCAAGTCGCGCGATAGGCGTTGAGCGACGCCTCGACCTGACCCGCACCGGCGGGAGCGATGTATTTCGCAAACCCTGATGCGTGACGCAGATGCTCGGGTTCCTGCCATGGTCCGTCATAGACCTTGGCCTGCGCCACCAGCGTCAGCTTGCCGGAGCCGACATCGTCGATCGTGCCGCCCGCCGCGACCCGGCCATAGCCGTAGGAGCCGCCCTCGATCGACATCCAGGGCCGGGCATAGCCATCGATCGTCGTCATGTAGGCGGCACCAGCCAGGGCGAAGTCGCCGCCATCGGCGCGGTACGGTCCTTTCCGGAAATCTTCGCGCGCGACGATCTCGGGGATCAGCCCATTCAGATCGAGATAGCCCTGTCCATGACCATGCGTCCGCAGGTTCATCTGCACGCCATCGATATAGGTCGTGAAGTCGGAGCCGTGATCCAGATTGAAACCACGTAGGAAATACTGGTTCGCCTTGCCGCTGCCGGAGTGCTGCGCGGCAACCATCCCAGGGACCGCTTCGAGTAGTTCGGCAACGCGAAGCAGCGGCCGAACCAGCAGGTCGGCACCGGCAACGGTGCCTTCGCTCGCCGCGTGCGCTACGCCGATCTTCGCCTCGCCCCGACCGAAGACGACGACTTCGTCGGCTGAAGCCTGTGTTGATCCGGCGTCCGCATCCTTCGTCTGCGCGTTTGCGGGCGTTGCACTGCACGCAATGATCATCGCTGCGCATCCGAGTAACTCTGCGCGTAATTTCAAAACCGTCATGTCCATCCCCCCATGCGCCAAGCGACTTTGGGCAGGGGCGTCCGCTGCGAACGGTCGGCGCGTGTCTACGGCCGGACGCAAACGCCCGCGACACGAACTGATGCGGCCCCCGCCGCTCGTTCGTCGCTCAGACGGAAGAACCGTGCCCCGACCATCCCCTGGGCCAAAGCAAGAGCGACCAGACGCTGGCAGGTCTCCTGGCTCACGGGTCGTCGCTCGACATACGGCCTTCCCGGATCGTTGCCGATGTGGTGGCTGATCCAGTGGCTGCATCCTCCAACGGAAAATGCGATGTACGTCTCGCTCGCCGCTTACAGTTGCAGGGACAGCCTCGGTTTGGGGGAGATTGCCTCCCTTACCGTGTTCCCTTTTAAGCCCCTTTCAGGACACCAGCGCGATCATTGCCCGGCAGGATCTACATCCAGCCCGACGAGAAGCGCGTACCCGTGGCACCGTCAATCTGCAAGATTGCCCATAGCTACCCTATCATGCGATCGGCATTGCCGGACAATCACCCGCCGCAGTGTCCCAAAACACCTATCAAACGGGATATCGAGACACTGGATAAATTCCCATTTCGCGATCCCAATGGGAATCCCCCGGCCGTCTCGCTGGCCGCTCATTTCCCGGCATCCCAAGTTGTTGCCCTATCGGGCCGGGCGGGTGCTAGACCAGCTATGTGTCGGATCAGGACCTCTGCCTAGACGTCCTTTCCAAAATGAACAGGAGTGATGGTGGCGGCACGGGAACACAGGATCGCGATCACGGACGAGGCGCTGCGTGATTTGCGGCGCCGCGTGATTGCAGCGCGCCTGCCCAACCCCATCGATCCTGGCAGCGGCGAGGACGGCACCAGTTTACGGTTGGTGCGGCAATTGGCGGACCGGTGGGCCGATGGATTTGACTGGCGCACGGCCGAGGCACGGCTCAACCGGCTTCCCCAGTTCGTTTCCCGCATCGACGGACTGGACGTTCACTATATCCATCAGCGCGGCGTCGGCCCCGCCCCCATGCCCCTCGTGATCACCCATGGATGGCCGGGATCGTTCATCGAGATGGAGCGTATCCTGCCGCTCCTTACCGACCCGGCGGCGCATGGCGGGCACGCGGCGGACGCGTTCGACGTGGTGGTACCCTCCCTGCCGGGATATGGTTTAAGTCAGGCACCGCGGTCGATTGGCGTGAGCTCCCGGACCATTGCCGACATGTGGGCAAGCCTGATGGCGGAACTGGGCTACGATCGCTACGGAGCGCAGGGTGGTGACATCGGTGCAGGCGTGTCGCTGTGGCTGGCACGGCAGCGGCCGGAGGCGCTGACCGGAGTCCACGTCAATTACATCCCCGGCAGTTTCGCACCCTGCATCGATGACGCGGTCGAGCCCATCACAGCGGACGAGCAAGCATTCCTCGACCGGGCGAGGATATTCGCGGCCGAGCACGGGGCCTATGCGGCGCTGCACGGCACGAGGCCGCAGACCCTCGCCTATGCGCTGTCGGACAGCCCGATCGGGCTTGCCGCATGGATGATCGAAAAGTTCGATGCGTGGAGCGACCACGACGGCGATCTCGAACGCACGATTCCGTTGGACACGATCATCACCAACATCGCCCTGTACTGGTTCTCCGGGACGATCGACGCATCGTTGCGGCTGTATAAGGAAAACAGGCTCAACCCCCTGGCGTTCGCGCGCGGCGAAAGGGTGCAGGTACCGCTGGGCGTGGCGGTCTTCCCGCGCGAGCTGCCGATGCCGCCACGAAGCTGGGTCGAGCGCGTATGCGATGTCCAGCGCTGGAGCGTGATGCACAAGGGCGGGCATTTCGCGGCCCTTGAGCAACCGGCAGCCCTCGCAGAAGAGATTCGCACACTTTTCCGACCGCTTCGCTGACCACCGCGACTGACGCTGCCGTATTGATCTGCGCACTGGCCGGCAACGGCGCGGAAACAAGCCGCATTCCCGCTTTCTCGTAAATCGATCCCAATGAGAATGCCCCGGCCGTCTCGCGTGCCGTTCCTAATCGGGAAAGTAGCTCACGCTCATTCTCACCCCTTGACCCTGACGCAACGTCATCCCGCACAAGCATGGCGTAGCGATTCGGAGTGAGATCATGCGGACAGTCAAACAGGTGGCGAAAGCGTCGGGGGTCAGCGTTCGTGCCCTGCACCATTACGATCATATCGGACTGCTGACGCCAGACATCGGCGAGAACGGCTATCGTTATTACGGGCAGGCGGAGATGCTGCGCCTTCAGCATATCCTGTTCTACCGCGAACTTGGCCTGCCGCTCGCGGAGATTGCCCGCATCCTTGATGATCCTGCCTTCGACACGCGCGCTGCGTTGCTCGATCTGCGCCGCCGGATCGATGAAGAGATCGCCCAGCGCCGCGATCTGGCGCAGACGATCGACCGGACGCTGGCGTCACTCGATGCCGACAAGGCGTTGGACGACCATCGCCTCTTCTACGGTGTCTCGGCCGAGAAGCAGGCCCAATGGGAAGCAGAGATCGTGGCCCGCTTCGGCGATTTGGGCGACGTCGCGGTCCGTGATGCCAAGGCGAGGATGGAGGGCCTGTCACCGGCCCAATTGCTCGACTTCAAGGCGGAGATCGACGCCATCCACGCTGGAATCGTCACGCTGATCGAGGCAGGGGGTACGCCCTCCTCCAATGCGGCGCAGGAACTGGCGGGCCGGCACTATCGCTGGGTGTGTCGTTCGTGGCTTCCCGATGCGGCAGCCTATGCCTCACTCGGCCGGATGTATGTCGATCATGCGGATTTCCGATCGATGTACGACGCCCTGCATCCAGGCATGGCCGTCTTCATGGAGCAGGCGATGGTTTGCCACGCCCAAACCGTCCTTCAGGGGCGCGTGCAATGAACCGCCGCACCGTCCTCGCCACCATCATCGTCGGAGCCACCTGCATGACCGCGAGTAATCTGAAAGCCGCCGCTCCGCAGGAGCGCGATGCGACCGTTACCGTATCGGGTGTCGAGATCGCGTGCCGCATCACGATGCCGCAGGGCATTGTACGCGGCGCGGTGCTTCTCATTCCCGGATCGCTCTACAGCGACGTGGACGGCAATTATCCGTCAATGAACATGCGCCCGCACGCCTATGCCGACCTGGCGCGCCAGCTCGGGAAGCGGGGCTTCACCGTCCTGCGTATGGCCAAGATCGGTCCCGGCACGGGGTCGCGCACGATCGACGCCGACGCCGCCCGCCGGCACATCGACTTTCTGACCCGCGTCGAAGTCGCGCAGGCCGGGCTGGACCTGCTTCGCCGCACCGTCGTGACGCGCCCGCTCCTTGTGGCCGGACATAGCGAGGGTGCCGTGGTGGCATCGCTGCTCGCCGCAGGTCCATCCGGCGCGGTGATCGACGGTGTGGTCAGCCTGTCTGGCCCAGCGTTGCCGATCCTGTCGATCCTGCGTGCGCAGGTCGCAGCCATGTCCCCTCCTGGCGTCACGCCAGACATGACGATGTTCGATCGAACGGCAGCCGCCATACGGGCGGGTCAGGCTCCCTCGGACGAGGCAAAGTCGAATCCGCAAACCGCTATGCTTGCGTCCATGCCCGAGCCGGGACTTGCCTATCTGCGCAGTGCCGATCGCGTCGATCCGGTCGCTGCACTGGCTAAAGTCCAAGCTCCGGTACTGATCGTTCAGGGCGGTCGGGACGATTCCGTCCCGGCAGCGCACGCCGAGATGCTGCGCGCCAGCCGGACGACGCTGCCAACGGAAGTCGCGACATTCCCGAACCTGACACACTTCTACAAGGTCGCCCCACCGGGCTTGTTGCCGATGCAATCAATGGGGTTGGAGACGGAAAGCGATCCGGCCATCGCCGGCGCTATAGCTGTATGGGCCAGCCATCTAGGCCGGTAGATTTTCTCAATTGCTACGTCCGCGACGGCTTTTGGGAAGGTTGTCTGCCTTCCCAAAACTCGATCCCAACGGGAACGCTCCCGCCGTCTCGCTGCCCGTTCGTTTGTGGGAAAGCGAAGTTGATCGGCTCCAGCCTCAGGCCGACGATGCCGAGTACCGGCCTGGTGTGATCCCGAAGTGTCGCTGGAAAGCCGCGATGAACGCGCCGACGCTCCTGTAGCCACAATCCATCGAGACATTCGTCACGCTCTCGCGGTTCGACAAGCCGATCACGGCGTGCAGCAGTCGCGCCTTCTGCCGCCACAGTTCGAGGGTCAGACCGGTTTCGGCGGTAAAGGTGCGTTGAAGCGTTCGGAGGCTGGCGCCGCTCGCGACCGCTAATTGACCAAGGCCCGTGGGATCAGCCGGATCGCTGCGAATGCGATCGGCGAGGCGGAGCGCGCGTGCGTCGCATGGTAGCGGCAGGATGAGGTCTTGGGGTTCGGCCTCAAGCAACAAATCCAAGAGGAAGCTGGCCATGCGGGCGTGCGTCGGCGTGTCTCTCGCCAGCATACCAACCTTGACGATGCGAAGGATCAGCTCCCGCAACAGCGGAACGACCTCGACGACCGTCGGCACGCCAGGAAGACCGATTGCGCGATCTCTCGCGATATAGAGCGTGCGAAGCGATACCTCACCACGCACGACGATGCTGTGGCGGACGCCCGCCGGCAGCCAAATTGCGCGGGTCGGCGGAGTTAGCCAGATCGCGTGATCGCTCCGCACCCACATAGCGCCGGATGTGGCGAACACGAACTGGCCCCAGCTATGCTCATGCCATCCGATCAGCGCTCCACTCCGAAACGTAGCGCCTAACGATCGTACATCGAAGCCGTCATCGTCCAATGGCATACCCCGGCTCGAACTGGATAGCCCCGGCGATGTTGCCTTCGGTGTCGCGGAAGTAGATCAGCTCGCCTACCCCTTCGATCCGGTAGGGCTGCATGACGATCTCACCGCCGGCCGCCTCGATTGCGGCAATCGTGGCCTTGAGGTCGTCCACGCCGAAGCTGGTCTCGAACGTCGCGGACCTCGCGCCGGGAATGATCTCGCGCCGCTCCTGTAACGCACCCTGCACTTCCGGTCCCGCGTTCTTCACTTGGTAGAAATTGGGCGGACCCCACGGGGCAAAGGTCCACTCGAAAGCCTGCTCGTAGAAGCGCTTGGCCCTGGGAACATCGTCGGCGTTAATCGCGAAATGACGAAGCGTAGCCGGCATGTCAGGTCTCCTTGCGACACGGCTTAGCTCAGCTCATGATGGCGCGCTTCCGATAACCTGTCATCCAACTCCTCTCACGCGCCAATCGAGCGGCGCCGGCATGTTTTCCCGATCAACGATCGTTGATCGGGAAAGCCTGCGAGCCGGCTACCAATCGCCCATACCCGACGCACCGGCCCGGTACTCTGCGATCCGCCGGGCCGTAGCTGGCGAGGTCGATGCCGGGAGCTTGTCGAGCGCGAACCACTCGGCTTCTTCGATCTCCATCAAGTTGGCACGTTGTAGCCGGTCCCCGCCCGGCGACCCTGCCCGAGCGACGAAGATCACGATGTGGTCGTCCTTGCTCTCACGTTTGCTGTGGTACACGCCTAGGACACGTTCAATCGAGGCGTTCTCCATGGCGACCTCCTCGGCAAGCTCCCGAGCTATCGCTGCTGCCGTACTCTCGCCCTTCTTCACGCCGCCGCCGGGCAGATACCATTGGTCAGTGTAGGTGTGTCGCACCAGCGCGATCCGGTTATCCCGATCCAGTAGGACAGCCCGCACGCCGATCGTTCGCGGTTTCGTGATGCGCCAAACCGCCCGAGCGGCTTTTCCGACTACCCGGTGGTGCCATGCCATCGCGTGCTCCTGTCAGCCAACTCTACGGCCGGACCATTAGTGCCCGAAAACGATCCCCAACCGGGAAACACGGGCGAGCGACGGCGCATAGCGACAACGCGAACACCCTGTTACGCACCTCCCGCCGTTGCATCATTCTTCAATGATGACGTTCGGCTTCTCCACGTTACTCGATCTTCTGAGTTGGATCGTGGCCATCGCACTAGGTGCGAAGGTCTGACCTGAGCCCTTCGGATTGGTCCATTCTTTGTGAGAAATTCCCGGTTAGGTTTGGCAGGTGCCGGACGAGGGAATCCGCCGATGAAGAAGTCGAGGTTCAGCGAGCAGCAGATAGCGTTCATCCTGAAGCAGGCCGAGGATGGAACGACCGTGGAGGAGGTATGCCGAAAGGCCGGCATATCGATCCAGACCTATTACCGATGGCGCAGCAAATACGGAGGGCTGATGCCGTCGGAGATGAAGCGCCTGAAGGTGCTGGAGGAGGAGAACGTCCGGCTGAAGCGGCTGGTGGCGAACCTCAGCCTGGATAACCCTGTCCTGAGCTTGTCGAAGGGGAAATGCTGCAGGACGTCATCCGCCGAAAAATGTAGGGCCTGGTCGAGCCCGGGAGATCGTCGGCTATTTGCAGGCGAGCTACCAGGTCAGCGAACGGCGAGCCTGCAGCGCGTTTCCGATCAATCGATCGACCCAGCGCTATCAGTCGCGCCGCCTCGATCAGGCCGGCCTCAAGATGCGGATCAAGGAGTTGGCTGCGACCCGTGTTCGCTATGGGTACCGACGCATCCATGTGCTGCTCCGACGGGAGGGCTGGGAGATCAACCACAAGCGCACTCATCGGCTGTATCGTGAGCTCGGGCTGCAGCTGCGCAACAAGACGCCCAAGCGCAAGGTGAAGGCGAAGCTGCGCGATGACCGGACGCCGGCGACGGCACCCAACGAGTGCTGGTCGATGGATTTCCTGTCGGACCAGCTGTTCGACGGTCGCAAGATCCGGGTGCTCTCGATCGTCGACAACTTCACCCGTGTGTCGCCAGCGCTCGACGTACGGACGAGCTACCGCGGCTCTGACGTGGTCGAGACGCTCGAGCGCATTGCCGTGGTACACGGTCGTCCCAAGCGTATTCGTCTGGATAATGGCCCGGAATTCATCTCGAAGGATCTCGACCTGTGGGCTTACCAGCATGATGTGGTGCTGGACTTCAGCAGGCCTGGAAAGCCGACCGACAACGCGTTTGCGGAGGCGTTCAACGGCCGGGTGCGGGCCGAATGCCTCAACGCATACTGGTTCTTGAGCTTGGACGACGCACGGGTAAAATGTGAGGCGTGGCGGCGTGATTACAACGAGCACCGTCCGCATAGCTCCCTCGGCAACCAGACCCCGATGGAGCGCGCTTTTTCGTCAGGGCAGGCATGCCTGCCCTGACGAAAAGAGAGCCGGTTTTCTCATAAAGACCGGACCAGAGACGGGGTGAGGCTCAAAGAGAGCCGGTTTTCTCATAAAGACCGGACCAGAGACGGGGTGAGGCTCAGACGACGATGCACTAACTATCTACCCGGACCACCCGGTGGGGGCTGCTCAGATGTCGCGGCCGGTCTGGCGCGATATCTCGGCGGCAAGGTCGGCGAGCGTCACCGCGTCGTCGCCGGCCAGCTCATAGGTCTTGCCCTCATGGCCGTCGCTGGTCAGCACGATGGCTGCGGCTTGGGCATAATCGGCGCGGGTCGCGAGCGACAGGCGTCCCTCGCCAGCGCTGCCGACGAGCGCGCCATTCTCCAGGGCTGCGGGAATCGAGCCGGTGTAGTTCTCGGTGTACCAGCCATTGCGCAGGAGGGTCGTCGGGATACCGGAGGACGCCAGCAGCGCTTCGGTCGCACGGTGCTCCTCGCCTAGGCTGATCGGCGATCGGTCGGCGTGCAGCAGGCTGGTGTAGACGATACGCTTGATGCCCGCCGTCTTGGAGGCCCCGATGACGTTGCGGTGCTGTGCCTCGCGCTGCCCGACCTCGCTCGACGAGATCAAGAGCAACGTGTCGATCCCGGCCAGTGCCGGAGCGAGCGTCACAGGCTGCGCGTAATCGAACGCGCGTGCCTCGACACCCAGGTCGCTGGCCTTTTCGGGCGAGCGCACCAGCGCCACGATCGGCTCGCCGGTCGACTTGCGCTTCAGGCTTTCGATGACGAGGCGGCCAAGCTGGCCGGTCGCGCCGGTGACGGCGATGGTCATGATAATTCTCCTTCAGTGACGCGGTGAGATCAGTTGAAACGGAAACCCGAGATGGCGGTCGACAGCACTTCCTCGGCATAGACCCGGGCGCCTTCGCCTTCGGCCGCGCCGGCCGCGACCATCAGGGGCAGCAGATGCTCCTCCTTGGCGGGCGGATGGGCGAACCGCGCCGATGGCGCATCGGCCCAATGCGCCAGACGCTCGGCTCGCTGCGCACCATCCAGTTCCATGCTCTCGGCCAGCCACTGGTCGAACGCCTGCGAGCCGGGCGTCGAGCGCGGGTCGCCATAGGCGCGCATGTTGTGGAAGCTCATGCCCGAACCCAGGATCAGCACACCTTCCTCACGCAGCGGCGCGAGGGCGCGCCCGGCAGCGACATGGAGGGCCGGGTTCAGCCCCCGCTCGACGGACATCTCGATCAGCGGAATGTCGGCATCCGGAAAGGCCACCTTGAGGGGCACGAACACGCCGTGATCCAAGCCCCGTTTCGCGTCGACAGACGAGGGGATGCCCGCATCCTTGAGCAGGGCCGCGGCACGGGCGGCGAGCGCGGGCGAGCCTGGTACGTCGTAGCGCAGCTGATAGGTATGGGGCGGGAAGTTGTAATAGTCGTAGATCAGCTCGGGCCGTTCGGCGCCGGTCAAGGCAAAGCCGTCCGTCTCCCAATGTCCCGAGACGACGAGGATAGCCTTGGGCTTCTCGGCAAGCGAGTTCGGCAGGCTGCGCAGGAACGCTTCCATACCGCTCCACACGCCGCGCGGATCGTCCATGAAGAAGCAGGGGCCGCCGCCATGCGGGATGAAGTAGGTAGGCTGGACGCTCATGGTCATACACTCCGGTGCAGGCGCCACGGAAGCCGCCTGGATCATTGTTCGATCTGTTGACCGGGATATGTGCCCACTATCGCGCAATGATAATCTGCCACGTAGAAGAGTCAGCTTCAACCACGGGTAGGAAATCATGGCGGATCGGTTGACGGGTATGGACGTGTTCGTAAAGGCGATCAGGCTCGGTGGCATCTCTGCTGCCGCACGCGATCTGCACATGTCGCCGACGATGGCGGCCAAGCACCTAGACGCCCTCGAAGCGCGGCTCGGCACCACGCTGGTCCAGCGCTCGACGCGTCGGCTGTCGCTGACCGAGGCAGGCACCGACTATTTCGAAAAGGCCGAACGTATCCTTATGGAGATCGGAGAAGCCGAGGCGGAGGCATCGTCGCGGTCGATCACCGCCCAGGGACTGCTGCGCGTCAGTGCGCCCGCCACCTTCGGCGTTCTGCACCTTGCCTCACTCATCCCTGCTTTCTCCGCACGTCATCCCGAGGTGACGATCGAACTGGGCTTCAACGATCGTTACGTCGACCTGCTGGAAGAGCGTTGGGATGTCGCTGTACGGATCGGGCGCCTCGCCAACAGTGCGCTTGTTGCCCGCAAGCTCGTGGCGATGCGGGTCGTGTTGTGTGCCGCCCCCTCTTATTTGGCGAGGCGGGGAACGCCAACCCGCCTGGCCGATCTCGGCGATCACGATTGTCTGGGCCACACCAACGCGTCGCTTGCAGGAACGACATCGTGGGCGTTCGGCAAAGACGGGACGATCAAGGTGCCGATCTCAGGATCGATGTGTTCCGACAATGGCGAGGCCTTGGTTCGCGCTGCCATCGCGGGCCAAGGGCTGGTCTATGGGCCACGCTTTATTGCGGCAGAGGCGCTTCGCGCCGGCCAGTTGAGCGAGCTTGAGCTGGACGAGCCGCCTATGATGCTGGGAGCGGCATATGCCATCACACACCCGACGCGGCGCCCCGCCGCCAAGACGCGGGCGTGGATTGACTTCTTAGCCGAAGCACTCCCCGCTCTTGGCACCGATTGGTGAGATGCCGAGCTGGCAGACGTCCCGAGTTTTCACCCGAGGACCGCGTCTGCTATCTCGAAACATCACGGTCTTTTACGATTGTAGATATCAGTGACCCAGCGAAAGCGACGCCCACAACCGCACATGGCGGGCATCGATAACGCCGAGGCTTGGTCCCTCTCAGTTGGTGCAGCGGGGGCCGCGGGCGCGGCGGACGTTGAGTGAGCGTGAACCGCATCACTGCCAACCCTCGATGACGATCTTGCCGCGTGCGGTAGTGCTCTCAAGCGCCTGGTGCGCGCGCTTGAGGTTCGCGGCGTTGATGGGGGAGAACCGTTCGGTGAGGGTGGTGCGCACCTCGCCGGCGTCCACGAGGCTGGCGATGGCCGACAGGATCTGACCCTGTGTTTCCATATCAGCAGTCTCGAACATGGACCGGGTGAACATAAACTCCCAGTGGGTCGACACCGACTTGCGTTTGAACGGTACGACATCGAGCGTCTTGGGGTCGTCGATGAGCGCAAAACGTCCCTGCGGGGCGATCAGCTCGGCGATCTGCTCGATATGCTCGTCGGTGTGCGTGGCCGAGAAGATGAAAGCCGGCGCGCCGATGCCCAAATTCGCCACTTGCCGAGCCAGCGGCTGGCGATGATCGATGACATGGTGCGCACCGAGCTCACCCACCCAGGCCTGCGTTTCAGGGCGCGAGGCCGTCGCAATGACGATCAGCTCGGGTACTTGGCGAGCAAGCTGGATCGCCATCGAGCCTACCCCGCCGGCACCCCCGACAATCAACAGCGCATGTGCTGCACCGGCTACAGGAGTACGCACGGACAATCGCTCGAAGAGGGCCTCCCACGCGGTGATCGCCGTCAGCGGCAACGCCGCTGCCTCTGCCCAATCGAGGCTGGCCGGCTTCTTCCCGACAATGCGCTCGTCGACCAGGTGCAACTCGGCGTTGGTCCCATCGCGGCCAATGCTGCCCGCGTAGAACACCTCGTCGCCCGGTTCGAAGCCGCGCACTTCAGGGCCAACAGCGCGAACGACACCGGCGGCATCCCAACCCAGGACACGCCAATCACCGTGGATCGAACCCGAGCCAGCGCGCACCTTCGTGTCAACCGGGTTTACCGAGACAGCCTTGACCTCGACGAGGAGATCACGGCCGGTAGCGTTGGGATCGGGAAGTTCGATATCGACGAGAGCTTCCGTGCGATCGATCGTTCCGGGCTGCTGGTAGCCGATTGCGCGCATGATAAATCCTATTGTCAGGGGCTGTATAGCGAACTTTGTCGCGTACGGGATACGCACAAGCGACATCGCGGTTCGACATCGTCCTCAGGCTGGCGACGGCGTGATTGCCGCTGCCGTCTTCCCCGTGAGGTCGGTGATGACCGCGCCGATCAGCGCCCGTAACCAGCGGTGTGCGGGATCATGCCGATAGCGGACGTGCCAAGCCATTTCCACGGGAAAGCTGCCAAGGTCGACCGGAGCCGGCAGGATCTTCAGCCGGGGGTCGTGCATCAGCCGCCTGCAGATGAGCGAGGGCAAGGTGGCGCAATAGTCGGTCACCGCCACCATCTCGGCTACCGCGAAGAAGTTTGTCACGGAGATTGCGACGTCGCGCTTCAGCTGCTGCTGCGCCAGCGCCTGGAACAGCCCGGCGCGCATCCGTCCGGGCGGCACGATGTTGACATGCTTCATCGTCTCGAACTGCTCGCGCGTCATGACATCGCCGACGCCCGGATGGTCGGCACGGACGGCGCAGGCGAGCCCTTCGTCCATCAGGTGCTGGACGACGAGGTTGTCGGGCGGATCGACGATGCGGCCCAGCACGAGCGCCGTCGTGCCCGACACGACCCCTGTTTCCACAAGATCGTTCCCGTAGGGCGTCAGACGAAGCTTTATGCCGGGGGCGACCTTCTCCAGGCGCGCCACGATAGCGGGGACGAGGACGAACTCGACATAGCCGTTTGGCGCAATCGTGAAGAGCCGTTCGGCCTGTGCGGGGTCGAAGGCCTGCTGACCGAGGACCGCGTCGTCGAGCTGGGCGAGTGCCTCGGCGATCAGCGGTGAGAGTTCAAGCGCGATCGGGGTCGGCTGGATGCCGTAGCGCTCGCGGACGAACAGCTGGTCCTGAAGCATCAGTCGTAGACGCGATAGGGCGTTAGACAGGGCGGGCTGCGTCATGCCCATGCGCTCGGCAGCCCGCGTGACGCTGCGCTCCTCCATCAACGCGACGAAGATCGGCAGCAGGTTCAGATCGTAGCGCATGCAGTCATCCTGTCAGACGTATATCTGACATCAAAAAGATAAACTTCTAGAATATATCAACGAGGCCCATTTCCCGTCCATCGGCGACGGGCGCCGCGAACATGGAGGTTCAGATGAGCAAGGGTCAGGTTCTCGTTCTTGGATCGAACGCGACACAGCTCGGTCTGCGTAGCGGCAGTACCGCAACGGTCGGTCAGTATCTCAACGAGACGGCAGTCCCCGCGCTGGCACTGCTCGACGCTGGCTATGATATTGTTCTCGCTACGCCCAACGGGACCAAGCCGCACATCGACGCCGGCTCCGACACGAAGGACCACTTTGGCGGTGATGAGGCGGCATACCAGCGCGCCAAGGACTTCTTCGCCAGCCACCCGGCCATGAACGACGTCCGCACGCTGAAATCGGTTGTCGACGAGGGTCTGGACGGCTTCGTTGGCGTGTTCGTGCCGGGAGGTCACGCGCCCATCGTCGATCTGATGCAGGACCGTGATGCGGGCACGATCCTCCGTCACTTCCACGCGGCGGCCAAGCCGACCGCGCTCCTCTGCCACGGACCGGTGGTCGTTGTTTCTACGCTCGACGATGCTCCGGCCTTCCGCAAGGCGCTGGAGGAAGGCGATGACGCCGGGGCGGCCGACCTGGCGCGAGACTGGATCTACTCAGGCTACCGCATGACCGTCTTTTCGGCGAGCGAGGAGAAGATTGCTGAGGAGCAAGTGCTGAAGGGCGAGCTCTTCTTCGACATGGAAAAGGCGCTGCGGTCGGCCGGTGGCGACGTCTCGGTCACCGACAAGAACTTCGCTTCGAATGTCGTCGTGGACCGGGAGCTGATCACGGGTCAGAATCCGGCGTCGGACCAAGCCATGGCCGACGCTTTGATCGAAGCCCTCGATCGCGCCGCTGCGTGAGTACCAGGATGACGGGCGGGGCGCTCAGGATGCGCCCCGCTTCGCATAGAACCATTATGAGGAACGGTACCATGACCGCCAACGTGAAGATCGTCGCCGTCCTCACCGCGCGTGCGGATACCGTCGACCGCCTGCGCGCTCTGCTCGACGCCATGCTAAAGCCGAGCCGTGCCGAGCCGGGCAATTTGCGCTACGATCTCTGGCAGGACCAGAGCGATCCGAACCGCTTCGTCCTCGACGAGCTGTACGCGGACGCGGATGCGGTTACCGCCCACCGCGCGACGCCCCACTTCCAAAACTACCTCTCTCAGATCGGCGATCTGGCCGAGCGCGCCGCGTTTGTCCTCAACCCCATCTCCGCGATTTAAGGGTGCTGCCATGGGCAAGCTTAAAGAATGGGTGGGGTCGGCGCTGCTGGCACAACCGTTCTACATAGAGGAGCTGCGGATGATCGGCCTGTTGGCACCTGCGCTTCGCGCGGGCCTTATGGGCCTCGTTCATCCACGCGGCTACCGCTGGCGCGGGGCCGCGACCCAGCGAAAAATCAACATCTGAAGTGAAGGAAACACAGTCATGACCAATGGTATCGAAGGCAAGGTTGTTCTCATCACCGGCGGGAGCACCGGCATCGGCGCCGAGACCGCGCGTCTTCTCGCCGAACGCGGTGCGAAGGTCGCCATCGCCGCACGGCGCAAGGACAAGCTCGACGAGGTCGTCGCGCAGATCGCCGAGAACGGCGGAACGGCACGCGCCTATGCGCTCGACGTCACTGACAAGTCGGCGGTCCAGTCCGTCGTCGCCGCGATCGTCGCCGACTTCGGCCGTCTCGACGTACTGATCAACAACGCCGGTCTGATGCCGATCCGTCCGATGGCCGAGGTCAACACCGACGAATGGGACCAGATGATCGACGTCAATTTGAAGGGCACGCTCTACGGCATCGCCGCGGCTCTTCCCGGCTTCCTGGAGCAGGGCAGCGGCCACATCATCAACCTGAGTTCGGTCGCCGGCATCAAGGTCTTCGCCCCGGGCGGCACGGTCTATTCCGGCACCAAGTTCGCCGTCAGCGCGATCAGCGAAGGTCTTCGCCAGGAGGTGGGCGAGAAGGTCCGCGTCACGTCGATCGAGCCCGGAGCCGTCGAGAGCGACCTGAAGTTCACGACGTCGGGTACGGCTGCCGAGACGGTGCTGGACTTCTACAAGCAGGCCATCCCGGCGGCATCGGTGGCGCGTGCTATCGCGTTCGCTGTCGAACAACCTGATGACGTCGACGTCAACGCGATCGTCATCCGGCCGACCGCACAGCAGTTCTGATTTCGACGAGGAGGCGGGGCCGCGTGTGCTCCGCCTCATGGGGAACGTACCGGCCCGCTCTTCCGTTACTCTGCCGAATAATGACTATCGGTTTCACTTGAGGAGTCATTTATGCCCAAACTTGCCCTGTATGTACCACTGAAGGCCAAGCCTGGAAAAGAGCGTGATGTCGCCAATTTCCTGACCTCGGCATTGCCGCTCGTTCAAGCTGAGGCGGGCACTCTGACCTGGTATGCGATCGAGGAAGGTCCCGGTGCGTACGCGATCTTCGATACGTTCGACACAGAGGAGGATCGGCAGGCCCACCTTGACGGCAAGGTTGCCGCGGCACTGATGGACAAGGCAGAAGAACTGTTTTCTGAACCGCCGCAAATCCACAAGTTCACCCTGCTGGCCGCGAAATAGCGGAGCGGTCGGCACCCTAGCGCGTCGCTCTCATCGCCCGTGTGGGGGGGGGACCCGCGCGCGGCGTGCGTTGAGAGGCTTTCCCTGAACTGGCCACGGAGACACGCCATGCGCAGCACCCGGACGCTCGACCTGAACGACGCGCGGACGATCATCGATGCGGGGATCGCGGAGACCGAGCGGATCGGCAACCCGATGAATATCGCGGTGGTGGACGCGGGCGGCTGCCTCCTAGCGTTCGCGCGTATGGACGATGCGTGGCGCGGCAGCGTCGACATCGCGATCGGCAAGGCGTGGACGGCGCGCGCGTTCGACGTCGAGACCAAGGCGCTGGCGAAGCTCGCCCAGCCGGGCGCCGACTTCTACGGCATCCATGCCTCCAACAACGGCAAGGTGATGATCTTCGCCGGGGGCGTGCCGATCAAGGAGGGCGAGACGGTGATTGGCGCGGTGGGCGTGTCGGGCGGCACCGGCAAGCAGGACCAGGGCGTGGCCGAGGCGGCGGCGCAGGCGTTCGCGCGCGGCTGAGCCTTGGAGCGCGGTGCCGGGCGCGGCGGCGCCGGCTCAGTCGACGGCGGTTCAGTCGACGGCGGCGGGCTCGGGCGCCGGGCGTGCCTCCCGCGCGGCGCGGGTCGCCTCCTTTTGGCGCGTTCTTCGGCCGTTCGGGCCCAGTCATTCAGAAAACCGCCGTGGATCGATCCCAGGATCGCCCTACGGGAAGGAACCTCTCAGGTAGCAGAAGGCTTAAAAAACTGAGATCACTTGGAAGGGTGCGATGTCCTCCGCCGTTGCGATTGATCGGATCATCAGCAAGGTCTCGATTTGATGACGCGTTGAGTAGAGCTGCGAAAGGAAAGGATCCATGAAAGCTGTCGTGTACAACGGGCTCCGGCAATCATCAAACTGCGCGAAAGGATCAAGCGACAGACCATCGAACATCGGCGCTTGCAGCACCGCAATTTCGCCGCCTAATATCAACCCCCTGACGAGGTCCGCACTCCGCTAATCTACGCAGCGATTTGTGCCGAATGTTCTGACGACGGACATTCATGGCCGCCTACAATTTCGCTCGCCGGCTCGAGACCCTCAGCGGCCCCACCCCCTACGAATACATCGCCAAGATCTGGACGTCTGAGCAAGACCGGTTCATCGTCGACCCGATCCACCAGATGCCGGGACTAAACACCTAGGTCTGCTGTGCACTCAGATCAGCCGGGACCTTAGGTGGCACGGCGCAAGATCATGTTCCGGGTCAGATCGAACGTTACGAGCGGAAGGTGTCGCGTGCTATTTGTTCAAACAACCGGACTTCCCGAGAGGTGTCTCCGACCCGAACGCTCAAGATGATAGGTGATGTTGCAGCTTCGTCGCGAATCCTGACATATGTAATGTCGCTGCGCTGAACGTGCCGCATGGAGGAAGGGACAAGTGCCAGTCCCGCTTCCGATGCGACCAACCCAAGCGCGACCTGTACGTCGCGCACTTCCTCGACATTATCGTGCGCGAGTCCATGGTCACGAAGAATGGTAAAAACCTGATCTGCATAGCTGGGTCGTGGCTGGCTAGGGTAGACGAGTAATTTGCGAGTTATTAAATCCGAAAGCGTGAGTGAGTCAGCTCGCGCCAGTGGATCGGCGCTGCCGATCGCCGCGATTAACGCCTCCTCCTGTAGTACCTCTCGCTGGATCGCCGGGTCGTCGATCCGGATCCGCCCGAGCCCAGCGTCGATGCGGCCATCTTTGAGCGCAATGACCTGCTCCAAGGTTGTCATTTCCAACAGCTGAATTTCAAGCCCTTCCGATCGTGCTCGAAATTCCCGGATGACCTCCGGCATCATACCGTAAACGATAGACGCCACGAACCCGACTACGAAGCGCCGTTTCTCGCTGGCGGAGAGCCGCCGCATCGAGCGGCATAGTTGCTCCGTACTCGAAAGGATCCGCGTCGCCTGCTCGTGAAAGATTCTTCCAGCCTCCGTCAACCGGATCGGTCGGCTATCACGATCGAATGAGCAGCCCCCACCGGGTGGTCCGGGTAGATAGTTAGTGCATCGTCGTCTTGAGCCTCACCCCGTCTCTGGTCCGGTCTTTATGAGAAAACCGGCTCTCTTTTCGTCAGGGCAGGCATGCCTGCCCTGACGAAAAAGCGCGCTCCATCGGGGTCTGGTTGCCGAGGGAGCTATGCGGACGGTGCTCGTTGTAATCACGCCGCCACGCCTCACATTTTACCCGTGCGTCGTCCAAGCTCAAGAACCAGTATGCGTTGAGGCATTCGGCCCGCACCCGGCCGTTGAACGCCTCCGCAAACGCGTTGTCGGTCGGCTTTCCAGGCCTGCTGAAGTCCAGCACCACATCATGCTGGTAAGCCCACAGGTCGAGATCCTTCGAGATGAATTCCGGGCCATTATCCAGACGAATACGCTTGGGACGACCGTGTACCACGGCAATGCGCTCGAGCGTCTCGACCACGTCAGAGCCGCGGTAGCTCGTCCGTACGTCGAGCGCTGGTGACACACGGGTGAAGTTGTCGACGATCGAGAGCACCCGGATCTTGCGACCGTCGAACAGCTGGTCCGACAGGAAATCCATCGACCAGCACTCGTTGGGTGCCGTCGCCGGCGTCCGGTCATCGCGCAGCTTCGCCTTCACCTTGCGCTTGGGCGTCTTGTTGCGCAGCTGCAGCCCGAGCTCACGATACAGCCGATGAGTGCGCTTGTGGTTGATCTCCCAGCCCTCCCGTCGGAGCAGCACATGGATGCGTCGGTACCCATAGCGAACACGGGTCGCAGCCAACTCCTTGATCCGCATCTTGAGGCCGGCCTGATCGAGGCGGCGCGACTGATAGCGCTGGGTCGATCGATTGATCGGAAACGCGCTGCAGGCTCGCCGTTCGCTGACCTGGTAGCTCGCCTGCAAATAGCCGACGATCTCCCGGGCTCGACCAAGGCCCTACATTTTTCGGCGGATGACGTCCTGCAGCATTTCCTTATCCAGGCTGAGGTTCGCCACCAGCCGCTTCAGCCGGACGTTCTCCTCCTCCAGCACCTTCAGGCGCTTCATCTCCGACGGCATCAGCCCTCCGTATTTGCTGCGCCATCGGTAATAGGTCTGGATCGATATGCCGGCCTTTCGGCATACCTCCTCCACGGTCGTTCCATCCTCGGCCTGCTTCAGGATGAACGCTATCTGCTGCTCGCTGAACCTCGACTTCTTCATCGGCGGATTCCCTCGTCCGGCACCTGCCAAACCTAACCGGGAATTTCTCACAAAGAATGGACCAATCCGAAGGGCTCAGGTCAGTTGACCGCCCATCGCGCCGGGGCCGTCCAGCACCGACGCATAGCCCTTCGCGACCTGAAGCTGCGCCACGTCCGGCGTCAGGAAACGGCCATAGTCGAGGCGGTTGTCGGCGGGCAGATAAACGCGGATACCGTCGATCGACACCGGCACCTGGAACCGGTCGAAGCCGCGCACGAACAGCAGCCGCTCGTTACGTGACCCGCCGCTGTTGCCGGCAGTGACGCCGGGGATCAGGCTCGCCGCCTCGTCGAGCGACTGACGATCGAACTTGTAGATCGCCTCCTGGCCAACGGACTCGCTGCCGATCTCGACGCCCTGCGGACGCGCGCCTGTGACGATGATCTCGCCGAGGCGGAAGCTGTTGTCCTGTTCGTCACGCGGCGCGGAGGGCGTATCCTGCGCGAACGCCGGCATGGTCGATGAAGCAAGCAACATGGCCGCAGTCAGCGTAAAGCGCATCGATAGTACCCCTTTGCGATCGAGCCGACTGTTTCGTGTCTTCGATCATCTATATACGACGAGATATATACCCTGTTGAAGGAGTTGCCGCCGATGTTCAATGCCTTGCTCGCTGCCATGCTGTTGCAGGTGTCCGCTCCTGCCCCTGATACGTGTCCTGCGGTCACCGCGCCGCCTGCGGAATTGTCAGGCTGGGCTTCGCCGCGTCCGCTTGGTGCCGGTCGCACAGCCGCGCAGGCAACAATGCTGACACCGGGCGTAGCGGTCACCGCACGCCTCCCGTCCACGCGGGACGTGCAGTACGTTGTGCGGCCAGAGAAGCCGGGCGGGTCAGTCAGCTATGGGGGCGTCTTTGCGTTCACCGTCGCCACCCCAGGTCGCTATCGGATCGCGCTGGGTTCGGGCGCATGGATCGACGTGCTGGCGGACGGCAAACCCGCGACCTCGGTCGCGCACAGTCACGGCCCTGCCTGCACCGGCATCCGCAAGATGGTCGATTTCGATCTCGGCGCTGGCCGCTACGTCCTTCAGGTCGCCGGCAATGGCACCGCCGATCTGCCGCTGATGGTGACGAAGCTGCCGGCGTGATCGGACGGGCGGCGCTGGCGCTCTCGGCGCTGATCCTAACGGCTTCGATTGCTGCTCCGTGGCGATGGTCGCAGCCGGCGGGTGTCGCCGCACCGATGGTTCCCGCCGACAATCCTATGTCGGCCGCCAAGGTCGCGCTTGGCCGTCGGCTGTTCTATGACGCTGACCTGTCGATCGACGGCACGATGTCGTGCGCGAGTTGCCATGAGCAGAAGCACGCCTTTGCGGATAGCAACCCGACCCGACCGGGTGGGCACGGCGATGCCGGTCGCCGAAACGTGCTAGGTCTCGCCAATGTCGCATGGCTGCCCATCCTGACTGCGGCCGATCCGCGCGTCACGACGCTGGAGGCGCAGGCGATGATTCCGATTTCCGGCCTCACGCCGGTCGAGATGGGGATGCACGGTAGCGAGCAGGAAATTCCCCGCCGCTTGTCCCGCGATACCTGTTATCGGCGGCAGTTCCGCGCAGCTTTCCCGGATCGCCGGGGGCGCATCGATATGACCAGCGTCGCGATGGCGTTGGCGAGCTTCGAGCGCAGCCTGATGTCGTTCAACACGCCTGCCGATCGCGGCACGCTGTCACGTGAAGCTCGGGCGGGCAAAGCGGTGTTCAGTCGCTCCTGTGCCTCCTGCCATTCCGGTGCCAATTTCACCGACGGCCGCTTCCATGCAATCCTGCCGGTCAACCAGTCGGATCGCGGTCTTGCGGAGGCAACGGGGAGAGCGGGGGACGAAGGCCGCTTCCGCACAGCCGCCCTGCGCAACGTCGCAGTGACCGGTCCGTGGTTCCATGACGGGTCCGCGCGTACGCTCCGTGACGCCATTGTCCGCCATCCTGTTGCGCTGGATGCTGCCGACACGGACCGCTTGCTCGCCTATCTGGAGGCGTTGACCGATCGCAATTTTATCGAAAATCCCGCCTTCGCGTATCCCGACGATCCCTGCGGCAGCAAATGACGGCGCTGCTGCAGGGATCGGGGTCGATCACAGGCGGAAGCGGATTGTCCCGCCGATGGTGCGCGGGTCACTCGGCGTCCCGACGATCAGGCCGGAGTTGCCCGCCTGGATCGTCAGGTTCTGGATATAGTCGGCGTCGAGCAGGTTGCGCGCCCAGACGATCAGCTCCAGCCCATCGGCGAAGCGATAGCCGATATTGGCATTGGTCAGGTTGTAGCCGCGGATATAGGTGAAGCGCGACAGGCTGGGATCGCCGTTGAAGCCGCTGCGCGACGCGGTATCGACATGCACGAAGACCTGCCCGTCACCGAGCGGCCGCTGATAATCCAGGCCTGCGGTCAGCGCGAAGCGCGGCAAGGAAGCAAGGCGCCGCCCCGTCAGACTGCACCGGGTTGTCGCTGCGGTCTGTACCTCGAGCGGGCACGGCCCGGCGGGGTAGTCGGTGTATTCGCCATCCGAATAGGCAAAGTTGGTGCGCATGCTCAGCCCCGGCAGGATCAGCGCGGTCACGTCCGCCTCAATCCCCTTCACCGTCACTTCCGGGATGTTGGACAGGTAGCCGCGCAGCTGCACCGACTGGGTGAGCGAGTTCTCGACCACCGTCGCCTGGAAGTCACGGACCTTGGTATAGAAGCCGTCGATGTTGAAGATCAGCCTGTTGTCGAACAGCGTGTTCTTGAGGCCGATCTCATAGGTCTCGTTGCGCTCGGGCCGCACCACGGCAGTCGCCAGCACCGGGCGATTGTTGTTGTCGAGCGGCAGGCCCGACATGTTGATCCCGCCCGATTTGAACCCGCGCGCATAGCTTGCATAAGCCATGGTCGTGTCGGTCACCTGCCAGGCGAGATTGCCGCGTCCGGTGAGGCTGCCGTCGCTGTCATGCGCCTCATAGCTCTGCGGGCGCAGTACGCCGAGGCGGGCGTTGATGAGCGCGGTGTTGGTCGTCGCCGGTCCGCCCGAGACGGTCGTGTTGTAGTAACCATCCTTGTCCTCCTGCGTGTAGCGCAAGCCGACCGTCGCCGTCAGGCGATCGAAGAAGCGGTAATTGACCTCGCCGAACGCCGCATAGCTGAGGCTGCGGAAGTCGGTGCGGCCGTCCTGCCCGTAGCCGTCGAGCAAATTGGAGGGGACGGCCGTGTTGTTCGCACCCGTCACCGTCCCGATGAGGTAGCGAGCGGCTGCCGGGCCATAAATGCTGATCGGGCGGCCGGTCAGTCGCTGACGGAAGCCATAGAGCCCGACGACATAGGACAGCGGCCCGGTGCCGTTCGAAGCGAGCCGGAGCTCCTGGCTGTACTGATCCTGTCGCGAGGGGATGTGCTGCGAGAGCTGCACGGGGATGCCGGTATAGTCGCGGTCGTTCTCCGCATCCCAGTTCCAGAAGCGCCATGCCGTGACCGACGTCAGCGTGACCGCCCCCAGGTTCCAATCGGTGATCGCACTGACGCCCCCCTCGTTGGTGTCGACGCCGAGCGGCCCATCGATGTCGATCTTGCGATCATAGGGGTTGGTGCTGGGCGGCGCATAGCCGAACTGCGCGGCCAGGCCGCTGGGACCGCCGAACTGGCGGTTCGCGGCGCGCAGGCTCGTGCCGGTGCGCAGATAGACCTGGGTGCAGCAATAGGCCTGGAAGTTGGTAAAGTCGGCGATGACGCGCATCTGGATCGTGTCGTCGGGCTTGAACAGCAATTGCCCGCGCACCGCCTGCGTGCCGAGTGTGTTGGCCGCCCGGCCGGTGCGGACATTGTCGAGCACCCCGTCGCGGCGGGTCGAGACGCCCGAAATGCGATAGGCAATGGTGTCGGTGATCGGTCCCGACGCCCAGGCCTTGGCCTGGACGAAGTTATAGTCGCCGTACGACAGCTCAGCGAAACCCTCGCGAGTGAAGGTCGGTGCGCGCGTGGTGATGTTGAGCGCGCCCGCCGTCGTGTTCTTGCCGAACAACGTGCCCTGCGGTCCGCGCAGTTCCTCAACCTGCTCGATGTCAGCAAAGTCGAACGCGGCCGTTGCCGGGCGCGCATGATAGACCTGATCGACGTAGAAGCCGACGCCACCCTCCAGGCCGTCATTGGCCTGGCTGACCGCAACGACACTGGAGCCAAGGCCGCGGATGGTGAAGGCGGTGTTGCGCGGATTGGCCGAGCTGTAGTTCAGCGTCGGGATCAGGGTGGTCAGACCTTGCGTGTTAACCGTGTAGCTCTGATCGAGAAGCGCGCCGCCCACTACCGACAGTGCGGCAGGCACGCGCTGTGCATCCTCCGCCCGGCGACGGGCGGTGACGATGACGTCGGGCAGGCCTTCATCGGTTTCCGATGCCTGCGCATTTGCCTGCTCTGTGGCGGGTACAGGGACGGTCGTCTGAGCCATCGCAGGTGCGGAGATGGCAGGCACAGCTACGGCACACAGCAGGACTGCGATACGCTTCGACATCGATGGAAACCCCTTTTCGCGGTCTCAGCCGCGGTTCTATGCACGGCCATATATCGATGTGATATCCATCCGTATATATCGGGTTTGATGCCGGTACGTTCTTAGTCCGTGGGTAGTGGCGCAGAGCGCAGAAAGCCCTGCAGTCGGGCATAAGCTGGCTGATCAGCAACAGCGGATGCCTGCCGCTCCATCTCGCGATAGGCTTCCAGTACCGCCTTCCCGGTAGGGCTGACCTTCGATCCGCGGTCCAGCCCGCCGCCCTTGACGGTATCCACCAGCGGAGGATCGAAGCACCGGTTCATTTCATCGACCAGCAGCCAGGCACGGCGATAGCTCATGCCGAGCGCGCGACCTGCCGCGCTGATCGACCCCTCCGACTGGATCGCCTCCAGGAGGTCGGCTTTACCCGGTCCCATCGCCAATGCGTCGCCGCACGCAATCTGAATTTTCAGCCAGAGGGGTCCAACCTTCATCTTACTTACCGATCATCACGTCGCTGGCCTTGATGATGACGGTGACCGCCTCACCTTCCGCGAGCCCGAGATCGGCGATCGCCTCTTCGGTGATGTTGGCGGTCACGACGTTCCCGCCACCGATATCGACCTTGATCGAACCATTTACCGCGCCCGGTGTGATCGACACGATGGTGCCGGAAATCTGATTGCGCGCACTGATCTTCATGGAAACTTCCCTGCATTCGAGTTTGCCCATCTGGGCAACCGATCGGTGTGTACCGTAACCAGTAGAAAAGTGCGACTGCGCGACCTTCCGTCAGCCGTTTGCGATACAATGTATCGACGAAAATATAGTGCTCTATCCTAGGATAACCGTGGCCGGCAGGACGTTCAGGGGCGATCACCCTCCAGCCTCGCGAAAGGTCATCAATCATGGTCACCGCTACCGGTTACGCCGCTAAGCATAGTTTCTCGCGTCTCAAGCCGATCGAGATCGAGCGCGACCCGCCCAAGGCCAATGAAGTGCAGATCGACGTCCTCTATTGCGGCGTCTGCCATTCCGACATCCACCAGTGCGAGAATGACTGGGGCAACACGGTCTACCCGTGCATGCCGGGCCATGAGGTCGTCGGCCGGGTCTCGGCCAAGGGGGATAGCGTCACCAAGCACGAGGTCGGCGATCTGGTCGGGGTCGGCTGCATGATCGACAGCTGCCAGGAATGCGGCCCGTGCAAGGCGGGTGACGAGCAATATTGTGAGGGGCCGAACAGCTGGCTGGCAACCTATAACGGCCCGATGAAGCCTGCGGCACAGGCAAAGACGGGCACGAACATGTATGGTCGGGACAATACGTTCGGCGGCTACTCGGACGTCCTCGTCGTGCGCGAAGATTTCGTGCTGAAAATTCCGGCGTCGATCCCGATCGAAGCGGCAGCCCCGATCCTGTGCGCCGGCGTCACCACCTATTCGCCGATGAAGCACTGGGGCGTGAAGGCTGGTGACAAGGTCGGTGTCGTCGGCTTTGGCGGTCTGGGTGACATGGCGGTCAAAATCGCGGTTGCGATGGGCGCGGATGTGACGGTCTTTACCACCACCAAGGAGAAGGTCGCCGAGGCGGAGAAGTTAGGTGCCAAGGGCGTCGTCGAAGGCGACAAGGAAGCCTCCGAAGCGCTCGAAGGTCAGTTCGATTTCATCCTCTCGACCATCCCCGAAAAGCACAAGGTCGATCCCTTCATTCCGCTGCTCAAGCACGACGCCGCGTATGTGTCGGTGGGTGCCCTCGCCCCCATGCCGGGCTGGAACCACATGAACATGATCATGGGCCGCAAGACGATCGGAGGTTCGCTGATCGGGTCGATCGCAGAGACGCAGGAGGTGCTCGATTTCTGTGCCGAGCATGGCATCGCGCCTGACGTGCAGCTGATCCCGATCCAGGAGATCAACGAGGCGTACAAGAAGGTGAAGTCGGGTGACGTCCGCTTCCGCTACGTCATCGACAGCGCCAGCCTCGCGCAAGAAAAGGCAGAGGCCGCCTGATAGCATAACGGCATGGCATCCCCCTTGTAGCGATGCCATGCCATATGAGAAGCCCCCGACCGGTACGTCCAGTCGGGGGCTTTTCGTTGCATTAGGCGACGCCGGTACCACCGGTGACGCCGTATACCTCGCCACTGATGTAGCTGCCTTCCTGGCTCGCCAGCAGCACATAGACAGGCGCGATCTCGACCGGCTGCCCCGGACGGCCATACTGGCTTTCCGAGCCGAACTTCATCACCGCCTCGGGCGGCTGCCCACCGGATGCCTGGAGCGGCGTCCAGAAGGGGCCAGGCGCCACGACGTTGGCGCGGATGCCCTTCTCCAGCAGCTGCTTGGCCAGCGCCTTGGTGTAGGCGACGATCCCTGCCTTGGTCGTGGCATAGTCGAGCAGGATCGCGGACGGCTCATAGGCCTGGATCGAGGCGGTAGTGATAACCGACCCGCCTGCCGGAAGATGCGGCACAGCCGCCTGCGCGATCCAGTGCATGGCATAGAGGTTGGTCTTCATGGTCTTGTCGAAATCCTCCGACGTAACCTTCGAGATGTCCTCACGGTTCTGCTGCCGACCCGCATTGATGACCAGAATGTCGAGACCGCCAAGCTTCTCGACCGCCTGCTCCACGAGCGTCTTGCACCACGCCTCGTCGGTGATGTCGCCGGGCAGGTCGACGGCTTTGCGCCCCTCCGCTTCGATGAGTTTGATCACCTCGGCCGCGTCACTCTTTTCGGACTCGAGGTATGACAGAGCGACGTCAGCGCCCTCGCGTGCAAACGCGATAGCGGCCGCGCGACCGATGCCGCTGTCCGCGCCGGTGATGAGCGCCTTGCGCCCGGCAAGCTTGCCTGAGCCCTTATAGCTCGTCTCGCCGTGGTCGGGCACGGGATCCATTTTCGACGCTTCGCCGGGGACAGGCTGCGGCTGCCGCGGGAAAGGCGGCTGCGGATACTGCGAGCGAGGATCCTGCATAGTCAGACGATCAGTCATGCTTATCTCCATTGGGATAGGATCAGAGTCAGTTGCAGGCCGCTGCCTCGTCGAGGACGGACAGTGCCATGACGTGGGCCAGATGGCTGAGACCTTGGGGAAGGTTGCCGAGGAACGCGCCACTCGCCGGATCGATCATCTCTGAGAGAATGCCGTGCCCGTGGGACAGTGCATCGCTCAAGGCATCGAACCGCTGACGAGCTTCAGGCCGTTGACCAAGTTCGGCACGGGCCTCCACCATCCAGAAGGAGCAGGCAAGAAAGCACCCTTCCTCCTTGTCCATGCCGGTGTAGCGATAGTGGAAAGGCCCGCTGCCTAGCTCACGATCGATCGCATCCATCGTGGCTTGCAGCCGATCATGACCATCAAAACCGAAGCGGACGGCAAGCGCCAAGGAGGCATCGAGCTTGTCGGTACCCGGGTACATGACGAAGGCCTGCTTCTTCTCCGACCAGCATTCGCCTTCGATCCAGTCCTTGATCCGGTCGCGTTCGCGCGACCAGCGTTCCCGGCATGTGGTCGGCAGTTGACCCTGGTCCGCCAATTCTACGGCGCGAGCCAAAGCCTGCCAGCAGCTGACCTTGGACATCGTGTAATGCTGCAAATCTTCGAGTTCCCACATGCCCGCATCGGGCAGGCGCCAGCGGTCGGCGCATTCATCAGCGAGATGCGACAGCAGCTCCGCGCTCGCGGGGTCGAGGATGTTGCCGCAGCCGACAAAGCAGGCGGCCGTCTCGAAGATATCCCCGTAAACGCCGTGTTGGCGCTGGTCGGTCGCCTGATTGCCGGTACGAACCGGGGTCGATCCAAGGTACCCTGGCATCGCCCATTCGGACACGCCGGGTACAATCTTGCCATCAAGGGTGTAGACGACGCGCGTGCCAACGCTGCGAAGCTGATCGAGTAGCCAGCTGAACGCAGCCTTTGCCTCGGTTTCAAGCCCTGCCGTCAGGAACGCCTTGATCGTGTAGCCGGCATCCCTGATCCAGGCGTAGCGATAGTCGTAGTTCTTGGATCCGCCGATGCCTTCCGGGATCGATGTCGTCGCCGCGGCCGCTATCGCGCCAGACGGCGAATAGAGCAGAAGCTTCAGCGCCAGCGCACTGCGCAGGAACGCGTCGCGCTCCTCGCCCGTGTAGGAGACGTGCTCGCTCCAGTCCCGCCATTCTTGGTCCGATATGTCGATGCGTGCATCAATCTGCTCGATCGTTGGCGCCACCAGAGGTTCATCACGACCAGCCACGACCGCAACGGTCTGACGCTCGCCTGCCGCTACCGTTACCTCCCCCGTGATGCCTTCGTCGGCCCAGTCACAATGTACCGTGTCGCTGTGGACAAAGAGACCGAGAACGCGCTCGACATGGAAGACGGTGTGGTCGCCAATCTTCGAATGGTACGAATTGACCGTGTCACCCCGCCGACCGGGCTTCATCGTCAGATTGAAGCGAACGGTGCCATCCAACCCATCGACCCGCCGCGCCAGCTCAGCCCAAGGCAAGCGCCCCGCTGTGCCGCTATTGAGAGATTCCGTCAGTTTGGCTCGCCCGCTTGGCGTCGTGAAGATCGTCTCGAGTACGTTGCTGGCAGGACGATAATGGCGCTCGACCGTGAACGGGCGATCAGGCTGGAGCGTGAAGCACCCACCATTCTCGCCATCGAGCAGACGATCGAACAGGGGTGGCGAGTCCATGTTGGGCACGCACCACCAGTCGATCGATCCGTCGGCACCGGACAATGCGACAGAACGGCCATCCCCAAGCGCGCCATATTGCTCAAGCGGCAGGTAGCCGTCCTTGCGGACACCAAGTTCGGCCTGCTCATGATGCTGCGGCAACAGCCGCTTCAGCATCCCGGTCAACGGAGGAGACGCGGCAACGCGCGTGACGCACCTACGCCCATCAAAGCGCCCGCACCCAGCAGACCGCCGGCCACGCCAACCTTCAGCACACCACGCTGCCGGCTCGTGAAGAACTCGCGGCGGCTTCCCTTCACTCGGTCTGTGCCGTCACCGTCAATTCGCGCAGACCCTGGAACGGCCTCCTCGAGATTGCCGGCGCGATCGGGCATCGGATCACCCTGCTGCTTGTCAATCATCCCGGCTGCCTGGCGATCGGAGAAGCCTGGAGCCGCGGATTGTCCTAGCGCCATCATCAGCGTTGAGCGTCCGACCCAGAACTCACGCTGCGGATCGTGCGCTGCGGTCCAAATCGCCTCAGCGCAGAGGCGCGGATCGAAGATCGGATCAGGAATGATTTGCTCACGGCCAGTGTGAGTGCGTGCCCAGCTGGTCTGCGGCGTATTAACGCCCGGCAGATACACAACACTGAGCGTGATCTTCGATTTGTCCGAGATCAGTTCCGAACGCAGCGAATCCGTAAACCCGCCCACCGCAGCCTTTGCCCCACAATATGCGGCCTGCAGGGGGGCGGCCCGGATCGCGAGGCCGGACGACACCTGGATAATCGCGCCCTGGTCCCGCGTGCGCATGTGACGAAGCGCGGCAAGCGTTCCATAGACCTGCGATAGATAGGTCGTGCCGGTGACGCGGGCATATTCTTCCGGTGTAATGTCGTGCGCGCGAGCAACCACCGTCGACATGGCGTTGTTGACCCAGGCATCCATCGCGCCAAATTCGGCGATCACCTGATCAGCGGCATCATCGATGGCGTTCGCGTCGGCAACGTCGGCCGAGATCGCCAAGACCTTACCGCCATGCTGCTCGAGCATCGTTTTGGCTTCGTCGAGGCGTGCTGGATCCCTCGCGATGATCGCGACCTGCCATCCGCTGCGCGCGAAGCGATCTGCGGTCGCGAGGCCGATACCGGCGCTCGCGCCCGTTACTACGACGGTTTTCATAAAGATGGTCTCGTTTCCGAATGAGAGGCTTGACTGACCGCTGAACGCCCAAGTGGCGAAGTGGTCGCGGCTTTACGCTTCACCCATCCTTTAGATGCTCGGACACTCCGATCGTCGATTGGTGACCAGCGGCAATAGCCCGGCTCGAAGCCGCGCGAGTGATCGATACGCACCAGGCCGGTGCCCGCAGGACGCTCGCCCATGTCATGCAGAAACCGCTCGAAAGAAGTGGCCCATGCGGAACATGGTGTAAGGCCCAGTGCGCCTATCGAGACCCAAGCCGATGACGCCGGATTTCG
The DNA here is from genome assembly GCF_038809135.1 of Sphingomonas sp. NY01. Lineage (NCBI taxonomy): Bacteria > Pseudomonadati > Pseudomonadota > Alphaproteobacteria > Sphingomonadales > Sphingomonadaceae > Sphingomonas > Sphingomonas sp. NY01. The sequence continues at coordinate 188,707 of NZ_CP101723.1, read as the reverse complement.
GGCACCATCGTTGAGCAACTGCCAGCTTCGATAGGTCGGGCCGTGATATTTGCGCGCGCGATGACCGTGAACGGTCAGGCGTTCAGCACAGATCTCGCGATGAAGGCAGCCGCAGCTCGCCGTGCTACCGGCGCGAACGTTGCAGCCATCCGCGACCACCGTGCCGCCACAGTCGCAATCGAAATGCCAATGTGCGCGCCCGCCTGGCGAGGTGTACGAGTAGGCAATGCCGACAAGTCGCCCATACCGCCGGCCTTCCATGTCGATTCGCAACTTCCTCGGCACCTGACGCTCCACATACCGTTATATCCGGCCATATATAATGCATGGATCTACGGTTTGTTCTTTGGACGTCGCGAAAGTTCGAAGGAGGGCACGAGCCCCTGCGCAAGCGCATCGCCTCACGCTAAGCGCAGGGTTGATTGCCTGTAATCACACGTCGATCAGCCAAGCTGACAATCGGTCATCAGCCTCGGCCGCCGTTCGGCTTGCCTCCACGTCGGCGGTAATCTTTCCGGCTTCGATCAGGCATAAGCGATCCGCGCTCGCCAGAGCGTCCTCGACGTCGTGCGTGATGAAGATGATCGGGAGCGGCGTTTCCGACCGGAGCTCTTTCAGAAGCTGGTGAAGGGATCGTCGCGTCGGCCGATCAACCGCCGAGAAGGGTTCATCGAGCAGCAGTATTTTTGGGTTTCTGGCGAGCGCGCGCGCGAGCGCGACCCGCTGCTGCTGCCCGCCTGATAGTCTAGCAGGCAAGCGATCGCCGAGCCCTTCCAGGTGGACACGCTCCAGGAGGGCGTCTGCACGGTGCCGGCGCTCATCACGCGGCCGATCGAGCATCGCTTCCATAATATTTTGTGCTGCGGTGAGATGCGGGAACAGCGCATAGGATTGAAACACCATACCAGTATGCCGCTGGGAGGCGGCAAGATCGATCCCGGCCGCGGTATCCAGCCAGGTATCGCCATCCGCCCGGATTGTACCTTCTCGAACGCGGTGCAGCCCCGCGATTGTCCGTAAAATCGTGGACTTGCCCGCGCCCGATGGACCAATCAGTGCCAGCGTCTCATGCGCATGGACGGAAAACGCCACGTCAATCGCGATCGGCGTGGCGGCTCGTATGCAGACATCCAGGCCGTCAGCCATGCCGTCGCTTACGCCCCGTCAGGATGAAGCTGATCGTCACCGCTATAAGTGATATCCCCATCAACACAGCCGCCATGCTGGCAGCAGCCGCATTGTCGAACGCCTGCACCCGGTCGTAGATGGACAGCGCCAGCGTCCGTGTCTCGCCGGGCAGCGAGCCGCCTACCATCAGCACGACGCCAAACTCACCCAGCGTGTGGGCAAACGCCAGCACCGCTCCGGTGACGATACCAGGCCATGCCAGTGGCAGCTCGATGCGCCGGAAGGTCTGCCAGCCCGAATGACCGCACGTCGCCGAGGCATCACGTAGCTCCTGGCTGATTGCCTCGAAAGCGCGCTGCGCGGGTTGGATCGCGAAGGGTAGATTGACGATCACCGATGCAAGCAGCACGCCTTGGAAGCTGAATACCAACGCGCCCCCGAACAGCGCCTGCCAGACACGGCCAATCGGGGAGTCAGGCCCCATGCCGACAAGCAGATAGAAGCCGATGACGGTTGGAGGCAGAACGAGGGGTAGCGTCAACGCCGCTTCGATAAGCGCACGTCCCCGTAATCGTGTGGTCGCAAGCCAGCGCCCGGCGACGATCGCCACGGGCAAGAGCACCGCGATCGTTAGAAAACCGAGCCACAACGATAGGCGGAGCGCCTGCCAGTCCATCCGCCGCGATCAACGCTCGCCGGGAAGCGCGAAACCGTAGCGGACCAGGATGCGGCGTGCAGCGGGTTGCTGGACATAGCTATAGAAGCGCTGTGCCGTCGGACTGGCGCCCTTGATCAGCACCATGCGTTGGCGGAGCGGCTTGTGCCACGTGGCGGGCAGCAGCTTGTAGCTTGCGCGAGCCCCGAACGTGGGATCGAGGACCAGGGCATACGAGACGATGCCCCCTTGGGCACCGCCAGCGATCGCAAATTGCAGCGCTTGGGATACGTTCTCGCCCAACACCAGTTTGCTGGCGAGCGGCTGCCACAGCTTCACGTGCTGCAGCGCCTCTCGCGCTCGTGCGCCGTAGGGGGCATGCTCAGGGTTGGCGATGGCGAACCGGGTAATCTGCCTACGCGCGAGTGCGCTGCGCAGGCCGGCAAGGTTGCTGTCGAGCGTCAGCGGCGAGCCCTTTGGCGCAACCACCGCAAGGCGCCCGATTGCGTAGAGCGTACCCGCGTTCACGGTTTTGCCGGCGCGGGCAAGATCGGTCGCATACTGTTCATCGGCCGAGAGGAAGAGCTGGAACGGCGCGCCCTGCTGTATCTGCTGAAAGAACGTGCCCGATGACCCGAACGTTAGCTTCACCTCCTGTCCGGTATCGCGCTTGAATGCTGCTGCGACATCGGTCAACGCCACGCGCAGGTCCGCCGCAGCCGCGATATTGGGCACGTCTTGTGCCACTGCTGGCGCCGAGAGGCCCAGCGTCAGCCCGACTAGGAACAGGCGGCGGGGGATTTCAAAAAACGGCTTCATGGTCGCCTCGATCGTTATATCTTGCGGTATACATCGCCGTGCCTGTGCCGGGCTGTCAAATGCAACGTGCTTCGAATCTTCGTGCTGCGCGATCACTCCTCGCTTCGCAGCTTACGGAGCTTTACCGATAGAACGCGATCGTTTCGCGATTTGGATGGTATTGCGGGAAGCTAAGGCCTTCCTCAAAACTCATGCGTGACGCCATTTCGATAATGCAATGGCAAGCTGTTTACCCGGTTGAGGAGCGGGTATGCGGTAGCGCGACGAGAGGCGCACTGATTACCCGAACCTCGTCGCGTGACAGCAGCGGCTGCTCGACACCGTACCGGCCTGGGCGGAAATGAAGTGCGAAGTGAACGAGCGTATCGACAGCGCATTGGCGAGCGCAGGAATAGTCCTCTAGGCTAGAGAGGAGGTCCGGGCTATTTTGGGAGAGCTTAGGCCGAGCTGGGCAAAGCATATAAAATCGCCGATCGATTGGCAGGGCCTGCGCATACCTCGAACGCCTATCCGGCTTTTTTTAGACCAATGGCCTGTAGGTCGGCCTCAAACTCAGCAAGACAAGCCTTCGGAACTGCCAGCACGAAGAGATCGCGCGCACGTGTGAGAGCAACGTAGCCGATTCGACCGTCTTCGCTTCCGGTGCCGTCCAGAAGCGCCCGAACATGCCTCTTCTTGGCGACATACAAGACGGCATCGAGGCTCGCGCCCTTAACTTTGTGTACTGTGGATGCAGGAAATGCGGTGACGCCGACCTCGGCAAGATCCGGGATCTCGATGAGCGGGCGGTTCTCCAGTGCCTTCTTCGCGAGCTTATTGCCGAGATTTTCACCGAGCTTCAGTCCGTAGTCGCCCTCAAGCTGTAAGAGCAGCGCCCTAACACGAGCGCAGAGCAGCGGATGCCAGGCCGTGTCAGCGACCAGCGCTGATGAAGGCAGCCCCGTCTTGGCATCGCGGACAAATGACCAGATCGCACGGCGAAGACCGACAACATCCTGACCCGTGCCGCGAGCGAGCTGCGACGTCAGCCCGCCGTGTTCGGGCGCCAGCAGGCCGATGACGCCTGCGCACGCCTCGCTGAAAGCACGAGGAAGCTTGCCCAGCTGATCGCGGCTGATCGCGGCGTTGGCAAAGCACCGCACGACCCCTACCCCCTGGCCATCCTGCTCGCCACCCCATTCGCCAGCGAGATCGCTCGACCGGCATAGCACGACGCCGCGCTGGACATCGATCCCCGCCCTCTCCAGCAAGCTTTGGAAGGTTGAGAGCGCCGGGCCGCGGTCCTTTGAATCATAGGGAATGTAGAAGGCGCCGTGACGACCTACCTGGGGTTGCCGGTTGGCGGTGTCGGCGCGTCCTGTCAGATGGTTCGCCACCTCTAGAATGCTCGGAACGGACCGATAGTTTACAGAAAGCTGGTGGTCGCTGACCCCGGTTCGGGCACCGTAGCCGGAGAGGAACCCGCCGTCAGCTTGCGCGAACTCATAGATCGCTTGGTTTGGATCGCCGATCAGCGACACCTTTGACCCGTGCTGGATCAGCAACTCTAAAATTGCTTGGTGCTCAGGTCCAATGTCCTGCGCCTCGTCTACCAGGATGTGTGGATAGCGCCGGGCGAGCACGTCGAGAAGGGAGGGCTGATTCTTGAGGGTGCGCCATACCCAATACCTGGCCGAAGCATGGGTGTAAGCGCCCACCGCACCGAGCTTCGCGACAGCAGCCTCGGCACGCCAACTGTCGATAACCTGCGCCTGCCGCCCGACGGTATGCACAAAGGCGCCACCCTGCAGCGACATTGACAGGCTCGCCGTCGAGTGGCTGCGCGTGCCGTCAAAGACCGTGAAGCTCTTCAGAAAAGGCTCCCTCCCCTCGACCAAAAACGGCGTGCAGTCGCAACCCATCACCCGGTGCCCGTGCGGGCGCAGCACATTGGTGGTGATGAACCCATCCATAGTGTCGATTTCTACTGCCCTGTCCCGCCTTGAGGAGGAGCCCTGCAATCGTACTGCAGCGGCGTATTCGTTCCGGAACGTCTCGACGGCGACATTCGAGAAAGACAGGAGCACGACAAGGCTTCGCTCGTTCACGTGCAGTCGGCGCATCGCTGCCAGGCGGCTCACGGCCGTGCGCGTCTTACCGCTGCCGGCGCAGGCAGTGACGGCGATAGGACCCAACGGCAGCCCTACGATCGCCTCCTGCTCGGCGGATAGCCCCGTTATTTCTGGCATGCGTGCCGGACCGCGGCGAGGATGTAGGCAGGCGTCACGAACGTCGTCGCCTTGACCGAGATCCTGGCCGCAAGAGCCTGAGCGAACCTGCCCTTCTGCACGTTATTGGATGGCCGCTCGAACATGCCGCGAAACAGCAGCTTCGCCTTTTCGCGATCATCGGCACCCTCCTCAACCTCAAGCTTCAGAGCAGTGCCGATCTGTGGATGAATGTCCTCGAGCGCGCTTAGCATGACGGCGCGGTTGCTCTCCTCCAAAGCGAGGTCGTATTCGAACGTCTTCTGCCCGTGGAATACCTTCATCAAGCTGTCCTGCCGCGCCTGCATCGCGGCCGTGTTGTCGGAGACGATGATGCTCTCTGCGGAGGTCGGATAATGCGCTACCCATTTGCCGCCAACCTCGATCATGGGGTCGGCGTCGGTGATCACTGCGGTCGGCACCTTGATGGCCTGCTCACCAAACAAGGGCATGAATGAATCGAAGTTCAGACCTTCGACGCTGATCAGGCTGACACCATGGTCGCGAAGATCCAGGCCTTCGCGTATGGCCAGCGCATTGACCAGAAGCAGTTCGGCCGCGCCCTCAACGAAGATGACCCGTCGGGCGAAGAACAGTTCTGCGCGCGTCACGTCGAGGTAGCGGGCAAGCTTCTCGCGCTTGCCCTTCTCAAACTCGACGGTGCGGGGGTGGAACACCTCCGCGCCTCCTGCCGCGTTCATCAGGCACACAATCGAGTTCAGGTCGGCAATGCTGGCGAAATTTGGCGAGTGGCTGGTGACGAACACCTGTACAGGTTTCTCGCCCGTGGCATCGTGGTCGATGCTCGACAGGTAGCGCAGCAGTACCGCCTGCAGCTGTGGATGCAAATGCGCTTCCGGCTCCTCGACAATTAGGCTTCGAAACGCTGCATCAGCATTCTTGGCGAGCTCACTAAGCACGACGGCCATGAAGATCAGATTGTTGTAGCCAAGCCCATTGCGCTCGATCTCGAAGGTGTCCACCAATAGCGATAGTCGGGCAGCAAGCTTGGAGAAGTCCGAGCCAGCCAGCTCCACATTGACAATTTGGGCCAACTGCTCGCCGAGCATGGTCTGGTGCCGGCCGCTGATCGCGGATTGCGTATCAAGGATCGGTTTGTGCTTTTTCAGTTGCTTGTCCAACTCGGTCAGCGCCGCGGCGATGGCGTCTTTACCCGGCTCGTCGGCAAGCAGATGAAGCAACCTCGACAGCTGGCTGTTGCGGCTCGGCCGGAGCCCCTGCTCGGCATCCCGCAGTGGCTGCAAATAGACACAGCGCAAATTCTCGAGGATCGTACTCGTCACTGCGACATCGTCAAAATCGCCGCACCACCGGCGGGCACGCAGCCGCCCCGACTTGTCTGGCTCCCCGTAGGTAACGCCAAGCACCGCTTCGTATTTGCCGCCCTCGCTAGGCCGCAGTGCGTGCAGGAAGTCTGCCTCGTCAGCAGGCTCGAGTCCGCGGAAGACATATTCAAACCGTATCTCGCCCGAGGAGCTTCCACCGGCCGGGAGATGCAGATCGTCCGCCGTGAAGCGGGGGTAGGGATCGTCGGCGCCGGCAAGCAGGGCGCGGAGCGCATCGACGACCGCGCTCTTGCCAATATTGTTAGGACCAACGATCACGTTGAGCCCCGGTCGAAACTCGAGCGTCACGCTCGAGAGCCGTCGAAAATTGGCGATCTTCAGTTCCGCCAGATACACATTCGCCCCCTGCTGCCCTCGTACTGTTTGCTCGGAGGCACCGCGGCAGGTCAACAGCCGAAAGAGGCTGTTTGGCGGTGGGGCCGAATGGCCGGCGATCAGCGCCAGATTCGCATGCCCTGTGACAACCCGCCCCTTGAACGTCTACAAAATAGTCACGTAAGCTCATGAAAATAAACGGCTTCGACACAGGCTTGCGAAAGTGCCAGCCCACAAGGTAGTAGAATTAATAAATTAAGCAGTGTGACGTCATGCCTCGAAGCGTCTTGCAAATTCTCGCTGAAGAAGGTCCAGCGCGGTCCTCGCGCGTCGTCGCGGCGCTGATTGAGGAAGGGCTCTCCCCCGAGGCTGCCCGGCAGCGCCTCTCTCGCGCGACAAAGCCGATCCGTCGCTTCCCGGTGCAGCTCCTCCCCAAGCGGGAAGCGTTCGTCTACCTCGAAAAGGACCGCAACACCGAGAGGTTCTGGGCCAATCTGATCCGCGATCTCCGGGCAAGTGCCTCGGTTTTTGCAGCAGCGATCGACGGGATCACCGCCCGAGGCGGTTTCATCAGGGTGAGCCAGCTCTCTGTAGTCAGCGGCGCTCCGGCGCTTCCGCAAAAGGGCCAAGTGCCAGTTGCGCTGATTGCGCAGCGGCTGATCGCAGCAAGCATCCTGAAGGAAGTGCAGGATAGCGAAGGCGAGCTTTGCTACAGCCTCGCCCCGTCCCTGGCTTATGGCGACGAGACTGGCCTTCGTGCCCGCGACCTCGCGGAGCGCGTTCTCCTCGACGGAATGCGTGAATGGACTCGCAAGATCGGGCTTGGAAGCTACAATGCTATCCGTATCCGCGGCGACGCGGAGCTGAAGGCCATCGGTCCCTTCGAGTTCGACTTGGCCGGACCAAGTTATTTGCTGCCGCTGCAGGGCGGCGCGGCTAAGCCGGGATTCGTAGTCGCAGATGCTTTCGCCGAAGGCATTCTCACCGCCGACCAGATACAATTTTTCATTCGCAAGGCGCGCATGCTGAAGGCAACCCTGCCAAACATCGGCGTGCTGTCGGTGCTTGTTGCCGAAGGGTTCACCGGAGAAGCGCTCACCGCCGGCCATGCCGCCGGCATAATGATGGCGACGCCTAGGGACCTATTCGGCAAGCGCGTCGGCGCGGCGATCGCTTCGCTTGTCGCGGTACTGAAGAACGCCGGCGCCTACGCCTCGTCATCAAGTCCTGAACGCCTTCAGTTTCTGCTCGACAATTTGTTCGACATTGAGGGTAGAAGCCGAAACCTGCGCGGCGTGCTCTTTGAGCTGGTCGCCGCCTATCTGGCTCGACGAGGCGCGATGTCGATCGACATGAACGTCAAGGCCAAGGACCCGACCACGGGCAGGATCGCTGAAATCGACATCCAGCAGGTGACGCAGCAGGCGAGCGAGGTCACCGCGATCGAGTGTAAGGGCAAGGAGCCCGGAGGGGTGCTGAGCCTCGCCGAGGTCGAAACTTGGCTCGGCAAGATCGCGATCGTTCGCGCCCATTATCGTGCTCATCCGTATTTCCGTGAAGCACGGCAAAGGTTCGAGCTGTGGACGTCAGGAACTATCGCCGCTGACGCGCTCGACATGCTGACCCAGGAGCAGGCACGGCGCGTAAAGGCGCCAATCGCCTGGAAGGATGGTCAGGCGGTACTCGACCTCGCCCGGGCGGGTAAGGAGAAGGGTATCGCCGATGCTCTCAATCAGCATTTTCTTGAGCATCCCTTCGCAGTCGTGGCCAAGCAGTTGGAAGCCGAGGCTGCCTTGGCCGGCGTCGCTGCCGTTCAAGGTCCTGCGCATGGCGTGCCGGCTTCACCTCTGCCCGCCGTGAGCTTCTCTACTGCGCGGGCCAAGGCGCCTGCAGCTCTTCGCCCGATAGCGCCCGTCTCAGGCGACGAGCGCTGTCCCGAGCTGAAGGCGGCCGAGTAATCAGCGCCGTCGCTTCCGCTCGTCGTTGTCACGTGTGGCTGAACGAACGCCGGACAGCGATCATTCTGATTTCCTCACCGGCGGTGCCGCTAAAGGTTGTTCGTCAGGCTGATCCGGTTGCCAAGATGGCGGAAGGCGCGATCGCGGCAGGTAAGTAGGATGACCTGCATCCGGGTCGCGGCTTCTGTCAGAATCTCGGTCATGAGGTCGAGGCGGGCATCGTCCGAGTAGACGAGCGGGTCGTCCAAGATCAGCGACACCGGCACTCCCTGCTCAAGGAGCATATCAGCAAACGCCAGGCGGGTGAGAACCGCCAACTGCTCCTGCGTGCCCCTGGAGAGATCGCCGCAACTCTCGCCCACACCGCCCCGCGCGATCGACGATAGGCCAAGGTCGTCACCAAAGCCGGGGTCAGCGCCCGGCAGCAGGCGTTCAATGTGCCGGCGTGCACGTCGTGCCACCGGCCCGACAAACGTTCGTGATGTCTCGGCGCGTGCGCTCTCCAGCGTGTCGCGTAGCAGCTTCAGCGTATCCGCTTCCTGCGCCACACGTGCCAGGTTGGCAGCTGCGGCATCAGCCTCCTCACGCGAAACCGCTGCGCGTTCGGCCAGGCCCTTGCCGCCTTCCGCCTCAATCCGCGCCTCCAGCCCGGCAACCACCTTTTCCAGGTCGGTACGCTGTGCCCGGGCCACCTCGACCCGCTTGTCTAGCAGGCCGATCTGCCGTTCGATCGTCACAACGTCATGCGCGGTCGCTGCCCGTTCGGCATCCTGCAGGTTGACGAGCGCTGCAGCCTCCTGCTGGCGCGCTTCGCGCAAGGCCTCGTCAAGCGAAGCCACCTCGGGCCTGGCTTCCAAGGCGGCAAGCTGTGCCGCGGCGTTCAGCGCATCCCGCTCGGCGCCAGCTTCCTGCACCATCAGAGGAGCATTGCGCGCCTCCACTTCGCGCAACTGCTCGGATGCCACGGCATCGACACCTTCCGCCTTTGCCAACGCCGTATCCGCCTCACCTGATGCGATGGTTAGCGCCTCGACGTCTGGTTCTTCGCCACTCCCCTCCCCTTCCGCGCCTTCCCGCAATCCGGCGATAAAGAGCTTAAGGGCGGACGCACCCGCCTCGATTTCGAGCAGCGTCACGGCAGGCGTGATCCCGGCGATCCGCGCCTCGAGCGTGCGAAGATTGGCGACCGCGTCACGCGCGCTCTCGTTGCGAGCGCGAGCCGCAGCGACACTCTCCACCCCAAGCTCGGCCAAGGCTGCGTTCAGATCATCGGTTGCATTGGCAAGTGCCGTCTCGGCGCCTTGCAAGCCGACCGGCGGCCGGATAATCAGTTCGGCAGCGCCCAGTCGGATGAGCGTCTCGCGAGACAACATCCGGTCTCCACGCTCCGCCGCAGATCCGTCGATTGTCAGGCCGCTTACGTCGCCCGCGAACTCGATCCGCGTCGCACCGGCATCCACGGCCGCCCGCGCTTTGTCCACGGCACGTTCGCGTTCCTCGAGGCCCTTGATGACGGTGGTGGGGATCACCGCAGTCGCGAGCTGGCGCGTCGCTTCGTAGTCGGCCTCCAGCGCAACCAAATCGGCATATCGCCGTCGTGCCTCGCCAATTGCCCCCCGGCGCTCGCGCTCCGCATCCCGTATCCGAGCAGCGTCAAGTGCCGCGTGGGCGGTCCGCCGAGTGTCACGAGCACGGGTTAGCAGCTCACGAACTGTCGTCGCTCGTTCCTGCGCGGCCACCAGCTCCCCGACCAGGCTGGATCGACTATCCCGTGCCTTGCTGAGCGCCGCAGCCGCGTCGACGACAGCTTTGCGGGCGGTTGCGAGGCGCGATGCGAGATCTTCGAATGCCTTGACGCGGTCCACAAGGCGGCCCTGCTCAGCGCGGCGTGTGTCGAGCAGCTGAGCCGCAGAGCGCGCCACGTCGAGCTGGCCTACCAGCGTCCGACGCTGCTCAGCATCGGTGGTATCGGCAAGATCGCGGTCTAGCACCTTTAGCCGCGCTCGCGCAGCCTCGAGATCGGAGAAGCCTTGTTCCAAGGCGGCAAGCCGAGTGGCCGCCTCGCTCGCGGCGCGTTGTGCTGCCTCATGCTCGTCGCGTGCCGCGGTCTGGCGACCGGTCGGCCGACCGCTGTTGGTCCAGTATTCCGCGAACTGGCTGTCGATGCGGGGGCGAACACGCTGGTAGGCGGCACCGCCCATGATCGTGCCGACCTCAGCTTCCAGGGTGGCGCGAACGCTGTCGCGCACGATCTCGCCCGGCGCCGTCACTTCAAGCGCCTGCGCCTGGCCGACCCACAGCAGGCCGAGTGCGCCGTGCGCGGCCGCGTCGCCGCCTTGGCTGGTGTCGCGACGCGCACCGAGCAGCGCTTGCAGCTGCGCCTCGGCATCCTCGCCCTGCGCACGCCCGTTCGGTCCCCGAACCTCAACCAAAGCACTCTTCAGGAAGCGCTTGCTGACTTCCCACGCCTCGCCTTTCGCCTCGAAGCCGATCTCGATCTGCGGGGCGACGGCCTCACCGTAAGGCGCATAGCTACGCGCAAGCCGGTTGGCGGTGTTGTGCCGGATGAAGAAGGCAGCGCGCATCGCTTCCAGCAGCGTCGACTTGCCGGTCTCGTTGGGCTCGATGATGACGTTGAGCCCGTCGGTCAGCCCGTCGAGTACGAAGGGGTCGCGGTATTTGCGGAAGTTTGAAAGCGCGATGCGCCGGATCCGAAGACTCATGCCGCGTCCTGTCCCCGCTGATGTTCCACGAACAGGCGCTCGAGCGCGCGCCTGGCAATGGCGCCATCGCTGCCACCGGCTTCTATCATGCTCATCAGCTTGGCTGCAGCCGTGCCGATCATCCCCTCGACCCGCAGGTCTGCCAGATCCTGTTCGCTCGGCCGACCGACGAGATCGTCGGCGGTGACCGCCAGATGGCGGAGGCGATGGCGCAGGTCATTGTCGAGGCGCGCAAGGATCGCGATACGATCGGACAAACTGACGATACCCGAGAGCGAGAGCTGCAAGAGGGTTGCCGATGGTTCGACCTGTGCAAGCAGCCGGTCACACTCGGCGGCAAAGCCCTCCGCGTCTGCAACCGTCCACGAGCGCATCAGCCACTGGAACCTGCCAGTACGGATTGGCGACACCGACGGCTCCGCTCCTGCCTCAAGCGTTACGAGCAGAGCGTAGCCCGGCTCATCCCGCTGGAAGCGATCGGTTTCTGGCGTTCCTGAGTACCAGGTGCGCGCATCGACCCTGAGTCTCCCATGCCAGTCGCCGAGCGCAAGATAGTCGAGGTTGGAGCGCTGCGCGCAATCAGGTGCGATCTGGTTCTGCGCCTCGCCGCGCGACGAGAAGTCGCGGATCGAGCCGTGAGCGAGACCGATGCGCAAGCACGCGCCTGGCGTCTCCATCGTGTCGAACAGCGTGGTTGGATCGTCGAGATTGTGCCGGTGGGTTAGCGGTGCCGGCAGCAGCCACTGCCCGGGCTCTAACTCGCCTGGCACCGGCTCGGCGAGGATGCGGATATTGGCGACGCCCTTTGCGCGGACACGGTCCCACAAGCCGCTGTTGCGGGCGAAGTCGTGGTTGCCGGGCAGCAGCCACCAGGTACAGGCATAGCGCTGCATTCGCGATACCGCCTGCACGATTATACGGTCTTCTGGTCCTTCGGTATCGAACACATCGCCGGCGACCAGTACGTGCCTGACCTCATGCTCCGCTGCCGCCTTGCCGATCGCGTCAATCGCATCGAACCGGGCTTCGCTGAGGGCAGCGCGCACATCGCTGTCGAAGCGGCCGTATGGCTTGCCGAGTTGCCAGTCTGCTGTGTGGATCAGGCGTAGCATCGAAACCTTCTGGCGGTGTGGGCCATGGCAGTCGAGCCGAGCCCCCTACCCGCTCCCCTAACCCTTGACCGTACGAAGTCAGCGGATCGCAACAACCTTTACCTCGACGGCGTCGGCGACCTTCTTCCAATTCTGGTCGCTGGTCCATGCGGGCAGACCGTCGCGCCGTGCGAGTGCCAGGCAGAAACGATCACCGAGACTGAGCCCCGCCTCGGCTGTGGCCGCCCGCAACCGCCCAGCGATCTGCGCGAGCGCCTTGTCGGCCGGCACGACCGTCAGCGGCAATGGATCGAGCATCGCATCGACTTCGCGCTCGGGCATGCCGGCATGGACGAAGTGGCTGACGACCTCGGCATAGTTGACGCTGCTCACTCGCGCGCCACCGATTTCCGCCGCAACTTTTGCCGCGCCGCGCTCGCCCTTGAGCATCGCAATGATCGCAGACGCGTCCAGCACCACGCTCATTCGCCGCTCTCCTCCCGACGTCGGGCAAGAAATGCGTCCACAGATGCGTCAGGATTACCGCCGGTGTACTGCTTAGCCAGAGCCTGGGCGCGTGCCACAGCCTGGCCTGCCGTCCGCAACACCACGCCGTCCTCCGTCTCGTCGAGATAGACTGCACCACCGCCACTCAGGCCAAGGCGCTTCCGGACGTCCGCTGGCAGGCTCATGCGCCCGTTAGGGGTAATATTAATTTGCAAGGTCATGTTAGCACGCCAACCCCGATGCACCACGTCGATGCAATATAGCTGAAACGTCCGCCCACGACAACAATGTCGCTCTTGCGCCCATCTTCGACTCCAATGTCATACTTGTCCTTACGTGTCACACCGCTACGATCCTGCCAGATGCGCTTTTTAGGAGGTGCGTTTTGGGTATGCCTTTTGAAGACCGGCCCTAAACTGGTGCCTTAATGGCGCTTCATCCACTTAAAAAAGACTGGACAAATAAGCACTACGTATCGAAGACCAAACCATGTTTATCCGGGCCTACCTCCGCGCATCTACGTCCGAGCAGGACGCATCACGCGCCCGCAGCGTCCTCGACGCCTTTGCGGTTGAGCAGGGACTGCGGATCGCAGCGCGCTATGTTGAAAACGAAAGCGGGGCCAAGCTGCATCGGCCTGAGCTGTTCCGCTTGCTCAACGACTGCGAACCCGGCGACGTTCTGTTGGTGGAGCAGGTCGACCGGCTGTCCCGACTCACCTCCCTGGACTGGGTCCGCCTACGTGGCCTGATCGATGCCAAGCAGGTCCGCATCGTCGCGCTCGACCTGCCGACATCGTGGACCCTGACGGCGCCGGCCGACGAGTTCACCGGCCGCATGTTCGCCGCGGTCAACGCGATGATGCTCGACGTACTCGCCGCGGTAGCGCGCAAGGACTATGAGGATCGCCGTCGTCGCCAGGCTGAAGGGACGGCTAAGGCCAAGGCCGCCGGTCTCTACAAGGGCCGTCCTGCGAACAAGGCCCGGAACGCTGCTATCTCATCTCTGCTGAGCGATGGCCGCAGCTGGCGGGAGATTATGGACGCGACTGGATGCAGCCGCACCCTGCTCGCCAAGATTGCTCGCGATCGCCGGCTCCTCAAAGCTGCGACGTCGGTCGAAGCGGACGGCTAAAGCAGTCCCGTAACTCCATCTCGATCAAGCCATTTCGGGAAAACAGTTTCGGGAACGGATTTCGGGAATTTTGCCGCGCTCGCCTCTGGATACGGTCCCAGCCCCGCCACGATCTCACCCGACCTTCCCAATTGGGAAAGCCTGATTGTCGAAGCGCACGCCATCGCTACCATAGTGACATGCGCCTCCTTTTTAGTATCGCCGCCCTGACGTTGGTGTCTGCCGCCCCACCAGTCGCACAGCAGCCCGTCCAATATACGCTGGCGCCGGAGGTGTCCGGCGGCAATATCACAGCCTTGCGGGTTCAGGTCCGCTTCCGCGCCGACCCCTCGGGCACCACTGACTTCCGATGGGATGACGGTTGGAGCGGCGAGCGCCACCTTTGGCAATGGGCGCGCGATGTGAAGGTCCAAGGTGCGACGGGCGTCGAGCAAAGCAATGACGGGCATTGGCGCATCCGTGCCGCCCCCGACGCGAGCCTGACCGTGACCTATCGCATCGTATCGGCATATGACCACGATCCGACCGTCGAGGACAGCGAACAGGCGCGACCAGTTGTCCGGCCGGGCTGGTTCTATGCCGCGGGCAACGCGCTGTTCGGCTTCCCCGCCGGCCGCGAGAAAGCGCCCGTGACCTTCGACTGGACAGGCGCATCCGGGATCGGCTTCGCGTCCGATCTCGAGCATCTCGCGGGCCGGACCCGCGCGGCGCTTCGCCCCGGCACCGTGGCCGACGCGCTGGAAAGTATCGTCATCGGCGGACATGACCTCAGGACATTTCCGGCACGGGACGGGTCCGGCGTACGCGTGGCAACGATTGGTAGTTATGCCTTCACGCCGGAGCAGTTGGATCGCCTCGCCCGGCGGGTTGTCGCCGTTGAGCGGGATTTCTGGCGGACGGATCGGGGTGCGCCCTTTCTAGTGACGGCGGCTCCCCTCGTGGGCAATCCGGCGGTGATGAGTTTTGGCGGCACCGGCCGCGGTGATGCCTTCGCGCTATGGGTCGATCACCGCGCACCGCTGGACCGCATGAAATGGCTGCTCGCCCATGAGTATTTTCATAGCTGGAACCCCGCGCGACTCGGCACGATGCCCGAAGATCGGGATGCGCGACCGGCGCATTATTGGTTCAGCGAGGGCTTCACCGACTATTATGCGCGAGCCCTGATGGTTCGTGCCGGCGTGATTTCCCCGGCCGAGTTCGCCGCCCAATGGAACGAGATGCTGGCAGCCTATGCCGGATCGCCAGTGCGGACCTTGACGGGCGCGCAGGCGGCATCTGCCTTCTGGGACAATGACGCAGCGCAGAAGCTTGCATATCAGCGAGGCGCGCTCCTTGCTGCGATCTGGAACCGGCGACTGTTGGAGGCCAGCGGCGGACGGACAAACCTCGATACGGTGATGCTTGCGCAATTAGCGGCGGCCCGTACGTCCGACGGCTACGCGACCGACATCTTTCGCCGTCTGGCCGCGCGCAGTGGACTGAGTGTCGATGACGACGAGGCACGCCATCTGGCTCGCGGAGAACCGATCCTGTTGCCCGCCGACACCTTCGGATCATGCGCGACGATCGTCACTGAACAACGCCCCTCTTTCTCACGAGGGTTCGATGCCGAAGCGACCGCCGCTGCCGGCAACGTCGTGATTGGAGTTGATCCTGGCCATCCCGCCTATGCGGCGGGCCTGCGTAACGGCATGAAGATTCTTGAACGAACCGAAGGGGAACCGGACAACGCCCTTGTTCCCTATGGTCTGCTGGTCGAGGATCAGGGTGCAAAGCGCACCATTCGTTACCTTCCGCAAGGGAAGGAACGGGTTTCCGTCCAGCAGATGCAGACCACGAGGGCAAGTGACAGGCAATGCGGGCAGACTTTGGGCGGAATGGCGAGCGCGACCCTAGGCTGATATAAGGCACCGACTTTGCCCGAAACCGCGTCTCTCAGACGTTTCGAGAAACCTAATATTTTCTCATTTCACCATCGTTTTCGGGAAGAGCCAGACCCTCGACAATTTCCCGTCGCGTCGTCACATAAGCTATTACGAAACAGAAAAGAGGCGATGAAGATGCATAAGAATGCCCGAGAGCGATATCTGCCGGTCGCCATGATTCCTGCGATCATGCCGGTTATCATGTTACCGGGTATGAAAGCTGATCTCTCGCCGTATCTATACTACGGAATTTGGAGCCTTTCGCTTGGCCTGGCAATCATGGGTGTTGCTTGGCTGGCTAAGGGTGCGCCGCGCCAAACCGCAAAATCCGCCCGGTCGTAGAGCGTTGAGCTCAGTCCCGTAATTTGATCCTTGTGGGAAGGACCGGGCCGTCTCGCTGGCCGTTGCCCAACCGGGAAGGTTTCTCCTTCCCGGTTGGTGTGGTTCATCGCGTGGATGGTCCGGCAGGTGCGGCAAGAAACGGTCGTAGCAGCTCGTCCAGCCGCTGCGGTTGATCCGACATGATGAAATGCCGCGTGCCATCCACCCGAGCCAGCTTGACGTTCGGCATCGTTCGATAGCTCGCTTGGAATATGGCATCTGTCATTTCCGCAGTCGGCTTCGTCCCGTCCGGGTACGTCAGCGTCGGATCGGAGGCGTATAGCACGAGGGTAGGCGTTCTGATGGCGGGAAGCGCCGGCCGAAGATCGGTGGTGAGGTCTTCATACATGGCGCGACTCCCCACCTCGGGATCGCTCGCCAGTCCGTCCGCTGCAATCCGCACGCGGGCCACCGGGTCTAGTGCCAGCGATTGGGCTATGTTGCGCTCCCCCGCTTCGCGGCGTGCTTGCGACGCCGTAAAGGTGCTGTCGCTCATGGATCGGGCCATCGGACGAACGCTGTCGGCGGTGGAGTTGGGACCGAACATCAGCCCCCAGAAAGGAGTGGCATCGACCACGACCAGCTTGGTGACATCCTGCGGGTATTTCGCCGCCAGCATCAATCCGAGCAGGCCCCCGAGCGAATGCCCGATGATGACGGGGCGCATCCGCCGTGCGGCGATATAGGCGTGCAGGTCTTCCACGAGCGCCGGGAGCAGCGGGTCCGCCGTGGCATTGGCGCCGGCGGGCTGTCCGGCGAAGCCGTTCACCTGGAACAGGTGAAGCCGATAGTCGGGCGCCAGCTTCGCGGCCTGCGCTTCCCACACCCACCGTCCGCCGGTCAGGCCGGGGAGCAGGATCACGTCGGGCTTGCCGGTGGCGCCCTGGTCCACGACTGTGAAGCGGATCGGGGCGGGTGCCGGAGCGGCAGTCGGGGATGACGGCGCGGCCTGCGCCATGCCCCAAGCGAGAGTCAGGACAGCGGCAGTCAGGGCAAGAGCGGCCCGCAGGTTGAACATTGATGCGTCCTTTCGGTAAGCCCGATCGGGCTATTGATGGGACGCCTCTCCACCGACAGCGGCTTGCTTGGTAGTGACGAATGTCACCCGCCACATCGCGCCGGCCGCCTACAGCCACCCTTTCGCGCGGGCGTTGCGGACGGCTTCGATCCGGTTGGCGGCGTAGAGCTTCGATGCCGCTTCCGAGAGATAGTTGCGGACGGTGCCCGTCGAGAGGCCGAGGCGGTCGCCGATATCCCTGTTCGGCATCCCTTCTTCAGCCAAGCGCAGCACGTCGCGCTCGCGATCGGTCAACGGATCGACCCCCGCCTTGCGTGCCGCTTCGGCGAGATCGGCCGGGATGACGATACCGCCGCAGTGAACCGCCCGGATCGCGCTGACCAGCTCGTCCGCCGGCGCGACCTTGAGCAGGTAGCCCGATACGTTCGCGGCGCGAGCGCGCGTCAGATAGCCCGGCCGCGCATAGGTCGTGACGACGATAACGCGCACCGGCAGCTTTTCCGCGTCGATGGCATGGGCCAGCTCGATGCCGGACCGGCCCGGCATCTCCACGTCGGTCAGGAGGATGTCGGGGCGCAGCTCGCGAACCATCGTCAAGGCGGCGTCGCCGTCCCCCGCCCGGCCGATGACCTGGAGGTCGTCTTCCAGCGCAAGCAGGGCGGCGATGGCACCCAGCACCAGCGTCTGATCCTCGGCAATGATGATGCGGATCGGATCGCTCATGCCGGCACGCTCGCGACCAGCGTCGTGCCCGCGTCCGTACGGATGACCAGTTCACCGCCGGCCGCCACCAATCGCTGTCGCATCCCCGTCAGGCCGTTCCCTTCCACGATCGCCTTTCCCATGCCGTCATCGGCAACGATCATGGTCAGCCGCCCCGCCCCGTGCGTCAGCCCGATCGAGCACCGGCCGGCGTCCGCGTGTCGGATGACGTTCGTCACCGCTTCGCGCAGCGTCATGGCTAGGATCGCGCCGGCATCGGGCGGGATCGCCGTCCGATCGCCGTCAATGTCAGCCCGGATGCTCGCCGTTTCCAGCGCCGCGACCGATGCTGCAATCTCGTTGGCGAGGCTTCCTCCGGCATGGCCGTCAAGCGCGGCCCGTATCTCGGCGAAACCGGCACGAGCCTGTTCGCCGATGCTGCGCGCCTCCTTGGAGGCCGCCTCGCCGTCCCTGCCGGCCAGGCGCTCGACCAGATCGGCCTTGAGGGCAACCAGCGTCAGCGTGCGGCCGATCACGTCGTGAACGTCGCGCGCCATGCGCTCGCGCTCGGCAAGGCCGGCGAGCCGCCGCACTTCCGCTTGCGTCGCTAGGAGAGCGTGCGTGCGATCGTAGAAGGCTTCCCGCGATAATGCTGCACCGCCGATCAACGCCGGCAGGATCAGGCTCGGCAACCACCATGTCGGGGGTTGTCGTGACAGAATGCCGGCGACCAGGAACACGACGATAGACAGCAGGATCGCCCATATGGCTAAGCGCCGGGGCCGGAGGTGAGCGGCCTGCATGGCGGGATAGACCGCCAAGGCGCTCCAACCGCCGCCTACCGGCACCAAGGCGACGCCGATCGCCGCCATGATGGCGATCGATCCAGCGAGCGTCTTTCCGGTCAGATGGAAGGATCGGAAATAGACGGCCAAGAAGATACCGAGCGCGACGGCTGACAGCAGCAGTTGCTTCGGACCGGGAGGCACCCACAGCCAAGGGATGCCGTAGGTGGCAAGATAGGCCAGCCAAGGCCAGGGACCGTCCCACCATCGCATATCGCTTCGCATGGTTTGAGCGTCCGGTTTCACGCCGACTGGGTCAAGCTCGGGCTTTCGTTCTCAGAAGTGACGGGTTTAGAGAACGCTTTCTCTTTCTCGATCAACGATCCCGGTGGGAAAGCCGGATGCCGGAAGCGACTTCGTCTGCTAACTTCGCTCAATGGCGAGGTTCGAGAACAAGCGCGTCCTTATCACGGGCGGAACGAGCGGCATGGGTCTGGCCGGCGCGAAGCGCATCGTCGCCGAAGGCGGCAGCGTCATCGTCACAAGGCTCAGTCCGGATCGTATCGACGGCACGCGACGTGAACTCGGCGATCGTGGCCAGGTCCTCGCCAACGATGCCGCTGATCCTGCCAGCGTCGCCATTCTGGCCGAGACGGCAAACAATGCGGGCGGACTCGACGGACTATGGCTCAACGCCGGATATGCCGCGCTCGGCGCGCCTGAAGAAGTCGACGCCAGTGCCTTCGACCGGATGATGGCCGCCAACGTGCGGGGTCCGATGCTTCAACTCGCTGCGCTCTCCAATCACCTGAGGGACGGGGCCTCGGTCGTCGTCACGTCATCGTCCTCGACCTATGAGGGCGCCGCTGCCACAAGCCTGTACGCTGCCACCAAAGGGGCACTGGTCGCGATGGCACGGTCTTGGGCGACGGCATTCGCGCCGCGAGGCATCCGTGTGAACGTCGTCGTGCCCGGACCGATCGACACCAATTTCCGCCACTTCCTGCCGGCTGAGGCAAAGCGCGGTTTCGAGGATTTCGTTGTCGGTCAGGTCCCGCTGGGTCGCCCTGGTACACCCGAGGAAGCGGCGGCTGTTGCGCTGTTCCTCCTCTCGGACGATGCCTCCTACGTCACCGGCAGCCAATATGCCGTCGATGGTGGCCTAATTATGCAGTAGCCGCCCGTTCTCGTTTCGCGATCCCAATGGGAATGCCCCATCGCCATGTCGGCCTATTCTGATAGGAATGGCTTGGGTCATTCGGCTGACCCGCTTGGCTGGCTAGAGGGAACAGCCGTGACTCGATCTGCACCGCGCAGGGCGTCGATCACGGCACGGATCGAGGCTGCTGTTCTGATGTCCGTGTGCAGGGTGAGCCACACGTCGCGGGTTACAATCGCGTCGCCCTTATTCGCTCGGACGAGGCCCGACCATCGGGATGTCAGGAATTCCGGCAATAGTGCGACACCGCTTCCAGCGGCTGCGAGGGCAGCCTGTATATCGACTTGGTCGCTTTGCCACGGGTCAACATCCCGCTTAGCGAGTTTTGCAAGCTCGGCTTGTTGAAGTGAACTCGCCATAGCGCCGACCGAACCGATGAACACCCAATCGTCTTTCGGGGTCGTCGAGAGATACTCGGCGCTGCCATAAAGGTGGAAGGGCATCGTGCCGATCCGCATGGCCGTCAGCTCGTTGCCTTCTGGGCGACTGAGCCGAATGGCGATGTCGGCCTCGCGCCTCGCAAGTGAGGCGCTGTGCGCCTCTCCGAGCAGGCGTATCGCCAGCTTGGGGTGCCGAATTCGAAGAGCCGCGAGGCGACCCGCCAGCACCGAAGCCGCGTAGGCGGGTGGCGCACTGATCGTCACCCTTCCTCGCAGTTCGGAACGGCTTCCGTCCGCCAGGCGCTCGACCGCACGGATAGTCTCGGCCATCTGGTCGGCGAGCGCGGCCACCTTTTCCCCCGCCGGGGTAAGAATGAGGCGACGCCCACGCCGATCGACCAGCTTCATCTGCAACCGGTCTTCGAGCGCCGCAATCCGCCGCGCGACGGTGGCATGTTCGATCCCAAGCGTTCTAGCCGCACCGGACAGACTGCCCGTTCCGACGAACGCGGCAAAATGGCGAAGATCGTCCCAGCTCATATCAGCGATCTATTCCCATTCGTTGTGTATCGCACGGGAATTTTCTGCCAGCATCCTTCGCTGCAAACGTCTTCGCGAAGGAGACATGCTCATGGATATCGCAGTCAGATTGAAGCACCCCGGCGGCCCGAACCAGCTCGAGACGATCGAGTGGCCTGCACAGGTGGCGGGCAAAGGCGAGTTGCTTATCCGACACGAGGCGATCGGCCTCAACTTCATCGACATCTACCATCGAACCGGCCTGTACCCTTTGGCGCATCCGGCGATCCCCGGTGTCGAAGGCGTGGCCCGCATTGAGGCGATCGGCGACGACGTTCAGGGCCTGCATGTAGGGCAGCGGATTGCCTATGCCGGTATCGCGGGCGGCTATGCCACCACGCGCCTCCTGCCCGCGTGGCGCGCCGTACCGCTTCCCGAGGGGATCGATACGAAGGTGGCCGCCGCATTCCTTTTGCGCGGGTTGACGATCCACATGCTGATGAACCGCACGTTTCCGGTCACGTCGAGCACCACCTTGCTGGTCCATGCCGCAGCCGGGGGACTGGGAGCGTTCGCCACCCTCTGGGCCAAGCGCCTCGGTGCCACGGTGATCGGGACTGTGGGATCGGACGCGAAGGCCTCGATCGCAATCTCGCATGGCGTCGATCACGTGATAGTCGGGCGTGACGCTGACTTCGCGGCCGAAGTGTCCAGGCTCACAGAAGGGCGCGGTGTAGATTTCGCGATAGACGGGATCGGCGGAAGCACGCTTGGCAAGACGCTGGAATGCGTTCGACGGTTCGGCACCGTAGCCAGTATCGGCGAAGCAGGTGGCTCCATTCCCGCTCTCGCCGTCGAAGCGATCGGGCCGCTGCGGTCGCTCAGTTTCGCGCGACCGAGCGTCATGGCCTACGCCGCGGACCCTGACACCTATGCATTGGCGTCTCGAGCCGTGGTCGACCTGATGGCAGCGGGCGTCGCCGCCCCGATAGGACGACGTTATCCGCTACGTGAAGCGCCGCAAGCCCACGCCGACCTCGAAGCGGGACTGTTCTCCGGTGCTGCCATCCTGCTGCCGGGGTGATCGTGATCGGCATAGTTCATCCACAACACCTCCACGGGACGACGGACGATGTTGATAGGCTATGCGCGTGTCTCAACGGCCGACCAGGATCTCGCTTTTCAAATTGACGCTTTGACGAAGGCCGGTTGCGAGAAGATCTTCACTGATAAGGCGAGCGGTGCGAAATCGGATCGTCCAGGCCTTGCCGATGCGCTGCAATTTGTGCGGGGCGGTGATACATTGGTCATCTGGAAGTTGGATCGGCTTGGCCGATCGATCCGGGGCCTGATTGAGCTGGCCGCTGGCCTGTCGGCTCGCAAGATCGACTTTCGATCACTGACTGATGGTTTCGATACGGCCACGCCCTCTGGAAGGCTGCTGTTTCATATCCTTGCCTCGGTAGCCGAGATGGAACGCGAGCTGGTCAGGGAGCGCACAATCGCCGGTCTGGCTGCGGTCCGCGCGAAGGGCGGCAGCGGCGGAGGGAGAAAGCTGGCGATGACGCCTGAGAAGATCGACACGGCGCGCAAGCTACTCGCGGCAGGTGACAAGCCCGCAAAGATAGCCAAGTTGCTGAATGTCGGCGTGTCGACGTTCTACCGTCATTGCCCAGGCGGCCATCGTCTATCGGGCTGACCCGCCGTTGTTCTCTTTTTTCCAGGTGTCGGGGCAATCGAGAGATCTTCGGCTGTCTCGCTGGCCGTTCCTTATCGGGAATGGGTCGGCATTCCGAGCATTTGCCCGTATGGAAAGAAGGCCTTCCGTCAGGAAGCCTTGGCAGCATCAGGGACAGACGTTGATCCAGTCGATTGAGCGTGCCGTCGCACTCCTTGAGATCATCGCGCGGCATGGCGGGGCAGCCAGGCTTGGCGAAGTCGCGGCGGAGGCGGGCATCGGCAAGACGACGGCGCATAACATCCTGAAGACGCTGGAGGCGCTCGGCTATGTCGGACGCCGTAGTGGCGACGCAAGCTATCACCTGGGCGGTGGCATTCTGAACCTGGCCCGGATCGCGGGTGACGACGGCAATCTGCGGCGTCGCCTGCGCCCCACGCTGGAGCGCATCGCGGTCGCAACCGGCGAGACGGTGTATCTGGCGGTTCCGAGCGGCGACGAGACCTATTATCTTGATTGCGTCGAGTCCGGCGCGGTGCTGCGTACCACCAGTCAGACAGGGATGCGCGAGCGACTGGAAGGCTCGGCGATCGGACTGGTCTTCCTTGCGTTCCTGCCGGGTCTCGGCAGGCGTCTGCTCGCCGCGCGAGCCGAAGCGTTAGGCCCGGCGATCGTAGACGAAATCGCGGCGGTAGCCACACGCGGCTACGCGCTCGATCTGGAAGGCTACATGCCCGGACTGCACTGTATCGCGGTGCCCTTCCGCGAGCGTGGAGAGGTGCGTGCGGCGCTGGGGCTTAGCGGGCCGGCAGTGCGATTGCCGCGCGCACGTCTGGACGAGATCGCCTGGATGATGATGGAACTGGCGATCGAAGCTGCTTGAGCGTCCCCGACGCTCCATTGTTCAACATTGTTGGAGATATGGCGATTCTGATAACTATACTATGCGGTTCCAGGAACTAGGGCCAACAGATCGTCTTATCCTGTGCATCAATGACCCCACGCCGGGTCGCTGTGCAGGAGCCACGTCATGCCCGATTATCCGCTGGATGTCGTCGGGATTGTCATCGCCACGGACGGGCAAGAAGAAGCGTTGGAAGCCGTGCTCATGCGCTGTGTCGCGCCAAGCCGGGCCGAAAGCGGTTGCCTTGCCTATGCCCTTCATCGCGACCGTGAGCGGCCCGCACGCTTCGTCTTCATCGAACGCTGGGCCGATGATGGCGCCTTCGCCGCGCACCAGGCGACGCCTCACTTCCGCGCCCTCGGCAAGGCAATCCGCGACCTGATCGCATCCCCACCCGAGACGATCGTCACCCGGCGTCTGGGTGGCACGACTGTCGTTCCCGCAACCTGAAAGGCATTCGTATGAACACTGCCATCGCCCATGCTCTCGTCGCCGCGGCCGAAGCCGAAGCGACACGCGGCGGGTTCGCTGTCTCGATCACCGTTCTCGACGCCGCAGCCCATCCGGTCGCCTTCCTGCGGATGAACGGCGGCGCGATCGGTCCTGCCGAGGTCAGCTTGAAGAAGGCGCGCACCGCCGCACTCTTCCAGGCCGACAGTGCCGTTCTGGGCGCCGCTGCGCAGCCAGGCGGGGCGATCTATTCCCTCGAGCACACGCATGGCGGCCTCATCAGCTTCGGCGGCGGCGTCGTGGTACGGGACGCGGCGGGAGTGGTCATCGGCGCGATCGGTGTCGCCGGAGCGACGGTCGAGGCAGATGAGACCATCGCCCAGGTAGCCGCCGCCTCGCTGCACGCTTGACCGCTGCAATGACTAGTATCCGTACACCGCCGGGCCTGTTCGCACTGGCCGTCGCCGCCTTTGCCATTGGCACGACCGAGTTCGTTATCGTCGGGCTGATCCCGGAGATGGCGCGCGACCTCGGCGTCTCACTCACCACAGCGGGGCTGTTGGTCAGCCTGTACGCTCTGGCGATCACGCTCGGCGCGCCGAGCGTCACCGCGTTGACCGGCCGCCTGCCGCGCCGGCAGCTTGCCATCGGACTGATGGCGATCTTCACCGCCGGCAACCTGATTGCCGCTGTTGCACCAGGCTATGGCCTGCTGCTGGCGGGACGGATCGTAACCGGCATCGCGCACGGCGTGTTCTTCTCGATCGGAGCGACCGTCGCGACATCCCTGGTCGACAAGACCCGATCCGGTCAGGCGGTGGCGCTGATGTTCGCCGGACTGACGGTCGCGATGGTCGTCGGCGTGCCGCTGGGCGCCTTCATCGGTCAGCACCTGGGTTGGCGCGCACCGTTCCTGGTCGTAGCGGGGCTCGGCGTTGTCAGCATGGCTGGCCTGATACTGTTTCTGCCGAAACAGATCGCCCACACGCCGCCCTCCGGCCTTGCCGCGCAGCTCAAGCTGCTCGGTCAGCCCCGCTTGGCCTCACTCTATCTCGTCACCGCGTTCGGCTTCGGTGCGTCGTTCACCGTCTTCACCTACCTGTCACCCTTGATGACCGGGGTCACCGGCGTATCGGAGGGAACCGTCAGTCTTGCCCTGATGCTGTTCGGTGTGGCGACGGTGATCGGCAATCTCATGGGCGGCGGTCTGTCAGACTCGTTGGGGCGCAGGCGCGCGCTCGTTACCACGCTCACAGGCCTGATCGTCGCCCTTGCGGCCCTGCCGTTCACCGTGACGAACCCGGTGACGATGTTCGTCAACCTGTTCGTCTGGGGGGTCTTTGCCTTCGGCCTCTCGCCGATCGTGCAGGCAGGCGTCGTCGCGGTGGCGGAGGAGGTTGCTCCGCAAGCCGTCGGCACCGCGTCCGGGTTCAACATCGCCGCCTTCAACCTCGGCATCTTCGGTGCCTCCTTTCTTGGCGGCGTCCTTGTCGCCGGGCCGGGCATTCTCACGACCCCATGGGCGGCTGTCGCCGCCGCCAGTGTCGCGCTTACCATCACTCTGATCCACAGGGAACGTACTCATGGATGACCCCTTGACGCTCGACCCGTCACGTACCGCCGTGCTCGTCATCGACCTGCAGAACGACAATCTCGCTCCCGGCGGCGCTTCCGATGGCAGCGAGGGCTTCCGCCATGCCCGGTCGCAGCAGGTCGTGGCCCATGCCGGGCGGATCGCCGATGCCGCCCGGTCGGCGGGGGGCAAGGTCGTTCACTGCCATTTCGTCATCGATCCCGAAGCCGGCGGAGCGGGTCGGAACACGCCCCTGTTCCGCAAGATCACCGATGGCCCGATGGTGGTGCGCGCGAGCTGGGGTGCGGCCCCTGTCGCCGGCGCCGAGCCGCGACCGGGCGATCTGGTGATTGCCCGGTCGCGCATGAGCGCGTTCGGGGGCACGCAGCTGGACATCATGCTGCGCAACCTACGGATCGACACCGTCGTCGTGACCGGCGTCCATCTGTGTCACGCCGTCAACCATACGACGCGTGATGCAGCCGATCTCGGCTACCGCGTGCTGCTGGTCAGTGACGCCACCGCTTCACAGAGTGCCGAATGGCAAGCGGCGGACCTCGCAACCGGCCTCACCGATATCGCGGAGATCTTGACGACGGAGGCGGTGATCACCGGGTTTCTCACCAAGCAATCGGAGGCGACGGCATGAAGATTTTCGCATTGAGCGTTCCGATCAGCTCCATCGGTTCTTCCCGGCGGGTGGCGAGCGCGGTGTGATGCGCTTCACGGATCGGGCACCGCTCCCAAGTCGTGGCACGGGCCGTGCCCGTCGCCGGCTGCATTTGGGGCGATCGCGCATGGGTATATCCATCGCTTGCGCCTGACACAGAAAAGATGCTTGCGTGAACTCGTCATACTGCGGCAGCTGATATTTCTCTGAATACCATCCCAAACGGTAAGCGGGCGTTGCCGCGCCGGCTGAAGTACGGCAGCGATGGAGAATGCCTCAGCGACTGAACCTCACTGCTCTCCTCGTCGACGAATATGACACCGCGCTGACGTTCTTCGTCGGTAAGCTGGGCTTTGAGGTTCGTGAAGACACCCAGCTTGGAGACGGGAAACGATGGATCGTGGTCGCGCCGGAAGGCGCGGCGAACGGCCTCCTTCTGGCGCGAGCCGTTGGCGAGCGGCAGCGGAATGCCATCGGCGATCAGAGCGGCGGTCGAGTGTTCCTGTTTTTGGAGACCGATGATTTCGCGCGAGACCACCTCGCCTACACGCAGCAGGGTGTACGTTTTGTCGAGGAGCCTCGGCACGAGCCATACGGCATCGTGGCGGTCTTCGAGGACCTCTATGGAAATCGATGGGATCTGATCGAGCCGATTACCACCGAGCGATGATCTGCATTCCTCGATCCCTATGGGATCGTGGCTCGACGCGCTCTCAAACGCCGACGCGATAAAGCGCCGCCCCCCTGAAGCCCGAACGGATGGCCGACGCGAGCGGCACTGATCCATGCGCTGTCGAGGACATCGCCTGAGCGCCGGTTGACGAGCTTCCCCCCTGCCCTTCCACGTGGTCAAGCCGCCCTGCCCTAGCGTCGACGCCATCGCGAGCGACGTTTTCGCAGGGACTTAACAAAAATCGACTTAGCTAACGATCCAACAGTCGTTACGGGCGTTATCAATATCGCTGAGCTGATTTGTCAGATACGGTAGACAGCGCAGCAGATTCTGCCTTTGGGCAGTATTTGGGAGGCGTCGCTTAACCATGACGGACAAGGAACTGCTTCGCGGTCTTGAGGAGCACCACCGAGTCATCCGGATTGGCCTCGCCTCAATTCAGAGTCACTGCGCTCATGACTGCGCCAACATTGCAGATTTGGAAAAGGCTCGCGTAGATCTAACCCGCGCAAGCCGCGAAAGGTCAGCGTTTGTTAGCGACCGCATTATTCCGCGACTGAGCTGAGCCCTTCGGATTGGTCCATTCTTTGTGAGAAATTCCCGGTTAGGTTTGGCAGGTGCCGGACGAGGGAATCCGCCGATGAAGAAGTCGAGGTTCAGCGAGCAGCAGATAGCGTTCATCCTGAAGCAGGCCGAGGATGGAACGACCGTGGAGGAGGTATGCCGAAAGGCCGGCATATCGATCCAGACCTATTACCGATGGCGCAGCAAATACGGAGGGCTGATGCCGTCGGAGATGAAGCGCCTGAAGGTGCTGGAGGAGGAGAACGTCCGGCTGAAGCGGCTGGTGGCGAACCTCAGCCTGGATAACCCTGTCCTGAGCTTGTCGAAGGGGAAATGCTGCAGGACGTCATCCGCCGAAAAATGTAGGGCCTGGTCGAGCCCGGGAGATCGTCGGCTATTTGCAGGCGAGCTACCAGGTCAGCGAACGGCGAGCCTGCAGCGCGTTTCCGATCAATCGATCGACCCAGCGCTATCAGTCGCGCCGCCTCGATCAGGCCGGCCTCAAGATGCGGATCAAGGAGTTGGCTGCGACCCGTGTTCGCTATGGGTACCGACGCATCCATGTGCTGCTCCGACGGGAGGGCTGGGAGATCAACCACAAGCGCACTCATCGGCTGTATCGTGAGCTCGGGCTGCAGCTGCGCAACAAGACGCCCAAGCGCAAGGTGAAGGCGAAGCTGCGCGATGACCGGACGCCGGCGACGGCACCCAACGAGTGCTGGTCGATGGATTTCCTGTCGGACCAGCTGTTCGACGGTCGCAAGATCCGGGTGCTCTCGATCGTCGACAACTTCACCCGTGTGTCACCAGCGCTCGACGTACGGACGAGCTACCGCGGCTCTGACGTGGTCGAGACGCTCGAGCGCATTGCCGTGGTACACGGTCGTCCCAAGCGTATTCGTCTGGATAATGGCCCGGAATTCATCTCGAAGGATCTCGACCTGTGGGCTTACCAGCATGATGTGGTGCTGGACTTCAGCAGGCCTGGAAAGCCGACCGACAACGCGTTTGCGGAGGCGTTCAACGGCCGGGTGCGGGCCGAATGCCTCAACGCATACTGGTTCTTGAGCTTGGACGACGCACGGGTAAAATGTGAGGCGTGGCGGCGTGATTACAACGAGCACCGTCCGCATAGCTCCCTCGGCAACCAGACCCCGATGGAGCGCGCTTTTTCGTCAGGGCAGGCATGCCTGCCCTGACGAAAAGAGAGCCGGTTTTCTCATAAAGACCGGACCAGAGACGGGGTGAGGCTCATCCTTGATCCAGACTCTCATAGTCGATGGACCACTCAGAAGGGGGCAGCTCAGTATGAGCTCGATCCTACGGCTGGCTCTGATGTGGGGCTGGGTCAGCTGCGATCCGGATTCCCGCGCATCGTCGGCCAGTCGGAATAGCCGACCGACCCGCCGCCATACCAATACTCTTTTGGCGCCTCTGCAAGCGGCGCACCTGTGCGCAGGCGATCAACGAGATCGGGGTTGGCAATGAACGGCCGCCCCATGCTGAACAGGTCGGCATCGCCACGCTCAAGAACCTCTTCGGCCAGCTTGAGCGTGTACTGGTTGTTCGCGATATAAGCCCCTTTGAAGCGCTTGCGCAGCGCAGCAAAGTCGACGCCATCTGCGTCACGTGTCTGCTGCGTCACGCCCTCGATGTCGTGGACATAGAGCAGGCCGCGCTGAGACAGCGCATCAACATAAATGCCGAAGGTTTCCATCACGGTGCTGTCGAGCGGCGTCTCGCCGGGCATTGTCGTTGCTGGCGACAACCGGATGCCGACACGCCCTGCGCCCCAAACGCCGACGACCGCGTCGACGACCTCGAGGGGGAAGCGCAGACGGTTTTCGATTGACCCGCCATAGGGGTCGGTTCGCCGGTTGGTGCTGTCGCGTACGAACTGTTCAAGCAGATAGTTGTTCGCCGAATGGACTTCGACCCCATCGAACCCTGCCGCCTTGGCGTTGGTGGCGGCGCGACGATAATCCTCGACGATGCCAGGGATCTCGTCCGTTTCCAGGGCTCGCGGCGTTACGTGGTCCTTCATACCATCCTTGGTGAATGCCTGTCCGACCGGCTTGATGGCCGACGGCGCGACCGGCGGTTTTCCGCCCTGTAGGTCCGGATGCGAGATACGCCCAGTATGCCACAACTGAAGAAATATGACGCCGCCACGATCATGGACAGCCTGCACGATCGGGCGCCACGCCTCGATTTGCTGTTCGTTCCAGATACCCGGTGTTAACGAATAGCCGACCGCCTGGGGAGATACATTGGTCGCTTCGCTTATGATGATCCCGGCGTCAGCGCGCTGTGAGTAATAGTCTGCGGCGAAAGCGGGCGGGATCCCGTCGTCGTTCGAACGGCTGCGCGTCAACGGCGCCATGACGATGCGGTTGCGCAGCGACAGGTCACCGATCTGGACGGGCTGCAATATGGGCGATGCGGAATGGTCGGGCATGGTCGGCGATATCCATCAAGCAGTGCAAGATCAGGAACGCTGAACGGACAAGCTGCCGTTACGGTCCGGCGTTCGGCCACATTCATGGTCGGTTGAACCGATTTGGAAGAGATGCTGGTGGCGCGTTGACGGCCGCAATGGCCTCCTATGCGATCATGACCGAACCCCAGTCGTTTCAATCCCCTCCTGGCTGATTGATCTCAGCGCTCGTCAATGTGTATGAACTCGTCGTTTGGGCGTCCCCGCTTCGGCACCGGCACGCCCAAGCATTTACATGTCCGCTGCGGTCGGGCGAACGATCACCTCATTGATGTCGACACCCTCCGGCTGCTCGATGGCATAGCGAACGGCTCGCGCGATCGCATCCGGCGTCAGCGACTTCTTTCGCCATCCGGTCAGGGCCGCAGCAACCTCAGGATCGGTGATGTCATGGCCCAGCTCGGTGGCAACCACGCCCGGCGAGATCAACGTCGAACGGACCTCGTCATGCTCCTGCCGCAGCCCTTCAGTGATGGCGCGTACGGCATGTTTGGTGGCGCAATAAACCGCGGCGGTCGGCATCACCATGTGTGCGGCGACCGAGGCGACATTGACGACATGCCCCCTTCGCTGAGCCACGAACCGCGGCAGGACCGCGGCGATGCCGTTGAGGACGCCGTGGATGTTGACGTCGACCATCCGCTTCCACTCGTCGCGCTTGAGCGCAGCGAGCGGTGAGAGCGGCATCACACCCGCATTGTTGACCAGCACGTCGACACGTCCGAAGCGCGCTTCAGCGGCCTCCACGAACGCATCGAAATCGGCGCCGTAGGTGACGTCGAGTTCGCGCCAGGCGACGGTCTCGCCCAGTTCCTCCGCCAGTGCCTTCAGGCGCTCTCCGCGACGCGCGCCGATGAACAGCCGGGCGCCGGTCGCAGCCATTTCTCGCGCAGTTGCCTCGCCGATCCCACTCGACGCGCCTGTGATGAGGACGACCTTGTCAATATTTCCTGCCATGATGCAGTCCTTCCGTTGTGGTGACGGGACGCAGATGGGCCATCGTCCATGTCGCACGGTAGAGTGATTGCCCTAATGGCTTGCACGATCCTCTAGAATTAACGCCAGATACTTGCCCACAGCTCGCAATTGGAGAAGGATCGTCGGCATGGACCGGATCGCTCAACTCTCCGCCCTCATCGATCGACACGTTGTGGGCACAGGCATTTGCAGCACGGCGATGCCGCGTGTGTCGCTGATCCGGGCCGACGCGCCGAGCACCCCCACGCCTGCCGTCTACGAGGCCTCCCTTTGCATAATAGCCCAGGGGTCTAAGCGGGTGTCGATCGGCGAGCACAGCGTGGTCTATGATGCGGCCCATTACCTCTTGGTCTCGGTCGACTTGCCGCTGGTCGGTCATGTGCTCGATGCGAGCCCCGAGCGACCCTATCTCTGCTGCAAGATCGATCTCGATGCCTCGATCCTGGCCGATCTCATGGCGATCGAAGGCGGTGGGGTGGTCCGAACAGACTTGCCGGTGCTTGGCGTCTACCCCGGCGATACCGACCTGATCGACGCGGCATGCCGGCTGGTCGGCCTGCTCGACCGACCCGACACGATCCGCGCGCTGGCGCCGCTGATCGAGCGCGAGATCCTCTATCGTCTGCTCACCGGACCGCATGGTCCGATGCTTCGTCACGTCGCAACCGCTGGCAGCCATCTCAATCAGGTCAGCCGCGCCATCGCCGCCATCCGCCGGCGTTTCGACGCGCCGATCCGCATCGACGATGTCGCAGCCGAGGCCGGCATGAGCTCCTCCTCGCTCCACGTACACTTCAAGGCGATTACCCGCATGACGCCGCTGGAGTATCAAAAACAGCTGCGGTTGCAGGAGGCCAGACGCCTGATGCTGACGGAGGGCGCCACGGCGAGCACCGCAGGCTTTGCCGTCGGCTATGAGAGCCCATCGCAATTCAGCCGCGAATACAGGCGACTGTTCGGCGCGCCTCCACGTGCCGACATCGAACGACTCCACGCTGCGCCAGCAGCCGCCATGGCGCTGTGACAATGGCTCGGGTGGCGACCGGTGCTTCAAAATGCTGTGATCAGCTGATGCTGGGACGCAGACCCAGTTGCAGACATTCGGGATCCCTTTCCCGTCTCCCAACTTCAGACATTCGTTCATTTTCGGTCGGCGTCTCGAGCGGCAAACGTGGAATGACGAAATCTGGGACGAAGCCGTCATTCAAAACCGGCCTTCGAAACGGCAGTATCTGACAACAGCTGACGTTCGGGCACTAGGCGGCGTGGACAAAATTAGGAGATGATTTCGACGCTGACCAGCTTCATGTCGCCGTCGAAAGGTTCGATGTACGCGCATATGTTATCTGAGAACTCATCCATGAGGTTGAGCCCCTCAGGATCGTAATCGTTTTCCGCGACCAGCTGGAGCGTGCCGTCCATGAAGGTGCAGGTGACGTTGTGCTCGTGCGGGTAGTGGAGCCGGAATGCCTCGGCGATGTCTCGCGCGGCTTCGTCGCCCGCCGCAGCCGGGACATTAAAACACTCCAGCGTGATGCGATACATGCGTCCATGCTCCCAACCTGCGGCATACCTATCCGCAAACAAGCGCGAGAAGGAAGCCGCCCGATTGACGAGGTGCGCGCTGGTTGATTCAAGGCTGCTTTTTGGAGGCAGGCTTGAGCCGGGGCGATCTCACTGAGGCGGAATGGCGCATCCTAAGGGACTTGCTCCCGATTGATCGCAAGAACCGGAGCCGAGGGCGGCCTCCCGAACAGAACCGCTCGATCATCAATGGCATACTCTGGCGGCTACGATGCGGCGCTCCGTGGCGCGATGTTCCTCCCAAATACGGGAGCTGGAACACCATCTATCGCCGGTTCCGGCGATGGAGCGAGGCCGGGGTCTGGGAGATCGTGGCGGTGACGCTGGCCGAGATCATGGCGGACACCGGTCACTACAGCATCGACAGCACCACCGTCCGCGCCCACGTCTCGGCAGCGGGTGGAAAAGGGGGGCTCATCGACGCGCTCTTGGCCGCTCGCGGGGCGGGTTCACCAGTAAGCTTCACTGCCTGGCTGACGCCCTCGGAAGACCGCTCGCCTTCCACCTGACGGGCGGTGAGGCGGCAGACTGCAAGGCGTATGACGCCCTGATCGCCCTGCCAGAACGCACGCCCGATGCCTTGCTGGCGGACAAGGGCTACGATGCCGACGCCATCCGTGCCGACCTCGCGAAGCGCAATATCGAACCCGTCATTCCCGGCCGATCAAACCGCCGGGTGAAGATCGTGTATGACCGAACCCTCTACAAGCAGCGCAACCGCATCGAGCGCATGTTCGGTCACCTCAAGATCAACCGTGCCATTGCAACCCGCTACGACCAGCTGACCAGTAGCTTCCTCGGCATGGTCCACCTGCCACCGCCAGATACTGGATCAAATTTGTCCACGCCGCCTAGTCCTTTGAATGCGCCTCGCGGGTATCAGGGAGTGCCAGCGGCGGCGAGGTGGGTCAGCACGAGCTGCTGCGCCTGCGCGGCGCGGGCGGCACGATAGGCGTTGGAGCGCGCCAAGTCGGCCTCGAACCGGCTCGACAGGTCGGGATGGCGAGCGCGGAACAGGGTCGGCAGGTGGACGGGGTCGCCGGCGTCGCGCTGCGGCTGGGTTTCATCCCATAACACCTGCAGGATGGCGTTGGCGGTGCACCGGTCATCTTCGTCGAAGTCGGGGGAGGGCGCACCATTTGTCGCGGCGGCGAATGCGTGGACCAGTCCGACAAGGACCGAACGGCTGGTCGCCAGCGGCCAGCAGGCGAGAGTGCAGGCGTTCAGCGCGATTCGCGTAGCGTTCTCTGCCGCCGTCGCTCGCGCCTCGATCTCCTCCCGCAGGCGCGACCAGGCGGTCCGGCTGGCCGTGTCGCCGCGGGCTTCGTTGCGGTGCATGTCGATGACGATCGCGAAATAGTCGGGGGCCGACGCCCCGGCGCCCAGCCGCTCCAGCAGGTCGGTCAGGAGGGTGGCAGGTACGCCCGACAGGTCGCTGCCCGGCAGCACGTGCTCATGCCAAGCGATCGCAGTGTCGAGCGCACCGGCGTGGTTGACCGCCACGATCGGATCGAGCAGCCCGGCGAGCGCCAGCGGATAGCCGAACCGCGTCGCATAGTCGCCGCTGTCCTCGCTCTCGGCCGCGATGCCCAGCGTGCTGCCGCCCGTACCGTCCCACCGCGTCGCGCCGAATGACAAAGTGCCCGCAGCGGCGTGACCCTTCAGTAGCTCTATGACAGCGGACTGGACCGCGGCGTCGCCATGAAAGGCGGGAGTCACAGATGCCCCTCGATCCAGCGCGACAATTCTGATCGGGAACGCAGTCCCAGGATGCGATCGACCTCCTGCCCGTCCCGGTAGAGCGCCAGCGTGGGGACGCCGCGGATGCCGAGCCGGGTGTGCAATTCCGGTTCCGCTGCGACATCGACCTTGTACACCGCGACCTCACCGGCGAAATCCACCGCCAGGTCCTCTAGGATCGGCAACAGCGTCCGGCACGGGACGCAGTCCGGCGACCAGAGATCGACGAGCACGAGCTCGTCCCGGCCGGTGACCACCGCATCGAATCTCACAGTGGTGACGTTGACGATCTTCGCCATGCATACCTCTCCCATTGGGCGGCGCAGGCGTCGCCCGGCATGTTGTCCTTGGCCGTTATCGACCGGCGTTCATTCGTCCGATGCGTCAACCGCGATCGGTGCGGATGCGGCCCGGCCGTTGGCGATGTTCAGCACGTGCGTGTGCCGGTCGAGCAGCGTCTCGTCATGGATGACGCTGATGATGGTCGCATCGGGCAGGGACGTCCGGACGCTGTCGTAGAAGTGCCGGGCGTTGTCGGCGTCGAGCGCGCTCGTCGCCTCGTCCAGCACCAGCAGCGACGGTCGGTGCAGCAGGACGCGGGCCAGCGCCACGCGTTGCTGTTCGCCCGGCGATAGTTCCTCCTGCCATATCCTAAGAGCGTGGAGGTCGTCCGCCAGATGCCCCAGCCGAACGCGGGTTAGCAGCGCCAGGATGCTCTCGTCGTCATGTGCCTGCGGCTTGTCAGGGAAGCAGATCGCGGCCTTCAGCGTGCCGAGCGGCAGGTACAGGCGTTGCGGCACGAACATCGCGCTGCTGTCCCTCGCCATCGCCACGCTGCCCCGGCCATCGGGCCACAGTCCGGCAAGCGCGCGCACCAGCGTCGACTTGCCGGCCCCGGATGCGCCCGTCAGTGCCCAGCGCTCGCCCAGCCGGATGGACCAGTCGCCAATGTCGACCAGCGCGTCGCCGTGCGGACGGTGCAGCGCCAGCCCGGAGGTCGCGAGGGCAACGCCCGCCGCAGTCCCCGCGCCGACCGTGATGCCGACCGGGCGCACCTGCTCGATCGCGTCGTCCAGGCCCTTCAAGCGGTTGAAGTAGCTGACCTGCTGGCCTATGAGCTGGAAGCTCTTCAGGAAGTAACCGAGCTGGAACGACAGCTGGTTGAACGCCTCGCGCCCCGCCATGAGCTGGCCGAACGTCATGCCGCCCGCGAAATAGGTCGGCACCATGAAGACGAGCGGCAGGATGACGCCGCCACGTTCGTACACGCTGCCCGCCGCGGTGATGCCGAGCGAGGAGTAGATGACCGCGCGGAAGTTGCGGCGCACTTCGCCGAATGACTGTGCGAGCGCCGTGCGCTCGATTTCGACCGCTCCCGCGAGGCCGATCTGCGCGGCGTTGCGCCGGACGTGGATCAGCCCGGCACGGAAATCCGCCTCACGGTGCTGCTGGCGCATCATGGCGCGGATGAATGGCTGGCCGATCTTCGCCGTCAGATACGATCCGACCAGCGCGTAGGCGGCGGCGTACCAGACCGTGCTGCCGGGAATCGACACCGCGGTACCCGCTAGTGAGAAGCGGATCGGCGGCGCCGTCTCCAGCAGCACCATCGCGAAAGTGACCGCCGTCACGATCGACCCGATCAGGCGCAGCACAATATGCAGCGCGCCGATGTTCGTGCCGACCGCCGAGGTGATGTAGTTCAGGTCGTCGGCGATACGCTGATCGGGGTTGTCGATGAGCCGCAGCCGCTCGATCTCGGCATAGCGGTTACGCTTCATCCAGCGGTCGAGGTAATCCTGTGTCAGGTAGTTGCGCCAGCGGATCGAGAGCAGCCCGTCGATCAGGTTCTCCACCACGATCATGGCGATCTGCATCGCCATGATGCCCAGGAACACGAACA
This sequence comes from Sphingomonas sp. NY01, assembly GCF_038809135.1. NCBI lineage: Bacteria > Pseudomonadati > Pseudomonadota > Alphaproteobacteria > Sphingomonadales > Sphingomonadaceae > Sphingomonas > Sphingomonas sp. NY01. The sequence continues at coordinate 152,618 of NZ_CP101723.1, read as the reverse complement.
GCAGCGGCGTGAATTGCGCCGCGTCGCGCTGCTCGACAACGTCGAAGAACTGCTGCTGCCACCGGTTCGCGCGCAGCAGGATGAACGCGGTGCCGAACTGGAAGAACAGCAGCGCGATCAAGGCGGCCCACGCGAACTTCCAGTCCTTCGACGTCCAGTAGCTGCCGACGAGCGACCAGGCATGACGCCAGCGCGCCGCTGCAGGCTGGGGGTCGGAGAGGCCCGTCTCGCGACGGACCTCCCCGCTCTGGGTGGGTTGCGGGATCATGCGCCTTGCCTACCGCGCCGTCACTTGAACCGGTAGCCGACCGACACCCGCCAGTTACGCGGTTCGCCGAGCGGTACATAGGACGAGGAGATTGTCGGGAAGTAGTTCTGGCGATCGAACACGTTGCGGACGCCGGCGTTGATGTCGAACTTGCCGATCGTGACGAAGGCGTTGATGTCGGCCTGCAGCGTGCCGCCGAGACGATAGACGCCGAGCGAATCGACTGCGGAACTCGACCGACCGCTGACCCCTGCGCCTAGACCCGCCGTGACGTCGCTCGACACAGTGTGGCGGTACGATGAGTACAGGCTGTAGAGATCGCGTGGCTGCGCATTGACGATGCCGCCGATGCGCGGGTCGAAGCTGAGGAACTTGTAGTTGGTGCGCGTATAGGCGGCCACGATGGACAGGCCGCGGATCGGTTCGCCGCTCAGGTTGATATCGATGCCGCGGCCGAGGACGCCCGGTGTCGCGGTGTCGAAACCGCCGATGCGGCGGATGCGGTTGCTTTCGCGGATGCTGAAATACGAGGCGTTCAGCACCATGCGATCGCCGAACATGTCCCACTTGATGCCGGTCTCGGCATTGCGCGTTCTGACGTCGGGCAGGCGTATTCCGCCGATCCCGGTGGTGAATGTCGGCAGGAACCCGTAGGCCAGCGTACCGAAGACCGAGAATTTATCGGTGATATCGACCACCGCGCCATAGTTTGGCGTGGTGATATCGGTCTTGATCCTGGTGGTGCTGAGCACGTTGCGGTTGGCGACGGTCGACGAGACATCGGTCTTGTTGTGCCGCAGCCCTGCCACGAGGTGAACCTTCCAGAAGCCGAGCAGATACTGGCCGTAGAAGCCGTCCTGCTTCCGGATCGAGCTGTTGCTGAAGCCGTAGTTGGAGGCGAGCGGACGCAATGCAGTCGGCGTCAGAAACGCGTATGGAACGAATGCTCCGTCAGTGGCCCCCAGCGCGGTGGTCCGGTTGTCGAGGCGCGTATATCCCGCCACGATCTTGTGGTTGAAGATGCCGGTATCGAAATTCGCCCGCGCGTAGGCGTCGACCACGTCCATGTTCAACTGCTGGCGTACGCCACTGGAATTTATCAGCAGCAGTCCGGGCGCCAGCAAGGCGAATGGCGAATATTGCGCCAGCGAGAAGGTCGATTCGGTATGTTGCCCGCGCGCCACGACGGTCAGCCAGTCGGCGACCTTCTGCGTCACCTCCAGATTGACCTGGGTGTTTCCGTTGCGCGTGAACTGTTCGCGGCCACCGAGCAGCGGTCGGTCGAACGCGACGTTATATGGCTTGCCAGTGGCAGGGTTCAGTACCGTGTACGGCACCATGCCGAAGATCTGCGTCGAAATCGTCGACGACAGCACGACGTCGGTCACTCCGTTCTTGTAGCGCAGCGACGGCGCAAACAGATAATCCTCGTTGCCGCGGTAGCCGCCGAAATTGTGGTCCGCCGATGCCGCGGTGGCGATGATGCGAGCCGACCAGCGATTGTCCGCGCTGATCGAACGATTGGCGTCGATCGTGCCGCGGATCAGGCCGAAAGAGCCGGTGTCGGCAGATACGTACAGCCGCTCCTCGACACTGGGCTTCTTGGTCACGATGTTGATCGTGCCGCCCAGACTGTCGCCGCCCAGCAGAATGGCGTCGGGACCTTTCAACACCTCGATCCGCTCGACGTTGGCGACCGAAAGGGTGGCCCCCGACGCGAAGCTGCTGCTGCCCGCGCCAGGCAGGCCGTTGATCGCGCCGTTGGAGCTGAATCCCCGTACGCTGAAGCTGACGCCGCCCTGCACGGTCGCCTGGTTCAGCACCACGCCGCCGGCATTGGTCAGCGCTTCCGACAATGTCTGCGCCTGCTGGTCCTTCAGCAGCTTCGACGAGATGACCTGCGTGTTGCGCGCCTGGTCACGCAGCGACTGGCCCAGGCGGGACGAGGTGGTGGAGCTACGCACCAGCACGCTCGTTTCAGCTTCGTCACGGCGGGCGACGACAAGGATGTCGTTGGCGACGGTCGGATTGCCACCGGCATCCTGCTGGAAGGCGATCGGCAGGCCTCTCGTCGCCTGCTCCACGGCGTCGTCGGCATTGCGTGCGTCGGACACCGGTCGCGACGTCAGCCCCTTCACGGCATCGGGGTCAACGTTGACCGGCTTGCCCGACCAGGCGGCGATCTTTTCCAGTGCATCCCGCAGCGGCTGCGCCGGCAGCGACAACGTCCGGTCCTGCGCGGCGGCGGCGTTCGGCAGCGTGATCGACGATGCAATGATGCCTGCGGTCGCCAGGTGAATGGATAGTGCGACACGGTACTTCATAGTCTTTCCCCCTTTATGTGCCCCAAGCCTGATAGTGCCGTCGACCGTTGTCGTTTCGGCGGTTATGGTGTTCGATCACTCCGGCGCGCGCAGGACGACCGGCTCGCCCAGGCCCAGCCCGGTCAGCTGATCGCGTATCCGGTTCCAGTCGCCGACGACGACCCACTTCATCTTCATCGGGTCCAGCAAATACTTTGACGCGCCCCGCACCTGCGCCAGCGAAAGGGTGCGCATCGTGGCGGGATCACGGACGATCGCGTCGTACGGTCGGCCATAGGATTCGCTGTCGGCCATCGCTGCTACGATGTCGGCGTTGCTTTCCAGCTTCGCCGCGACGCGGTTGATGCTGCCGTTGACGATACGGTCCAGCTCGTCCTGAAGCGGCGGATCGTCGCCGTTCATCGCGCGCATCTCGCGGATCAGCTCCGCGATCGCCTCGCCGGTGTGTGCCGCATCGACCGAGCCTGCGATCTGCCACATCCGGGGGCCGCGCGCATCGTCGGTTCCTGACCCGATGCCATAGGTCCAGCCGCGCTTTTCCCGCAGTGTCGTGCGGATGCGCGCACCGGTCATGTTGCCGTAGACGCCGTCCGCCGCCTCGATCGCCAGGTCGTTGTCCTTCGGCGTCGGCGAAATCGTTCGCCCGACGTCGAGGAACGACTGGCCCGCGCCGGGCTGGTCGATCACGATCAGCTGCGGTGCGGGGGCGGCGGGCGCGGCGGGCACCGGGGCATCGGTCGCTGCCGGACCCCGGCCCGCCCATCCCTCGAACGCGGCATCGAGCAACGGGCGCAGCGTCGCCATCGTCGTGTCGCCGGCAACGTAGAGGACCGCGCGGTCGGGCCGCACATGGCCCTGCGCCCATGTCTTGACCGCAGGCAAAGTTACCGCCTCGATCGCCGCGATGTCCTCAGCCGCCGCGCGGTTCGTGCCGTAGGGATGCGCCGCGCCGTAGAGTGCGTTGCGCATGATGCGACGATAGCTCGGCGCAGCGGCGGCCTCGCGCCGGAGGGCGTCGAGGTACGCCGTCCGCACCTTCGTCAACTCCGCCTCGCTGAAATCGGGCCGAGCGATGACGTCGCCCATCAGCGCGACGATGGCCGGCAACTTTGCGGTTTCCGCCGAGAGCGAAACGTCGGTGACGTCGAGGTTCGCTCCGCCCTGGAGCCTGCTTCCCAGCGCGTCGGCGCGGGTCGCGTAGCTGCCCTTGGGATCGACCAGCATCGCGGCGGTGATCGCATCGACCGGGCCGGTCACGCTTGCCGTGCCGGAGTCGAACCGCATGAGCATGCTGGCGGTCGAGGTTCCGGGCCGCGGCACCAGGACGACGTTCAGGCCGTTCGACAACCGAGCGCGTTCCACGGCGGGAAAGGCGATCGGCTGTGCCGGGCCGACGGGCGGCGGCCCCTTGGCGAGGTCGTAGCCGCCCGGCGTCGCCTTCACAGCGGGCAACGGCCGCACGATCAGGCGGTGGCCGGGGCGACCGTACACGCGCTCAGCGGTCCGCCGCACGCTGTCGCGCGTCGCCGCATTCAATTGGCGGACATAGGTCGCGGCATAGTCCGGATCGTCGGTCATCGACACGCCGCGCATCAGCAGGAACGCCTTGCCGAACGTGCTGTCCTGCATCCGGCGGACATAGGCGAGCCGCGCCTCGCGTGCGCTGGCGAGCTCTTCCTCGCTCGGTCCCTCGGCGACGAACCGTGCGATCACCGCCTCCATTTCGGTTTCCACGCGGCGGACCTGGTCAGGGGCCTTCACGTCCACGACGAAGCCCATCTGGCTCGACAGCAGGCGCTCGTCGAACGTCACCATCGCGGCGTTGGCGATACCCAGCTCCGTCACGAGATGCCGGCTGAGGCGTGAGTTGGCGCCGTTGGCCATGATCTGGGCGATGAGATCGAGATTGGGAATGTCGGGTGATCCCGCCGGGGGCGCGGCATGGGTTGCGTAGATCCGCGCAGTTGGCACCGCTTCGAACATCTCGCGACGCAAGGCACCAGGGAGCGGCGACATTTGCGTCAGCACCCTGTCCAGCGGCGCGCGCGGGGCAAGGCTGGCAAAGTATTTCTCAACCAGCGCGCGCGCCTCCTCTGGTGCGATGTCGCCGGTGAGGATCAGCGATGCATTGGCCGGGCCGTAATAGGCGCGGAACCAGTCGGTCGCGTCCTTCACGGTTATCGCGCGCAGGTCGGCGTCTTCGCCGATCACGCCGTGGTGATAGGGGTGGTCGGCCGGATACAGGTCCCGCCCGATGGTGATGAAGTCGCGACCGTAGGGCGCCCCCCCGCGCTGGCGCTTCTCGTTCAGCACGACATCGACTTCGCGCGCGACCTTGGCCGGCGTCAGCGCATCGGCCAGATAGCCCATGCGGTCAGCCTCTAGGAACAGTGTCCGCTCCAATGCTGAACGAGGCACGGTTTCGTAGAAGATCGTGCGATCCTCGGTCGTCGTCGCATTGATCTCCGACGCGCCTAGGTTCGTCAGCGCCAGCGTCGAATTCTCGACCCAATGCTTGCTGCCGCCCAACATCAGATGCTCGAACAGGTGGGCGTAGCCGTATTGGCCCCGCTTCTCGTCCTTTGCCCCGACGTTGTAGATGACGATGGCGGTGACGATGGGTAGGCGACGGTCAGGCCGGACGACGACCTTCAGCCCATTGCGCAACGTGAAGCTGGTCGAGGCTTCCGCGGCCGGACCAGCGACCGGCGTCGCGACGGGGCGGACGCTGTCAGGGCCGGCCTGCGGCCAGGCGCTCGTGGCGGGAAGGAAGGCCGTGATCGCGGCGGCCGTCAACAAGTGCCATTGAAATTTCATATGTGCAGATTGATCCATTGTGGTTTTCAATGCGCCGGTACAATCTACAATTATATGATCCAACTGTCCGACCAAATTGACCCTAACAATTGTCGCGGGTCAGCCTTGCGCAACAATGATGCCCGGAGACTAACCGACCGGCTTCATGATGACATACTGGGCCGCATCATGGCCGGCGTTCTTTCCGTCGGGGAACGGCTGCCATCGGTTCGCACTCTATCCGCGCAACAGGGCGTCAGCCGCGATACCGTACTGCGCGTCTATGACAGGCTGGTTGCCGAAGGACGTGCGCAGGCGGTGCGGGGGGCCGGCTATTTCGTGCTCGGGCAGCCGACGCCGGCAATGGATGCGTTGCCGATCGATCCGCGCGATCCGCTCGACGCGATGCGGCTCGTGCATTCGGACTATCCGCTCGATCATCAGCCCGGCAGCGGCATCCTAAGGCAGGACGCCGCGACACGGGCCGAGGTCACCCGCGTGCTGCGTAGCGTGTCGGGCGGGGGTCCGGGAATGGATGGCATCTATGGCGATCCGCTGGGATATCTACCGCTGCGCCAGCACCTTGGCGACGGGCTTCGGCACGGCGGAGTCGATTGCCCGACCGATGCGGTCGTAACGACGCCGGGCGCCGTCGCTGGTATCGGCCTGGCGGTACGGTCCATGCTGCGGGCCGGCAGCGTGGCACTGATCGAGGATCCCTGCTCGTTCATGCACATGCACGCCCTGATGGCGCAGGGGGCCGAGATCCGTCGCGTACCCAGGCTTGCCGACGGACCGGACATCGATATGCTGCGCGAACTGTGCGAGCGCTATCGTCCGAAGCTATACGTGCTGAGTTCCGTCCTGCACAATCCCACTGGGTCCACGATCGCACTTCACAAGGCGCAGAAGCTGGTTGAGATCGCAGCTGAGTTCGAGATGGTGCTGATCGACGACTGCAGCTACGTCGATCTGCTTCCGCGGACGGTCGATCGACCAGTGGTACCGCTGATCCTGCTCGACCGCTTGCGCTGGGTGATCCATGTCGGCGGCTTCTCCCGCACGGTTTCGCCAGTGTCCGGTCCCGGCTATCTCATCGCCGGTGAAGCGCATATGCGCTACATCCGCGCCTATCGCCCGGTCACGGGCTTGGGCAACATGATCCTAGCCGAGCGGACCGTGTACCGATTGTTGAGCGAAGGCCTGTATCGGCGACGATGCTCAAGGATTCAGGCCAGCCTTGTCGATCAGAGGACCGGGCTGCGGCAGCGCATGGCGGCGGTTGGTTTCACGCTGCCAGAGAATCAGGCCGGCTTGTTTCTATGGCTTTCTCTTGGCGACGGCGTCGATGCTAACGCGGTAGCCGAGCGCATGATGGCGCGGCGGTTTCTTACTGCGCCAGCGAAGCACTTCACTATCGCGCCAGACAGGCAGTCGTACATGCGGTTCAACGTTACGACAACGACTGACGACGCGGTCGCACTATTGTCGAACTGCCTTTGATACGACGTCACTTCGCTGGTGCAGCTTAGGCGGCGTGGACAAATTTGATCCAGTATCTGGCGGTGGCGAGGTGGACCATGCCGAGGAAGCTACTGGTCAGCTGGTCGTAGCGGGTTGCAATGGCACGGTTGATCTTGAGGTGACCGAACATGCGCTCGATGCGGTTGCGCTGCTTGTAGAGGGTTCGGTCATACACGATCTTCACCCGGCGGTTTGATCGGCCGGGAATGACGGGTTCGATATTGCGCTTCGCGAGGTCGGCACGGATGGCGTCGGCATCGTAGCCCTTGTCCGCCAGCAAGGCATCGGGCGTGCGTTCTGGCAGGGCGATCAGGGCGTCATACGCCTTGCAGTCTGCCGCCTCACCGCCCGTCAGGTGGAAGGCGAGCGGTCTTCCGAGGGCGTCAGCCAGGCAGTGAAGCTTACTGGTGAACCCGCCCCGCGAGCGGCCAAGAGCGCGTCGATGAGCCCCCCTTTTCCACCCGCTGCCGAGACGTGGGCGCGGACGGTGGTGCTGTCGATGCTGTAGTGACCGGTGTCCGCCATGATCTCGGCCAGCGTCACCGCCACGATCTCCCAGACCCCGGCCTCGCTCCATCGCCGGAACCGGCGATAGATGGTGTTCCAGCTCCCGTATTTGGGAGGAACATCGCGCCACGGAGCGCCGCATCGTAGCCGCCAGAGTATGCCATTGATGATCGAGCGGTTCTGTTCGGGAGGCCGCCCTCGGCTCCGGTTCTTGCGATCAATCGGGAGCAAGTCCCTTAGGATGCGCCATTCCGCCTCAGTGAGATCGCCCCGGCTCAAGCCTGCCTCCAAAAAGCAGCCTTGAATCAACCAGCGCGCACCTCGTCAATCGGGCGGCTTCCTTCTCGCGCTTGTTTGCGGATAGGTATGCCGCAGGTTGGGAGCATGGACGCATGTATCGCATCACGCTGGAGTGTTTTAATGTCCCGGCTGCGGCGGGCGACGAAGCCGCGCGAGACATCGCCGAGGCATTCCGGCTCCACTACCCGCACGAGCACAACGTCACCTGCACCTTCATGGACGGCACGCTCCAGCTGGTCGCGGAAAACGATTACGATCCTGAGGGGCTCAACCTCATGGATGAGTTCTCAGATAACATATGCGCGTACATCGAACCTTTCGACGGCGACATGAAGCTGGTCAGCGTCGAAATCATCTCCTAATTTTGTCCACGCCGCCTAGCCAGTTCTATATCAGAGGATGCCTTTGGGCGGTATCGGTATTCGTGCCGCCGGCGATTGGAGTTCATTTCCCGTTTAGCATCGCCCCGACCGCTGTTTGCGGGGATGACCCCATTGCGATCGTCAGGGGCCTAAGGCGCTTGCCCCGGACCGGAGGCCTGTTCACTCGTAAGGTCACGCTCTTTCAACGGCATGTGGTCTATCAAGGCTCGCGGTGACGCGCAGGAGACGCTATGGGACTTCGTGAGCTGCCCCCTTCTGAGTGGTCCATCGACTATGATTGTCTGGATCAAGGAAGGGACGACGAATGCCTGCCAAGAAGCACAAGCCCGAAGAGATCATCGGCAAGCTGCGTGAGGTTGAGATCATGCTGGGCCAGGGCGGCACAACTGCCGAGGCATGCCGGCGCATCGCCGTCAGCGAGCAGACCTATTACCGGTGGCGCAAAGAATATGGTGGTCTGAAGACGGATCAGGCGCGGCGGATGAAGGACTTGGAGAAGGAGAACCTCCGGCTGCGCCGCGCGATCTCGGACCTGACATTGGACAAGCTAATCCTGCAGGAGGCGGCACGGGGAAACTTCTAAGCCCTGCACGGCACCGGCGGTGCATCGACCAGGTGCGGGAGGTGCTGGATGTGTCCGAGCGACGGGTGTGCCGCGTCCTCGGGCAGCACCGGTCGACCCAGCGCAGGGTGCCGTGCGGGGCAGATGACGAAGAAGCGCTGACCGACGACATCGTCGCGCTGGCCAGGCAGTACGGGCGCTACGGCTATCGCCGGGTAACCGCACTGCTACATGCGGCAGGCTGGTCGGTAAACCACAAACGGGTGGAGCGGATCTGGCGACGCGAGGGGCTGAAGGTGCCGCAGCGGCAGCCGAAACGCGGTCGGCTGTGGTTGAACGATGGCTCGTGTATTCGGCTGCGACCGGAGTATCCCGGGCATGTCTGGGCATACGACTTTGTCGAGGCGAGGACGCACGACGGACGCAAGTTCCGCATCCTCACGATCATCGACGAGGCCAGCCGCGAGTGCCTGGCGCTGGTGGTCGCCCGCCAGCTCCGCCACGAAGATGTGCTGGCGGCCTTGGCCGAATTGTTCATCACGCGGGGCCCGCCAGCTCATATCAGGTCGGATAACGGCAGCGAGTTCATCGCCACCGCAGTCCAGAAATGGCTTGGGCGGATCGGCGTGAAAACGCTCTACATCACACCAGGCTCGCCATGGGAAAACGGCTACAACGAAAGCTTCAACGGCTCCCTGCGTGATGAGTTGCTTAACGGAGAGATCTTCTACAGCCTCGCCGAGGCCAAAGTGCTGATCGAGGCATGGCGGTGAGCTGCCCCCTTCTGAGTGGTCCATCGACTATGAGAGTCTGGATCAAGGTGAGCCTCACCCCGTCTCTGGTCCGGTCTTTATGAGAAAACCGGCTCTCTTTTCGTCAGGGCAGGCATGCCTGCCCTGACGAAAAAGCGCGCTCCATCGGGGTCTGGTTGCCGAGGGAGCTATGCGGACGGTGCTCGTTGTAATCACGCCGCCACGCCTCACATTTTACCCGTGCGTCGTCCAAGCTCAAGAACCAGTATGCGTTGAGGCATTCGGCCCGCACCCGGCCGTTGAACGCCTCCGCAAACGCGTTGTCGGTCGGCTTTCCAGGCCTGCTGAAGTCCAGCACCACATCATGCTGGTAAGCCCACAGGTCGAGATCCTTCGAGATGAATTCCGGGCCATTATCCAGACGAATACGCTTGGGACGACCGTGTACCACGGCAATGCGCTCGAGCGTCTCGACCACGTCAGAGCCGCGGTAGCTCGTCCGTACGTCGAGCGCTGGTGACACACGGGTGAAGTTGTCGACGATCGAGAGCACCCGGATCTTGCGACCGTCGAACAGCTGGTCCGACAGGAAATCCATCGACCAGCACTCGTTGGGTGCCGTCGCCGGCGTCCGGTCATCGCGCAGCTTCGCCTTCACCTTGCGCTTGGGCGTCTTGTTGCGCAGCTGCAGCCCGAGCTCACGATACAGCCGATGAGTGCGCTTGTGGTTGATCTCCCAGCCCTCCCGTCGGAGCAGCACATGGATGCGTCGGTACCCATAGCGAACACGGGTCGCAGCCAACTCCTTGATCCGCATCTTGAGGCCGGCCTGATCGAGGCGGCGCGACTGATAGCGCTGGGTCGATCGATTGATCGGAAACGCGCTGCAGGCTCGCCGTTCGCTGACCTGGTAGCTCGCCTGCAAATAGCCGACGATCTCCCGGGCTCGACCAGGCCCTACATTTTTCGGCGGATGACGTCCTGCAGCATTTCCCCTTCGACAAGCTCAGGACAGGGTTATCCAGGCTGAGGTTCGCCACCAGCCGCTTCAGCCGGACGTTCTCCTCCTCCAGCACCTTCAGGCGCTTCATCTCCGACGGCATCAGCCCTCCGTATTTGCTGCGCCATCGGTAATAGGTCTGGATCGATATGCCGGCCTTTCGGCATACCTCCTCCACGGTCGTTCCATCCTCGGCCTGCTTCAGGATGAACGCTATCTGCTGCTCGCTGAACCTCGACTTCTTCATCGGCGGATTCCCTCGTCCGGCACCTGCCAAACCTAACCGGGAATTTCTCACAAAGAATGGACCAATCCGAAGGGCTCAGCTCATCGATGCGCAACGAATTCGCTTGGTATTTGAACTCCTCCAGCGCGGCAGCCCGCGGAGCTTGGGAAACCGCGATCCTGACGGTGGACACCAACGTCCTACTGGATCTCTACCGCTACCATGCGAAGACCTGCGAAAGCATTCTCACGGCTCTCGAGTCCTTCGGCGATAGGGTCTGGCTTTCGCACCAAGCGGCGACCGAGTTCTTCCGCAACAGAAAGAAGGTGATCTCCTCTTCGGAGAAGACCTTCAGGGAAGCCGCCAAGGGGCTAGACGATCTGGACAAAACGCTTGCGAGCGACATTTCCAAGCTCAAGAGCCACCGCCTTATCCCCACTCCGATTCTTGACGATCTGTCGTCGGCAATATCCGACGCAGTGGTGAAGGCGCGCGGAAAACTCGACGACGTGACGAAGGAGCATCCAAAGTACCTCGACGAGGACCCGGTTCTGGAGCGCCTGCTAAAGTTATTCGAGGGACGGGTCGGTCCGGCTCCGTCGCAGGAGAGGCACGCCGAGCTGCTGGCTGAGGGAAGGAAGCGGCACGAAGCAAAGATTCCCCCGGGCTACCTCGATAAAAAGGAGGGTGACCGGAGCTTCGGCGACTACCTGCTGTGGGCCCAGACCATCGACCATGGGAGGACGGCGGCCGCCCCTGTTATCTTGGTCACCTCGGAGCGTGACGAAGACTGGTGGCACATAGAATCCGGCAAGACGCTGGGGTCTAGACAGGAGATGGTCGAGGAGTTCTGGCGCGCGACGGGCCAGCCGGTGTTCCTTTACCAGACACAGCACTTCCTCCGCTTGGCGGAGGAGCTCGCCGGCAGGAAAGTGAGCGAGGAGGCGGTCGCAGACATCAGGAGTGTCGGCGTCAGACGCGCGCACGGTCGCGCCGGCAGCTCGCCCGCTGCCGAGGTCAATCAGATTGTCCACGATGCGGAGTCCGAAGCGAATCACGGCATCCTTGAAATCGACCTCCAGCGCGCGGTTCTTAACCTGACCAGCAGCGGGCGCTTGGATCCGGAGCTAGACGACGTACCTGCGCTCGCCGTCTCAGTGATCTCGTCGCCCGACGGCTGCCCACCGATCCGCGTCACCGCCAAGACCGGAACGACGTTCGACTTTAATGTCCACCTTCGGCCCACGGAGTGGGGCAGCACCCTGCCAGTTGGCATGTACCGGATCGGCTATTCCGCAGTTTGCCTTACGGAAGAAGCGTACCCGAGCGATGCACCTGATAATGAGGCGAGCTGACCGGGCGGTAAAGCCGACTTGAGCCAATTGCTCTCCCTCACGCGTCACCTTGCTACAACGGCAACAAGCGCTCGCGGCGCCGTTGTCTGTCTCAAGCCAAAATTTCGACGTGCCGGTTCGCGACCCGACGTTTGAAGGCGGCGCAGACCGTCGTACATCGGCATGATCCGCTTGCTGGCCTTGATCAGGACGAACGGCATCTACTGTCGGGACTAGCCGTTCGCTTAATCAATTGATCCGACTGCACTCTCGTAGGCTCTCGTCGCGCTGGCTCGAACGGTAGAACCGAGGCGCGCGTCCCAAATTAGGCGATGGCTCCGCCGGGATGGGCATGCTACCCATCCGGCCATGTTGGTTCAGGCCTCAGAAGCTGTTCGCCTTTCCGGCCTAACAGCCCATCAACTACGCGAGTGGTGTGGGCGTCGGGCGCTCGTCGAAGCCGACGTTCCTCCCGCCGGGCGCGGGCATCTGGCCTTATTCTCTTGGCAGACGATCCTGGCGCTGCGGGTGCTGCACGAGGTGCATCTTCGCTACGCGGTCGAGGTCAGTGGTTGGCGCGAGGCGATCGCGCAACTCCAGGCGCTGTTGCGCAAGCGCGCCTTTCCGTCGCTCTGGGGCTATGCCGCAATGTTTGCTAACGCGCGAGAGGCCTCGCTACGCGTATCGAACGACCCTTTGGGAAAATGCTCCTGCCTGGTCGTCGAGCTAGACGCGCATCTGGAAATCCTCGCGACGCCCAATGCTCTTCGGGTCGAGAGCCAGCTGCCGCTTTTCCCCGCGATGGCGGTGCGATGACTCAGTTGGAGCCTATCGCCCACGACTGGAGCCGCCGCTTCGGTCTGGCACTCGCGCCGCTCTTCGAGACGCAGGACACCACCGCGATTCCGGGCGATCACCACGTTCTACTCGACGGCGGATTTGGAACGTTCGCGCTCTCGACGTCGTCCGAGGATCTTTGGCGTACCGGTGAGACCGCCGGCTGGGCGTGGTCGAGCGATATTCCCCATCATGTGACGGTGACGGACAGCAAGGTGGCCGTCGTGCGGTGGGATATGCCCGGCGACGCGCGCGTCTACGAGCGCGGCGGCGTCGAACGCAGCCTCGATCGATTCTATACGTATCTGAACGAAGATCGCCTGCGGTCGAACCGTGGCATCGTCGAGCATCTCCTCAATTTCTTTCGCCGTGTGCGCTCGCTCGCCCATCATGCCAAGGTGCCCGACGGTCGGGCGATCGACGTGTATCTGGCGACCCTAGCCGGGCTCATCGCTCCGGATGTGATCGGACAGGACCTGTCCGTGCTCGGCTTGGCCGAGGACGTCGCCGAGCTGCACGCGCGCATTCCGGCAAACGCACTGAACGCCGCCAGTAGTGAGGCCGCAGCGGCGCCCGGCGCGCTCTCTAGACTTCGGCTCCATCCGGCGCTCGCGATCCGCCACGCTGGCGGTCAGCTGTTCCAGGAGGCGCATTTCGAGTTGCTGCGGGTGTCGCCGGATTTCGATCTGTTCGGACTAGTCGATGCCCCGGAAACGCGTGTTACGCACCGCGGCGGAACCCATTTTACGCCGCCCGCGCTAGCGCGCAGCATCGTCGAACAGGTTCTTGCCCAGGTTCCCGATCTCTCAACCCGCCCAGAGCTGGTTCTGTGTGATCCGGCCTGCGGATCCGGCGCATTTCTGCATGAGGCACTGCGTGCGCTCAGACGCGCGCGCTTCGCCGGCAAGCTGACGATTATCGGCCTGGATATCTCCCCAGCCGCGATCGCCATGGCACGCTTCGTCATCAGTCTCTCGCTCCGCGACTGGACGCCGGCAGGCGGCGTCCAACTCGAGATCGTTCAGCGCGACGCGCTCGGTGAAGCGGGCTTCCCACGCGCAGACGTCATCGTCATGAATCCACCGTTCATCGGATTCGGTGCGCAGACGCCCGAGCAGCGCCAGCAACTGCGTGACGCGACCGACGGTAGCGCCGCGCGCGGCGACTATAGCATGGCCTTTGTGTCGCGCGCGCTCGATGCCCTCAATGAGGGAGGCGCGCTCGGGTCGCTTTTTCCTGCAAGCTTATTGTCGCTCAAGGCCGCAGAGACGTGGCGCGAAAGGCTCGCGGATCGCGGCGACATCCGCATGCTCGCCTCCATCGGTGATTTTGGCCTGTTCTCCCACGCCCTCGTTCAGGTTGCCTGCACGGTGATCCGAAAGGGGCAGTCGGCCGAGCCCAAGCCGCTCATGGCGTTGCTGACGGAAAACGACCCTGCAGCCACCGGCGAAGCGCTTCGTCAGGTCCGCAAGCTCGATGGCGCGGCCCCGCCGGCGCCGATCATCGAACCCCAGTGGAGCCTGTTTCCGGTCAAGGCGAGCTCTCTCGTCGGGCGCGGAACATGGCGATTGCCGACGCCATCGACGGAGCGTCTGCTCGCAGAAATGGCGGAACTGGGGCTGCCGACCGTCTCGGACCTGTTCGAAATCTCACAAGGTATCCAGACCGGCTATAATGACGTCCTACTGCTAACACAGGACGAGTGGCAGTCGCTGCCGCCACGGGAGCGGCGTTATTTCCGCCTGGCGACGATGACGGACTCGATTCAGAACGGGCGGATCGTCAAGCCCTATCACGTATTCTTCCCGCATAGCGCCGACGGGCCGCTGTTTGTGGACGAAGAGGCGGTCGCGCGCGCGGTTCCGACCTATTTCAAAACCTATCTCTCACCGTCGCGTGACCGCCTCTTGGGCCGCGCGTCGATTGTCCGATCGAACCGGAAGGACTGGTGGGGTCTGATGCATTCACGGTCGTGGGCGTACCGGAGCGAACCGAGGATCATCAGCAAATTCTTCTCGGCAGAAGGTGGCTTCGTGCTCGATCTGGAGGCGGCCTACGTCCCGGTCATGGGACATGTGTGGACGCCCAAGCAGATTCTCGTCGATGCGGATGACGATGCGCTGCCGGCAGGCGACATTCTGGCCGCTTATGCCGCACTATTCAATTCGGTACCCTTTGCCCGGTTGCTCGGCCTCTACGCCCCGCATGTCGCCGGCGGCCAGTTCGACCTGAGCGCCCGTCATGCCAACCCAATGCCGCTGCCCGATCTGCGCGCCCTGAGTGTCGACCTTCGGGCCGGACGCCGCGTGAGCGAGCTTGCACACCTCGGTCGCGCGATCAACGTCACCGACCGGTCGTGGCGCGCGAGAGTCAGTCAGATCGTGGTAGAGATGTATGGCGCGCCCGGCCTCGCCGCAGCCTGACTGGCTGCCGGAGGAGCTCCGGGCAACGAAGGGCATGCTCGACCAGCGATGGATCGAGCTCAGCAAAGCGTTTGCGATGACACTGGCCATGCCGATGGATGGTCGCGCCTTGCGTGTAGAGGTCGATTATCAGTCCAGCCAAGCCTGGGCAGGACTGATCGGAACGGAATGCGAACGGGTAACGCGGAACCGCGGCGGGACAACCTTGGTCGCGCCGTTGTGCGAGATCTCAGGCGGCCTCACTTCTTGGCTCGGCTGGCAGGAGGTCTGGGAGGTCACGGTCGGTCCGAAACCCTACCGCTTTCGCAACGCCGGCCTGACAGTCTATTTGGGAAAACGGTACGAGGCGGCCAAGCCGCAGATCCTGCGACTGGAATGGCCAGGGATCAGCACATGGTCAGGTGGGGAGCTCTCCTTTCAAAGTCCGGGCGCGGGCCATCCTCATTGGCAATTCGATCTGCTCGAAGCGCTGGCGCAAACGGCGAACCAAGCAAACTTCATTCCCGACACGGAGGAGGTCGTTGAAGATTTCGACGCCGCGCCGCCCGAGCGAAGCACGACCGAACTACTCTCCAAATTCTCTATTGAGCGGATGCATCTCGCAAGCGCGGCTCCTTGGTGGCTCCCCCCGAAATCGGGTGGCTCAGCACATCATATGAACGCTCCGCCCGATCTTTCCTCGCTGACAAGATGGCTTGAGCAGAGCGTATTGTACCTCAGACAGGAACTGCAACGCTGCGTCATAACCGCTTAGGCGCAAATGTGCATTGCAGCGATATAGCCGAAAGCTCGACGAAGAACGGCGTGTCTATCGTAAGCGTGGTCAGCAGGCCGCCTTGCGGTAGCGCCGGTAGCCGGGATGCTTGCCGCCTTTGAAGAGGGTGCGGGCGGTGCAGGAAGTTATCGGTTCTACGACCAGTCATACGAGCACTCGTATGACTGGTCGGATAGAGGTGGTCGGCCGGGTATCGGGTCGACGGCGATGGTCCGACGCGGAGAAGCTGGAGATTCTGGCCGAGGCGTTCCGGCCGGGGGTTCGGGTCTGCGATGTCATCGCACATCGCGAGGTATCGAGCAGCCTAATCTACACGTGGCGCAAGCAGCTGCACGAAGGCAAGCTGGCCGGGGCGATGCCGTCGCTGCCGGTATTTGCCGAGGTGCAGGTGGCGGAACTGACGCCGTCAGCGCCACAGCCGGCACCATGTTCATCGGGGCTCATCCACATCGAACTGCCGAGCGGTGTGCGGGTAAGCGTCGACGCAGGCGTGGATGCAGGCGCGCTGGCGCGGGTGCTGTCGGTGCTGCGGTGAGCCCGGTGCCGCTACCGACGCGGGTGTTCCTGGCGTGCGGGGTGACCGACATGCGCAAGGGCTTCGATGGTCTGGCGGTGCTGGTGCAGCAGGTGCTGGCGCAGAATCCTCATTCGGGTGCGCTGTTCGCGTTCCGGGGCAAACGGGGACATCTGGTCAAGCTGCTGTGGTTCGATGGGCAGGGGCTGTGCCTGTTTTCCAAGCGGCTCGACCGTGGCCGCTTCGTCTGGCCGGTGACCGCGACCGGCACGGTGGTGCTGACGCCGGCGCAATTGTCGATGCTGCTGGAGGGCATCGACTGGCGACGCCCCGAGCGGACGTTCGCGCCGACGCTGGCGGGGTGAGAACGGCGGTTTTACGCCGCTTTTGCTCGCTCGCCGACCTGCAATCTGCTATGAAGACAGCGTGTCGGAAGCGCCTGTTTCCCCTGCAGATGCCACCGCGCGGATCGCCGCGCTGGAGGCCTTACTCGCCCGGGCCAATGCCGCTCTGGCTGCCCGCGACCTGCTCATCGATACGCTGCGCGGACAGATCGCGCGGCTGCGGCGGATGCAATTCGGCGCCTCGTCCGAGAAGCTCGGCCGCGAGATCGAGCAGCTCGAACTGGCGCTGGAGGAACTGGAGACGGAGCGCAACGCGCCTGGGCCTGAGATGGCCGACAGCGGCGTGGCGGTTCGGCCGGTGCCCGTCCGCAGTCTTCCCGGACATCTGCCGCGCGAGGAGGTCGTCCATGAGCCGGCGTCGGGTGCCTGCACCTGCCCGGACTGTGGCGGTGCATTGCGCGCGCTCGGCTCGGACGCACACGAGATGCTCGACATCGTGCCGGTGCGCTGGCGGGTCGTGCGCAACGTCCGCCCCAAATACAGCTGCCGGGTGTGCGAGAAGATCGTCCAGGCTACCGCCCCGGTCAGCGCCGTGGCGCGTGGCAAGGCCACCTTCGCTACGCTGGCGCATGTCGTCGTCTCGAAGTTCGACCACCATTTGCCGCTTTACCGCCAGGCCGAGATGATGGCCGCGCAAGGGCTCGACATCGACCGCTCGACGCTGGCGGGCTGGACCGGACAGGCCGCGGTGCTCCTCGACCCCATCGTCAGCCGCATCCGTGACGAGGTGCTCAAGGCCGACAAGATCCATGCCGACGACACGCCCGTGCCGGTGCTCGACCCCGGCCGGGGGAAGACCGCGACCGGGCGGCTATGGGTGTACGCAGCCGACGACCAGGCGTCCGGCGGCACGGCGCCGCGCGCGACCTGGTATCGCTTCACGCCCGACCGCACGGCCGCGCACCCGATGGCCCATCTCGCCGGCTTCCGCGGTTTCCTTCAGGCCGATGCCTATGCCGGCTATGACGGGCTCTACCGCAGCGGCGTGACCGAAGTCGCGTGTTGGGCACACTTTCGCCGAAAGGTCTTCGATCTGCACGAGCGGTCACCCACGCCGCTGACAACCAACATCCTCGAGCGGATCGGCACGCTTTACGCTGTCGAGGCCGAGGTCCGTGGCCAACCACCCGACGTGCGATGTCGAGCCCGACAGGAAAAAAGTCGACCGCTGGTCGACGCCTTGCGCGAGGTGCTCGACGCCAGCTTGCGCCGCCTGTCGTCCAGGTCCGACATGGCAAGGGCCATCGCCTATGGCACGAAGCGCTGGCCAGCGCTGTCCCGCTTCCTCGACGATGGCCGCCTGGAGATCGACAACAATATCGCGGAGCGTGCGCTGCGCGGTGTCGCGGTCGGACGCCGCAACTGGCTGTTCGCCGGTTCGCGCGCAGGCGGCGAACGGGCCGCTGCCATCTACACCGTCATCCAGACCTGCAAGGCCAACGGCGTCGATCCGCAGACCTATATCGCAGACGTCATCGCCAAAGTCGCGGCAGACTGGCTTGCCAGCCGATGGGATGAACTCATGCCGTGGAACTGGATGCCGCCGGCACATCAGCCGACCGCACAAGCCGCATAATCCGCGGTCTCCACATCACGCTTACTGTCTATCAATCTAACCACTATTTATAACTATTTTCTGGAGCGAATGTCTCCGTGCCTTTGCCGAAAAGCGCTGTCCACTGCGGCTATGTCCGCTTCGGACAAAAGCCGCCGGTAACCGTCCTTTCTATGACTGACTGACTTTGGTCGTGAGCGGCCGCCCTCCCCTTCTGCCGCGGCGACCCAGTTCCAGACATTCACGGCCCACTTCACCCTCCCCAGCTTCGGCCGTTCGTTCAGTTTGCTCTCCGATTTCCGGGCGCACGAATTTCTCGCGCGCACCGGCATTGCCGCGGACAGTCCCCGAGCGGTTAGATCAGCGTTGATCGTCGCCTAGGCTAGCCATCATCTCCGCGTCGGAAGGCTAGTCTATCACTGCCAGAGAGCCTATCCGGTCCGTGGTAGCCCAACCTGGGCGGTCAAGGGAGGTGATACATATAGACACCGCAACAATCGTAGCACTGGTACTCGGCGTCGCGACGCTCGTCGTTGCGCTCCTCAGCTTGGTAGTGAAAATCATCGAGCTGTCGCGCCACTAGGCCGAGTTGGGGACGTCCCGGCGCTGGAACGCCGGGGCGTCCTTAAAAAGTTTGAGCCCCGAACGCTGGAACGCTCGGGGCTCAGGGAATGACCTATAGACATAGAACATCGTAGCCCGGCCTATATACGCTTAAATCCATAACGCTGCAAGGCCGCCCCGCCGCGATACCCGTGCCGTTTACGCGCGAGCAATGCCGTAAGCATGCAGACCCACAATCGGTCACTCACGTTCCCCTTCCCCGCTCCTCAACTTCCGATGATCATTCGGCTCTGCGGTATAGCTCTTTTAGTACCCAATCTTCCGATAGCGAACGTCATGACGTGACGACGACCAAGCGACGAGCTTGAAGAACCTTGAACTGGAGAGCTGACGCTGCATCTTGATTTAGCCAAACTCGTTGAGTCGGCGATTACATGCACGATGACGCCGTCTGCTGGGCACTCTCCCCTCTTCTGAAAGCCAGGTGCTCACTCACTTCACACCGAGCAGTGCAGTGGCCCAGCGTCTCAGCGGTGCCTCTTCGCGTCGACGTCAGCACTTTCCGGGATAGCATCACCTACCGACCCCATGCCACTCTATCTATATTGATAGTGACTTGCAGTTGCGGATCTGATAGCTAGCGGCAAAATCAAAAGGGGAAGACAAACAGTGCGTTTCTCAGCGATGCTGCTCGCCACCACGGCAATGGTGGCGACGGTACCCACTTGCGCCTATGCGACGGTGAACGACGAACCGAAGACAACGGTCACTCCCGACCTGGGTACCCCCGCAGTCGACCAGGTTCAGACCGGCGAGCGTGACGAGCGCAACCAGACCGAGCTCGTCGTGGTGGGCAAGAGCTACGGCAGGGAAGTCGGCAAGACGATCACGCCGCTGAAGGACGTCGCCAACACGGTGACAGTCATCGAGCGTGAGCAGATCGAGGCACAGAACCTCTTTACGCTAGAAGATGCACTGACAGCGACCAACGGTATCACTGTGAATGGCATTGGCAGCGAAGACCCGGCATACTTCTCGCGTGGCTTCGCCATCACCAACTATCTCGTCGACGGCGTGCCGACGTTGACGTTCAACTTCCCGGGCGTGGTGCCCGATCTGTTCGCGTATGACCGTATCGAGGTGCTGCGTGGACCTGCCGGATTATTCAGCGGCTCCGGAAATCCGTCGGGCAGCATCAATCTCGTCCGCAAGCGGCCGCTCGATGCATTCAAGATGCAAGGTTCCGCAGGATACGGCAGCTATGACAACATCCGGCTCGAACTGGACCTGTCCGCACCACTGGGGGAGCATGCCGGCGTTCGCATGGGTGTGATGGCACAGGATCAGGACCAGTTCTTCGACTATGCGCACCGCAACCGGGTGAATGCATTCGCGGTAGGCAGCTTTGAGATCGGCGATCGCACCACCGTCACGTTCGGCGGCTCGTATGATCGCTTCAGGCCTTCGACCCAGTCCGGGCTACCCGGCTATGCCGGTGACACGAGGGGTGGCGAGGGGCGGTTGCTTGATGTCCGTCGGTCAACCTACCTGGGTGCAGACTGGAACCGGTTTGAGTCTAAAACCTGGACTGCCTTTGCTGAGATCGCCCACCGCATCAGCGACCGCTGGACCTTGCGAGCGACAGGTCTGTTCACTGATGTCGATCGTGTCGACATCTACAGCTATGTCGGCAATGCGGCAGTGACCACCGCGGCCAACGCGGTAACGCCTGCTGCCGCGAATAACGGGACCACCACCCAGATCGCCTATCGCGGCGACAGCTTCTCGAAGACCAACTCGTTTGATTTCAACGGCGTCGGCAGCTTCCGCCTGTTCGGGCAAGAGCAGACGCTGATCTTGGGCGGCGACTATCAGTCGCAGGACTATGACAGCTATTACACGCGTCTGAATGGCTATGCCCGGATCAACGTCTTCAACCCCGTCTCGCCACTCGAGCCGCCCCTCAATCCCTATGGCGCATCACCCTATTATCCGGTGCAGGGCACCAATGCCGTCTGCCCGAACCGCACCACACCTATCACGCCGGCCCCCGTCAACTGCGTCATTCAGAGCTGGGGCGCGACCAATACGGTCATCGAGCAATACGGCCTCTACGGTCAGCTGCGGCTTCAACCGGTCGCCGGGCTGACGCTGATCGGCGGTGGTCGTCTGACCTGGTGGGAACAAACGATCGACACGCTGCTGCCGACCGCGGTCCGGGGACGGCCGCAGAACATCGACAACCGGTTCACGCCCTATGCGGGCATCGTCTGGGATGTGACGCCGAACCTCAACGTGTATGGCAGCTATGCCGACAGCTTCACACCGCAGGCCGCACCCGCCAACCGCGTCCGCGACGATGGCGGCACGGTCGAACCGCTGATCGGCAGTCAGTACGAGGTCGGCACCAAGCTGGCGCTGATGAACGACCGGTTGCTGCTGTCGGCGGCCGTCTACCAGATCGAGCAGACCAACCGCATCTTCAATCCGCCCGAACTGACCACCGTCTACCTTCAGGTGGGCAAAGTCCGTTCTCGCGGTATTGAGGCAGAGGCGACCGGCGAGATCCTGCCAGGCTGGCGTGTTAACGGTGGCTACACCTACACCCGCACGAAATACCTCGAAGATACGCAGCCCCAATATGAAGGGCTGTCGCTGACGCCGATCATCCCCCGGCACATGATCAAGGCCTTCACCAACTACACGGTGCAGGGCGGTGCGCTGAAGGGGGCGAGCCTTGGTGGCAGCGTCACCTGGTTCAGCGAGACGTTCGGTGGCACGCCGTCGATCATTGTCCCGGTCACTACGGCCACGCCGAACGGACGTTCGATCTCGTCGGTGGTTCGCCAGCCCGGCTATGCGGTGGTCGACCTGCGTGCCGGCTACAAGGTCAACGAACAATTGTCGCTGTCGGTCAACGTCAACAACGTGCTCGACAAGAGCTACTATGCGCGCATCTCGTCGACCGGGCGCGGCAACTATTACGGCGTTCCACGCACCGTGTTCGCCACGCTCCGGTTCGCCTACCCGTGATCGCAAGAGCGACCGGCCGTGCCGTGATTTGGCGGAGGCGTAGTGACAATGCGCTGCGCTTCATCGCGGCGGTGCCGCTCGGCTATGCCGTTGCCAGTCTCTGGGCAGCGGCACTGGCGCGGGTGCTGCCGATGTCCCGGTCGGAAGCGACGGTGACCGGGACGCTGATCGCCCTACTGCTGTGCGCCCTGTTCGCGATGTACGCGTACGGGGCGCGCAGCGGTTGGCGGGCGACATGGGTCCTCGGTCTGATCGGCATGGTTGCGGGCGGGATCGTCTGGTGGTCGATCGCAACAACGGGGCGGCTATGAGCAAAGGCATCCGGCAGTCGCAGTCGACGCTTCACACCTGGTCAGGTTTGCTGCTCGGCTGGATCCTGTTTCTTGTGTTCCTGACGGGCACCGTCGCGTTCTGGCGTGAGGGGCTGAACCGCTACATGCGACCCGAACTCGCCCGGATCGAGGAGCCGATGCGTGTTCTGGGCGGCGCGCAACGCTTCCTCGTCCGCAAGGCGCCCGATGCCAAGAACTGGTTCA
Source organism: Sphingomonas sp. NY01 (assembly GCF_038809135.1). NCBI lineage: Bacteria > Pseudomonadati > Pseudomonadota > Alphaproteobacteria > Sphingomonadales > Sphingomonadaceae > Sphingomonas > Sphingomonas sp. NY01. The sequence continues at coordinate 130,001 of NZ_CP101723.1, read as the reverse complement.
TCGCCATGCCCAACGCTCAGGTGCCAGGCGCACAGGTGACCTGGCAGCCGCAACCCAAGAAAGGTGAGCGGGGCGGACGCCGCGGCGGAGGGCGCGGACGGCGAGACAATCAGGCGTTGATCGGTGCCGATGGTACACCAATTACTGCGCGCGATACCCGCGGGGGCGACTTCTTCTACCGCTTCCATTTCGACCTCTACTACCTGCCGGTGATCTCGTCGCGCTGGCTGGTGGGGTTCGCCTCCGTCATGATGCTGGTCGCCATCCTGACCGGCATCGTCACCCACAAGAAGATTTTCCGCGACTTCTTCACTCTCCGCCGTAACAAGGGTCAGCGATCATGGCTCGACGGGCACAACGCCACCGCCGTGCTGGCGCTGCCCTTCCACCTCATGATCACCTACACTGGCATCGTCACATTGATGGCGCTGCTGATGCCATGGGCGACCGTCGCCAACTATGCGGACGAGACGAAGATGTTCGCCGACCTCTTCCCTCAGGCGCCGGTGGTGGAGCGCACCGGGCGACCGGCACCGCTTATGCCGCTGTCGACGATTGCTCGCGATGCCGAGCGCCGGCTTGGCGGACCGGTGGGAACGATCGAGGTGAGCCAGCCTGGTGATGCGGCCGCTCGCGTCACCCTCTATCGCACCCCCACCTCGCTACTAAACACCCGTGCGCCGGCCATCACCTATGACGGCATCACCGGAGTACCCGTCTGGCATTCGCCAGGCCCAGGCGGTGCAGCGGTGACGGCCGGCGTGATGGTCGGCCTTCATGCCGGCCGCTTTGCGGACCTCTTGTTACGCTGGATCTATTTTCTGTGCGGCGTGGCGGGCACGCTGATGGTGGCCAGCGGGTTGGTGTTGTGGACCGTGAAACGGCGCGAGAAGTTGGCCGATCCGGCATGCCCCCCTTTCGGCTTCAAGGTCGTCGAACGGCTGAACGTCGCGGTGCTGGGCGGCTTCCCGCTTGGCATCGCAGGCCTGTTCTGGGCCAACCGGTTGCTGCCGGTGACCTTGCCCGGTCGGTCGCGGTGGGAAGTGCATATCCTTTTCATCATCTGGGGTGGCGCAGCGATCCTGTCGCTGTTGCGGCGTCCGGCCGCGGTGTGGCCCATCCTGTTCGGAGCAACGGGCATCTCACTGGCTGCCCTACCGGTCTACAACCTGTTCGGCACACAGTGGAATTGGGCCAGGTCAACCGGGGCGGGCGATCTGCTGCCGCTCGGCGTCGACTTCACCATGATCGTGTTCGCCGTCGCCTTCCTCTGGCTTGCCCGGCGCGTGGCACGTCACCGCCCGGCCGTCCGTATCAGCCGTCGTGCGCGGACGGCAGCGATCCCGATGTCTGAGATGGAGGCAGTGGCATGACGTGGCTGACGTTCATCCTGTCGCTCATCGGGTTCGGCTGCTTCGGCTTCGCCACCGATGACCACCATCAGCGTCTGACCGGACGCCGGCCTGCATCTGTTGCCAAGACAAGATGGCGAGCAGCCGCATGGATTGCCCTGGCGTTTGCCTTTGGTAGCGCCGTAGTGGCGCGTGGCTGGGCATTCGGTCCTGTGTTGTGGCTCGGTGCAGTGATGCTTGCCGCCGGCATCGTGTTCCTCGCACTCAACTTGTGGCCCCCGCAGGTCCATGGCAACCGCGAGTAGGGAGATGCGGCGCGGCAAGGCAGACAGACGGGAGATCGCTCCAGTCCCCGGATTTGGTGTCATTCCTTGCCCGACATCGCGGACCTTCCCCCTTCGCAAGGGTGCGCGACCATGAATAACGCTCATAGATTGATTGCTTGGGCAGTTCTAACTTTTGTGCTCGCAGCATGCGCAGGGCAGCACAAGACGGCCCCATTCCATGTGTCCATTCACAGAACCACTGCACTCTGCACCGTCCAGATCAAAGATCGTACGGTAGATATGGACGAGCTTCTTGCAATCGCACGCGTGGAAGCGAAGTCCGGCCCGCATGCCACTATCTCATCTGAGCTAACTGATACACCCTACCGGTGCCTCGGTGGCGCGATTTACATCTTGCAAACTGCCGGCTTCGCAAGCGTCCGTGTTGTTGGCACACCTTGACGTGACCCCCGTTTCTTCATCCATCTGGAACTAGAAACCGGCTCCTTGTGACGGTCCCCCGGTTTCTCATCCGGATTTGATGCGAGCTTCCGGACTGCATCCGCCGGGGTTAACCCCGGCGGATGCAGCATATTCGGCTGGCGTCAGCCAGCCAAGCGCCGTGTGAGGACGGCTCTCGTTATAGTCCCGCCGCCAGGCCTCGATCTTGGTTCTTGCGTCCGCCAGTGACAGGAACCAGTGGCTGTTCAGGCACTCGTCACGCAGGCGGCCGTTGAACGACTCCACAAAAGCGTTGTCGGTCGGTTTGCCCGGCCGCGAGAAGTCGAGCGTGACGCCGTTCTCGTACGCCCATCGGTCCAGTGCTTTCGAGATGAACTCCGGACCATTGTCGACCCGGATGGTCTTGGGCGCACCACGTGTCGCCGAAATCCGCGTCATTGTCGCCACGACCTGTTCACCCTTGATGCCCTGGTCGACATCGATCGCCAGCGCTTCACGGGTGAAGGCATCGACCACCGTCAGCGCCCGCAGCCGTCGGCCATCGAACAAGGCATCCGAGACGAAGTCCATCGACCACATCTCGTTAGGCGCCGACGCTGCGGGCTGGCGTTCGCGGTTCGCAGCGCTGACGTTGCGCCGAGGACGTTTGAGCCGGAGGCTCAGCCCATCTTCCCGGTAGAGCCGATAGACGCGCTTATGGTTCACCAGCCAGCCTTCCCTGCGTAGCAGGATGTAGATCCGGAAATAGCCGTAGCGCACCCGTGCCGCCGCCAGATCGTGGATGCGCAACCGCAGCGGCGCCTGGTCAGGCTTGTGCGACACGTACCGCACCGACGAGCGGTCGACGCCGAGCGCGAGGCAGCTACGCCGCTCGCTGACGCCATGGGACGCCTGGACGTGCGCGACGATCTCGCGCCGTCGCCCAGGCGTCAGAGCTTTTTTGCGAGCACGTCCTGCAGGATATGCTTGTCCAAGCTCAGATCCGCGACGAGTTGCTTGAGCTTACGATTCTCGTCCTCGAGCTGCTTGACCCGCCGCAGCTCGCCGACGCCCAGCCCGCCATACACCTTCTTCCAGCGGTAGAACGTCTGCTCCGACACGCCCATCCGGCGAATGACCTCGGCCACCGGCGTGCCCATCTCCGCCTGCTTCAGCGCAAACGCAATCTGCTCTTCCGTGTACCTCGACTTCTTCATGTTCCAGCTCCTTGCCCGCAGGCTTCAAAGGGCCGGAAAACTCTCACTCAACATGGATGAAAAAACAGGGGGGACGTCACTTGAAGGGACGGACGGAATGAAGCGGAAGCAGTTTTCGGAAGAGCAGATCATCGGCATTCTGAAAGAGGCCGAGGCGGGTGCGGTGGTGACGGAGCTGTGCCGCAAGCACGGGCTGTCGAGCGCGACCTACTACGCGTGGAAGGCGAAATTCGGCGGCCTGGAGGTATCCGACGCAAAGCGCCTGCGGTCGCTCGAAGAGGAGAATGCCCGGCTCAAGCGGCTGCTGGCGGATACGATGCTCGACAATGCGGGTCTGAAGGATCTGCTGTCAAAAAAATGGTAACGCCCGCCGCGAAGCGGCAAGCGGTCGCGCATCTCCAGGCGACGTTGGGGATGAGCGAGCGGCGGGCGTGCATGGTCGTCGGGGCGGACCGCACGAGCATGCGGTATCGCTCGTGTCGGGGAGATGATGGCGACCTGCGGTCGCGGCTGTGCGAACTGGCGCAGCAGCGCCGGCGGTTCGGCTATCGACGGCTGCACATTCTGCTTCGTCGGGACGGCATCACGATCAACCGCAAGAAGACCCAGCGGCTCTACCGTGAGGAGGGTTTGACGGTCAGGCGCCGGAAGGGACGAAGGCGCGCCGTGGGCGCGCGGGCGCCTGCACCGGTGCTGGCACTTCCCAACCAGCGGTGGAGCCTGGATTTCGTCCACGACCAGCTCGTCACCGGCCGACGGTTCTGCGTGCTCAACATCGTCGACGACGTCACGCGCGAGTGCCTCCGGGCGGTGGTGGACACGTCCATTTCGGGCCGGCGGATCGTGCGCGAGCTGGCCAATCTGATCGTCGAGCGCGGCAAGCCGACGATGATCGTCAGCGACAACGGAACCGAACTGACGTCGAACGCGGTGCTCGCCTGGTCCGGCGATGCTGGCATCGAGTGGCATTACATCGCGCCGGGCAAGCCGACCCAGAACGGCTTCGTCGAGAGCTTCTACTGAGCAGCCCCCACCGGGTGGTCCGGGTAGATAGTTAGTGCATCGTCGTCTCCGCCGCCATTGCCGGGCGTAGGTGGAGCGAAGCGGAACCGGAGGCCGGCAATGGCGGTGTCGCCGCTTCTGGTGCAGGTGGGCGGTAGTCCAGGCTGCTGTGTGGCCGGATGGTGTTGTAGTGGCGCCGCCATGCCTCGATCAGCACTTTGGCCTCGGCGAGGCTGTAGAAGATCTCTCCGTTAAGCAACTCATCACGCAGGGAGCCGTTGAAGCTTTCGTTGTAGCCGTTTTCCCATGGCGAGCCTGGTGTGATGTAGAGCGTTTTCACGCCGATCCGCCCAAGCCATTTCTGGACTGCGGTGGCGATGAACTCGCTGCCGTTATCCGACCTGATATGAGCTGGCGGGCCCCGCGTGATGAACAACTCGGCCAAGGCCGCCAGCACATCTTCGTGGCGGAGCTGGCGGGCGACCACCAGCGCCAGGCACTCGCGGCTGGCCTCGTCGATGATCGTGAGGATGCGGAACTTGCGTCCGTCGTGCGTCCTCGCCTCGACAAAGTCGTATGCCCAGACATGCCCGGGATACTCCGGTCGCAGCCGAATACACGAGCCATCGTTCAACCACAGCCGACCGCGTTTCGGCTGCCGCTGCGGCACCTTCAGCCCCTCGCGTCGCCAGATCCGCTCCACCCGTTTGTGGTTTACCGACCAGCCTGCCGCATGCAGCAGTGCGGTTACCCGGCGATAGCCGTAGCGCCCGTACTGCCTGGCCAGCGCGACGATGTCGTCGGTCAGCGCTTCTTCGTCATCTGCCCCGCACGGCACCCTGCGCTGGGTCGACCGGTGCTGCCCGAGCACGCGGCACACCCGTCGCTCGGACACATCCAGCACCTCCCGCACCTGGTCGATGCACCGCCGGCGCCGTGCAGGGCTTAGAAGTTTCCCCGTGCCGCCTCCTGCAGGATTAGCTTGTCCAATGTCAGGTCCGAGATCGCGCGGCGCAGCCGGAGGTTCTCCTTCTCCAGGTCCTTCATCCGCCGCGCCTGATCCGTCTTCAGACCACCATATTCTTTGCGCCACCGGTAATAGGTCTGCTCGCTGACGGCGATGCGCCGGCATGCCTCGGCAGTTGTGCCCCCCTGGCCCAGCATGATCTCAACCTCACGCAGCTTGCCGATGATCTCTTCGGGCTTGTGCTTCTTGGCAGGCATTCGTCGTCCCTTCCTTGATCCAGACAATCATAGTCGATGGACCACTCAGAAGGGGGCAGCTCACCGCAGTGCGGAGTTTGCCGTAACCGGGATGTTCAGGGCCACACGCGTCAAAGCGCCCCGTGCGTCGTCGCCTGGCCGGGTGCGGTTGTCGGCTTCCATGTCGAAGGAGGCCGCATAACTACCAATTTCGGGCTTGTTCGTAACGATGTTGAGGAGGCCGGCCGACGCGTTCTTGCCGAACAACAGGCCTTGGGGTCCGTTGAGCACTTCGATCTGCGATATATCGTAGAATGGGATCGCGCTCAGGAGAGGCTTGCCGAGGTTCACATCGTCCAGTGAGATGGCAACGCTGGTATCAAGCGCGGTCGAAAACGACAGCGTGCCAATGCCGCGAACCGAAAAGTTTGTGTTGTTGTTGACCTGGAGTGACGGCGCCACAAGGCCGATTTGCTGCAGGTCATTGATTCCGCGTTCCTTGAGATCCTGCGCACCGATCGCAGTCACGCTCACAGGCACGGTTTGGATGCTTTCGGAACGCCGCTGCGCGGTGACGACGATGTCACCCTCTTGGGATGTCGATTGGACGACGGGATTCGCGTTCGCGGGCGCGATCGGACCGTCAGGCGTGGGCGCTGCCGAGGTCGCGGGTGTCTCAGGATCTCTCGGCGGGATTGGCGACTGGACGGTGACTTGGGCCGACGCCGGCATAGAAATGCTGGTAGCGGCGATGCACGCGCTAGCCATCAACAGAACGCGAAGCTTCACGTCGTTCTTCTCCCTCTCCTTCGGGTGTCCTGGCCTCAGGGCCAGACAATCCTGCAACAATCACCCGTTTCTTGGGTTTATCTATCGCCGGAGTATGGACCCACTGGTCATAGCGCAACATGCCTAACCATATGATTGTCATCACGGTCAGTGATTGCGGTTGTTGTGCGCAAATCGTGGAGCACTGCCGGTGACACAGGCTTTACCGAACATGCTCTGCCATCGTCCCGTGCTCATTCGGCCCAAGCAGCCTAACAAACGGAACATCGCCTGATCGCGCCAGATGGCCTTTTACATAGTGGAAGCGGATGAGGTAGTGCGCCCTCTCACCAAGCCTAGTTTCCCATCATTCCGCAAACGTGCGGTCGGGTTGGCGGCACTATCAACGAAGAGACTATTAAATAACCCCGACTGGTCTAGGAATTGCCTCGCCGCTTTCGAGGCCGCCTAGAAGCTAATTCAACAACCTAGGACGTTCATGACTCCGTGTTCTTCGATATTGCCGAGATATAGTCGCTAAAGCCAGATAGGTTCATTGTCGGTCCGCTTGATTCAAGTTCATAACTGGGCGCCGTAGCTTGCACGACGGCCTTCGTAAGCCTTTGCGTACCCAAAGCCGATCATGACATCCAAGGAAGGTAGCGGTCGCTTCCTTGATCGGCGCCTACTCGTCGGTCGCGCTGGCAGCGATCGCCTTCTGCGGCGTGGTACCCATTCCCTGGAAGGGCGACAGCCGAAAGGCGATACGGGTCAAATCCGGGCGGGTGCGGTATTGCAACAGCGGCTTGCCGAACTCGCTCCACTGCGTATCCCCGCCGACGCCCCATTGCGCGCTATCGACCAGCAGCGTCACCTGGCCATGGGGCACCACGTCCGTCGACTTCCACGTCCCCGGCGCATGCCGGTCTAGATCGGCATAGGGAAAGGCGAGCACGTTCATCATCAGCGGACGGTCCCCCGCGATCCGCACCCCGCGACCTGTGCCGGACAGTTCCATCCACCGCACGTCGACCTTGTTGCCCGTTTCCTGCGGGCGGATGTAATCGTGGTTCTGCGCGGCGATGGCGCCCCGCCACAACCCGATCGGGGCGGACTGCTTGCGATCCACATAGCTTTCGTGCGGGCCGCGGCCGTACCATTCCACCTGCGTGACGTCGGTCGGCAGTGCGAACATCAGCCCCACGCGGAAGGGCGGGGGCAGATCGGGGCGGATGGGGGTCAACTGCCCCGCTACCGCGACGGAGCCGTCGCCTGCCATCGCATAGGTGACGCCGAACGTCGCCGCGCCGTCGCCCAGTGCATAGTCGACCGTCACCTCGCCGCCCGTATCGGTGCGGCGGCTACGGATCGCGGTGACGCGCCGGGTGTTGCTCATGGCCTTCCATACGGCGAGCTGCTTTTCGGTCCCGATGCCGATGTCATTGTCGGTGACCGCACGCCAGAAATTCGGCGCGCCCCCAGAGGCGACGGTGCGACCCCCTTGCGCGAAGCGGCGGATCAGCCCGGTGCCGCGGTCGACCTCCAGCAGCGCATCGCCCGCCGACAGGGCGATTACGCCCCCTCGCTGCGCCACGCGCACACCGCCGCTGCCGGGCGCCGCTGCGGCCGGTGGCTTCCCGGGCAGCCCCGGAAGCGCGAACTGCTCGAACCCGATCGGCGTGTCAGCCTCCACCAGCGGCACGGCGCCCTGCTTCGCGCGCACCCGCAGGGTGACGAAATATTCGGCTCCTGCCCTGCGGGGGAACGCCGCGACGGGCATGGTCATCGTGGCGCTTGCCCGCGCCGCGACGGCCGGCGTCGGCAGCGCGCCGCTCGCAATCGTCACGCCGTCCTCCTGCAGCGTCCAGTCGAACGCGAACCCCGACAGGTCGCGGAAGTCGTGCCGGTTGCGGACCGTCACCTGCCCCGTGGCGGCGTCGAACCCGTCGAACTGGACCGGCGCATAGACCTTGCGCAGCTCGTACAGCTGCGGGTTGGGCGTGCGGTCGGATTGCAGCAGGCCGTCTCCGAACTCGATGTCGCCACCCGGATTGGGACCGTATTCGCCGCCGTCGCCCCAATAGCGGCGGCCGTCGGCGGTGTGGCGATACATCGACTGGTCGACCCAGTCCCATGCGAAGCCGCCCTGCAACCGGTCGGGATGCGCGTAGATGGTGTCCCAATATTCCTTCAGATTGCCGCCCGAATTGCCCATCATGTGCGCATATTCGCACTGGATCATGGGCTGTTTGAAGTTCCAGTTGGTGGCGTAATCCTCCATCTTCACCGCCGGGTCGTACATCGGCGCATAGATGTCGGCGTACCAGTTGGGGCGATGGTCGCCGATGCCGTCCCACGTTCCCCAGCCCAGATAGCTGACCAGCCGGCCCGGGTCGCGCGCCTTGGCCGCCGCAGCAGCCGCCTCAAAATTGGGGCCGATCCCCGCCTCGTTGCCCAGCGACCAGAAGATGACGGACGGATGGTTCTTGTCGCGCTCCACCATGTTGACGACGCGGCTGACATGCGCCGCCTTCCAGGCGGGATCGAAACCGATCTGGTACTTCGCGCGCTCGCGCGGGTGCTTGTTCGCGTAGTCCATGTAAGCGTGGCTCTCGATGTTCGCCTCGTCCATGACGTACAGGCCGTAGCGGTCGGCGAGCTCGTACAGATACGGATCGTTTGGATAGTGAGAGGTGCGGATCGCGTTGATGTTGTTGCGCTTCATTAGCCGGATATCGCGCTCCATCGACTCGTGGCTGACGACGTGGAATGTTTCGGGATCGTGCTCGTGGCGGTTGACGCCACGAACGGTGATCGGGCGGCCGTTGACCGACACCAGACCGTTCTTCATCTCCACCGTGCGGAAGCCGATCCGCTGATAGGTCGACTGGATGATGCCACCCTTGGCGTCGTACAGTTCGACCAGCAGCATGTAGAGGTTCGGCGTTTCGGCGCTCCAGGGCTTCACGTCTGGCAACGTTCCGGTCAGCGTCGCCTTGCGCTCCGCCCTTCCGGCCGGCACCGTCGCGCGCCCTTGCTGCACCACGCGGTCGCCGTCCATCAGCACATAGCGCGCGCTGGTTTCCGCCCCCGGCGTCACCGCCACATCGACCGACAGCCTGCCCGTCCGGTAACTTTCGTCCAGCCCCGCATGAACGAAAACATCACGCACACGGGTCTTGGGCGCCGCCATCAGGAACACCTCGCGCTCGATGCCCGATACGCGCCAGAAGTCCTGATCCTCCAGATAGCTGCCGTCCGACCAGCGATGGATCTGGATGGCGACCGTGTTCCGCCCCGGCTTCACGAAGGGGGTGACGTCGAACTCGCTGGGGAGCTTCGAATCCTCCGAATAGCCGACTTTATCTCCATTGACCCACACGTCATAGGCGGAACCCGCGCCGCCGATATGCAGGATCACGTCCTGCCCCGCCCAGCCCGCCGGCACGTCGACGTTGCGGCGATAGGAGCCGACCGGATTGCTCGCATGGGGGATCAGCGGACGGTTGGCCGGAAAGGGATAGGTGATGTTGTTGTAGCGCGCCTGGTCATAACCCTCGGCCTGCCAGTCGGCGGGCACCTTGATGTTCTTCCAGCCGGACACGTCATAGCCGGGCTGCTCGAACCCGGCCGGCAGACGATCGGAGTCGGGCGAAAAGGCGAACTTCCACTCGCCGTTGAGCAGAAGAAAGCGGGATGACTGGGTGCGATGGCCGGCCAGCGCCTTGGCCCGGTTCTCGAAGGGGAAGCCGGTCGCGCGCGCCGGCAGTTTGTTGCGGGCGAAGACCGCCGGGTTCTCCCAATCGGGTCGGGTCGCATCGACCTGTACCGGCTGGACCTGCGGCACGGTTTCCTGTGCGGGCGCCGCGGCGCCCATGCCCAGCGCGGCGATGCCGATCGTATAGCGCAAACGCGTCATGCCTTGCCCCCCGGAATTGTTCATGTGTTGGTCGATTAATCGTCGCTCAGCCGAAATCGTGCAACCGAACGCGCAGCATCACCGGCTCGACGAAGTTCAGTCCGAAGTCGGTCTGGTCACCGTTCCACCGGCGGCGCGGCAACCATCGTCCCTGGACGTAGCTTCCCTCCTCGACGCTGAGATATTCGGTCGCGGAATTGTCAGCCTGCCGGAACCGTATCCGCACATCCGCGCCGGCGACGAGGAACTCGTCCGGCGCCAGCTGGGCGACCACCGCCCCGCCGACCGGCTTGCTGGCGTTCGGCTTCGGGACGGCGCGCGGATCGGTCCGTTCCTTCATCTGCCAAAGGCCGTATTCCGCCGTGATCGTCCAGCGCCCCATGACGACCGACTGGTCGGCGCCGTCGTCGCCCTTGGCAAATCCCCGGGTCGGCTTCTCGAACGCGATCCTCGCCCAATCCGCGGCCATCGGCGCGAACAGTCGATAAGGCCCGGCAAAGGCCGACAGCGTGTCCGGATCGAGCCTTTCGGCGCCCAACGGGTAGTTGGAGTAGCTGGTGCCGTCCATCCCGAAGGGCGAGAAGCCGATCGCCCCATGACCCAGCGCCGGCCAGAAGAAGCGGGCGAAATCGGCAGCGTTGCCGATCTCCGGGATCATCAGCGCATTGTCGGGGCGGGTATAGTGATCGAGATACGCCAGCACCGCGCCGTGCTTGCGGTTATAGATGTCGGGGGCGACGAAATCGATGTGCGGGGCTGCCGCCTTCCAGATGTCGATCACGTTCCAGTTGGGGCCGCCGCTGGCTCCGCCTCCCGCTTTCGCGAGGTCGAACGGGTCGGTCAGCGCGGCGTTGCAGAACATGGGCAGGTCGATCACGCGCTTCCCGGCGGCCGCGATCTCATCGACGTACCGGGCGATATGCCACGCGCTGAACGACTGGTCGGCCGCCGCGCCGAAGACCTCTGTCCACGTCCCCGGCTTGCGGTGCAGCGCTCGCGACAACGCGTCGGGCACGCGCGCATCGAAAAGCCGCTGCGCCTGCGGCGAAAAATCGCGGGGGGTGCCGATGCTGCCGACCTCGTTCTCCGGCTGGACCATGATCACCGTATGCTGCGGGTCGCGGTCGCGCAGATGCTCCATCAGCTTGACGAAGGCGCGCCGGTCGGCCGCCAGCGTCCGTTCGCCATGGGGCGACAGGTTGGGGTGGATCGATCCATCGCGCCGCCGCATCCTGGGAAAGCGGCGGGTGTCGGTCTTCACCCATTCGGGGACGTAGGTTTGCGCCGCGTTTTTCCACGTCCCGAACCACAACAGCACGACGCGGACGTCGTTGTCGCGTGCCTGGGATAGCAGGTCGTCGACGAAGCCATAGTCGTATCGACCCTCCACGGGTTCGAACTGCTCCCACGCGACCGGCACCTCGACCGTGTTGGCGTGCAGCGCCTTGATGGTCGGCCAGACGCTCGGCAGCATGGCGGGATAGTTGCTGCTGTTGTGTATCTGGCCGCCGAGGACCAGGAACGGCTTGCCGTCGACCATCAGCATATGCCGGCCATTGCGGGACGCGATGGTCGGCAGCGTGGTCGCGGGGGCGGTCGCGGAGGTGGTGGCCTGGGCGAGCGCCGCGGGTGCGACCGTCAGGAGGGCGGCGATGCCTGCCAGAAGGGCGGGCGCGATCGGGCGACTTCCACGCGCGGCAGGTCCATGGGTGGCGTACATCTCTGATCCCTTCTTCGTCTGTTCGGCAGCAGGCCGGCAACGGGTCACGGCAGCAGGCTCGCGCCGTAGAAATCGGGCGCGCCGTCTAGCAGCACGTCGAGGCGGTCGATGATGAAGCCGGGATCGAGCGCATGGACGGAAACCCGGTGCGATCCGGACGGGAGCTCGGGCAGCACCAGCTCCCGTATCGCGGTGTTGCTCAGAACGTTGCGCTTCCATTCCTCGCTGCGGCCGAACGTCTCGAAGTCGAGCGTCCGCATCGGGCCGCCGTCGATCGAGACGCCCAGCCGCAACCGCGTTGAAGATGTCAGCGGGTGGACAGGAATGGCCACCACCCGCAAACGCGCGTCGCCACTGGCGTTGGTCCGGAAATCATAGACCAGCGGTTCGCCGGTGGCGCTTTCCGAAGACCGCACGTCCAGTCGCGCGCGCAGCGCCGCGCCGCGCGAGCCTAGTCCCGGCACGGTTTCCCATTGCGAGCTGCGGGCGCGCACCGCCGGCATCGAGATGATGCGGTTCACCTCTGGCGGGAAGCGGCCGTCCCGCGCCGCCAGCACCGGTTCGACCGGCAGCTTGCGGCCACCGCATTCGACCGTCCCCGGGGAGGGCGCCTTTGCCCCCGCATAGGACAGGCGGATGCGCATCTGGTAACCATTCGCCTCGTCCAGATCCCCCTCCCGCGCGGACGCTGTGAAGCCCGCGGGCGGGGTGAACGTCCAATGCGCCCGGCTGCCGGCGGAATAGATCGCGAAGCTGCGATCGGCTGCCTGCCCCTCCACAAAGGTCAGTGCGGAAAGGTCGAGGCCGCAGCCCGGTCGCGCCGTCCAGCTCCAGCTCGGCCAGGCGGGCTCGTCGAACACGGGCAGGCCCCTGGGCGCCATGTTCATGATCCCCTTCCACTTGCCGGCGTTGAGGGCGTTGTACGTCGCCGTATCCCCGACGAGGCGGGCATGGGCCGCCCTGGCCTGGCCGACCAGCGCGTTCATCGCGGCGCGGGGCACGTCCGCCGCCCGCGCGGCAGGATCGCCGTCCGACCGGATCGCGACGTTGAGCGGTGCGCGGCCGGCCTTGGCATAGGTCGTCGCTAGGTCGAGCTTCAGGATGCGTTCGTTGAGGCTCGCCGAAGCGCGGACGGGATAGAGCACCAGCTGGAAATAGGCGTCCCGGCGATCGCCCGGCAGGCTGCGCGCCACCTCCTCCGCGCGCCGCGTCAGGTCGGCATAGCGGTCGAGCCGCTGCCACGCCTCGTCGCCGCCGGTGCGCACATAGGGGCTGACGGTGTTGGGCGAGGTGGGCTCGGTCTGCCCGCCGCCCATGAACTCCGGCCGGCGTTCGAAGGCGAGGTCGTAATAATCCATCATGATCGACGCGATCCTCCGCCCATCACGCGGGCCGAACTGCCGCCCCGCCCATGCCGTCAGATGCTCGATCGGCGCCGTGGCGAACAGGCGGTCGTCGAACGCGAGATCGAGGAAATACTGGGTCAGATACTCGCCCGGCTTGATGTCGCCGACGTTGACGATCCATATGCGGCGGGCATCCATCCGGTACGCCCGATCCATCTGCTCGCGCAGCAGGGCGGGATGCGTCGTCGCCAGCCACAGATAATCGTGCGGCCGCCCCCAATAGGATATGTGGTAGTAGACACCCGATCCCCCTGCCCGCCGATCGGCGGGACCGGACAGTTGGTTGATGTAGCCGTAATTGTCCTCCGGCCAGATCAGCGTGACATCCTTGGGAACGTCGAGCCCCGCGCGATAGGTGTCAAGAACCTCCTTGTACAACGTCAGTACCTGGGGGATCCGGTCGGCCGGCTTGCGCTGAGCCTTGGCCAGCAAGTCGCGCTGTATCGCGATCGCCTGCGCCGTCGCGTCGCGCGCGGCCTCCGCCGTATCGGCGCCTTGCATTCCCGAATCGTGCTTGCCGCGCAATCCGATTGTGTAGATGTTCTCAAAATCGCGGACTTCCTGCGCGCGCTGGTTCCAGTACTCGATCATCCGGGTGCGGTTGGTGAAGAAGTTGAACGGCCCGCGAACGTCGTCGTCCCACTCGCGCACGTTGTTGCGCATCATGGGCTCGGCATGGGACGTCCCCATGACGATGGCATGATCCCGCGCAGCTTCGGCATTGCCCCTGATTTGGTAGAAGGGCCTGGTGGAATCATGCATGGCCGGCCAGAGCGTGTTGGCCTTGAGCCGCCACATCAGTTCGAAGATGCGTGAATAGGTCTTGGGGCCGATGTCGCCCACATCCGGCTCGAAGGTCTTCGCCGCCCAGGGTTGCAGTCCCCAATCCTCGTCGTTGAGGAAGATGCCGCGATATTGCACCGACGGAGTTCTCGACACGATGCGGTCCGCCGCGACCGCAACCCGGTCGGCGTGACGCGGCGCGACGTCCGCCCACCATTCCCATGCGGAAACCCCGATCTCGCGGGTGAGATCGACCACTCCCCAGATCGTCCCCCGCCGGTCCGATCCCGCGATCAGCAGATACGACGTCTCGGGATCACGGCGGGAGCGAAGCAGAACCCGCTCGTATCGTTCCCACTGCCCGGCCAGCGCCCGCAGGTCTAGGCCAGCGTCGTCCGCGACCGACCGCGCCAGCGCGCTGTCGTAGCGCGCGATCACCACGCATATCTTCGTGCAGCGGTGAAGGTCGGTCGACAGCGTCGCGGCTTTGCCAGTGACGGCCTTCAGGTCGCGCGCCAGCAGATCGGCCGACAATGTCAGCGGGATGTCGTCTTCGTGGATGATGCCGGCGGTATGCGCCGGGGTGACGAGCATCGCCGGCTCCGCCCCGGCCGCGCCGGCGGATAGGATCGACAGCGCGATGCAGCAGAGCCTCGACTTCATCCGATTCGATCCCGTCATCATATCATCCGGCCCGCCGGCCCGTTTTATCGCCGGACATCGAGCCCGCCTTCCAAATAGGCGTCGAGGTCCGCCTGCCGGAACAACGAGGCGTCCCCCGGCAGCGAATGTTTCAGCGCCGCCAGCGCTAGCCCGATGCGCGCCGCCGTCGCCGGGTCGCCGCCGCGGCGCAGGGCGTGCAGCACGCCCGCCGCGAAGGCATCGCCGCCGCCGATCCGGTCGACGATCCCGGTCAGCAAAACGTCGTCGGTCTGGACTTGCCCGCCACGCGTATCGATGCGAGCTGACAGCCGGTGGCGGTCGACATGCTCGACGTGGCGGGCGGTCGATGCGATCATGGCGAGGCCGGGAAATGCCGCGAAGGCAGCTTCCGCGGCAGCGCGGCGGCGGGCTTCGCCCTCGCCATCGAAGGTGCGGCCCAGCAGCAGCGCGACGTCGCGGTGGTTCCCGAACATCAAGTCGGCATGGGACACCAGCTCGGCCAGCACCGCACGCGGATCGCCGTCCCACCGCTCCCACAGCTTGCCGCGCCAGTTGCCGTCGAACGACACCGGGATGCCCCGTGCGCGTGCCGCGCCCGCGGCCGCGATCGCGCTACGTGCGGGCCCCGGTCCCAGCGCCGGGGTGATCCCCGACAGGTGCAGCCGGTCGACGCCCGCCAGCAAGCGGCCCCAGTCCCACGCCGCCGCTGGCGCTTCGGCAAAGGCGGAACCAGCGCGGTCATAGATCACCTCGGTCGCGCGCAGGCCCGCGCCCGATGTCACGAAATACAGCCCCAACCGGTTCCCGCCGATTGCAATCCGGCCGACATCGACGCCGTGGCCGCGCAGCGTCGCGACGGCGGCCAGACCCAGGTCGTTGTCGGGCACCCTCGTCGCCAACGCGACATCGTGACCCAGCCGCGCCAGCGCGGTGACCAGATTAGCCTCCGCGCCCGCCACCCACGTGTCGAACCGCGGCGTCTGCATCAACAGCTCACGCCCCGGGGGCGACAGGCGCAGCATAATCTCGCCGAATGCCAACAACTGCCCCATCAGTGCGCCAGCCCTGCCAGCACGCCTAGCGCACCCTGGTCTTGCAGGCGCTCGACCCATTCCACCAGCCGATCGCGGACCGCGCAGTCCGCGGCGAGGTCGGGCGGGAAGATTGCATCGATCGCCAGCAGCGCATCGACCCGGTCCGCCGCCCGCGTCTTTCCTGCCAGCGCCGCCGCGGTCGTGGCCGCCATCGGGTCCTCGATCGCGAACGCCCTGCCGGCATCGTCGCGCCCGTCCTGCCAGCGCATCCACGCCGCCACCGCCAGCGTCAGCATGTCGACCGGCAACCCCGCCGCCCGACGGGCCATGATTGGGGCAATCAGCCGCTGGGGCAGCTTCTGCGACCCGTCCTGCGCGATCTGGTCGGTGCGATGCTCCAGCGCGGCGTTGCCGAACCGCGCCATCAACGCGGCGCAATAGCCCGGGATGTCTAGGCCGCGCGGGGCATCAAGCGTCGCCGCACTCTCGTCCCACAGCGCATCGACGAACGCCCACCCCTCCTCGCGCGCCACGAACTGATGGACAAAATCAATCCCTGCCAGCCCGCCTAGATAAGCGATGCCGGAATGCGCGCCGTTCAGCAGCCGCAGCTTGGCATCCTCCCAGGGGGCGACCGCATCGGTCAGCTGTACGCCCAGCGCGGCGAGATCGGGCCGCAAGCCGCAGAACCAGTCTTCGACCACCCATTGCAGGAACGGCTCCGTCTTCACCATTGCGCGGTCCTCGACCCCACTCCGGCCCGCCAGCGCGGCGATGTCGACGGGGGTCGTGGCGGGCACGATCCGGTCGACCATCGTCGCGGGGAACGCACCGGAGGCCGCGATCCAGTCGTGCAACGCCGGATTGTGTGCCGCCGCCATCGCCAGCACCGCCGAACGCAGCACCGCGCCGTTGTGCGGCAGATTGTCGCACGACAGCGCGGTGAACGGCGCCACGCCCGCACACCGCCGCGCCGCCAGCCCCGCGACGATCAGACCGATCGCGGTGCGCGGCGCCGACAGGTCGGCCAGATCCGCCGCCACGTCCGCATCGTCCATGCGCAGCCTGCCGCGATCCAGCCTGTATCCCTTTTCGGTGATCGTCAGCGTCACCAGATGGACGGCCGGGTCGGCGAGCGCGGCGACCACCGCCGCCGGGTCCTCGGGCGCGACCAGCACCTCGCGCACCGCGCCGATCACCTGCGCCGTCACCGCGTCGCCATCGCGGATCAGCAGCGTGTACAACCCGTCCTGCGCCGCCAGCCGGTCGCGCGTCTCCGCAGAGCGCAGGGAGACGCCGGTCACGCCCCAGCGCAGGTCGCCCGCCGCCAGCGCGCGGTCGAACACCACCGCCTGATGCGCGCGGTGGAACGCGCCGATCCCCAGATGCACCACCCCGCGCATCACCGCCGCGCGGTCATAGCCTGGGCGCGCGACATCGGCGGGCAGCAGGTCCAGCGTCGCCGGCGACAGCCTCACAGCCGGTACGCCTGCTTGACTAGGTCGTACGACAAAGCCCGCGCCAACTCGGCCGCCTCGTCCCGTTCCAGCCGATGTTCGGCGACGAGGCGGGCGAGGAAGCCGCAGTCCATGCGCCGTGCGACGTCGTGGCGTGCGGGGATCGACAGAAAGGCGCGCGTGTCGTCGTTAAAGCCCACGGTGTTGCCGAACCCTGCGGTCTCGGTGGTCGCCTCGCGGAACCGGCGCATCCCCTCCGGACTGTCGTGGAACCACCAGGGCGGCCCCAGCCGCAACGCGGGATAATGCCCGGCCAGCGGCGCCAGTTCGCGGCTGTAGACGCTCTCATCCAGCGTGAAGAGGATCAGCGTCAGCCGCGGGTCGTTGCCATGCCGGTCGAGCAGCGGCTTCAGCGCGGCGACGAACGCGCCCGGCAACGGGATGTCGTCGCCCTTGTCGCTCCCGAAGCGCCGCCGCACCGCATCGTTGTGGCTGCGGTGCACCGCCGGATGCAGCTGCATCACCATGCCATCGGCGACGGACATCGTCGCCATCTCGGTCAGCATCTGCGCGCGGAACAGTTCCGCCTCCGCCGCGCTTGGCCCCTCGAGCACGCGCCGGTACAGGGCGGCCGCATCGTCGGTCGGCAGGTCGGCGGTCGCGGCGGAGGGATGGCCGTGATCGGTCGAGGTCGCGCCCGCCTCGCGGAACCGCGCGCGGTGGAACCGGTGCGCCGCCAGATAGCCGGCATAGTCCGTCACGTCGATTCCCGCCGTCGCGCCAAACCGGCGGACATGGTCCGCAAACCCCGGCGCGTCGGGATCGACCACCGGATCGGGGCGATAGGCGGTGACAACACGCCCGCCCCATCCGCTCGCACGGATCGCGCGGTGGTGGTCGAGCGGATCGAGCGGGCTCTCGGTGGTCGCGATCACCTCGATCCCGAACTGCTCGAACAGCGCGCGCGGGCGAAAGGTGTCGGTCGTCAGCGCCGCGTCGATCACGTCGTAATAATGGTCCGCGGTCGCCGCCTCCAGCCGGACGTCTATGCCAAACACCTCGGCGAACACCCAGTCGAGCCACAGCCGCGACGGCGTGCCGCGGAATAGGTGGTAATGCGCCGCGAAGATCCGCCAGATCGTGCGCGGATCGGCCTCCGTCGGGCTGCCGTCGACTGTCGCAACGCCCAGCGCATCGAGCGGCACGCCCTGGCTCATCAACATGCGGTATACGTAATGGTCGGGGACGATCAGCAGGCTGGCAGGATCGTCGAACGGCCGGTCATAGGCGAACCACGCGGGATCGGTATGGCCGTGCGGGCTGATGATCGGCAGGCCCTTCACCCCCGCATACAGGTCGCGCGCGATCGCGCGCGTCGCCGGATCGGCGGGAAACAGGCGGTCGGGGTGGAGGGTTAGCGGGTGGGTCATGGCAGGCGTTCCGGCGCGACGGGGGCATAGCGCGGGATCAGCAGGTGGATGACGAGCAGCGCGGCGAAATAGGCACAGCCCGCCACTGCGAAGATCGGGCCATAGCCGCCGACCCCGGCCAGGATCGTACCCGCGAACTTGGCCATCGCCATGCCGCCCAGCGCCCCCGCCAGTCCGCCAAGCCCGATCACCGACCCGCCCGTCCCGCGGGGGAACAGGTCGCCGGGGATTGCATAGACGTTAGCCGAAAACCCCTGATGACAGGCGCA
This sequence comes from Sphingomonas sp. NY01, assembly GCF_038809135.1. Classification (NCBI taxonomy): domain Bacteria; kingdom Pseudomonadati; phylum Pseudomonadota; class Alphaproteobacteria; order Sphingomonadales; family Sphingomonadaceae; genus Sphingomonas; species Sphingomonas sp. NY01. The sequence goes on along the minus strand of NZ_CP101723.1, from coordinate 111,071 downwards.
GGCGAGTCCGATCGCCAGCACTGCCCACCACAGGCCGGGCGCGTGCGCCGCGAAGATGATCGGAAGCGCCAGGATCGCGCAGGCCGCCATCGCGGTCTTTCGGGCGCGATTGACGCTAGCCCCCCGCGCCAGCAGCCGGGACGAGAACCACCCCCCCGCCAGCGATCCCACGTCTGCCAGCAGATAGACCGCGACCAGCGGCGGCCCGAAGTCGAGCATCCTGACGCCATATTGCCGGTTGAAGAAATCGGGCAGCCAGAACAGGAACGTCCACCATATCGGGTCGATCAGAAACCGCCCCAGCACATAGGCCCAGGTCTGCCGCAGTCGCAGCAACGTCCGCCACGCGACCGGGTGTGCGAGTGCCGCCTCCTCCTGCTCGATCCATGCCAGTTCCTCGGCCGTGACGCGGCGATGCTCGGCCGGGCTGCGGTAGAAGGCCAGCCATGCCGCCAGCCACAGCAGCGTCAGCGCACCCGTCGCGATAAACGCCATCCGCCAGCCGAACGCCACCGCGATCGCGGGCACGATCAGCGGCGTCAGGATCGCCCCGACGTTCGACCCGGCATTGAAAATTCCGATCGCCAGCGCGCGTTCGCGCTGCGGAAACCATGCATTCGCCGCCGCTAGTGCCGCCGGGAACGCCCCCGCCTCACCCACCGCAAGCGGCAACCGTGCCCAGATCATCCCGCCCGCGCTGGTGAATAGCGCATGGGCGACGTGGCCGATCGTCCACAACGTCACCGCAACCGCATACCCGACCTTCGCCCCGACCCGGTCGACGAACCGGCCGAACAGGATATAGGCAAGGCCGTAAGCCGCCTGGAACGCGATCGCCAGATCGGCATAGCCTTGTTCGGTCCAACGATAGCGCGCCTGCAGTTCGGGCTTGAGCGTCGGTAGGACGAGCCGGTCAATATAGCTCAGCGCCACCGCGGCGAACAGCAGCGCGCAGACGATCCAGCGGATGCGGCCACGCGGCTTTTCGGGAGCTGCGGTGGGCAGCGCACTCACCTCACCAACTCCACAAGGTACCGTCCTCCAGCCGATTCACGGGCAAGTAGGCCGGGCGATACGTATATTGGGCGGCCAGATCCTCGTCAATGTCGACGCCCAGCCCCACGGCGTCGCCCGGATGCATCATCCCGTCGGCAAAGCCATAGGCGTGCGGGAAGACTGCGTCGGTTTCCGCGGTATGGCGCATATATTCCTGGATGCCGAAGTTGGGCACTGACAGGCCGAAATGGAGCGCTGCCGCCATCGCCACCGGCGATAGGTCGGTCGCGCCATGGCAGCCAGTCCGCACCTGATATAGATCGGCGAGCGCGGCGATGCGGCGCAGGTGGGTGATGCCGCCGGCATGGACGACGGTGGCGCGGATATAATCGATCAGCTGGTTCTCAATCAGGTCTTTGCAGTCCCAAATTGAATTGAAGATCTCGCCGACCGCCAGCGGCGCGGTGGTGTGCTGCCGGATCAAGCGGAACGCATCCTGGTTCTCCGCGGGGGTCGCGTCTTCGATCCAGAACGGGCGATAGGGCTCCAGATCGCGGCCGAGCCGCCCGGCTTCGATCGGGGTCAGACGGTGATGGACGTCGTGCAGCAAGTGGACGTCCCAGCCCAGTGCCTCGCGCGCGGCCTTGAACAGGTCGGGCACGACGCGCAGGTATCTCGCCGTCGACCACATGTTCTCGCTCGGCAGGGCAGCATCAGCGGGTTCATAGAAATAGCGGTCCTTGCTAACGCCGTAGGTAGAAGCCATGCCTGGCACGCCGCATTGCAGGCGGATCGCTTTGTATCCTTGCGCTTGATACTCAAGCGCGGCGGCAATCGTGTCGTTGATCGAGGTGCCGTTGGCATGGCCGTAGACGGTGCACCCCTCGCGTACGGCGCCGCCGAGCAACTGGTAGACGGGCAGCCCGGCTACTTTCCCTTTAATATCCCAAAGGGCCATGTCGACCGCAGCGATTGCAGTCATGGTGACAGGCCCCCGACGCCAATAAGCGCCCTTATAGAGATACTGCCAAATGTCCTCGATTCGATGAGCATCGCGGCCGATCAGGCAGGGCACGACGTGGTCGCCTAGATAGCTCGCCACCGCGAGTTCTCGGCCGTTCAGCGTCGCATCGCCAACCCCGGTGGTGCCGTCGTCGCATATTACCTTGAGCGTGACGAAATTGCGTCCCGGGCGGGTGACTGTGATGCGTGCATCAACGATCTTTGGCATGACAGGTTCGGTCCAATACCGATTTTATGGGCGCGGAGAGCCACAACGTACCGATGGTATACCTAACGCCGGCCTCTCCTTCTGCCCTACAACCACATGGGTTTTGGCCTGTCAACTCATTCGGCCAGATGGTAATCTGCCTGTTTGCACTACCGCTCTGATGCACTAGATTCGTGATATGCAGAAGTCAGACAAGCTGTATCGCCGCGTATGCGACGGCGTTCTCGATCAACTCGCCGCTGGCGAATTTGATATCGGTGCGCGACTACCTACGGAGCGCGAACTCGCGGAAACTTATCAGGTCAGCCGCACCACGGTGCGCGAAGCGATGGTCGCCCTCGAGATGTTGGGCATCGTCGACATGCGGAAAGGCTCCGGGATCTATGTCGTCAGCCGGAGTCGGGCAGCGGATGAGGCGAACGCCCTGGATATAGGGGCCTTCGAACTGATGGAAGCCCGACGCATCTACGAGGTAGAAACAGTAGGTTTGGCCGCGCTACGCATCGGCGACGACGATCTTGGCCGCCTTGAGGTATTGCTGGCGACGATGCGCGATGCCGATGAACGCGCTGGCGAACAGGCGGACCGCGATTTTCATATCACAATCGCGCAGGCAACCGGCAACAGTGCGATGGTTGGCATTATCGCCGAACTGTGGCTGATGCGCGACCGCTCCGACCTGGCCCGCAACATCCACAAGCGGGCGCGCGGCACTGGGCTCGAGCCACGGGTTCACGAGCATCAGGCGATCCTCGACGCCCTGCGTCAGCGAGATCCACAAGCCGCGCGCGAGGCGATGCGGCTGCATCTTGACCAAGTGATCGAGCACTTGCTGGCGCGCACCGAGTTGCAAGTCATCGAGGAGGCGAGGCTCCGCACCGCAGACCTACGCGAACGCATCTTCGGTTCGGCAGAGGCCATTTAATTGCGTGGAGCCGTAGCAAGGTGGGCGGCGAATTGCGGAGGTTTCAGGCTGACCGCTTCGTGACGAAAGCCCCATCAGCATACCGTCGTGAGAAAGCCAAATAGCGTAGTTGACTGGCACATCTCCTCTCATTAGTCAGACCAAAAAAGGAGAGGGACGAATGCGCAAGTTTCTTATCGGAACCAGCTTTTGGGCGTTGACGATCGCTAGTTCCGCCTACGCCCAAGTGACGCCGACGCCCAGCGAAGGTGCAGATTTGCAGTCGTCAGAGCAGGAAGCCGCTACATCTGCCTCGCAGGTCGGCACCTCGGCCGCGGCTCCGGCGGCAGGGCAAGCTGCAGATGCGGGTCAGGAAGACATCGTGGTCACTGGTGTCCGCGCTAGCTTGCGCAGTGCAGCCGCAATTAAGCGAAACGCGGGCGCCATCGTTGACTCCATCGTTGCGCAGGATATCGGCAAGCTGCCCGATAACAATGTGGCGGAGGCGCTACAACGCGTCACCGGCGTCCAAATTACGCGCAGTCAGGGTCAGGGGCGCGGCATCGCGATCCGCGGGCTAAGCCAGGTGCAGACTCTACTTGACGGCCGCGAGGTCTTCTCCGCCGCATCGCGCTCGCTCACCGTGTCCGACGTGCCGGCGGAGCTGGTGTCGGGGATCGACGTCTACAAGACGGTCCAAGCCGACCAGATCGAAGGGGGGTTGGGGGGCACCGTCGACCTCAGGACCCGTCGCCCGTTCGACTTCAAAGGCTTTGAGTTTGGGGTCAGCGCAAAGGGCGAATATACCGACCTGCGAGACAAGGTGACGCCCTATGCCTCGGTCCTGATCAGCGGCCGCAAGGAAACCGGCATCGGCGATGTCGGTGCCCTGCTAAGCGCCAGCTACCAGAATTTCGTGTACCGCGTCGACCGCAATGCGGTCGGTACCTTCAGCGAGCGCCGGGACCTCTACGATCGTGATCAGGACGGCGTGTTTCCCAATGATCCCGGCGACCTAATCGTGGCGCCAACCGATGTCGGCCAGCGCTACGTCTACGGGAACAGGAAGCAGCTCGGCGTGAACGGGACGCTGCAATGGGCGCCAAGCGACGATCTCGAGTTCCACATCGACGGCCTCTACACGCGCTATCGGTCACGCGAGGATAACGAGTTAATCTATGCGCTGACCGGGAACTCCGGCATTCGAACCTCGCCCGCGGTGGCCGCGCCGCCGTTCGAGTTCGCGGAAGACAATCTAACGGTTCGTCGCGGGACATGGACCAACGCCAGGCTGACGACGAGCACCTATACGCAAGACGACGATACCGACACCTATCAGGCGGCGATCGGGGGAAAGTTCGAACGCGACGGAGTGCTGTTGACTGGCGACGTCAGCTACAATCGCAGCACCTCGCTCAGCGTGTATCAGGAACTCGGTCTGCGTGCGCAGACGTCGCGCTACGATCTGGACCTGACGAGCTCGCTGCCAATCATCTCGATCCAGGGGCTGGATCCGACGTCAATCGGCGGTTTCATGCTCGATCGGTTGACCTACAGCAGGACTAGGACCCGCGGCGAGCAGATCGCCGCGCGGCTCGACGGCCGCTTCTCGATTGGTGACGAGGGGCTGACGGCGGTCAAGTTCGGGGTGCGTTATGCCAAGAGGGACGTCAGTTCGCGTCGTTTGGACGACACTTTTTCCTACACCAACTCGGTCGCGGCGTCGGGATACACCAACCTCTTCGAGCTTACGGACGACGATCTGTTCTCCGGCCGCAACCTGTCGATACGGCAATGGCTTACGCCGCGCGCGGATTTAGTCCGCGATTACAGTGGAATCCGGCAAAGCCTGGGATACCGAACCACCCAACTACCGGCGCTCATCCCGACAAACGCCTATGATTTCACCGAGGAAACGGTTGCCGGTTACGCGAAGGTAGAATTTGCATCGACAATCCTATCGATACCGGTGGACGGCAATGCGGGTATGCGGGTCATCAGGACTGGGCTGGTCGGCAATAGCGCGACGACCGTGGCGGGTGGCGGGTTCGCGCCCTTGCAGCAGACGACGAATTATGTCGACGCGCTACCGAGCATCAACTTCCGGGCCAAGCTGCGCGACAATCTGCAACTGCGTTTGGCCGCATCAAAGTCGCTCACGCGTCCCGGCTTCTCCCAACTCAATCCTGCGCTGCGGCTCGACTATCTTTTCCTGACCGGCAGTGCAGGCAATGCCAATCTCCAACCCTTACGGGCCGATCAGGCGGACGCGTCGCTTGAATGGTATATCCCTGGCGGAGGATTGCTGTACGCCGCCGGCTTCATCAAGAACGTCAACGGCTTCATACAGAATAGTAACGCCGTGGAGGTCTATAACGGCGTGAACTACCTTGTCAGCCGCCCCCGGAACGGGCGCAACGGACGTATCAAGGGCGTAGAAGTCGGCGTTCAGCAGTTTTTCGAGTTCCTTCCGTCTCCGCTCGATGGGCTCGGCATCCAGGCCAATTACACATACGTCGATAGCAAGGCGCCCTCGTCTATCGTTGGCCAGACTGTGCCGTTGGAGAACTTGTCGAAGAACAGTTATAACCTCGTCGGCATCTACGAAAAATACGGAGTCAGCCTACGCGTCGCCTACAACTGGCGCTCAGCGTTCGTGAACACCACAGGTGGCGGCGGAGCTGGCAACCTTCCCATCTATACAAATGCCCAGCCTCAGCTGGATGCCTCGCTCAACTACGACGTGACAAGCAAGATTACGCTTACTCTCGATGCCCAAAACTTGACCCGCCCCGACCGGATCGACTATTACGGCTTTTCCTATCGCCCAAAAGCCGATCTTATTCAAGATCGCCGGGTCGCGTTCGGTATGCGCTTTCGACTTTAACGATTACCAATTTCACAGGCAGCTGGTAGCCTACTTCGAAAGTTCCTTGTGCTACTTACTAGGGTCAGGACCCATTGATGTTACGGCTGCGATCTGATTCAGGCTCCGTGAGGAGACTGGGATGCGCGACCTGTTTTGGTTGACGGACGAGCAAATCGAGCGGCTGCGGCCGTTCTTTCCGAAGAGCCACGGCAAGCCGCGTGTCGATGACCGGCGGGTGCTGAGCGGCATCGTCTTCGTCAACCACAACGGGCTGCGCTGGCGAGACGCGCCAAACGCGTATGGTCCTCACAAGACGTTGTATAAACGGTGGAAGCGCTGGGGCGAGCGAGGCGTATTCACGCGCATGATGGAGGGGCTGGCGGCGGTCGATGCGGAGCCCAAGACCGTGATGATCGACGCGACCTACCTGAAGGCGCACCGCACGGCATCAAGCCTGCGGGTTAAAACGTATGGCTCGCCCCGTCGGCAAGCGGTTTGTGTCTGATGTTCTGAGCAATCTGCGAAAACGTATCCGGCCTTTCGACTCAAGGTCGTTGGCCAAGATGGAGATCCGCGCGTCCTGGTCCTCATAAAGGGGCCGGCATCGAGTGCCATTTTTAGCCATAGGGTTCCGGGACACCGGTCGACTGTCAGGCCATCTTTCACTCACCTCCCGCAGACATCATTCAGCTGGCGCAAGGCGCGCCGGCCGAGCTTGTTCAGGCTGCTTGTGCAACCGGATCATAGATGCGCTCGTGTCGCAGCAGCGCCCACACGATACGCGCCATCTTGGCGGCCAATGCCACCACGACGGTGTTGTGATGAGAACGTGAGAGGAGGCCGCGTAGCCAGGCGCCAAGTCGCGTATCGCTCTTGCTCATGACCGGCAGGGACGCCCGCGCACCTTGGATCAGGTTCTTGCGCAGGTAACGGCTTCCACGTTTGGTGATACCGAGCAATCGCGGTTTGCCTCCGGTTGTTGCCTGCCGTGGCACCAAGCCTAGCCATGCGGCAAGGTCGCGACCACGCCCGAAGGTCCGGGCATCGCCGATGGCTGCCACCAGCGCGGTTGCATTTAGCGCCCCTATGCCGGGAGTAGTGAGCAGGCGCCGCGCTCGCTCGTCTGTGCGAGCAGCCTCGGTGAACTCAGCATTGAGATCTTCAATCCGCTCGTCGAGGGCAGCCCAGCGTAAGCGCATGTCGCTCACCAGCCGGTGAATGCGCGGGCCGAGCACTGGTTCGTCACCGTCGAGCATCTCGCCCAGCCGGACGGCGAGCTTTGCACGCCCTTGTGGGACTATGTAACCACGCTCGAGGAGAAGACTCCTGATCTGGTTCATCAGGGAGGTGCGGTCTCCGACGAGCTGGTCGCGGATGCGGTGCAGCGTCTGCATGTCGAGTTGCTCCTCGGTCTTCAAATCGACGAACCGCATGGTCGGCCGGGTTGCCGCTTCCGCAATCGCTTCAGCATCACGGTCGTCGTTTTTCTGCGCTTTAACGTAAGGCCGGACGTATTCCGGCGACATCAATCGCACTGCATGGCCTTGTCCCGCCAAGGCACGTCCCATGTGATGCGCACCGCAGCAGGCCTCCATTGCTACAACGCAGGCCGGCAAGGTCGCCGCGTAGGTGATGACCGTCTCGCGCCGCATTCGCCGGCGGACGACAACCTTGCCAGTGGCGTCTAGCCCAACCACGCTGCAGCTGGTCTTGCCAAGATGGATCCCGAGCACCGATACGTCCATGACCTTCGCTCCTTCCGCAAAAGACCCGCTGTCGTGAAGCAACAACGGTTCAGATAAGGGGCGAGCCATCCATAAAGGGGATCTCGGCCGCCTGATCGGCCGCACCAAAGGCGGCATGAACACCAAGCTCCATGCCGTTGCCGACGCGAATGGCCGCCCGTTGAGCTTCTTCATGACGGCCGGGCAGGTCAGCGACTATACCGGCGCAGCCGCGCTGCTCGACGATCTGCCCAAGGCGCAGTGGCTACTGGGTGACCGCGGCTACGACGCTGACTGGTTCAGGGACGCACTCCAGGCCAAAGGCATCCAGCCCTGCATCCCGGGCCGCCGATCGCGAAACGAGCCAGTCCGATACGACAAGCGACGCTACCGGCGTCGCAGCCGCATTGAGATCATGTTCGGCCGCCTCAAGGACTGGCGACGTGTCGCCACCCGCTACGACCGTTGCCCCACAGCCTTCTTCTCCGCCGTCGCCCTTGCTGCCACCGTCATCTTCTGGCTCTGATCAACGAGTCATCGTGTAATTTGTGGCTGCTTCCCCGGGCCGGCTGAGCAGCGCACCTTCTGGTTGTCGGACCTGAAGGAAGGAAGCAGCTATGAAGCACTATGCCGGAATAGACCTGTCGATGGAAACGTCGCACGTCTGCATTGTCGATGCCGAAGGGCGCAAGGTCGCAGCGCAATGCGTGGAGAGCACGCCGGAAGCGATCGCCGCGCTGCTGGAACGCCATGGTCCGATGGAACGCGTGGTGATCGAGACCGGCCGGATGACGCCATGGGTTGCGCGTGGCCTGCACGAGCTGGGCGTCGCGATCGTGTGCATCGATGCGCGCCAGGCCCACCAGAGCCTCAAGGCGATGAAGGCGAACAAGACTGATCCGCATGATGCGGCGGGCCTCGCACAGTTGGCCCGGACAGGCTTCTACAAGGAGGTGCACGTCAAATCGCCGACGTCACACGGGGTGCGCTCGGTGATCACCGCCCGCACGCATCTGGTCGAAGCACGTGTCCGGCTCGACAACACCATCCGTGGCCTCTGCGCCACCTTCGGGATTAGGCCGGGGGCCGGCCAAGGCGAGCGGTTCCTCGCGCGGGTGCAGGCCGCCGTCGCCATCCCGGGTCTCGGTGAGGCGGTGGCCTCGCTGCTCCGGGCGCGGACCGGCCTGGTTGACGAGATCCGTCGGATGGATCGCGAGCTCAAGGCGATCAGCATCGCCTCTCCGGCCTGTCAGGCCCTGATGAGCATGCCGGGAGTCGGCGTGCAGACCTCGGCTGCGTTCGCTGCCGCCGTCGATGAGGCGGGCCGGTTCAAGCGGTCGCGCACGGCTGGCGCCTACTTTGGCCTCGTCCCGCGTCGGCACCAGTCCGGCGAACTCGACTGGACGGGCCGGATCACCAAGCAGGGCGACGGCACCGTCCGCAAGCTGCTCTACGAAGCGGCCAACTCGATCCTGACGCGCACGCGCCAGACCTTCACGCTGAAGACCTGGGCGCTGAAGATCGCCAAGCGACGCGGTCTCAAGAAGGCCCGGGTCGCGCTCGCCCGCCGCCTCGCCGTCATCATGCACGCCATGTTGCGCGACGGCACCTTGTTCGAGGCCTGAAAAGAGGTAAGCTCCCTTCGCCAGCGGTGATGCTCTCCAGCTGACCCGATGGCGGTGTCCCGCGAGGGAACGCAGGGACGGACGATCTGCGAAGGTTATCAGATGGGCTGCCAAGCCCGCTTCGAGTCAATGCAACGTCCGGCCTTGTGAGACCCGATACAGCACCACCGACCGACAGGTCGGCGAGTGCGGACAGATCCTTGAGACCCTCAAGGGACAACCGCCGAGCGGACGCAAATTACAGATCCTGACCCTAAAGGTGCATATGCACAGTTTAGTATTGCTACCAGCGGCACTTGGTAGATGCGCGAAAGGCGCATAGCAAAAGCTTGGCCGGATAGCGTAGGTCGTCGGCGCTGTGGATCGCGATAGCTAGTTCAGCGAGATGAGTGACCGGTTATGGCAGTTGCGGCAATCTGTTATCGCTAGGACTTGTGAAGATGACCTTCTCGCTTCTCGATAGCACCACTTGCACGGCGGCGTTGTAACGGTTCAGTCTCAATTTCGGACGGGGCGACTGTCCAGTGATTGGCAGGTTCGCGTGAGCGATGCCGCGGCCGTTATTCTGTACCCGAAACCCGCCAAGGCTCTCTCACAGCCTATGGCCTGTTCCTTTGACCGCTACACCGTAAAAAAAGACGTCAACGCTACTAGCAACAAGATCATCCAGCTCCATCCCCTTAGGGGGCGGCGCGATGCCAAGAGCCGCATCACGCAGCGCGTCAGCTAGGACCATCGCCATCAACATGGTGGCGGATCGCACCGTATCGGTTACCACGAGCGTTCCCGTGGAGGTGTAGTTTGAAAGCTGATCGGCCAGCGGCCTGATGCCGAAGGCTTTGATCGTTTCTATATAGATGCGTGCCACTTCTGGGAAGCGGGTACCTTCGCTCATCATCAAGCGGTAAGAGGTTACGCCCTCTTCAGAAAAGGCTAATTGGGCAAACCTCGTAAGATACGCCGTTAGCCACTTCCTCGGCGAAGTGTTAGCGTCTGACAGGTCCATCGTTGCGGCTGGTCCGCTGACAACAGACCGCATCACTTCCACAAGCAGCGCCTCTTTCGACGGCACATATTTGTAGATGGTCTTCTTCGAAATACCAGCAGCGGTTGCGATCCGTCCCACGTTCGCTTCGGCAAACCCATACTTGCGGAACTCGGCCCGTGCGCTGTTGAGTAATTCGTCGGACAGTGGAAAATTGCGATTCATTCATTCTGCTCTAATTTGCAATGCGGCAAAAGCCGAGGTGGAAACCACCGGGTTTCCAGGGGCGATACTCGAGGCTATATGGTCACAAGGAGGAGCTATGATTGATCGACGAAATCTGTTGGCAGGGATTGGTATGGCGGGTCTTGCCGGGTCACCGGCCGATGGCCGGCCGGCTCAAAACGTAGGTAGGCGTAGAGATCCGAAACCAGCTGATGATCTGGAAAAACGTGCCGCTGAAGGGCGCGGCGCTAACCGCATTGACGTTCACCACCACCTTATCCCGCCTGCCTGGTCGGCCTCGGCCGAGCGTCACGGGTTGAAGAAGGTCGCCGGCGCTCCGCTGCCGGACTGGACGCCGGAGAAGTCGCTGAGCGTGATGAACATCAACGGCATCCAGACTGCGATCCTGTCGCTGTCTGCGCCGGGCGTGCTTTTCGGAGATCGGGCCGAGGCGCGTGACGTCGCGCGCGCGTCGAACGACTATGCCGCCGAGCTGAAGGTCCGGCGTCAGGGCCGGTTCGGCAGCTTCGCCGTGCTGCCGATGCCCTTCACCGACGATGCCGTGCGCGAAGCCATCTATGCTCTCGACACGCTCCATGCCGAAGGCGTGGTGCTGCTCGGCAGCACCGACGGCAAGTTCCTGGGCGATCCGCAGTTCGACGAGCTGATGGCCGAGCTCGACCGGCGCAAGGCCATCGTCTTCGTCCATCCCAACATCCACCCGACCAGCGAGCAGCTCGGTCTTCAGATCCCCGGCTTCTTCGTCGAGTTCCTGTGCGACACGACGCGTGCCGCCACCAACATGATGTTCAACGGCACGCTCAAGAAATATCGCAACATCCGCTTCATCCTGGCGCATGCTGGCGGTTTCCTGCCCTATATCGCGTGGCGGCTGAGCCTCGCCAACGACATGCCCGAGTGGGCGGCCAAGGTGCCGGGCGGCGTGCTCGACGCCATTCGCGGCTTCTATTTCGACACCGCCCTGTCGCCCGCGCCCTGGGTGCTGGCCGCCCTTAACGAACTGGTCGATCCCAGCCATATCCTATTCGGCAGCGACTTTCCATTTGCGCCTGCGCCGGCGGTCGGCATGGAGCGAAAGTCGCTCGAAGGTTTGAAGAATGTTTCCCGCCCGGAGAAGCTGGCCATCAATCGCGGCAACGCGCTGGAGCTCTTCCCGCACTTTGCGCGTTTTGCCGGCGATCCCGCCAATGCAAGCGTAGGCAACAAGATTAAGGGCGCGGTGACCAAGCCGGTCGTCGATCTTGGCGACGCGATCCGGAAGCGTTGACACGATGGCGACCGCGATCCCCCAGCCCAAGGGTTATCCGCTGATCGGCAACATCGCCGAGATCGATCGCGAAGCGCCCATCCAGAGCCTGATGCGCATGGCGCAGCGCGAGGGCGCGCTGTTCCGCATGGAAGCGCTTGGGAACGCGATGGTGATCGTCGGCAGCCAGATGCTGACCGACGAACTGTGCGACGAGACCCGCTTCCGGAAGGCGCTGCACCGCCCCTTGCAGGAGGCGAGGACCGTGGCAGGCGACGGCCTGTTCACGGCTTATGACGAGGAGCCGAACTGGGGCAAGGCGCACCGCCTCTTGATGCCCGCATTCGGTCCGCTGGGCCTGCGCGCGATGTACGACCGGATGCTCGACATTGCCGAACAGATGATGGTCCGCTGGGAGCGGTTCGGCGAGGGGGCGACGATCGACGTCGCCGACAACATGACCCGGCTCACCCTCGACACGATCGCGCTGTGCGCCTTCGACTACCGGTTCAACAGCTTCTACCAGAACGAGATGCATCCGTTCGTCGCGGCGATGGTGGGCGCGCTCGACGAGTCGGGACGGCGGGCGCGGCTACCGACCGGCGTGGGCAAGCTCAACCTGCTGCGCAGCCGCCGCTTCGAGGCGGACACGAAGGTACTGCGCGAGGTCGCCGACCGGCTGATCGAGGAGCGCCGCCGCGATCCGCGCATCGGCGATTATGGCGACCTGCTCGACCGGATGCTGACCGCCCGGGACCCAGAGACCGGCGAGACGCTGAGCGCCGAGAATATCGGCTATCAGATGATCACCTTCCTGGTCGCCGGCCATGAGACGACCAGCGGCCTGCTGAGCTTCGCGACATGGCTCATGCTCTCGCACCCGGACGTGCTCGCCGAGGCGCGGGCGCATGTCGACGAGGTTCTGGGCGGCGACACACCGACGATCGACGACGTCGGCCGGCTCGCCTATCTGGAACAGGTGCTGCAGGAGACGCTGCGGCTGTGGCCGACCGCACCCGCCTTCGCGGTCCACGCCCGCGAGACGACGACGATCGCGGGCCGTTACCCGGTCACGCCCGACGACCTGCTGCTGATCCTGACGCCGGTGGTGCATCGCGATCCGGCGGTGTGGGAAGACCCGGAGGCGTTCAGGCCGGAGCGGTTCGATCCCGAAACCGCGGCCAAGCTGCCGCCCAACGCCTGGAAGCCGTTCGGCAACGGCCAGCGCTCGTGCATCGGGCGCGGCTTCGCCATGCAGGAGGCGGTGCTGGTGCTGGCGCTGATGCTCCAGCGTTTCGACATCAGCCTCGCCGACGACGACTACAAGCTGGTGGTGAGCGAGACGCTGACGCTCAAGCCCAAGGGCCTTCGCATCCACGCGCGGCGCCGCGACCTGCCCGCCGGGCAGCGCCGCAGCCGCGTGCCCTCCGCGCCGGCGCGCCCGCTCGCCGCTCCTCAGGCTGCGGCGAGCGTAGGCGACAACGGCCCGCTGCTGGTCCTCTACGGCAGCAATACCGGCGCCAGCGAAGCCTTCGCCCAACGGATCGGCGCCGATGCCGGCGCGCAGGGATACTCGGCCACAGTCGCGGCCATGGACGATTATGCGTCAGGATTTCCCGACAATGTGCCGCTCATCGTCGTCACCGCCTCCTACGAAGGCCGGCCGCCCGACAATGCCGCTCGCTTCGTTGCCTGGGCCGAAGGAGTGGACGAGGGCGCGCTCATCGGCTGCCGCTATGCGGTGTTCGGCTGCGGCAACCGGCAATGGGCGCGCACCTGGCAGGCGATCCCCAAGCGGGTCGACGCCGCGCTCGCCGGAGCCGGCGCCGAACCACTGCTCGATCGCGGCGAAGGCGATGCGGCCGGCGATCTGTTCGGTGCATTTGAAGCCTGGTACGACCGCCTGTGGCCGGCGCTCGCCACTGCGGAGGGGCGGGAGATCGAAGCGCCGGTACAGGCGACGCTCGATGTCGAAGTGCGGCATGGCGCGCGGGAGCAGGCGCTGAAGCTCGACGAACTCAAGCGCGGCACCGTGCGCGTCAACCGCGAGCTGGTCGACATGCGCCGGCCGGGCGCGCGATCCAAGCGGCATATCGAGATCGCGCTGCCCGAGGGCATGACCTACCGCGCCGGCGATTATCTGGCGGTGCTGCCGAGCAATCCGTCCGAGACCGTCAAGCGCGCATTGGCGCGGTTCGGTCTGACGCCGAATGCCGAGCTGATCGTCCATGGCGCACCGGGTGTGCCCTCGGCGCTGCCGGTCGACCGGCCCCTCGCCGCTGAGGCCCTGTTCGCCGACTATCTGGAGCTGCAGCAGCCCGCGACCCGGGGGCAGGTCGCCGCGCTCGCCGCCGCCATCGCCTGCCCGCCCGAACGCAAGGAAGCCGAGCGTCTCGCGCAGCCCGATGTACACGCCGCCGAGGTCCTGGAGAAACGGGTTACCCTGCTCGACCTGCTCGAACGCTTCGGTGCGGCCGATCTGCCGCTCGGCGCCTTCATCGCGGCGATGCCGCCGATGCGTGCGCGGCAATATTCGATCGCCTCCTCGCCGCTCGCCGATCCGAAGCGCTGCGCGCTGACGGTATCGGTGCTGGAAGCGCCCGCGCTGGGCGCGGATCGGCTCCACCAGGGCGTGGCATCGACCTTCCTCGCGGGCCTCGAGGAAGGTGATACGCTGGGCATGGCCGTGCGGCCGAGCCAGTCCGGGTTCCACCCGCCGGACGATCCGCAGGTTCCCATCATCATGGTCTGCGCCGGCAGTGGCATCGCGCCGTTCCGTGGGTTCATCCAAGAACGGGCCGTTCGCAAGGCGGCGGGCGATGATGTCGGGCCGGCGCTGCTGTTCTTCGGCGTAAGCGACCCGGAGACCGATTTCCTGCACCGCGAGCAGTTGGAAGCCTGGCAAGCCGAAGGCGTGGTCAGCCTCCGCATGGCGTTCTCCGCCTACGGCTTCCACGGTATCACCTATGTGCAGGATGCGATCTGGCGCGACCGCGCCGAGATCGAGCAGCTCTTCCGCGACGGCGCGAATGTGTTCGTCTGCGGCGATGGCAAACATATGGCACCGGCCGTGCGCGACGCCTTCGTCTGCATCTACCGTGATGCCCTTGGCGTGTCGGCGCGTCGAGCAGAAGCGTGGGCTGAGAAGGTCGAGCGCGATGCTGTACGCTATGTAGCGGACGTGTTTAACTAATCATGCCGCTTTTCAAGAAGGTCGGTGTTCGGTATCCTCTTTTATTGGGCGTGTTCAGCTCGGCTTTCCGAGAGGCATATTTCCCAGCTTCCCGGACCCAACATCACCGTAGCTGGTACTATATGTTGCTCGCTAGGCAATTCCATGTTCCATGCTATCATCAGGACTTTATTATTGGAGCCTTAGCTATTATCTGCGGGACCCATGCCTCTGCGCAGACATGGGTCCTACTTAACCGTCATCTATGCCTTCGCTCAAGAAAGACACGCCTCGCCATATTGCACGTGGTGACCTGAGCCCTTCGGATTGGTCCATTCTTTGTGAGAAATTCCCGGTTAGGTTTGGCAGGTGCCGGACGAGGGAATCCGCCGATGAAGAAGTCGAGGTTCAGCGAGCAGCAGATAGCGTTCATCCTGAAGCAGGCCGAGGATGGAACGACCGTGGAGGAGGTATGCCGAAAGGCCGGCATATCGATCCAGACCTATTACCGATGGCGCAGCAAATACGGAGGGCTGATGCCGTCGGAGATGAAGCGCCTGAAGGTGCTGGAGGAGGAGAACGTCCGGCTGAAGCGGCTGGTGGCGAACCTCAGCCTGGATAACCCTGTCCTGAGCTTGTCGAAGGGGAAATGCTGCAGGACGTCATCCGCCGAAAAATGTAGGGCCTGGTCGAGCCCGGGAGATCGTCGGCTATTTGCAGGCGAGCTACCAGGTCAGCGAACGGCGAGCCTGCAGCGCGTTTCCGATCAATCGATCGACCCAGCGCTATCAGTCGCGCCGCCTCGATCAGGCCGGCCTCAAGATGCGGATCAAGGAGTTGGCTGCGACCCGTGTTCGCTATGGGTACCGACGCATCCATGTGCTGCTCCGACGGGAGGGCTGGGAGATCAACCACAAGCGCACTCATCGGCTGTATCGTGAGCTCGGGCTGCAGCTGCGCAACAAGACGCCCAAGCGCAAGGTGAAGGCGAAGCTGCGCGATGACCGGACGCCGGCGACGGCACCCAACGAGTGCTGGTCGATGGATTTCCTGTCGGACCAGCTGTTCGACGGTCGCAAGATCCGGGTGCTCTCGATCGTCGACAACTTCACCCGTGTGTCACCAGCGCTCGACGTACGGACGAGCTACCGCGGCTCTGACGTGGTCGAGACGCTCGAGCGCATTGCCGTGGTACACGGTCGTCCCAAGCGTATTCGTCTGGATAATGGCCCGGAATTCATCTCGAAGGATCTCGACCTGTGGGCTTACCAGCATGATGTGGTGCTGGACTTCAGCAGGCCTGGAAAGCCGACCGACAACGCGTTTGCGGAGGCGTTCAACGGCCGGGTGCGGGCCGAATGCCTCAACGCATACTGGTTCTTGAGCTTGGACGACGCACGGGTAAAATGTGAGGCGTGGCGGCGTGATTACAACGAGCACCGTCCGCATAGCTCCCTCGGCAACCAGACCCCGATGGAGCGCGCTTTTTCGTCAGGGCAGGCATGCCTGCCCTGACGAAAAGAGAGCCGGTTTTCTCATAAAGACCGGACCAGAGACGGGGTGAGGCTCACCTTGATCCAGACAATCATAGTCGATGGACCACTCAGAAGGGGGCAGCTCACCGAGGTCGATGTAGCTAGCGCGGTCTTATCGCATCGAGTATCGGCGCCATACTGTTAGCCTTGCATACTAAGGGAATTTTTGCAGCTGGGATTGGCGGTTACTAGCGAAGCTGGCGCATCGGCCGTCTACTGTTCCGGACCTGATCATCCGTTAGACCGTTGCCGCTGGAAGCACCGTTGATGATCGGTATAACCGAGCTTCGACGCTACCGGGGTAGCTCCGCCTAACTGGATTGGACGAGGATCGAATGAGGGATCAGAACAACGTCGTCGAGCTCGCGACCGAGCTGACGATCGCCTGGCTGTCCAACCCGAACACGCGGGCCGATCAGAGCCAGGTGCCTGCGTTTCTCCAGTCGATGCACGAGGCGGTGACCGCGCTCGAGAGCCCGGCCGGCGAGCCGACAGAGTCGGCCGAGTTGTTCACGCCTGCGGTTTCCATCAGGAAGTCTCTTGCTCGACCCGACGCCATCATCAGCCTGATCGATGGCAAGCCTTATAAGTCGCTGCGCCGGCATCTGTCCGGTCATGGCCTAACCCCGGATCAGTACCGTCAGCGATATGGCCTCAAGGCCGATTACCCGATGGTCGCGCCCGAATACAGCGAGGCGCGCCGATCGATGGCGAAGAAGATCGGTCTCGGCCGTAAGCCGAAGGACGCGCCGGCTGCACCGGCGCCTGCAGAGGCGGAGCAGCCCGCGCCTAAGCGTGGTCGCCGCAAAGCCACTACCAGCGAGAAGGCGGACTGAGCCTCTCCGCGCCGTCGGGCAGCCAAGCCGTCGCTATTGCATCTGTAGGACGACTGCCCGTCTGACAGGGAGGCTGGCCGCCTCTCGCGGCCATCCGCCTCGGGTCTCGGCGGAAACATCTTTCCGGATTCCGGAAAGATGTTTCCATCCGAGTAGACCTGAGATTGGTCGGTAGCTGGTTGGATGCACCCCATCTCGTGTGCGGAGCTGGGCCAGCGGGATGACCTTGTCCGCGAAGCGAAGCGCCACTTTCGTCACGATCAGAGCTGCAGTGCGGTTGTAGGGTGCGAGCCACGTCACGCTGGGCGCCCGGGTTCTCGCGCGCAGAGCGATCAACCGGCGTTCCAAGCGTGGATCTCCGACATCGTTCGAGCCCAACGCGATAAGGGCAACGGCGGGGGTAATACGGCCCTGCCATTCCTCCAGCACACCGCTCGAGCGCGCGCCGACGTGCGCGTGGATCTCGCATCGGATACCTTCGCGCGCGAGTGCCCCCGCGGTGCTTACGCCGGTGCTATCGCCAAGGATGAGGCAGAAGGGGATCACAACCGCCGTGCCGCGACCTTCGGAGATGGCGTCCCCGGGTGCGGGCTTCCTGCCATCTCGTCGTAAGCGAGCAGCCCGATGATCGCGACGGCCACGCCGGCGATGCCGAAGAGGCCGCGCGCGAGGCCGATCGCGCGCGCCGACTTGCCACGCTGTAGCGTCCGCCAACCCCGATCGATCGATGTCCGCCACGACAGCCAACCATCCGCGATGTCGCAGGCCCCGAACATGGCGATCGGTATCGCGATCGCCGCGATGATGTGTCGCGTCTCGACGGGGTTGAAGGCGATCAAGGCCAGCGTGAGCAGCAGCACAACAAACGCGGCAGCGTAGATCACGGTATAGACAGGCCGAAGGCGGAAGATGCGTGCGCTAGGCTGAGCCAGGTAGCGCACGATCGGCCGTCTGCAGGTATCGCAGGCTAGAACCGCCTGCCCGAGCGGCCAGCGTCGCATCGCTGCATCGCAGTACGGGCAGGTTGGCCGGGGCAGGCTGATCATGTTCATGGCAGCTGCGCCAATTGCACAGCGTTCGGGACGCCGGCGCGGATCTCGGTCGCGATCTCCGGCGGGCACACCCAGTTCGCGAACATTGGGTTCCACACCGCCCTGCCCTTGCAGAGTGCGGTTAGCGCCTCCCGGCCGATGTGATCGTCCTTGGCCGCCCGGAAGGCGATGCGACCGTCTGGCAGCGTGCGCTCCATGATGCCGGCACAGACCTCGATCTGCGCTCCTGCCTTCCGAGGTTTTGGCGAGGGGGGCACCGCATCAGCGATCACCGGCTCGGGTGGCGGTGTCGCGGGTTGGCTGATCGCGATTACTGGCGCTGCTGCGGGCTCCTCCGGCGCGTCGACGATCGGCTCTGGCGCCGGGTCGTCAGCTTGACTGGTGTCCGGCTCGGCCGTCATTCCGTCAGGCCCAGGATGGATCCCGAGCCGCACGTAGATGTCTTCCTCCTCGACATGGTCAGCGATCAACTGGTCGGCGATCGCCAGCATCTGCGGGCCGGTTACGCCTGTCGAGAAAAGACGCGACAAGGGGCTCGTTCCCCCAAATGGCATCCATCCCGCGACGAGGTTGTCGCATTTGTAGATCGGGTCCTCGTCGCCGATCTTGGACCGGTCAATGTCGTTCGTAGCTGGCACGGATACGAATACGCCGATGCGCTCGAACGCCTTGGTGTGCCCCTTGCGCTTCAGCCACGCGGCGAGGACGTCCCGTTGGCGCCGCACCTGAGCGACCGGATTGGGAATGTTCTGAGGCCGGTGCTGCCCCCGATACCAGACCATCCACTCGCCATGTGCGTTCTTCGAGATATTGCCCGCATAGTTCTTGGACTCGAAGATCGCGGCGGTTCGTGAGAAGCGAGACAGGAGGATGTGATCGAACTGGGCGAACCCGCCCTGACCGTCAGGCAGGCGCAGATTGTGGATCAGAACATGTCGGTCGTTCTCCGGCCCGAACTCGCGATCGAGCATGAACGCGGTCTCCTTCTCGCCCCAGAGACCGCGCACATGCTTTTTGAGGGCTGACCGGACGCGGTCCGGTAGCCCCTCGTAGTCAGGATCGCGCATCACCTCGTCCGCAAGCGCGAGCTCAGCGGATCGTGTCGATCGCTTTCGGATCATTGTTTTGGCGTTCCCGTCTGAGCCTGCGTTGGTAGCGGCTGGACTATCTGCGCCGGGATCGGCGCGGCTGCGGGTGGAACCAGCGCCGGCGGTTTCGCCGGGACCAGCTTCGCTTCGAGCCGTGGCTTGGCATCGGTCATCAGCTTGCGGAAGGCGTCGACCATCGCAAGGCTGGTGATCTTGCCGATGTCGGTCGAGGCGTAGGTGCCGCCCAGAGCCCCGACGCCGAGGCCAAGCAGCAGCCCTCCGCCGACGGCACCGACGTCCTTCTTGCGTGCCGAGCCACTGGCGACCGCTTCCTGAATGCCGGTGTTGACGTCGACGAGCGTGAGCAGGACTTGGCTCTCCATTGTCTTGGACTTGAGGCCGACGGCGCCCCCGAACAGGCCACCGACACCGCCGCCACTCTCGCGCGCCTTGCTGTCGGTATAGACCACGTTGACCTGCAGCAGGTAATCCGCCTTGGTGACGGGCCGCGCGGCAGCGGCCCCGCCGGCGATCGCGCGCTCGCGCTCGAGCGCGCTGAAGGCCTCCCCTCGATCGGCCACGCGAAAGCAGCCTGAGCGAGCGATCATGAGTTTGACGAGCGGCAGCGGGTCGACCCGGGCCGTGGATCCGCCATTCTGCATCTCGGCCATACGCATCAGCGCCTGCAGCTGCGGTGAGAGGTTATCGGCCGGGCTCGCGGCCTTTTCCTCAACCAAGGCCGCGACGCCCAGAGGAACCTCGCATCGCGGCAGCTCGGTCTTCTCGTCGACGCCGGTGCCGCCTTGCCCCAGCTTCTGCGCCAACAAGGTGGAAGGAGTGACGGCCGCGATCGCGGCCGTCACGATGGCGAGAGCGGCGCGGTTAGGCACCGGCCTTCGCCGCCTTGGCATGCTTGGTCGGGTCGCAGATGCCTGCCCGTTCCTCGTTGGCGCTCACCTTCTTGGCGGCTTCATCGCAATCCGCGCAATCGGCGCAGTCAGCGCAGTCCTTGCAGTTGCCCTTGTGATTGGCGTGCGCGCGGTAGTGGGCCGTCTTCTCCGCTGCGCGGCGTTGGGCGTCGTTGCCGGCGCTCTCGCCGGCGAAGCTCGCCATTGCAAGCAGCACCGGGCTGGCCGGCGCCGCGCTGGCGACCGCAGGTGAGGCGAACGCCAGGCCCGCCAGAACGATCGATGCGATATGTCGTGTCTTCACGGTCGTAACCCCTTCGTTGGTTGTCAGAAGAAGCCGTTGCGACGCCCGTCGCGCCGGTCATCGTGGCGGGTGCCACTATCGCCGAGGGCCGAGCGTCGGACCTCCAGCTCCACGCCGTCCCCCTTGCGAGTGATCCGGACGTCTTGTGGGGCGAGGCCTTGCCGCTTCGCCCAGCGGTCCGCGTCGGATGCCGACCCGAACTCGCCCATCTCTTCAAAACTCCAGTTGCTCATCTGCTCCTCGTCGCCTGGGTCGCAGGCAACGACGCGCGACCGCGCCGGCGACATGGTGGGAACGGCGCGCGTGAACGGTGCTGCTCTGACGGCCGCTGCTGGTCCGCGAGCGTGGGCTTGGGCCGCTTCGTCATGCGAGCGGCGCCGGCCGAAGGTTGATACGTCGCACGACGAGGTTGCTGTCGTGCCCAAGCCGTAGGTCGAGGACATGGCCGATCTTGCGGCTGAACCGCATCACGCCGTCGATCTCGTCGTGCAGCGTGCCTTTTCCGAAAAGCGTCTTGGCGTCGCTCCACTCGCGTCCGTGGACGAGCCGCATGTGAAAGCTGCCGACCGGCGCGGGCACCGTTACCCGCTCATGCGCACGCACATAGACCGACAGGGCGTTTCGACCCGTCTTCGCATCGATCATCTGGACGATAGCGTTCTCGAGGCCACCCTGGACGGTCAGCTTCGCGACCACGCGCTTCATGTCGATGTTGGCTGGTACGCTGACGGTACCGGACGCGGGGAAGCCGTGGTTCTTTCTGAGGATGATCGCGGTGAACTGCTCGGCTAGCCAGAACGGAGCACTCAGACGCGTGGCAGCCGCCACTATCAGAAGCCCTCCGAGGGCAAGTCCGGCGAGGACGTGCGTCTTTCTTGAAGATTTCCAGCGACCGCTCCGGAGACGATGTCCGTCTGTTCCCTTGTCGAACCACATTGGGCTGGATTGGAGCTCGCGTCGCGCTTTACGGTCGTTCCATGTCGTACGCTCGGGCGGCAGGCCATGCCGCTTGCGATAGCGCTCGCGCATGTAGGCGCGATCATCGAGCCCCATCGAAGCTCTCCGCGAAGTGGGAGTAGGGGGTAGTGAGCCGTTCGCGCCATTGCTTTAGCTGGTAGGTGCCCAGGACGAGAGCAACGATCCAGCCTGCGACAAGCAGCAACCCGATCAACCCCTCCAGAGCGCCAGGTTCAGGCTGCGGATTCACAACAATCACGGTGGGCGACGGCTCGTCGACCTGATGACAGCTGTCGACGATCTGCTGCGTGACCTGGTCATCAAGAAGGTCGGCGGCTTCGTCGAACTCCGCTGCGACTTCCTCCTGCCCCTTGATGATGTCAGCGAGCGTTTGCCTTACCGCGGCAATCGTGATCGCCGGGCCCGGTCCATTCTCGCCATAGAAGGCCAACGTTCCAGTCAATGTCTGCAGATCGACTACAGCTCCGCGCATCAACGCCGCTGCCTCTCGAAAGAGATCGACATGCTCGAGCGCCTGCTCGTTGATGTGAGCCTCGATCTTCATCGGGGGGCGCCTTCGACGTCGAGTCGGGCGGTTCCCAAGGCCTTCTCAACCTTGATCCGTCCAAGCATGGCATGGTCGCGCAGCGATGCGACGATGGCCTGCAGCTTGTGATCGGCGCGATCGAGATCGCGATGGATGAAGAGGATGGTCGAGGCAGGACCGGCCAGCCACCGAACGATCGAGGTCTTGGGCATACGCGGATCGTGGTTGGCGATCTGGTGCAGTGGCGTTCTCACGCCGGCGAGCACCGTTTCGGCCCATCGCACGCCTTGGCCACAGATCGTATCGTGCCCGGCGAACTCGGCGAGCGCGTCGGGTGGAAGGTCGCGGACGAGGTCGCGGACGCCCGCGAGCATGGCACCTGGCTGCTTGCCGATGTGCTCGATGGCGCGTGCGAGCACGTATCGTCCCGCAAAATGCCAGCTCGCATCGCGGTCACCTGGGTCGATCGGAATGAACGCCTCGACCGCGGACGAACGGGCGTAGTCGCTCGGGTGATCGGCGAAGAAGTCCCAGTTGCCCCGTGCTGGATCGATCATGAGGTCGCGGGTCTGGTCCGCCAGGGCGGTGAAGGCGTCGCCGGCACCGATCACGACGATGCGATCGCCGTTGCCCATTCGCACCGCGCGCAGCGTGTCGGCCGGCAGTGTGTCGGGCGAGGCGATGGTTAGCCGTGGTCGAGCCGGCTCGGGTTCACGCTGGAAGCGAAACGGGTAGCTAATCCCCATGGCGGGACGTCCTTTCGTGCTTCGGGGTAGTGAAGGTGCCGCCTTCGGTCTGGAGCGAAGCGCCGACGATCGCGCAGCCGACAGCCCAGGCGAGAGTGAACAAGCCCGTCAGGGCCGACAGGAGGCCCAACAGGCGCCTTCGGCGCTGACGGAGGCGCGATGGACCGGAAGACCGGAAGCCGCGCTCCTGCGCCGCCTGCGGCAGGGTTGCCGACGGCGAAGTTGCTGCGTCGATCGCGTTCACTGGCGCGACGGCGAGCCGCACCGTGCGCCCCGTCGGCTGCGCGCGCATGTAGACGCGATCACCGGGTCCCATCGGCCTACTCCGTCACCGTGACGGGGGTGCCGGTCGCGGCCGGTTGCAGCTCTTTGAGTCCTGCGATCCCGAGCGTAACGGCGCCAGACAAGCCCAGCATTAGCAGGAGTGCATGGATGATCCTGCTGGCCCAACTCAGCATCGTGCGGAGCCGGTGAGGCGTTGGCGACGATGATTGGAGATCGTCGCGGACGAGCCGTTCTGACATCATGCGGCCACACCCACCGCTCGACGGGGGGCGCGCATCGCTCGTGCCAGCGGCGCGAGCACTGCGTAGGTCAGCGCAAAAACGCTGGCCATAGCCAGGGTCTCAGCGCCCCATTCCAGCGCGTGGTCGTGTTTGGCGAGGCGGCTGCACTCGGCAAGCGTGTGCGTGTTGAGGTCGCACGGGTGCCAATGCTTGATGGCGAGCACCTGTTCGAGGGTTGGGCGTGCGGTGGGCATGGTCATAGCTCCAGTCCGATGTCTTTTTCGGGGAAGGGCAGCTCGATCGCGGGCGGCTCGACGCCGATGCGGAGCGACGCGGCCGACAGAGTGGGATCGTTCTTGAAGTCAGGAGCGGTGGTGGTGCTGCTTATCGCCGGCGAGGCGACCGAGCCCGCTTTCTCACCGTCCAGTTTCTCGGGGCCACGATCCAGCTCGGGCGGCAACGAAGGATTGAACGACCCCGAGGAACCCATGCCAGTCTGGCTCCCCGTCGCACCCGGCGACGCGCCATTATCCGAGATGGAGCCCCGCCCTGGATCGATCGACAACTCGCCAATGGTCTCGAGTCCAGAGGTCTTGTTGCCTTCGTTGCGCTCAATCGCTTCGGTGAGCTTCGCGCGATTATCCGTGAACAGAATGAGGTCATCACGCGCACGGGTGACCAGCACGTTGAACAGGCGCTGATTAGAGAGGTTCATTTCCTTGTAGCTCATCGCGAGCACGTCTTTTTCGATCGATATGCCTTGAGCAGCATTGGCATTAAGCGCGTACGCGAGGTTGATCCGTTCCATCATCGGATCTCCCGTCTTCAGCTCGTGGATGGTGCCGTTGCTCGCCTCGACCTTGATGCCCGAGGGATCGACCGAAACGATGCGAGCAATGTCATTGTTGTTGAGACCGCGCGCTTTGTCGTTCTGCGTCCAACGGATCTTGTCGCCCTCATGGAGCTTGATCTGCTCGCGGTGGGCGAGCTGCATCGCGTCAGTCTTGTCGAGCGGCGAGAGCTTCTGCGGGTCGAAGGTTTTGACCTTGTTGCCGATCTGGACCTGGACCCGCCCCTTATCATCGACGCCGAGCACGTCGAACGTGCCGCGCGGCAAGCCAAGCTCGCGGATGGGAAAGCGGAGGTCGATTACGACCCCCGCGTCGCCCTTCTGCGAGTATGCCTGCGGGTACCGGAGTTCCTCGCGGGT
Organism: Sphingomonas sp. NY01; assembly: GCF_038809135.1. Lineage (NCBI taxonomy): Bacteria > Pseudomonadati > Pseudomonadota > Alphaproteobacteria > Sphingomonadales > Sphingomonadaceae > Sphingomonas > Sphingomonas sp. NY01. The sequence goes on along the minus strand of NZ_CP101723.1, from coordinate 86,384 downwards.
AATGTTGACCTTGTCGAGAACCCCGACGTTCAGGGGTTCCCCTTTCAACGTGCCCTCGGCGGAAAGCCCCTCCTGAATGAGGACGTTGATCTTGGCGCGGGCAACGCGTCCCGATGATAGGACGGCTGCCTTCTCGCGCTCTTCCTGGGGCAGCTTCAGCCAGTAGTCGGCGGCCGCACGAGCATGGTCCGGCTTGGCAACGACCTTGTTGCCTAGAACCGCCATCGCCTCGCGAACCGCGCCCCGGTTGGACAGCGCGGCGACGGTACGAAGCTGCTCGGTGCGCTGACGTAGGTTCTCGTCCATGCGCGCCATCGTGATGCCGCCTGCCTGCGCGAGGGAGAACGCCTTGCCGGCGTCGACTGCCGCGATCTGCTGGCGATCGCCCACCATCAAGAACCGATCGACACCAAGCGCGTTGGCGATGCCCACCAGGTGCTTCATCTGGTCGGAGCCGACCATCGACGCTTCGTCGAGAACGATCGTTGTGCCGGCCAGCTCGTTCCGGGCGCCATCGTAGCCGGCGCCCTTCCCCGCCAGCGCATGTCCAGCATAGCTGTGGACGAAGGAGGAGACGGTTCGACTCTCGATGCCGGCTTCCGCGCCGAAACGGTCCGCCGTCGCCTTCATCAGCGCCAGGCCGATGATCTTCCCGCCCTCCTGCTCTACGTTGCGCGCGACGCTGGAGAGCATCGTCGACTTGCCGGCGCCGGAGACGCCCTGCACGGCGACGATGCGGTCCGTGGAGGTGAGCGCCATCACCGCGGCCGCCATCTGGCCGGTATTCAGGACCTTGTCGCCAGGGGCTGCATGCAGCCGCTCGATGACAGTGTCTGGCGAGACGATGACCCGCCCCTGCCCGCGGCCCCTCTCGATCTCGGCGAGGATGCCGCGCTCGGTCGCGAGTGCCTCCGGTGTGGTGACGTGGGTAACGACACCGTCGATCCGGTCCTGCTTGCCCGGGATCAGCTGACCGGCTCGGATGAGCTCCGAGACGCGTCGGTCGACATGTTCGGGCGTGACGCCCTTGAGGTCGCGATCGAGCGCGGTCTTCACGACGTCGGGTATCGAGAACGCCGCTTCTCGTTGAGCGTGGATACGGATGGCGGAGGCGACAGCGTGCTGAGCGCGCAGGTCGACCGGAGATATTCGGAGACGCTCAACGCCACTGGCGATCAGAGGGTCATTCGGTCGAAATGCGTCACCTAAGGTTTCGCGGATGCCGTTCAGCGTCTCGCGGATACGCTCCATGGTCCCGGGCCTGCCGTCGATGGCATACCCGTTGGCCCGTGCCTTCGCTTCTTCGACAAGGGCTTTGCCATCGAACCCGATCGCGGCTGCGCGCTCGCGCCACGCCTCCCGGAGAGCCTCACGATCCTCGACGTTGAGCTTCGGATCGCGGGTGTTGTTCGTGACCTTACGCAGCGCCTCGGCCGACTTGAACCCGAGCCGCTGGGCGGTCTCGAGGATGTCGGCACGGCGCTGGCTGAATGTGTCGATGGCCTTCTTGGGAACACCGTTGATCTCGAACATGCCGTGCTTGCCCGTGACCGACGTCTCGAAGCCGATTTTCCCCAGTTCGGCGCGGAAGTTAGCGTGATAGGCCGAGCCGATCGTCGTGTTGTTCTTCCAGAGTTGCTGATTGTGCAGCGCCTGCCAGACACCATTGGCCATCTTGGTCATGTTCGCGACGATGACGTGGATGTGCCCCTGGGGGTCCAGGGCGCGGCTCGTGTCGTGCTGGAACATTGCGTAGACCAGGTTGCCGGTGCGCACCGCGTCACCCGACTTCGACCGGTCGTAGGTCCGACCCTCGGCGAAGGTCTTCTCCGCCCAGCTCATGGTCGCCCGGACGGCGTTCATATGAGCCACGAGAATGCGGGTATCGCCTGCGACATACGCCAGGATGCTGGCTGACTTCGGCATCGAGAACGTGAGGTCTACCCCGAGCCGGCGGTTCTCGCCCGGCGCGACCTTTTCCCCCGACGGCATCTCGCCGTTCAGGATCTTCTCGAATGCCTCCTTTGTGACCTCGCCCTTGAGCCCGATCTCGGCCGCTCCGACGCCGCCCCACAGCGTTGCCTCGGAGGCGTGGTCGGCGGTGTAATAATCGTCCTTGGCGAAGTAGCTCGCTGCGCCGGAAGCGGACTTGACGGAAGCGACCGAGAGCATCGCTTACATCTCCATGTCGTCGTCGATCTCGGGCGCATGATCGTGCCCGTGATGACGATGATGATGGTCGCCATTGCGATCGGTGGCGAAGCCGTCGCGCAGTTCGCGCATTGACTGGTCCTCCTGGCGATCGCCGTCGAGCCGGTCGAGGATCGGGTTTCCGGTAGAGCGACCAACATCGCCACGTGCCGTCTGCTGACTAGGATCGAGATTGCGCGCTATGCCCGGGTCCGCGAGGCGCAGCCCTGCACGGGCCTCCGCCAGCCTCGGAAGCGATGCCTCCTTCTCACCATTGGACGGGGCCGGTGCGGCGCCTTGCGGCGAGGTGGCCGCGGCACGGCCCGGGATCTGGTCGAGAGCGACCTGGGTCGCACCGACGACCTCCATCGCTGCTGCCGCCTTTTCCGCCTCGCTCTGACCCTTGCGAGGCTCCGTCGTCTCTTGCTCCGGCTCGATCTCGCCGCGCTCTTCCACGCCTCCTACCGGCCGCGTGGGCGTATGCTCGCGGCCACCCTCACCCCCTTCATCCGCGCCATTGTTCTGGGCTGCACGTTTCCGCCGCTCTTCCGGCGAAATGTAGGGGGTGGGTTTGAAGTCTTTTCGAGGCAACGACCCGGGTGCGACCTCGGGATAGGACTTGTAGGTCAGCTTGATCCGCGCGGCGGGGAAGCCGTCCGGGAATTTGACGAACCCGTTGAGCGACGGAAGGTCGGTGATGTCGTCGGGCAGCACTAGCGGCTCCACCGCCGTGCGAGGCGTCAGCGTCGAGGCGTCGCGGGTGTTGTTGTAGCCGTAGCTGTACGCCTCATCGACCTGACGGACCTCGCGATTACCGATGAACTCTGAGCACTTTTCGGCCGTCGTACGGTCTGCCGTAGCGAGGATCAGCTTGGTGCGCGCGAGGCCCGTCAAGGCGGTCGCGTTCTGGAGCCCATAGGTCGCGACGAGCTTGTCGAATGAGTGAATACCGAGGACGAAAGCTCCGCCGAAATTGCGGGCCGACTGCAGGCCGTGCTCGATGCCGGGAAGGGCGTGGAGCGCGTGGACCTCGTCGAAGAGATACCAGGTCCGCAGGTCGCGCGTTTTCGGCAGGCGCATCAGGTTGTTGACGGCGAGATCGATCCACAGCGTGAACAGGCCGCGGGTCATCTCCAGGTCGTTGTACGAGCCGGTGATAAACATGATCGAGCCGTCGCGATTGTCGGTCGCGATCCAGTCGCGGATCGAGAACGCCGGAGGGCCGCCTTCAACCGGGTCCGGCATGAAGCGTAGGGCCTGTCCGTTGACGTTCAGGACCGACCGGATCGACTCCGCCATGCGGGCGGCCTTTTCGGTTGTCAGCGGCGCGGCGACAGTGTCCTCCAGCTGTGCATGGATCTTCTTGAGATCGGCCGTCATCAGGTGGTGGGCGATCGCGGCGTTATTGCCCTCGCCCGCCTCCTGCAGCTTCAGGCACATCTCGATGAAGAGCATCCGGGCGGCGTTCTGCCAGAACGGCTCTTTGTCGTCAGGATGGGACGGGATCAGAGCCGCGGCTGCGGAGACGAAATCGGCATAGTTCCGGCACTCGTCGAACAGTGTCCACGGCGCGCAGCGCTCGTCCATCGGGTTGAGAATGACGTCGGTTTCGGGGTCGAAGAACGTCTCCACGAACACGCCAGTAAGGTCGAAAATGACGGCGCGATGGCCGCGTGCCCGGATCTGCGAAACGTGGCTGCGAAGCTGTGTCGTCTTGCCGGTGCCGGTCGTGCCGATCAGCATCGTGTGGCTCTGCTCGAGGCGCCACGGATAGGGGATGCCGGCGATCGAATATGGGACGTGAATGCCTTCGTCGACGCGGTCGATGATCGGGGCCTTGGCGACGAGTTTCGGATCGTAGGGAGGGTCGTGTTCGGCGCATTCTTTGCGGAACTGCGCGAGGTTGTGTCGGCGCACGTTGTCGAGCAGCAGATCGCGGGCGACGAGCATCGATCCGCGGTTGTGTCGCTCGGTCAGTACGTCGCGACCGCGCTTGTTCGCCCAGGTGATGAACCAGCTGATCAACGGGGCCGCGACCGCGGTCGCCATCACCAGCGTGCTCAGGAAGATCTTGACCGTTTGATGCCAGGCGTGGACGACGTGCGGCTCGTAGGGGACGTAGCCGATCGGAACTTTGGTCACGGTGCCGTTTGGAAGGGTCAGGTTGATGAGGTGAAAGCGGTCGCCTCCGACCCATGTCCAGACCGCCGAATAGAGCTTCATCAGGTCGAGTTGAAATTCGTGTTCGGCGAGGCCGAGCCAGACCATGATGTTGAACAGGACGATGAAGCTGCCGAGCCAGATCCAGACCGGCACGAGGGTGGCCGCCCAGGCCATTTTGTACTGGCTCGACAGCAGCTGAGAGCCGCGCGTGAAGTTGCCAGAGTTGCGGGTGATCCGGCCGCGCGCGGAGGCGTGCTCGACAACGGCGGCTTGCCCGTTAAAGCGGATGTCACCGCTGCGCATGGTGGGCCTCCACGCGCTCCTGGGCGATGTCGATTATTCGTTCGGCATAGTCGGGATGTTCGCGAGTGACGATGAGGTCCATCGACGCCGAAAGCTGCTCAAGAATGAGGAGCACGCGACTGACGTTGAAGGTGTGGCTCGCATCAGCGAGCGGCAGCCCGAAACGAAAGACCAGACGGGTCGCTTCCGAGCGCGAGCAACCCCGCTTCCGGGCGAAGTTGTCCAGGGCAGCGAGATCACTTCCGGAGAGCCGGAATGTCACATGATGATTGTTCATCGTCCATCCACGCTTGGTGGATGGTGGGGCTTTCGCACCGACTTTGTAGCACCAGTCTGTGAGGCCTTCCACTAGAAAAGCGTCTCACCCGCGAACACGCCGTTTTTGGCAGATTTCAGCCGTTTTTGGCGTCGCTCAAAGATGTGTTCGCCCTGTGTAAACGTCTCACCCTGTGGACATTGAGCAATTTCAGGCACTTACACCTGCGGCCGCCGCGTACGGTGTGCTAATCCTAGGGACTGTCGTGGGGTTGAGGGCATCATCGCTACTCGTTTCCATGTTCGAACGGAGTCCTGCGGGGCGATCGCCGAAGGCGGACTGATCCAAGGCGTGTTTTCGGCGGACTTGCGAAGCGATCCCGACCCACGACGGACCCGCCACAGGCGAGGTCCGTCGCAGCCTTTCCGATGATCCGGCGTAGCTCGGATCATCGGTGCCGATCCTGACGGCCAAAGGCCGGCTGAATAGCTCTCGCTTGCGGCCGGTCGTGCGGCCTGTCATCGTGGGTGTCGGAGGCTGTCAACCGATCAGAAAAAGGGACGGCAATGGCACGTACAATCGAGCAGGAACGCGAGCAGCTGGCGGCAGAAGGACGGAAGCTGGAAGAGCGGCGTCGTCAGCTTGCCGAGAGGGAGCGCTCTGAGCTTCTGAAGGAAGTCGAAAAATCGGGGTTGCTCAAGGGTGATGCCGAGCAGATTCGGTCTATCCTCGGGGCGGTGAAGTCGATGGGTGTCGCTGAGGTGGCGAAGCGGCTTGCAGCGTAGCAGGACCGATGTTCGGGTAGGCTGAAGCCTGCCGGGCAAAAGAAGAGGGGAGAGGCCGTAAGGCCCTCCCCTTTTTTTCGTGATCGAGAACTGAAGCCCTGCAGGCAAAAAAAAGGGAGAGCGAGATTGTCCCGCCCTCCCCCTGCGATGATCTAGGTGGAGGCTATCCCCAGACCACGCGCAGCTCGTGATTGTTGTTCGCTTACATTGGGCGTGCTGGCGACGCGAAGCGAGATCGATCGCGTGGCGTCGTCGCGGTCGAAGCGAACGTTGAGACGACGAAACTGCGCCTCCTCGATAACCGCGATCACGCCCTCGTCGTGGTCGAATAGCGCGCAGATGCTGGCCAGCGACCAGGCGCAAACGCGAGCCTCGAAGCTGCATGCGACCAGCGGGTCTTCGTCGTCGTGGTCGAGGAGCTCGCCGCGTTCGCGAGCGAAAGCCCGAAATGCGACGAGCTGGCGTGCGGTGACTGTCGCGGGCCTCACGTCGCGTAGAGCGCCGGCGCTGAGTAAGGTTGTGATCGACATGGCTTTGCCTCCCGAGTGGAATCACCGGCGCAAAGCCTCCTTCCCTCGACCCGTTAGGGTCGCCCGGACGGCTCCGGGATCGTCGGTCCAAAGGACCGGGATTGATCGTAATGATGGCGCAGCAAGGTCGTGCGCTGATTGGCGGTGATAGGGGCGCGCGAGGCGTAGCGAACTGGCGACCCGGCGGGGTCGCCGTGACGCGAGCGAGCAGTGCCGGCGCGACGTCTGCTGGGGTAATCGGCACGGCGCGATGCGCAGCGGTAGCGTTGGCGATGCGGCGGCATCGCCACGCCCGCCAGCAAGCCGTGCCGGAAGGCTGGGCGGGACCCATCCCCGAGCCGCACCGGCCGAGGCGTAGCGAGCGTGACGCGCGACGGCGCGGCCGCGATGCGAGCGAGCCGGTGCGGGTCTGCCGTGAGGAGTCGGATTGCCGGCGCGCGAGGCGTAGCGAACCGGCGACCCGACGGGGTCGCCGTGACGCGAGCGAGCAGTGCCGGCGCGGGCTCCGCTGGAGCGATCGGCACGGCGCGATGCGCAGCGGTAGCGTCGGCGATGCGACGGCATCGCCACGCCCGCCAGCGAGCCGTGCCGGGAGGCCGGGTGGAAGCTCGCCCCCAGCCGCACCGGCTGAGGCGTAGCGAGCGTGACGCGCGACGGCGCGGCCGCGATGCGAGCGAGCCGGTGCGGGTCTGCTGTGAGGGGTCGGATCGCCGGCGCGCGAGGCGTAGCGAACTGGCGACCCGACGGGGTCGCCGTGACGCGAGCGAGCAGTGCCAGTGCGGCGTCCGCTGGGGCGATCGGCACGGCGCGATGCGCAGCGGTAGCGTTGGCGATGCGACGGCATCGCCACGCCCGCCAGCGAGCCGTGCCGGGAGGCGGAGCAGGCGTGCGTGTCCACGGCCGACCCGAAGCCCCTTTCAGCGCGGATGCGGTCGCCAATGTGGCAGCGGCAGATCCCGGGTGCCCCTTGCCAGCTGGCCGGGCCGTCATCCCCCGGTCGGCCGTGGACGACAGCCCTCTAGCGTGCAGGTCTTAACGGAATGCGCTTGAAGTCGGCTCCCGCACCGGTCGAGGCGTAGCGAGCGTGACGCGCGTCGGCGCGGCCGCGATGCGAGCGAGCCGGTGCGGGTCTGCCACGAGGGGTCCGATTGCCGGCGCGCGAGGCGTAGCGAACTGGCGACCCGGCGGGGTCGCCGTGACGCGAGCGAGCAGTGCCGGCGCGACGTCTGCTGGGGCAATCGGCACGGCGCGATGCGCAGCGGTAGCGTTGGCGATGCGACGGCATCGCCACGCCCGCCAGCGAGCCGTTCCGGGAGGCTGGGCGGGACCCCTCCCAAGCCGCACCGGTCGAGGCGTAGCGAGCGCGACGCGCGACGGCGCGGCCGCGATGCGAGCGAGCCGGTGCGGCCATCCGTGGTGAAGTCTCGATCGCAAGGTCAGTCCCCGCGGCGCGAGGGGGCTCGATGCCCCTGAGCGCCGCCCAGGGCGACGTAAAAAAGGGGAGAGGCTCCGGTTGCCCGGAGCCCCTCCTGCGGGTGCGTCAGGCGCGACGGTTGCGCGCTGCGGGAGCCATCGGGGCCTGCTCGGCGAGACGGAAGACGTGGAGCGGCACGCCGGCGGTCCGCATCTTCCGGGCGAAGTCGGACTGGACGCCCGAGCCTTCGCAGACGATCGCTTCAACCGGGCGCTGGTTGGCGATGCGGTCGTTGCGGAGGAAAGCCGCCTTCGGACCGTACCGCGTCTCCAGCATCATGCGCACTAGCTTGACCTGCCGCGACGACGCCCACGCGGCTGCGACGGCGTCCGCACCCTTGTTCATGCCGGTGGTCATCAGGACCATCGCCGGGATCCGACGCTTGATCTGGTCGAGGCGGTCGAAGAGCTGCTCGTGGTCGTGCCAGACCTGTCCACCCGAGAAGGCGACAATCGGGCCGGTCGGGGCGTGCTCTTCCCGGCGCTTGGCGGCGCGGGCGGCGAGGTAATCCTTCCCGTCGATGACCGACGCGGTGAGCTTGGAGGAGACCCGGCTGCCGCGGATCGTGTTGAAGGGGCGACCCGTCTCCACGCGGAACACCTCCCCGGCGTGGTCTCGCATGCACCGCATCGCTTCGGCGCAACCTTCCAGCGTCTGGCAGAGGAGCTGCGTGTCCTCGAGTTCGACGGCGTAGATCTCGCTGGGGTCGTACGCTTCCACCATGTCCTTCAGCTTGCGGGCGGCGTCGTCCTCGCGTCCCTCGATGCGTTTGGTCACCATGTGGAAGGAGTTGACGATGCCCCATGCGATGTCGGCGGCGAACTCTTCCATGCGGGTGTCGCGCGTGACGTCGAACACCGTCCGCAGCATGAGGTCGACGGCTGCGGCGGCCATCTCCGGGTCGGGCATGTCCAGCTTCTCGGGGGCGTTGAAGACGGTCAGCTTGGCCATCTCGCTGCTCTCCACGAAGGCGCCGTCGTAGGTCTGCTGCGTCTCAGCGTCGATGTTCAAGACGCTGTCGTTCATCCGGACCTCGTTCATCGCGCGGGCGGCGTCGGAGAAGCTGCGGAAAGTGTTGGTCATGATAGCCTCCATGTGTTGAAAATCTCACCTTCTTCTCGGTGAGGAATCTCACTCGGCATGCGGCGGTCAGGGCCGTCAGGGACGTTAACCGGGAAGCCGCGCCCATCGGGCGTGGACCCCGGTTAACGCTCGCGAGTGGGGGAGCCGATTTTCTCGGCCCCCAGAATGGAGCGAAGCGGAGTGGCGGGGGTCGTGAAAATTGGGGGCACCGCTCGTCCTTGACGGTCCGCCAACCCCGCATGCCAAACTTCCACATCACAGAGAGAGAAAATATTGGTTTGGGGCGGGTGCGCCGGGGTGATCCGAGCACGAGCGGCGGTGCTGTGGCCGCCAGGCCGCAGCACCGCTAGGCAGCTCTGCTGCCGTCGCTCGCGCGCAGGACGCCCCGGCGTCGGCAAAGGGATCGATACCCGAAGGGCGGAGACCCCTTCAGGGGGCTCCGTAAGGCCCGTCAGGGCCGATGAGAGCCCGGTCCCGCCCACAAGGCGGGACGCCCCGCCAACCCCTTCCCTGCCGCCTTATTGGGCATCCTGCCCGTCGTCGCGCTCCCACGCGCCGTCACCTCATGTGTCGTCGTAGCCCGGATCATCCGGATCGAGCCCCATGTTGGGATCGTCACCCGGGCCGGCTGGGTCACCGGGCTCGCTCTCGCGATGGTCGTCGGCTTGCGACGAGCCACGGAAGCACGCCGGGTCGCAGAACAGCATGGGGATGCCGCGGCAGACCAGCTGGACGCCGTCGATTGAGAGCGGCTTGGTGGCGAGCCGTTCGCAGGGCTGGTTGCTCCGATCGCGGAAGCCGCAGGGTGCAGCAAGCGGCTCCTGTCGAGGTGGCTCGGGGCCGTCGTCAGGTTGGTTCTCGGCCAAGGCAACGGAGCCACTGTCGGGCTGAGGATCGAACATGTCGTGCTGCGCGCGCATCGCGGGTTTCCTCCGGAATCTTGGGACAGGTGCGAAGGGGGTGGCTCGCCGGTTGAGGCGTGAGCACGCGAAAAGGGCGGCGCCGCGAGGCGCCGCCCGAACCCGGCGGGTCAGTAGAACTCGGCGCGGTCGGCGATGATCTCGCAGCCGTAGCGGTCGTTGCCCTCGGCGTCCTGCCAGCGGGTGTAGTGGAGGCGACCCTCGATCGCGATCAGGTCGCCCTTCTTGCGGTTGCTGGCGACAGCCTTGGCGAGGCCGTTGAAGCAGGTGACCTTGTGGTATTCGGTCTCCTTGACGGTGAAGCCGTCCTCGCCCTTGTAGGTGTGGCCATCCTTGTTCAGCTTGGGGCGGTCGGTCGCGACGAAGATCGTGGCGACGTTGGTGGTGGGGTTCACCGCGCGCAGTTCGGGGGTGCGGGTCAGGCGGCCGATCAGGTTCACGTTGTTCATGGCGATAGCTCCCTCGGGTGATGTCGGGCGGATCGTCCGCCGGTGTCACCGATGAGCGAGCTGGCGCGGTGCTGCGCACCGGAGGGGCGGCCGGGATCGTCGCGCAGGCGACGAGCGCGGTCGACCTGGAGGGAAACCTCTTTTGCAGGGGTGGTGCGGGCAGCCGCGCTTCAGCGCGGCAACACGGCCCTGCCAAAGGGGTTGCGCGGTGCCGGGCCGGCTCGCAGGTGACACGAACCGGCGGATGAGACGCCTGGTAGCAGCCGAGATGTCGGAGCGGACGCCATGAACAGGCTCCGTGGACCGGCAGGATCGGCCGCCTGATCCGCCTGCCCGGACGAATCGGCACGCGGTGAAGCTCGCCACCAGCGTCGGGCGCGGCAGCGCCCATGACTGGCCCGAGTTGGGCATGAGTGGACCACACAGCCGAGGACGTCGCCGATAGGGAGGCCGAATATCACAAGGTCGCCGTCGATTGGGCGCCTCGCCGGAGCCGTCGGGACACGCTGAGGTGAAGGTCGATCTGTGAGCGCTCGAGGTGCGCGATGCGACTTTGGCTGGCCGGCGAAGGGTCGGCCGCGGATGAGGCGGGAGCAGCCTGATCGACGCGTTTTCGCTGGTCCGCTGGGTTCGGGTAGTGCTTGCGGGGCTATCCCGGGAGGAGCGAGGGCGATCGAGACAGGGACCGACGCGGCAGCGTCGGTCCAAGCGATCAGCCGAAGAGCTTGCCGATCGCGGCGCCGGCCGTCAGGAGGGCGGCAGCAGCCAAGGTCGCCTGAAAGAACAGGGTCCCGGGGAAGAAGCGCACCTCGAGCTTGGTTTTCGCGAGGTCCGCCTGCGTCTTCTGGATCTCGACCTGCATCTTGTCGATCCGCGCGAGCTGCTCGCGGATATCGAGTTGCGGATCTGGTGCGACGGTCGCCATGGTAGCCTCCATATAGCGTGGAACAGTGAACGATTGAAGTGCCGTGCTGGCCCAATGTTGGAAAGGGCGAGCGCAGCCCGAATTGCTCGAAGCATCCGGCACGTCGACGGGGACCGCTCCGGGTGTCGAAGCGATCCCCGTCGAGGGAGTGCGGGGGCGACGCGCGCGCGCCGCCCGGTGTTCGATCAGGCCACCTCCTCGACCGGGGCGGTGCTCTCGCCGAGGCCGTCGCCGGCAGGCAGGCCGGAGGCCGAGCCGTCGGCGCCGAACGGCGGAGCGGGGTCTTCGTCCGACTTGATGCCGAGGGCGCTGGTCACGTCGCGGCGCTTCTGCGCGCGCTGCCAGACGATGTTGTACGAGCCGTCCTCCTGCCGGAAGGCCGAGACCTGCAGCGGCTGGGCGAGTGAGGGATCGTCGATGCGGCCGTTGAGGAACGCCTCGCCGGTGTTGTTCGACGTGAGTTCGAAGAAGGCGCCGACCTGCACCCAGGTGCGGCCGGGGGTGAGCGCGTGGATCTCGTAGCGCGGCGCGCGCGGGTTGGTGGACTGGACCGGCTTCAGCGCGATCGTCATCGCAACCGCGAGCGTCGAGATGCGGCCCATGAAGATGCCGGCGTCGTTCTGCTTGATCTGACCGATGTTCATCGTAACGTCTCCTGTGTCGGCTGGACCCCATGTCCTCGACACCATCTTCAATCCCTCTCTCCTCCCCGGCCCTTCAGCCGGGCAAAGCGCGCAAGCGCCCCTCACCGGCGCGCTTTTCGCGCGGCGGTGGACGTTCGTGGGGAAATCCGCCGGGGAGACCAGCGAGCCGTCCCTACAGCGAGGGATCGTCACCCGGCAGGGCGGAGACCCGCGAGGGGCTCCGGGCGGCGAAGCCGGCTAGAGCCCGGTCCCGCCCGACGGGCGGGCGCCCTGAAAAGGCTTGAAGGTCGCCGATGTAGCTGCGGTCCCGGGCACGTTCTGGCGGCCTTCTCGCCTAGTCGTTAAGGCCGGACGATCTTGGCCGACACGATGGAGGGAAGCGACATGAGAAACGCGATGCTGGCGATCATCGGCGCATTTGCTCTGGCAGGCTGCAGCAAGTCGGTCGAGGGCACGTACAACATGGTCAACGGCCCCGTGCCGGGCGTGGTCGCGACCTTTGGTGACAAGACCTTCTCGCTGTCGAGCGGCGCGAGCGGTAGTTACGAGGTTAGCGGAGACACCGTCATTCTGAGCGGCAACTCGCTCGGCGGGACCTATAAGATCGACGGCGGGAAGCTGGTCGGCGATCGCTTCTCGTTCGTTCCTCGTGACCCGAACGACAAGTCGCCGATCAACCGCGGACCGCGTTCGTCGGGCAACATGCCGACGACTGGTGGAAAAGCCTTCTAGGGCCGCGAGTGAGTCTTCTCGCCGTTCGCGGCCGTTAGGCCGAACTCGGCGTCTATGTCGCGACCTGCCGCCTCCCGGATAGCGGACATCTCGGTGTGGGTGATCCGACCATCGACCATGACTGTTCGGTAGGCCCGCGCTCCGACTGGTCCGGCGCGGGACAGGACGATCGCGTCGCGCTCGCCCTTCGCGCTCACAGGCCCGAAGGGCCAAAGAGCGATGGAAACCGCACCTAGGCCTGCGGCAAGGATGACAAAGCTGAACGGCACCCGTCGCCGTGCGAATAAGAAGAGCGCGCCTGCCAGAACCAGGATCAGGACGGCGACGGGAATGAGGTTGAGCATGGTCCTGCCTCTCGGATTAGCCATCGTATGGGCTGGCGACCGCAGCCGCCAGAGCTGCTGGTCAGGTTGCACGGATGGCGATCGTCTCGTCGTCGCCGTTATCGGTGACGAGGACGGTGCGGCCATCGCGTGCGGCAGCTGCTGCCGCGTCTGCTGGCCAGTCGCCGTACTCGCGCAACGTCTTGGCCATGTGTGCCTCGGCACTGGCGCGATCCGGATGATCCTTGATGATCGTGTCGAACGATAGCGACTGGTGTAGGGTCTGAATGGGCATGGCGGTCTCCAGCGGAGGCCGGCACAGGCGAGGCGTAGCACGTGGGCCACCCGCAGGGGTCGCCACGATGCGAGCGAGCAGTGCCTGGCGAGCCATCGGGATCGACGGCGATCGACGCGCTACAGGACGAGGCGGTGCGACGTGATCGTGCGGGGCCGGGTTTACCCGGCTGTCGTGGGGACGAGCACGAAGGGGGGCGGAAGGTACGCGCCAGTGGCGAAATGCTCCCGCAGGTCGTCGAGGGTCGCGATCTCGCCGGCTTCGTCGGATGTCAGGACCGGGCGGCCGTCTTCGTCGGCGGTGAAGGCGCGACGCTCGCCCACGCCCTTCCAGATGACGATCTCGGCGGGGAATGAACCCGGCGCGCCGCCCGACCAGCGCCAGAACGGCAGGTCGTTCGTGCAGCAGAAGTCCTCGATCTCTTCGATCTTGCCGTTTGCGATCTCGTGGCCGCGCAGCACGAGCGGTTCACCGTCGGGTAGGTCGTTGGCGGTGAAAGGCTCGCCGTCCCACTCGGTGGAAAGGTTTTCGGCGTTAGCCTTTTCGATGAGCTCGCCGAGAAGATCAGCGGAAAGTCTTCCACCGATCGAAATCGAGACAGATACGCGGTCAGCCATGGTGGCACCTCGTGGATATCGTGGCGCGCTGGTCTTGAGCGGGCCCTCGGCACCATTCGTCCAGCTATCCACAACCGACCTCCTTCCCTTCAGGTTAAAGGTTGAGACACCGCTTCACTTTGGTTTCATTTTCGCAGCAGAATCTAGTTATGCCCTTGATGCAAGACAGTTTTGGGTCCGAACCGGTTCCTGTCTCCTTTTGAGCAAAAAAAGGGCGATGCCGGGGGGCATCGCCCGAGTGACGCGCAGGGAGTGGGGGAGCCTGCGACGTCTGCCGGTGCCGCGAGGGAGCGAGTGGCACCGGGAGGGGATCAGGCGTTCTCGGTGACGCGCTTGCCGCGGCTGCGGCGCGTGGTTTCCTCGACGGGGGCGGTGGTCTCGCCGAGGCCGTCGTCGCCGGCGCCGGCGCTGCCGCTCATCCCGGCGTCGTCGCTCGAGCCGTCGGCGCCGAACGGCGGAGCGGGATCCTCGTCCGACTTGATGCCGAGCGCGCTGGTCACGTCGCGACGCTTCTGCGCGCGCTGCCAGACGATGTTGTACGAACCGTCCTCCTGCCGGAAGGCCGAGACCTGGAGCGGCTGAGCGAGCGAGGGATCGTCGATGCGGCCGTTGAGGAACGCCTCGCCGGTGTTGTTCGAGTTCAGCTCGAAGAAGGCGCCGACCTGCACCCAGGTGCGGCCGGGGGTCAGCGCGTGGATCTCGTAGCGCGGCGCGCGCGGGTTGGCGGACTGCACCGGCTTCAGCGCGATCGTCATCGCAACCGCGAGCGTCGAGATGCGGCCCATGAAGATGCCGGCGTCGTTCTGCTTGATCTGACCGATGTTCATCGTAACGTCTCCTGTGTCGGCTGGACCCCATGTCCTCGACACCATCTTCAATCCCTCTCTCCTCCCCGGCCCTTCAGCCGGGCAAAGCGCGCAAGCGCCCCTCACCGACGCGCTTTTCGCGCGGCGGTGGATGCCTTGGAGCGCCCTTGGTGCGACGTGCTTGGCACGGTGTCGCCGTTACGGTGGACCGCAGGGGTGTTCCGGGATCGTCGCCGGAGGGTGGCGCTCGAGGTGACGCCGGGCAGTCGCCAGTTTGCGCAAGGCGGAGGCCAGAAACAGTCCGTGCGAACTCTCCGCGTCGATAAGCGCCGCGCGCTTCGTCAGCTGGGTCTCCCGGTGCCGGATCGCGTCGATTGCCATCATCACATCGTCGAGGGTGAGTGCGACGACCGTCTGTGACGGGGAGAGCGGCACGCACCGCAGGGCAAAGGGCAGGAAATGCGGTGCGATCGGCAGATGGTGCGCAAGCGCGAGCTCGACGGCGTGCCGCCACTGGTCGGCGTCGTGGACCGTCTCCCGCAGGATCGCCGCAGACGACATGGGCGCGAGTGAGCGCAGCGCTCCGGCGCCGATGGTAACCGCGAGCGGATCGCTCGATGCCAGGCCGATGACGCCTTCGGAAATGACGGCGAGGACATCGCCCTCCACGATGCAGGGGCTCTCGTCGAGGCACGCTTCGTAGGCGGCTGCGCTGGTGTCGTAATAGTGGACGCGGTGCATGACCGTTTCCTTCAGGTTCGGGGAAGGCGACCGCGGTCGCGGTCAGGAATAGAGGGGGCGCTGGGCTGGGAAGCGCTCCGGCGGCAGGCCCGAGAAGGTGTAGGCGCGGTAGCGTCCGCCGTCGTAGATCACCGACGAGACCTCCGGCTTGTGCCGCTGCAGGCGCTCGAGGAGGCGGTTCGCGCGGCGCTGCGCCGCGATCGCGGCCTCGTCGTCGAAGTGGATGGCGATCGCGCGCACGAAGGTGCCGCTATCGTACCACCAGCCACCTTCTTCGGGGCCGCCATAGGTTCGGTCGATCTCGTAGAAAGCGAGGATGCTGCGCATGTTGGGCTCCCGTCGGCTGCGGGCGGCTCGATCACCGCCAGCGTTCAGCCACCGTCATCCCCCTCCCCTTCGTTCAGGCGTCCCGGGCATCATCGTGTCGTTGGTGGCGCAAGGCGCGCGCCAGCGCTTTCTTCCGCGCGACGGCGTCGGCCCGCGTCGGACATGATGCCGACAGGCGGCCATGGCGTGCGCTGCTGTTGTCGAAAACGATCCAGCCCGCGGCGGTGTGGGCGACGTGCATGCCGTCGCTGCGCGACCCGGTCATGACTCCCGTCCCCGTGGGTCACGCTTCGCGGCCTCGGCCTGGAGGAGGCCGATCAAGCTCTCGCGACCCGACCGGATCTCGCTGTCCGGGGCGGCGATCACGTTCGCGGCTCGCCGCAGCAGGCTTGAGATCTCGCGATCGTTCATGGGCTTTTGCGAGGGTGCGGGATGCGCCGGTTCGTCCCCGGCCTCGTCCATGAGGAGCACGAGGATGGACGGCTTGTGAGCCTCGTCGAGCGGACGGCTGTCAGTCACATGGCGGCCGCGGCCAGTCACGGCAAACGCGTTGAAGGTGGGTGATACCCGGTCATTGGCATTGGGGATCGTGGTGCCCCGGTCATGGAACTGGATGTCGACGAAGCGCGCGGGGCCGTCGTAGCTCTTGCCCATGAAGCAGAAGGTGACGCGGCGCTTCTCGCTGGTCTTTGCCGTGATGGTGAAGGCGCCGTCGGGCACGTCGATCGCCTTGTGTGGCACGTCGTTGAAGCCGGCGAAGCCGAGCGAGACGGCGTCGGCGCGGCTCATGACGGGAAGATCGGTGATGTCGGCCATAAAGCGGCTCCTCGGGTTTCTATGGGAAAGGGCTGCAGCGGCACGCCCAACCGGGCCGTGCGTTGAGGCTCGATGACGACTGGCGACATCGAGGACCTGTTCGTGACGCTGTTGGTCGGCGTGGCGGGCGGCAGTGATGCGTCGTGGCGCAAGGCGGTCGGGCCTGTGGCGGCGCTGCCGGTGGTGTTCCATCCGCGCTCAAATTGGTCGATCGCGCCGCAGGGGTCGGCGCGTCAGGTCGAGGCGATCGAGAAAGCCGAAGCAATCATCCGGCAGGAGCACCCTTACGTGCCCAGTCCAGGTTTCCGGCCCTAGGCAGCGCGGCGATCGGCGGCTGCCATCAGGCGGGTCGCGGCGCCGAACGTGCGCAGCGTCGTGGCGATCGTACCTCGCAGCTTGGCTTTGCTTGAGACGACGATTTCCGGGTCGAGCGGCGTGCCGTCTGCCGTCGCGAAGCCGCAGGCAAGGCCGCTGCGTGTCTCGACGCGGACGAGGTGCCCCCGCCCCGGCGCCGGTCCGACGTGACGCGCGGTGAACTCGCCGAGACTGCCGTAGAGCGCGGTGATCGCTTTGCCCCAGCGTATGTGGCCTTGGGCGCCAGCGTCAGTCCCGCTGAAACCACGATCGAGCCAGGTGCGAAGGTGGGTCCGCTGTTGGAGACGTGAGTTGCGGGTCCGCTCCATCGTTCGCGCGAGCGGCAGAATGTGGCCGATGGTGTCGATCAGGTCGAGATCGGCCCCCTGCAGCGCGACGAGAACATCGTCGTATTCACGATTTTGCAGAAGTGCGGCTAGCTGGTTGGCCGCTTCGACGTGATCCACGGACGGCGTAGCGACGTTCGGGTCGCCGAGTGCCTCGGCAGCGACGAAGCCGCCCGGGGTGAGCACGACGATCGTCGCGTCGTCGGCGCCCGGGCGTGCGAGGGTCAGGGCGAGGAAGTCCCACGCGGGGTCGCTGTCGATGTGGTCGGCGCCAACGATCAGCAGTCGGCGCGACCACCGGGCAGGTCGGTGGTGGTCGGAGGGCTTGGGATAACTGCTCGGCACGGGGCGTCCGGCGAGGATGATCTGAGGGTCTTTCGGCAGGTTGTCGCGGCGCATGTCAGCGATGAGGCTGCGCCGCGCCGCGTCGAACAGGTCGGTTCGATCACCACCGCCGTCGCTGAAGCCCTGGTCGTAGGCTGCGTGGCGCTCTTCCAGAGGAGCCGAGCAGGGGATCGCGTCAGAGTAGTGATGGGGCCATCCGACATGCGCTGCGTACCAACCGTCGGCGTATCGACTGGCGAGATCCCAGCTCAATGCGTGGTCCTCGTGCCCCCGCATGATCGCGATGTCACGGTCGCTGCCGAGTCCTCGGCGGATCTGATCCTCTGTGAAGGCGAAGTTGGTGGCCTCGCGTTGCGAAGCGGCCTCGGCCGCGATCGCGTCGTTCACGCTCCGCATCGCGGCGATACGTTCGCGGCCTCGGGCCATTCGGTCGGAAAGGGGCGCGTCGCCCGGCAGATCGGGAAAGGTGCGCCACGCCGCGGCGATCGCCGCGGCGTGCTCGGGAGAACGTCCGCGCGACAGCCAGGCCGCGGGATCGGCGGGATCGAAGGCATCGGACATCGTCGGCCTCGTTCTTGCTGGTGGTCCGCCCAGAAGGGCAGCGGAATCGCCGTCAGGCGGCCGCGGCCGCGGCCTCGGTGAGGCGCGCGCTGGCGACCGCGGCCTCGTCGGGGAAGGCGGCGGTCAGGTTCCGGTGCAACGTCTCGAAGTCGGCTATGGGAAAGCTTCCATCCGGGCTGGGTCGCGTGACGTGAAAGGCGCTGACCAGGATCTCGAGAGGATCGCTCTGGACGATCGTTGCTGTGGCGTCGTCGTACGCGACAGGCGCGCGAAAGCCGGCCTCAAGCCAGGTCCCGAGACCCTCTTCGACGGCCTCGGCATAGGCGCTGACCGCTTCGTCGAGCTCGTTCTCGACGTGGAGGACGAGCGACACATAGCGGCCGAAGTCGTGCCGATTGGACAAGCCGGTCAGGCGGCAACCTGCGGGCGGAGAGCCGTAGCGTGCGATGATCGCGTACTTGTAGGCGAGCACCTCGAGCTTGTTGAGTATGTCGAAATTGGGCGTTTGCCCGAGCTGCGCGCACGGTTCGTTGGCGGGCGTACCGCCGATGTCGACGAAGTAGGGCATGGTGATCTCCAACGGTCCTGTCTTGACCGTCTGACCCCTCCCCCTTCCTTCGCGACCCAGTCGTCAGCGTGCGTTTTAGAGCGGTGTCCTGCTGCTCGAGCCGGGAGCGTGCCTAAGCGGCTCGCTCCAGCGCAGCGCGAGGATGACGACGCTCGTCAAGCCGCCTGCGATGCAGAGGATCCAAGCCGCCAGGAGGTGATCGCCTGTGGCAGAGAACGAAGTCGTCAGAGACATAAAGAACGCTGCCACACCGATGCACTCGCGTGGAGCGAGAGGCGTCATGGTAACCAAGAAGAAGCCTACCGCGATTCCAAGGGCCGTCAGAGCAGTGAGCTTCTGATAGGCCTCCGGCATGTAGTGCATGCCCAACAAGGCGGCGAAGGCGATGGTGCCGGCGATCAGGGTCACGGTGAAGGTGCGCCAGTCGCGTTTCACCGGGTCGCCTGCCGTTGCGGGGCGGCTCGGCAAGGGGTGTGAGCCATCAGACATGCGTGATCTCCTCACTGCGGTGATAGCAGCTGGCATCGCCGAAATTGCGGTACCCGCCAGCCTCTTGGTCATCTCGGGAAAAGCCGGCGCTTCACCTCGGCCTGATATTCGCCATCGGACAGCCCGAGTGTCTTCAGGCGGTCCGTTTCGAGCGTCGTGCCGAGATCTGTGGGGAGCGCCGCGTGTGGCGTCGCGATCGCGATCGCTGCGGCCGCGGTGGGCAGTTCGCCGGGGGCGAGACCTTTCCACACGAAGGTGTCGCGTTCGCCCGGGTCCTCGGGGTCGGGGCGTGACACCTGCACGTAGAAGGTCTCGAGTGGGCGGTCCCACCCGATTGCGACGCTGACGCCCGCTGGCCCGACAAAGGTATGTCGACTCATGAGTGTGTTCCTGAGTTGGTTCGGTCGGTACGCATCGTCGCTGCCGACCCGGTCAAGCGTCGAGACGTAGTGCCAGAAGTTGGGTCAAGAACCCAGCGACGAGGAAGCCGCCGACAAACGACCAGGTCGCGGTCGCATGGCTCATCGAGAGGGTCAGGTTCACCAGCGCATCGCTTGTCACTGGCGCCGGCTCGGGATCACGTCCCAGCAGCCACATGTTCCGACCGCAAACCATAGCAGCAAGGTTGAAGGCGACCGAGAGGAGCGACACAGGTCGGCGGATGAGGAAGCGGATCATGATCACCTCCATGACGTCTCGATTTGCGGTTATTTCGGGTTGGCGGGGTCACGTCCAGTCAGCGATGGGCGCCCTAATCGGCGTTTGCGCACCCGTTCGCGGTCGTCGATGAACATGACCGCGGCGTATAACGGTCCTACGAATGCGAGCATCAGGGGTGCGGCTTGCAGCACGCTGAATGCGAGGTTCTCCATCCTGGCGATATCGTCCGCAGGATCGTTTGCGGGCAGGTCGCCGGCGCCAAACAGCGGAACGAACGAGATGGCGAAAACCAAGCCGGGGACTGCACCGATGGCCACGATTGTCCGACGGTAGTCGGGCAGCAGGTGGGCCATTAGGACCCCGACGAGCGAAAGCACGGCGAGCGCGAGGAGGGACCAATATAGGTGCGAGGGCGAGCCGAAGAGAAACTCAGTCAAAATGGCGGTCATCGTTCATCTCCTGAGATGAATGTTGCATCGGATCGTCGCGGGGCCAAATCGCGGTCTTCGATGTCGACTGGCAGGCTAAGCCAACGAGGCAACGGTCCGGATCACCGAGACGGGTTGCAGGTGATGCGCGCCGATGACGTCTTCGACGCCGAAGCTGAGGCACTCTTCGAGCCAAATGACATAGCACGCGGCCTCTGCGAGTTCGGTGGCGAGAAGCTCGTCCATCATCGCGGCCTCGCGCGCCATCTGCTCAGGCAGGGCGTCCCAGTCGAGCGCGTCAAGAAATCGGTCCCGCCGCCCGATGAAGCGGATCAGGCGGTTCTCGTCGGCCTTGGCGATCGCGATCGCCTGTTGGATGCGCATGGCTCGTCTCCTCTTGTGGACACGAATCCTGCTCCCCCTCCCCTTCCCGTCGGCACGACGGGTCAGGCTCCGAGCTGCTCACGCAGAACGTCGGACCTGATCGGATAGGCGAGACGCGGTAGCGCTCGGCCGGCGCGGCGCGCGCCGCGCGTGAGCTCAAAGCAGTAGGTGAAAAGGGAAGCCTGTCGGGCGGGGACTAGGACTTTTGCGCGACGGCATCGTTCGAGCCATTCGCGGAGGTGCTCGCTTGCCTGCGGCCTCGGGGCGCCGAGCCTTACGAGTTGATCGACGGCGCCGGCATGACCGGTTTCGAGGTTTCGAATTTTGGACAAGGTGCGATCGGAGATCGTTTCCCCGGCGATGCGGAGCACCGTCCGCGGCCTCGTTCGCCCGCGATACGCCCCGGAGAGCGAGGCGTAGACGCAGCCGCAGTGTCCGACCTGAGGGTCGGAGAAGCTGACGACGGACTCGATCACCGGCTTTGCCTGACGCAGCAGCCGGAAGGCCCGGGCGGCGAAATAGCTTTCCCCATTGGCGGCGACGGAGGGCAGGCAGAGCAGGCGTTGCAGCACGCAACCGCGGGTTGGCTCGTCATAGCCGGTATGGCGCGTGATGACCGCGCCCGTCGCGGGCACTCCGAAGACAATGATACCGTCGAGAGAGGAAGCGCCGCCCCGGCCTAGGCCGAATAGCCCGACGGCCAGCTGTGCGGCGGGATAGCGATTGAGATAGTGATGGTCCGCGATGAAGGCGCGAGCGGTGTCGTGCGCCACGACGTCGACTGCGTAGCGCCTCGGGTGGATGACGGTGTCGTCGGCCACGAAGCGGCTGCGCCGGTCGCGCCAGCGTTGTGAACGGTCGGTAATCATGGTGAGCCTCGCTCAGGCGGCGCGCTGGTGGAAGAGATCGGCCGCCCAGGATTCGACCCAGTTGGCGGTGATCTGGTCATGATCGAGCTCGCCGGTCTCGATGAGTTCGCGGATCTGAGCGCGTGCATCAGCGATGGCCCGCTCCCATGGATCATCGTCGCCGAGGGAACGCGCCTGGTGGTCGGCGGCCTCGGGCAGCGTGACCGGAGGGGCGAGCGCACGGCCGCACTGGCGTTGATACCATTGCTCCATGTGCGAGGCGACCAGGCGATCGCTCTTCGCAACGCCACGGCGAAGCGCGTCTCGTCGCGCCGCGACGCCGAAGGCCTGGCTGTCGATCGAGGCGATCCAGCGGGAGAACGGTGCCAGGTAGGGCAAGGCGTCCCCTTTGACGCCGAAGGCGTGGGCACGGACCCCGACCGGGAGCACGCGCGAGAGCCGTTTAACCACGGCGACGAGCCCCTCCGGGCCATGGATGACGCGTCGGCACATGCTTCCGATGCCCACAACGGTGCCCGGCAGGAGCATGCCCTCGATCGCCTCGAGGCAGCGGACGTAGTCGTCGGGCGTTCGGCCCTGCAGGACCGGCATGAAGCGATCCCGGATACCAAGGTCTCCAGCGCGGGCGAAACACTCGTGGTTGGTCGCAATCGTACGGGAGATCCTGTCGAGAACCTCTTCGCGGTGCGACGCGACGCCGTCCTCGCAGCAATAGTCGATCGAGGACACGCGCCGGAACGGGTACGAGGCGGCAAGCGCCATGTAGTCGGCTATCGACCACGGCAGACCGCCGTAGCGCACCATCATCGAGTAACCGGCGCTGTCGAGGTCGAGGCTGACGAGGCCGTGGGCGTTGTCGAGGGTAGCCGTGCGCCACCCCGCCCATTCGCGCCAGCCATCGGCCTTGCGCCAGCGCGACAAGCAGTTGGCGGAGATCAGCACCGGTGCCTGTAGGCGCCGCGCTGTTGCGAGAAGCGCACCATCGGCGAGGTGCGGCAGGCCCAGGATGATCTCGATCGTCACGACGGCTCTCCCCGGTAGATGTCGGGATAGCCGTTGATGGTCGTCAGCTTGCCTCCGGCGATCGCGACGGAGATGTTGCCGTGGAGCTCGAGGTGGCGATCGCCGCGCCGGCGGATGTAGAAGTCGAGAAGGCCGCGCCCGTCAGGCGTTAACTTGACGCCGCGCGTGAAGGCTGTCCACGGCTCATAGTCGTCGAGATCGGTATCCTGCCAGTCGGGATCGTCGCTGATCAGCGCGAAGTTGATCGACGTTTCGCCTGACACAAGGCTCTGCCGACGCCCGACCTCGAGCATCACTTGCCCGACCCGTTCGAACTTGGCCTCGCGCCGTGCGGCGTCGCGAATGGCCGCGATGTCTGCCGCAGAGGGGCGGAAGCGAGGCATCAAAGATCCTCCCGCAGCATGAGGGTTAGCACGCGGGTCGTGCGGCTGGCGTCGGCAGGATCTTCCGAACCCCATTCCAGCGCCGGATCATAATAGTCGATGCGGAAGAAGACCTCGGTGTCGTCGATGATGAAGGAGCCGCGATCGCGCTCCGGGCAGTCGGCAGCGAAGCTGTGCCGGCGAAGCTCCTGCAGCAGGCGCGCTTGGGCCACGGCCTCCGACGCGAGCGAGTCGGTCGATAGGGTGGCAAGGCACGTGCGCGTGACGGTGATGCGCGCGGTTCGATCGAGGCCCTGACGGCATCGGTCGTTCAGACGCGCGATCGTTTCGACGCGCGTCTCGGCAGCATTCTCGATCATGGGTCGATCCTCGGTTCGTTCGATGGGCGGGGGGATCAGGCGGCCAGCGCGTCCGGGTGGCCGCGGACTCGTTCGGCGAAGGCCAGGTGAAAGCGGTCGAGCCATTCGCCCATCTTCGGGCGCTCGCCGACGGGGATCGCAGCCGCGACGTCTTGGAAGCGGATGAGGTCGGTGGGAGCATCGCGGACGATGCGATCGACTTCCTCGGCTCCCAGTAGGCCCTCGGCCCGGATGAACGCGGTCATCGATCCGGGACGTGTCCTGGTCGACTTGCGCCATAGCCCTTCGACCGTATGGAGCCGGGGCGCGGCGCGTGCCTCCACCAGGACGATTAGTCGGAGGCACCATGGTGGAAGGCTGCGGATCTCGTCCGGCTTGTTCGCGATGCACAGGATGCACGCCGACTTGGGTGGCACGGGCAGGCCTTCGGCCTCGATGCGCGACACGCATCGCGGGCGGTGCCATTGCCAGTCACGTAGCGGCGATCGACAATCGTAGAGTGGGTCGTCGATCGTCAGCGCATGGTTGGCGCGCGCGGTGTCGCGGGGGCCAGCATCATAGCCGATCAGTCGGATGACCCGCTGGCCGCGGTCCCATGCCTCGACCGCAGGCTGCCACGTCTTGAGGAAAGCGTCCTGTGGGGCCTTCTTGTACTTGAGGCTGCATGACGATCCGCCAAGCGATTTGCTCGGCAAGGTTGCGTTCGTCAGGCACATTTCGAGGATTCCGAAGTACGGCGGCCAGTGCTTGAACCGCTTGGGCACGTAGGAGACGAGCTCGAACCGGATGCCGCGGTCGCGCATCCAGGGGCGGATGATGTCGAGGTAGTCGTAGGTTTCCGGCTTCTCGTTGCCGGTGTCCGCGCTGAGGACGAGATCAGGAGCCTGCCCGCGGGCATGCAGCTCGATCAGCAGCGCTGTGCTGTCGACGCCTATCCCGTACGACAGCACGGACGGAGGGGGCGGCAGCATGTCACGCGCCCTCCTCGTTGGTGTCAATCGGCGGGGCGGCGCGCTCGACGATCTTCACCTCGAGACGCTCGCGGTTGATGACGACCGTCACGGTTCGGTCGGCGGGAACCATGAAATAGTGTCCCGACAGCTTGTCGCGGATGCGGCTCTCGAGCGCTGCATCGTCACCCTCGAGAAGGCCGATGATCCGCTCGGCCGCATCCGCCTGGAAGCGCTCTAGCTGGGTGTCATAGCTGTCAGCGTCGCTGTCGGAAGACGGCTCGAACGCGGCACGCTCGAACAGATCGGCGACCGCGAGGGCGGGCCGGCTGCTACCGCGGCACACGAAGATGGACGTCCCGTCGACCGAGTTGCAGGTCCATTCGTCCGGCGCGAAGGCCACATCGGCAGCGGTCGAGGCCTCGATCGACGCGCCCGCGTGCGAGATGGTGGCCTCCAGCGTGATCGCGTCGACCCATCCGTCCTCGGCCTCGGCAGGCGCATCGAGCGTAGCCGAAACCACGAAGTCGAGGTCGCCCTGCACGATGCGGAACCGTAGGTCGTCCACGCGGGCAAGGACGTCGTACCAGCGATAACCGATGAAGGCGTCCTGAGCCATGACAAGGGGGCCGCCGAACGGGTTGTGGGTGGCGATCGCCTCCGCTGCCGGTTGTGCGACCAGCGCGTCGAAGTCGGACATGACCACCATCGCAGGATCGGTGGTGCGCTCGCCCGAGGCATAGTTGCGACCGCTATCGGCCGCGGGTGCGATCCATGCGAAGAGGTATGCCGCCGCTTCCGGCAGATCGACACCGAGGTCGACCGCCTCGCGCCAGCGTTCGGCCGACAGCCGGTGCGATCCTTGCGCGGCGATCGCGCGGTAGATGGCGATGCTCACCGCCCGGCGCAGTTCTGTCAGGCCGTCGTTCTCGATCGCCTCCTTGCGTGCCGGGAGCACGAGTTGGATCTGTGGCGCGTCAAAGATGTCGACGCGCGCGATCCAATGATGGCCTCGGTCGACCTCCTGGACGTCCGGCAGCTTGCAGGGGATCGTCAGCCCATGGAAGTTCAAGCGTCCGTCGTGGGTCGAGTAGGATGACGGATGTTTCTGGAAGACCCCGATGCGCGTTCCGTTCCACTCCTCGATATGGACTGCGTCCGCCAGCCAGTCCTCGCGCGGCAGTGCCTTGCCGTCGAGCGTCACCGGCAGCGGATAGTGTTTCGCCGCCTTGGCGACGTCGTCAGCGAGCGTCTTCAGCCAGCTGTCCGGCACCTTGATGGTGATGGCGGTGCCGCGCGAGATCGGGTCGGGCGAGATCGCGATCGGCCGGCTCGTTTCCCAGGCCGAGGCGGGGATGTGTGCCATCCATCCTTGGCGATCAGGACGGGAGAAGGAACGCACCATCACGTCTCGTCCGGCGAGGCTGAAAACTCCCATGCCGGCAGGATCTTCCATGCGGCGCGTCTCGTCGGACCATCCCGAACGACCCAGCGTCACAATCGACGTGGGGTCGGCGATCCCATGCCCGTCATCGATGATGTGGAGGAGCGTATCGGGACCTCCCGACTGGATCAGCACGGCAACCGCAAGAGCGCCGGCGCGCCGAGCGTTCTGGAAGAGCTCGGTCACCACGTCGAAGGCGGTGTTGTTGAACAGCCGGGTGACCTTCGCGATCGTCTCGGGTGCGACCGCGGTCGCGATGGTGGCGGGGATCATGATGCGCTCCTCGTGGCTGGCGTGTCCTTCACGCCCGCCCGGCCCCTCCCCCTCCCCTTCGATCCAGGGTCGTTCCGCGCCTATGGCTGCGGAGCAAGGGCGAGGATGTCCTGCAGCGTCGGTGCAGACTTGCGACGCGGACGTCGGCTGAACTTGAGGCCCTGCTTCTCGGCGTACTTGTGGACGCCCGCGTAATTGCGCCCCAAGGCGACGACGAGGTCGGGCAAGGCGATGCCATGAGCATGCGCGAGCGCGAGCGCGCGGCATTCGTCATCGCTCCAAGGCCGTTGGTAGCCGTGGACCAATCCCAAGATATTTGCGCGAGTGAAGAGGGAGGCCTTGGTACGGCCCATCTTGGTGGCGAGATCCGTCATCGGCATCTTGCCATAGTGTTCGCGCAGCGTTGCGATGTCGCCCTCGGTCCAGACGGGACCGCTCCGGAAGCCATCCCGATTGGCGTGAGTACCGCGCAGACCAAGGTATTCGGCCCGCCACTTGATCGAGTGGGTGGTACGGCCGAGCCGCGCTATGAGCGGCGTCCGGCTCGTTCCGTCAGCATAGACGCGCATCAACAAAGCGTCCTCGTCTGAAGTCCATGGACGGCCCCAACCGCGGCCGTAGCCGAGCTTGCGCAGGTGCGGGCCAAACCCCGCCTTTGTGCGTCGGGGAAAGCCCTCCGCGACCATCATCTCTATGATATCGACGTAGCGATGGCCCTCAGCCGCGAGTGTCAGCGCGCGTGCCGCCTCGGCCTCGGTCCATCCTGGCGGGTTGTTCGGGTGTCGCAGCCCAAGGTTGCTCGCGTGCGTGATCGTGCCCGAGAGCGGGCGACCGATCAGGACTGCGATCTGTGCGACCGGTATTGCGCGCTCGAAGCCGGCGCGCAGCTGAGCATCCTCCCACTCGGTCCAGCGTGGGGCATTGCCTTCGGTAAGGCCGAGAAGGCCGGCGCGAGCATAAACGGCGGTGCAGGCTCGTCCGAGATCCTGTGCGAGCGCGGATGCGGGACGTGAGCCGTACTCGCGTGTCAGCCAGGCGTCCTCGGCCTCGGACCAGTTCCGCTGCGAGTTTCGGCGCAACCCCAAGGTCGCGATCTTGTCGCGGACGCCGTGGATGCGCCGACCGATCGCTGACGCGATTTCATCTATCGCTATGTCGTCGCGAAACAGGCGCTCCAGCGTTGCGACCTCGTCGGGCATCCAGGCATCGCCACGGTACGCCATCTCGCGAAGCCGGCCTGTCGGCGCCGTTCGTACCGGACAGGCGACGAGCTCGACGATATCGGGCGCTAGGTCGGTCATAGGGCCACCACTGCGACGTCGCTGAGGCGGGCACGTAGACGCGCATGGAGACGCGCAATGCGGTCGTCGCCCTTGGGCATCGTGTCGACGGCAGTGATCGCCGACAGGAGGTTGAGCGCCCGATCGGTTCGCTCCGCATCGAGCGACAGGTGTCTTGCGAGATCGCGCGCCGTGCTGGCGTTCGGGGAAATGCGTTTGAGTGCCTCGACGATCGCGGCAGCATCGGTCGCGGCGGGATCAAGGAGGAAGGCGTCGAGCGCGCGCGTGCCCTTGAGCGCGATCGCAGGGCCATGGTCTGCCACCTCGGCAAGCCCGGCGAGGTCGAGCAACCGAGCCGCCTCGGTCGCGTCGACAGAGGCCGCGGCGCGCAGCTCTGGGGTCTTTCCGATATGCTCGGTGATCGTCGGATCGATGTGGGCGAGGCAGGGTGTCGCCGAAAGGGCCGGTCCCATCGCGAAGAAGTCGCCAGGGACGAGCGTGCGAAGCGCATCGGCCTCCTTGGCTGAGAAGCCGAGAAGATCGGCTGCTCGCGCGATGTCGCGATCGAAGACGTTGAGGCCCACGAGGACGTTCTGCAGCTCGGAAACCACGGAGGTCGACAGCTTGGCGAGCCGCTGGGTGGCGATCACGGGTGCCAGGCCACGTTTACGGCCGCGAGCGCACAGATCGGTGAGTGTCGCGACGCCGAGGCGTCGCGCCTCCGCGTCTCGAGCGGACCCGGCGACGTGTGGCGCGAGGAGGTGTCCCTCGTCGATGCAGACAAGGACGGTGTGATCCCAGTCGTCACGCGGCGCACCGATGAGACCGGCGAAGAAGGCTGCCGCCTTGATGATGCGCTGATCGGGATCCAGGTCGGTCAGGTCGATGTGGATCGACAGCCGATGATGTCGGCTCCGCGCGGCCGCTGCGGTTAGGCCTTCGGCGGTCAGTTCGACCGCCCGGATCGTGGTGGCACCGATGTGACGGGCGAGGTTCTCGAACTCGCCCTCGGGGTCCACGATCGCGATCGTCGTGTAGTCGAACGCTTCTTCAATGATCCGGCGCAGCGTTCGGCTCTTTCCCGCACCCGAGCTGCCCTGGATGAGCAGGCGCCCGGCAAGAAGTCGATCGAGATCAAGGTGGAGTGCGCCGCTCGAATGGTGGCCCAGCGGTACGCGATTGTCTGCGGCCTCGGGGAGCGGCCTGATGGGGGTGACGCAGGTCATAGCGGCATCCTTGTTCTGGCGTCGTATGGGTTGGGGTGTCAGGTCAGGGCGGCGACCTGTTTGGTGATCGGCGCCGTGCTTGCGACGCGCTCTGCCGAGAGCGTGTCGAAGGTTTCGGGCATGACCCGAGCGTCGTAGCGTGCCTTGTCGACGAGGCCGTAGATGGGCTCGCCCTCGTGGCGCGCGAAGCCGAGCGCATCCACGCTGGCGACACGGCGAAAGACGCATCCGACCTTGCCGTCAGGAACCCAGTCCGCCCATGACCCGGACGCCGAGACGCTCTCGTACTGCCCAATGATGGCGGTGTAGGCGGCGCGACGGCGGACGACGTGGCTTTCTCCGATCGTCACCTCCTCGCCGGTCAAGGCCGTCCAGCGATCCGGATGCCAGCATCGCACCGACCGACGGGCGTTCTCGACCTGAAGAGCGATGCCGGGCACGGGCAAGCGGCGGAACTCGCTCGCGAAACCGTAGAGAACCAGCGCATAGTCGACGTCCTCCTCGTAGTATGGGTCCGCTCGACGAAGTGCCTCGGGCATCGCGGCTTGACGTTCATCGGAGAGGACGTAGCCGCCATGGCTCGGCGTCGAGACGCGCCAGATGCCGTGAAGAACCTGGTCGGCGCGATCGGGTGTTCCCCATGGCGTTGTGTCGGGCCGGGGGCTCGGCTGGAAGCGGGTCATCTGTCGTCTCCCTCATGGATCGGACAGGTCCCTCCCTCTCTCCTTCAATGAACCCAGGATCACCCGATATGCAGCTGGTCGAGCACGGCCGCTTCGAGGGCGCCATCTTCCAGGTCCTCGGCATGGATCGTCACCACCGGAGCGATCTCGCGGAGCTTCTCCACCTGTCGCATCTTGAGGCCCAACGTGTCGGCGTCGTGCCCGGTGACCACTTCCAGCGCCGCTTCCATGACCTCTCCTGTTGTGAAGTCACGTAGATCGAGGAGCAGATCGGGGCGGACCTCGCCCGCACTCGTCGCGACGTCGAAGAGCAGCCTTTTGAACCCGATGCCGATGCCGCGCCGGCGGAGTCGGTATTGCAGATCGAGCAGACCAACGATGGTCTCGCGCTCCGCTGCATTATGCACGGCAATGAAGTTGGAGGGGCGAGCGACCGGCTGCGCATACGCCCGAAGCGCAGCATAGCCCTCGCGCGGGTTATGTTCGCCGATCACTGCAAGGACCAGGAACGGAGGCCCGATCCGGCGCTGATGAACGCCGATGTGCCTGATGCGATTTTTCACGATGAGCTCGCGTCCGCCCGCCAGCGTCACCGTCGTTCCCGAAATATCGACGGCGTAGAGCAGGAGGAATGCCTGTGGCGCATGTTCGGCGGGCCAGTGGCGCGCCGCCTCGCGCAGCTTCGCGAAGACGATGCCGCGCTCGTAGGGGTCTATATGGGTGTAGAGGTGGCGTGCGAGCGGAATGCCGGGAGCTATCTCGACGCGCTCAGCCGCGCTGCGCAGCCGTCCGAACTCCAGCGCCATCGACGCCTCACGAGGTTCTCCCCTACCCAGCGGCTCGACAACGTTGACCCGAGCCATTTCCATTAGCTGCCAGAGCAGGCGCGCAAGGCGCGGTATCGCAACGCCGCGCGTGCGATCATCTGGCTCGTCGTCTTCAGGAAGCTGGGCGAGCTTCTCAGGCGCGAGCCGGTGCGCGGAGAAGAGACCGTCTGGCTCGTTGATGGTGCGCGGCGTCGCGGTCGCCTTCTCGCGGATGCGGGGAGGTGCCTGTTCGCGAAAGAACGGGCAGTCGACATGGTGCTCCGGTCGCCGCTGCCGGATGCTCGTAAGGCGCCTGAGGTAGTATGTCTCGGCCTCAGACAGATAGGCTGGCGATAGCAGTGGTGGGTCAGCCGCGTCCCCGAGGCAGTCGCATGCGATCCACTGATGATGATCGCGCGCTTTGACCACCATGATGACCGAAGCCCGATGATCGCTGTCTTCGCCATCGCCGCTGTACCAGCGCACCAACGCGCGTCGCACGACGTCAGGGACGCCGGTGCGTGACGTAAGCCCTCTGGTGTCGCGCGGTACGAGCCACATGAGCGGGATCATATCGGAAGATCAGAGGGTGAAAAGGTGCCGATGAACACTTGCAAGGTCGCAGATGTTCACGTTACGTTCGGAGGACAGGAGGATTAGGTCATGAAGCTTCAAGATTTCACCGGGCCGATCGATCTCGACCTCACGTTGCGCGACGCCTCGCTCAACCCCGACGTCCGACCGACCCGCCGCGCCATCGCCGCGGCCTCGATCGGTATCGAGTCGGAGGATGCCTACTATTCCGTGCGTGAGCTGCGGGAGGCATGCGAGTGGATCCACGAGGGCGACCCTGCCGGCAAGGCGAAGCTGGCGCAGATGCTCGGCAATCGCTGCGACGATTATCAGCGGTGCATCTACTACAATCTCGCGGGTCGTGGCGTGTGTGTGCTGATCGATGATCTGCTGTGGCTGGAGGCGCTGCTGCTCGGACGGGGACGCGTGGCAGGGTACCTGCATCGCACGAAGGCGCCGAAGCGGATCGCGCCGGCTCCCTACGTGGCGGCCGAGCCCGATGGCCCGGTTGGCCGTTTCGAGGCCGAGTTTGCGATCGGCGCCTCCTGGTCGCACGACCCGGGTCCCGACTACGATCCGATCGATCGTCCAGCAAAGCATGATCGCCCGGCATAAGGCTGGAGCCTACCAAACAAAAAAAGCGGTCCGGCATCGTCAGCCGGACCGCTTTGTGTAGCGGGTACAGGCATCAGGCCCGCTCGCATGTGAGGCGTTCCCCGCGACGCCATTTCTCGGGATCGATCCAGGCGCCGGCATGGGCGCCGCGCTTGTTGGTCCTCGCATCTTCGTAAGCGCTCATATACCGCCCGGCGCGATCCGGATCGCTCCTGAGATACTTCGTGGCCGGTACCGCCCACCCCTGAGCGATCAGTTGCTCGCCCAGGTCAGAGCCGTTCACACTGACCACGGCAACCGGTCGACCGTAGCTGCTACTGCCAACCAAACGGATCGTCGCCTCCCCCGAGCGGAGCATGCGGGCGGTCGCGTCTTGCGCGAGCTTGCCGCAAGGATAGCAGCCGCTGGAGATCTGGCAGAGTTGCTTCCGCTCGAAGGCGTCCGCCCCTGAGAACCGGAAGTCGATGCTGATGGTGTCGCCGTCCAGCGCGCGGCCTCGTCCGGTGAGATCCTGTGCGGGCTCGTGCCCGGGCTCGGCTGCCCCGCAGGCCGCAAGTGCGACAAGGGCAAGGAGGATCGCCGTCTTCATGCGTAACGCAGCTCGAGCTCGACGTTCGGATCGTCGACGAGCGCCGGGATGACCCGGAAGGGCTGAAGGATATCTCCGGTACGCACGACCGAGACTTGGCGCGCCCCGGCGTCGAACATGCGGGCGGCGACCGCCTGCGCGTTGGCGCGGCTGCATAGATGCGATCGCTTGGGGCTGATCGGAGCGGTGAGGTCATCGTGACGAAGCATGGGATTGATCCTGATGCTGGACGGCTCGGCGATCAACCGAACACCGTCTTGTGGACGCGGGTATGGGTGGGCGGGGGAACGATGGTCCACGGCATGTCGCGCAAGCCAGAAATACGATAACCCGGAAAATCGGAACCGAGCTTGGCGAGCGCGATCTTTCGGCCGCGCTTGTGAACGACGAAGTCAGTGCCCTCGTGCCCGTCAACGAACTTGATGGGGTGTGGCAGCCGGATGTGCATGCCGTGCTCGAGCGGCCGCTCGGATCGCTGGGCGAGGCGGTCGAGGCAGCGGCGCCGCCAGTTGAGCGCCGAGGCGTTGTCGGTGTCGCCGAGCAGGGAGAGGATACGCTCGGGGCACGCGGCCTCGTTCGGCCCCATCGTCTCGTCCAGTCGGGTAGGATTGGTGCTGCTCAGAGAGTCAGCCCTGATCCCCCCGCCGAACCGCACGTGCAGCTTTCACTGCATGCGGCTCTCCGCTGCGACAACACCATTCATGTTC
This sequence comes from Sphingomonas sp. NY01, assembly GCF_038809135.1. Lineage (NCBI taxonomy): Bacteria > Pseudomonadati > Pseudomonadota > Alphaproteobacteria > Sphingomonadales > Sphingomonadaceae > Sphingomonas > Sphingomonas sp. NY01. The sequence goes on along the minus strand of NZ_CP101723.1, from coordinate 54,089 downwards.
CGGCTATCGGGCAACTGGCCTCGATGGGTGTCGGCGTGGCAAAGGTCACACAGGACTTTCGTCCTGCGAGCCCGTGCAGCCTTCATCATCGTTGCTAGACCGTGCTGCTTAACATCGGCCAGCCCATCGACATGATGGACGTGACACGGCCGGTCCGTCCGCCCGCATGCCGCGCATTGCTTGGCATTCTGGCGATCGACCCAGTCGGTTCGTGAGTGCGAATAGATTTGCGTCCAAGGCGGGGTATCCACCTTGACCGGGTCAATCCATTCACGCTTCAGATCCATCAGCTTCCAGACTTTGACCGACCGAGGCTGGTCGTCAGCGACGTAGCCGACGCTATACTCCTGCCCCGACCTCATACGGGCGGCGACGACACGCACGCTACTTTTGTGCTTGCTCGCCAAGGTCTTGAACATGCTCCAGCGCTGGATGAACTCAAGCCGGTTAAGCTTGAATTTCACGTCCCTCGCCAGGGCGTAGTAGTTCGCGAACCCCCGCAGTTCGGCGTTGTAGGCAAGGACGATCTCGGCATCGCTACAGCTAAGGAGGGTGTTCCGGTGACGGGCCTTCAAGACGGCCATATCCCCGTAGCCCTTCTTCGAGGCGAACTCGAACACCTTCTCCCACGGCACATTGAGTTGCATCACCTCCGAAGGAGGCCGGCGGGTGAAGTGCTGCGAGCCCCGCTGGCTCCGCACTGTCCACTGGCGACCCGTGTAGGTTCGCACCTCGTAACCGAGAAAGGCGGTGCCATCGCTCGCGTTGCGGATACCGCTTTTCTCCTCGGACACGCTAAGGGCCAACGCGTTGGTCAGGAAACCCTCAACCTCGGCGAAGACCTGTCGCGCATCTTCCTTGCTGCCAATCACACCGATGAGAAAATCATCGGCGTACCGGCAGTAGCGAAGTCGGCGATACCCGGCGTCCATGCCGTCTCGCGACGGTAGGGTACGCATCTGTTTCGACAAAACGTCGATCTTGGCTAATATGGCCGCCATCGTTGCCTCGTCAGCGTTGCCGCGTGCTTGAAGACTTTTGAGCCGCTTTCGCTGTTTGGCGATGCGCGCTGCCAGTCGCCCATATTCCGGGTTCGTGGCGCGGGTCTTTCCCTTTTCAAAGGCGGCAATCCGGTCTGCGACAAATTCATCGAGCTCGTGCAGGTAGATGTTCGCCAAGATCGGGGAGACGATCCCACCCTGTGGAGTGCCGCTGTAGGTCGGATTATGCGTCCGCCCCTCCATGACCCCTGCCTTCAGCATGTCGCCAATTAGGCCAACGAACTTTTCATCGTCGATCCGCTTCCGCAACAGCATGAGCAAAACGTCATGGTCGATGTTATCGAAGAACCCAGTGACATCCACGTCAACAAGCCACTTCACGCCCGTCCAGACGGCTTTGACGTGTTCAAGTGCCGTGTGACACGATCTCCCCGGTCGGAATCCATGCGAGGCGTTCGAGAACACCGGCTCATAGATTCTTTCGAGCAGCTGACGTGCCACCTCCTGGACGAGACGGTCGTCGCGCGTGGGTATGCCCAGCGGACGCCGCTTCCCCTTGCCTTTCGGGATAAACACCCGACGCACTGGTTTCGGCTTATAGGCTCCGGTCGTCACGCTGGCGATCAACGGAGTGAGGTCCTCGGGACCGAAGTCCGCGAAGGTCTCGCCATCGACGCCCGGCGTCATCGCCCCCCGATTGGAGGCAATCTTTCTGAGTCCCTGCTCCCAAAGAAGCCGAGACCCCATCAAACGATGAAGCCCGTTCACCCGTTTGCCCGACGCTGCCAGCGTCGGAATGGCCTCCAACCGGGCCATCACAGTTTCAGGTAGCATCAGCACACCCCATGATTGCCGATTGAAGTATCGCAACTGCCGCCCTTCTCCCGATGGTCCCCGTTTTCGGCCCGGTCGCCCGTTCCTTATGCGGATGCACCGTCTCCCTTGGTGAGGGAGCTGTCCTGGGCATTACCCCGGGCATTTGAATACTATGGCGGCTCCGTACCCGTGCAGGTCGGTCGAAGCCGCCTGTTTAGGGCATCCCGTAGTTACACTGATTGGAGATACGACGCGGTTAGGTGTCCCGTTCATCCACTGAACCCCTCGACGAGAGGCGCGCCGGACGGGCTGAGGAGCAAAGGGCCAAGACATGAGACCCTTGCCGTCGTCCGGACTGGCGTATCAGTCGCTTTCGCCAGTTTCGCTATATAAAACGCTGCAGACTGGGATTTAAGCAGTATAGCCTTCACCATGCGCGTCTTGCCCTGACCGGCATCGCCCTTTTACGACTGGGACGCATTCGGCCTTGCTCCAAGCATGCTATTGTCCCCCGTCCGTTTCCAGATTTCAGGTCTTTCGGACCCGAGGTTAGCTTGGTGGGCAGAGGCTTCCTCAACTTACCTCATCATTGCTGATACTCCTTTCAGCGCCACAACGGCGCACTATCCTTGTAGGCGAAGACGAAGCCGTCCTTTGCGCGGGGGTTCCAGCTGACCAGGCACACGACGGCGATGGTGGGCTCGTCGATGCCGTCGGTGCTGGGTGTGACGGCCGCGTACCAGACCTTGTTTCGCAGGCACGACGAAGCGACGACGCGCAGCGCCCTGCCCTTCCCCTCCGCGTCGCGCCGGTCGTACGTGAATTGCGCGTCGAGATAACTTTTGGGCGTCGAATGAGGGGTCATCGACGACCGTGGCATGCTGAGCCAACCCATGGCGATGTTCCTTGCTTATAGGGGTCGGAGACGGGCCCGATCAGTCCGCCAGGAGCGCCGGCGCCGGCGCTGACGTCGTCAGCCGCAGCTCTCGCTGCAGTCGTTCAGCGAAACACTCGGTCGCGAGCAGCTCGCGTGCCATGGCGTAGCGGGCACGATCACCCAGATGGTCGTGACGGCCGCGAACACGACGATAGTTGACCTCGTGGCCGGGACCGAGTGCGGTCAGCGAGAGTTGCACGCGCACCTCGTCGGTGTGGAGCGTGATCTCGCCGGATTGAGACGCGTGGCCGCGGTTCGATCGAAGGTCGTAATCGCCCTCGCTCAGTCCGAGTGCGACAGCGAGGCGGTGCAGGGCCGCGCGTCCTTCGACATGGAAAAGATCCTTCGCAGCCGCATCGTAGGCGACGCCCCGGATAGCGAGCGTGGCGAGTGCCGGGTGCTTCTTCAGCTCGGCGATCTTGTCCTCGCAGCGGCGTCGCAGAAGAGAGTCATCGGATCCGGCTCCGGCGATGTGGCCGAGGTGACGCGCGAGGAGCAGTACGCCGGGATCTGCGTCGAACGGCACGCCGGCGTTGCGACAATCGTCGATCGCGGTGGTGACGGCGTGCAACGCAGCGACGATGGTCGTCAGCGCGCTTGGATCGAGTGCCTGCTGGTGGCGGAAGGCGACGTCGTAGGGCATCGTGGAGGTCTCCCGAGCGCCACATCGCGCTCGAAACCTCGCTCCCCCTTCCCTCTTCTCCCCCGGCTGGATCACGGTGCTCGGAGGTTAATGGCGCTCACGTCGACCGGAACGATCCACGCCCTAGTCGGAAGGCCCCCACGACGGTCCCGCCATCCCAGTGCCCGCCGAGGATCCCACGCCGTGGCACGCTTCCGACGGGGTAGCGTCGCGCCGCGAGCAGTCGGGCTCGTCGCGTGTCGCGGTCGACAGGCGTGTCGGTCATGAAGTGAGTCGCGAAACGAAGGGGAAGCATGGGTCACCTCCTATCCGGCAGCTGCAAGCAATGTCGGCTTCACAGCATGAGGCCAAGCGGGTCGCTGGAATGGGCCGCGGCATCGAAGCCACGATGCCAGGCACCTGCCAGTCGGCTGCCGCGGCGGTAGCAGCACGCGGAATTGCCCATCACCTGGGCGCGCCAGCCCGCCTTCTCTGCCTTCCATTCGGCATTCGGAGGACCGGGCGCCAGTAGGTCGAGGAGATGGTGCGTCACCTCTCGCCGACCAACTCGTCGGCTGCGATCAGGATGGTGATCGCTTCCTCGAGCGCGGCGTCATCGCCATTGACCACGCGCGCTGCGGGCTTTTGGCGCTTGATCGCGGACGCCACGGTTTCGGCCGGTCGGCCCTTGAGCGGGTAGGACCAGACCTTTCCATCCTCGATGACGACGAGGTTCTTGCGGAAGGTGCGCCGGAGCCGCTTGGCTTCCTCGATCCGGGTCATCAGTGCGGCGACCTCGAACTCCAGCGTGTGCTTCAGCACAGTGTCTCCGAAGCGGGTTGGCGCACGGTTGGCGGCGAGCCACTCGTCGACGTCGGCTTCGCTGAGCGAGCCTACCGGATGGAACATGTCGGCCGCGCCATGACCATGGTTGGTTGCGAGGAAGGCGCGCTGCCCATCCACCCATATCTCGGCGCTGTAGCAGGTCGTCTCCTCCGACAGCGCGGCGACGATCTTCAGCTTGCGCAGCTCGATGTGCATGGTCTGGGCTCCTGTGATGACGCGCGGTCATGCCGCGAGCGCTTGCATGTTGCGGGCTTGAGACCCCTCGTCAGCGGCGTCCTTGAGCCACGCGACGGCCAGCTCGGCCTTCGACGCGGCCTTGATGATCGCGCTCGAATCTCCCTTCAGGATGCGCAGCCAGTGATCGATGTAGCTGGCGTGGTTGTCGTGCAGTTCGCCTGGGAGGCCGAGGTCGGCGCAGATGAGGCACTGCCCGATCGAGGCGACAAGCTCCTCGAAAGCGTAGGCTTGATCGCCGAACTTCTTGCCGAACTCGCGATTGAGCCGCGACTGCGCGCCCGAATAATGAACGTATTCGTGGCCGAGGGTGCTGGCGTAATGATCGTCCGACCGGAACATCGTCCGGTGCGGCATCTGGATGTAATCTCCGATCGGCGAGAAAAACGCCTGGTCGCCACCATGCCGCACGGTAGCGGGCAGCGCGTCGAAGAAACGGTCGATAGCGGCACGATGCACGCTTTCGACCCGCGGTTCGGGCGGCGCGGCGATCGGATAGTAATAGACCGGCAGGCCGTCGATCTGCTCGACGTTGAAGACGGTGTAGGAGCGAAGGAAGCGGATGTTCTTGTTCGCCTCCTCACCCGTAACGCGATCGGTCTCGGTCTTCGAGAAGCTCGAGAAATATACGCTGTGCGAACCGTGCTCGCCGCGGCGAACCTGGCCACCGAGTTCTTCGGCCTGACGGTAGGTCATCCAGGTACGCGCGGAGTAGCCGCGTGCGTCACCGATCGCCCAGAGGTAGAGATTGTTGATGCCGGTGTACGGCGTGCCGCAATGGCGCAGCGGGCGCCCCCCGGCGCCGGTGAGGCCCCACGGGCGAGACCATGGCAAGACGCCGGACTCGAGCTTCTGGATGATGAGGCTGGTGATTTCGGCCGCGACGTCGCGGCGCGGTTTGTCGACGGGTTTCCGACGAAAGGTCATGTCGAGGTCTCCCTTGTAACGGGAATTGGCGGCCGCCCCTTTGTGGAAGACGACCGCCAGTCAGGCCCGGGAGGTCCCAGGCCGCGGGTTGGCGTTGGACCTATTCGGCCGCGATCAGCGCGTGGTCGTCGTTGACCGAGCCGAGCGCGCCCTCCGCCTCGTCGCTATCGCCATCGGCGGGATCCTCGATGTCATCGCCGCTGGTGACATCGTCCTGCGCCGTCTCGGAAGCTTCATCATCGACGCTCTCGTCGAACTCGGCGTCGGCGACCGCGGCCACCACGTCGAAGCGCATCGCGTCCGGCACCCAGGCAAGGGCGGCTTCCTTGGTCTCCGCCTCGGTGATGGCCTCACCGGCGAACAGCTTCTCGCACGACGTCGAGATCTCGCCCTTCTTGGAGCCGACATAGCGTGCCGCCAGCACTGGCCCACCCACGTCGGTGAGAAGGGCGAGCAGCGTCCCCTTCGACACACGGTCGAAGAAGTTTGCGGAGGTCGGCCGCCACCATTTGGCGACGTCGATCTCGAGGATCGAGGCGAGGCGGGCGTGGAGCGGATTGGTCTTCGCCGAGCTGTAATCGGGCTTCGCCTCGAGCGACGACGCAACGGTGAGGGCCAACCAGGATGCCTTGGCATCGTCATCGAGTGCCCGGAATGCCTCGAACCGTTCGACCGGGCTGCTCGACGTGGTCCAATCGCTGTTCAACGATTCACGCGCCTCGGCGATGGCGAGCTGCGCCTGGGTCGCGGGCTGGTCCTTGGGCATCTGAGGATCCTGCGGCCGACCCGCAGTGACGGTGGTGCCATAGCGACTGTAGCTGCGGCTCTGGTCCGTCATCGCGAACAGCATGTAGTCGAGGGCCAGGCCGGGGTCGGCGAGGATCGATGCGGCCAGGATGTCGCGACGCTGTACCGCGAGCTCGTCGTGGAGGCGTGCGCTCAGCGGCTTGCCGCCGGGAGCAACCGCTTCGGGCGGAAGCGACGAGGTGTCCCGAGCGCTGCGGGTCGAGCCGGACGTGCCGTCGCCGGCCGAGCCTTGGAGCGGCGTTTCGCTGAAGTAGGTGGTCTCCAGCGTCATCTTGCCGTCGCGGCCGAGGGTCAGGAAGGTGCCCACCTTGTCCCTCATTTCGTCGGAAAGAACGGGCGGCCGCGAGTGCAGCGTCTGATATTCCTCACGGAGCCGCTCGAACTCCTCCTCCAGAGCCGCGTACGCGGTCTCCTCCATCTCCTCGTCGGCCATCAGCTCCTCGAGCGTCTCGCAGCGCGCGACGATGGCGTCGGAGCGTGCGGCCTCCTCCTCGCCGAGCGGCGCGGGCTCGAGCGTGACGCGGTGCAGATCAGCGGTCGCCCCGTACAGGCTGGTGGTCGCGATCGGCCGGACCCAGGCGAGGCCCTGCTCCTCGCCGACGCGCTTCGCCTCGGCCTCCATGATCGCGGCCGCGAGCGTCCGCGCAAGCTCCGGATCCGACCAGCGATCGCCGTCCTCGCTGAACAGGTCGCACTCGACCTTGCCGCCTGCAGCCACATAGGCGTCGGTGCCGACGAGGACCGCGACCGGGTCGCTCGCCTTCATCGTGTCGTTCACGATCGCGCGGCGGATTTGATCGGCGTTCACGTAGGAAGAATGGGCGTACTGCTGGAAGACGCGCTCCTGCTTGGCCTGATCCTCGGTGGAGCCGTAAGCCTTGGCCATCTCCAGCGTGATGCGTCCCTCGCTCAGCGCTTCGAAGATCGGTTCGGCGAGATTGGCGAGCCGCAGCCGGCCCTCGATGAAGCGTCGCGTCTGGCCGAACCGGTTCGCGACGGCGTCGATGTCACCGTCGGATTTGAGGAAATGCTGAAATGCGACGCATTCCTCCGCTGCGGTCATCGGCTCGCGCTGGAAGTTCTCGGTGAGCGACACCTCCCGCAGGTCCGCGTCGTCGCCGGAGACGATCTTGACCGGCACGCCGTAGGTCGCCGCGTCGATCTCGCCAGCGTCGGCGAGCATCATCGCGCCGAGATAACGCCGATCGCCGGCGATGATCTCGTACGTCCCCTTGGGCCGTGCGGCGGTAACGAGCAGGTTCTGCATGATGCCGCGCGCACGGATGCTCGAGGCCATCGCCTCGATGTTCCTGGGCGGGGTGGTACGGACGTTCTTCTCGGAGCGCTTCAGCTTCGCGAGTGGCACGGTCTGGGTCATCGTCGTCTCCATCAGGTGCCCGGCCGCGCGACGTCTCGCCGCACCCAAACCGGACACCTTCCCGCTCCCCCTTTCCTTCCTTGTCCCGATCGCTCCGGTGCCCGCGCTCATGCGCGGGCGGCGCATCCCGGACGCCGTTGGCGGTAAAGAGGCTCCGCTCTCATCGATCGCCAAGCACACGCTGCAGGATTACGGTCGCCTCGGGCACCGGTACGAACACGCGTGTCTTGTAGGCGATCACCTCGGTGAAGCAGCCGAGGGACTTGAGCCAGGCAAGCTGGCCGGCGGGCGCACCGACGATCTCGATCCGCGGGAGGCCGTTCACGCGTGCCCGCTTGATCTCGCAGGCGAACGGCCGCTTGAGAGGGATGACATTGCCGTTCTCAACGGCCCGCGCGATCTCGCTGGGTGTGAGCGAGGTCTCCTCCGAGAGCCCGAGCTTGCCGAAGAGCTGGTGCAGGTCGCCGGGGAACACGATGCGGCCAAGCCACGACCGTCCCTCGGCGTCGACGATACGGCTGACCGCCAGATGTGTGCTGGGCAGCGCGGACCAGATCGGCAGGAGGAGCCCTGTTGCAAGACGAATCGTCTCTGTGTCGACGTGATTGCGCGCCTGCTCCTCCTCTTCCGCCCACGCCTTGGCGAAGGTCTCGCGTGCGCACTCCTCCCAGGCGGTCTCATAGAGGTCGTCTGCAGCTAGGTACTCGCGGCGGGTGGGTCGCATCAGCTCGATGCGCAGCACGGGCATGCCGTCCTCCGTCATTCCGGCACGCGCCGGGGTTTTGAGGGCGACCTTCCCCGACTTGGCGTTCTTTACGAAGACTGCGGTGTCGTCGGCGTCGGCGAGACGCAGCGCTCGGTCGAGCGAGACCGGATGGCGACGACGAGCGACCTCGATCGTCAGTAGATGCGAGGTGGCACCGCTAACTGTGTCGGTTCGCAGAATGCGATCATCGAGGACGGTCGCGGTTTCCACCAGCATGGTCTCGACCCCGACATCGAGGGTGCCGGCATCCCGAGCGGCCGCAACGCGTGTCTCCACCAGCGCGAGAAACTCGTCGAAGATGACGTTCTGCAGGCCGATCGGCAGGGCCAGCAAGCGGTTGAGCCAGCGCTGAATGGGCGGGAGTTCCTCCTTCAGGACCCCATCCTGATCGGTCAGTTCGAGGCCGGTGCGATGAGTGAAATCCTGGAGGCTGGTGCTTTTCAGCTTCCCGCTCTTGAGAAGGTGATACCAGCTGATCAGGGCGGCCTTGGCGTACTCGCTTTCGAGATTGTCGGCAGGATCGAACAGGTTCTGGCCACCGGTCTGGCGCTGGCCGCGGGTGAGCGCACCGAGACTGTCGAGCCGGCGCGCGATCGTCGAGGTGAACCGCAGTTCGCCCTTGCAGTCGGTGGTGACAGGGCGGAACAGCGGGGAGCAGGCCTGATGCGTGCGATGGGTACGTCCGAGCCCCTGGATCGCGCGATCGGCGCGCCAGCCCGGTTCGAGCAAGAGGTGGACACGCTGCTCCTGGTTCAGGGCGTCTAGGCTGGCATGATACGACCGGCCGGTTCCGCCCGCGTCGGAGAAAACGAGGATGCGCTTGGTGCCGGCCATGAACGCTGCGGCGTCGGCTTGGGTCGATCTGCCCGATCGCGTCTCAAGTTTCTGGGTGCCGTTCGCGGCCGGGACGAGGCGCTTGGTTCGACCCGTCACCTCGGCAACGGCGTCGTGGCCGAAGTAGGTGAGGACGCCATCGAGCACCGCGGCGATCGGCGGGAGAGCGCAGAGCTGCTCGATGAGATCGTCGCGCGCGGCTTCGGCCTCCGGATTGGTGACCGCGTGACCGTCGTCGTCGATCAACGGGCGCGAGCGCACCTCGCCAGTGTCGTCGCGGTAGTCCCGCATCTGCTGGACGGGAAACGCACGCGTCAGATAGTCGATAACCGCTTCGCGCGGTGACAAGTCGATATCGAGTTCGGCGCGCTCGTCGGGCGTGAGCTCACCCAGGCGACGGTTGAGGATCGCCTCGGCGGTGCTGACCAGTTGAAGGACGACGGATTGCCCGGCATCGAGATGCTGGCGAACCGCCGCAAGCACGGTCGGTAGCTTGCATGAGAGGAGCAGCGAGCCGAAGAAGCGCTGCTTGCAGCTCTCGAACCGGGAGCGCGCTGCCGCCTTGGCGCCGGCATTCTTGGTCGCACCGTCCATCGCGTCGACCACGCCGGTGATCTCGAGCGCCTTCTCCATGTTTCGATGGATGATGCCCCAGGCATCGGCGTATCGATCGTAGACGTCGATCTGATCGGGGGTCAGTTCGTGTCGCAGGATGTCGTACTCGACGCCGGCGAAGCTCAGCGCGCGCGCCGTGTAGAGGCCAGTCGCCTTGAGGTCGCGGGCGACGAGCTCCATGGCGGCGATGCCGCCTTGACGGATCTCGGAGATGAATGCCTCGCGATCGGCGAAGGATGTTTCGGGTCCCCACAGACCGAGCCGGACGGTATAGGCCAGGTTGTTGACCTCTGAGGCACCGGTGGCAGACGCGTACAGCACGCGGGCGGCCGGGAGACGGTTCTGGAGGAGAACGCCGGCGATACCCTGGAGTGAGCCCGCCTTGGTGCCCATGGCACCCTCCCCGCCGGCGACGCCACCCATCTCGTGTGCCTCGTCGAAGGCGATCACCCCGTCGAAGTCGTCGGCCGCCCAGGCGATGATCTGATCGAGCCGCGTTGCGTCACCCCGACCCGACCGGAGGGTCGGATAGGTGACGAACAGCACGCCCTCGCTCATCGTCACCGGCTCATCGATCTTCCAGCGCGACAGCGGCTGCACGTCAGCGGCCATCCCGCCTAGCGCCGTCCAGTCGCGAACCGCGTCTGCGTGGAGCGCCTCGTTCTTCGACACCCAGATCGCCTTGCGACGCCCTGCGAGCCAGTTGTCGAGGATGATGGCAGCGACTTGGCGCCCCTTGCCGGCCCCAGTGCCATCGCCAAGGAAGAAGCCCTTCCGATACTGCCGACCGGCAGCGTCGAGGACGAGCCCCACGCCTTCCTTGTCGCAGGAGAACATCCCCGGGATGAACTGCGTCCAGGCATGCCCCGCGTAGACGACGGTTTCGAGCTGCGACGACGACAGGAGGCGGTCCGACACGGTGCGCTCCGGCAGGTGCGGAACGTGCGAGGGGATGGGAGCCGGGATGGAGCCCATCGCCACAGACTCGACCAGCGAGGTCGGATGGTCGCCGGCCGCGTCGAAGACGATGCGGCTAGGCCGGTACGGCAGATAGACCCCGACCTGCTCGGCGATAGGCGCTGGCGTGTCGAGCACCTTGTAGCCGACCGGTAGCACCTCGTTGCGGGTCGGCGCCCGGAAGATGCGCGGCGCGGCAGCCGGGCGCGACTTCATCGCTCGCAGGAGCGACACCGCCCCTCCCCGCTTGACCGCCGAGGATGCGTTGTCCTCCTGCAGGGCAGCGCGATCGGGAATGACAAGCAGGTCGACCAGCTCAGCCACGTTCCGACGAGCGATCGTGACCCCTGCGATGTCGCCCACGATCTTGTCGATCACGTAGATCCGAACCGCGACGCCGGTGCCGTGCTTTCCGTAGCCGTTCGTGAGGCGGATGGAGGTGCGAAGGGCCGTTCCTGCAAGTGTCGTCGTCCAGATATCGGCCATCCGTGCGGAATGGGCGAACCAGTCCGGCATGATGGCAACGAGGCGCCCGCCTGGCCGCAACCGCTTCAGCGCGGCTTGAAGATGGCGGACCGCGGCGAGCGCGTCGGCACCGCGACAGACCGAACGCGAAAATGGCGGATTCATGAGGATGAGGCTGGGGCGCTGCAAAGCTGTGAGCGTACTGCCGATCGTTGCCCCGTCATGACCGGAGACGACGGCATGGGGAAATGTGGCGGAGAGCCGCGCCCGCCGCGCCGGATCGATCTCGTTGAGCTGCAGGGCGGCGATCGTCGACAGTTGAGCGACAAGCAGTCCGTTGCCGGCGCTGGGCTCGAGCACGACATCCGTCGGTCGTGCAGCCGCGAGCAGGACGGCCACGGCTGCGATGTCGACAGGTGTCGAGAACTGCTGCCAGTCGATCTGTTCCTCGCTGCGCACCGTTTGCGTCGGCAGGCGATCGAGCAAGCCGAGGGCGAGTGGGAGGTCGGCCGCGGTTTGGAGCGGCTGCGAACCGCTCACCAGATGGAGCGCCAGCGCATGCTCGAGCACCTCGAAGCTCTCGCGCTGCGTCCAGCGCCCCTCTGCGTCCGAACCACCGAAGGCGTGGACCATCGCCTCGTTGAGGTCGCGTCGGCTGAGCTTCGTCTGTCCGCCGAGGAGCGGCAAAAGCATGCGGGCAGCGTCGGTGCAGGCGGTTGCGCGGTCATGCTTGGGATCGAACAGGTCGGTCATGGGGTGGGTCTCCAGAACTGTCTGCGTGCTGCAGCTCAGTTCCCCCGCTCCCCCTCCCCTTCTCAGCTCCTCGGCCTAAGCACGTCGGCCCAGTCGCCGTACTGTTCCGGCGGTGGCATGCGGGCGAGCGCAAGCCCACGCTCCCGATAGGCTCGCCAGGCCTTGCTGCGCGCGCGCCGTCCTTCGGGATCGTTGTCTTCGGCGATAATCAGTCGTGTGACGTTGCTCGGGATCTGGATGCGATCAAGGCGGGCCGCCCCCAACGTCGCCCAGCACGGTATGCAATTGATCTGGGTGAACGCCGCAGCCGTCTCGAAGCCTTCGGCAATGGCGAGGGTCTCCCCCGCCCTGCCCCCCTGCCAGGCACCGGCAACGGGAGCGCCGAGCATCACCTTGTCCAGGTAACCACCGTTCGTCGTGTCGAGGAAGATACGTTGGATCGCACGGAGGTGGGAACCCTCTCGGACCGCTACGATGAGCGCGGGCAGGAAGCGCGTGGAAGGCTTTGGACCCCACGGGCAGCGTGGATGAAAGCGGATATCGTCGAGTGGCAGGCGCAGGCCCCGCCCGCCGAGATACTCAGCGGCTGCCGTACCGTCCGCGGGAAGGGCCTCCTCCCAGAGCCGTCCGACGTTGCTCCCGCCAGGGCGGTGCCGGGCGGGCGGTGGCTGATGGCTTCCGGAGGGTCGTAGGCGGGAAATTTCGCGCAGGACGTCCCCCGGATCGCAACCGGCAAAGCAATGAACGAGAATGCCGTCGTGCCCCTGCCGCACGGACAGGCTGGGATCGCTGTCCTGGTGTGCTGGGCAGCGGCAGGTAGCGATATAGCCCCGCCAGGTGCCGCCAAGGGCACCCACGATATCGACAACGCGCTGGGTGGGTCTGAGAGCGATCAGGGACATTCCCGTCTCCTTTCACCCCCTCCCGCCCTCTTCTCTCCGACAGAAAAGCACATCGCAGGGTTTGCGAGTAGACGACGAAGCGGCAAGCCGATAAGACGGCTTTACGTTTTGCAGGTTTTACGATTACACGTTTCCACGGAAGGTGCCTCTCATGATCGTTGCGTTGCTCAACCAGAAAGGCGGCGTCGGAAAGACGACCCTGAGCGTGAACCTGGCCTCAAGCCTCGCACGCGACGGCTCGCGCGTGTTGCTGATCGACGCCGACCCCCAGGGCAGTTCGCTCGACTGGGCCGCGGCTCGCGAGGAGCAGCCGATGATCTCGGTGGTCGGCTTCCCTCGACCGACCATCCACAAGGAGTTGGACCAGATCGGCCAGGGCTACGATCATGTCGTCATCGACGGACCGCCTCGCGTGACCGAGCTGGCGCGATCGGCGATCATGGCGGCGGATGTGGTGCTGGTCCCTGTCCAGCCTTCGCCTTACGACATCTGGGCCGCAGACGAGGTGGTCAAGCTTATCGTCGAAGCGTCCGTATTTAAGGAAAGCCTGAAGGCCACATTTGTGGTAAATCGCAAAGTCGCAAAAACGGCGATTGGGCGCGACGTGGTTGAGGCTTTGGCAGCATATCAGATTCCGACCATGACGGCGCAGATCGTCCAGCGCGTCGTGTTTGCCGAGGCAGCGGCCACCGGGCGCGCCGTCTTCGAGATCGACGGCAAGAGCGCAGCGGCAGTGGAAATTGAGGCCGTACGGGCCGAACTGATGGAGCTTGTGGCATGACCAAGAAAGTGACGATCGGCCGACGCCCAACGGCTGGCGCGCCTGCCGCCGCTGGCGCCGATGCCTGGGTGGGAGCGGGAGCAGAGAAGCTTGCCGAACCCCCCGCCGCGGACGTCAAGATGAAGCGGTTGACGATCGACATACCGGAGAGCCTCCATCGCACGATCAAGTCCCAGTGCGCGATGCGAGGCACGAAAATAGCTGACGAGGTCCGTGACCTGCTGGTAAAGAAATACGAGGCGCCGTAATTACGCTTTTGCGTATCGGCGTATCGGCGTGTCGCCGCAAAGCCGGTAATGCGCTTTTCCGTATCGCCGGCTTTCCGTAAATGCGACCTGCCGGTTGCAGTGTCGGCTAGGGCGATCCCACCTCCCTCCGATCGCGGAATAGCATCCGGTTTGATGAAAGGTTCAAGCGAGTGGCAGCAGGGCAGGGGTCCACCTTCTTCGTGCCGGGCGTTCCGGCCAAGGACCAAGAGCAAGCGTATAATGAGCTCGCGCTGGCCTGCGGGTGTGCACCGGCGCCGACAGGCAAACGCATCCGCTCAATCACGTTCCGATCGAACGGAGAGACGTGGACAGCCACGGTTGGCGAAAAGCTAAGCGGCTCGGCGACGAAGAAGAGCCGGGCAGGGGGGCAACGCATCGAACGCGCCGTTCCTCTCTCAAACGGCTCGACCGTCCTCGCCATCTTCGCCGGCGTGCCCTTTCGGGTCTGGCATGACGGCGCGTCCAGGGTTTGGTCCAACCCATTCCTCGCTGGCGAGCCTTCCTCCGTCACGATGTTCGCGGACGGCGGAGCATAGCCACTTCGACAGCGATGGCGCCCGCATTTCAGCAGATGCGCTTCGTCGTAAATCTGTTTAAGCGCAAAGTCGGGTTCCCGATGCGCTCTCCTCCCGGGCAGGGTAATTTTTTTCCACGTTGACCATGCCTCCTTCCGATGGCTGTTTCGACAAATGAAGCACCCCGGCGCGCTGAGATTAGTCACAGGATTGGTCGCGGCTTCCGTCGCCCTCGGCCCTGCCGACGCGTCCCAGCGGCAAGCTGAACTGGTCGCATTCCGTGATTTGGCTGACGGTGTGGTGATTGATGTAGGCCGCACGGCGCCGAAGCCACTTCCACCATCAAGCGAGCAGCAGGGCGTCTCGCCCGAAGCCTTACAGGATGACTTCCGCAGCATCGCCGCGGCCGAGCAAGCACATACGACTACGGATGTTCCGAGCCCGGCGATCGCGATACCGCTTTGGATGCAGACGGGGAGGGTGATGACGGGTGCGGCTCAGGTCGCTCAGAGCGTCGTCGCGCCTTACATGTACAGTCCGGCCGCTTGCTCGATGACGCCTTACCGTCCGCGGGGCGATCTGGCTCCGTGGCAGGAGGCACGCCGCGCCCGATATTTCCCTCTCATCTCGGCCGTCGCCTGTGAGGCTGGCGTGCCTACCGGGCTCCTTGATGCCCTCGTCGCCCAGGAGAGCCGCTACGACCCGCTGATCGTCTCCAACAAGGGCGCGGTAGGCCTGACCCAGTTGATGCCCGATACGGCCCGAGGCTTGGGTGTTCTCGACTCCCGAGATCCGCTGGCCAATCTGAGGGGAGGGGCCAGATACCTTCGGTCTCACCTGGACGAGTTCAAGCGCGTCGATCTCGCACTGGCGGCCTACAACGCCGGCCCTGGCAGGGTACGAACCTTGGGAAGGATCCCACCCTTCAGGGAGACGATCGATTACGTTGCGGCGATCACGAAGGGGTGGAGCAGCGGTGCCTATCGAGCCGCATCCGTGCAAACCGCCGCGATGCCGAGTGCGGCAGGCTGGCGGGGCAGGGGGGTCCAGCTGCTGGCTTACACGTCGACGAGCGTGCCGAACCCGAGGTAATGGGCAAAGTAGATCGCGATCGCGAGTATAGCCGGTGCACCCAAGAGGTAGTTGAGCTGCCAACGAACCCACAGCCGCGGCGCGACGAGGACCTTGTCGAGAATGGTCGTGGTAGGCAGCCGGCTGTTTCCCGTGCGATAGTCATAGGCGGTCTTGATGACCGCGAAGACGGCGCACATCGCGACCATGACGCCGACGGCGGCATAGAGGGAGAGCCAGGCCTGGAGTGTCGCTTGGGGCATATTGACCACCTAGCAGCAATATGCTGACGATCGCTTAACCCTCTTGGGGGTGCAAAGTTACCAACCTGCCCGGACGCGTGGGTGCTGATGACTGATGGTGGCAAGCTAACTGAATCGCTCCGGCATGGCCGACTGACTCGGCACGGCGTCGTCCACTCCGAGCGATGAACGGCCCCGGCAGCGATGCCGGGGCTTTTCGGGTCTGCTTAGCGACAGAAGGGAGTATTGGGGTTTCGGCTGCGCTTCCGCTCCGGCAGCATACCGTTGTAATTGTCATACCGGCGAGCATACCGTTCCGCCATTTTGGCGGACGCGTAACCCAGAGCCGCCGACACCATAAGCGCAGCCGCGTAGCGCAGCATCATCGCTCCGCTGTCAGGGGTCCGGGTGCCGAAGAAGATCAGCAGCATCTGCCCAAGCGAACAGCTCATACCGGCGACGGACAGGCTGGCGCTGAGGGTGAATGCCTTCATGCGCTTCTCTTCCTGCTCCTGCTTCTTCTGGTAGAAGCGGTGCGCTTCCAATCGACTGACGTTAGACATGGCGTTCTCCCTTCGTTCGACCAATTTGTGGCTTCGCAAATAGGATTCAAGGTGAGAGCCGAGCCACAATCGTGACCCGGTTCCGTGACTGAAACAAGCAGGCGAGGGGGCTGACGGCCGTCTTGTCGCGAACGGGGCAGACGTTGGCCATTAATGCGCAGCCATTCGCTCAGTCCTGAAACCCCATAGGCTCTTTTGAAGGTCGAGCTCGCCGCGCTTCGCCCGCGCGACCATCCCGGCGTAATAAGCGCCCGCTGTAAGGCGGATCTCATTGCGCGCCTCTCTCTCCGCAGTGATCATGACTGCGACAGCAGCGCCGTCGCGACCCAGCGTATCGATCGCATCCACCCACGTTCCGGAACGGATGCCGAGGTCATGCCGCAGGCGGGCCGCGGCGTTATGAACGTCGGGCCACCGCGGCCGGGCCTCCGTTAGATACATCGCGGTTGTCGGGAACATCTCCGCAAGATCGCAAGGCCGCACCTTGAGGCTGCTCTGAGAAGGGGAGGGGGGCAGCACCGCTTGATCGGGCAGGCTCACGTCAGGATCAGAACTACATCTTCGCTCAGCATGTACGGTATTTTTAGAGGGAATGGTTTGTATATGTATGTCGGGTGATTCAGCTGACCCCGACGGGTTATTTTGTCCTGTGAACATGAAACGATCGATGGTCTCTCCGACCAGATCCTCTACGCCGGGAAGCCGATCGAGCGCGGCCTGGTAGCCTTCGCCGTCGCCCATGGTCCTGGCCTGCGCGGCAGCGAACGCGATCTCGTCGATCGCGTCTTGGAGTGCCATCCAGTGCGGTCCAGTGAGGCTCAGATCAGCGGCCTGCGCGAGTGCCTGTCCGACGATCCGGCGAACGCGCGCGATCTCCTTCTTGCCTGTCTTGAAGAGCGCATAGAGGGCGTTGAGGCGGTCGCCGGCATCCTTCAGCTCGGCATAGCGCAGCCGAATGGGCGAGAGGTCGAGGCCGTAGGCTTCGACGATAACGCCGTCACGGTTCCGGAAGCCGCTTCGGCGTCCCGACGCGCTATCCCGCGCGAGGATCAGGCCTGCGGCGCGCAGCTCGCGCAGCCGCGCCTTGATGCACGCGACGGTCTTCCTGACCTCGTCCGCAAGGTGCTGGTTGCTCGGCCAGACGACGAGCGGGCGGTCGGCGGCCCAATCGGCCTCCCAGGTGAGCTGGACAAGATCCATTAGCGTCTCGATCGCGCCGTTGCTGACCGCGATCGCGCCTTTCAGCGCCTTCACGACCCTGCGAGCGTCTTGTTTGGATATCTGGACGCCGCTCCCGTCGACGACCTTCATCCTCCGGGTGAGCTCGCGCGTCAGCGCCGTGATCGGCCGCGCCCCGGTCCGGCCGGTGAAAGCCGTTTGCGTATAGTTCATCGTTCGCCCCCTCGGATGGAGGGACCGTCAGCAGGCATAACTAGTGCGTGGCGCGAATCGCGCTCCCTTGAACCGGGTGTCAGGATCGTCTAAATGGGAGGTCTATCGCGGACCGGTCAGCGTTTGGCGACGCTGCCCATCTTACGGTTCCAGGGTGCCCGGCCTTCGTGCCGGGCATTCGTTTATGTGGCCACGGTCATAGCTCCAGAAAATGCGACGGAAGGTCGCCCGAGCACAGTGCCGCAGATGCAAAGGTTAAGAAACCACGAGGATTCGTGGTATCGGCTACGCTCGCCGGAAAAGATTCGTGGTATCGACTACGCCTGCAGCGATAAGTTCGTGGTATCGACTACGCCTGCAGCGATAAGTTCGTGGTATCGACTACGCGGCAACGCAAAGTTCGTGGTATCGGCTACGCCTAAGGGAATGGTAGTTGGCCTTCGACGCGATCGGCAGTGCTGACAAGGCGGGCAGGGGGAATGAGTCGCGCCTCCGACTGTCGTGATCAAATCCGATCAGTTGTCGGACACGGATTTCGATCGCTTCATCGGCGCCAGGACAGTCGGAACCTCGCGAATGACAACAACCTCGTCCGAGACCTTGCTGCTTTTCGAGGCACCTTCGGCGGCTTGGATGGAAAACTCGAAGCCCGGGACTGTACCGTTTGCAGCCTCGACAACGTAAGGCTTGAAGAGACGGGTCAGGCTTTGATGGCCGATCTGGTGCTGTAGGTCACCCAACCTTATCGAGGTCACGCCGGAGAAGCGCAGGAAGCAAGCGACTTCATAGAGCCGACGGTTGATCGGGCTCAGCTGGAAGTAGCTGGGTGCGTATTGCATGACACTTCGATCCTTAAGGATCGCCCGGAACAGCCAATCGCACAGACGAACGTTCACGGCCTTGAGCCTGCGCTCGCCGGTTCGCGTCTTGGTATATTGAAGGCGGGCGGTCTCAACCCAGGAGAAGAATCCCGCTTCGCCCTCGCCACCAGTCTCGATGTCAGTCTTGATCTGCGTGCTCTGCAGTCGTTCCAATGCCTCGTACAATCTTGTATACGCGTTGGATGACGGTGTAGCTCCGGTGACTCGGAAGAAGTCATTGGCAGTGAACTGGAAGTTTTGGCTTACTGGCTCGCCGTTCTCGATCTTCGCAGCCATAAGGCTGGCGATGTAGAGGATAACCTCTTTGTCGTAGATGTTGGCGACACCCTTATGGCCAGGCTGCACCTCGATACTGATCTCGCCGGTGCTGTAGGCAAGCGGCTTCATCCATGCCTGCTTCGTAAGCGCGAAGAAGGGGTATGCCATCAGCGATAGCTCGCCATGAACACCACCGCGTAGTGGGCTGTCCATGGAGAAGAGGTCGCCTTGCATCGGAACCACTGCGTCTTTGGCAGTGCCGGTCGGCGCCCGATCTTTCGACAGGCCTGGTTCGGCCGCCTTACTCTTCGGCATGACCAACTCCGTCGTCTACCAGTCGGCTCACGCGCGTCCGAACCGCGGCGACTCCATAGGCGTAGGCGATACCACGAGCCGGTCGACCCGTAAGGCCGGTCATGGGCTCAGGCGTAGTCGATACCACGAACTTCAGGCGGGTTTCGGGCGGAAAACGTAGCCTTCCGAGGGGAGGGTGCCTGCCAGTTCGGTCCAACTTCGTACTATCGACTACGCCTACGAGACCCGCACCGGGGTTGGTCGGCTTCGTCGCAAACGACCGGGCCTGTTGAAAAATGCCGGACATGCCGGGTTGCTCCTTCGTTTCACCCCTGCCGAGAGGAGCGCCGCTATGATGGGACCAGCCTGTCGCGGTAAGCGGGAAGGGGCGTCCCCCCGCACCGTAGAAGCCATGTTGCCCACAGACCACCTGCTGCGTCGCGTCGATCGATGTCTCGACATCGGCGAGTTGAGACAGGCACTGGCCGGTCACTACAGCGCAAGGGGACGGCCATCGATCGATCCCGAACTCCTCATCCGCATGGCCCTGATCGGCCGCATCTACGCGATCACGTCCGAACGGCGCCTGTGTGAGGAACTGCGCTACAATCTGGCCTATCGCTGGTTCTGCCGTCTCGCGCCGGGAGACAAGGTTCCGCACCACTCGACGTTCAGCAAGAACCGGCACGGTCGTTTCCGCGATGCCGACGTGTTCCGGATCCTGTTCGAAAGCACGGTCCGACGCTGCATCAGTGAAGGACTGATTGGCGGAAAAGACGCCGCGATCGATGTGTCGTTCATAGCGGCTGATGCGAGCTGGCAGCGCAAGACCGTTCCTGGCTACCTGCCGTATGTCGCCAACGCGTCGCGCGCGGTTAGGGAGTGGGTGCACGACAAAGGAGATGCCGTCTTTGAAATGGCGCGCTCGAAAAGCTGCCAAGGCGTCTCTCGAACGGACCCTGCCGCGGCCTGGTCGGCGCGAACGGTGCGTGGCCGGTTCGGCTACGCCCTGAATGCGCTGGTCGACACCCCGAGTGGCGTCGCGCTCGATGTGGAGGCGACACCGGCTCGCTTCGCGGAGGAAGTTGATGCGGGGCGCGTCATGCTCGAGCGATCGGCCGATCGGTTTGATTATCGCCCCAAGCGGGTTGCGGCCGACAAAGCCTATGGCAGCGCCAACTTCCTCGGCTTCGTACGGGATCACGGCGCAATCCCGCACATTCCGGTAATCGACCGTACGCAACAGATCAACGGCAAGCTGCCGCGAACGGCCTTCAGCTATGATCGTGACATTGACAGCTTTACCTGTCCGACCGGAAAGCCGCTCCGACATCACGCCTTCCATCTGCCCACCGGCGTACACCGTTATGCAGCCGATGCGCGTGACTGCGAGGCGTGCGTGCTTCGGAAGAAATGCACGACGGCGCGGCGTCGTACCCTGGTTCGGCTGGACGATGAGGACGTCCGCGATTTTGCCAGAGCCGAAGTGGAAACCGGGCTCTACAAGCGGTCTATGCGGTTGCGGCGCGGGGTCGAACGGTTCTTCGCCGACGCCAAGGGCAAGCATGGCATGAGACGGCTTCACCTGCGCGGCATTCGCGGAGCAGAAGAGGAGTTCCTGATCGGCGCGGCGGTGATGAACCTGATGATCCTTGCGCGACCGAACCGACTGAACGGCAAGCCGCGTCGGGGAGTGTGCGTCCCCGCGGCTCTGACCCCGGCTGCCATATCGGCCCGGTCGATCGAACATGACGTGATCGTCTCGCCCGCTCGGCAATATGCCTGATCGCTGAAGCGCGGCGTGCTTCATCACGCGGCGCGTAGTCGTTCTTTGCGGTACGGCACACCGTCAAGCAGTGCCTGGCCCGGCGCCTTGGGCGTGCCGTCACCGTTCACGTACATATAGAGTGTCGTCGTCGTCATCCCGAGACGGCGCGCGACATCGGCTGCGATCGCGTTGCGATCGGACATGGCGGCCATCGCCATCGCCAGCGTTGCCTTGTCCATCTTGCGGGGTCGCCCTCCCATGCGCCCCCGCGCGCGTGCCGCGGCAAGGCCGGCCTGTGTGCGCTCGGCGATCAACTCGCGCTCGAACTCTGCAAAAGCGGCGAAGATGCCAAAGGCCAGGCGGCCGTTGGCGGTGGTGGTGTCAATCTGCGCGCCGGCGCCGGTCAGCACCTTCAACCCGATGCCGCGCTCACGCAGCGCCTCGGCGGTGATGACCAAATGCCTCAGGTCGCGTCCGAGGCGATCCAGTTTCCAGAGCACCAGTGTATTGCCGGGCTGCAACGCCTTGAGACAGGCAGTCAGGCCGGGACGTGCATCATGACGACCCGACGCGAGATCCTCATAAATGCGTGAGGCATCGACGCCTGCGGCGAGCAGCGCATCGCGCTGCGGTGCCAGCGTCTGCGATCCGTCAGCCTTGGACACCCTCACATATCCGATGAGCATCGCCACCCCGCCAGAAAAGATATCTGGCACCCTGCAATGTGCTGGTGGTTTCCGCAACGGGTATTCCGACCACTGGGCAGCGTCGACGAGGCAAAAACAGCAATCGCCAGAAAACCGGTCGTTTTTCTGGCGACTAGAACGCGTCCGAGCGTTCCTCTTTTACATGTTGGGTGATCAATGCCGTGCACCGCGACTGCCTTAGCCGCGGCATTATCGGGTAACCTTCGCTACGTACCACCGGCTTCCGGATAGCGGATTATCAATCTAGAGTCCTGGAGTTCCGGAGAAGCTTCTCAGCGAGAGCGATGGTATCATCCCGCCGGGGCTGATCACCGCCACCTCCAGCCTGTCGGGAGGGGTTCCGAAGAAGTGCAGCAGCGATGCGCACATGGTGCCATCGTCGCCGAACACCTCCAGCGAGCAACGATCGAGGACCAGGCGGAGCGGCAGCGTCTTCGCGCCTGGGGACAGCGCACAGGAGAATTTATCCGTAAAGAAGGGGTGCGAGAAGCCCTTCGCTCCGCCGCGATTG
This sequence comes from Sphingomonas sp. NY01, assembly GCF_038809135.1. Taxonomy (NCBI): domain Bacteria; kingdom Pseudomonadati; phylum Pseudomonadota; class Alphaproteobacteria; order Sphingomonadales; family Sphingomonadaceae; genus Sphingomonas; species Sphingomonas sp. NY01. The sequence goes on along the minus strand of NZ_CP101723.1, from coordinate 31,977 downwards.
ATCCACAGCGAGCCGATCGCCGGGCGCGGGTCACACCCGATCTCGACGAACTCTCCCGCGCCGTTGCCGAACTGCACCACTGTCCGGTGGTCCAGATCGAACGTGAAGCGCAGGTCGAGCGCATCGCCGCGCGGCAGTGCGGTGTGCGCGCGTCGACCGCCGTCGATCAGCGTTCGCCAACCCGACGTATCGAGTCCGGCCGGCTGCTGCACCAGTCGCCAGTCCACGCCGCGCCGGCGCAGCGACAGCCGACGGGCCAGCGTCATCGCGCCTCGCCACGTGCCGGTCGGCAGGTCGTTGGCATATTGCCAGTTGCTCATCCAGGCGATGCCGATCGGTGCGCCTCCAGCATCCGTGAACGTCTGGAAAGCGTAGAAGTCCTTGCCAAAGTCCATCAGCCGCGTGGCCCGATCCTCCGCTGCGAAGCGGCGCCCGTCGAAGTCGCCGACGAAATACTGCACCGCGCTGCCGCCCTGCGGACCGCCCGGATTGATCGACAGGAACAGCACCCAGCGCGTGCCGCCCCCCTCCACGGGCACACGCACCAGATCGGGGCATTCATAGTCGACGCCCCGCAGCCCGGCGTTCGAGAACTCGCCCAATTCCGTCCAGCGGCGCAGATCGGCCGAGCCGTAGAAGATCACACGATGTTCGCGCGCACGCACCACCGTCATGATCCAGCGCCGCGTGGGCTGGTGCCACATCACCTTGGGATCGCGGAACTGGTCCGAACCGATGTCGATGACGGGATTGCCGGCATAATCGGCAAAGGTCCGGCCGCCATCGCGGCTGGCAGCGATATCCTGTGTCTGCCGACCGTCGGAGGCGCGGGTATAGATCGCGACCATGCCGCCCCCGGTCACGCCATCGAACAGGCGGCTGGTGTTCGCCCGGTCGTACACCGCCGATCCGCTGAACGCCTGCCCCGCCGGAGTGTTGGCAAGCGCGACCGGCAGTGTCTTCCAATTCACCAGATCGCGGCTCACGGCGTGACCCCAGTGGACGTTGCCCATTACCGGCGCGGCGGGGTTGAGCTGATGGAACATATGCCATTCGTCACCGACGCGGATCAGCCCGTTGGGATCGTTCATGAAGCCCCGGGGCGGCGTATAGTGGAGCAGCGGACGGTAACGGTCGGCGCGGCCTGCCGTCTCTGCCGCTGCTTGGCCTATGCCAGCGGGAGCGGCGACGCAGGCGCCCAGCGTTGCCTGCGCGAATGTCCGTCGAGAGATCACGTCACGTCCTTTCGAGTCACCCGCGGGCGTCCATCAGAAATCCAGTCCCAGCCGAGCGCCGCCGACAAGGACGTCGTCGCGCGTCCGCAAACCCATCGGATGCGCGATGTGCTGGAGCCCCAGCCGCATCGACACGCCGTCCGCGATCGACAGGCCGTAGCTCGCCTCCGCGACGCGCTCGCTGCCGGGGGCGGCGAACCCGGCCCGCGCCAGCGCCGCGCCGACGCGGGCGTTGACCCGGTTGACCGACAGGCCGAGCGCGACCGAATCGTCGGGCCGTCCGGCAAAGGTGCCGCGCCGCACGATGCCGGCGAAGCCCGTCCAGCCGAAGGTGGCGGTGCGCGCATCGCCCCATTGCAGGTTGGCAACGACGATCGTTCCCTGCGGCTCGCCCGCCCGGTCACGCTGGATGCGGAAATCGGTGAGGACATAGCCGCCGTAGCGGCCCCGGCGGCGTGGCAGGTCGCCGCCCGGCACCGCCGCGTCGGCCGTGGTGTAGGTCGGCGCCAGCCGGGTGACCGCATCGTCGACGCGGCTGCTGTCGTAATAGCCGCCCAGCCGGATCTCGCCGTGGCGGCGGTCGCGGTCGCCGATGCGCAGCGACACCTCCGCCGGCACGAACACGCCGGTCGCGCCGCGCGTCGACAGGCTGAAGCCGCGGCCGCGTTCGCGCAGGCCCGGGTTCACCTCGTACACCCCGCCCGACAGCGCGAGCCGCTGGCTGACCCGCCCGTGCAGCCGCGCCGCCCAGACCGAGACGGGATAGCTGGTGAAGCCGGCATTCTGCGGCACCGCGATCGGCCGGCCGCAGATGCCGTTGGACATGAACTGGCAGTAGAGCTGCCAGCCGTCATAGCGCGGCGAGGCGTTGAAGTCGGCCTGGCCGAACAGCCGCCCCGCCTTCAGGTCCAGCGCCTCGCCGGCCAGCGGAACGGTCCAGGATGCCTCGGTTAGGCGCGTGCCTTCGCTCGGCCCCACGACGGTCTGCACGGGCACCAGATTGCCGATCTGTGCCGAGGTCAGGCTCTCGCCCCGCCGGTCGGTGACCGTGACCCGGATCGTGCCCGGCAGCGCGCTGATTCGGTCGAGCCGCACGATCGCGCCGAGCGCCACTTCCTGCACATAGCGCGTGTCGGACCCGCCGCCGCCCCGCCCGCCCGACAGCACCGTCATCGTCTCGCTCAGGTAGCCGCCGTGCAGCTCGAAGGCGCGCGGGGGCGCGGTGCGGCGTTCCTGCTCGTGCCGGCTCCCGCGTTCGAGGCTGTCGGCGCCGCGCTGCTGCGGGCGCACGGGCGGGACCGGGGCCGGCGCCGCGACCTGTGCCGCGGCATCCCCGCCCGCCACCAGCGCACCCGCCGCCAGCGCCCATCGGTCAGCTCGGCGCATGGCCCTGCGCATTGACCTGGAGCCGATAGATGGAGCGGGTCGCGCACATGAACAGCGTGTCGCGCCGCGGCCCGCCGAACGTCAGGTTGGCGCACGCCTCCGGCAGCCGGATGCGGCCGAGCGGCTTTCCGGCCGGCGACAGCACCAGCACCCCGGCATGGCCCGCCGCGCCCGCGGAGGCGCACCACAGGTTGCCGGCGCGATCGACGCGGAAGCCGTCGGGCGGATAGGCCGCGCCCTCGACAGTCATGGCGCTGAACCGCCGCCCGCGCCCCAGCCGGCGCCCCTGCACCGGGAAGGCGTGGATCGCCTTGTCCCCCGCCGGCGGGGGCGGCGTGCCGGGGCCGGCGGGCGTGCTGGCGACGTAGAGCGTGGCATGGTCGGGCGCGAAGGCGAGGCCATTGGGCATCGGCAGATCGCCCTCGTCCAGCACCCGCTCCACCGTGCCCGACGGATCCCAGCGATAGACGCCGCCCGGCCGCCGCGCGGAGGCCGGCGGCAGCGGTGCCACGAAGCCGGTGCCGACCGCCCCGTCGAAGCGACCGTCGTGGTTGGCCGGACCGCCCGGCGCATCGGGCTGCCCTTCGGCCAGCATCCGGCCATAGGGCGGATCGGTGAACCAGATGCTGCCGTCCGGGTGCGACACCAGGTCGTTGGGCGAATTGAACGGCTGCCCCTCGAACGCGTCGGCGAGCACGCGGACGCTGCCGTCATGCTCGACCCGAACGACGCGGCGCCGGCCGTGCTGGCACGACACCTGCCGCCCCTGATGGTCGAAGATGTTGCCGTTGGAGAAGCCGGACGGCGCGCGCCGCACCGACACCGCGCCGTTTTCCCACAACAGGCGGTGCTGCCGGTCGCGGCGCACGTCGCTGAACAGCAGATACTGGCCCTGCGCGGACCAGGCCGGACCCTCCAGCCAGTCGCCGCCGGTCCATGTGCGCTCGATCACCGCATTGCCGACCAGCAACGGCTCAAACGCGGGGTCGAGCGCGATGACGTCGGGATCGGGGATCAGGACCGGCTCCTCCCGCCCGTCCCATCGCCGCGCGGTGCCGTTCGTCTGCGCGCGACCGGCCGTGGCGGCAAGGCCCGCGATCGCCAGCACGCCGGCCATGAAGCCGCGTCGGCCCTGCTCAGCCATTTCGCCAGTTTCCCCAGTCGGTGGAGATGGGGCGGCCGGTGCGCGCCGCCTCGTAGATCGCCTCGATCAGCCGCACGTCCTGCATGCCCTCTTCGCCGGTCGAGCGAACGCGCTCCTTGCGGGCCAACGCCTCGGCCAGATGGTCGAGCTGGCCTGCGAACTGGTCGGGTTCGGGGATGGTGAAGATCGGGTCGGACCAGCTCTGCGCGCCCTCCGCCCGCTCGACGATCACGCGGTTCCCATAATAGCCGGTCGCCGGATCGAGCCGCATCCCCGCCCCTGTCCCCTGCACGCCGAAGCGCGTAGTGGCGGCGGTCGAGAAGGACGAGCTGCCGTGCACCATCGCGCCCGAGCGGTAGCGCATCAGCCACGAGATGCGATCCTCCACCTCGCGGAAATGCGGATCGTCAGTCGGCGGGATCATCGCGCGCACCTCGACCGGATCCTCGTCCAGCAGGTAGCGCGCGCCGTTTACGCCATAGATGCCGAGGTCCATCAGCGATCCGCCGCCCGACAGCGCGCGTGTCACCCGCCACTGCGCGGACGGATCGTCGAAGGCGAGCACGTCGCTGTTGTCGGTGGTCACGATGCGCGGCGTGCCCACCGTCTTCTCGCGCAGCAGCGCCGCCGCCTTGCGGTTGACGGGATCATAGTGGCAGCGATAGCCGATCATCAGCTCGCGCTTCGCCTCGCGTGCCGCCACGATCATCCGCCGGCAATCGGCCGCACTGGTCGCCATCGGCTTCTCGCACAGCACGTGCTTGCCCGCACGGCTGGCGCGAATGCTGAACTCGGCATGGAGCGCGTTGGGCAGGATGATGTACACCGCGTCAATCGTCGGATCGTTCGCGATGCGGTCGAAACCGGCGTAATCGTAGAGGTGAGCGTGATCGACGCCGTACTGGTCGGCGACGCGGCGCGCCTTCGCGGGGTCGCCGCTGACCAGCGCGGCCAGCCGCGATGTCCGGCACCGCGCGAAGGCGGGCAGGATCTGGTTGAGCGCGTACTTGCCCAGGCCGACGACCGCATAGCCGAAGCGGCGCCCGCCGTCGGGCGGCAGCGGCCGGATCGCCTGCGGATAGGGTCGCCCGGTCGCGCGCTGCGCCGATGCGGGGGCGGCGGCGGCGAGCATCGCGGTGGAGGCGGCGCCCATCGCCCCAAGGAAGGTGCGGCGCGTGGCCGTGGCGGAATCGTGGACGGACATGGTGGTCATTGGATGGCTCCCGGGTTGTGAAAGGGGTTCAGCCGCGCGCGTGGAGCGCGGTGACGAGGGTGATCGCGCCCAGCACCACGCCGGGCGCATTGGCGAGCGCGACCGGCCAATCGCGCTTGGGCTTGAGCAGGCCGTAGGCGACCCACAGCGCACAATTCACGACGGTCGCGAACGGCTGGATCACCGACCCTTTCTGACCGGCGAGGTTGAGCTGAATCTGCGAAACATAGGACACGTACATCATCACCGCGGTGCCGGTGGCGATCCAGCCAAGCAGGAGGACGACACGTTCAACGCGCGTGGGACTGGCCTGACGCTTGTGGTCAGCTGGTTGCGGCACAGCGGCTCCGTTCATCGGGTAGGGGGCAGCGCATGGGCGATGACGTGATCGCTCAGCCGGGCGCTGATCGCGCGCGTCTGGCCCAATGTCCGGATCGCCGTCTTGACGTTCATCGACGGGGCCCCGGCGGCTCGAGCGTCAGCCGTACGCCATGGTCGTGGCCAAACGGCGCGAGTTCGGCCAGCCGCTCCGTACAAATATCGTCTATCGCCTGCACATCGCCAGCGTCGGGGACGCCGGTGTTTACGACGAAAGGCGCAAGCCGCTCGATGCTTTGGCGCAGGCGGTCCATGCGTGCGGCGACGCCCCGAGGCTCTGGCTGCATCGCGCTGGCACCGAAGGTACGCACCAGCGGCTGCACTGTGCTGATCGCCAGTCCGCTGCCTGCGGTGCGCGTCATCTGCCCGCGCCAGGAATTCGGGTCGGCCTTGAGAGCGGCATAACGCTCGACATCCGCATCGAACGACCAGAGGGCGGTGGTGAACTGGTTCACCTCAAAGGCGGAGCAAAAGGCGTTAGACATAACCGATAACTCAAGCTTCGATCTCGATCGGGGTTCCACAAAACAGAAAAGCTTTTCAGTTATAGACCACCTTTCCGCCCGCTCTCACAACTGGTCGCAGATCACGAGGTCAGCGGCGGCGGCGCCACCTCCACCTCCACACGGCGATTACGGCGGCGGCCCTCGGGATCGTCGCTGCCGTCCAGCATAGCATTGGGCGCGACCGGCCGCGCCTCGCCGAGGGCGACCAACGTGATCCGCGCCCGGTCGGCGCCCTTGCCGACCAGATAGGCGCGCACCGCCTCCGCCCGACCGCGCGCCACGGCGCGGTTGTCCGCATCGCTGCCGCGCGAATCGGTGTGCCCGCGCAGCACGATCGCACCGCCCGATGTGAAGGCGGGGTCGGCGACCAGCGTGTCGAGCGCCGCCCGCCCTGCATCTTCGAGCGTCATGCCGCGATCCGCGAACGGCACCACCGCGGTGAGCGGTTCCGCCACCGGGGTCGGCGTCGCCTTCGGCGCCTGTTCGGCGGCAACCGCAGGCCGCATGATCGAGCTGGTGGCCGCGGAGTTGCCGGTTGTGGGATCGGGAGCGGCGGGACTTTCGACGGCCTCCGCCTCAGGCGCTTCGCGGCGCGGCGAGCCGCAGGCGGCGAGCGCGAGCGCGAGCGCCGCGGCGAAGGTGGCACGGTACAGGGTCATCGGTCGCTCCCGGCATGGATCGGCAAGGCTTCTGTCTCGAGATCGGGCGCCGTCGTCCAGTCCGGCGCCACCTCCAGCCGCATGGTAGGGGCATAGGCGATGACGATGTCCCCCACTTCGGGCGCGGGCCGCGAGGCATGGCTGAAGAAGCGGATCGCGCCGCCGCGGCGGACCAGCAGCAGCATGTCGGCATCCTCGGGCAGCTGGCGGCGCACCGCCCCGAAATCGGGCGCGTCGAGCCGCACGCTGCCGAGCGTCCAGCCCTTCGCCATCCGATCGTGCAGCTCCTCCACTCCCAGACCGGACGCGAACAGCGCCCGGCCGCGCAGCGCATCTGGCAGGCGATGGGGGTCGTCGCCGGCGGCGTCGCCAAGCTGGTACACGGCATCGCGCCCCAGCTCCGGCGCGAACTCGCTGCACACCAGGGCATTGTACGCCTCGTTGTCGGTCACTGCGGCAAGCGCGGCGAAGCGGTGCAGGTCCAGCGCCTCGCCCGACGCCTCGGCCAGTACCTCGCCATGATAGGTGAGGATGTCCGCCTCGCGCGCAGGTGCCAGCCGCGGCCAGCTGGTGTCCGCGACCGTCACGGGCACGCCGATCGCGCGCAGATGGCCCGCGAGCGCCGTGCTCCACGGCGTCGCGCCGACGATCAGCACGCCCGGCGGCTCGGTCGAGCGCAGCCCCAGGGCGCGCGCGATCACGCCCATGGTGAAGCCGTGCGCGACGATCGTCGCCACCACCACCGCGAACGACAGGGTGACCAGCGTGGCGCCATCGTTATAGCCGAGCCCCCCCAGCTTGAGCGCAAACAGCCCCGATATCGCGACCGCGACGATGCCGCGCGGCGCGATCCACGCGACGAACAGCCGCTCGCGCCACGGTATGCGGCTGAAGGCGAGGCTGAGCAGTACGGTGGCAGGGCGGACGAATACCAGCAGGGCGACGAGGAACAGTCCGAAGCGCCACTCGAACGTGTGTAGCACGCCTAGGTCGAGCGAGGCGGACAGGACCACGAAAACGCCCGACACCAGGATTACGGTGATGTTCTCCTTGAAAGACAGGATGTCGCGGATGCGCGCCGCCTTCATGTTGGCGAGCGCGATGCCCATCACTGTCACCGCCAGCAGCCCGGTCTCCTCTTGCAACAGGTTGGCGGCGACAAAGGTGCTGATCACCGCCACCAGCAGCGTCGGCGCCTTGAGATATTCAGGCACATGGCCACGTGGGAACGCCCAAGCGATCGCGCGGGCGGCACCATAGCCCATCATGCCCGAAAGCAGGGACGCCACCGCAAGCCGCGCGATGCTTTCGGCGACAGAGATTCCTGCCCCGGCATGGCGCAGCAATTCGTAGGTCAATACCGCGCACAACGCGCCCAGCGGGTCGTTGACGATCGCCTCCCACTTCAGGATGGCGCGGGGGCGGGCGGCGATGTGCGTCTGGCGCAGCAGCGGCAGCACCACGGTCGGCCCCGTCACCACCAGAATGCCGGCGAACAGGATCGCCACCGGCCACACCAGCCCGGCAACGTAATAGCAGGCAAGCGCTCCTAGAAACCAGCCAATCGGCACACCAAGCAGCACCAGCCGGTGCACCGCGCCTTCGACCTGGCGCAACTCGCGAAAGTTCAGGCTCAGTCCGCCCTCGAACAGGATGATCGCGACCGCGATCGACACCGCGGGCTTCAGCAGCGGACCAAAGTCGCGCTCGGGCTGGATGAAGCCGGTCACCGGCCCCGCAACGACGCCGGCCAGCAGCATCAGCGCGATCGCGGGTAGACCGGTGCGCCAGGCAATCCACTGGGCACCGATGCCGGCTAAACCGACGACGGCCAGAACGAGCACGAGATGCTCCATAGGACGAAATACTCCAGCATCACAGTGGGCGGATCGCGACGGGTTACCCCGTCTAACGTCGTCACCACGGGTAGCCGCACGACGGCGAGCGAAGATTTATACAGCTACAGGGATCAACTGATAACGTTTTCTGTTTAGAGCTGCTATAGGCAATCGCGATGCTCGCAACCCTCGACCCGGGCACGCGCCGAACCTGCGAACACCGCTAACTACCGCATGGCCTTCGACGGGCCGGACCTTCGATGGGGACATGACATGACAAACGTCAAAGCCGCCACAGTGCGCGGTCTGCAATCCGCGACAACCATCGGTGGCGTGCCGCTTGCCTTCATCGCCTATGCCGCCTTCGCGTTCAGTGACGCATCGGTGCGGATGCTGGACGGAGCACTCAACCCGTTTCAGGTGACCTTTGCAGGCGCGTTGTTAGGGCTGGTCGCGTTGCCGCTGGTTCGGACCAGTGGCGACCGGCTCCGTGACATGTTTGCCTCCACCCGCCGCTCCTTGTGGATCGGACGTGCCATAGGATCGGCGATCGGCAGCGTCGCCAGCGTCGTTGCCTTTACCCGGCTGCCCATGCCCGAGGCTTTCGCCTTGCTGTTCCTGATGCCGCTGTTCGTCACGGTGCTGTCGGTCATCTTCCTGCGGGAGACGATCGGGCCGTGGCGCTGGGTGGCGGTGGTCCTGGGGTTCGTCGGCGTACTGATGGTGCTGCGGCCCGGCCTGCGCCCGCTCGACCTGGGACATACTGCCGCTCTGATGGGTGCGATCGCCAGCGCAGCGGTAATCGTGCTTTTCCGCGCCGGGGGCGGCGCGGAAAAGCGCATCTCGATGCTCGGCGCCGGGCTAACCGGGTCGTTGGTGCTGAACGGGGCGTTGATGCTGCCGGGCGTTCGCTGGCCGGACACGCACGAGTTGCTGCTGCTGCTCGGCTACGGGCTGCTCGCGATCCTGGGGCAAGCGCTGCTGATGCTTGCCGCGCAACGGATTGAGGTCAGCCGCATCGCGCCGCCGCAATACAGCCAGATGATCTGGGCGGTGCTGTTCAGCTACGTCGTGTTCCATGAGCCGGTCACCGCCGCCACCTTCGCGGGAATCGCCGTCATCATCCTGGCGGGTCTGCTCACCTGGCTGCGCGAGCAGGTGACGCTCCCGTCCTGGCGGCGGCGCGGGATTTTGCGCCCGCGCTGACCACTGCCACCCCGACAACCATTGGAGAACAGCTTCGTGCCCGATGCCGACACGATCCATCCCGCACCGCCCCACAGCGGGGTCCGCCGCCGAGGCCGCCTGCGACGCACCCGCCCGCGCATCCCCCATCCCGCCGGCAACGGCGACCGCGTGCTGCGCGTGGCGGCGCTGGTCGCGGCGGTGTGCGGCGCGCTGTACGGCTACGACACCGGCATCATCGCCGGCGCGCTGCTGTCAATGACTGACGAGTTCGGGCTCGACCATCGCAGCCAGGAACTGATCGCCGCGTCGATCCTGGCGGGTGCCGTTATCGGCGCGCTGGCGACGAGCTGGTTGTCGGAACGGATCGGGCGCAAGCGGTCGGTGATGGCGGTCACCGCGCTGTTCGCACTGGGGGCGGTCGCCTGCGCGATGGCGCCCACGGTCGGGCTGCTGATCGCGGCGCGCGTGCTGCTGGGCATCGCGGTGGGCGGATCGACCCAGGTGGTGCCGATGTACATTTCCGAACTGGCGCCGCAGGACCGGCGCGGCAACCTGGTCACCATGTTCAACGTGGCGATCGGCGTCGGCATCCTGCTCGCCGCGATCGTCGGTGCGCTGCTGCACGACGTGTGGAGCTGGCGGACGATGGTGGGCATCGCGGCGACACCGGCCGCGCTGGTGTTCGTGGCCATGGCGTTCATGCCCGGCAGCCCGCGCTGGCTGGCCGAGAATGTCGGGCTGGACGCGGCGATCGACGTGCTCGCCAGGGTGCGGACCAGCCGTCGCGAGATCCGGCACGAGGTCCGCCAGATCGACGCGGTGTCGCGCGAGGCCGATGCGGACGACAGCGGCTGGCGCGGCATCCGCCGGCCCTGGCTGCGCCCGGCGCTGGTGGCGGCGCTGGGGGTCGCCTTCTTCACCCAGTGCGGCGGGCTGGAGATGATGATCTATTACGCGCCGACCTTCCTGTCGGACGCAGGATTCGGCCGCTCGTCGGCGCTGTTCGCCAGTTTGGGCGTGGCGATCGTCTATGCGGTGATGACGCTGCTTGGCTGCCTGTTCGTCGACCGGATCGGGCGGCGCCGGCTGATGCTGGTGATGATCCCTGGATCGGTGGCGAGCCTTGTCGGGCTGGGCGTGATGTTCGCCGCCGGCGCGCATGGCGGCTGGCAGAGCTTGCTGACGATCGCCTTCCTGCTCGGTTTCATGCTGTTCAACGCCGGCGGCATCCAGGTGTGCGGCTGGCTGCTGGGAGCGGAGATGTTCCCGCTGGCGGTGCGCGGCCCCGCCACGGCGCTTCACGCCGCGATGCTGTGGGGCAGCAACCTGGTGGTCACCGGGACCGCGCTGTCGCTGGTCGCGGCGATCGGGCTGGGCGCGACTATGTGGGTCTATGCCGGCATCAACCTGGCCTCGTTCCTATTCGTGCTGCTGATGGTGCCCGAGACGGCCGGCGCCAGCCTGGAGGATATCGAGGGCGCGCTGCGCGACGGCCGCTTCCGTCCGGCCCGCGGGCGCACGCGCATCGCGCATGCCGCATGAGGACGGCGACGATGGCCGCGCCCGAAGCCGGACAGGTCGACCACGCCCGCACGGAAATCCGCCACGAGAGCCAGTTGCTGATCGGGCGGCTCAACGCGCTGCTGTCGTGCCAGGCGTTCCTGATGATCGCCTATGCGACCTCGCTCGGCAGCTCGAACGGGCGCTGGAGCGAACCGTTCACGGTGACGCTGCCGCCGTTCCTGGCGCTGCTGGGGTTCGTGCTCGCCTATAAGGCGCAGCGGGGGATCGCCGCCGCGCGCATGACCATCGCCGACTGGCACGCGCAACTCGATGCGCTGGGCGATGCGTCAGCCACGCGTCACGCCGGGGAGGCGGCGCGCGGCATCGCCGACCGGCGGCGCAACGGCGATCGGTTTGCGATGCGGACGTCGGTGATCTTCATGGGCGCCTGGACGGTCCTCGCGCTGCTGCCGGTGTGGCTGTTCCTGCGCTGAGGGCGCGCGGTCCCGCCATCGCTTCCCTTACGCGGTCGTTGCGCCTAGCAGCGATGCTCAAGAGACGCGCCGGGCAATCCGGCAAGGGGTAAGGATGACGGTCGGGATCAAGCAGGTCGCTAAAGCGGCGGGCGTGTCGATCGCCACCGTCTCGCGCGTCCTGAGCGGCCGGTCGGTACGAGCAGAGTCGCGTCGCCGTGTCGAGGCGGCGCTGGCCCGGCTCGATTATTTGCCAAATCTGCTCGCGCGCCGCCTGAGGGCGCACGATCCCAGTCTGATCGGCGTGATCGTGCCCGATATCGGTACCGCCTTCTTCCGCGACGTGGTCCGCGCCCTGGAGGTCCATGCCCGACGGCAGGGACTGCGGCTGATCCTGTGCAGCAGCGACGAGGATGCCGGGCGGCAGGCCGATCACCTGACGATGCTGCACGAGGAACGCGTGTCGGGTATCATCATGGCACCCGTGCTCGGCACCGCCTGCCCCCCAGTCATGATGCCGATCGTGCTGTTCGACCGGCACGAGGGAGATGCCGCGCACGACCTCGTCGTGTTGGACAACGAAGGCGGCGCGGCGGCGCTGGTCGGCGCGCTGCACGACGGGGGTTGTCAGCGCTTCCTGGGCCTCTTCGGCACCGGCGGCAGTACCGCGCGCGAACGCGAGCGCGGCTTCGCGCAGGCACTCGCGGCGCGCGGCCTGACCGGCGAGGCGGTCCGCGTGGCGGATGCCGCAGCGGTGGCGCAGGCGGTGGCCGCCGCACAGGTGGATGCCGTGCTGTGCGGCGACGGCTGCATCCTGCTCGACGCCGCGGTGACGATCCGTGCTGCGCACGGACCCGACCCGCAGCTGGCGGGGTTCGACCGGGTAGAATGGGCGGGGCTGCTCGATGCCGACATGACGGTGCTGACGCAGCCCGTCGATGAGATCGCCCATGCCGCGCTTGCCCTGCTGGTTGGGCGCATGGCGGGCAATGATGCTGACCCGATCATGTTGCGCTTTTCCGGTTGCTTGGCGAAGCTTCCGCTTCATCGTTGAAACGTATTTAAGGACGGAGTGAGACGGCCGGAGACACCTTCTGTCGCGTCTATGGACAGGTCGTGCCGACACGCTCGAAGCCAGCCCTTATCGCCAAGCTTGACGGTTGCCGGAACATCGCGCCGGACAATCGATAGAGATGATATCGAGTGTCGCCTTAGCATAACGTGCCCGGCTTCAGCGTCTGGCTTTTTTCAACAGCCACGACCTGTTTTGACGAGGCACCATGGGAATGGATCGCCCGGCGCGATCGGCCGAGAGGCCGGCTGCGGAATGTGACTTCTCAAAACCCATCGCCAATTGTAATCCCGATCGATGAGCCTTGTCGATGAGTTTTGAGAAAAATCGATGCTGATCGGCTATGCGCGCGTGTCGACGCCCGAGCAGGATCTGACCCTGCAGCTCGATGCGCTGCGCCAAGCCGGGTGCGAGCGGTGCTTTTCCGACAAGGCCAGCGGCGCGAAGATCAGTCGCCCTGGTCTGGTCGAGGCCATCAGCTACGCGCGCGCCGGCGATGTGCTGGTCGTCTGGAAGCTGGATCGGCTGGGCCGAACGATGAAGGGTCTGGTCGACCTCGCGGCCGAGCTTGAGGAGAAGGGCATCGGCATGCGTTCGATCACGGACGGCATCGATACCTCCGGTACTGCCGGCAGGTTGGTCTTCAACATCCTCGCCGCCATGGCGCAGATGGAGCGGGAGCTGGTCAAGGAGCGCACCACCGCGGCGCTTGAGGTCGCCAGGCGTCGGGGTCGCTTTGGCGGTCGAAAGTCGGTCATGACCGACGACCGTCGGAATGCGGCCGAGAGCCTTCTCAAGACAGAGATGACGCCACGCGAAATAGCCGGTGCGATCGGCGTATCGCTGTCGACCTTCTACCGCCATTTCCCGGGTAGGTGACCGCGGCGTAGATGGGCGGACGAGGGCCTTCCTAGCTGGCCAGTGGAAGAGCGACCCGGCCGTACGCGCGAAGGCTACCGATGCGATTCGAGAGCCTTCGCCGGATCCTCTTCGGACGCCGGTTCGCCGTCGCCACTCTGTGGCACCCGATCCTTCTGTAGGTGCGCGGTTGGAGGCGATCGAAACCCCTCCGAGCCAAGGAACTCGTACTTGACGTAGCGGTCGGAATCGATGCGCTCGAGCACCGCGTTGATCACGGCTTCGCGGGAGGGCAGCTGGAGCCGCTGCTGTAGCCGCTCCGCGATGGCCACCGCCACGGGCGACAAGGCGATCGTTGAGCGCCGGTAGCCGGCTTGATCCTCGCGCTGCTTCTTCAGTCGCATGGACCGGGTACTGCGTTTTATAGGCTGCTCGTCGCTTGTCATAAGCGGACGACAATCTGCCAGCATCAGGCGACGTGCAATATGACTTCGGCATGACGAAACTTAGCCGCGCCGGCCTGCATAGCAGGCGATGCCACGGTCACTGCGCAGTTTGATCGAGAGTGTCGTCGTCGGCCTCTAGATCGAGAGTGACGTCGTCCTCAGGAGCGTCCTGCTGCGCGCGGTAGGTGGTGAGAATGCGCTCGTACATCGCCATCGTTTTATTGAGCGACTGCAGGAAGACGGGTTCGAAGTAGATCATCGGCTCATTCAGGATATCGACGGCGAAGTAGGCTCGGACGACGTCAATCTCCAGGATCTCCACGAGCTGGTCGATGAGATGCCCGGTGAGGGGCGTACGACCCGCCTTGATCTTGACGACAAGGCTGAGGCTTCGCCCCAGTCGGGCGGCTACCTGTGGATTCGTCAGCCCCCGACGACGCCATTCCTCGCGGAAAAGCGTGAGAAAACCTCGTTGTCTGTCAGCGCTGCCGGCGAACGCTTTGCCCTGGTGGTACATGGTGCGACCCCCTAACGGGTCGTAATACTCCGTTATTCCGCACGATTGTCAATCAGGCGCGTTCACAGCAATGTGTGAACAATCGATGAATGTTCCGTGAAATACGGCGAGTAGTGCTGTTACGAAGGCGATCCGAGTGGGAACCGGGTGGTCGGCGTGTTTCATCGCTAGATCACGCGCTCGTTGGAAGATGGGTTTCTGGCTAAGCGGGATGCGCAACGTCACTCGCACGTCGCCGGGCAGATCTAGCTTGAGCGCCTCGGCAACCAAGGCCTTGGGATTCTCCATAGAGAGGAAGATTTCCATGCCTTTCAGGGCCGTAGCGGACACGCTCTCGAACGCCAGTGTGTGGTGCGAGTGGATGCGGATGGCGTGACTCGCCAGCCGGAACACCGACTTATCGAACGTGAATGTGTAGATCACCTGAGACATAGGCGATCATATTCCCTCCCCCGGGGGATAGGCCATACCTGATACGCGGCGATTGCGGTTGCCGCCGGCCTCCCGTGCCGCAGCCCCTCCATCGTCCACAAAGATCAGGACAAGTAAACAGGGGAATTATTTTACCCTGTCGATCGGTCCACGGCGGGAATGAACCATTTCGGCTGGAAGTGCGCTGCGGTCGTGCGTCGCCTACTAGATGTTACAATTACCGTCACAAACAGGGTAACTTTTTTCCTCTGTTCAATTCTTGAAATTTGGTTCCTTTTGAAGACGGCGCAGCAATTCGCTTCGTCTATCAAGGGGAAAGAGCATGTCTGCACTTGCGATGCCGAAGGGGGGTCGTACCAACGCCGTCCTTCTCGGCCTGGCAATCATCGCCATGGTGATGGTGCTGGGCGCGTCGGCGGCGTTCGCCGGCACCGACACGACGTTCAATACCGCGCTGACGAAGTTCACGGACTTCCTCGAGGGCTCGGGCGGCAAGATCATCACCGTGATGAGCCTCGCCGGCGGCATCGTCGCGCTCGCGTCGGGTCGCTTCAGCCTCGGCCAGGTGGCCGTCCCGGTCGCGGTCGGCGTCGGCGCCGGCACCGGCATTCCGATCGTCACCTCGACCGTCACCGCGACGATCTGAGGCGCGGCTGGATCAACCGCTGGGAGGGCGGCTTAGCTTATGGACCGGTATTCCATCCCCTCGCATCTCGACGACCCGGAGCTGATCGGCTTCTGGACGCTGGACGAGTTCCTCGCGATGGCGATCCCCTTCGTGTGGGGCATCCTCTCGCAGCACGTCGTGATCGGGTTGGTGGTCTCGTTGCTCGGATGGTGGGGCTTTCGCAAGCTCAAAGCCGGGAAGGCCTCGTCGTGGATTCTCCACATGGCCTACTGGCACCTGCCCTCGAGCTTCACCGGGCTAAAGGCGACGCCGCCCTCTCACCTTCGCGTGATGGTGGGCTAAATGGATTACAGTGTCGGCCTCGCTCAATCGCAGCGGGTCATCAAGCAGCGCAACATGCTCGGCATCGTGGCGCTGGTGCTGGCAGGTCTCGTTGTCCTGCTATTCCTGGTCGGCGCCACGCGCGACCGCGAGATCGTGCTGCAGCCGATCGTGCGCACGCCGCTGACGCTCTCTTCGAGCGGTGTAAGCCGGGACTACCTCGAGATGGTCACGCGCGACACAGCGCTGATGACGCTCAATCGGTCCCCCGAAAATCTTCAATACTGGATGGATTCGATCCTCGCGATCGCCACGCCGGAGAGCCACGGCGCGCTCAAGCGCGATCTCATGAAGATCGTCAATGAGCAGAACGGCTCCACAATCAGCCAGTATTTCACGCTCACCGGCATGAAGGTCGACCCTGAGGCTCTGACCTCTGAGGTGAGCGGCACCCTCCACACCGTCGTCGGCTCGAAGTCGGTCACCGCCGAGCCGAAGACCTTCCGCTTCAACTGGGCGTACCGTGGCCTGTCTCTGCAGCTGAAGGGCTTCGGGATGGTGAGCAAGGCCGACAAGGACGGCGCCGCCCCCGGAGACGCGTCATGAGCCCTCTGCTTGCCTATAGCCTGATCGGCGCTGGAGGGGCGGTCACCACGCGCTGGTGCCACCTCTCGCGCCTGATCGGCGGTTGCATGATCGTGGTCGGCGGGGTCGCGCTCGCGGCGCCCGCTTTCGCCGACGAGCACGTTCTCGCACGCGACAACAGCGAGGTCGCCTGCACGATGTCGAAGTCCGGGCTGACGCGGGTCAGCCTCAAGGACGATCGCTTCGCCAGCGTCTCCAAGCTCACGACCGGCGTCGACAGCGAGGACTTCACGGTCGTCAACGAGCCCAACCGCGGCGACATCTACGTCTCGGTGCCGGAAGGCTACTCGCGCGCCACGGTGTCGTTCTTCGGCACGACCGCCAAGGGATACGTCTACAAGTTCGCCTGCAGGTTGGCCGGCGACGACGCGCAGCAGGTGTTCGTCGAGAACAAGGACGTCGAGGCGGAGAAGCAGACACAGGTCGCATCCGCTGCCGCGACGCCACAGGAAGCGTCGGCGAACCTCGTCCAGGCGATGTACGAGAACGCGAACATCGATGGGTTCGAGATCCGGCCCGCCTCCATGTCAGCCGTGATGATCGGCACCCTCAAGGTGCAGATGATCTCGGAATATCGCGGGGCGCAGATCGCCGGTCGCGTGCTGCGGATCCAGAACACCGGCAAGGCGCCGGTGTCGCTCGGCGAAGGCACGATCGCGCCGTCGAACGCGATCGCGGTCTCGGTGCCGCACCCTGACCTCAAGCCCGGCGAAGCCACCACCGTCTACATCGTCACGCCTTCGGGCCTCGCCAACGGAGTGCGGCCATGAGCCTCAAGGACATCTTCAATCGCAACAAGGCCAAGCAGCTCGATGCCGAGCCCGAGGAGGGCGACGACACCGGCATGATGGCCGGCAACGATGCCGTGCGGAAGAAGCAGACCATGTGGCTGGCCGTCATCGCCGGCTTCATCGTGCTGCTCGGCGGTTGGTACATCCTCAAGCCGTCAGGCAAGGCTGCCATCGCGCCGACCGACGGCAAGGACGTGACGATCGCGACCGACGACATGGTCAATCGCAACATGTCGCAGCGCGAATGGCAGGCCTCGTCCGAGGCGCAGATGCAGTCGATCAACAACCAGCTGAAGTCGGTCGACGGCCAGGCCGCGCAGATGCGGGCGCTCCAAGAGCAGGTCGCGGCACTGCAGGGCCAGAACCAGTCAATGGCCTCGGACGGCCAGCGCGTCATGAGCGCCTATCAGCAGGAGAACGATCAGCTGCGCAAGCAGCTCTCGGACCGCTCGAGCACGCCCGCGCCTGCACCCCTGCCGACCCAGATGTACGGCGCGGCGCAGCCGAATTACCGCGGGCCGGGCGGGGCAGGGGGACCGATGACGGCGGGTGAAGCGGCCGCGGCTGCCGTCGCCTTGCGCCAGATCAAGCTCGTCTCGTTCGAGGGCGGTCCCGCCGGCACCGCCACGCGGATCTCGGGAGGCACGACAAGCTACACGGATAGCCCCAACTACCTGCCGCCCAACTCGATCGCGAAGGCCAAGGTCATCGTGGGTGTCGACGCTTCGGCCGGTGTCCAGTCGCAGTCGGACCCGCTTCCCGTGGTGCTGCGCATCACCGGGCCCGCGCGGTCGGTGTACCGGGACGGCAAGCTGCTCACGACGCGGATCGAAGGCTGTCTCATCAACGGCGCGGCGCGCGGCGACCTCTCGTCCGAGAAGGTCTACGTCAAGCTGCAGCGGATGACGTGCCCACAGTCGAATGGCCGCTACGCGGTGTCCGACGTGAAGGGCTTCATCAGCTTCGCCGGCAAGACGGGTGTCCGCGGTCGCGTCGTAAGCCGCGAGGGTGGCCTCGTCGGGCAGGCGTTCCTCGCCGGCGTCGCAGGTGGCATCGGCCGCGGCTTCGCGGCGAACGCCAACTCCTCGCTCCTCGGCTCGAACATCACCGTCAACGGCAAGCGCCAGATGCTCGGCGTCGGCGAGCTGGCGACCGGTGGTATCGGCAATGGTGTCGCAGAGGCCGGCGACATGGTCAGCAAGTACCTGATCGAGCGTGCTGAGCAATATCAGCCGGTCATCGAGATGCCCACCGGCATCGATGTCGAGATCGTCTTCCTCGAGGGCGTCTTCATCCAGAACTGAGCGGCCTCGACCAGGTCGGAAAGGCGGGAAGAGTTATGATGCAGGGTTTGGGATCGGTAACGCTGGCAGCGATGGCGGCGCTTCTCACCGGGAGCGCAGCGGCCCCGGACGGCGAGATCGTCAAGGCCGCACTGACGAAGCGACTGCCCAAGACGCAGGTGACCTCGGTCGACTGCTCCAAGGTGGACGGCCTGTGTGAGGTCGTGGCCGGCTCGAACCTCTTCTACGTCGACAAGTCCGCGCGCTTCCTCGTCATCGGACGCGTCTACGACATGCAGACGCGCCAGGACCTCACCGCCGCGAGGTTGCTGGCGCTCAACCCAGACATGCTGGTGGGCGGTGCGGCGAAGGCGAACAGCGCGGCCGATGCTCCCGACGCCGCGCCGCCGTCGGTGGGCGCAGGCACGCGGGTGACCCAGGCGGCGTCCCCGCAACGCCTCGACCTTTCGCGGCTGTCGAAGAAGGGTGCGATCGTCTGGGGTTCGGGGTCGCAGACGGTGACCGTCTTCTCGGACTTCCACTGCGGGTACTGCCGCGCGCTCAGCCAGTCGCTCGAGACGATGAACGTCACGGTGATCGAGCGACCGATCTCGGTCCTCGGCAGCCGCGAGGTCGCCGACCTCGTGCTGTGCGCGCGCGACAAGCATGCAGCGGTGCGCGCCGCGTATGCGCAAGACGAGATCCGCACCGGCCCCAAGTGCGACACCAGCGGGCTCGATGAGAACGAGGCGTTCGCCAAGGCCCACGGGCTCAACGGTACGCCGGTCATCGTCCGCTCTGACGGCGCCGTGATGGAAGGCTTCAAACCGAAGCCGCAGCTCGAAGCATGGTTGAAGGGAGCCAGGTCGTGAAGAGCGATGTCATCTATCTGCCGGCAGGTCCCGTGCCGACGCTGCGTCCCCGCCGCACTCGGCTGATGACGGGCGTCGCGCTCGCTGTCGCCGGCTTGGCAATGACCAGCTGCACCACGTTCGGCACCAACATCTCGGGCAAGTTCGGTTGCGGCGCGCCGGCAGGCGGCAGCTGCGCCCCGGCGACCGTGATCGACGATAAGGCGCTGGCGGAGATCACCGGCGACACCAGCTTCCGGCCTGCGGTGCAATACCAGCGGGCACCGGTCCGCTCCGCGCCGGAGAGCGTGGCGATCGCCGCGACCGGCACAGTGGGGGTTCGGCCGCAGAAGGTCCTTCGTATCGTCTTCCCGGCGCATACCGACGGCGCCGGCCGGTATCACGAGACAAGCGTCGTGCAGGCGGTGGTCGACAGTGGCCAGTGGGTCGCCGCCACTAACGGCCATGGCCCGGGCCTCGCCGCCTCAACCACGCTCAACGTCAGCCCCGAGATCCTATCGCAGCTCGGTGCGCCGATCGACGCCGTCACGGCCAACGAGCGGGCGACTGCAGAGCGCTTGGCCGCGGATACGACGCCGGTAGCCGCGCCTCCTGCGAGCGCGGCCGCGCCGACCGTCGGCGCCGTCGCTGCCGCGCGAGCCAAGGCCAAGGGCGATCGCCCGCTCGCCGCCACAAGGCCGGCCGCGCCGGCGCCGACGCCTGTGTCGACTCCCGTCGCGGCGGCATCGCCTGCCGGACAGCGGATCGCCTCGTCGTCGCCGGCCAACCGGCCCGCACGCTTCAGCCCGAACGTGGAGGACTGATCGCATGGCAGCCAAGAGGGGTTTCATCGCTCGCATGCTGGGCGACACGCGCGGGACGGACGAGGGCACGCCGGCCTTCGACGCGCCAATGCTCTCGAACTGGCTGCCGTACCGCAGCTACGATCAGCGACACGACATCTTCTACCAGACCAACTCGATCGGTTTCGCACTCGAGCTCGCGCCGCTCATGGGCGCGGACGAGCGAACAGGCGAGATCCTGGCGCAGCTCCTTTCGGAAAGTATCCCCGCCAATGCGCGCGTGCAGATCCTCGCGTTTCAGAGCCCGCGCGTCGGCAAGCTGATCGCGCAATATGCGCTCCCGCGCTTCAAGGCCGGCGGTGTCCACCGCAAGATCGCCGAGCATCGCTCAGCCTTCCTCCGCCAGGGTGCGTGGGTGTCAATGTCGAAGGACGGGCCCTTCCACGTCCGCAATCACCGCATCTTCCTGTCCGTGTCTATCGCCAGCGGCAAGTCGAGCCCCGAGGAGCTTGTCGGCGTGCGCGACGGCATCGTCTCGACGCTTCAGTCGATCGACATGCCGTCGGCCCGCATGAAGCCGGTCGACCTCATCTCGCTGATCGACGACATCACCGCTCCCGCGTTCAACGTGGCGGAGGAAGTGCTCGAATATTCCGAGCTCGACCCCATCGCCGATCAGTGCATGCGTCGCGACGTACAGACGGTGGTGCAGGCGGATCGCCTGCTCGTCTCGGTCGAGCCGCTGCGAGCGGTCACCAATCTTTCGGGCGAGACGGCCTATGAGGAGATCCGCCCGGACACGTTCGACTACCGCTTCTTTTCCGTCCGGAACCTGCCCAATCGCTGGGCGCCCTGGGACGTGCAGAAGCTGATCGGTGACATGTTCTCCGACAAGCTTCGCCCGGGCTGTCCTACGCTGACCTCGCTGTGTCTGTGCTACCAGGACGAGCAGGCTGCCTCATCCAAGGCCGGCTACAAGTTCATGCGCACCTCGAGCCTCGCGGACTCCAAGTCGGCACGGCTCCTCCCGCAGGTCAAGGATCAGAGCCGCGAATGGGAGCACGTGACGCAAGAGCTCAGGCTCGGCAAGAAGCTCGTCCAGGCCTATTATTCGGTCGGCATCATCAGCCCGAAAGGGCAGGGCGATGCCAACGAGCGCACCGTCAAATCGATGTACAAGGCGGCGGGTTGGGATCTGCTGGACGAGCGGTTCCTCCAGATCATGGCGTTCATGTCGTGCCTGCCGATGACGCTCGGCAACGGCATCGACAGCGACCTGAAGCGCATGAAGCGGCTGCGCACGATGCTCACCAGCACGACGGCGAACATGCTTCCCATCCAGGGTGAGTATCTCGGCGGGCACCTCCCGCACCTGATGTTCGTCGGCCGGCGTGGCCAGCCCTTCTTCTGGTCGCCCTTCGAGAACAAGGCGGGCAACCATAACGTCGCGGTGTTCGGCAAGTCGGGGTCGGGCAAGTCGGTGGCCCTGCAGGAGCTGTGCGCCGCCTTTGCCGGCGTCGGCGCCAAGATCATCGTGATCGACGACGGCCGCTCGTTCGAGCACATGGCCAAGAGCCTCGGTGGCAACTTCGTCGAGTTCCGCCTGCGCGACGGGTTCAGCCTCAATCCGTTCTCGATGATCGATGAGACCCTTGTAGCGCAGGACGAGGATTATCTCGTCGACGCCCTGGCGATGCTCAAGTCGATCATCGGGCAGATGGGCCGCCATATCGACAAGCTCAACGACACCGAACGCGGCCTTATCGACCGAGCCGTCAATCGGGTGTGGGAGGCGAAGGGGCGCAGCGGCAGCGTCGACGACGTGGTGCAGGAGCTGCGTACGGATGGCAGCCCGCAGGGGACCGATCTCGCGATCGCCATGTTCCCGTTCTCCTCCGAGGGCACCTACGGCCAGTTCTTCGTCGGTGAGGCGTCGGTCGACATGTCGAACGCGTTGACCGTCTTTGAGCTGTCCGACCTCGCCAGTCGCGAGGAGCTCCGCTCCGTCGTGCTCACCGCAATCATGTTCATGTCGAGCCAGACGATGCGTCGCATGGATCGCCAGATCCCCAAGGCGCTGCTGATCGACGAGGCGTGGCAGATGCTGCGCGGCGGATCGATGGCCGACTTCGTCGAGACGTATAGCCGCACGTGCCGCAAATACGGCGCCTCGCTCATCACCGCGACGCAGAGCCTCAACGACTATTACAAGTCGGAGGGCAGCCTTGCGGCGCTGGAGAACAGCGATTGGTCGGTCATTCTCATGCAGAAGCCAGACACGATCTCGGACTTCCAGAAGCACGGGCGGTTCGACATGGATCCCTATACCGAGAGCCTGCTTCGGTCGCTGAAGCGCAATGGTGCCGAATATTCCGACATCATGATCAAGGGCCCGGATAGCCAGGCGGTCGGCCGGCTCGTCCTCGATAAGTATTCGGCCACGCTCTATTCCTCGAGCCCGCAGACGTTCGCCGCGATCGAGCACCTGATCGAGCAGGGCTTTTCGATGGACGAGGCTATCGAGCGCGTCGCGTTTCCGGAGCAGTATCTGGAGGCCGCAGAATGAGCGCGACCGAAGGCTACGGCTTCGACAGCGACTGGCAGGTCGCGACGCGGCGGCGAGTGCCCCGCCGCTGGCAGCGCGACCTCCGCGGGGCGATTGCTGACACGAGCTATGTCGCGCTGCGCTTCTCAGGATGGCTGGCGATGACGACGCTCGCGGCGATGGGCGTGACCGTCCTGTTCTTCCTGATGCTGGGCAACTTCACCCCCATCGGCTTCTTCTCGCAGATCGCCAACCTGGGATCGCGCTTCGTCTCGGCCGATGCCGTTCGGCGGGCGACGTTCGTCGGCGAGCTGCGGATCGTCGTCATCCTCATCTTCGGGGTCATCGCTCTGCTGCGCTGGCAGCTGCTCATCGCGATCCTCGTTCCCTCGAAAGGCCCCCGTCATGGTTGACGTCCTCGACACGCCCGCGCCGGCCGCGGCCGCTCACCCGACCGGGTCACCTACCGATCGGTTCAACCTCTCCGGCGGCGAGCTGCCGATTTCGCGCCGGGCGCCTGGTGCACCACCGCCGGCCGTCAAGAAAGCCGAGGGCCTGCCGCCGATCACCTGGGCAATGGCCGCGATCGCGATCGTCATGCTGCTGTGGGGCGCTTGGGTCACCAAGCACATCGCCAGCCCGGCTGCGGCGGTGCCGATGGCAAGCGTCCGGCTCGAGACGATCGTCAGCGAGTACGTCCAGGCTCAGAGCCACAGCAACGGTCAGCCCGAAGCCGTGGCGGCTCAGACTCGCGCCTTCATGGGCGCGCTCGATCAGGAGCTGCAGAAGATCGGCGCGTCGGGCACGACCGTTCTCGTCGGCGAGGCCATTCTTTCCAAGAACGTACCAGACATCACCGATCAGATCCGCCGTGCGGTCTATGCGAAGGTCCCGCTTCCCGCGGCCGCCCCAGCATCGCCGGCAGGTCCCGCGGTTGGCGCGGTTGCCCCATCAGCCTCCGGGGCAGCCGCGCCGATCGCGCCGGCCGCATCACCGTTCGCACCGCCGGCGCAGGGCTCAGCACTCGACGCCGCGATCGCCCCCTCGGTCACCGGGTCGACCAGTGGCCAGTAAGGCCGCCCTGCTCGAACAGACCGCACCGGGGCAAACCGCTGCTCCGGGAGCGGTCGACCGGCGCGCTCTTCTCACCAAGCGCGTGAGGCAGTGGAGCGCGGTGGCGCTGATGGCTGTCGCCTGGGCCTCCTACAACACGATCGCGGACTGGCAGAAGAACAACGCCTTCCTCATCAACGCCAGCGATAGCCTCCCGAACTGGGCCTTCTTCGTCCACCTCCACCATACACCCGCGAAAGACGACTATGTCTTCTTCGCACCGCCTGCGAACCCGCTCGTGCAGCGCCATTTCGGCCCGACCTCCGGGCCCTTCGGCAAGCGCGTGATTGGCATGCCCGGTGCGCTCGTCGAGCACCGCGGATCGGACGTTTATGTCGACGGCGTTCGCGTCGCGCACATGAAGCCGCTGACCCGCACCGGCGAGCCGCTTACGCCCGGACCGGTCGGCCGAGTGCCGCGTGGCTGCTACTATGTCGGCACGCCGCATCCCGACGGGTTCGACAGCCGCTACGCCGAGATCGGCTTCGCCTGCGCGAGCCAGATCATCGGCACCGGGACACCCATCCTATGACCGCGCGCCGTCTGCTCGCCGCGGGCACGTTCGCTGCGGCGCTCGTCGCCAGTTCGTCCTGGCCGCTCGTGCAAGGCGCCCTCGCGCGCGACCATGGCGTCATGGGGCAGACCTGGGGCATCGCTGAGCCCGATCTCCTGACTACGATCGATGGTCGCCTCAAGGCGCTGCAGGCGAACGGGGGTATCGAGCGCATGCAGGCGACCATGCGTGCGAATGCCGAAAACCGCGTGCGCAACCCGCTACCGGTGAGTGGCATCACGCCGGTCCGCGAGGCGAAGAGCTGGACCTTCGATCCCTCGATCGTCCTCGATCGGGATCTGCGCGATGTGAAGGGTAACCTGGTCGCTGCGGCCGGCACCCGAGTGAATCCGCTCGCGTTCGTATCGCTCAAGACGGACCTCGTGTTCATCGACGGACGTGATGACGCTCAGGTCGATTGGGCGCTGAAGCGCTGGAGCGCGACCGCCGCCAAGATCATCTTCGTCGCCGGCTCGCCGTTCGAGCGCATGGGCGAGAAGAAGCGTCGCTTCTTCTTCGACCAGCAGGGCCGGCTCAGCGGCCATTTCGGCATCACCCATGTCCCCGCGATCGTCGCGCCGGAAGGTCAGGCGATGCGGGTCAGCGAAGTCGAACTGCCGGGAGGCGCGTCATGATGTGGCTCGACATGCTCCGCACACCGATGGCAGCTCCCGAGACGCCACGCCTCAAGGCGATGCGGCTGACGATCCTCGGATGCGCTGCGCTGCTGGTGATGACCATCGTGTCGCTGGCTCCGTTGCGCAGCGTGATGGGCAACGGGGCAGGGGGGATCGCGGCGCTGCTGATCGGCGTGCTCGCCATCCTGGTGCCGATCTACGCGACGACCAAGAACCGAGCGGATAACGCCTATCTCGACCAACTCGTCGCGGTTCGCGAAGGGGGCGACGTCGCATGATCCGCCGGCTGCTTGCACTCCTCGGCATCGTTGCAGCTTTCGCGCTGCTGCCGGCGCCGGCGAGCGCAGGCCCGTCGAACTGCACCGGCAAGTTCGTCAATCCCATCACGGACGTCTGCTGGTCGTGCCTGTTCCCGCTGTCGGTGGGCGGGCTGCATATCTGGCCGGGTTCGCGTCCCGACACCAAGAACCCTGACTTGCCGGTCTGCGCCTGCGGCAGCCCGGTGCCGCGGATCGGCATCGCGATCGGTTTCTGGGAGCCCGCTCGTCTCGTCGATGTGACGACCAAGCCGTGGTGCTTTCCAAATCTTGGTGGTCTGCGGCTCAACCCGGGGCTCGATATCGGGCAGGGCCAATATACCGGGCCGCTGATCAAGGGTGGGGCGACCCAAGCTTCGGCCAACTGGCAGGCGCACTATTACGTCTATCCGCTGCTCTACTGGCTCGAGATCCTCACCGATTTCGCCTGCTTCGAGCAGACGACGTTCGACGTTGCTTACATCACCGAGATCGATCCGCTCTGGAACGATGACACCCTGACCACGGTCATCAATCCGGAAGTGGCGCTGTTCAACAATCCGATCGCGGTGGGCGCCTGCGCGGCCGACTGCGCCGCGGCGACTGCCAAGCTGCCGATCGACCAGATGTTCTGGTGCGATGGGTGCAACGGCTCGATGTTCCCGATGAACGGCAATGTGGCTGCCCACAACTCGCCCGTTCAATCCTCACGGCTCGCCGCGGAGCGGCTGTTGTTCAAGATGCACCGCCAGGGTCTGGCCTGGGGCACGGCAGGGTCAAAGGCCCTTTGCAACAAGTACATCATGCCGA
The DNA here is from genome assembly GCF_038809135.1 of Sphingomonas sp. NY01. Lineage (NCBI taxonomy): Bacteria > Pseudomonadati > Pseudomonadota > Alphaproteobacteria > Sphingomonadales > Sphingomonadaceae > Sphingomonas > Sphingomonas sp. NY01. Next base: position 5,852 of record NZ_CP101723.1, on the reverse strand, counting down.
TCCTTAAGAAGTCGCAATATCGGATCCAGATGACGAACCCGACACCGACTGTCAGTGGGAAATATGCCTGCTCGCCGATCGGCGCTTCAACGCTTCCGCCGGATGCCGGCCGTGCCTTCCCTGTCGGGGGAGAGGACTTTGGGTATCTGCTTTGGCGCAAGCGCAACTGCTGCATGCTGTGAGGATAGTCCCCATGCGCAAGCTCCTTCTCTCAGCTGCGGCTCTCGCGACGTTGGGCACCGGTGCGGCGGTGCTGGGCCAGACCGTGGAAGGTTTGAACCTCGACGCGATCCGCGCGCGCTCGGAGACGATGGCGGCCGACGCGCAGGCGCTTTCGACCGAAGTGCAGCGGCGCGGTGATGCGTTCCGGAGGGACGCGGAGACGGTCCACGCGGTCGCGATGGAGCAGGTGCGGACGATCGATCGCGCGAACCTGCCCAAGGGGCCGGCGGGTGCCGTCGACTTCGACGAGATGATCCAGACCGCCTCGGCGAACATGAAGGACAATCGCGGGAGCGCCCCGCAGTTCATGGTGTTCGTCTCGACCTCGATGCCGGAGCAGGCGCTCAAGCAGATCATCGCCGACACGTCGGCTGCGGGAGGCGTTGTGGTCTTTCGCGGCTTTCCAGGCAATTCCGGCAAGGCCTTCATCGCCGCGCTCTCCAAGGTCGTCACCAAGGATCAGCAGTTCGCCTCGATCGGCATCGATCCGCGGCTGTTCCGGGCCTTCAATGTCGATGCGGTGCCGGCGATGGTCGTCACCTCCACGGATTTCACGCCCTGCGATGGGCTCACCTGTCGCAGCGAACCGCCACCCTTTGACCGGATCGTCGGAAACGTGACGGTCCGCTATGCGCTCGAGACCTTCTCGGACGCGAACGGGCCGGGCGCGCTGATCGCCAAGACCGCGCTCGCCAACCTCGGCCGGGCACCCTGACCATGGCTGGGGGCCGCGCCATCCTCGCCGGTTTCGCCGCTTTGCTCGCGGTGCCGGTCGCGCTGGAGGCTCAGACGAGCGGCCAGGCGCAGACCCAATCGGGCGGCGGCTATTATGACATGGGCGATTACACCTACTTCAACCAGCCCACCGCCCCGACGCCGACGCCCACGCCGACACCGAAGCCTAGTGTCACCTCGGCACCGGCGCTGTCGGCAACCCAGGCGCCGACCCAGTCGACCGCTCAGGCCGCTGTCCGTGCGCAGGCGGTTCAGCAGCCCAGCGCGCAGATCCAGGGTCAGCCCTATGTCTTCCCAAAAGGCGACCTCGACAAAGCCCGCGCAGATGCGAAGGCGCTCGCGAAGCCGGCGCGCGCTAGTGCCGCCAGTCTCCCCACGTCGACGCCTCTGACCAGTGTCCCGGGCTACTCGCCGGCTGCGAACCCCGCTGAGGCGTATGCGGACGATCCCGACGGGCTGACCGCAGCCGGCAACGCCGCGGTAGGCAGCAACGAGGTCTGGAAGATGGTCACCGATCCGGATCGGGTGAAGGTGACGCTCGCACCAAACGAGATCACCCGTGCGCAGGACGTCGAGAAGGATCCGAACAGCTACCTCGACGGACAATCGATGGGCGCAACCGACGGCAGCTGCAAGCCGCTCCCGCCGAGCGGCAGCACCGGCTATTACGAGGCGAGCTGCAACTCGGGCACGAAGGTCGAGGAAGGCGAAGCGATCTGCCGCACGCCCCTCGTCGTCGACGTGATCCCGGGCTCGACCAAATACATCTATACCTGCGAGAACTGGGTGGGTCGCCGCCCGATGTCCAATGACAACACCGCTCGGCGTTGCACGCCGGCTTTCACGCAGCCAGTCGCCCAAGGCATTTGCCGCGAGCGATCACGCGCCACGGTTCTCTACAACGTCTGTCGTCAAGGCACGATCACCAAGTGCTACGAGCCCGACGTCGAAGAGGGCGAGGAGATCACGTACGAGTGCGACTCCCCGGCCGTGCAGCGCTACTACGCAACCGAGACGACCGGTCAGGTCGTGAACGAGCGCCGCAACGAGGCCATGTGCAACGCGGCGACGAGCGGCAAGACGTGCGAGCTCAAGGGCGAGACCTGTGTCGATCCGCATCCGACCACCCGGACGATCAATGGGGTTCAGGTCACCCGCGCGTGCTGGAACTGGGAGCGCACCTACACCTGCACGAGCATGATCCAGACCTCGGATTGTGCCAGCCTCGCCGGCAATCCGAAGTGCAGCTACGTCCGCGACGAGTGCCTCGACGATCCGCAGGACGGGCCGTGCAAGGTTTCGACCAAGGTCTACAAATGCCCGCTCCCCGATAAGCAGGACGACGCCAAGCAGTATATCTGCGGCGACGACGTCTATTGCATCAACGGCGACTGCGAGCCGGTCGAGCGTGAGGCGTCGACGGAGTTCAAGGACGCGGTCGTCGGGCTTCACGCGCTGGGTCAGGCCAATGCGGAGTTCAACGAGAACACGCTGACGCTGTTCTCGGGCACCCGAGAGACCTGCAACAAGAAGATCTTTGGTGCCTCGAATTGCTGTTCGGGCAAGGGCGTGCCGCTGCTCACCCCCTGGCTATGCAGCTCGGCCGAGAAGCAGTTGGACGAGAAGGACGACAAGGGTCTCTGCCACAAGCTTGGGTCTTACTGCTCGGATAAGGTTCTCGGCATCTGCGTGACGTCGAAGGATGCTTACTGCTGCTTTGCATCCAAGCTGACGCGCATCCTCCAAGAGCAGGGCCGACCGCAGCTCGGCAAGCCTTGGGGGAGCGCCAAGAAGGGCACGTGCGAAGGGTTCACGATCGACGAGTTTTCGCGCCTCAACCTCTCGGTGATGGACTTCTCCGAGGTCGTTGCCGAGTTCACCGACGCCGCGAAGCTTCCGGATGAGCTCGCAACGTCGACCATGATCCAGCAGCGGATCAAGGATTACTACGAAACGAGGAAGCCGTAATGAGCGATGTCGCGCCCTTCGACCGTCATCGCCGCTTCACCGACATGTCGGTCATGGAGTTCGCGTTGCTGATCGCGCTCATGCGTGCCGGGCCGCACCCGCTGGCCTTCCTGCTTCCGACCCTAGACGCGTGGTTCGACTGCAAGCTTGGCGTCTCGGATCTCGAGCCCACTGCGGGCCGGCTCGTGCGCGCGAACTACGTGCTGCGGCGTGGCGACACGCTCTACCCGCGCCGGCACACCGCCAGGATCGTGATGGGTCTCTACGGCTCGCTGTTCAGGATCCTCGCCGACGACGTGACCAAGCTCGTCTCGGCCCAGGAGCCGAACATGCTCTCGACGATGAAAGCCTACCTCGATCGCAAGGCGAGTGAGGAGGGAAACCAGCACAAGGACGGGGACCGATAATGCGCACCACACTCACGCTCGCTCTCGTCGCGTCGCTTGCCGCTGGCGCGATCGTGCCACCAGCGGCGATCGCCCAGGCTCGGTATGCGGAAGAGCCGATCGCCGGCGACGAAGCGACGTCCGAGCTATCCGACAGCGTGACGATGCGCGGGCAGGGTAGGCCGGACGCCGTCCGCGACGAGGATGACCGCCGCGTCGCCAGCCAAATGGGCGACGCGTTCTACTGCGGGGAGCGTAAGCTCGGAACGTGGTTCTACTGTGAGAAGCCGAAGCCCAACCCGTCGGATCGCAAGGCGGCGCAGCCGGCGCAGTCCGCGGCCGAGCAGCTGGCGGCGATCGGCAAGGAATTGGACGAGAAGAAGGCGAGGGCGATCCTGGACCCGACCCCGGAGAACGTCTCCTCCTACATCAGCTACCAGCGGCAGCAGCTCAACCGGGCTTCGTCGTTCGCGGACATGTGGCGCCGGTCGATCTGGCAGAACCCCGAGCTGGATTACACGCTGCAGCGCCCGGTCAATCAGCTGGGCAAGCGGACATGGCTCGACACGCGCACCGCGGACAAGAACCGCGTGCTGGGATCGATCTCTAAGCGCTACGGCGTGTTCTACTTCTACTCGTCCGCCTGCGCGGCGTGCGAGGTGTTCGGGCCGATCATGCGAAGCGTGTCGGATCGCTTCGGCCTGACGGTCATGGCGGTCTCGCTCGATGGGGGACCGTCCAAGACGTTCCCCAACTTCACCGTCGACACAGGCCAATACCGCGCGATGGGCATGCAGGGCGGCCAGGTGCCTGCTCTCGTCCTGTTCGACACCGTCACCAAGCGTCCGATGCCAATCGGATACGGTGTCATGGCCGCAGACGAGGTGATGGACCGCATCTTCACCCTCACCAGCGTCGAACCCGGGAGTGACTTCTGATGCGCCGGCTGATCCAGTGCCTCACCCCGCGCCGCCTCGCGAGGGTCACCGCAGCGACCTTCGCGCAGCTGACCATGTTGCTGGCGATGTTCGGTCTCGTCTCGCAGCCCGCCATGGCCGACGTCGGGCAGGAGATGAACAGCTATTTCAACTCGGCGGGCGCGTCGGCGAACGTCACCGGTCCTACCGCGTTCAACGGCCAATCGGCTGGCTATTACTCGGGGGCTCGGTGTGGAGCCGGTTCCCCCAGAAGTCGATCAATCCGGTAAGCGTGGCGCTGCCATCGGCGCGCGCAGGCTGCGGCGGCATCGATCTGTTCGCCGGCAGCTTCAGCTTCATCAACGCCGACGAGATGGTCGCCACGTTGAAGGCGACGGCGAACAACGCGATCGGCTTCGCGTTCCAGCTCGCGATCGATAGCATCTCCGCGCAGATCGGCGGGGTGATGAAGGACATGAGCCAGCGCGTTCAGGCGCTCAACGCCTTCAACATGTCGAGCTGCGAGGCCGCGCAGCAGGCGATCGGATCGATCTGGCCCAAGATGGACGGCGCTAGCTCCACCATCTGCCAGCAGGTGGGCGGCGCCAAAGGCTTCTTCTCGGATGCCGCGTCGGCCCGTCACGGCTGCACGAACAAGGGCGAGCGCGAGGACACGATCGCCAAGGCCGGCGACGCTGCCGAGCTTGTCCAGTCGAAGAATTATACCTGGTATGCGCTCAACGCGAAAAGCGCGACCAAGCCGTCGAAAGAATATGCCGAGTTCCTGATGACGATGGTCGGCACGATCGTCTACGATTCCACCAAGAAGACCGACAGCATGGGCGGCTTCCGCTTCATAGCTCCGGCAAGCTGGGACACGTACCAGGCTCTTCTCGACGGCACGGCATCGGCGCCGACCGATGTGTGGTCGTGTGACACGACGGATGAAAAGGGGTGCATCAACCCGACGTCGACCAAGCTCAGCATCCCTACCGAAGTCGCGCTGCGCACCCGGGTGCTGAAGATGATGGACAGCATGAGCGCGAAGATCCGCTCGAACGCCGCGCTGTCCGGCGACGAGATCAACCTCCTCGGGATGACGTCGATCCCGCTCTACAAGATCCTCGTGGTCAACGAGGCAGCGCACATGGGGTTGGGCTCGGGCGACAAGGCTACCCTGTCCGAGATGGTGGCAATCGATATGCTCATCTCGATGCTCGACCGCATGCTCGACGTCATCTCGCAGTCGCAACAGGGTGCCGCTTACGTCTCCACCACGGAGTTCGAGACGTGGCGCAAGCAGGTCGACAACGTGAAGACCGAGTTGGCGCGCCGGAGCACGAAGATGTCGGCCGACGTGCAGAACACCTACCGTGTCATCCAGCAAACGCAGTTCCTGGAATCGACGCTGAAGAACACCATGAGCCCGCAGATGACCGCCTCGCTCCGCTTCGGGCGCGGTCTGAGCTCGCAGGGTCTTCGGTAAGCAGCAGGGCAGGGAGCGACTACGATGGGCGCGCTTGAAGTCTTCACGATCGGCGGGGGCGAGTTCATCGTCAACGTGCTGAACGCGGTCGCGGCGTGGTGCGGGGGCGGGGGCTACCGCTCGATGCTTCAGGTCGTG
>NZ_CP101722.1:2142500-3280800 GCF_038809135.1 Sphingomonas sp. NY01 | reverse complement strand
CCGATGACGGCGACGACTTCGACGGCCTTTTCTTCGGGCACCTCGAAGAAGGACAGGACGGGCGTGTCGGGCAGCACGGTGCGCAGCAGCTTGCGCATCGCGATGCGGACGCTGGGCTGCACGACGAGGGCAAAGGGACGCGCCTCGGCGATCAGCGGCTGCGCGGCGTGGGACAGCGAGTCGGTGATGCGGCGGCCGAGATCGGGGTCGATCACATGGCGGCGGCTGGCGTCGCCGCGCACCGCCTGACCGAGCAGCGCCTCCAGATGGCCGTCGAGCGTCATCACGCGCAAGGGTTCGCGCGGGCCGCACAGCTTCTGGATGATCAGCGAGCCGAGGCGCGGCCGGATCAGCTCGACGATCTCCTCGGCATCCAGCGTCTTTTGCGCCGCGACGGCGATCGCGCTGGCGATACGGCGGAACTCCTTCAAGGCGATGTTCTCCGAAAGCAGCCCTTGAGCACTTGCGTGAGGGTGGTGAGGGGAGCGGGTTGGGGCTGAGCGAGCCGGCGAGCTGGGCGGCGGTTTCCTTCAGCCCGTCGAGCAGCGCCTGGACCTCGTCGGGGCCGAGCAGCTCGGCGGCGTTGGAGCCCAGCACATGGTTGAGGTGGGTCGCCATCACGGTGCCGGGGTCGACCACCAGATAGCCCATGCCCGTCGCGGCATCGGCGTCGCCCTTGGCGATCCAGGTCGCGTCCAGGCCGAAGGTCGGGTCCTTGGCGGTCTTGCCGTTGAGGTGGCCGACGCCCTGGCCGGTGTTGAGGGCCAGCATCTCGTCGGGCGAGACCTGGTCCTCGCCGACGATGACGCCGTTGATGATCAGGCGGTAGGTATAGGGCGCCAGGTTGATGTCGTCGCGCACGCGTGCCTGCGGCACGACGAAGCCCAGTTCCTTGGAGAGCTGGCGGCGGACGCCGGTGATGCGGGCCATCAGGGGGGAGCCGCGGCGCTGGTCGACCAGGGGGACGAGGCCGTAGCCGATGTCGATGTTGACCTGCATGGTCTCGGTCACTTCGTCCCAGCCGATGCGGCTCTGGTCGACCGGCTCGGCGGCGGGAGCGGCGGGGGGCGGTACCGGGCGGCGTTCGATCTGGCGCAGCTTCCAGGCGGCGAAGCCCGCGATGGCGGCGGCGGGCAGGATGACGAGGTGCGGCATGCCGGGGAGGATGCCGAGCAGCCCGAGGATGCCGGCGACCGGGGTCCAGGTGCGCGACGCGGCGAACTGCGAGCCGATCTGGCCGGCGAGATCCTTGTCGGAGGACACGCGGGTGACGATCGCGGCGGCGGCGATGGAGAGCATGAGCGAGGGCAACTGCGCGACGAGCGCGTCGCCGATCGCGAGCAGGATATAGGTACGCGCGGCGTCGCCGATCCCATGCCGTGGCTGACCGGACCCAGGATCAGGCCGCCGATGATGTTGGCGGCCAGGATCAGCATCGCGGCAACCGCGTCGCCCTTCACGAACTTGGACGAACCGTCCATCGAGCCGTAGAAATCGGCCTCGGTCGAGACCTCGACGCGGCGCGCCTTGGCCTCATCCGGGGTGATCAGGCCGGCGTTCAGGTCGGCGTCGATCGCCATCTGCTTGCCGGGCAGCGCATCGAGGGTGAAGCGCGCCGACACCTCGGACACGCGGCCCGCGCCCTTGGTCACGACGATCAGGTTGATGATCATCAGGATCGCGAAGACGAACAGACCGACGACATAGTCGCCGCCGATCAGAAAGGTGCCGAACGCCTCGATCACATGGCCGGCCGCGCTCTCGCCCTCATGCCCGTGAACGAGGACGATGCGGGTGGAGGCGACGTTCAGGCCGAGGCGGAACAGCGTCGCGAAGAGGAGGACGGTCGGAAAGGCCGAGAAGTCGAGCGGCTTTTGCGCATTGAGCGCGACCATCAGCACGAGCAGGCTGATCGCGATGTTGGCGACAAAGAAGATGTCGAGCAGCGCCGGCGGGATCGGCACCATCATCACGATGACGAGGAGCAGGATCGCGGCGGGCAGCGCCATGGTGCGGCCGGAGGAGAGCAGCTTGTTCACGGCCTCAGCCCCCCATCCGTGCGAGCATCATATAGGCGAGGCGGGCATGATCGGGGCTGGGGCGCAGCACGCTGTCGCCTGCCGTCTTGCCCGCGCCCAGCTTCGTCATCGCCTGGTTCGCCCAGTTCATCGCGTCGGTGGCGCTTTCGTTGTTGCCGGTGACGACGGTGGCGTCCCCCATCGACAGTGCCTGCGCGGCGAACTGGAGGTTGGCGGCGCGGGTCGCCTGCGTATCGGCGCCGGCCGCGGCCAGCTTGTCGGCGAAGCGGTCGTAGATCTGCGCCACGGTGCGCGGCTGGCCGTTCGAGGCGTAGAAGATGCCGCGGTTCGCGCGCGCGGCGGAGGGGAACAGCGCGGCACCGCTCGCCTGCGGGCTGGTGGCCATCGTCTTCAGGAACTTGGTGGCGCCGCCCAGGCCCAGGAAATGGGCCATGTAGAGGTCGGTGCTGTTGGCCGGACGGTTCAGCGACGCTTCCAGTGCGTCCTTGTTGTCCGAGGCGAACTCGGCGGCCATCAGCGAGGAGGCGGTGGGATCGGTGCGCAGGTTCAGGATCGCCTGGCGTGCGCCGGGCGCGACGGTGAAGCGCCCGCCCGACTGGCCGATCGCATCGGCCGCCCAGCCGAGGCCGTGTTCGGAGCCGTGCTTCTTCACCACGGCCAGCCAGCTTTGTTCAAGGAACTGGTAGAGGCCGGTCGCCGACGAGGTGCCCGCGCGTGCGCTGGCGTTGAGCCCGGATTCGAGCTTCGCCTGCCCCAGCAGATAGTCGAAATCGACGCCCGTGCGGCTGGATGCCAGCGCGATCGCCGATTGGACCTTGGACGTGGAAACGGGTTGAACGGTCATGCCGGATGCGAGAAGCCCCTGTTGTCAGCGGGGATCTAGCAAGGGGCGTGCCAAGTTGGGTTTGTGGACTTCCCTCGCCCCGGGAGGGCGAGGGCGAGGAGATAGGCGGCAAGGGGTTGCCGGTGTTGCCGGCCGGGATTGCCGCGCTGCCGGTCAGGCGTAGGCGCGCATTCCTTGCGCGGCGTAGGAATTGCCGAACTGGCCGGTCAGGGTCTGGAGGCGGCGGCGGACATTGGCGGCCATCAGGTTGACGTAGATCCGGCACGTCTCGTTCAGGCGATCGGCCTCGTCGGCCAGCTCGCGCAGATCGGGACCGGCAGGGCCGGTGCCCAGCGCCGACAGTTCCTCGATCGCGACCAGCTTCGTCTGGGTGGCGCGTTCCAGCCCCGCGACGTCGTTGGCGCGCAGCGCGGCGATTTCCTGATGAAGCGCCTCGATCACCCGGATCAGCGCGTCGCGTCGTGTCACTGGCCGTTCCAGTTCAGCTTCAGGGCGATCATCTGGTCGGCGATGGTCGCCGGCAGGATCGGGAATTCACCCTTTTCGATGGCCCGCTTGATCGTGGCCACGCGGTCGGTATCGACCGGGGGAGACTTGGCGAGGTCGGCGGCGAGGCCGCTCAAGGCCGCGGTGTCGGCGCCGCCCATGCGGGTCGCGCCGGCATTTGCCGCCTGGGTGGCGGGCGCGGTGGCCGCAACCGTGCCGACGCGAATGATCTTCGCATCTCCCGATATCGGCCTTGAGCTTACTGCGTCCACCATGTCACCCCCGTTGAGGTCTCTTTTGCATAGGGAGAAACGACCGGGAGTGACGAACCTTTAGGATTTATTCGTAACCGGCCAGGGTCGCATGACCGGCAGCGAGGGCGACCACCTGGACCGGCTGCTTTGCGGTGTCGATCCGCACCATGAAGCGGGCGCCGGGTGCGGCATCGCCCATCGCCACGCCTTCGCGCGAGATGGAGAAGCCATTCGATCCCGCCTCGATCATCACGGGGTCGCCGCGGCGGATGACCGGCGGCTCCCTGGTGGTCGCGGGCGCCATGGCCGGGCGCAGCGCGGCGGGCGCGGCCACCGCGGCGGCGGGACGGTTCACGGGCACGAAGATGCGCCAGTCCGGTCCGGCACAGGCGATCACCACCGCATCCTGCGCGGGCGTGCGCCACGAAATGGCGACGGTGGGGCATTGCGCGAGGCGCAGGCGCGGATCGACCGCGGTACGCGCGCCGCCCACCTCTCCAACGGCGTGGCCGGTAAAGGCGGCAACCGCACGGTCCAGGCCGGCCGTATCCTGAAAGGCGACGGCGGCGAGCAGGGAAAGCAGGATCATCAGGGTCTCCGGACAGGTTCGCCGGCAAAGGCGAGCGTGACCATGGCGGTGCGCCGTCCGGGCGCATCGGCGATGGCGATGGAAAGGCGGGGGGCGGCCGGCGCGATCAGCGCGGCGACGGCGCGGGCGCGGTCGGCGGCGAGCACGGCGCGGCTGCCGGTGGCGGGGTCGACATCGGCGGCGCTGCCGTCGACCGAACCGGTGACGGTGAGCATGACCCGCGGGTCGGCGGCGGCGCTGCGCGCCCAGGCGAGGAGGTCGCCGGATGCGCCACCGGGGCGGGCCGATCCAATGGGAAAGCTCACCATTGCGGCGGCCAGCGGCATCGGCGGTTCCCGCGGCGTGGCACGGGGAATTTCGGGGGGGCCGCCAAAGCCCTGGCGAAGCCCGGCAACGAGCGCGGCGCGATCCTGATGCCGGGTCGCCTCGATCAGCGCGAAGCAGCCGACGAGCAGCAGCGCGAGATCGGCAAGCGTGACCAGCCAGATCGGGCGGGCCGGGCGCGGTTCGGGAAAGGCGATCATGCGACGCTGGCCAGCGTCACCGCGCGGCGCGGCGCCTCGCGCGCGGCAAGCGCGGCGAGCGGCGCTTCGAGGCGGGCGCGTTCGGTGGCTTCGGTGCGGGCGTTGGTGCGCAGGCGGTGGGCGATGGGCAGGGCGAAGAGGTTGCCGAACAGCGCGCCGTACAAGGTGGCGAGGAGGGCGATCGCCATCGCGCTGCCGATCGCGGCGGGATCGCGCAGCGTGGCGAACATCGAGGCGAGGCCGATCAGGGTGCCGATCAGCCCCATGGCGGGCGCCGCCTCCGCCATGCCGGCCCAGACATCGGCGGCGGCGACGTGGCGCTCGATCCGCAGGCTCTGGGCGCGGTTCAGCCCCTCGATGATGGCGGCGGGCGGCTGGCCGTCGACGATCGCGGTGACCGCGTCGGCGAGGTCGGCATCGGCGACCACGGTGCGGTCGAGCGCGACCACGCCCTGGCGCCGGGCGATCCGGTCGAGCGCGGCGAGCTGGCCGAGCAGCGCGTCGCCGTCGAACCGGCGGCGGGGGAGCGTGCGCAGCGCCGCCAGCGCGCGGCCGATATCGGCGAGCGGATGGCGCAGCAAGGTGGCGAGCATCGTACCGCCCGCGACGATGGCGAGCGCGACGGGATCGAGGAACTGGTCCAGGGGTGGAAGCGCGGTCATGCGCGGGTATCTGCAAGGGTTGGGCCAGTTTGGGGTGGAGGCGTATTTCCCCCTCTCCCCCGCGGGGAGAGGGAAGGGGCCCCCTGCCGTTAGGCAGTGGGAAGGGTGAGGGGTTGCCAAGCAGTGCTTGCGCCTGTGGCGCCCCTCACCCTCCCCACGGCTGCGCCGCGGGTCCCCTCCCTCTCCCCGGTGGGGAGAGGGCGTCAGGGCGGCAAGGGGATTGCCGGGTGGCGGCAAGCTGTTGCCGGTTTTGCCGCAGATGCGCCGTTCGGAGGCCGATTCCGGCCGAAACGGGCAATTGGCACGGCCATTGCTTTGGATGGCGCGTGCGCAATGGGGCGCCAGGAGAAACCGGCCGGTGGCCAGTGAATCGCTATTCGGGGTGCATGGGGCCGCGTTGGAGGTCCGTTCGCAGCGCATGGGCCTGCTGGCATCCAACATCGCCAATGCCTCCACGCCCGGTTTCAAGGCGCGCGACCTGGATTTCGGGGCCGCGCTGAAGGCGGTCGAGGCGGGAAACACCGGCGCCGACCTGTCGGGGGCAATCGGCTACCGCGTGCCGACCCAGACCTCGCTCGACGGGAACACGGTCGAGCTGAACGAGGAGCAGACCGCGTTCGCCGAGAATGCGGTGCAGTACCAGTCGACGCTGTCGTTCCTGAACGGCCGCATCTCCACCATCACCCGCGCGCTGAAGGGGGAATAAGCCATGTCGGGCCAGCCGCTCTCCATCTTCCAGGTCGCCGGCCGTGCGATGTCCGCGCAGCTGGTGCGGATGAACACGACCGCATCGAACCTGGCCAATGCCGGCGGCATCGCCGGATCGGAGGCCGCCGCGTACAAGACGATGAAGCCGGTGTTCCGCACCAGCTTCGACGCCGCCAGCGGCATGTCGACCGTCGATGTGGAAAAGGTCGTCACCGCCGGCGAGGCGCCGACCAAGCGCTACGACCCGGACAATCCCATGGCGGACAAGGACGGCAACATCTTCGAGGCGGCCGTGGATGAAACCCGCGAGCTGGTCGACATGATGGAGACCGCGCGCACCTACCAGAACAATGTCGAGGTGATGCAGACCGCTAAGTCGCTGATCGTCGACACCCTCAAGCTGGGTCGCTGATCATGGCCGCATCCACCACCTTCGATTCCACCCTGTCGCAACTGGGCATCGCTCGGTCCGGCGGCGCCACGGGCACGAGCGCGGCCGCCGCGACCAAGAACAAGTCGACGATGGACCAGTCCGACTTTCTGAAGCTGATGACCACGCAGCTGAAGAACCAGGACCCGTTCAGCCCGGTCGACAACACCCAGATGGTCGCGCAGATGGCGCAATTCTCCAGCGTCGCCGGCATTTCGGAGATGAACAAGACGCTGTCGTCGATCATGACGAAGCTGAACGGCACGACGACCAGCGACGCGCTGAGCTATGTCGGCAAGACCGTGTTGACCGAGGGCGGCACCGCATTCCCGCGCACCAGCGGCGGCATCGCCGGTGCCGTTGAACTGGGCGCGGCGGCCAGCGACGTGACCGTGACGATCGCGGACAAGAACGGCGCGGTGCTGAAGACGCTGACCATGGCCAACAAGCCGGCGGGCACCTCTACCTTCGACTGGGACGGCATCACCGACGACGGCCAGACCGCCGGCGCCGGGCCGTACAAGTTGACGCTGTCGGCGCTGAACAACGGCGTGGCGGTGAGCGCCAAGCCGCTGGTCTGGGCGCCCGTCGAATCCGTGTCGCTGCCATCGGGCGGCACTCCCGTCTTGTCGGTGACCGGGCTGGGCCAGGTCGCACTCAGCGCCGTCCGCTCGGTCGGCTGATCCCCTTTCCCATTTCCAGAACAGGAATCCGTCCATGTCCTTCTACACTTCGCTCAGCGGCCTCAAGGCTTCGCAGACCGACATGTCGGTCATCTCGCACAACATCGCCAATTCGGCGACCAACGGCTTCAAGAAGAGCAAGGCGACCTTTTCGGACGTGATGGCGTCCAGCCTGTCGACCGATCCCACCAAGCAGGTCGGATCGGGTACCGTGGTCCAGCAGAACCGCCAGAACTTCAAGGAAGGTAATTACAACAGCACCGCCTCCGCGCTGGACCTCGCCATCTCGGGCGACGGCTTCTTCGCGGTCAACAATGGCGGCAACCTGTCCTATACCCGCAACGGCGCGTTCCAGGTGGACACGAACGGCATGGTGACCGACGCGCAGGGGAGCAACCTGCAGGTCTATCCGGTCGACCAGAACGGCAATGTGACGGCGACCGGCACCGACGGCCTGATCGGCCTGAAGCTGCCCGAAACGAGCGGCGCACCGGTGGCGACGGGCAAGGTGACGCTGGACGTGAACCTGTCCTCGTCCGCGACCGTCCCGAAGGGGCCGTTCAACCGCACCAACGCGACGACCTACAACAACTCGACCACCACCACGATCTACGACGCGGCGGGTAACGCACAGTCGGTGGTCAACTATTATGTCCGCAACGAGATGCCGGCAAATTCGACCACGACGAGCTGGTCGGTGTACAGCTTCGTCGGCGAGCAGCCGCTGCGCTCGGGCGGGACCAGCCCGCAGACGATGACCTTTGATGCGTCCGGCACGATGACCGCGCCGGCAAAGGCGGTCGCCTTCGACCCGTTCCTGCCCAAGGGTCAGGCGACCCAGCAGTCGTTCACGCTGGACTATACCGGCTCCACCGAGATTTCGTCGGTCTTCTCGGTCGACGGGCGCAGCCAGGACGGCGTGGCGCCGGGTACGCTGTCGGGCGTGTCGGTGGACAAGTACGGCCTGATCACCGCCAGCTTCTCGAACGGCGACACCCAGGCGCTGGGCAAGGTGGCGGTCGCCAACTTCAACAACCCCGAAGGGCTGCGCCAGGACGGCAACAGCTACTGGTCGGCGACCGGCCAGTCGGGCAAGGTGAAGCTGGGCGAGGCCAACACGTCGAGCAACGGCGCGGTCATGTCGAGCACGCTGGAGGGCTCCAACGTCGACATCACCGAGGAACTGGTCGGCCTGATCGCGGCGCAGCGCAATTTCCAGGCGAATGCCAAGGCGCTGGATACCGCCAGCCAGATCTCGCAGACCATCTTCAACATCCGCGCATAAGCGGCGACTGACGGGAGCCCCCGGTGGACAAGCTGGTCTATACCGCGGCGACGGGCCTGCGCGCGCACATGTCGGCGCAGGCGGCGATCGCCAACAACATGGCGAATGCCTCCACCACGGGCTTCCGGGCCGATCGGGTCGTGTTCGACCGGATCGAGTTGAAGGGGGACGGCACGCAGTTCGAGGCGCGGATGCCGGCGTCGGAGGAAGTGACGGATGCCGGCCGGGCCGCAGGGGCGGTGCAGTCGACGGGCCGCGCGCTGGACGTGGCGGTGAACGGCACCGCGGCGTGGCTGGCGGTGCAGGCGGCCGACGGGTCGGAAGCCTATACGCGGCGCGGCGACCTGACGGTGGCGCCGACCGGCGTGCTGCAGACCGGCGACGGCTTTCCGGTGATGGGCCAAAGCGGGCCGATCACGCTGCCGCCCTACGATTCGCTGACCATCGCGCCCGACGGATCGATCTCGATCGTGGCGCAGGACGATGCGACCGGCCAGCCGCAGATCATCGACCGGCTGAAGCTCGCCTCCACCACCGGATCGAACACGGTGAAGGGACTCGATAACCTTCTGCGGGTAAAAGGCGGAGGCGCGCTGCCCGCGGACATGGACGCCACCGTCCAGGCGGGGGCGCTCGAGGGCTCCAACGTCAATCTGACGCAGGCGCTGGTCGACATGATCGAGAACCAGCGCAGCTACGAGGTGCAGGCCAACCTGATGAAAGAGGCCAAATCGATGGACGAAAGCAGCGCGCAGCTCCTGCGCATGCCCAGCTGAGGATTAGGGACCGATGTCTTCCGCCGCCATGCATATCGCGCGCACCGGGCTCGACGCCCAGGACATGCGCATGCGCGTCATTTCGAACAACCTCGCCAACGTGAACACCACCGGGTTCAAGAAGGACCGGGCGGCGTTCGAGACGCTGGCCTATCAGGTCGTCACCGCGCCGGGCGCTGCCAGCTCCACCGAGAGCCGCTACGCGACCGGCCTGAATCTCGGCACCGGCGTGCGCATCCAGGGCACCGCGCGGATCGAGAACCAGGGTTCGATGAACACCACGGGCAATTCGCTCGACCTGGCGCTGGACGGCGACGGATATTTCCAGGTGCAGTTGCCGGGCGGGCAGCTCGGCTACACCCGCGCAGGCAATTTCTCGCGCTCGGCCGAGGGGCTGCTGGTCACGGCCGAGGGCTATCAGGTGATGCCGGGCATCACCGTGCCCGAGGGCGCGACCAACATCACGATCGGCACCGACGGCACCGTATCGGCCAGCGTCGCAGGCCAGACGCAGCCGACCGAACTGGGCCAGATCCAGGTCGCCAGCTTCCCCAACTCGGCCGGGCTCCAGTCCAAGGGCGACAACTACATGCTGGAAACCGCGGCGAGCGGCGCGGCCAATCTGGGTGTCGCGGGCCAGGACGGCCGCGGCAATGTCCGCCAGGGCATGCTGGAGGGCTCCAACGTCAACGTCGTCGAGGAGCTGGTCGACATGATCGAGACGCAGCGCGCCTATGAGGTGAATTCCAAGATGATCTCGGCGACCGACGAGATGCTGAAATACGCGAACCAGAATCTCTGATCATGGCGTCACGTATCCCCACCCCCCGTTTCGGCTATTGGATCGAATGCGCGCTGGCGGCCGCCGCCGGTGCCATGGTCATTGCCGCCTTCGCCCCCGTGCCCGCCGATGCCGGCATCTTCGGCAAGAAGGCGCCGAAAGAGGATTTCTCCGCCGCGCATCCGCCGGTCGCGGTGCAGCCGCTGCCCCCGGCGCAGCCCACGGGATCGATCTTCCAGGTCGCCGACGGTTACGGCGCATTGCACGAGGGCTGGCGCGCGCGGCGCGTCGGCGATCCGCTGACCATCGTGCTGGTCGAGCGGACCGCGGCGTCAAAGTCGGCAAGCTCCAAGCTCGACTCGACCGGCGGCTTCGGCATCACCCCGCCCGCTACGGGTCCGCTGTCGCTGTTCAACCCGACCGATATCGGCACCAGCGGCCGGCGCAATTTCGACGGCGCGGGTGCGACGGGTCAGTCCAACTCGCTGTCGGGCGAGATCAGCGTGACCGTGGCGGAGGTCTTCGCCAACGGCACGATGCTGGTGCAGGGGCAGAAGCGCGTCACGCTGAACCGCGGTGACGAGTTCATCCAGATCAAGGGGATCGTGCGCACCGCCGATGTCGGGCTGGACAACCGCGTGCCCTCCACCCGCGTCGCCGATGCGCAGATCGCCTATACCGGCAAGGGCGATGTCGCCCGCGCCAGCCGCCAGGGCTGGCTGAGCCGCTTCTTCCAGACCATCAGCCCGTTCTGAGGACTATCCATTCCATGATCCGCATGCTGCTTGCCTGTCTTGCCGCGCTTCTGGTCGCCGCGCCCGCCCATGCGGACCGCGTCAAGGATCTGGGCGGGTTCCAGGGCATCCGTTCCAACCAGCTGACCGGCTACGGCGTCGTCGTCGGCCTGCCGGGCACGGGCGACGACAATCTGGAATATACGGTGCAGAGCCTGAAGGCCGTCGCCTCGCGCTTCGGCCTGCAACTGCCGCCCAACATGAACCCGGGGATGAAGAACGCCGCGGTGGTGATGGTCACGGCCGAGCTGCCGCCCTTCGCCAAGCCGGGGCAGCGGCTGGACATCACCGTCGCCTCCATGGGCAAGGCCAAGTCGCTGCGCGGCGGCAGCCTGATCCTGACCCCGCTGCTGGGTGCGGACGGGCAGATCTATGCGATGGCGCAGGGCAATCTGGCGGTCGGCGGGCTGGGCGCGGAAGGCGCGGACGGATCGAAGATCGTCGTCAACGTGCCCTCCACGGGCCGCATCCCCGAGGGTGCGACCGTCGAGCGTGCCGTGGCGACCGGGTTCGACACCGCGCCGACGCTGACCTTCAACCTGGCGCGTGCCGATTTCACCACCGCGCAGAACGTCGCCTCGGCGATCAACCAGCGGCTGGGCGGCGGCGTCGCGCAGGCGATCGATGCGGTGTCGGTGGCGGTGCGGGCACCGGCCGGCGCGCAGGTGCGCACCGCGCTGATGAGCGAGATTGAGAATCTCGACGTCAACTCGGCCGAGCCGTCCGCGAAAGTTATTGTTAATGCTCGCACCGGAACGGTCGTTATCAATAGCGCGGTCCGGGTCGGGCCGGCGGCGGTGACGCATGGCAAGCTGACGGTGCGGATCGACGAGAACCAGCGGATCAGCCAGCCGGCGCCGTTCAGCCAGGGCCAGACCGCGGTCGAGCAGCGCTCGGGCGTGGCGATCGACGAGGAGAAGAAGCCGATGTTCCTCATCAACCCCGGTCCCAAGCTGGCCGATGTGGTAAAGGCGGTGAACGCGATCGGCGCCAGCCCGGCCGACCTGGTCGCGATCCTGGAGGCGCTGAAGGAAGCCGGCAGCCTGAAGGCGGAGCTGATCGTCCTGTGAGCGTGATGCTTCCCCCCGCGGCGACCACCGCCACCGGCGGCATCTCCAGCGATACCCGGCGGCTGTCGTCCAAGAACAATCTGGACAAGGCGGGCGAGCAGTTCGAGGCGGTGTTCACCGGCATGATGCTGAAGGCGATGCGCCAGACCAAGCTGGGCGACACGCTGTTCGATTCGAAGGCGCTGGATACGTTTCGCGACATGCAGGACACGCAGGTTGCACAGACCATGGCGACCGCGGCGCCGATCGGCATCGGCAAGGCGGTGACCGCGTTCCTCGCCAAATCGCAACCGGATCTTAACCAGAGTTCGCCTAACCCGGCGTCATGAGCGACCTGCTCTCCATCGGCGCGACCGGCGTCCGCGCGTATCAGACCGCGCTCACCGCGGTTGGCGAGAATATCGCCAACTCGGGGGTGTCGGGCTATGCGCGCCGCACGGTGGGGCTGAGGGAAGTCGGCATCGCCACCGGGGTCACCGCCTCCAAGTCGAGCGCGGGTGGCGGCGTGATGGTGTCGGGCATCGTGCGCGCCACCGATGTCTATGCCAGCGCCGCGGTGCGCGGGGCGACTACCGAGCTGGCCGCGACCAAGACCACCGGCACCTGGCTGGACCGCATCGAATCGACGATGACCGGGTCCGAGGTGAGCGCGCGGATCACCGCATTCTTCGAATCGGCCCGCAGCCTGTCGGCCGAGCCCGCATCGAACGCCCTGCGCGCGACGATGCTGGAAACCGCCGGCACCGCCGCGGCCGCGATCACCGCCACCGGACAGGCCTTTGCCCAGGCGCGCGCCGATCTGGACGATAGCGGGCACGCGGCAGCGCGCGACCTGACCTCGCTCGCCCAGTCACTGGCGCGGGTGAATGACGGGCTGCAACGCACCGCCACGGGAACCGCGGCATCGGCGCAGCTGGCCGACCAGCGCGACACCATCCTGTCGCAGATGAGCGAGCTGACCGATATCGGCGTGAAGGTGGACCAGATGGGCCGCGCCACGGTGACGCTGGGCAATGCGCCGGGCACACCGTTCGTCACGCTCGATCAGGTCGGATCGGTCAGCTACAATCCCAACGAAAAGAACGGCGCGACGTTCGCGCTGGCGATCAACGGGCAGGTCGGCAACATCACGCCGACCGGTGGCAAGACCGCGGGCATATTGGACAGCGCGACGCGGGTGGCGACCGCCGAGGCCGATTTCGCCGCGATCGTTACCGATTTCGTCAAAGGCGTGAACGGCAACCAGACGGAAGGGGTGGATGCCAAGGGCAATCCCGGTCGCGCCTTGTTCGCCGTCGGCACCAAGCCGACTGAGATCAGCCTGACCACGGGCGACGGCAATCTGATCGCGGCGTCGCGTGGCACCGGTGGCGCGCGCGACGCATCGAACCTGACCGCGTTGCAGAATCTGCGGATCGGCAAGGGCTGGGAATCGCAGGTCACCGGCCTGATCACCAACAATGCGACCGTGGCGCGGCAAAAGGCGACGATCGCCGATGCGCAGACCGCAATCCTGGGCGGGGCCAATACCGCCCTGTCCACCGCGACGGGCGTCAGCCTGGACAATGAGGCGGTGGAGCTGATGCGGTTCCAGCAGGCCTATTCCGCATCCAGCCGCGTGATCCAGGCCGCGCGCGACACCTTCCAGTCCATCCTGGGCATCAACTGATCGGGCGCGCGATGCAGATCTCCTCGAACCTCTTCTACAGCCAGGCGTCGTCGCGGATGAACGCGCTGTCGGACCGCGCGACGACGCTCCAGACGCAGATCGCGACCGGCAAGCGCGTGCTGAGCCCGACCGACGATGCCGTCGCCACGCAGAAGATCGCGCAGTTCGACCGGCAGGATGCCGCGGACGGCGTGTACAAGACCAACCTGTCGCTGGCCGGATCGCTGATCGGGCAGGCGGACAGCGCCCTGTCGTCGATGGCGACGCAGGTGCAGCGCGCCATCGAACTGACCACCAAGGCGGCCAACGGTACGCTGACCGACGCCAACCGCAAGACAATCGCCGAAGAACTCGACTCGGTGCTGGGCACACTCGTCACGCTTGCCAATGCGAACGATGCCCGCGGCCAGCCGCTGTTCGGCACGGCTGCGGGTACGGCCGCAGTGCAGCAGGGTGCCGCCGGCTATACCTTCCCGCCAACCACCGTTTCGGAAATCCCGATCGCCGAAGGGCAGACGATACAGGCGACCGAGAGCGCCAAGCGCGTCTTCCAGATCGGCGATCCGGTCACCGGCACCAACACGCTGGACGTGCTCGCCAAGCTGACCGCTGCGCTGAAGGCGGGTGGCGACGTGACGGCCGCGACGGGCGAGGCGCTGGACAAGCTGAAGACCGGCAACGAGCAGATCGCGACCGTGCAGGCGTCGCTGGGCGTACGTGCGACGCGAATCGAGATGCAGCAGGCGTTGCAGACGACCGCGGCGAACGACCGTGCCTCGCTGCGTTCCGACATCGAGGATGTCGACATCACCAGTGCGATCACCGAGATGCAGCAGATCATGACCGTGTTGCAGGCGACGCAGGCCAGCTTCACCAAATTGTCCGGCCTGTCGCTGTTCGATTACCTGAAGTAATCTGCGCGCGCCCCCCCTGGAGGTGGCGGCGCCTTGGACCGCGGTTTTCAGCGGGTCCCCTAAAAATTCCCTTGGTAACCGGATAGCTACCAAATGCGGTTAACCGTCAGGGTGAACGGCCGCAGCGGCCGACTCTGGGGAAAACCGCCACCATGTTTCCGGCAAT
The DNA here is from genome assembly GCF_038809135.1 of Sphingomonas sp. NY01. Taxonomy (NCBI): domain Bacteria; kingdom Pseudomonadati; phylum Pseudomonadota; class Alphaproteobacteria; order Sphingomonadales; family Sphingomonadaceae; genus Sphingomonas; species Sphingomonas sp. NY01. The sequence goes on along the minus strand of NZ_CP101722.1, from coordinate 3,266,126 downwards.
CGGCCTCGTCATTCTGTTCGCCATGGTGTTCGGCGGTTTTGCCATCACCGGCGGCTCGCTCGGCCCCGTCTTCCACGCCATTCCGCACGAAATGCTCATCATCGGCGGCGCCGCCGTGGGCGCGCTCGTCATCGGCAATTCCGGCAAGGAGCTGAAGGCGGTCGGCGGCGGCCTGGGCAAGGTGTTCAAGGGGCCGAAATACAAGAAGCAGGATTACCTGGACGTCATCTTCCTTGTCTCCAAGCTGATGAAGATGCTGCGTACCGAAGGGCCGATCGCGCTGGAGCCGCATGTCGAGGACCCCAAGTCCTCCAGCGTCTTTGCCGAATATCCGCGCCTGCTCTCCGACCATACGCTGACCAACCTGATCGCCGACACGCTGCGCCTCGTCGTTGTCTCCTCGGGCACGCTGGACGTGCATGCGGTGGAGGAGGTGATGGATAACTCGATCAAGACCCATCACCATGAGGTGGAGGGGCCGCACACCACCCTGCAGAGCCTGGCGGACGCATTGCCCGCGCTGGGCATCGTCGCGGCGGTGCTGGGCATCGTGAAGACGATGGGTTCGATCGACAAGCCGCCATCGGTGCTGGGTGCGATGATCGGTTCGGCGCTGGTCGGCACCTTCATGGGCGTGTTGCTGGCCTACGGCATCGTCAATCCGCTGGCCGGGCGGCTGAAGCAGATCATCGATGCGGACGCGGCGATCTATCACGTCGTCAAGCAGATCATCATCGCATCGCTGCACGGCCATCCGCAGCCGCTGGTGATCGAGGCTGCACGCTCCGGCATCGCCCACAAGAACCAGCCGGGCTTTGCCGAGGTGTTCGACGGCCTGCGGGGCCGCTGATCCCATGGCTAGAGCGCCCCACGGCAAGAACGAGCCGCCCAAGATCATCATCGTCAAGAAGATCATCGCCGATGGCCATGGCGGCCACCATGGCGGTGCGTGGAAGGTCGCCTATGCCGATTTCGTGACCGCGATGATGGCGTTCTTCCTGCTGCTCTGGCTGCTCGGTGCGACCACCGAGAAGCAGCGCAAGGGCATTGCCGATTATTTCGCGCCGACGCTGCTCGACACCAAATCCCTGGGCGTCGGCGGCGGGGTGATGAACGGCGGCGGTGGTGCGGGCGCAGGCCGGCCGCCGCCCTCGATCAGCCATATCCAGCAGGTGATCACGCCGGGCCAGGCCAGCAATGGCGGCCCGCTATACGGCACCGGCGAGAAGGGTTCGCTGCGCAACCCCGAAGCGGTGGCGCAGGAGGATCGCGAGGCGTTCAAGCGCGTGCGCTTCCAGGTGGCGCAGACGATGGAGCGCAGCAAGGCCATGGAGAAGCTGGCCAAGCAGGTGCGGTTCGTGCCCACGCAGCAGGGCCTGCGCATCGATCTGGTCGACAATGCCGATTATTCGATGTTCGCGCTGGGCACCACGACGTTGCAGCCCGAGGCATCGGCGCTGATCGGGGCGATCGCCGACGCGACCAAGGGAGTGCCCAACACGATCATGATCCGCGGGCATACCGACAGCCTGCCTTACGGCGATCCGCGCGCGATGAACAACTGGATGCTGTCGTCGGGCCGGGCAGAGGCGACACGGCGGCGCCTGTTTGCCGGCGGTATCCCCGAGGCACGATTCGAACGGATCGAGGGCGTCGCGGACCGCGAGCCGATCATCACCGCCAATCCCGGCGATCCGCGCAACCGGCGCGTGGCGATCACCCTGCTGTACCGCAAGGGCAGTTTCGGGCGCTGACCGGACCGCCGATTGCAGCATCGGGCCGCGATCGGCAGGCGTGAAAAAGCCCGCCCGGTGGGAGACCGGGCGGGCTTTTTTCGTCACGCAAAGCTGGTCGCGGCAGCGATCAGGCCTCGGCGTCGGCCTCGGCACCCTTGCGCTTGCGGGCAGGCGCCTCGGTCTTGCCGCCGGGCTTGCGACCCAGGCCGATCTTCTTGGCCATGGCGCGGCGCGATTCCGAGTAATTCTCCGCAACCATCGGATAGTCCGGCTTCAGGCCGTAGCGATCGCGATACTCGGCCGGCGTCAGGCCATGGGTGGCGAGGTGACGGCGCAAGGTCTTGTACGGCTTGCCGTCGATCATCGAGATGATGTGATCCTTGGACGCCAAGGACTTGCGCACCGAAACCGCGGGCGTGTGGTCGCTGGGTGCTTCCTCCGGCTGCTGCTCGGCAGTACCGCCGAGCAGCGATTGCACCGTTTCGTGCATCTTGCCAAGAAACGAGGGAACTTCCTCGGCCGACGTGCGAGTATTGGGATTGCCGAGCCAAGCGATGGTCAGTTCGGTTGCAAGCTCAACAGCATTAACGTCGATTGAGTCGTCGGCCATGACACGCTCCTTGGATTGATCTGGCCGTGACGTAGCGTGCCATCGGGTGGCGTCAACCGGGCAAATAGGAGATCGGCTCGAAAACCGGCAATTTGCTCAGAAATGGGTAGCTAGTCGGACGGTGAAACTGGCCTTGCCATGATATTGCAAGTCCGATGATCGGGCAGGTGGCCGGGACCAATGCTGTCGATCATCTGACCGAGCTTGCCAAAAGCTGATCCGCATCAGTATCGCGGCAACCGTCTTCAATTCCTGCCCTTGCGGCGATGATCCGGATCGCCCCGATATCAGTTGATCAGGATCACCTGATGGACCGACGTCGGTCGGCATCCCGCCGGTCCATGATGTCATCGTCGCGAAACATAGGCTCAACTGCGCGTCTTATGCGCCAGCCAGTTGTCGAACGCATTCAAGGCGACGCCTGCGATCTTGGTCATTTCGGGAGGAAAGGGCGGCGGCGCCGGCGGTTCCGGCATATCGCAATTTTCGTCATCCCCGGCTGAAGATTCGGAGCCCGAAGATGCGGCCGGTCCGGCGCGACTGATGGCGCCGGCAGCGGCGATCAGGGCGGCGGCGATCACCTGGCGACCGAGCGGACTGCGAAGCTGATCCAGCAAGGCGCTGCCAAGGCCTTGCAGGGCCGTGAGTGGCGTGCCGCCGCCTGTTTCGGTCTGCCGTGCCGCCTCGGCTGCTTTCCGCTTCCGGTCCTTCTTCTTGCCCATGACGATGCTCCGTTGGTGTGTCGATTATGTAAGACACCACAGGCGATGCGCAAGCGGAGGGGCAGGCGGCGCCGCCGGCACCGATCCGTCATTCAAAGCGTTGGTTTTACGGAATTTATTGACCCGAGAGGATGATGATGGTGGAAAAAGGCAGCAAGACGGGCAACCGCGCCAGTCGCAGATTGGCGATCGGTCTCGGCATTGGCGCGATCCTCGCGCTGATACTGGTCGCGGTGTTCAGCATGCGTGTGGCCGAACCGGCGGGCGAGCAACGCGCGCCGCCGTCGCAGACGCGCGGCCTGGGCTGACGCCGGAGGGGCCGGGCAGAAACGGCATAGGGTATGTGACCCTGCGGGCGGTGCCCGCGGGGCCGGGTGGTGGCGTCCTGCATCGTCATGCGTGCACGCCATTACGCGCATCAACCGGGAACGAAAAAGCCCGGCCCCGTCGGTGACGAAGCCGGGCCTGATCGTCAGGAGTCTGAGCTTAGGAAGACTGCTGCAGGTTCACCGCTGCGTACTTGCCGCGGCGATCGACCTCGATCTCGAACGACAGGCGATCGCCCTCGTTGAGCGAGCTCATTCCCGCACGCTCGACCGCCGAGATGTGCACAAAGGCATCGGGCTGGCCGTCATCGCGCTGAATGAAGCCGAAGCCCTTCATCGCGTTGAAGAACTTGACGGTGCCCGTCGCCTTCTCACCGGTCAGCTGACGCTGCGGTCCACCGGCGCCACCACGAGGCGCACCGAAGCCACCTTCGCGCGGCTCGCGGGGTTCGCGCGGCGCGCGATCCTGCACCGGCATCGGCTCGCCCTCGATCTTCAGCTCGGTGGCCGAGATGCGGCCGCCGCGATCGACAAGCGTGAAGCCCAGCGGCTGACCTTCGGCCAGACCGGTCAGGCCGGCCTGCTCGACTGCTGAGATGTGCACAAACACGTCCTCGCCGCCGTCATCGCGAACGACGAAGCCGAAGCCCTTCTGGCCGTTGAAGAACTTTACGACGCCGGTGCCTTCGCCAACAACCTGGGGAGGCATGCCGCGACCGCCGCCGAAGCCGCCGCCGCCACCACCGCCGCCAAAGCCGCCACCGCCGCTGCGGCCGCCGCCGAAGCCGCCACCGCCGCCGCCAAAGCCGCCACCGCCGAAGCCGCCGCGGCCACCACCGCCGCCGCCAAAGCGATCACCACCGCCAAAGCCGCCGCGATCTTCGAAACCGCCGCCGAAGCCGCCGCCGAAATCGTCGCCGCCGCCGCCGAAGCTGTCGCGCTTGTCACGCCCACGTCCGCCACGATGCCCGCGGCTGCCTTTGTCGAAACTCATAAGCCCTATTCGTCTTCCCGGTTCGCCCGCAAATCCAATCCTGAAAAACCGAGCGCCGGACGATAGCGCGGTTTTTCGGCGCCGAATCTTTTGCGCCTTATCTCCAGCCATAGCGCACAACGCCACGTCTCGCGAATAAATTCGTGCGCGTTCCTGTCATTTCGCTGAATAAACGATGCTTTGTTGCTCCCACGGCACAATGTGCATTGATGTTTTTCCTAAATTTTCGATTGCAACGCACCGATTGCTGTCGGTCGTGGAGGTACAGAGCGGCATTGAGCCGGCGCCGTCGCGGCGCTAGGGCAGAATGCATGACCGTTCACCTGCACGAAGAAGACATCCCCGCCGACCTGTTCGCATCCGGCGCCGCCATTGCGGTGGATACCGAGACGATGGGCCTGATCACGCCGCGCGACCGGTTGTGCGTGGTGCAACTGTCCGACGGCGGCGCGGACGAGCATCTGGTGCGCTTCGGACCGGGCAGCGACTATGCCGCGCCGAACCTGCGCGCGCTATTGTCCGACCCCGACCGGCTGAAGCTGTATCATTTCGGGCGGTTCGATATCGCGGCGATCCGGCATTATCTGGGCGTGGTCGCCGGGCCGGTCTATTGCACCAAGATCGCCTCACGGCTGGTGCGGACCTATACCGACCGGCACGGGCTGAAGGAACTGGTGCGCGAACTGCTGGGGCAGGAACTGTCCAAGGCACAGCAATCGTCCGATTGGGGGGCGCCCGAATTGTCCGAGGCGCAAAAGGAATATGCCGCCTCCGACGTGCGTTACCTGCACCGGTTGAAGGCGGAACTGGACCGGCGGCTGGTGCGCGAAGGACGGATGGAGATCGCACAAGCGTGCTTCGACTTCCTGCCGGCGCGTGCGGAACTGGACCTGGCCGGCTGGCCCGAGATCGACATCTTCGCCCACGCCTGAGGGAGCGCGCATCCATGTCCGCCATTGCCGAGCGCGAACGATCGCAGCGCCAGATCTGGGCGGCGCCGGGCAGCCGGCACGACCGGGTGATCGCGATCGCGCGCTGGCTGTTGCCGGCGTCGATCGGGGTGCTGGCGGCGTTTCTGGTGATGGCGCCGGTCTATTCGTCGGGCGACGTGTCGTTCGTGCTGGACAAGAACAAGGTCGAGGTGGCGAAGGAGCGCTTGAAGATCCAGGCGGCGCAGTATCGCGGGCAGGATACGAAGGGCCAGCCGTTCGAGCTGACCGCGGGATCGGCGTTGCAGCGCAGTTCGGCCGAGCCGGTGGTGCAACTGCGTCAGTTGGCAGCGGAAATCCGGCTGAGCGACGGACCGGCCAGCATCCGTGCGAACACCGGGCGCTATGACATGCGCACCGAGCAGGTGCGGCTGGACGGGCCGCTGAACGTGCAGTCCGAGGGCGGCTATTCGCTGCAAACGCGCGACGCGACGGTGGACCTGCACCAGCGCACGCTGGAAAGCGGCGGCGCGGTGACGGGACGGACCAAGCAGGGCACGTTCAGCGCCAACAAATTGCGCGCCAACCTGGAGGACAGAACGGTGACGCTGGACGGCAATGCCCGCTTGCGGATCGTGCCGTAAAAGCCGAGATAGCGCGCCATGCAGACGCACCTCGCATCCGTTCTTCTGGCTCCCGCCCTTTTGACGGTGACCGTCGCGCTGGCGGGGCCCGCCGCCGCGCAGCAGCGGCACAACAGCCGCGCACCGATCGATTTCGGGGCGGATCACATCGAGTTGCAGGACAAGGCGAACCGCGCCGTGCTGGTCGGCAACGTATCGGTGCGCCAGGCGGAGATGACGTTGAACGCGGCGCGGATGACGGTGGCCTATACCGGCCAGGTGATCGGGGGTAATCCGCAGGTGTCGCGACTGGATGCATCGGGCAGCGTCATCGTGCGCCGGCCGGACCAGACCGCGCGCAGCCAATATGCGATCTACGACCTCAATCGCCGGGTCATCACCATGCTGGGCGGCGTGTCGCTGACCCAGGGCGGGAATACGGTGAATGGCGGGCGGCTGACGATCAACATGGATACCGGGCGCGCGGTGATCGACGGTTCGGCGGTGGCCGGTGGCGGCAACAACGGTGCGGCGGCGCCGAACGGCACGACCCGCACGAACGGCCGGGTGACCGGCACCTTCTCGGTGCCCGATCGCAACTGATCGTCAAATTTGCAGGCGTGCGCCGCCGGTCGTAAAGGACGCGATGTGATGGACCAGACAGACGCTCCCGATACGATCCAGCAGGCGCGGCCCACGCCCGAGCCGATCGCCGAGCCGCCGGTGTCGCGCGGCCTGCAGGTGGTGTCGATCGCCAAGAGCTACGACAAGCGCGTGGTGCTGACCGACGTTTCGGTGTCGGTCGGGCGCGGCGAGGTGATCGGTCTGCTGGGGCCGAACGGGGCGGGCAAGACGACCTGCTTCTATTCGGTGATGGGACTGGTGAAGCCCGATTCGGGGCGCATCATGCTGGACGGCGACGATATCACCGGCCTGCCCATGTATCGCCGCGCGGTGCTGGGGCTGGGTTATCTGCCGCAGGAAACCAGCATCTTTCGCGGGCTTTCCATCGAAAAGAACATCCTGACGGTGCTGGAGCTGTCCGAACCCGATCCGAAGGCGCGGGCGGAAAAGCTGGACCGGCTGCTGGAGGAGTTCGGGCTGACCCGGCTGCGCGCTGCGCCCGCCATGGCATTGTCGGGCGGCGAGCGGCGGCGGGCGGAGATTGCGCGCGCGCTGGCCGCCGATCCGTCGATCATGCTGCTCGACGAGCCGTTCGCCGGCATCGACCCGATCTCGATCGCCGACATCCGCGATCTGGTGAAGGACCTGAAGCGCCGCGACATCGGCGTGCTGATCACCGACCATAATGTCCGCGAAACGCTGGACATCGTCGACCGCGCCTACATCATCTACGACGGGCGCGTGCTGTTCACCGGATCGCCCGCCGAACTGGTCGCCGATGCCAATGTGCGGCGGCTGTATCTGGGCGAGGGCTTCTCGCTGTAGCGCGATGGCGGCAGGCGGCGTCCTTCCCCTGCCATGGCGGCGCGGATGAGCCTCGCGCCCCGCCTCGATATTCGTCAAAGCCAGTCGCTGGTGATGACGCCGCAGTTGCAGCAGGCGATAAAGCTGCTGACGCTGTCCAACCTGGAGATCGAGGCGTTCATCGCCGACGAGGTGGAGCGCAACCCGCTGCTGGAGGCGCCCGCCACCGACGAGGTGGTGCGGCCCGAACGGGTCGAGCGCGATGCGCCGGCGGGGGCGGACGAGCTGGTGGCGGGCACGGCTCCGGCGGAGGATCGTGCGCTGGACCTCGACTATGCCACCGAAAGCCATCAGCAGGACAGCGTAAGCGATGGCGGGGCGGCGCTGGACGGTGCCCTGGGCCTGACCGGTGGCAGCGGCGGGGCGATGGGGGCCGAGGCGCCCGACCTGGATACGCTGTCCGAGGGCGAGGTGAGTCTGGGCGAGCATCTGGCGGCGCAGGCGGCGGTGGCGATCGGGGGGGCGGATGCGTTCATCGCGGCGCACCTGATCGACCAGATCGACGAGGCGGGGTACCTGACCGTGGCGACCGCGGAGATCGCCGCGCGGTTGGGCGTGGAGGCCGAGCGGGTGGAGGCGGTGCTGGCCATCGTCCAGACCTTCGACCCGACCGGCGTCGGCGCGCGCGACCTGGGCGAATGCCTGGCGATCCAGGCGCGCGAGGCGGACCGCTACGACCCGTGCATGGCGCGGCTGCTGGATCATCTGGACCTCCTGGCGCGCGGTGACCTCGGCCGGTTGAAGCGCATCTGCGGCGTCGATGACGAGGACATGGCGGACATGATCCGCGAGCTGCGCGGCTACGATCCAAAGCCGGGATGCCGTTACGGCGGCGAGGCGATGCAGGCGGTGGTGCCCGACCTGTTCGTCGCGCGCACCAGAAATGGCTGGGGAATAGAGCTGAACGTGGCGACCCTGCCGCGGGTGCTGGTCAACCGGCGCTATTATCACGAGCTGTCGCATGGGCCGCAGGACAAGGCATCCAAGGCGTGGCTGAACGATTGCCTGGCGAGCGCCAACTGGCTGATCAAGGCGCTGGACCAGCGGCAGCGCACGATCATCCGGGTCGCGACCGAGATCGTGAAGCAGCAGGAGGCATTCTTCCTGCACGGCGTGGCGCATCTGAAGCCGCTGACGCTGGCAAAGGTGGCCGAGGCAATCGAGATGCACGAATCGACGGTCAGCCGGGTGACGAGCAACAAATATCTGAGCTGTGCGCGCGGGCTGTTCGAGCTGAAATACTTCTTCACCTCGGCGATTCAGGCGGCGGACGGGGGCGACGCGGTATCGGCGGAGGCGGTGAAGAGCGCGATCCGCGCGCTGATCGCGGGCGAGGGGGCCAAGATCCTGTCGGACGATACGCTGGTCGAGCTGTTGCAGGCCAAGGGCTTCGACATCGCGCGGCGGACGGTGGCCAAGTACCGGGAGGCGATGGGAATCGGCAGTTCGGTGCAGCGGCGGCGGGCCCGGGCGCTGGCGGGGTAGGAAATACCCTCTCCCCGGAGGGGAGAGGGTCGGAGACATCAGATCGCGGCCAGGGCCTGTTCGAAGTCGGCGATGAGGTCGTCGGCGTCCTCCACGCCGATCGAGATGCGCACCAGATTGTCGGTGATGGCGAGCGCGGCCTTGCGTTCGTCGGGGACGGACAGGTGCGTCATCGCCGCCGGATGGCTGGCAAGCGTCTCGGTGCCGCCCAGGCTGACCGCCAGCTTGGCGATGCGCAGCGCGTCCAGGAAGCGGAACGCCTCCGCCTCGCCGCCCTTCAGGTAGAGCGAGAAGGTGGAGCCGGCGCCGGTGCAGTGGCGGTCGTAGATATCCTGCTGGCGCGGGTCGGTGATGAAGCCGAGATAGCCCATCCGCTCCACCTTCGGGTGATCGCGCAGATAGGCGCAGACTTTGGCGGCGTTCTCGCCGGCGCGGCTCATGCGGAGTTCCAGCGTCTCCAGGCTGCGCAACAGCATCCAGGCGGTGTTGGGGTCGCAGATCGTGCCGATCGTGTTGCGCATCGAGCGGACGGTGTTGATCAGTGCCTTCGACCCCAGCACGCCGCCCGCGACCAGATCGGAATGGCCGCCGGCATATTTGGTGAGGCTGTAGACGACGAGATCGGCGCCGTGGCGCAGCGGCTGTTGCCAGAGCGGCCCCAGAAAGGTGTTGTCGATCGCGATCGGCGGCCTGTTCTCGCCGGGGAAGCGGGCGTCGCGGGCGGCGACCACCGCCTCGATATCGACCAGCACATTGGTCGGGTTGGCCGGGCTTTCCAGATAGATGAGCGCGATCCGTCCATCGCCGGCGCGTTCCAGCACGCCCTCTATCTCCTCGCGGGTGGCGCCGGCGGGGAAGTCGAGCCACTTGACCCCGAAACGGCCGAGCACGCGGCCGATCAGCGTTTCGGTGGCGGCATAGAGGGGGCCGGAATGGACGATGGTGTCGCCGGGCTGGACCAGCGACAGGAACAGCGTGGCGATCGCGGCCATGCCGCTGGAAAAGGCCAGCGCGTCCTCCGCCTCCTCCCAGATGGCGAGGCGATCCTCGAGGATTTCCTGATTGGGGCCGTTGAAGCGGGAATAGACCAGACCCTCCGCGCCGCCGGGCCGCTTGCCGGTCACGCCCTCGAAATGGCGTTTGCCGGCGGCGGCGTTGGGGAAGACGAAGGTCGAGGTGAGAAAGATCGGCGGTTTCAGCGAGCCTTCCGACAGGGTCGGGTCATAGCCATGGCCCATCATCATCGTGGCGGGTTTCAGCTTGCGGGCGCCGAGCGTGCGGGGCTCGGCCTTGGGCGCATTGGGCTGGGGCGTGCCGGTGAGATCGGATTCGTCGGGCATGCGCTGGTCTCCTGCGAAGGGGGCCGCCTCTGTCGGGCGGGATGGGGGCAGGGTAGCGGTGGCGATGGGGGAAGGGAAAGGGCGTGATTCGCGGCACTTGCTCGGTTCACCCGCGGAAGTGGACACTACGTCCCCCCTTGCGTGTCCACTTACCTTTTTTGCAATCGTGCTGGTTGGAAGAAGGTGGAGGGAGCGAGCCTGACCCATGCCCGGAACATAGCGGAAACAGGGTGTGTAGGACAGCGCCTCCTTCCGCGCCGCGTGCCGGGGGGCTTGGCCCGTACGATCGCGATCGTGTCCGGTTCTAGTCGGGCAGGCCGATCAGGCTGATCTGGCGGCCGTAGGAGGGTTCGGCGCGGTGGGTGGCGCGGCGGTAGCTGAAGTAGCGATCGGCCTGCGCGTAGGTATCCTGGCCGAGTGCGGCGACGCGGGTGATGCCGGCGGCGGCGAGGCGGTGGGCGACATAGGCTTCGAGATCGAAGCGGTGGTGGTCGGCACGCGCCGGCTGGAAGAAGCGCTCGTTGGCGGGGTCGGCGGCGGTAAAGCGGGCGAGGAAGGCGGCGTCGACCTCGTAGCTGGTGCGGGCGATGCAGGGGCCGATCGCGGCGACGATGCGGGCACGGTCGGCGCCGAGCGCCTCCATCGCGGCGAGGGTGGCGTCGGTCACGCCGGCAAGCGCGCCCTTCCATCCGGCATGGGCGGCGCCGATGACGCCCGCATGGGCATCGGCGAAGAGGACGGGGGCGCAGTCGGCGGTGAGGATGCCGAGAAGGAGGCCGGGGCGGTCGGTGACGAGGGCGTCCCCTTCGGGGCGGACATCGTCCTCGGGCGCGGTGCGCAGGGTGACGGCCTCGGCGGAGTGGATCTGGTAGAGGGTGACGAGGCGGGCGCCGGGGAGGACCGCGTCGCGGGCGCGGGTGCGGTTTTCCTGCACGGCGTCGCGATCGTCCTCCGAGCCGAGGCCGACGTTCAGGCCGTTGTGGAGGCCCGTGGAGACGCCGCCGGTTCGGCCGAGGAAGCCGTGGGGGATGGGGGTTAGGATTGGGGTGGTTAGGGGGGTTATGGTCATGTTTGGGGTTCCGGCATTATTTCCCTCTCCCCGGTGGGGAGAGGAGTGTTGGGTCGGTCATGCCCCCGGCATGACCTGAACAGCATGGGGCGCTGTTCACCCTACACTGGCCCGCTGCCTTCAGGCAGTGGGAGGGTGAGGGGGTGCCAAGCAGTGCTGCGTTTGGGGCGGCCCCTCACCCAACCAGCATCAGGTCGGTCATGCCCCCGGCATGACCTGAACAGCGCGGGGCGCTGTTCACCTGATGCTCCCCGGAGGGGAGAGGGCTTTTTCTTGTTATAGGGGCAGGCGCATGATGCGGTCTTCGTCGATCGTGTTGCCGACCGCGAAGTCGTAGCGGCCGATATCCTGAAAGCCGTAGCGGGCGTAGAAGCGCTTGGCGCGGTGATTGTCGACAAAGACCGAGAGCAGCATTTCGGACGCGCCGTGCGCGGTGGCGTGGGCGAGTGCCCAGTCCATCAGGGCGGGGCCGATGCCGGCGCCGAGCCAGGGCTGGCGCACGTAAAGCTGGTGGAGTTCGATCGCGTTTGCCGACCACTCGCCGGGAAAGGCGACGGGGCCGAGCTTGGCGAAACCGGCGATGCGGTCGCCGTCCAGCGCCACCTGAATGTGCCAGCCGGGGCGGCCGATCTGGGCGGGGAGGCCGGCAGGGCCGAACGCTTCGTCGAGGAAGGTGGCGAGGTCGCCGGCGCTGTAGAGGGTGCCGAAGGTTTCGGTAAAGGCGGCGCGCGCGCAGGCGGCGAGCGCGTCGGCATCCTCCGCGCGGGCGGGGCGGTAACGGATCATTCGCCGTATCCTGCAGGTACGGGCCAGTCGGGCCGGGTGATGGCAAGCGCGCGGAACAGCGTGCCCATCGCGTCCATCAGCCGGGTCCGGTCGGCAAGCAGCGCGTCCGCCCTGTCGGGCGTGCGGCGCGCGAGCGCGGCGGTGCGCTGGTCGATGCCGAGCTGGCCGAGCAGGTCGCGCTGGGTGACGGGGCCGAAGGCGGTGGCGCCGGCGCTCTGCGCGGCGGCGGCGAGCGTGGTGAAATCGACATGCGCGGACAGGTCGTGTTCGCCCGGCGCCTCATAGGGGTTGGCGAAGGCGTGGCCGCGCACCGCCTGCAACGTGTCGGCGAGTGCGGGGCCCTCATAGCCATAGTCGATGGCGAGCATCGCGCCGCCCTGCGCGACGATCCGGGCGGCGAGGCTGCGCATGATCGCGACGGAATGGGGCGATACCTCGATGATCGAGCCGGGGGCGGCATCGCGTAAAGGCTCGGGAATGACCGCGATCGGCACGGCCGGGCCGGCGATGGGGAGGAAGAGCGTATCCTGCGCCGCGATCAGGCGTTCGTGCCACCCCTCGCCGCGCCGGACCAGCTGGCGGATGGGAAGCGCATCGAAAAATTCGTTGGCGACGACGATCAGCGCAGGCTCGGTGGGCAGCGTGTCCACCGTGTCGTGCCAGGTCGCGTGCGGCACCCGCGCCCTTTGGGCGTCGCGCAGTGCAGGGCTGGTCTCGACGAAATGGACGGGGGGCGCGAGCCCGGCCCTGTTCATCGCCCGCAGCGCATCGGCGGCAAGCGTGCCGCGGCCGGGGCCGAGTTCGACCCAGGCGACCTCCGGACGGCCGGCGCGGTCCCACAGGTCGGCGCACCACAGGCCGATCAGCTCCCCGAACATCTGGCTGATCTCGGGACTGGTGGTGAAGTCGCCGCCGGTGCCCAGCGGATCGCGGCTGGCATAATAATGCGCGTTGGCCGCGGCCATGTACTGCGACAGCGGGATCGGCCCGGCGAGCGCGATGGCGCGGGCCATGCGCTCAGGCAGAGCCTCCTCGGCGGTGCGGACGAAATCGGCCGGGGGATCAGGGGGGAGTCGGACGACATTCAGGCGACGCTGTTCGGGCCGGCGATCGGCTCTACCCGCTGGCGGCGCTTCGGCGCAGTGAGGACGAGGTACAGGCCGCCGGCGATCATCGGCACACACAGCCACTGGCCCATATGGAGGCCGGTCTGTTCGGCAAATGCCCGCAACTGGCTGTCGGGTTCGCGGAAGAATTCGACGGTGAAGCGAGCCAAGCCATAGCCGAGCACGAACAGGCCGACGAGCCGGCCCGGCTCGTAGCGTGCCTTCGTGCGCCAGAAGGCGAACCACAGGACGGCAAAGAGCAGGAGGCCCTCCAGCCCCGCCTCGTAGAGCTGGCTGGGATGGCGGGCGGGATCGGGGATGCCGAAGGGCACGGTGCGCGGAAAGACGATCGCCCAGGGCACGTCGGTCGGCTTGCCCCAGAGTTCGCCGTTCACGAAATTCGCCAGCCGGCCGAAGAACAGGCCGAAGGGAACGCAGCAGGCGATATAGTCATGGACGCGCAGCCAATCGAGCTTGTGCTTGCGCGCGAACAGGATGAGGCCGAGCGAGGTGCCGATCACCCCGCCATGGAAGCTCATGCCGCCATCCCACAGCCGCAGGATGCGCAGCGGGTGGAGGATCATTTCCGGCGCGTAGAACAGCACATAGCCGATACGGCCGCCCAGGATGATGCCGAGCGTGGCGTAGAACACCAGATCGTCGGCATGGCGCCGCGCCATCGGGGCACCGGGCTGGGCCAGCAGCTTCAACAGATACCACCAGCCGATGAGAATGCCGGCGATATAGGCCAGGCTGTACCAGCGCAGCGTGAAGAAGCCGATCGAGAAGACATCCGGGTGCAATCCCAGATCCTCGAAGCGGATATGGCCGGTGGCGGCCGCGAGCAATTCGATCAAGGCTTTTCCCTCATGGTCCGCGTCTGCATAGTGGCGGGCAACGGCAAGACCAAGAGCCCGATAAAGGAGAGAGCGATGCGGACCGAGCTGGACGGGCGGATGGACGCGGCGGTGGCGGCGCTGACCGGCGCGGGCGGGCCGCTGGCGCTGGGCTCGATCACCAGACATGGGCTCGACCTGCCGGTGATCGCGGCGGCACCGCCCAGCCTGCCCGCCTATTTCGCGCATTTTTGTGCGCAGCATGGCGCGGCGACCTTTCTGGTATCGGGCGAGGAGCGGCTGAGCTTTACCGAAACCTATGATGCCGCGGTGCTGGTGGCGAACGGGCTGGCGGCGCGCGGGGTGAGGAAGGGCGACCGGGTGGGCATCGCGATGCGCAACTCGCCGGCCTGGATCGTGACCTATATGGGCGTGCTGATTGCGGGCGGGGTCGCGACGCTGTTGAACGGATGGTGGCAGGCGGACGAGCTGGGGCAGGCGACGCGCGACGTGGCGTGCGCGCTGATCGTGGCCGACCTGCCCCGGGCCAAGCGGCTGGAGGGGGTGGCCGATCTGGCCGCGCCGGTGCTGGTGCTGGACGACCATCTGCCGCTGGGACAGGCGCTGGGTCCGCTGATGGCGCCGGAGGAAGGCGATGCGGTGCCGCTGCCCGCGGTGGGGCCGGACGATCACGCCACGATCCTGTTCACCAGCGGATCGACGGGCCGATGCAGGGGGGCGCTGTCCGACCACCGGGCGGTGGTGCAGGGGACGTTCAACTTCCTGACCCAGGCGATGACGATGCTGAGCATCGCCACCGCCGACGGCAACCCGCCGCAAGGGCAGCCGGCCACGCTGCTCAGCCTGCCGCTGTTCCACGTCACCGCCGAGGTGCCGGTGATGCTGCAAAGCTTCGCCATGGGGCGCAAGCTGGTCCTGATGCCGAAATGGGATGCGCAGGAGGCGATGCGGCTGATCGCGGCGGAGCGCGTGACCTATTTCGTGGGCGTGCCGCTGATGGGGCTGGAGATGCTGAACCATCCGAGCCGTGGTCAGTACGACCTGTCGTGCCTGGTCGACCTGGCGGCGGGCGGCGCGCCGCGGCCGGTGGAGCATGTGCGGCGCATCGCGGCCGAGATGGGCGGGACGGCGCCGCTGATCGGTTATGGCCTGACCGAGACCAACGCGACGGGATCGGGCAACTGGCGCTCCAACTATCTGGCGAAGCCCGATTCGGCGGGACGCGCCTCGCCGCCGCTCGTTGAGCTGAGAATCGTCGACGATGACGGGCGGCCGGTCGCCCAAGGGGCACGCGGCGAGGTGGCGATCCGGTCGGTCGCGAACTTCCGGGAATATTGGGGGCAGCCGGAGGCCACCGCGGCGGCCTTTACCGCGGACGGCTTCTTCCGGACGGGCGATATCGGGCTGCTGGATGCGGACGGCTATCTGTTCATCGTCGATCGCAAGAAGGACATCATCATCCGCGGCGGCGAGAACATCAGCTGTCAGGAGGTGGAGGCGGCCCTCTATGCGCATGCCGGGGTGGCCGAGGCGGCGGTGTTCGGGCTGGAGGATGCGCGCATGGGCGAGGTGCCGGGCGCGGTCGTCCATCTGCACGACGGCGCGGACGTGGATGCGGCCGGGCTGGAGGCGTTTCTGGGCGAGCATCTGGCGGCGTTCAAGGTGCCGCGCCGCATCTGGATCGTCGACGAGGCGCTGCCCCGGCTGGGCACCGAGAAGATCGACAAGGTGACGCTGAAGGCGCGGTACCGGGCGCTGGTGGCGGCCTGAAGGCGTGATTTGAAATGCGCTGTGGGCGCATTTTGCGGTGCCGGCCAGCGTCGGGTGAACAGCGCCCCGCGCTGTTCAGGTCATGCCGGGGGCATGACCGGCCCAATGCTCCCCCACCCGACCTCCCACAGAGTATCCTTGATGAGAGGTCGGGTGGGGGAGCGGGCCGGCACCGCCAAGATTGGCTCTTTCGCCAATCTCCAGACAGCCTCTAAAGGCCCGGGCCATGACGATGATCGGCAGGCGGACAGTGCTGGTGGGGGGCGGGGCCGGACTGGGGCTGGTCGTGGCCTGGGGGCTGTGGCCGCGCGACTATGCGCCGGGGCTGACCGTGGGGCCGGACGAGCGGGCGTTCGGCGCATGGCTGAAGATCGGGCGGGACGGGCATGTCACCGTCGCGGTGCCGCAGGCCGAGCATGGGCAGGGCGTCTACACCACCTTGCCGCAGATCGTGGCGGACGAACTGGGCGCGGACTGGCGCACCGTGGCGGTGACGCCGGCGCCGGTGCATCCGCTTTATGCCAACCCGCTGGGGCTGGACGAATTGTTCGAGCATGGGTTCGATGCGGTGCCGGCATCCTGGCGGGGCGAGTGGGCGACGCGTAATGCGGCGATGGTGACGGCGGCGTCCTCGTCCGTGCGGATGTTCGAGGGGCCGGCGCGGGAAGCGGCGGCGGCGGCGCGCGCGCTGTTGATCCAGGCGGCGGCGCGGCGGTGGGATGCGGACTGGGCGGACTGTGCGACCGAGGCGGGGTTCGTCACCCATGCGGGCAAGCGGCTGCGCTTTGCCGAGCTGGTGGACGATGCCGTGCGCGAGACGGTGCCCGATCCCCTGCCCATCGGGGTGCAGGGCGCGGGCGCGCTGATGGGCAAGGCGGTGCCGCGACTGGATGCGCCGTCGAAGGTCGACGGGTCGGCCAACTTCACCGCGGACATCCGCCTGCCCGACATGGTGCATGTCGCGGTGCGCCAGGGGCCGATCGGCAGCCGGCTGGTCGGCATCGACCGGGCGGCGGCGCGTCGGGTGCCGGGTGTGGTCGAGGTGATCGAGACGGACGACTGGGTCGCGGTGGCGGCGGCAACGTGGTGGACCGCGACGCGCGCGCTGGATGCCAGCCATCCGCGCTTCGCCAGCGAAGGGCCGGCGCCTTCCACCGCGTCGATCGCAGCGGCGCTGGACGCGGCGTTGAAGGACGACGGGCGTTCGGTGGCGGCGGTCGGCGATATCGAGGCGGCGCTGTCGGCGGGGCAGGCGGTCAGTGCCACCTACCGCGTGGCGCCGATGGTGCATGGCGGGATCGAGACGCCGGGCGCGGTGGCCGCATACCGGGACGACCGGCTGGAAATATGGGCGCAGACCCAGGCGCCGGCGCGGGCGCGCGCGGTGGCGGCCGCGGCGGCGGACCTGCCCGAATCGCGCGTGACGGTGCATGCGATGATGATCGGCGGATCGTTCGGCGCGGCGCTGGAGCATGATGCGGTGGCGCAGGCGGCGCGGATCGCGATGCAGCTGAAGCGGCCGGTGAACCTGATGTGGTCGCGCGGCGAGGCGTTGCTGCATGATTATTACCGGGCGCCGGCGGTGGCCGCGATGAGCGCGCGGCTGGGGGCGAACGGCGCGGTACTGGGCTGGCAGGCGAAGATCGCCGCGCCGCCGACGGGCGGGGCGCTGGCGGAGCGGCTGGTGCCGGGTCTGCCGCGGCGGATGCTGCGCGAAACCTATGCGACGGGCGGGGCGGTGCCGCCCTACCGGGTGGCGGCGCTGGCGGTCGACCACCACCGCGCCGATATCGGCGTGCCGACTGGGCATGTGCGGGGCGGGGCGCATGGGGCCAATTGTTTCTTCAACGAATGCTTCGTCGACGAACTGGCACGGGCGGCGGGGGTGGAGCCGCTGTCCTTTCGCATCGGGATGCTGGGGGGCGAGCCGCGGCTGGCGCGCTGCCTGTCCACCGCGGCGTCGCTGGGCGGATGGGAAGGCGGCGTGCCGGACAGCGGGCAAGGCATTGCCGCCCATGGCTTTCGCGGCAGCTACATCGCGGTGATGGCCGAGGCGCGGATGGGGCCGGGCGGGCGGCCGGTGGTGGAGCGGCTGGTCGCGGCGGTGGATTGCGGTCGGATGGTCAATCCGGACGTGGTGCGCCAGCAGATCGAGGGCGGGCTGATCTTCGGACTGGCGAGCGCGATCGGCGCGGCGACGGGCTTTGCCGGCGGGCTGGCGACGGCGCGCGGGTTCGACCGGCTGGTGCTGCCGCGCCTTGCCGACACGCCCGACATCACCGTCGAGTTCGTCGCATCGGATGAGCCGCCGGGCGGGGTGGGCGAACTGGCGGTGCCGCCGGTCGCGCCCGCCATCGCCAATGCATTGTATGCATCGGGCGGCTTCCGCATTCGCACATTGCCATTACATGGGGCGCCATGAACCTTCCCGCCGGGCACCCCGCCATTTCTTCGCCCAAGATCGGCGTGCTCCTGATCAACCTGGGCACGCCCGATGCGGCGGACCCGCCGGCGGTGAAACGCTATCTGGGCGAGTTCCTGTCCGACAAGCGGGTGGTGGAGCTGCCGGCGATCGCGTGGCAGCCGATCCTGCGCGGCATCATCCTGACCACGCGGCCGAAAAAATCCGCCCATGCCTATCAACAGGTATGGCGCGAGGACGGGTCGCCGCTGGCGGCGATCACCAGGGCTCAGTCCAAAGGCTTGCAGGGTGCGTTCGGCGAGGGCGTGAGGGTCGACTGGGCGATGCGCTATGGCCGGCCGGCGATCGGCGACCGGATCCAGGCGATGAAGGAGGCGGGGGTGGAGCGCATCCTGCTGGCGCCGCTTTATCCGCAATATTGCGCAGCGACGACCGCCACCGCCAACGACAAGGCGTTCGCGCATCTGGCGCAGATGCGCTGGCAACCGGCGATACGCACGCTGCCGCCCTATTATGACGATCCCCTTTATATCGATGCGCTGAAGACCAGTCTGGAGGCCGGGCTGGCGGCGCTGGATTTCGCGCCCGATGCGATCCTGGCGAGCTTTCACGGCATGCCGCAGCGGACGCTGGAGCTGGGCGACCCCTATCATTGCCATTGCCGCAAGACGGCACGGTTGCTGAGCGAGGCGATGCAGGAAACCCTGGGGGGACGCGAGTTGATCGTGACCTTCCAGTCGCGTTTCGGGCGGGCCAAGTGGCTGGAGCCGGCGACCGACACGGTGCTGGAGGCGTTGCCGGCCAAGGGCGTGAGGAAGGTCGCGATCCTGGCACCGGGATTCTCCGCCGACTGCCTGGAAACGCTGGAAGAACTGGCGATCCGCGGGCGCGAGAGTTTCGAGGGCGCAGGGGGCACGCACTTCGCCTATCTGCCCTGCCTGAACGATAGCGAGACGGGGCTGGCGATGCTGCGCGCGCTGCTGTCGCGCGAGTTGCAAGGCTGGGTTCCGTAAGGGAAAACCCGAAAGCCCCATTGCGGTGCGATCTTCGCACCCGTAGCATCGATCACGTCAAACCAAGGGAGAGGCTGATGGCACGAGTAGCGATCGTAACCGGTGGAACGCGCGGAATCGGCGAGGCGATCAGCCTTGCCCTGAAGGATGCCGGCATCACCGTTGCCGCCAATTATGCCGGCAATGACGAGCGGGCCCAGGCCTTTACCGAGCGGACGGGGATCAAGGCGTACAAGTGGGACGTCGCCGATTATGACGCATGCCAGGCGGGTGTCGCCAAGGTGGCCGAGGAACTGGGGCCGGTGGACATCATCGTCAACAATGCCGGCATCACCCGCGACGGCACCATCCTGAAGATGACCTACCAGATGTGGAAGGAGGTCATGGACACCAATCTCGGCGGTTGCTTCAACATGGCCAAGGCGGCGTTTCCGGGCATGCGCGAGCGCAAATGGGGCCGCATCGTCAACATCGGTTCGATCAACGGGCAGGCGGGGCAATATGGCCAGGTGAACTATGCCGCCGCCAAGTCGGGCATCCACGGCTTCACCAAGGCGCTGGCGCAGGAAGGTGCGCGCGCGGGCGTGACGGTGAACGCGATCGCGCCGGGCTATATCGACACCGACATGGTGGCCGCGGTGCCCGCCGACGTGCTGGACAAGATCGTCGCCAAGATTCCCGTCGGCCGACTGGGTCAGGCGAGCGAGATCGCGCGCGGCGTGGCGTTCCTGTGTTCGGACGAGGCCGGCTTCGTGACGGGATCGACGCTGTCGATCAACGGCGGGCAGCATATGTATTGATTTAGAACCCTCTCCCCCACGGGGGAGAGGGATTTAAGAACAGGAAAGCCGGCCCCTGGTACATGGGGGCCGGCTTTCATCCTCGATACACTACGCGAGGAATTCGTGCTGCCGATCAGCGGCAGAAATTGGGGCGGTCGGACCGGTCGATCGCGCGGCCGGCAAGGGCGCCGGCGCCTGCACCCAGGATCGTGCCGAGGGCCCGGTCGCCGCGGGTGTCGACGGTGCGGCCGAGCAGGCCACCGGCGATCGCGCCGATGATGGTGCCGCCGTCGCCGTCCTTGCAGGGGTTGCGACCACGATCCCGATAGCCGCGATCGTCGCGCCAGCCGCGATCGTTGCGGTAGCCACGGTCGTAGCGGCCGCGATCCCGATAGCCGTCGCGGTTGTAGCCGCGGTCGTAGCGGTCGCCATAATAGCCGTAGCGCTGCGCCTCTGCGGGGGCGGCGGCGACCAGCGATCCGGCGGTCATCGCCAGTGCGGCACCAGCAAGCGACAGGCTCTTGATAAGCGGAACCTTGAACATCGTCTTCACTCCCGTTTCGTCTTCGCGGCGGCGGGATTTCCGTCGTCGTTGTCACGCTTATGGGTGATTCGCATTGAGCGATCCCTGAATGCGGTCGTTATCCTTCATTCAGGATGAAGCTGGCGGTATCGCAGCGCAGCACAGCCGTTATGACGCGGAGGTGATGCGTATTTTCCTGGCCCTGCTGCTCGTCCTCATCGTCGTTCCCGGCTGGTCGGGGGAGGAGCGGCTGGCGCTGCTGAACGACCGCGCGCAGATGACGGTGACGCCCGTGGCGCTTGATCCCCGCGATCCGGGGGTGAGGCGGGTCGGCGCGCTGACCTATCTGGGCGGGATCCGCCTCAGCAGCCGCGATCCGGCCTTTGGCGGCTTTTCGGCGATGACGCTGGTGGGGGACCGCTTCACGCTGCTCAGCGATGGCGGCAACGTCGTACGGTTCCGGATGGGGGCGGATTGGCGACCCTATGGCCTGCATTTCTCCTATCTGCCGGCCGGGCCCGGCACCGGATGGGAGAAGCGCGACCGCGACAGCGAATCGATGGCGATGGACCCGGCGACGGGCCGGATCTGGGTGGGATTCGAGCGGGCGAACCAGTTCTGGCGCTATGCCCCCGATTTCAGGGCGGCAGAGGGGCGCGTCGCCCCGGCGGCGATGAAGCGCTGGCCGGAAAATGGCGGCCCCGAATCGCTGGCGCGGATGCCCGATGGTCGCTTCGTGACGATCAGCGAGGAGGCCAAGGTGCCCAAGCCCCATTGGCGGGGACCGGAGGCACTGCGCCTGCATTCGCGCATCGGGCTGATCTTTGCCGGCGATCCGCTGGCGGGGCGGGCGCGGCGCTTCGGCTATATGGTGGCACCGCACTATGACGTGGCGGATGCGGTCGCGCTGCCGAATGGCGACCTGCTGGTGCTGGAACGGTCGTTCGCGCTGCCGTTCCGATTCGGCAACCGGATCGTGCGGGTGGCGGCGCGCGACGTGGCGCCCGGCCGGGTGGCGCGGGGGCGGCTGCTGGCGACGCTGGCCGCCCCGCTGATCCACGACAATTTCGAGGGGATGGCGGTGGCCCGGGAGGGCGGGCGGACGATCCTGTGGCTGGTGTCCGACGACAACCAGTTTCCGCTGCAACGCTCGCTGTTGCTGAAATTCGCGTTGGATGGGTAGGCGCTTGGCCTGGGCGACCCTGCGCAAACGCCGAAAGCCCGCCGCTCGGGGTGAGCGGCGGGCCTTTGGACGCGATCGTCGCGAAGCGTTTAGGCTGCTTCGGTCTCGGCCGGTACGGCGCGCTTCTTCACCACGTCGCGCTTCAGGCGACGGGCGCGCAGGCTCAGCTTGTCGTCCGAGGTCTTGACGAGCCAGTTGTCGAGGCCGCCATTATGCTCGACCGAACGCAGGCCGTGCGTGGACACGCGCAGGCGCACGCTCTTTTCGAGCGAGTCGGAAATCAACGTGACGTTCTGCAGGTTGGGCAGAAAGGTACGCTTGGTCTTGTTATTGGCGTGGGAAACGTTGTTGCCCACCTGCCGGCCCTTGCCGGTCAGCTCGCAAATGCGCGACATGATCGTTATCCTGGTTTCAGGCAATTGCCCGGAAAGGCCGCGCGGATAGCCTGTATGTCGGAGGTCGTCAACCGATTCACCGGTTGCCGGGTGCAACTCGCAGAGCGGCGCGGCGTTAGTTACGCTGCCGCACCATTCGGAGCCAGGACCTCATGCGTACGCTTCTTGCCCTTATCGCCATCGTCGTTCTTCTTGTCGCGGTGGCGATGAGTCTGGGCTGGGTCAGCATCGACCAGACGCGCCCCGGCGTGGTGCAGGCGCCGCAGTTCCGGGCCGAGGGGCCGAAGGTTTCGGTCGGCACGCAGACCAAGACGGTGGAAGTGCCGACGCTGTCGGTCGAGAAGCCGAGCGAGCAGCCCGCCAACGCGCAATAAGTTGCGGGCGCGCGGCGACGCGGGCAGGGGGCGGGCATGTTCGCCACCCCCGATCCGATGCGCGCGGCACTGGAGGCCGCAGGCGCCGCGGCCGCAGCCGGCGAAGTGCCGGTGGGTGCCGCACTGGTCCATCAGGGGCAGGTGATCGCGGTCGCGGGCAATGCGCCGCGACGATTGTGCGACCCGACCGCCCATGCCGAGATGCGGGTGATTCGCGAGGGCGCGGCGCTGCTCGGGCGCGAGCGGCTGGAGGATTGCGACCTGTGGGTGACGCTGGAGCCGTGCGCGATGTGCGCGGGCGCGATCGCCCATGCGCGGATCGCGCGGCTCTATTATGCGGCGGCGGACCCCAAGGGCGGGGCGGTGGAGCATGGTGCGAGGGTGTTCGCGCAGGCCACCTGCCATCACCGGCCGGAGATATACGCCGGGATCGCCGAGCGCGAGGCGGGGGCGATGTTGCGGGAATTCTTTCTGGCTCGGCGGGGATGATCGCCATCGGGGTGCGCCTGGGGCGGCCCGTTGATCCGAAACGCCTCTCCCCCGAGGGGGAGAGGGCTGTTTCGTGAGCGATTAGCGCAGGTCGCCTTCGCGGATGGGTACGATCTTGATCTCGACGCGGCGGTTGGCGGCGCGGCCGGCATCGGTGTCGTTCGACTCGATCGGCTGCGTCTTGCCGAAGCCGCGGGTGCCGATGCGGGCGCGCTGCACGCCGCGGCTAGAAAGGTAATCGGCGACGGAGACGGCGCGGCGCTCCGACAGCGTCTGGTTGTACGCGTCGCTGCCGGTCGAATCGGTGTGGCCGTACACGTCGATATAGGTCTGATTATATTGCGACAGGGTGCTGGCGACCTGATCCAGCGTACGCTGGAACTGCGGCTGCACATTGGCCGAATCATAGGCGAAGGTGATGCCCGACGGGATGTTGAGCAGCAGATCGTCGCCCTGGCGGACGACCTGCACGTCGGTGCCCGCGGTCCGCTCGCGCAGTTCGCGCTCCTGCTTGTCCATATAGGCGCCGATGCCGGCCCCCGCGAGGCCGCCAATGCCGGCGCCGAGGATCTTTTCGGTGCGATCACGGCGCCCGCCGACGAGATCGCCGAGCAGATAGCCGCCGACCGCGCCGCCCAGGCCGCCGATCGCAGCCTTGGAAATGCGACGTTCGCCGGTGACGGGATCGGTGGTGCAGCCGGCGGTGGCGACGAGTGCGGCCAGCGCGGCGGCGGTGGCGAACCTGGCGGATTTCAGCATGACGATTGTCCCTTTTTGCTGTCCCGATAACTCGGGCTGCTGATCCTTGTTCCGGATGCGAACTGAACGGTTGGTGACGGTTTGGTCACGGGGGCGCCATTTCGGCGATGCGCGCGAAGCCCAACAAGAAGCATTGTGGAAGGGGCGGCGTTGCGGTTAAGGACGATGCATTCCAATGGCACCGCTGCCCCCCTTCCCCTGGATCGACGTCGTCATCATCCTGCTGCTCGTGGGACTGAACGGCGTGTTCGCGATGAGCGAGCTGGCGATCGTCTCCGCGCGCAAGGCGCGGCTGGAGGCGATGGCGCGTACCGGGCGTAAAGGTGCGCAGGCGGCGATGCTGCTCGCCGCCGACCCGGGCAAGTTCCTGTCCACCGTACAGATCGGCATCACGCTGATCGGGATCGTCGCGGGCGCCTATTCGGGGTCGAGCCTGGGCGGGCCGGTGGGCGCGCGGCTGCAATTGCTGGGCCTGTCGCCCGCGACCGCGGCGTCGGTCGGCTTCGCATTGGTGATCGGGTTGACCACCTATGCCTCGCTGATCGTGGGCGAACTGGTGCCCAAGCAGTTCGCGCTGCGCAAGCCCGAGCCGATCGCGGCGCTGGTCGCGCTGCCGATGCGCTGGCTGGCGGTCGTCACGGCACCGATCGTCTGGCTGCTCGATTCGACCAGCGGCGTCGTCTTTCGCCTGCTGGGCCTGAACCGCGAGGCGGAAGACCAGGTGACGGCGGAGGAACTGCACCTGATCGTGGCCGAGGCGTCGAAGTCGGGCGTGATCGAGGAGCATGAACGCTCGATCATCTCGGGCGTGGTGCGGCTGGCGGACCGGCCGGTGCGCGAGGTGATGACCCCCCGGACCGAGATCGACTGGCTGGACTGCACGCTGGATGCCGAGGGGATTCGCGCCAAGCTGCTCGATACGCCGCGCACGCGCCTGCCGGTGGGCGAAGGATCGATCGATTCGGTGATCGGCGTGGTGCAGGCGCGCGACATCGCGATGGCGCTGTTCCGCGGCGAGGCGCTCGACCTGAAGCGGCTGATGCGCAAGGCGCCGGTCGTGATCGACCGGATCGACGCGATGGATGCGCTGATCGCGCTGCGCCAGGCCGAGGTGCCGATGGCGCTGATCCATGACGAATACGGGCATTTCGAGGGGATCGTGACCCCGGCCGACCTGCTGGCGGCGATCGCGGGCGAGTTCGCCTCGGACGCGGAGCCGGGCGAGGCGCCCTCGGTCGTGGTGCGCGACGACGGGTCGCTGCTGGTGGCGGGCACGATGGCGGCGGATGCGCTGGCCGACCGGCTGGGCATCGACCTGCCCGACGACCGGGATTATGCCACCGTGGCGGGGCTGGCGCTGGCCGCGTTCCGCCACCTGCCGGGCGAAGGCGAAAGCTTCGTCGAGCAGGGATGGCGGTTCGAGGTGGTCGATCTGGACGGACGCCGGATCGACAAGCTGCTGGTCAGCGAGGAAGGCTGAAGCGACCGCGCTATTTCACGCGGGCGGCGCTGGTGATCTGCACCGGCTTGGCGAGCATCTCGCCCTTGAAGGGGCCGGCATTGGGATCGGTCGCGGTGTCGAGGATGCGGGCGATCACCTCCTTGCCCTCCACCACCTGGCCGAAGGCGGCATAGCCGAGATTGTCGCCGGGCTTCGTCGGATCGGCATCGAGCGAGGGCTGGTCGCCGACCATGATGGTGAAATCGCCACGCGCCGAGCCGGGGGCCAGACGGGCGATCGAGATGGTGCCGTCGAGATGCTTCAAGCCCGTCTGGGTGGTGGGTTCGTGCTTGATCGGGGGGAGGATGCGCTTGGGCTCGTTGCGGATGCCGAACTGGACGAAGCCGAAGCCGGGGGCGACCTTGACCGAGCGGTAGAAGTTGGTGCCGTTCAGCCGCTTTCCATCGACATAGCGCAGGAAATTGGCGGTGGTGATCGGCGCCTGGGCGCGGGCGAGTTCGATGACGATGCGCCCGGCGGTGGTTTCGATCGCGACGCGGGTGGGCGCGGGTGCGGCGGCAGGCGTCGATGCCGCCTGGGGAACACCGGCGAGCAGCAGCGCGAAAAGGGGGGAAAGCATCGGAACGGTCCTTCGAGGCAGACAGGGATCGGCGCCAGTGTCTCACCGGAAGGGGCGGGGCGCCATCCCCAATGGGCTTCACCCGACCGAGGGGTGATTATCATATCGGATCAGATATTTGGGCCGAAGGAGGCATAGTCGGATGCCGCCCTGTTCGACGCCGCCGCCGGGCGGCATCGTGGCGGCCGTCCCTTGCCACCAGCGCCCGAGGTAGGATGCGGCTGTTTCCCACGCGTGCCCCTCGCCTGCATCCGCAACGCCATACGGTGCGCAACACGCAGTCGGCTCCGCTGGAGGTACTCGTCGAGTATCTGCCCGACCGCTATGTGCTGCATCCCGGCGACGAAATGGTGATCGAGGCGCAGTCGCCGGACCGCGATGGCGGGTTCCTGGTGGTGGCCTATCCCGGTGGCTTGCAGGTGCATCCCGATTGGGGACTGGCAACCGGGGTCTGGATCAACGGGCGAATCGGGGTGACCGACTGGACGACGCCGGGGCCGAACGCCGTAGTGCGGCGGCACGAGCCGGTGGTGCGCCCGAGGATCCAGCGTGCGCGCGCGGCCGAAAAGCCGCGGCGCCCTTATTCGATCACGGTGCGCATCCGGGGATCATAGCCGGCCGAACGCGGCCTCGAACCCGGCACGGTTGCCCGCGGCGAGAAGACGCGCCTGTTCGCGCCAGCGGTCGCGGTGCATGCGGCCGGCAAAGGGGCCGAGCTGCGCATCGAGGGCAGCGGCCTGAGCGTCGTCCAGCGCGGCGATCTGGCCGACGGTGGTGATGCCCAGTTCGCCCAGACGCTGCTGGATCTTGGGACCAAGCCCCTTGAGCAGGCCGATCGGCTGATCCTGGGGCGCGGTGGCCGGGGGCGGGGTGGGGGCATCCGCCGCGATCGAGGCGGGGGTGGCGTCCATCGGCGCGGCGGCGGCCACCGGCTCGTCGGCGAGCGGGCGTTCGGGAAGCGGCTCGTCGACGGTGGGGATGGGGGCGGGGGCGGCCGGAGGCGGGACAGGAACCGGCCTTGGCGCCGCGACAGGAGCCGGGGCCGCAACAGGAGCCGGTGCCGGAACCGGGCTTGCAGCCGCGACAGGAATTGGGGTTGCAACGGGAGCCGGAGCCGGAGCCGGAGCCGGAGCCGGAGCCGGAGCCGGAGCCGGAGCGGGTGCGGAAGTCGTCGGCTCCTCCAGCGGAGCTGTATCGGGCTCGATCATCGGCACGCCGGCCTGCTCGGCATTGCGCTCGACGGTGCGTTCCGCGTGCTTGCGGATGCGCTTGCGGCGGACGCCGATCAGGATGATCGCGATGGCAAAGACGGCAACGAGTGCGATGAACACGAAGTGCATCGTCGTGATCGTGGCGACGCCGTCCGGGATCAGGCTGGCGCCGGGTGCGGCGGCGGTGGTTTCGTTCATGCGACCCGTTCTAGCTGGGGGGTGGATACACCGCGAGCGTTATTCGCCCGCGGCCGACCCAGCGTCATGAAGCCCCGCCGCGCGCGTGAGTTCCACGAATTCCTGCCGCCACGGCCCCCTGGCGTCGCCGGCGAGGCGGCGGACATCGCTCCAGGTGAAGCGGGCGAGCAGGGGATCGCCGCGCAGCTTCTGCCCAAAGGCGGCGACCGCGGTGACGAACGCCATGTCGCCGCGAGGCGCGGTGGCGGTACGCAACTGTGCGGCGGGAATGGCGCGCGCGATCTCACGCGAGGTGGCACCGTCCGGCAGCTTGTAGCGCAGCTTCACATAGGCGCATTCGGTGCCGCCGGTCCCCTTCGCCAGCGGGCGATTGGCAGGGTAGCGGCGTGCATCGCTCCACCCCTTGGCGTCCACCGGTACGACCTCATACAGGGCGGTGACCTGATGGCCGGCGCCGATATCGCCGGCATCCACCGCGTCGTTGGTGAAATCCGCCTCGGCCAGCGCGCGATTCTCATAGCCGATCAGGCGGTACTGGCGAACCGCGGCGGGATTGAACTCGACCTGGACCTTTACGTCCTTGGCAATGGTGACGAGGGTGGCGGACAGCTCGTCGTCCAGCACTTTGCGGGCCTCCATCGCGCTGTCGATATAGGCATAGTTGCCGTTGCCGATATCGGCGATGCGCTCCATCATCGCCTCGTTGTAGTTGCCCCGGCCGAAGCCCAGCGTGGTGAGGGTGATGCCGTCGTCGCGGTTGCGTTTGACCAGTTGTTCCAGCGCCGTGTTGTCGCTGATGCCGACGTTGAAGTCGCCGTCGGTCGCCAGCAGGATGCGGTTGATGCCGCCCTTCACGAAATGCTGGCGCGCGGTGGCATAGGCGAGCGCAATGCCCTCGCCACCCGCGGTCGAGCCGCCGGCGTCGAGGCAGGTGAGGGCGGCCTTGATCGCGTTCGGATCGGCGGTGGGGTCGAGGACGATGCCGGCGGCGCCCGCATAGACGACGATCGAGACACGGTCGCGCGGGGTCAGCCGACCGGCGAGCATGGTCAGTGCCGATTTCATCAGGGGCAGCTTGTCCGGCTGGCCCATCGAGCCCGATACATCGACCAGAAAGACGAGGTTGGCGGGCGGGCGCCGGTCGGTCGCGACGTCATAGCCGCGCAGGCCGATGCGGATCAGGCGGGTGTCGGGGTTCCACGGCGTGACCGCGACATCGGTGGAGACGCCGAACGGTTCGGCAGCGTCGCGCGGACGGGGATAGTCGTAGCGGAAATAGTTGATCATCTCCTCGGTCCGGACCGCCTCTGCGGGGACCGGCTGGCCTTCGCGCAGGAAGCGGCGGACATTGGCATAGCTGCCGGTGTCGACATCGACCGAGAAGGTGGAAACGGGGTTGGTGGCGACATCCTGTACCGCCGCGACCTGCTGGCCGGCATAGCGTTCGGTGTTCGCAGGCGTGCCGTAAGGGGCGGTGGCCACCCCCGGCATGCGGGCGAGCGTCTGCGACACCATCGGGGCGGGTGGGGCGGACGGTGCCGGCACCGGTGCCGCCAGAACCGCCGGTGGTGGCGGTGGCGGTGGCGGTGGCGGCGGCGGCGGTGGTGGTGGTGGTGGTGGTGGTGGTGGTGGTGGTGGTGGTGGTGGTGGTGGTGGTGGTGGGGCGCCGGGGGCGAAGACGCGGCCGCTCGTGACCATGATCTCATTGTTCGTGCGGTCAGGCGTGATGCAGCGCACCGGCGACGCAACCTTGCGCGCCTTGGCCTGGGGCAGCGGCGGTGGCGCCGCGCCGGTGGTGAGCAAGCCGACGAGCGCGACGAATGCCGTGAACCGCATGGTGTTCTCCCCCTTGCCGCTTCTTCTCCCCCAAGGAAGAGAAGGAGCGGCCTCCCTGACGGGGGTATCGTGTCACGGTCGTGTTACAGCTTCAACCGCGTTCGCGTTCCACTTCGCGCCAGCCGATGTCGCGGCGGCAGAAGCCGTCGGGGAAGGTGATCGCATCCACGGCGCGGTAGGCGGCGGCCTGGGCGTCGGCGACGCTGGCGCCGCGCGCGGTGACCGCCAGGACGCGGCCGCCCGAGGCGACCAGCCGGTCGCCGTCCATCCGGGTGCCCGCCTGGAAGACGGTGGCGCCGGTCGCCTCGGCCGCGGCGAGGTTGTCGATGCCGCCGCCCGACTTCGGCGTGCCGGGATAGCCGGCCGCGGCCATCACCACGGTCAGCGCGGGCTCGGGCAAGAAGGCCGGGGTGGGGTGGTCGGCAAGGTGCCCCTGTGCCACGGCCAGCATCACGCCAAGCAGATCGCCGTCGAGGCGCGTCATCAGCACCTGACATTCGGGATCGCCGAAGCGGGCGTTGTATTCGATCAGCTTGGGCCCCTGCGCGGTCAGCATCAGCCCGGCATAGAGGACGCCGGAAAAGGGCGTGCCCTCCTCGCGCAGCGTGTCGACGGTGGGGCGCACGATCGTGTCGATCGCCAGCGCCTCCAGTTCGGGCGTCAGGATGCGCGCCGGGCTGTAGGCGCCCATGCCGCCGGTATTGGGGCCGGTATCGCCGTCGCCGACGCGCTTGTGATCCTGCGCGGAGCCGAAGGGCAGGAGCGCGGTGCCGTCGGTGAGGACGAACAGGCTGGCTTCCTCGCCGTCCAGAAACTCCTCGATCACCACCTCGGCACCGGAAACGCTGAACAGGTCGGCGAGGGCGGCGCGCGCGTCGTCCTTGGTGAAGGCGATGGTCACGCCCTTGCCGGCGGCGAGGCCGTCGGCCTTGATGACCACAGGCAGGCCGAAGGTGGTGTCGAGTGCGCTACTAGCGGCCTCCAGGCTGGATACCCGCAGATAGCCGGCGGTGGGGATGTTCGCGCGGGCGCACAAGTCCTTGGTGAAGCCCTTGGACCCTTCGAGTTGTGCCGCCGCCTTTGACGGGCCGAAGACGGGGATGCCGGCGGCACGCAGCGAATCGGCAAGGCCGTCGACCAGCGGCGCCTCCGGCCCGATCACGACGAGGCCGATCGCGTGGTCACGCGCAAAGGCGATCACCGCGGCGTGATCCGTCGCGGCCAGCGGCACGCAGGTCGCATGCGCGGCGATGCCGGGGTTGCCGGGCGCGGCATAGAGCGTATCTAACCCCGGCGATTGTGCCAGCTTCCACGCCAGTGCGTGTTCGCGGCCACCCGATCCCAGCAGCAGGACGTTCATGCCCGATCCCTTATTCCTTGACGAAAGTCCGCGGCTGGTAGCCGAGCCGGTGGCCGGCGACAACGCGCTCGCGCTGTCGGTGGGCGAACTGAGCTTCAAGCTGAAGCGGATGGTGGAGGGCGAGTTCGGCCATGTCCGCCTGCGTGGCGAGATTTCCGGCTACAAGCGCGCGACCTCGGGCCATGTCTATCTGGCGCTGAAGGACGATCAGGCGGTGATCGACGGGGTGATGTGGAAGGGATCGGCGAATGCGCTCGCCTTCCAGCCGCAGGACGGCATCGAGGTGATCGCCACCGGCAAGCTGACCACCTATCCGGGGCGATCCAAATACCAGATCGTGATCGAGCGGATGGAACTGGCCGGCGCCGGCGCGCTGATGGCGCTGTTCGAGAAGCTGAAGGCGAAGCTCGCCGGCGAAGGGCTGTTCGACCGGGGGCGCAAGGTGGCGCTGCCCTTCATGCCGCGCACGATCGGCGTGGTCACCTCGCCGACCGGCGCGGTGATCCGTGACATCCTGCACCGGCTGGAGGATCGGTGCCCCACCCATGTCATCGTCTGGCCGGTCAAGGTGCAGGGCGAGGGCGCCGCGGCCGAGGTGGCGGCGGCGGTACGCGGGTTCGATGCGATGCCGGTGGGCGGCCCTGTGCCGCGGCCCGATCTGGTGATCGTCGCGCGCGGCGGCGGTTCGATCGAGGACCTGTGGGCGTTCAACGAGGAAGCGGTGGTGCGCGCGGTGGCGGACTGTACCATCCCGATCATCTCGGCGGTGGGGCATGAGACCGACACGACCCTGTGCGACCATGCCGCCGACCTGCGCGCGCCGACGCCGACCGCGGCCGCCGAGATCGCGGTGCCGGTGCTGGCCGACCTGCGCCTGACCGTCGCCAGCCACCGCCAGCGCACCGAGCGGTGCGCGCGCCGCTATGTCGAGCGCGGGCGCGAGCGGCTGGACGCGATGGCGCGGCTGCTGCCGAAGCGCGACCAGTTGCTGGGGCCGCAGCGCCAGCGCGCGGACGATGCCGGCGCGCGGCTGGACCGGGGGCTGGAGCGGCGGGTGACGCTGGCGCGCGGCGGGCTGGACCGGGCAGGCGCGGCGCTTCGCCCCGCCGTCCTGTTGCGGCAGGTGGAGCGCGGGCACGAGCGGCTGGCGAACACCTGGCGGCTGGTGCAGTCGCTGAACCCGGACCGCATTCTTGAGCGCGGCTATGCGCGGATCACCGCGCGGCCGGGGGGCGAAACGCTGTCCTCGGCCGAGGCGGTGCGCGCGGCGGGCGGCATCACGCTCCGCTTCCGCGACGGCACGGTGGACGCGCGGGTTGAGCGGGGGCCCCCGCGTACCTATGAAAAGGTGGTACCCGAACAGCCCGACCTGTTCTGATCCGATCCTTATCGAGAAGTGTTCCGTTCCATGCTGATGTCCAATGCCGATCGGGCCGCGCGCCTGCACTATATGGCCAACGGCTTCCGGGTGCTGTCGCCCGGCGACCATGTCGTCTGTGCCCGGTCGGGCGCGCGGATCGCACTGGAAGACCTGCGCTACTGGAGCGTGGCGGCGCAGGAGCCCTATGCCAGCCCGGCGATCGCCAGCGAGAGCCTGCGCCCGCGATGAGGCTGGCGGCGGCGGGATTGCTGGTCGCGTTGCTGGCGGCATGCGTGGCGCCGCGCGAGGACGTGCGGCCCGTCGCGCCGGTTCAGGCACCACCGCCTTCACCGCCGCCGGTCAGGCCTGTTGCCCCTGCGGTGATCACGCTGGAGGGGGCCGCGATCCAGGGCGGGCTGGTCTTCGGGCGCGTGCCGACGGGGACCACCGCGATGACGCTGGATGGCGAGGCGGTGCCCTTTGCCGATGACGGGCGCTTCGTGATCGGGTTCGACCGTGATGCGGGGCCGGCGGCGCGGCTGGTCGCGGTGTTGGCGGATGGACGCCGGGCGGAGCGTGCGCTGGTGGTGGCGCCGCGCGCGTGGCGGATCGAGCGCGTCGATGCGCCGTACCGCGCGGGCAAGACCGATGCCGAATTCGCCGCGGCACGGCCCGCCGAGCTGGCGCAGATCGTCGCGGCGCGGGCGCGGACCAGCGACGCGCAAGGATGGCGGCAGGCGATGCGCTGGCCCGCAACCGGGCGGCAATCGGGCTGGTTTGGGGCGCAGCGCGTCTATCAGGGCAAGCCCGGCGGCTATCATTCCGGCGCCGACGTCGCGGTGCCGACCGGCACGCCCGTGCTGGCGCCCGCGGACGGCGTGGTGATCCTGGCGGCGGCGGACAGTCCCTTCACGCTGGAAGGGCATCTGCTGATGATCGACCACGGCATGGGGCTGAACAGCGCGTTGCTGCATCTGTCGCGGATCGACGTGCGCGTGGGCGACACGGTGCGCCGCGGGCAGCCGGTGGGCCTGTCGGGCGCGACGGGGCGCGCGACGGGGCCGCACCTGCACTGGAGCCTGCAATGGCGCGGGCGCAAGCTGGACCCGCTGCTGGTGGCGGGGCCGGTGGGGTGAGGGCGGTTTAGCGCGCGCGGGGAGCGCGGGTCATGGCTGGTCCGCCCTATTTGCAGCCGTGCTAGATAGCCGATAAGCTCCGCCAATGCGTGCAGCAAACATTCTTGGCGGTGCTATTGCTGCCGTATGGTTCGCCCTCTTTTTGATGGGTCGCGATCTTATACGTGGGGTTTATCTGCAAGGTAACGGGATCGCCCCTAACGCTGGACAGATCGATTACTACATTGTTTATCCGTTATTTGCAGTTGTGCTGCTTTTGGTTGCTGGTTGGTTGGGAAGCATCTGGCGAAGGCCATTGATAATGTTGATCCCGTCGCTACTGATAGGCTTTGCGATCCTTCCCTTTTTGTTTGGATATACGGGCGGAATGTAACGGTGGAACGTCCGAATTCCACCATCAGCAGACATGCAGCTTTTCGCCCCAAACTGACGTAGGCGGAGCTGCTTGGTTTTTCCGAATGGAGGCTTTGTGACGATCTACCAGCGGTTCCTCATCTGGGTTGACGAGGTCCAGTCTGGAAGCCTTTACGCGGGCAAGCTGCTATACGCCGCTGGCGCGTTTCCCCTTTTCGCTACCCCCATTTTCGGAGATTGGTGGCGTATTCCGGGTGTCGTGATCGCGGCATTATGGATGTGCTTTTTGCTCTGGAGGCTTTGGCTGATGGCGAAAACCGGCATGATCGCCAGTGATGTTCCGCAGGGCCGTTTAATCGAGAAGCCGCAGGGGCGTACGACCGACGACACGGCCTCGAGCGACAGCTAACCACCAAACCCGGCAGTTCCTGGAATGCCATCAAGTTCCGGGAAGAAGATGCGTCGTGGCTTTCGGCGTGCTGGAGCGGTGAGGTCCGGCATCTTCTCGACCCGAATCAGTCCAGCGGGCGGACCTTGATCGAGGGGCCGCTTTTCACCTTCAGCCGGAAGCTGCCGAGCGCGCCGGCGCGGACTTCCACTGCATCGCCCGGATTGGGGCGGCGGCCGAGCGGGGCGTCGTCGGTCTGTAGCCAGCGGCCTCCTTGCGCCAGCGTGAAGACCCAGCGGCCGTCGCCGCCGACGCTGGCGGTGCGCAGCGTCGTGGTCAGCGGGCCTTCCTTGTCCTCGTTCAGCACGCGGCGCGGCGCCGGATCGCGGCTGCGCCCCGGCAGGACGGCCATCGCGTCGTAGCAGGCGAGGCGCGTGGCGGCATCGGTCAGCGTGCGGCAGCGCTTCAACTGGTCCGACAGCGGCGCCGATGCCTGTACGGGCATCGCCCGTACCGGTGCAGCAGACAGCGGCAGCAGAAACAGCAGGGTCTTGAAGGGCTTTGACATGCACTCTTGCTGGCGAAATCGGAAGTGAAACGCAACATGCCGCAGACACACTGTTTTGTTGCTTAACCGCCACAGCGCTGGAATAATATGTGGCCTGCTTTCAATGGGACGTTGCATCTATGTTGCAGCGCCGTGAAAACCCCGGCCAGCGACCCCGTGACCTCAACCGGCCCGGGGTCCGAAGTTTCCTTCGGCAGGCACAGCCGCCGGAGAAAAGGGGACGTTCCATGAAGGCCATTTCCATCAAGACCTGCCTGCTGGTGACCACGGTGTTCACCGGTGTCGCGATGATCGCACCGGCATCGGCGCAGACGACGACCGATACGCCGGCCACCCAGAACGAGGGCACCACGGCGCCGATCGCGCCGGCGACCTCCAATACGCCCGACGCCGATACCGGCGGCGACATCGTCGTGACGGGCTCACGCATCGCATCGCCCAACCTGACCTCGGCCAGCCCGATCACCGTGGTGAACTCGCAGGAAATCCGCCTGCAGGGTGCGACCCGCGTCGAGGACGTGCTGAACAGCCTGCCGCAGACCTTCGCATCGCAAAGCTCGTCGGTGTCGAACGGATCGAACGGCACCGCGACCGCCAACCTGCGCAACCTGGGCGACCAGCGCACGCTGGTGCTGGTCAACGGCCGCCGCCTGATGCCGGGCGACCCCAACTCGACCAGCTCGGCCGCCGACCTGAACGTCATCCCCTCGACCCTGATCAAGCGCGTCGACGTGCTGACCGGCGGTGCCTCGTCGGTCTATGGTTCGGACGCGGTCGGCGGCGTCGTCAACTTCGTACTGGACACCGATTTCACCGGCGTCAGCGTCGATGCCAATTACGGTTTCTACAACCACAACAACAACAACCAGCGGTTGCAGAACCTGGTGCGCAGCTCCGGCTATGACGCGCCGAGCGGCTTTACCAACGACGGCAAGCAGTTCGACGTCAACCTGAAGATCGGTGGCGGCACCGAGGACGGGCGCGGCCATGTGGTCGGCTATCTCGGCTACCGCAAGATCGACGCGATCACGCAAGGCAGCCGCGACTATTCGTCGTGCGGGCTGAACACCGGTGCGGCGGGCAGCAATGAATATGTCTGCGGTGGTTCGACCACGGCGTTCCCGGCTAATTTCACACTGGGCGACGCGGTGTTCAACGGCACGGCTACCGGATTGCAGCAGCTCTACACGCTGAACGGTGGCGGCGCGCTGACCCCCGGCCGGACGCTGTATAACGCGAACCCGCTGAACTATTACCAGCGCCCGGACACGCGCTACACCGCCGGCTTCTTCGCGCATTACGACGTGAGCGAAGGGTTCAAGCCCTATGCCGAGTTCATGTTCATGGACGACCGCTCGGTCGCGCAGATCGCGCCGTCGGGCAATTTCAGCAACACCGAGACGCTGAACTGCAACAACCCGCTGCTGTCCGCAGCGCAGGCGGCAACCTTCTGTCGCGCAACCAACCTGGTACGTGACGGAAACGGTGCCCCGATCCTTCGCACCAATCCGGACGGCACGACCTATAACATCGCCAATGTGCGCATCGGCCGTCGTAATGTCGAAGGTGGCGGGCGTCAGAGCGACCAGACACACACCTCCTACCGCTTCGTCGCGGGCGCACGTGGCGATATTGCCCAGGGCGTCAGCTACGACGTGTTCGGCCAGTATGGCACGACCAAGTACAACCAGATCTACCGCAACGAATTCAGCGTCTCACGCACCCAGCGTGCGCTGGATGCGATCACCGACACGCGCGCCGGTTCGGCGACGTTGGGCCAGGTGGTCTGCCGCTCGGTCGTCGACGGCACCGACCCGAACTGCGTGCCGCTGAACATCTTCGGCTCGGCGCCGATTACCCCCGAAGCACTGAACTATGTGCAGGTCGCCGGCTTCATGCAGGGTCAGACGAAGGAAAAGATCGTCAGCGGCTCGGTCACGGTGCGTGGTGCCGAATATGGCGTGACATCGCCGTGGGCGAGCGAGGGCATCTCGCTGAACTTCGGCGGCGAATATCGAGAAGAGTCGCTGGAGTTGGAAGTCGATACCGCATTCGCAACCGGCGATCTGGCCGGTCAGGGTGGCGCCACGCTGCCGGTGGGTGGTCAGTACAACGTCAAGGAGTTCTTCGCCGAACTTCAGGTTCCGCTGGTCAGCGATCGTCCGTTCTTCCACGAGCTGACGGTGAATGGCGGCTATCGCTATTCGGACTACAACACCTCGGGCGGCGTTCACTCGTACAAGGGTGAGATCACCTGGGCCCCGGTGCGCGACCTGACGTTCCGTGGCGGCTACAACCGGGCGGTACGTGCGCCCAACGTGCAGGAACTGTTCCGGGCGCAGTCGGTGCAGATCGACGGTGCCACCGATCCGTGCGCGGGCACCAACCCGACCGCGACGCGCGAACAGTGCGTCAACCTGGGCGTGCCGACCAATCTGTACGGCCTGATTCAGGACAATCCGTCGGAGCAGTATAACGGCTTGGTCGGCGGTAACCCGAACCTGCGTCCGGAAACGGCGGACACGTTCACCGCGGGCGTGATCCTGCAGCCGCGCTTCCTGCCCGGCTTCAACCTGACGGTCGACGCCTTCAGCATCAAGGTGAAGGATATCATCGGCGTCATCGGCGCCGACACCATCCTGAATCAGTGCGTGCAAACGGCCGATCCGGCGTTCTGCGGCCTGATCAACCGTGATGCCAATGGTACGTTGTGGCAGGGCACTACCGGCTATGTCGTCGACACGAACCTGAACGCAGGGTCGATCAAGACGCGCGGCATCGACGTCAGTGCAGGCTATGTCGTCCGTACCGCCTCGGCGGGCAGCTTCGCGGCGAACTTCACCGGCACTTATGTCGACGAGTTCACCCGCGACAAGGCGGGTGCGCGCTTCGACTGCGCCGGCCTGTACGGTGCACAGTGCGGTTATCCGCAGTCCAAGTGGCGTCATCAGGTTCGCCTGACCTGGGACGGGCCGGACGGCATCGGCATTTCGGGCCGCTGGCGCTATCTGTCCGCGACGGAGTTCGAGCGGACGAGCAGCGACAGCGATCTGGCCGCTGGCTTCTTCCCGCTGGACGCTCGCGTGCCCTCGCAGAGCTATTTCGACCTGGCGCTGACCGCGCGGGTGCAGGATGGCTTCACCTTCCGCCTGGGCGCCAACAACCTCCTGGACCGCGAGCCCCCGGTGCTGAGCGCGACGGCTTCGCCGATCGGTTCGTTCGGCAACGGCAATACCTATCCGGGCATCTACGAGGCCAATGGCCGCTACATCTTCGTCGGCCTGACCGTCGATATGTAAGCTGTCCTGACGGGTATCGTGGCGGCGGGGTGCAGGCTCCGCCGCCGGTAAAGGGAGTGGCGTCGTCCGGACGCCGCTCCCTTTCGCTTTTCGGGGGCCTCACGCGCAGATCGGGCGGTTCGGCGTCCTCCCCGGTGCGAAAAGGGGTAAAGACGCCTGATGAGCCTTTTACGGGGCAATGACGCCGCACAGACTTTGGGGACGCGCCAAACATCGCGACGCATCACGCAGCGATCAGCCGCGACCTTGTCCAAATTGTCGATTGCTGCATGCGGCCATGACCAAGCATGACGCCAAGAGTTTGCAACCCGGATCATCCGATCCGCCGCAAACTGCATTTCCACCATGGGTGGAAAATGGTGCCCAGAAGAGGACTCGAACCTCCACGACCTTGCGATCGCCAGCACCTGAAGCTGGTGCGTCTACCAATTCCGCCATCTGGGCACGGGGTAGGGCCGCGCCTTTAGGGTGGGTTTGGATGCCTTGTCAACGGGGGAAGTGAACGGCAAAGGGGCGGCACGCACTTTTTTTCTCTTTCGCGGGTGAATGGCATGAAGAACAAGCTGGTGACGCTGATCGGCGGTGGAGGCTTTGTCGGCCGGTACGTCGCGCAGGCCCTGTTGAGGGCCGGGGCACGGGTACGGATCGCGCAGCGCGATCCACGCGGGGCCTTTTTCCTGAAGCCCCAGGGCGGGCTGGGGCAGACGCAGTTCATCGCCGCCGACGTTTCGCGACCCGAGACGATCGCACGCGCCGTGGCGGGTGCGGATGCGGTGGTGAATCTGGTCGGCGTGCTGGCGGGCGATTTTCAGCGCTACCATGTCGAGGGCGCGCGGATCGTGGCGGAGGCGGCGCGAAACGCGGGTGTCGAGGCGCTGGTGCAGGTGTCGGCGATCGGTGCGAACCCGCAGGCCGAATCGGGCTATGCGCGTAGCAAGGGCGAGGGAGAGGCCGCGGTGCGGGCCGCTTTCCCCGGTGCGACGATCATGCGCCCATCGATCGTGTTCGGGCGCGAGGACCAGTTCGTGAACCGGTTCGCCGGCATGGTTGCCAAGGCGCCGGTGGTGCCGGTGCTGCGCGCGCCGACGCGGTTCCAGCCGGTATTCGTCGCGGACGTGGCCGAGGCGATCGTCGCCGCGGTCGCCGATCCCGGCACGCATGGTGGACATATCTATGAACTGGGCGGGCCCGACATCATCAGCATGGGTGCACTGATCCGCTGGATCGCCGAGGCGCTGGGCCGCTCGCCATCGATCGTGGAACTGCCGGACAGCGTGGGCTCGATGCTCGCCAGCCTGCCCGGCAGCCCGATCACGCGCGACCAGTGGCGCATGCTGCAGACCGACAATGTGGTG
Source organism: Sphingomonas sp. NY01 (assembly GCF_038809135.1). Taxonomy (NCBI): domain Bacteria; kingdom Pseudomonadati; phylum Pseudomonadota; class Alphaproteobacteria; order Sphingomonadales; family Sphingomonadaceae; genus Sphingomonas; species Sphingomonas sp. NY01. Next base: position 3,227,199 of record NZ_CP101722.1, on the reverse strand, counting down.
AGCGATGGTGCCGAAGGCTTTGCCGCGTTCGGCATCGCCCCCCGTCCGCTGGAAGCGGTCGCCCCCGAATGGCTGGTGCGCTTCCGTCGTCAGGGCCGCTTCGGCCGGCGCCTGAAGACGATCGCCGCCTGATCCATATCCCCCCGGGAGACACGCTTTTGTCCGAATTCCTCATCGCCATCCTCCTCGGCATCGTCGAGGGGGTGACCGAATTCCTACCCGTATCCTCAACCGGCCACCTCGTGCTGGCCACCGAACTGCTCGGCTATGATCCGCAGCGCTGGGCGGTGTTCAACATCGCGATTCAGCCGGGGGCGATCCTGGCGATCGTGGTGCTGTACTGGCGTACCTTCTGGGCGGTGTTGCAGGGGCTGATGCGCGGGTCGCGCGAGTCGATCGCCTTTGTGCGCAACCTGTTGATCGCCTTCGTGCCGGCGGTGGCGCTGGGGCTGGCGTTCAACGACCAGATCGAGACGCTGCTGGAGAATGCCACGGTGGTCGCCTGGGCGCTGATCGTCGGCGGCATCGGCATCCTCGTCATCGAGCGGCTGGCGCGGCCCAAACAGTCCGGCGGGATCGCGGCGGTGTCGGTGGGCCAGTCGGCCAGCATCGGCCTTGTCCAGTGCATCGCGATGATCCCGGGCGTCAGCCGTTCGGGCGCGACGATCATGGGCGCGATGGCGCTGGGCATCGAGCGGCAGACGGCGGCCGAGTTCAGCTTCTTCCTGGCGCTGCCGACGCTGACCGGTGCCACCGTTCTGCAGATGGCCAAGCATCACGACGCGATCACCAGCGGCGACCTGCAACTGATCGCGGTCGGCTTCGTGGTGTCCTTCGTGGTGGCGCTGGCGGTGGTGAAGGCCTTCCTGGCGGTGGTGACCAAGCACGGCTTCGCCCCCTTTGCCTGGTACCGAATCGCGGCGGGTGCGGTGGCCCTGATCGCCCTGTCCATGCGGTAGGCTTCAAACCGGACCTAATATTACCGGCTTAGTTGCGAGCGACCCGCAACTGAGCCTCCTATCGCATCTATTATAGACAGCAATGCTGTCTCAAATGCTGTTTTGCGAGTGACAATGCAGCATGCGCGCAATATCCGCGTCTTCGGAGGCGGGTATGGCGAACGAATCTATGTTGAAGTTCGTGGGACGCGAGCAGGCTTATCCAGCCAAGCGAGACGCGACCCATCGTGCGGAAGATTTTCAGGAGATCGCAGGGCGCTATGCCGTTGCGGCCGCCGAAGATCAGGCGGGGCGCTGTTCGCAGTGCGGCGTGCCCTATTGCTCGGTGCACTGTCCGCTGCACAATCACATCCCCGACTGGCTGCGCCTGACCGCCGAGGGGCGGCTGCGTGAAGCCTATGAGCTTTCCAACGCGACCTCGACCATGCCGGAAATCTGCGGGCGCATCTGTCCGCAGGACCGGCTGTGCGAGGGGAATTGCGTGATCGAATTCTCCGGTCACGGCGCGGTCACGATCGGGTCGGTCGAGAAGTTCATCACGGACACCGCCTGGGAAGAGGGCTGGGTCGAGCCGCTGGTACCGGGGCCGGCACGCGGACTGTCCGTGGGCGTGATCGGCGCGGGGCCGGCAGGGTTGAGCGCGGCGGAATATCTGCGCGGTTACGGCTATGACGTGCATGTGTACGACCGGCACGACCGGGCCGGCGGGCTGCTGACCTACGGCATTCCGGGGTTCAAGCTGGAGAAGCCTGTGGTGATGCGCCGCGTCGAGCGGTTGAAGGCGGGCGGCATCGTGTTTCACGAGGGCTTTTCGGTCGGCGAGGATGCCAGGCTGGACGAGCTTCGCCAGCGGCATGACGCGATCCTGATCGCGACGGGGGTATACAAGGCGCGCAACGTCGATGTGGACGGTGCGGCCTCCGAGGGCGTGATCGCGGCGCTGGATTACCTGACCGCATCGAACCGCAAGGGCTTTGGCGACACGGTCGAGGCGTTCGAGGACGGCCGGCTGGATGCGGCGGGCAAGAATGTGGTGGTGATCGGCGGCGGCGACACGGCGATGGACTGCGTGCGCACCGCCATCCGCCAGGGCGCCAAGAGCGTGAAGTGTCTGTACCGCCGCGACCGCGCGAATATGCCGGGCAGCCAGCGTGAAGTCGCCAATGCCGAGGAGGAAGGCGCCGAGTTCGTCTGGCTGTCCGCGCCGCTCGGCTTCGAGGGCGGCGAGGCGGTGCATGCCGTGCGCGCCAACCGGATGCGGCTGGGGGCGGCGGATGCCAGCGGCCGGCGCTCGCCCGAGGTCGATCCGGGCGGCGAGTTCGCGCTGGAGGCGGACATGGTCATCAAGGCGCTCGGCTTCGACGCAGAGGACCTGCCCGGCCTGTTCGGTGCGCCCGAACTGGGCGTCAGCCGCTGGGGCACCGTGCTGGTCGACAGCCGTACGCTGATGACCAGCCTGGACGGCGTGTTCGCCGCCGGCGACATCGTGCGCGGGGCCAGCCTGGTGGTGTGGGCGATCCGTGACGGCCGAGACGTGGCGAGCGCGATGCACAAGTGGCTGAAGAACAAGGCCAAGAACGAAAGGCAAGCGGCGTGAGGCGCATCGCATATGGCGCGGCGCTGACGCTGGCGATGCCAGCCGCGGCGCTCGCACAACAGGCGAGCCCGCCCGCGACCGCCGTCGCCGCGCCGATCGAGCCCGCGCGACTGGCCGCGGCGCGGCAGGTGATCGACCTGATCATGCCCCCCGCCACGCGCGCCGCGATGATCCGGTCGATGCTCGACCCGATGCTGACCAATATCCGTCAGGGCATGATGCAGGCACCCGTCTTTGCGGACGCGATCGGTCGCGACCAGCGCGCCCGTGCCACGTTCGACACCTTCATGACGCGCCAGAACGAGAAGACGATGGCGATGTTGGAGGCGGACCTGCCCAGCATGGTGGAGGCAATGAGCCGCGCCTATGCCCGGCGCTTCACCGTCGCACAGCTCGGTGACCTTCGCACGTTCTTCGAAACGCCGACGGGGCAGGTCTATATGCGCGAAGCGTCCACCCTGATGAGCGATCCGGACGTGTCGGCATGGCAGCGGCAGATGATGGCCCGGTCGATGGAACGGGTTCAGCAGGACGTGGCAGCGTTCACCAAGGACATGGCGAAGATCCAGCAGGACAAGAAGTGATGACCGACCAGCGCACCTATCTTGCCGAACATGGCATGTACCGGCCCGAGTTCGAAGGCGATGCCTGCGGCGTCGGTCTGGTCGCGGCGACCGACGGGCGCGCGTCGCGCCGCGTGGTGCAGTCGGCGGTCGATGCACTGAAGGCGGTGTGGCACCGCGGCGCGGTGGACGCGGACGGCAAGACCGGCGACGGTGCCGGCATCCATCTGGACCTGCCGATCCGCTTCTTCGACGACGCGGTGGCCGCATCGGGGCACAAGGTGCGGCCGAACCGGCTGGCGGTGGGCATGATCTTCCTGCCGCGCACCGATCTGGGCGCGCAGGAGACGTGCCGGACGATCGTGGAATCGGCGATCATCGAGGCGGGCTACACCATCTATGGCTGGCGCCAGGTGCCGGTCGACGTGTCCGTCATCGGCATGAAGGCGCAGGCGACGCGCCCCGAGATCGAGCAGATCATGATCGCCGGGCCGATGCCCGACGAGGTGGACGCCGCCGAGTTCGAGAAGAACCTGTATCTCGTCCGCCGGCGCATCGAAAAGCGGGTGATCGCCGCGCAGATCAGCGGCTTCTACATCTGTTCGCTGTCGTGCCGGTCGATCATCTACAAGGGCCTGTTTCTGGCGGAAAGCCTGTCGGTCTTCTATCCCGACCTGACCGACCAGCGGTTCGAAAGCCGCGTCGCGATCTTCCACCAGCGTTATTCGACCAACACCTTTCCGCAATGGTGGCTGGCGCAGCCGTTCCGTTGTCTGGCCCATAACGGCGAGGTGAACACGATCCGCGGCAACAAGAACTGGATGCTCAGCCACGAGATCCGGATGGCCTCGATCGCGTTCGGCGACAATTCGGAAGACATCAAGCCGGTGATCCCGGCGGGTGCGTCCGACACTGCCGCGCTGGACGCGGTGTTCGAGACGATCTGCCGGTCGGGGCGTGACGCGCCCACCGCCAAGCTGATGCTGGTGCCGGAAGCGTGGCAGGCGGACGCCGACGTGCCCGGCGATCATGCCGCGATGTACCAGTATCTGGCGAGCGTGATGGAGCCGTGGGACGGCCCGGCGGCACTTGCCATGACCGACGGCCGCTGGGCGGTGGCCGGCATGGACCGTAACGCGCTGCGCCCCCTGCGCTATACGCAGACCGCCGACGGGCTGCTGATCGTCGGATCGGAAAGCGGCATGGTCGTGGTGCCCGAGGCGACGGTTGTCGCCAAGGGGCGGCTGGGGCCGGGGCAGATGATCGCGGTCGACCTGGCCGAGGGCAAGCTGTTCCACGACCGTGCGATCAAGGACCGGATCGCAGGCGAGCAGGATTATGCCGCGATGATCGGCGAGTTCCTGACGGTGGACGACCTGCCGGCGGCCGGGGAGGATGCGCTGATGCGCTACGGTCGGGCCGATCTGGCGCGCCGGCAGGTGGCGGCCGGCCAGACGCTGGAGGATATGGAGCTGATCCTGTCGCCCATGGTCGAGGGCGGCAAGGAAGCCATCGGATCGATGGGCGACGACACGCCGCTGGCGGTCATTTCCGACAAGCCGCGCCTGATCAGCCAGTTCTTCCGGCAGAATTTCAGCCAGGTGACGAACCCGCCGATCGACCCGCTTCGCGAACGCTACGTCATGTCGCTGAAGACGCGGTTCGGGAACCTTGCCAACATCCTGGACGTGCGCGACCAGCGCGAGCGCGTGCTGGTGCTGGACAGCCCGGTGCTGACCGGTGCCGACTGGCAGCGGCTGCGCGCGCATTTCGGACGCTCGGCCGCCGAGATCGACTGCACGTTCGAGGCCGATGGCGGCCCCGAAAAACTGCGTGCCGCGATCCAGCGCATCCGCAACCAGGCCGAGCAGGCGGTGCGCGAGGGCCGGTCCGAACTGTTCCTGACCGACGAGCATGTGTCGGAGGACCGTGTCGCGATCGCGGGTGTGCTGGCGGCGGCGGCGGTGCACACGCATCTCGTTCGCCGGGGCCTGCGCTCCTATGCATCGATCAATGTGCGTTCGGCCGAATGCCTGGACACGCATTATTATGCGGTGCTGATCGGGGTCGGCGCGACGACGGTGAACGCCTATCTGGCCGAGGCCGCGATCGTCGATCGCCATGGCCGCGGCCTGTTCGGCGACCTGTCGATCGAGGACTGCCTGACGCGGCATCGCACCGCGATCGAGGAAGGCCTGCTCAAGATCATGTCGAAGATGGGGATCGCGGTGATCTCCAGCTATCGCGGCGGCTACAATTTCGAGGCGGTGGGGCTGTCCCGCGCGCTGGTCAACGACCTGTTCCCCGGCATGCCCGCCAAGATCTCGGGCGAGGGCTATGCATCGCTGCATTACAGCGCGCTGGTGCGGCACGAGGCGGCGTGGGATGCCGCGGTGGCGACGCTGCCGATCGGCGGCTTCTATCGCCAGCGTCATTCGGGCGAGACGCACGCCTATTCCGCGCAGCTGATGCACCTGCTCCAGACCGCGGTCGGCACCGACAGCTATTCGACCTATCTGCAATTTTCGCGCGGGGTGGCGGATCTGCCGCCCGTCTACCTGCGCGATCTGTTGCAGTTCAACTTCCCCGGTGAAGGGGTGCCGGTCGATCAGGTCGAGGCGATCACCGAGATCCGCAAGCGCTTCGTGACGCCGGGCATGTCGCTGGGCGCGCTGAGCCCGGAAGCGCACGAGACGCTGGCGATCGCGATGAACCGCATCGGCGCCAAGGCGGTGTCGGGCGAGGGCGGCGAGGACAAGAGCCGCTACACGCCCTATGACAATGGCGACAACGCCAATTCGACGATCAAGCAGATCGCGTCCGGGCGGTTCGGTGTCACCGCCGAATATCTGAACGCATGCGAGGAGATCGAGATCAAGGTCGCGCAGGGTGCCAAGCCCGGCGAGGGCGGGCAGCTGCCCGGCTTCAAGGTGACCGAGTTCATCGCCAAGTTGCGCCATGCGACGCCGGGCGTGACGCTGATCTCGCCGCCGCCGCATCACGACATCTATTCGATCGAGGATCTGGCGCAGCTCATCTACGACTGCAAGCAGATCAATCCGCGGGCGCGGGTCTGCGTGAAGCTGGTGTCCTCCGCCGGTATCGGCACGGTGGCGGCGGGCGTGGCGAAGGCGCATGCCGACGTCATCCTGGTTTCCGGCCATGTCGGCGGTACGGGTGCGAGCCCACAGACCAGCATCAAGTACGCCGGTACGCCATGGGAAATGGGGCTGTCGGAGGTCAACCAGACGCTGACGCTGAACGGGCTGCGCGGGCGCATCCGCTTGCGTGCCGATGGCGGGCTGAAGACCGGGCGCGACATCGTGATCGCGGCAATCCTGGGTGCCGAGGAGTTCGGCATCGGCACGCTGAGCCTCGTGGCGATGGGATGCATCATGGTGCGCCAGTGCCATTCGAACACCTGCCCGGTGGGCGTGTGCGTGCAGGACGAGCGGCTGCGCGCCAAGTTCACCGGCACGCCGGAAAAGGTCATCAACCTGATGACCTTCATCGCCGAGGAAGTGCGCGATATCCTGGCACGGCTGGGCTGCAGGAGCCTGGACGAGGTGATCGGGCGCACCGAGTTCCTGCGGCAGGTGAGCCGCGGTGCGGAGCATCTGGACGATCTGGACCTGAACCCGATCCTCGCCAAGGTCGATGCGACCGATGCGGAACGGCGCTTCTCGCTCAACACCTTCCGGAACGACGTGCCGGACAGCTTGGACGCGCAGATCATCAAGGATGCGTCCGCGGTGTTCAGTCGTGGCGAGAAGATGCAGCTGACCTATTCGGTGCGCAATACGCACCGGGCGGTGGGCACGCGCCTGTCGAGCGAGATCACCCGCACCTTCGGCATGAGCAAGCTGGCGGACGGGCACGTCACGATCCGGCTGCGCGGGAGCGCGGGCCAGTCGCTGGGCGCGTTCCTGTGCAAGGGCATCACGCTGGAGGTATTCGGCGACGCCAACGACTATGTCGGCAAGGGCCTGTCCGGGGGCACGATCATCGTGCGGCCGGCGGTATCGTCGCCGCTCGCCAGCCAGGACAACACGATCATCGGCAACACCGTGCTGTACGGCGCGACCTCCGGCCGGCTGTTCGCCGCCGGGCAGGCGGGCGAGCGCTTTGCAGTGCGCAATTCCGGCGCGACCGTCGTGGTCGAGGGATGCGGCGCGAATGGCTGCGAATACATGACCAACGGCATCGCGGTGGTGCTGGGCACGGTCGGCGCGAACTTCGGTGCAGGCATGACCGGCGGCATGGCGTTCATCTACGACGCCGAGGACCGCTTTGCGGCGCGGGCCAATCCGGAGAACATCGTGTGGCAGCGCCTGGCATCCGAACACTGGGAGGGCGTGCTGCGCGATCTGGTCGAACAACATGCCAAGGCGACCGACAGCCGCTGGTCCAAGGGGCTGCTGGATGACTGGGACCGGGTCGCGGGCAAGTTCTGGCAGGTGGTACCCAAGGAGATGCTGACCCGGCTGGCCCATCCGCTCGACGACAGCGTGGCACTGGAAGCCGCGGAATAGGCTTGGCGAGGGCTGCCACTGGCGCTTAGGTGAGAGCCATGTGGCAGCTCTTCCAATTTCCCCTATGTCCCTTCTCGCGCAAGGTGCGCCTCCTGCTGGGCGAGAAGGGCGTGGGATACGAGCTGGTGCGCGAATCGCCCTGGCTACGGCGGGATGAATTCCTGGACATGAACCCTGCCGGCCAGACGCCGGTGATGGTCGACAACCAGCGCGGCATGCTGCTGATCGATTCGATGGCGATCTGCGAGTATTTCGAGGAAACCGTCGAAAAGGCCGCGATGATCAACGGCACCGCGGTCAACCGCGCCGAGATCCGCCGGCTGGTGACGTGGTTCGACACCCATTTCTACCGCGACGTGACCGGGCCGTTGCTGCACGAGCGGATGGTGAAGCGCGTCGCCAAGGTGGGCAGCCCCGATGGCCGGGCGCTGCGCGAGGCGATGAAGGCCGCGGTCGGGCATCTCGATTATACCGACTATCTGCTCGACCATCGCAACTGGCTGGGGGGCGCGACGCTGAGCCTGGCCGATCTGGCGGCGGCGGCGCAGATTTCGGTGGCGGACTATCTGGGCGGGATCGACTGGAAGGGGCATGAGCAGACCGCGCGCTGGTATCGCGGGCTGAAGAGCCGGCCCTCCTTCCGCCCGCTGCTGTCCGAGCGGATGGAGTTGATCGGGCCGCCGGCGCATTATGACAATGTGGACTTCTGATGCACGTATCGCATGACCCGGCGGCGGCGGCCGCGGAGACCATCGGGTTCGACGATTTCCTGAAGGTCGATGTCCGGGTGGGGACGGTGATCGCGGCTGAGCCGTTTCCCGAGGCGCGCAAGCCGGCGATCAAGCTGACCATCGACTTCGGCCCCGCCATCGGGATCAAGCGGTCGTCCGCGCAGATCACCGAGCATCATCCGGTGGATAGCCTGGTCGGTACCCAGGTGGCGGCGGTGGTGAACTTCCCGCCGCGGCAGATCGGGCCGATGATGTCCGAGGTGCTGACGCTGGGCTTTCCGGACGCGGACGGCAAGGTGGTGCTGGCGCGCCCGAGCGAACCGGTGCCCGATGGCGGACGGTTGTTCTGAGCGAGGGAAGCCGACGGCGTTGTGCTTGCCCTTCGCCTTCGCTCAGGGCGAACGGAGGTTCTTAGTTTATTCCAATGATTTGCTGGCCTGCTCGTAGAGATCGCGGGACAGGCCGGGAACCGCGACGATGCGTTGCAGCTCGGCGCGCATGAGGGCGGCGCGGGCGGCGTCGAAGCGGCGCCAGCGGCCGAGCGGGGGGAGCAGCTTGGCGGCGGTCTGCGGATTGAGGCGGTCGAGCGCGATCAACTGGTCGGCGAGGAAGCGATAGCCCGAGCCGTCGGCGGCGTTGAAGGCACGCTGGTTGACGCCGAACGCGCCGATCAGCGCGCGGGCGCGGTTGGGATTGGCGAGGGTGAAGTCCGGATGCCGGGCAAGCGCCGCGACCACCGCGCCGGTATCGTCGCGCGAGGACAGCGCCTGCGTCTGGAACCACTTGTCGAGCACGAGCGCGTTGCCGGCATAGCGCGTGTAGAAGCGGTCGAGGGCCGCCTGGCACGCCGGACCCCCGAGATTGACCAGCGTGCTGAGCGCGCTTTGCCGGTCAGTCATGTTGTCGGCCGCCTCGAACTGGCGGAAGGCGAGGTCGGCGGCGTCGGAGGCACCGCTGGCGGCGATATAGCCGAGCGCGACGCCGCGCAGCCGGCGCTTGCCCTTGGCCTCCGGCGAATAGGTATAGGCGCCCTGTCCAGTCTGGTCGTAGAGCGCACGCCAGCGATCGGCGAGCGCGGTGCCGAGCGCCCGGCGAAGCGCCTCGCGCGCGGCGTGGATCCCTTGCGGATCGACCACCGCCAACTGGTCGCCGACAAAGCTTTCGGAGGGGATCAGCACCGCCTCCGCCAGGAACGCCCAGTCGAGATCGGGGCCGTCGAGGGTGCGCGCGACCGCATCGACCACGCCCTGATGATCGGCCGCATCGCCGAGCGCGCCGGCGACGAGGGTGTCGAGCATCAGTTGCTGCATCGCCTCGTACCGGGCGAAGGGGTCGTCGTCATGCGCGGACAGGAAGGCGAGGTCGGCGGGCGAGCGGTCGCTTTCCACCACCACCGGGGCGGAGAAGCCGCGGTTGATCGACAGCACCGGCCGCTCGGCCACGGTTTCGAAGACGATGGTCTTGCTGGGCTGGTCGAGCAGGACGAGCTGGTCGTCGGTCAGCGGCTGGCCGGTTTGCGCGCCGAACAGGCGCAGGCGCAGCGGTAGCACCATGGATTGCTTGACCGGCTGGCCGGGGGTGGGGGGCACATGCTGGGCGAGGCGCAGCGTGGCGCGGCCGCCGCCGGCCTGATGCTCAAGGCTGGCGGAGACGCGCGGGGTGCCGGCCTGGCTGTACCACAGGCGGAATTGCGACAGGTCGATGCCGCCCGCTTCCTCCATGCAGGCCACGAAATCCTCGCAGGTGGCGGCGGTCCCGTCGAAGCGGTCGAAATACAGGTCCGTGGCGGCGCGGAAGGACTGGGGCCCCAGGATGGTCGCCATCATCCGGATCAGCTCGGCGCCCTTGTTGTAGATGGTGGCGGTGTAGAAGTTCGAGATTTCCAGATAGGCCTCGGGGCGGACCGGATGGGCGAGGGGCCCCGAATCCTCCGGAAACTGGCTGGCGCGAAGCCCGCGCACATCCTCGATCCGCTTGACCGCGGGCGAGCCCTGATCGGCGGAGAAGCCCTGGTCGCGATAGACGGTGAAACCTTCCTTCAGCGACAACTGGAACCAGTCGCGGCAGGTGATGCGGTTGCCCGACCAGTTGTGGAAATATTCGTGCGCGACGACGGCGGCGATCGCGTCATAGTCGTAATCGGTCGCGGTATCGGGATCGGCGAGGATGTAGCGGCTGTTGAAGATGTTCAGCCCCTTGTTCTCCATCGCGCCGAAGTTGAAATCGTCGACCGCGACGATGTTGAACACGTCGAGATCATATTCGCGGCCATAGACGCGCTCGTCCCACGCCATCGACAGTTTGAGCGCATGGAGCGCGTGATCGGTCTTGGGCAGGTCGGCGGCGCGAACCCAGATGCCGAGTTGCACCACGCGACCCGAACGGGTGGTGAAGGTGCCGCGATTGACCGCCAGATCGCCCGCGACCAGCGCGAACAGATAGGACGGCTTGGGAAAGGGATCGTGCCATTCGGCCCAGTGGCGGCCGTCCGGCAGCTCGCCCCGGCCGACGGGATCGCCGTTCGACAGCAGGACGGGAAAGCGCCGGGCGTCCGCGGTCATCCGCACCCGGTAGACGGTGAGGACGTCGGGGCGATCGGGAAAGAAGGTGATGCGGCGAAACCCCTCCGCCTCGCACTGGGTGCACAGATTGCCGCCGGACGCGTAGAGGCCCATCAACTGGGTGTTGCGATCGGGCGCGATCTCCACTTCCGTCTCGACGCGGTGCGCGTCGCCGGCAAGCGGCACGACAAGCCGCTCGCCCTCCATCCACCAGTCGTTGACCGCGACGCCGTCGACACGGACCGCCAGCGGGGTCAACCCCTCGCCATCCAGGCGCAGCGGTTCGCCGTGCGCGCCGCCGCGTTCCACCGACAGCGTGGCGCGGACGCGCGTGGCGGCCGGGTCGAGATCGAAATCCAGCGCCAGTTCGGGCACGCGCCAGGCGGGCGGGCGGTAATCCGCGCGGTGGATGACCGACGGGGTGGCGGCGCTGTGCTGCATGTCCATGGGCCGCAATATAGGGGCAAGCGGCGGCGGCGTCAGTGGGGTGATTCGGGGCATTTTCGGCGACATGGCCAGCCGGGGCGGCTGGAAGTGGACACTACATCCCCCCTCCTGTGTCCACTTACCGTTTTTGCAATCGTGCGCTGGGGGGAGAGGCCGGGTCTGGGGCCGGGTGCGCATGGCGTGGATGGTAGCGGATTCGGGGTTTGTAGGACAGCGGCGTGTGTTCCCTCGCCCCTTCGGGGAGCATCAGGTGAACAGCGCCCCGCGCTGTTCAGCCCATGCCGGGGGCATGGGCGACCTGATGCTGGAAGGGGCCCGCTGCCGTCAGGCAGTGGGAAGGGTGAGGGGTGGACCAGCAGTGCTGCGCTGCTTGGCGACCCCTCACCCTCCCACCGCTTTGCTGCGGGCCCCTCCCTCTCCCCGGAAGGGAGAAGGTAAGGTCATGAAAATCATCATGATTCAGGTTGGTGTCGGGTGGTTTGACCGGACCCTCCCCGGGCGCTGCACGTTGGCGGGCGGAAGGAGTAGCGGATGCGGATCCATCATCTGAACTGCGGTACTGATTGCCCGGTGGGCGGCGCATTGTTCGACGGGTGCAGCCACGGCGTGCTCGGGCATCTGGTCTGCCATTGCCTGTTGATCGAGACGGATGCGCATGGGCTGGTGCTGGTCGATACCGGCTATGGTTTGCGCGACGTGGCGCGGCCGCATGCCTCGCCCTCGCCGCGGATCACGCGGACGTGGCGGGCGATGCTGAACATCCGGCTGCGCGAGCGGGAAACGGCGATCCGGCAGGTCGAGGCGCTGGGATACCGGGCACAGGATGTGCGGCACATCGTGGTGACGCACCTGGATTTCGACCATGCCGGCGGGCTGGAGGATTTTCCGAATGCCGCGGTGCATGTGATGGCGCGCGAATATAGCGATGCGACGGGCCCGCGCGCGGGCGTCGTGGCGCAGGCGCGGTGGCGGCCGAGCCAGATCGACGGCGTGCGCGACTGGCAGCTATACGGTCCGCAGGGAGACGGCTGGTTCGGCTTCGAGGCGGTGCGCGACCTGAAGGGCCTGCCGCCCGAGATACTGATGGTGCCGCTGCCGGGACATACCTGGGGACATGCCGGGGTGGCGGTGGCGCAGCCGGGTGGCCGCTGGCTGCTGCATGCGGGGGACGCCTATTTCTATCGCGGGGAGATGCGCGAGGCGCGGCGGCGGTGTACGCCGGGTCTGCGCGCCTATCAGCGGCTGATGGAGGTGGATGCGCGCAGCCGGATGGACAATCAGGCGAGACTGCGCGCGGTGTCGATCGAGCAGGCGGACGTGGTGACGGTGACGTGCACGCATGATCCGGTGGAACTGGCGCGCGCGCAGGCGGGAAAGCCGCTTTGAGTGCTGTTTCGATCGGGTGCGATGTGCTTTAGGTGCGTGCAACAGTCTGTTCCGAAGGACCCTGCATGTTCCGTCGTATCGCGCTCGTTTCGCTGCTTGCCCTGTCCGCCGCCGTTTCCGCCCAAACCACGCCCGCCATCCCCGAACTGCCGGCCGATCAGGCGGCCATGCGCGCGCATGTGATGTTCCTGGCCTCCGACGCGATGAAGGGGCGCGAGGCGGGAAGCCCCGAATATGACATCGCGGCGCAATATGTCGCATCGCAATTCTATGCGGCCGGGCTGAAGCCGGCGGGCGATGCCGGCGGCTATCTGCAAAAGGTGCCGCTGGTCAGCTACAAGGCGGCCGATCAGGGAAGCTTCGTCTGGACGGCGCGCGGGGGGCAGCCGGTGACGCTGACCTTTGGCGAGGATTATGCGCCGTCGCCGGTGCCGGGGCATGCGGAAACCAGCCTGTCGGCGCCGGTCGTCTTCGTCGGCTATGGCATCGATGCGCCGCAATATGGCCAGAACGACTTCAAGGGCGTCGATGTGCGCGGCAAGATCGTGGCGTTCGTCCCCGGCACGCCCGCAGGGCTGGGCGGCGAGGAGCGCGCCTTTTTCGGCAGCGCGGCGAACAAGGCGGCACTGGCCGCCGCGCGCGGGGCGGTGGGCGCGATCCAGCTTGTCATGCCGAGCGCGGCGGGGCGGCAGCGGTCCTTCCAGCTGATGGCGGCCGGCTATGACCGGCCGCGCGTGGGCTGGGCCAATGCCGACGGCACCGTCCATAATCCGACGCCGGGCACGCCGATCCTGGGAACGCTGAGCGCGGCGGGCGCGGCCAAGCTGTTCGGCAAGGACTGGGATGCGGTGGTGAAGGCGGCGGCGGCAGAAACCCCGCGCTACCGGCCGGTGGCGGCCAGGGGCACGCTGACCGTCGCGCTGAAGACCAGCGCGACGCCGATGCCGAGCAGCAACGTCATCGGCATGATTCCGGGCAGCGACCCCAAGCTGAAGGACCAGGTGGTCGTGCTGTCCGCGCATCTGGACCATATCGGCGTCAACGAGGGCGGCGACGGCGACCGGATCAACAATGGCGCGCTGGACAATGCGATCGGCATCGCCAGCCTGATCGAGGAAGCCAAGCGCTTCAAGGAAAGCGGCAAGCCGCCGCGGCGCAGCGTGATGTTCCTGGCGGTGACCGCGGAGGAGAAGGGGCTGGTCGGTTCCGACTATTTCGCGAACAACCCGACCGTGCCCCTGACGTCGATCGTGGCGGACGTGAACCTGGACATGCCGATCCTGACCTACACGTTCGAGGACATGATCGTGTTCGGCGCCGAGCGCTCGACGCTGGGGCCGATCGTGCGCAAGGCGGTGGGGGCGCTCGGCCTGCCGCTGTCGCCCGATCCGATGCCGGAGGAAGGCATCTTCGTGCGCTCCGATCATTTCCGCTTCGTCCAGAAGGGCATCCCTTCGGTCTTCCTGTGGCCGGGCCAGAAGGGGCCGGGCGCCGCGGCGGTGAAGACGTTCATGTCGAACAACTATCACCAGCCGTCCGACGATCTGAGCCTGCCGATCGACTGGAGCCAGGGGCCGCGCTTCGTGGGCGTGAACTATGCCATCGCGCGCGAGATCGCGGATGGCGATGCGCGGCCGGTGTGGAACAAGGGCGATTATTTCGGCACGCTCTACAAGGGGCCGATGGCGGTCAAGTAAGGCGCATCGGGTGAGCCGGCTTCTGGTCTTCGGCATGGGTTATGTCGCGTCCGCGATGGCGGCGCGGCTGACCCGTGCGGGCTGGCAGGTGACGGGCACGACGCGCGACGGGCGGGGCGGCACGATCCGCTTCGACGATGACGCGGCGGTGATCGCGGAATGCGCGGCGGCGACGCATGTGCTGTCCTCGGTGCCGCCGGCGGACGAACGCGATCCGGTGCTGGACCGGTACGGTGCGCATCTGGGGCGCGACTGGCTGGGCTATCTGTCGTCCACCGGCGTCTATGGCGATGCCGGGGGCGCGTGGGTCGATGAGAGTGCACCGACCGGCGGCGGGCGGCGGGTGGCGCGCGCGCAGGCGGATGCGGCGTGGCTGGCGCGGGGCGCGCGGGTGTTCCGCCTTCCCGGCATCTATGGGCCGGGCCGCTCGCCGATCGACCGGGTGCGTTCGGGGCGGGCGCACCGCATCGGGCTGGCCACCCAGGTGTTCAGCCGGGTGCATGCCGACGACATCGTGGCGGGCGTGATCGCCGGGTTCGATGCGCCGGCCGGCGCCTACAACCTGGCCGACGATGTCCCATGCCCGCAGGACGATGTGGTGGCGTTCGCCGCGTCGCTGATCGGCCTGCCGCCGCCGCCGGTCGTATCCCTGGACAGCCTGTCGCCGATGGCGCGGGGTTTCTATGCGGAGAACCGGCGGGTGGCGAACGGCAAGGCGAAGCGGGTGCTGGGCTGGACCTTGCGCTTTCCCGATTACCGGTTGGGCCTGCGCGCGCTGAGCGCGATGACCAGCCCCAGCCCGGTGACGGCGGCCCCGGCGGCGGCGAGCGGCGACCAGCGATAGCCCTCGAACAGCGTCGACAGCAGCATCGCGATGACGGGGACGATGACGCTGGAATAGGCCGCCTTGGCCGGGCCGATGACGCGCAGCACGCGGTAATAGAGCGGAAAGGCGAGCGCGGAGGCGGCGAGGCCGAGATAGACGATGCCGGCGACATAGCCGGCGCGCCACTCGAAGCTGGGTGGCCCGGCCAGCGCATAGGCGAGCAGGGCATCCATGCCGGCGCCCGAGAGCATCGCCACGGCGAGGACGCTGTGCATCGGATAGCGTTTCGCGGTGCGGGTCGCCTGCATGACGTTGGCGGTGGAGGCGGCGAGGATGGCGAGGGCGGTGAAGCCGATGCCGGCAAGGGCGTTGGCAGGGCCGGCGGGATCGACGCGCGCCTCGTGCACGAAGAGGAGGGCGGCGCCGGCTATGGCGACGGCGGAGCCGGCGATGAGCTGTCCGCCGAGGCGCTGGCCGAGGAAGACGCGCGCGAACAGGGCGTTGGGGACGAGCAGCATCGCGAAGACGACGGCGACGAGGCCGGAGGTGATGAACTGTTCGGCGCGGTAGACGAAATTGAAGTTCATCACGAACTGGAACACGCCGATGGCGAGCGCGAACAGCAGCCCGCCGGTGCCCAGCCGGAAGCTTTCGCCGCGGAACTTCGCATAGGCGGCCATGGCGAGCCCGGCGACGAGGAAGCGGTAGCTGACCGACCAGGAGGGCGGCACCACGCCCAGTTGATCGCGGATGACCAGCCAGGTCGATCCCCAGATCAGCGTGACGATCGCAAAGGGGACGAGGATCGCCGCCTTGGTCGATTGCGGGCGGTGGTCGAAGTCGCTCACAGGAGGGCAATCGCATCGGCGAGGCGGGCGACGGCGTCCTCGTCGCTGTCCCAGGCGGTGACGAGGCGGATCTCGCCCGCCGCCCAGTCGTAGAAGTCGAAGCCTTGCGCACGGAGCGCCGCAGCCTCGTCCGGGGTCATGCGCAGGAAGACCTCGTTGGCCTCGACCGGATGGACCAGCCGGTCGCCAGCGGCGGCGGCGAGGCGCGCGGCATGCGCGTTGGCGGCAGCGCCGTTGGCGATCCACAGATCGTCCTCGACCATCGCCAGGATCTGCGCGGCGAGATAGCGGCCCTTGGAAAAGAGCAGCCCGGCCCGCTTGCGGCGGCGGCGCGCGGCATCGGCATGACCGGGGGTGAAGAAGACCAAGGCCTCCGCGCTCATCCCGCCATTCTTGACGAAGCCGAAGGACAGCGCATCGACCCCCGCGCGCCAGGTCAGGTCGGCAGGGTGCGCGCCGGTGCCGGCGACCGCATTGGCGAAACGGGCGCCGTCCATGTGGAGCGCGAGGTTGCGGTTCCGGGCAAGTTCGCCGATCGCGGCGACCTCTTCGGGTGCATAGACGCGGCCATATTCGGTGGCGTTGGTGATCGAGATGGCGTGCGGCTGGACGCTGTGGACATGCGCGGGGATCGCATCCAGCAGATGGGCGATGGTGGCCGGCGTCAGCTTGGCACCCTCGCCATCGGCCAGCATCAGCTTGGCGCCATGGGTGTAGAATTCGGGAGCGCCGCCCTCGTCATTCTGGATATGCGCGTCGCGGTGGCAGACGACGCCGCCATAAGGCGGGCAGAGGCTGGCGAGCGCGAGGCAGTTGGCGGCGGTGCCGGTGGGCACCCACAACACCTCCACCGCGGTATCGAACAGCGCGGAAAGCCGTGCGTCCAAGCCTTGCGACCAGCGATCGCCGTCATAGGCGGTGTCCAGCGTGTCGGCGGCGACGATCGCGTCGAGAACCTTGGGATGGATGCGGGCGGCGTTGTCGGAAAAGAAGCGCATGCGCAGCGCCTTGGGCGCGAGGCGCGGGGGCGTCAACGGCTGTCCGGCGATGCGTCAGGGTGCGACGACGATCAGCCGTTCCAGCGTGCCGATCCAGCGGGCGCCGCCATGCCCGGCCGCGGGCAGGTGCGCGGTCGCATCCTTGAGGCCCGACAGTGAGAATATGCCCCGGCACAGCCGGTTGCACAGATCGGTCATTAGCCACGTCACGACGCTGGTATAGAGAAGCGGGTGGAGCAGCGCGATCATCGGCCTGGTCCGTCTCGCCGATCGAGATCGACCGCCGCGGCGCGGACCTTGTAGATGCTGTAGGTGGATACGGCATGCGCCCGGGCGACGGTGGCGACATCGTCGCTCGACAGAGCGGTGGCGCCTCCGCTGCGTACGCGGCGCCCGTCACGGCGGCTTAGCACCGGTTGGTTTGGCCGGCAGCGGGGGCAATATGCAATTTTGCTCGTGAGAGGGGCAAATTCCCTTTTGGTATACATCGGGGTCAGCGCGGTTCCCCTCTCCCTTCCTGATGTTGGAGGGGGCTGTCGTGAAGCGATGGGAGGGTGAGGGGTAGACCAGCAGTGCTGCGCTGCTTGGCGGCCCCTCACCCCCCCACGGCTAAAGCCGCGGGTCCCCTCCAGCATCAGGTCGTCCATGCCCCCGGCATGGACTAAACAGCGCGGGGCGCTGTTTACCTGATGCTCCCCGGAGGGGAGAGGGCTTACCGGATGCCGACCTCTAGAAATCCTCGTCCGGTTCCTCTTGTCCGTCGCGGGGACGGCGGTCTTCGGGGGGTGGGCCGCGTTCCTCGTCGCGGCGGCCGCGGGCGGGGCCGACGATCAGCGAGCCGTCCTCGCCCAGCCGCATGTCGACGCCCATGCCCTGGATCAGGTCACCAACCGGGTCGCCGCTTTCCATCACATTGGCGTCGATGACGTTTTCGTCGACCGCCTCTTCCACGACCGGGGCGGGGACGGGGGCGATGTCGAGCGCGGATTGCATGAAGTCGCGCCAGATCCGCGCCGGCACGCCGCCGCCGGACAGGCCGGGATTGGGGGTGTTATCGTCGTTGCCGACCCAGACGCCGACCACCAGATCGCGCGCGAAGCCGACGAACAGCGCGTCGCGCGCATCCTGCGTCGTGCCGGTCTTGCCATATGCGTCGACGGTCAGCAGCGCCTCGCGCCCCGTGCCGCTGCGGATCGAGGAGCCGAGCAGGTCGAGCATCCCGTCATGCACGCTGGCGGAGAAACCCTGGGGGCGATCGGTCAGCGACTGGTACCAACTCTTGTCGCGGACATCGGCGAGACCGCGGGGTTGGACCGGATAGCTTTCGTTGGCGATCGCGGCATAGGCGGCGGTGAGTTCGAGGAGCGAGACGGTGGAGGTGCCGAGGCCGATCGTCGCCTCGTTGGCGATCGGGGTGGAGATGCCGAGATCGCGGGCCGCCTTGATGACCGCGCGGACGCCGACCTGTTGCGTCAGGCGTGCCGCCGCGACGTTGGAGGACCGCGCGAACGCCTGACGCAGCGTGATGTCGCCGAGATAGCGGCCGTCGCTGTTGCGCGGCTTCCACCCGGCGATGTCGACGGGGCGATCCTCGACGGTCGAATCCGGGGTCAGGCCGGAGCGGAGCGCGGCGAGATAGACGAACAGCTTGAACGCGGAGCCGGGCTGGCGGCGCGCCTGGGTGGCGCGGTTGAACGGGCTCTTGGCGTAATCCTTGCCGCCGACCATCGCGACGACGCGGCCATCGGGGCGCATCGCGACCAGCGCGACCTGCGCCTGACGCAGCCCTGCGCGGCGCACGGTGCGCTCCGCCAGGCGCTGGAGGCGGCGGTCGAGCGTGGTCCTGACGGTCGCCTCGGTCTTGATCTCGCCGGCCTGATCGCGTGCCTCGGGCAGCACCCAGTCGGCGAAATAGGTGCCGCTGGGCAGGGTTTCGGGGCGCTGCGCCAACACGCGTTGCGGGCGGACGGCATCGGCCTCCGCCTTGGTGAGGAAGCCGGCATCCTCCATCGCGGCGACGACCACCGCCTGCCGCTTGCGCGCGCCGGCGAGGTTGCTGGTGGGGGCGAGGCGCGAGGGCGCCTTGACCAGTCCGGCGAGCATCGCGGCCTGACCGATGTTGAGCGTCTTTGGCGTGCGGCCGAAATAATGCTTCGCCGCCGCATCGATGCCGTAGACATTGTCGCCGAAATAGACGTTGGACAGATAGCGCGACAGGATCTCGTCCTTGGTCAGCCACGCCTCCAGCCAGAAGGCGATCATCGCCTCGCGGATCTTGCGCCCGGCGGTACGATCGGAATCGAGGAAGGCGTTCTTGGCGAGCTGCTGCGTGATCGTGCTGCCGCCCTCGCGCACGCCGCCCGAGCCGAGATTGTGGACCAGCGCGCGCAGGATGCCGCGCGGGTCGATGCCCCAGTGCGAATAGAAGCGCCGGTCCTCGATCGCCATGAACGCCTCGCGCACATGCGGGGGCAGGGTGGCGGCATCGACGGGCTTGCCGATGATCGCGCCGCGCCGGGCGATCGGCTGGCCATCGTCGTCGGTCAGCGTGATCGAGGGCGGGGTAGGCGGTTGCAGCGAGCGCGAAAGGGGCGCGGTGACCGCCAGCCAGATGATCGCGACGACGAGCAGGACGATGCCGGCGCCGAGCCCGCGCACCAGCCACTTGCCCCAGGCGGGGCGGCGGCGACGAGCGGGCTCGTCCACCGGGCCGAAGGACCAGCATTCGTCATTTTCGTCATAATAGGGGCTGGCGTCGCCGATCGGCTCGAACGGGCGATCGGGTGGCGGACGCTCGCCCCGGAAAGGATCGTTGGAATTGAAGGGATCGGGGCGCATGACTTGGGGTTCCGGCGGTCGGCCACTCGCGTGTATTACCGTGGCAACGCACCGCTGGCAAGCTCATGCGCCTTTTACGCCGCGGGGGCGGCCTCGGGCAAGACGTCCTGCGTGGGCGTGTCCGCCAGCAGGCCGGCGCGTTTGGCGACCAGCGTCGGGACCAGCGCCTGCCCCGCGACGTTGATCGCGGTGCGGCCCATGTCGAGGATCGGGTCGATGGCGAGCAGGAGGCCGGCTCCCTCCAGCGGCAGGCCAAGGGTGGAGAGCGTCAGCGTCAGCATCACCACTGCGCCGGTCAGCCCCGCGGTCGCGGCCGAGCCGAGCACGGAAACCGCGACGATCAGCAGGTAATCGGTCGCATGGAGGGCAAGGCCGTAATATTGCGCGACGAACAGCGCGGAGATCGCCGGGTAGATCGCGGCGCACCCGTCCATCTTGGTGGTCGCGGCAAAGGGCACGGCAAAGGCCGAATAGGCGCGGGGCACGCCGAGGCGGCGTTCGACGGCATCCTCGGTGACGGGAAGGGTGGCGATCGAGGAGCGCGAGACGAAGCCGAGCTGGATGGCGGGCCAGGCGGCGGCGAAGAAGCGGCGGGGGGAGAGGCCGTTGGCGAGGAGGAGGAGGGGGTAGACGACGAAGAGGACGAGGGCGAGGCCGAGATAGACGGCAAACGCGAAGCTGCCCAGCGCCGACAGCGATTGCCAGCCATAGCGGACGATGGCGTTGCCGAGCAGCGCGCCCGAGCCGATCGGGGTGAGGCGGATCACCCAGGTGAGGATGCGGCGGAAGATGGCCAGCGCGGAGGCGTTGAACGACAGAAAGGCGTTGCCCGCCTCGCCCACCCGCACCGCCGCCACGCCGATGGCGACGGCCATGACGATGATCTGGAGGATGTTGAAGGACAGGGCGGTCGCGAAGCCGCCGGTGTCGGGCACCTTGGTGGCGGCGGACAGACCCAGAATATTGGCGGGAATCAGGCCGCGCAGGAAATCGAGCCAGGAGCCGGCGGTGTCGGGGCGGGTGGCGGTCGCGGGGGCGACGCCGGCGTGGAGGCCGGGTTCGAGGATGGTGCCGAGGGCAAGGCCGATGGTGACCGCGATCAGCGCGGTGATGGCGAACCAGATAAAGGTGGAGGCGACGAGCCGCGCGGCATTGTTGAGATTGCGCAGCGCCGCGATCGACGCGACGATCGCGGTAAAGACCAGCGGCACGACCAGCACCTTGAGCAGCTGGACGAAGCTTTCCCCGACGATGCGAAGCGCCTCGGCCAGGCCGGTGAGGTTCGACTGACGCGCGAGAAGGCCGAGCATCAGGCCGGCGGCCATGCCGACGAACACCTGTGCCCCGAAGGAGAAGCGGATCTTCATCGCGGCAATGTAGTGCATGGCGACAGCCGCGACAGCCAAGATTTGCGTGAGGCGGCTAAAGCGCGGGACGGGCACCGATGCGCTCGGCCAGGGCGATCGTCGCCAGCATGGCGAGCGACAGCATGGCGATGGCGATGCCGAGCCCCGGCCAGCCCCATAGCCCGACGACCAGGCCGCCGAGCGGTGGGCCGATCAGCGCGCCGCCCGCGCCGAACTGGGTCAGCAGGCCGTTGGCGGTGGCGATGCGCGGATCGTCGGCCGCGGCGGCGCGCGCCAGGATCGGCAGGCGCGCAAAGACGAGCGGGGAGACGAGGCCGCTGGCGCCCACCACCGCCACCGCGACGAGCGCCGCCATGCCCCAGCCGCCGATATCGGCAAAGACCAGCGGCGCGAGCAGCGCGGTGACGGCAAGTGCGGGCGCGACGATGCGCATCATCGCGCTGGACCTGAGCGCACCGCGCCGCATCAGCGCCATCGCGATCGCCGATCCGGGAAGCGCCGCAAGCGAGGCAAAGGCGGCGACGAGCCCGGCGGTGGCGAGCGAGGCACCGCGCATCTCGGTCAGGAAGGTGGGCAGCAACATGGTCAGCGCGCACAGGAACAGCGTGTAGAGGCCGAAGCCGAACGTGGCGATCCACGCCGCCGGCGCCGGCAACGCGAGCCCGCGGGACGCGGCGGTGCCGAGCGGCAGGCGCAGCGCCGGTATGACCGCCAGCGCCAGCAGCGCCGCCCAGAGCAGGAGCAGGCCGGTGGCGTCCAGCACTTGCGTCCCCATGCCCGTCACCGCGCCGCCGACCGCGACGCCGACGGGGACGAAGCTGCTCCACAGGGCCAGCGCGCGGGGGCGGTCGCGGTCGCTTGCGATGGCGGCGATCGCGGTGGGCGCGGCGATGACGACGAGAAGATAGCCGATCCCCTCCACCCCGCGCGCGACGAACAACGGGGCGGGGGTGGTGGCCAGCGCCTCGACCAGGCTGCATCCCGCCAGCGTGGCGAGCCCGGTGACCAGCGCGCGGCGATAGCCGATGCGGCCGAGCGCCAGCCCCGCGACAAAGCCGAGCAGGCCGCCGCCGACCTCCAGCAGCGAGATCAAGAGCCCGGTGGCGGGCAGCGACAGCGCAAAGCGGGCGCGCAGGACGGGCGCGATGGTGGAGAATTTGGCAAGCTGCGCGGCGGCCAGGACGCCGAGCAGCCAGAGCGCGATGATGGCGGGCCAGCGGCGATGCATGCGCCGCCGCCTAGCGGCGGGGCGGCGGGATCGCAAATGCAGGCGCCGTTTCGGCGGCGGCGCATGCCCGATGAGGACGGACGGGGCGGCGTCATCATACCTATTGAGGGCGTTTCTTGACGATACCCTGTCCGTCTGGAGTGACATCGGCGGAATTTGTCCGAGCGATGATTGACGACTCCTAAAACTTGTATGATAAACCGCATCAACAACGGAATACCGTGACAAGAGGAGGGGTGAGGTGAGAACAGCGATGCTGATCGGTGCGTCTTCGGGGGCGATGGCCCTGTTGCTGGCGGGATCGCCGGCGGCGGCACAGACCAATCCACCGCCGGCCGCGCAGACCGCGTCGCCATCGTCCGACACCTCGGACGCCGCCGCCCAGGATGTGACCACGCGAGAGAGCGTGCCGCAGGAGGCCGCGGGTCAGCAGGATGCCGGGGCGACCGGCGCCGAGGATGCCGATATCGTCGTCACCGGTTTCCGCCGCAGCCTGGCCGAAGGACTGGAACTGAAGCGTGAGGCGATCGGCGTACGCGACTCGATCGTGGCGGAGGATATCGGCAAATTTCCCGAGGCGAATGTTGCGGAATCGCTGCAGCGCATTCCGGGCGTGTTCCTGTCACGCGACGGCGCGTCCAACGAGGGGCAGAACATCAGCATCCGTGGCCTCGGTTCCAGTTTCTCGGTGACGACGATCAACGGTGCGCCGGTGCGCACCACCTCGACCGGCGGCATCGGCAATTCGGGGCGGTCGTTCAACTTTGACGTGTTCCCCTCCGAACTGTTCGGCCGGGTCGACATCTACAAGAGCCCGCTCGCCAATCTGGAAGAGGGCGGCATTTCGGGCAATGTGGATCTGCAGACGCCGCGTCCCTTCGACAACAAGGGGCGCACGATCCGCTACAATCTGGCGCAGAACTACAACACCCAGTCGGACGAGTTCCGGCCGCGCGGCTCGCTGCTGATCAGCGACACCTGGGGCAATTTCGGCGCATTGATCGGCGTGGCGTTCGCGCAGAACGTGAACGAGCGTTCGGGCTTCCAGTCGACGGGCGGGTATAATTCTACAACGCTGGCGGCGCCCGGTTTCCTGACCCCCGCGCCGCCGCCGAACACGACCGGCACCTTTCCCTTCGCGCTGGATCTGGACAATCCGGCCGCCAATTTCGGCAGCCTGACGCGCCAGCAGGTCGCGGGCGCCTTCCTGCCGCGCTTCTACCGCGTGTTCGCGTCCAGCAACGAACGCAAGCGCCTGGGCGGCGTCGCATCGCTCCAGTATAAAAGCGACCGGTTCGAGGCGAGCCTGGATGGCATCTATTCGCGCATCACCGACGTGAACGACGAATTCACCTTCGGCGTGCCGGTGCGCAACAGCCGCACCGTACCCGGCACGACCAGCCTGCCCGGGCGCGGCACCAATTCGGGCCTGATCCCGGTCGACGTCAAGATCGACCAGTACAACAACCTTTACGGCACGTTCGACAACAGCTCGATCCTGACCGAAAGCTTCTACCGCGACGCCAAGACCGAGTTCAAATACGGTATCGCGCGTGCCGCCTGGGACGCGACCGACACGCTGAAGCTGACCGCGCAAGGCAATCTGAACGAGAGTGTCGCTTTCTCGACCGGTAATCGCATCGTCACCAACATCTACAGCATCCGGACGACCTTCGACCCGACGGGCAATGTCAGCTATCCGACGATCAGCTCGCCCCTCGATTTCACCAACCCGCGCAACTTCACCGACCCCAGCCTGGGCTTCGGATCGGCGCGCGAGGTGGACAAGCAGCGCAGCGGGCGCGTGGTGGCGACCTGGGACGCGGGCGAGTTCGCCGGGGCGGAATGGTCGGCATTGCTGGGCGGCAGCTACGTATCGAGCGTGAAGGAGGTGGAGCGTCGCGACGGCACCGCGATCGGTCGCACGCATACCCTGCCGGGCGGCGGCACGTTCGCGTCGATCGACGTGATCGGCAACATGGTGCCGTTCCTTCCGTTCGGGCCTCTGCGCAACGGCGGCAATCCGGGCTATCCATCGAACTTCGCGACCTTTACGCGCGATTTCGTCAACGGGTATCTGGATGCGAACGGTGCCAACGCCGCATCGCCCGTGCAGCTCAATTCGGCATTTCGCGCCGAGGAGATCGTGAAGGCGGCCTTCTTCGAGGCGAACATGAAGCTGCCGCTGGGCGGCGGCGATCTGCGCGGCAATGTCGGCATCCGCTATGCCGACACCGACATCATCATCAACAACTATGTCCCGGCGGGCGGCGGCAACTTCGTCCCGCGCGAGCGGGAGGGCGGGTACAGCAACTGGCTGCCCTCGCTCAGCCTGGCATGGGACATCACGCCCAAAGTGCTGGTGCGCGCCTCCGCCGGCAAGACGATCACGCGCGCGGCACTGGTCGACATTGCCAGCGGGATCGCCATCCCCAACCGCTTCAACCCCGATGTGACGGTGGGCAACCCCGAACTCCGGCCGCAGACCTCCACCAACTACGACATCAGCGCCGAATGGTATTTCCAGCCGGGCGCCATTCTGGGGATCGGTGCGTTCAAGAAGAGCCTGAAGGGAACGCCGCAGGCAGTGACGATCTTCGGTGTGCCGTTCAGTTCGCTGCAACTGTCGCAGGACCTGTTCGACCGCCGTTCGCTGACGGGCAGCGACACGGGCACGATCCTGCCCGACCAACCGTTCAACGTGACCACGGTGCAGAACCAGGGCACGCTGGACCTGAGCGGGATCGAACTGTCGTACCAGCAGAGCCTGACCTTCCTGCCGGCGCCGTTCGACGGGCTGGGCGTGCTGGGCAGCTTCACCAAGGTCTGGCGCGATGGCAACGACTTCGTCACCAGCCAGGGCACCGCCGTCGGCATTTCGACGGTGCCGGATTATTCGTACAGCGCCACCGCATTCTACGAGAAGGGCCCGTTCGCGATCCGCGGGTCGTATAATTACCGTGCACGCGCCGGCAACAGCTCGATCAACAACGGCAACGACCAGATCGTCTATACCGCGCCGCAAGGCTTTCTGGACGGAACGGTCAGCTACCAGATCAACAAGCAGTTCGAGCTGCGCATCGATGCGCTGAACATCACCAACGAGAACCTCTACCTTTATTACGAAAATCCCGATCAGGAGAAGGGCAACGGCCTTTCGCGGCGGGACAATTCCTTCTTCAACGGCACCACCATCACCTTCGGCATCCGCGGCAGCTTCTGATCCCGACCCCTCCTGGGTGCCCGGCCCGGACCCCGGCCGGGCACCCGCTTTTTTGGCCGCTGCGGGTTGCGGTGGCCGGGTGGCTGTGCTGTTCGGCTCCCCATGCACAATTACGCTTTGGCCATCGCGCTGATCGGCGCCCTTGGCGTCGGTGCCCAGTGGCTCGCATGGCGGACGGGCTGGCCCGGCATCGCCCTGATGCTGGCGGCCGGCATCATCGCCGGACCGGTGACCGGCCTTGTCCGCCCCGCCGAGGTGTTCGGCCCGCTGCTGGAGCCCGCCGTGTCGATCGCGGTCGCAGTGATCCTGTTCGAAGGCGGGTTGAGCCTGAATTTCCGGGAATTGCGCAAGACCGAGGGCGCGGTGATGCGGCTGGGCCTGATCGGCATGCCGGTCGGCTGGGTGCTGGGGACGCTGGCCTGTTACTATATCGCCGGGCTGGTGTGGCCGGTGGCGATCCTGTTTGCCGGCATCCTGGTCGTCACCGGGCCGACGGTGGTGCTGCCGCTGCTGCGCCAGAGCAACATCGCGGCGCGGCCGCGCGCGATCCTGAAATGGGAAGCAATCGTCAACGATCCGTTTGGCGCGCTGTTCGCGGTCATCACCTATGAATATCTGCGCCGGTCGGGGGACGGCGCGTCGCTGGCGGGGGTCACCGCATCGATCCTGTTCGCCGCGATCGTTGCAGGGGTGATCGGCTTTGCCATGGCCTGGGCGATCAAATGGGCGTTTCCGCGCGGCCATGTGCCCGAGCATCTGAAGGCGCCGGTGCTGTTCGTCGCGGTGATCGTCACCTTTGTGCTGTCCAACCTGATCCAGCACGAGACCGGGCTGGTCGCGGTGACGGTGATGGGCGTGGCGCTGGCCAACATGAAGCTGAGCAGCCTGCGCGACGTGCATCCGTTCAAGGAGAATGTGACCGTCCTGTTGATATCGGGCGTGTTCGTCCTGCTGTCCGCCTCGCTGGACCTGGACGTGGCGCGGCGGTTCGAATGGCGGTTCCTGGCGTTCCTGATCGCGCTGCTCTTCCTGGTGCGGCCGGCGACGGTGCTGGTCAGCCTGGCCTTTTCCAAGGTGCCGTGGCGCGAGCGCATCCTGATCGCGTGGATCGCGCCGCGCGGCATCGTCGCGGTGGCGATGTCGGGGCTGTTCGCGCTCAGGCTGGGGGCGCTGGGCTATGGCGACGGCGGCATCCTGGTCACGCTGTCCTTCGGCGTGGTGGTGGCGACGATCGTCGCGCACGGCTTCAGCATCCGCTGGGTCGCACGGCGGCTGGGCGTGACCGCGACCGGGCAGCGCGGGCTGCTGATCGTGGGGGCGACGCCGTGGAGCCTGGCGCTGGCGCGCCACCTGCAGCAACTGGAGGTGGCGGTGACGATCAGCGACGCGAACTGGCGTGCGCTGACGGGCGCGCGCCAGCATGGGCTGTCGACCTTTCACGGCGAGATCCTGGCGGAGACGAGCGAGGAGCATCTGGACATGGGCCGCTTCCAGGCGCTGGCGGCGGCGACCCCGAACGAGGCGTATAACGCCCTGGTGTGCAGCGAGTTCGCCCCCGAGATCGGGCGCGACGCGGTGTATCAGCTCGGCGGCGGCGGGGGCGACAGCGCGCCCGACGATCGTGGCCTGTCCGAAGCGCTGCGCGGGCGTTCGCTGTTCGCGTCGGGGGTCGGCATCGACGAGATCGAGGCGCGGGCGGCCGCCGGCTGGACCTTCCGCAAGACGCGGATCAGCGAACAGTTCGACTTTGCCGCGGCGCGCGCCGCCCTGCCGGCCGAGGCGGACCTGCTGCTGGTGCTGCGCCCCGGCGGTCAGTTGCGCTTCTTCACCCATGCGACCCGGCCGGTGCCGGTGGCCGGCGACGTGATCGTGTCCTACGCGCCGCCGCAGCCGCGCCGCGACGGGGCTGGTGCCGAGGTGGAGGCTGTCGCATGACCGGATCATCGTTCGCAAAGGGGAGGGGTATGACCATGTTGCGCCATCCGCTGGGATTGTGCGTCCTGCTGGGCCTGTCGCTGGCGGGGTGCGAGGGCGGCGCGCCGTCGAACACCGCCGCGCCGGTCAACGCGGCCGACACGCTCACCCCCCCGCTTCCCGTGCCGAGCCCGACGCCCGAGGGCGAGGTGAAGTCGATCATCCGTCCGGCGGTCCATGCCGAGGTGGCCGAGGCGCCCGAGCCCGAAGCGACGCCCGAACCGCTGTCGCGCACGATCGGCTTTCCGCGCAGTGCCGCGCTGGACGATGCGGCGCGCGCGGCGCTGGATGCGCTGGCGCAGGAGGCGCGGACGCGGGGCGGCCCGATTGTGTTGCGCGGCCATTCCGATTCGCAAGGGTCGGACAAGGACAATCTGCGCACCGCCCGCCGGCGGGCGGAGGTGGTGCGCGACTATCTGGTCGAGCAGGGGGTGCCGCGCGAGCGGATCACCGTGATCGCGCTGGGCGAGGCGCGGCCGATCGCCCCGAACGCCAAGCTGGACGGCAGCGACGACCCCGAGGGGCGCGCCCGCAACCGGCGGGTGGAGGTGGAGATCGGGGTACCCGCCGCGGCGGCGGCACCCGCCCCGGCCGCGACGCCGACGCCGGCGCCCGCACCGGCGGGATAGCGCAACGGCCACGCAGCCTTGACGATGCAACGGCGTTATGCGCTTGAAACAGCGCGGGCTGCATGGGCGAACAATGTGACGGTGGTGGCAGGCAGCAAGGAAGCGGCGTTCCTGATCGGGGGCGGCGAAATGGGGGAGCGGATCGGCGCCTTTGCGTGGGAGACCACGCCGATCGGCGCGATCGCGAGCTGGCCGGTGGCGATGCGCACGGTGCTGGCCTTTGTCTTGCGCTCGCCGGTGCCGATCGTGACGCTGTGGGGTCCGACCGGCGGGATGATCTACAACGACGCCTATCGCGGGTTCGCCGGCGACCGGCATCCGGCACTGCTCGGCACCAACGTGCTGGAGGGCTGGCACGAGGTCGCGGACTTCAACGCGCATGTGATGCAGGTGGTGTATCATGGTGGCGGCACGCTGTCGTACCAGGACCAGGAACTGACGCTGGTGCGCGACGGCACGCCGCGCGCCTTGTGGACCGACCTGGAATATTCCCCGGCGCTGGACGATGACGGCCGGCCGATCGGCGTGGTCGCGGTGGTGATCGAGACGACCGAGCGCGTGCTGGCGGGCCGCCGGTTGCAGGACGACCGCGACCGGCTGTGGGCGATCTCGCAGGACCTGCTGCTGGTCTGCACCTTCGAGGGGATCATCACCGCGGTGAATCCCAGCGCGACGCGGATGCTGGGCTGGGCGGAAACGGAACTGGTGGGCCAGCCGCTGGAAACCTTTCTCCACCCGGAC
This sequence comes from Sphingomonas sp. NY01, assembly GCF_038809135.1. Taxonomy (NCBI): domain Bacteria; kingdom Pseudomonadati; phylum Pseudomonadota; class Alphaproteobacteria; order Sphingomonadales; family Sphingomonadaceae; genus Sphingomonas; species Sphingomonas sp. NY01. The sequence continues at coordinate 3,198,054 of NZ_CP101722.1, read as the reverse complement.
GATCTTCCCAGCACCGCGGCCGAACTGTCCACGCTGAGCGACGGGGTGACGACGCTGGCGTTCGAGAACCGGTACCGGACCAAGGCGGGCGATTATCGCCTGCTTGCCTGGACCGCGGTGCCGTCGTCCGGGCGCATCCATGCGGTGGGGCGCGACATCACCGAGGAAAGGCGGCTGGCGCGCGACCGCGAGCGGATCTGGACGTTGTCGCCGGTGCTGAAGGTGGTGACCGATGCCGCGGGCATTATCACCAACGTCAATCCGTCTTGGACCGCGACGCTGGGCTGGACCCATGCCGAATCGGTCGGGCGGCGCAGCACCGATTTCATGGAGGATGACGAGGGATCGTGGCGCGAGCGGGTGCGCATCCTGTCCGCGGGCCAGGCGCTGCACGATTACCGCACGACCCTGATCGCCAAGTCGGGCGAGCGACGGCTGATCCGCTGGACGACGGTACCGGAGGGGGGACCTTTTACGGGTTCGGCCATGACGTGACCGCCGAGAACGAGGCCGCCGCGGCACTGGCCACCGCCGAGGCGCAGTTGCGGCAAAGCCAGAAGATGGAGGCGGTGGGCCAGCTGACCGGCGGCATCGCGCACGACTTCAACAACCTGCTGCAAGGGATCACCGGCAATCTGGAGATCGTCGAGCGGCGGGTGGCGCAGGGGCGGACCGAGGAGCTGGACCGTTTCGTGACGGCGGCGGCGACGGCGGCGAACCGGGCGGCGTCGCTGACCCACCGGCTGCTCGCCTTTTCGCGCCGCCAGCCGCTCGATCCGAAGCCGGTGGAGGTCAACCGGCTGATCGGATCGATCGAGGACCTGTTGCGCCGCACGATCGGCGAGCGGATCGCGCTGGACCTGCATCTGGACGCCGATCTGTGGCCGACCCGGTGCGATCCCAACCAGTTGGAAAGCGCGATCCTGAACCTGGCGATCAACGCGCGCGATGCGATGGAGGGCGGCGGCCGCCTGACCATCGAGACGGGCAACGTGACCCGCGACAACGGCGCGTTCGTGTGCATCCGGGTGGGCGATACCGGTACCGGCATGGATGCCGACACGATCGCGCGCGCGTTCGAACCGTTTTTCACCACCAAGCCGATCGGGCGCGGCACCGGGCTGGGCCTGTCGATGATCTACGGCTTTGCCAAACAGTCCGAGGGCACCGCGACGATCGAAAGCGCGCCGGGCGAGGGAACGAGCGTGCGGCTGTACCTGCCGCGCCATGACGGGCCGATGGACGAGGCGAGCGAGGCGCCGGCGGCGGCACCGGTGCCGCGCAGCGGTCGGGGCGAGGTGGTGCTGGTGGTCGAGGACGAGGCGGTGGTGCGCGCGCTGATCCTGGAGGAACTGCAGGAGCTGGGATACCGCACGCTGGCGGCGGGCGACGGCGCGAGCGGTCTGGCGCTGCTGAGAAGCCATGCGCGGATCGACCTGCTGGTCACCGACATGGGCCTGCCCGACCGCGACGGGCGTCAGGTGGCGATGGAGGCGCGGGCGATGCGCCCCGCGCTGAAGGTGCTGTTCATGACCGGCTATGCCGAAACCGCCGCCGCCGCGTCCGGCTTCATGGAGCCGGGGATGGCGATGATCACCAAGCCGTTTGCGATGAACGTGCTGGCGGAGCGGGTGCAAGGGATGCTGGCGGGGTAGGCCCAGCCCACACCCTCCGGCCTGAGCGAAGCCGAAGGTCAGGCGATGGCGGCTGTGCTTCGACTTCGCTCAGCACGAACGGAGGGAGTGTTTACCGCTCGGGCGCAGCTATCGGTCGGGCATCGGGTCTCGCGGGGTGGCGACCTGGGTGGCGTTGGCGTCGCTGCGTTCCTTTTGCCGGGCATGGCTGAAGATCATGCCGGCATAGGTGAGGATGCCGAGGACGAACACGACGGCGATGATGACGGCGAAGCGGCGGATGATCGGGGCCTCGCGACGTTCGCGACGCTCGGCGCGGGCGTCGGCGGCGTGGACCCGGTCGTCGAGATGGGGATCAGGCAAGTTTCAGCCCTTCCTTGTTCATCTGGCGGGTCAGATGGGCGTTCTGGGCGTCGGAGAGTTCGGCGCGCAGGCGCGGGAACAGATCGTCCTCCTCCTCGCGCATATGCTGTTCGATCATCGTGCGAAATTCGCGCAGCTTGGGCAGCCAGGCGGGGTCGTCCTTGGCCATCTCGCCCAGATCGAAGAAATATTGCTTCACATAGCCATGTTCGTGATTCAGATGATCCGCCGCTTCGGGCATGCCCCGGTCGCGCATCATCGCGTAGACGGCGTTCTCCTCCTGCAAGGCATGTTTACCGATCGCGTGCTTCAACTGCGCGAGCAGCACGGTGCGACGCCTCGTGTCGCTCGCATCGCTGCGTTCCAGCGCGTCGAACAGGACGAGTGCCGCGGCATGTTCGGCGGCGAGCACCTTGTCCCATTCGCCCGCGAGCAGGGTGGGCGCCTGAACCGCGGCCTTGCGGGCGAGGTTCGCGGCGATGCCGATCGCGATCCCGGCCGCCATACCGATCGCCAGCGTGTGGCGCCCTTCGCGGGGTTCGTCCGATTGGGTCATGCATCCACTCCGTCAGCCACAAACAGGCGTACCGGACCAACGGGACAGGATGGCGATCGTTGCCGCAGTTCTCCGGAAAATCTCGTTGATCTACGTTACAGATCAATGGGTTGCTCGATCGCGGTGGCGATTGCCACCGCGCCGGTGATGGCGCCGTGCGCACGCACCGGGGCAAAGGCCAGGCGGATGGGCCTTTCCGTGCCCGCGCGCGTCAGGAAGCGGGTGTCGAAGGCCGGCGGGGGCGTGCCGGTCAGCACCGCCTCCACCTGATCGGCGGTGGCACGGCGCAGCGGCAGGGGCAGGATGTCGGTCAGCCGGACCCCGTGCAGCTTGTCCGGGGCGAAGCCCGCCAGCCGTGCGAACCCCGCATCGACCTCCGCAAAGGTGCCGCGCATCGACAGCAGCGCGCGACCGACCTCGCCGTGCGCGGCCAGCGCGGCCAACGTCGCGCTGCGCGCGTCCTCATGACGCTCGGTGGCGAGCCGGTCGGTGATGTCATCGAACAGGCAGGCAGACCCACCGGCGAACGGCATGGCCCGCAGCCGCAGCCAGCGCCCCTCCCGCGCGAAGGAGGGCAGTTCCAGGCAGGTGGTGGCGCCCGACGCCACCGCGCGGGCAAGCGCGGTATAGCCGGGCCGATCCTCTATCCCCGGCCAGATCGAGGGCAGCGCCCGGCCGCGCACCGCCTCTGCCGAGACCATCAGGAAGGCGCAGGCGGCGGCGTTGATCGCGCGCACCCGCATCGCGCCGTCCAGCGCCAGAAAACCCTGTTCCAGATGCTCCAGCACATGCGTCACGGGCGGCACCGCGCCGGGATCGGCATCGGCATCGCTGGGCGCCGCCAGCGCCTCGAACGCGGCGAGCGACAGCATGACCAGCCGCGGGCGACCGTGATGGGTGATGAATACCGGGCCGGCGGCGGCGCGCGCCTGCCATGTACCGAATTGCCGTACCAGCTCGCCCGCGGTTACCGCGGGCGGCGCCGCCCCATTCCTTGCCAGGATCATCGGCTCCCTTTCCGATCAACCAGTCCCCGTTTCCTGTCATGCGTAGAACTATTTAAACATTCCAGTGTTTTAAGTTCCGATGCCGATCTATTCGCCACCGGAACGGGGTTGTCGTAAATTGCGTGAAACGCGGTGCGGCGATGGCGTGGGTCGGCCGGCTATCGCATCTCTCCCCACGCAAATGCCGTATTTCGTGCCGATTGCACGGGAACGCCGCGTTAGGATTCGGCAGGCGACCATGGCCATGTCCGGCACTCTCCCCACCCCTCGCCGGACGGAGGAGGACAGGATGGCCGGCACCGGATACGCCCCCCCCGATCCGATGGCCGCATCATATGGAGCGATGGTCCCGCTTCCCACGCGTGCCGCCGGCCATCCTGTCACCGATGCAGGGCAGGCCTGCCCGGTCGGGTTCTGACATCGTGACGGCCGGGGCGGCTTCTCCATCCGGTGCCCCGGCCGTTTCCCGCCATCCCGCCTGGTTGCGCTGGATCACCCGCCTGCTGCCGATGCGGCGCGGGCGGCCGGATCGTGCGCCGGTCAGCTATCACGCACGGCGTGCCGCACAGGAGCGGGCCCTGGCCCGGCGGGCACGCTGTGCCGTCGCGCGCGCCCGTCATCTGGCGCTGGCGGAACTGCACAGCGCGCATGACCGGCTGGAAAGCGGCGTGCCGAACCCGGTACCGCCGGGACCACGGACGATGGAGGCGGCCCTGCGCGGGGCGATGATGCCCTCCACGCAGCGCAGCCGGTTGCCGGATATCGCGACCGGACCCTAGCGGGTAGCCTCGACACCGGAGGCGAGCGCATCGCGCAGGTGCTGCACGCGTTCGTTGAGCGTGCCCAGTTCCTCCAGCGACATCCCCGACTGCGCGATCAGCTTTTCCGCCAGACAGCCGCAGCGGTCGCGCAAGTCCCACCCGGCCTGGGTCAGGGCGACCTGAACCTGACGCTCGTCAAGGGGATTTCGAGTCCGCTTGACCAGTCCCGATGCCTCCAGCCGCTTGACCAGCGGGGTCACCGTGCTCGACTCCAGTGCGAGGCGCGACGCGATCGCGCCGACGCTGCGGCCATCCTCCTCCCACAGCGCGTGCAGCACCAGATATTGCGGATAGGTGATCCCCAGCGCGTCGAGCAGCGGCTTGTACGCCCGGTTGATCGCCATCGACGTGGCATAAAGCGAGAAGCACAACTGGCTGTCGAGTGGCGCGGGGGCGGCCATGGCAATCATCCTTTCGCGTGTACGATTTCGATATCGCGATAAACATTCCGCTGGACAAGCCCGGGATGGTCTCCTACATAGGTATCGCGATAAAGATTATTCCGATAAGGAGAATAGCATGTCGGTCGATGTAAAGTACCGCACCGCAGCCACCGCCACCGGCGGGCGCGATGGTCATGCCCGTGTCGATGACGGCAATTTCGACGTGAAGCTGTCCACCCCCAGGGAATTGGGCGGTGCGGGCGGCGAGGGTACGAACCCGGAGCAACTGTTCGCGGCCGGCTATGCGGCCTGTTTCATCGGCGCATTGAAGGCGGCCGGTCATCAGCTGAAGGTCGCGGTGCCCGCGGATACGCAGGTATCGGCCACGGTCGGCATCGGTCCGCGCGCAGCCGGCGGGTTCGGCATCACCGCCGACCTGACCGTCGCGCTGCCCGGCGTCGCGCCCGATGTCGCGCAAACGCTGGTCGACACCGCGCACCAGATCTGCCCGTACAGCAACGCGACGCGCGGCAATGTCGATGTCGGCCTGACGCTCGCCTGATCTTTTCCCATCGGGCCTGCCCGCGTTTCCCTCCCTTGGACGCGAGGGGCGGGCCCGTTCCGGCGGTATCCTCCCATGCCGCGCAGGACCCGGCGGCGACGGCACCCCTCCCTGGCCGTCGCCGCCGGTTTTGATTCTAGCCTGCCGCCTGCCCGACCCTGGCCAGCACCGCGGCGTGCGGGGGCAGCGTGCGGGCGAGCGTGGCATTGGCGCGGCGCATCTGGCGCAGCGCATCGGCCACCCGGTCCTCGTCCAGCGCATCGACGATCGGGTCATAGCCATCGGGCATGATGTTCTGCCCGATCATCACCGCGACCCAGCTGGGGACCGCGAACAATTCGTCGTCATAGCGGAAGATGCGGCCCTTTTCGCGGAACAGCGCGATCTTCTCGGCCAGCGTGTCGGGGATCGTCATGGTGCGGACGTGGCGCCAGAAGGGCGTGTCGTCGCGGCGGGTGGCGTGATAGTGCAGGATGATAAAATCGCGGATGCCGTCATAGGCGTCGGTCATGAAGCGATTATAGCGGTCGCGCTCGACTGCGGTGAAACGCTTGTCGGGGAACAGCGCGAACAGCTTCGATATGCCGTTCTGGATCAGGTGGATGCTGGTCGATTCCAGCGGTTCCAGGAAGCCGCCGGCCAGGCCCAGCGCCACGACATTGCCTTCCCACATGCGCTGGTAGCGGCCGGCCCTGAACGACAGGCGGCGTGGGCTGTCGGTCGGCTCGGCATCGAGATTGGCGAGCAGCAGGCGCTCGGCCTCGGCATCGTCCATGAAGGCGCTGGCATAGACATGGCCGTTGCCGGTGCGGTGTTGCAGCGGGATGCGCCATTGCCAGCCCGCGGGCCTTGCGGTGGCGCGGGTATAGGGCAGCACCGGATCGGTCCGGCGCGTCGGCACCGCCAGCGCCCGGTCGCAGGGCAGCCAGTGCGACCAGTCGACAAACGGCACCTCCATCGCCTGGCCGAGCAGCAGGCTGCGAAAGCCGGAGCAGTCGATGAACAGGTCGCCGGCGATGCGGCGGCCGTCCCCCAGCACCACCGCGGCGACATGGCCGCTGGCGGGATCGCGCTCGACGCGCTCGATCCGCCCCTCGATCCGGATGACGCCGCCGGCCTCCGCCTGCGCGCGCAGAAAGGCGGCGTAGCGGCCGGCATCGAAATGATAGGCATAGGCCAGCCCCGACAGGGGTGAGCGCGGGTCGGCGACGGGGGGCGCGAAGGTGCCCGCGTGCGCCGCGGCGGCGGCCATCGCATAGTCGTCGATCGGGCCGATGCCGTCGCGGTCGCGCAGCTTCAGCCAGGCCTGGTGGAAGTTCAGCCCGTCGAAGTCGCGCCCGTGATGGCCGAAGGGGTGGAAATACCGATCCTCGCCCGTGTCCCAGCCGACGAATTCGATACCCAGCTTGTAGCTGCCGCCGGTGGCGGACAGGAACCGGCCTTCGTCTAGCCCAAGCAGGCGGTTGAAGCCGATGATCGGCGGGATCGTCGCCTCGCCGACACCGACCGTGCCGATCGCATCCGATTCGACCAGGGTGATGCGGCGCTGTCCATCGTCGAGGAAGCGGGCAGCGGCGGCGGCGGCCATCCAGCCGGCGGTGCCGCCGCCGACGATGACGACATGGGAGATCGGCTGGGTCATGCGTGCCTCATGCGGGCGAGATAGTCGGGATAGGGGGGTAGGCGGGCGGGGAGGGCGGCGAGGGTGGCGTGGAGGCGGTCGAGCGGTGCGGGGGGATGGGCGGAGAGGGCGATCGGGTCGGGGCGCGCGGGGCGGATGGCGGGGGCCAGCGTGGAGAGCCAGCGTTCGGCGCCGACGCTTTCCTCCTCGAAATGGGGGAGGAACCCGCGGCGGGCGAACTGGGCGAGGGTGTGGGCGAGGCCGGGGCGGGGGGGCGCGTGGCGGGCGAGGTGGTGGTGGGCCGAGAGGAGGTCCGCGAGGCGGTCCGCGCGAAGGGACGCGCGGCGGTTGTACTCGGCGAGGAGGAGCGGGGGCATGTCGCGGCCGGGGAGCAGGGACAGGGCGAGGGATAGGTTCGCCAGCGCGAGCGCGAAGCCCGTCCAGCACAGCGGCCCCATCACGGCGGCGGCGTCGCCGAGTGACAGGATGTTGCCCTGCCAGGGCTCCGCGCGGCGGCCGGGGCGGATGGGACCGGTGCCGAGCGTGGCGGTGCCGGTGAGCGTGCGCTGCGCAAGGGGCCATGTCGCCTGCCAGCCGGTGTCGGTGGCGCGGTAGGTGTCGCACGGGTCGGGGGCGGTACCGGTCGTTTCCGCAAGAGTGAGGGTGGTGGCGGGCAGCGCGTCCGTCCAGTCGATCCAGTCGGGGGCGGATGCGGGGCCGGTGGCGTCGACGATCAGGTCGGCGTCCACGCCCTCGCCTGAAGTGATGCGGACGCCGGCACGGGCGGCGCGGTCGGCGAGGAAGGGGGTGATCGCATCCGGGTCGAGGCGCAGGCCATAGTCGTGGAAGCCGAGCGGGCCGTCGGGCGCGGTCGGGTGGACGAAGCGCCCGGCATCGGCGAGCACCGCGCCGGGGCGATAGCGGTGAAGCGGGTGCCGGGGGGCGAGCGCATGATGGTGGTGCAGCGCGCCCGCGACGCCGAGCGGCATCGGCTGCCCTTCGCTGGTGATATAGTCCGCCGGGCCCCAGCCGAGGAAACGCTCGCCCAGCCGGTGCGTCGCGCCGGCGTATGCGACGAGGTCGGCCTCGTCCAGTTCGAGCTGTTCCAGCACGGGCGCGCTGGAGGGCAGGGTGGCGGGCAGGCGGTCGGCCAGCGCCGCGGGATCGACCGGCCGCATGATCCAGTCGACCCGCGCGCCGGGCAGCGCCTGCGCGAAGCCGAGCGCGGCGATGCCGGCGACCGGGCCGCCGCCAAGAACCGTGACGCTGCGCACCCTGTTCTGTCGGTTCATCGCGGCAGGCTCGCTTCATGGGGTGGCAGGGCGTCGATCGCGGTGCCGATGCCGGCGGCGAGCGCGGCCAGCGCCTGATCGAGTTTCGCAGGATCGGCGCCGTCCGCGCGTGGGTCCCAGCCGTCCGGCACGATGTTCTGGCCGAGATAGACCGCCAGCCAGCTGGGTTCGAGAAACAGGCCGTAGCTGTAATGCGCGACCTGCGCCGTTTGCCGCCACAGCGCAATCCGATCCGCCAGCGTGTCGGGGATCGCCATGGTGCGGACATGATCCCAGAAGGGGGAATCGTCGCGCGTGGTGGCGTGATAGTGCAGGATCAGGAAGTCGCGGATGCGGTCATATTCGGCATCGACCGCGGTGTTGAAGCCGTCGCGGTCGGCGTCGGTGACGCGCGCGTCCGGGAAATGTTCGATCAGCGCGGTGATCGCCATCTGCACCAGATAGATGCTGGTCGATTCGAGCGGTTCGAGAAAGCCCGAGGCAAGCCCCACCGCGACGACATTGTGCGACCAGCTATGCCGCCGCCGCCCGGCACGGAAGCGGAGCAGGCGCGGCTCGGCCAGTGCCTCGCCCTCCAGCCCCGCGAGCAGCGCTTCTCGCGCGGTATCGTCGTCGCAGTAGCGGCTGGCATAGACATAGCCGTTGCCGACGCGGGTGGTGAGCGGGATGCGCCAGCGCCATCCGGCGGGCATCGCGGTGGCACGGGTCAGCGGCTCGATCGGCCCCGGCGCATGGGTGCAGGGCACCGCCACCGCCCGGTCGCAGGGCAGCCAGTGGGACCAATCCTCCCACGCCTCGTCCAGTTCGCCACCGATCAGCAGCGCGCGAAAGCCCGAGCAGTCGACGAACAGATCGCCCTCGATCCGGGTACCGTCCGCCAGATGGATCGCGGTGACGCGGCCGTCCCGTTCGTCGCGGTCGACCGAGACGACGCGCCCTTCGGTGCGGCGGCAGCCCCGCGCCTCGGCATGGGTGCGCAGGAAGGGGGCGAAGCGGGTCGCATCAAACTGATAGGCGTAGCCGAAACTGTCCTGCAGTGCGTCGCTGGTCGGATCGGGGCGGGCGAAGCGGGCGCGCTCTCCGGCGACGACCCCGGCCGAATAGGCGCCAAGCGGCGTGGGATTGCCGCCATGGTGACGGCGCAGCCAGTAATGGTGGAAGCCGACGCCGCCGAGCGGCTGGCCATAGGTGCCGAAGGGATGGACGTAGCGATCGCCGATGCGGCCAAAATCGCGGAAGTCGATGCCGAGCTTGAAGGTGGCATGAGTCGCGGTCATGAACGCGATCTCGTCGATCCCCAGCCGCTGAATAAAGGCGCGCAAATGAGGCAGGGTGGCCTCGCCGACGCCGACGATGCCGATCTCTGCCGATTCGACCAGGTGAACGTCGGCCGCCGCAGGGATCAGCGTGGCCAGACCGGCGGCGGTCATCCAGCCGGCGGTGCCCCCGCCGACGACCACCACCCGCACGCGATTCCTCTCCTGCCCGGCCATGCTCCCCCTCCTGCGCGCTTGCAGCGCTTCTACGGCAGTAGCGGCTTTTCTGCCACGCCGCCAAGTTTACTTATATCAAGTTGCGTTATTTCACTTGTGGCCGTTTCGGTATCAGGTTAACTGACGAGAACTGAAACATTTTTTACTGCACGACGGAAGAACCGACCCGGCAAACAGACCGGATGGCGGTGGGGAAGTCATGTCTGGAGGGGGTTGCATGAAGGACCGTGTGTCGCGCGACGCTGCGCGTAATTGGCGTAATCTGAACATCGGTGTGTCGGCTCTGGCGCTGTTGTGCGCGGCGCAACCGGCATGGGCGCAGGACGCAACACCCGCCAAGCCGGCTGGCGAGGGATCGCAGGGCACCACGTCGGGCACGCCCAGCGTCGAGGCAGGAACGGCCCCGACCGCCATCGATCAGGCCGGTGCCACCACGGGCACGTCGGGTTCGTCGGAAGAAGCCGCGGTCACCCCGCCCGATACGGGTCGCGACGAAATCGTCGTCACCGGCGTGCGCCAGAGCCTGGCGACCGCGCAAAACATCAAGCGCAATTCGGACACCGTGGTCGATGCAATCACCGCGCAGGACATCGGCGCCCTGCCGGACCGTTCGGTCAACGAGGCGTTGCAGCGCGTGCCCGGCGTGGCGATCAGCCGCTTCGCCGCACCGACCGATTCCGCGCACTTCTCGGTCGAGGGATCGGGCGTCGTGATCCGCGGCCTGTCCTATGTCCGTGGCGAGTTCAACGGGCGCGACACGTTCGCGGCCTCGGGCGGTCGCGAGATCGGCTTCAATGACGTGCCGGCCGAACTGATCGGCTCGGTCGAGGTGTTCAAGAACCTGACCGCCGACCTGATCGAAGGTGGCATTTCGGGCACCGTCAACATCAACACCCGCAAGCCCTTCGACCAGGACCAGCGCCTGATCTATCTGTCGGGCAGCATGAATTACGGCGACATGGAGCAGCGCGGTGCGCCCTCCGCCGTCGGCCTGTTCAGCCAGCAATGGGATGCGCCGGGCGGCGGCCGCTTCGGTTTCCTGGCGAGCGGCAGCTATTCGCAGCTGCGCAGCCGGTCGGACGCGGTGTTCATCTCCGCCTATCTGCCGCGCTTCAACGACGACCGGAACGGCAACGGCGTGCAGGATGCCGGCGAGGGCCGCGTCATCAACGCCGGTACGGCCTATGCCACGCAGCCGCTGTTCGACACCTATCCGGTGCCGGCGGGTCGCGAGAGCGTCTATGTACCGATGGGCGGCGGCAACCGCACCCAGTCGTTCAACCGCGAGCGTATCGGCGTGTCGGCGGCGGCGCAGTATGAGAATTCCGACCGCAGCGTGCTGCTGACCGCGCAGTATCTGCGCACCGACAGCCGGCTGGAGTGGATCGAGCACACGATCGAGCCGAGCCTGGGGCTGGCCGATTCGTTGCAGGTCAAGCCGCTGCCCGGCACCACGCCGACCTATAACGACGATGGCGTGTTCACCAGCGGGTCGCTGTACCGCCCCGGCCTGGTTCCCAGCTTCAACGGTGCGCCGCTGCCCCAGTTCGCCAATGAAGGCGGGCCGGTCGTGATGGCCAACCGTTATACCAAGAGCAAGGCGGTCACGCAGGACTTCTCGCTGAACGGCAAGTTCGAGCCGGTCGAGCGGCTGCACCTGAATTTCGATGGCCAGTATGTGAAGTCGACGCTGAACAGCCGCGACGACAATGTCGGCAATCACACGTTCAGCGGGTTCAACCTGGACCTGACCGGCAACACGCCGCAGGTGACGTTCCAGCCGCAGGGTCGCGATGTGAACGCCTATTTCGGCAATCCGGCGTCGATCTACTTCCACGACGGCATGAACAACCGCAACCGCAACACCGGCACCGAATGGGCCTTCCGCGGCGATGCGCAATATGACGTCAGCGAGGACAGCTTCCTGCGCAAGGTCCGCGTCGGTGGCCGTTACGCCAAGCGCGACCAGACGGTGCGTACCAACGACTATAACAACTGGGGCGCGCTGTCCGAAACCTGGACGAGCGGCGGCCCGGTCGGGTTGAATACGCAGCCGGGTTCGATCGAGCGGTTCAACTTCGTCGATTATTACCGCAACCAGTCGACCCAGCCGCCGGGCACGCCGTTCATCTCGGACGCGGTGCTGCGCGATCATGAAGCTCTGACTCAGTTGCTGCGCGAAGTGACCGCGGCGGGCGGCGGCAGCTATGTCGCGCTGCAGGATCGTACCGGTCTGGTCGACGATTATTTCCGCGCATCGGAATATTACCGCAACCGGGAAGAGACGTGGGGCGCCTATGTCCGCGCCGATTTCGGGCTGGACGATTTTGCCGGCGGCATGTCGCTGTCGGGTAATATCGGCCTGCGCTTCGTGCGGACCAAGGATGCGTCGTTCGGCTCGCTGACTTTCCCGGAACGTGTCCGCGTGCTGCCGGCGCAATATGCCAGCATCGCCGAATATTGCGCGGACCCGTCGCTTTCCACCGTGCCGACGCTGTGCACGGTCACCCCGGCACAGCAGGCGGCGGCGCTCGCCTTCTCCAACGGCGCCTCGACGCCCGAGGTGGCACGCCAGGCGTTCAACCACTGGCTGCCCGCCGCCAACGTGAAGTTGCAGGTGACGGACACGCTGCTGTTCCGGGCCGCGGCGTCCAAGGCGATCTCGCGCCCGAACTTCGGCGACCTGCGCAACTTCGTCGGCGTCAGCTTCGGCGACAACAATGCCTATGGCTTCAACGCGCAGTCGCGGAACCCCTTCCTGCGTCCGGTCGAGGCCAAGCAGGTCGACGTGACCGCGGAATGGTATTTCGCCAAGGTCGGCTCGCTGACCGGCGCGCTGTTCTACAAGAAGCTGTCGAACATCATCCTCGACAATTACGGCTATTCGCGGTCGCTGACCAATAACGGCCAGACGTTCGACGTGACGATCAACGGTCCGGCCAACGCGCCGGGCAGCGGCGACGTGAAGGGTGTCGAGCTGAGCTATCAGCAGACCTACGACTTCCTGCCGGGCTTCCTGTCGGGACTGGGCACGCAGGCGACCTTCACCTATGTCGATCCGGGCAACATCCCCAACGGCGTGCCGCTGAACGCCAATGCGGACAATGCGCCGCCGGTGGATACCGCGTCGCTCTATGCCAACCTGCCGCTGGCCGGGCTGTCGAAGTATAACTTCAACCTCGCGGCCTTCTACGACAAGGCGAACATCTATGCGCGTGTCGCGTATAGCTGGCGCTCGAAGTTCCTGCTGACCAATCGTGACTGCTGCTTCCCGTTCCTGCCGGTCTATGCATTGGCGGCGGGGCAGATGGACGGATCGATCTTCTACACGGTCAACCGCAACTTCAAGATCGGCCTGGAGGTGCAGAACCTGCTCGATACGACGACCAAGACGTCCTACCTGCTGTCGGCGGACGGGCAGATGGCGCCGCGCTCCTTCTTCAAGAGCGACCGGCAGTTCTCGGTGACGACGCGCCTGACCTTCTAAGGTCGGCGCCGGCGAGGAAAGGGGGCGGCGGGCCGATGGGTCCGCCGCCCTTTTTCTATGGGGCGGTCGCATCCAGGAAGGCGGCGGCCCAGACCATGGGTGCGTTCCAGTTGATCGCGACCTCGTTCATCGTATAGCTGCGCCAATCGTCCACCCAGCAGGTCTGACCGGTGCAGCGGCCCTTCAGCGGGGCGGCCACCTCGTCGTTCATCGCGGTGGAATTGGGGCCGCCCGAGACGACACCGGGCGGGGGCAGCGGATAGCGCGGGTCGGCCGCCTTGGCCCAGAAGCGGTGGTGCGGCTGCATCATCGGGCGCGCGCCCATGCCGGTGACATAGGACTGGTCGAGCGGATTGCGGCCGAGCAGATAGTCGATCACGCCGACCACCGCGTCGCGGTAGCGCGGATCGCGGGTGATCTGCCATGCGGTGCCCAGCAGCATGGCGCGGTTGAGCAGATCGGAGTTCGAGCCCCAGCCGTAAGCGGTGCCGGCAAAAGGCACGCCGTAGCCGTTGCTGTCCTGCTCCTTCACCAGCCCGTCGGCGAGGGCGGTGATGCGGGACTGCAATGCCTGGCGACGGTCGGGGGACAGCGCTTGCGGGTCGGTGGCGAGCGTCAGCAGGCCGGCGAAATCGGTCTTGCCCCAGGACAGCGCGAAGGCGGGGGCGGCGAGATAGGGGGAGCCCTCCACCACCTCGCGGAAGCGCGCCTCGCCGGTGGTGGCGAGCAGTTGCGCGGCGGCCCAGAAGCGCTCGTCCGACCAGTCCTTGTCGCCGTAGCCGCCGCTGCCGGCGAAGTCGGAGCTGGCGGGGATGGCGGGGTTGCGGGCCGCAGCGTCCCAGGCGCGGATGGCGGCCGCCTGCGCGCGGGCGGCGAAGGCGGGGTCGATGTCGCGCCAGATGCGCGCGGCCTGTGCGGCGACCGCGGCGAGGTTCAGCGTGGCGGCGGTGGAGGGGGGGTAGAGCCGGCGCGGCTGCCGGTCCTCGTGCGGGGCGAGGGGCAGGCCGGTCCAGGCGATGTCCGCGACCTTGGTATGCGCCATCCCGCCCGCATCGATCGTGCGGAAGCCGGAGGCGGGGGCGCCGGTATCGGTGACGGTGGCGACCGTCACCCGCTTGCCACCCGGGATCTGCATGGCGAGCAGGAACTCGACCTCGACACGCGCCTCGTCGAGCAGGTCGTCGATGCCGTTGCCGGCTTCGGGGATCGGCAGCGCGCCGTCCGCGAACAGCGCCGGGCGCCCCCAGGCGGCGAGGCGTTCGTGAAGGTCGAGCAGCGTCCAGGTGCTGATGCCGCCGTTCACGACATATTTGCCGTGGTCGCCCGCGTCATACCAGCCGCCGGTGACGTCGAGGCTGTAGTCGCAGCCGGGCCAGCGGGCGCCGCGTTGGTCTGGGCCGGCGAAGCAGGTGACGCGCTCTGCGGCGTGGGCGGCGGGGCGGGCGAGGTCGGGGCGCTGGACGTGGGCGGCGAGGATGGGGACGCCGCTGCGCTGTTGGTAGAAGAAGGTGGTGGCCTGGGGGGCGAGGGTGGCGAAGGGGCGGTCGGCGATTGCGAAGGGGCGGCTGGCGGCCGGGCCGACGGCGAGGCGGTAGCCGGGGCCGGGGGCAAGGCTGCGGGGCAGGGTGACGCGGTGGACGCGCGTTCCCGACGCCGGGTCGGGGCCGAAGGGCACCGACCGGCCGGTGGCGACGGTGCGGCCGGCGGCGTCGGTCAGGGTCCAGGGAAGCGGCGCTGTCGCGTCGGTGGCGACGATCGCAGTCTTCGGCCCGCGCGCCTCGAACCCCAGCTGGTCGAGGCGGACGGCGGGGAGCGGGGCGGTGGCGCCGAGGAGTGCCAGAAGGATCAATTGCGGCCTGCCTGTATGAGAATGGCGTCGGAGGGGAGGAGGTGGTCGAGGAAGGGGAGGATGGCGGCCCCGATGGCGGGGGCGTCCTGGGCCATGGCGGCGGGCATGATCCGCGCGCGGGTGGGCAGGGAGACGCCGTCTAGGGCGGCGGTGAGCTGTTCGGCGAGGCGGGCGATGAGCGGGCCGGGGAGGCGCCCGCCGATCAGGATCGCGTCGGGATCGAACAGGCAGGTGATCGCGACGCAGGGTTGCACCAGCGCACGCACCGCATCGGCGATCCAGGCGGCGATCACCGCCTCCTCCTCCTCGCACCCGGTGGGCAGCGCCGCGATCGTCTCGGCAGGGCAGCCGGCCGCGGCGAGGCGGGCGCAGAGCGCCACGAGCGAGACGGTATCCTGCACGATCGCACCCGGATGCGCGCCGCCGGGATCGGGCATCAGCCCGATTTCGCCACTGCGCGCATGGGCGCCGCGGTGATAGGTGCGGTCGATCACCGGACCGCCGCCAAGCCCGGCGCTGATCAGCAGATAGAAGAAGCTGGGATGGTCAAAGGCGGGGCCATACTGCGTCTCGCCGAGCGCGGCCGCCGCCGCGTCATTGTCGCGGTGGATCGACCAGGGAAGGACGGGCCCGAGCAGGGCGACGATATCGGTCTCGTTCCACGCCTCATACCCGTCCGGTTGATGCGGCATGCGGATGCGGCCGAGATCGTCGGGCATCGCGACGCCGACACCCAGCACCCGATCGCGGTCGATGTCGCCGGCCGCGATCGCGCCGTCCAGTTCGGCCTGAACAAAGGCGACGACCTCGTCGGGCCGGGCAAAGGCGATCTCGCGGGTGATGCGGCTGCGCACCTCGCCGGTTAGGTCGAGGGTGACTAGCGTCAGGTGATCGCGGTCGATGTTGAGCCCGATGCCGAACGCACCGTCAGGTGCGACCTGGAGACGCAGCGCAGGCTGGCCGCGTCCGCCCTGGCGACGACCGGCGGTACGCACCAGCCCCATGTCGATCAGGCGCCCGGTGATGTTGGCGATGGTCGGAGCGGTCAGCCCGGTCTGCTGCGCGATCTCGACACGGGTGGTGTCGCGGTTGAGCCGGATCGCCTGGAGAACGGTGCGCAGGTTGTAGTCGCCGGCGCGTTCGAGATTGGTGCCGGACAAACCCCGCGACAGCCGCGCCGCCCGTGCCTCCGCACCGACCGATTCAGGCCGCATATCCCTGGTAATCGCCAGTCCCATCCCGCTCTCCCCATATTCTCCCCACGCTTACTAGCTTCGCGGGACGCCCCTTCGGGTCAACATCTTTTATAGACCTGCACGATACCAAAACCCTACCTTTTGGGAATAGCGTTCATGGCACGGATCGTAACGCGCAGATCGGGCGCAAATCCGCCGTCGCGGTCGTCTGTGTCTGGCCAAAGGACAGATAGGCGCGGGTCTTCACGTCATAAGCGGGCCAGCGCGGCAGGCCGGCGCCGTTGGGATCGCCGGTCTTCACGAAGTTGAGCCAGTAATGCGCGACCGGCGGCGCACCGGGCGCGGGCAGCGCGAAGACCGAGGCGAGTTCGCTGGCATGGCTGACGCTGCCGCCCGGTGGGGCATAGTCGAACTGATATTGGAAAACCGGCACGCCGCGCGCGGCATTGGCGGCGGATATCGCGATGGTCGGGCAGCGAAAGGTGAGGTCGTTGGCGAGTTGCAGCGTGACGTCGCCCAAGCGGGGATCGTCGATCGGGGTGCCGCCGGGTTGCAGCCCGTAAAAGGCGAGCGCCCGCGCGGCCCCGGCCCCGAATTCGCGGCGCACCGTATCGGCGGCGGCGGGCAGGCCGCCGTGCAGCGTCAGTTCCCTGGCGTTGACGCCGATCAGGAGCGGGCCGCGGTGGAAGCGGCCGGCGGCGATGGCGGTGGCGGGTGCCTCGCGCAGGAAACGGCCGTCGACCACGGCCTGCAGCCAGATGAAGCTGGCATCGGCGAGGCCGGGGACGGCGGTGCCCTGATCCGCGGCGAGCAGGCGGGCAACGGGGACTGCGCGCAACGCGGCGGCGGAGGCACGGTCGGACAGGCCGGCACGCCGGGCGATGATGGTGCCGACGACCTCGTTCTGGCGGAGCGAGCGGGCCGGCACGCCGAAGCCCGGTGTGCCACTTTCCGCGATGGCGCGGGCAAACAGTGCCTGCGACGCCGGGGCAAGCCGGTGCAGGCCGACATCCTGCGCACCCGCCGATTCGCCGGCGATCGTGACGCGCGCGGGGTCGCCACCGAAGGCGGCGATGTTGCGGCGGACCCAGTCGAGTGCCGCCTGTTGATCCATCAGCCCGTAATTGCCGGACGTGCCGCCCTGTTCGCGGGTAAGCGCGGGATGCGACAGGAAACCGAGCGCGCCCAGGCGGTACTGGATCGATACCAGCACGATGCCCTGATCGGTGATGCGCGATTCAACCGTGCCGCCGCCCGATCCGGCGCGGTTCGATCCGCCGTGGATCCAGACCATGACCGGCAATCTGGCGTCGCGGGCGAGGCGGGGCGTGCGGATGTCGAGGAACAGGCAATCCTCGTCGCCGCTTTCGGCCGCGCGGCGGTTCCATTCGCCCGACATGGTCTGCGGGCAGGCGGCATGTTCGGCGACGGCCGCGCGCGGGGTGGTCCAGCGCACGGGGCGTGCGGGCGGGCGCCAGCGCCGGGCGCCGACCGGGGGAGCGGCATAGGGGATGCCGCGAAACACCGCACCGGCACCATCCGCTTCCCCGCGGACCGGGCCGTCGTCGGTGGCGACCACCGGCCCGGCGGCGGCAAGTGCAAGTGCAAGGGCGATCATCGCACGATCGCGCGCGGAGCGGGTTTGGCGAGCGCGGCCTTGAACGCGGCGTCCGCCACCGGCGCCATCGCGGCATAGCCCGCCTTGTTGGGGTGAACGCCGTCATAGGTCATCGATGCGCGCAGCGCCTGACCGTCGTGCAGGACGGACCAGTAATCGGCATAGGTGTTGCCGGTCTTCCTGGCGTAATCCTTCAGCCAGGCGTTCATCGCGGCGATCTTCGGCGCGGTGTCGAGGCCGGGGCGCCAGGGGAAGCCGTCCGCCGGCGGGATCGAGGCGAAGATGACGCGGATGCCGTGCGCGCGTGCCAGCTCGGCCATCGACATGATGTTGGCTTGCGTCTGTTCGGGCGTCATCGGGCCGGTGTTGCCGGCGATGTCGTTGGTGCCGGCCATGATCTGCACCACCGCCGGCTTCAGGTCGATCACGTCCTGACGAAAGCGGAGCAGCATCTGGGTCGTCGTCTGCCCGCCGATGCCGCGGCAGATGCGACCGGGGGTGAAGAAGGCGGGCACCATGTCGAACCAGCCTTGCGTGATCGAATCGCCCATCATGACGATGCGCGGCGCACCAGGCGTCGGGCGAAGCGCGGCATTGTCCGCCTGATAGCGCTTCAGATAGCCGAAATCGGTGTGGAGTCGTTCTTCCCATTCGCGTTCCCACTGGCTCTTCTGCTCTGCGGTGGGAGTGGACTGGGCGGATGCCGGGGCGACGATGGTTGCGGCGAGCAGGGCGGCGATCAGGTGGGTCTTCATGGTTTCTCCCCCAAAGGACGTTTCTTTGTCGATCACCCTCACCCTTCCGCGGCTTTGCCGCTCCCTCCCTCTCCCACCGGGCGAGGGAAGGGGCCCATCGGCTCTGCCGATGGGAAGGGTGAGGGTGGCCGCTGCTATTGGCCCAGTTCCACGCGTGCTTTGGCGACGTTCCAGCCGCGCAGGGTGATGCCGGCGCGCTCGGCCTTGGCCGTCGGGTAGCGGACCTCGATCGTGCGGGTCTCGCCGGGCAGCAGCGAGACATAATTGTCGGTGAAGAAGGCGGGCAGCACCTGCTCGCCATTCTGGTTCATCACCGTCAGCTTCGCCTCGATCGCCGGCGTCGGCGTCTGGTTGGTCAGGGTGAGCGCGGCGATCGTCTCGTCGCCCTCGACGCGGGTGGCGACGCTGGTGTTGAGGCTGACCGGTGCCATGTCGTTCATCGCGCGGTAGCCCGCATCGTCCCTGGCCTGCCAATAGGTGTTGGTGGACAGGACCTGTCCGCCCGCATCGGTCGCCTCCAGCCGGACGATGGCGGGCCCGCGCTGGAGATGCTGGGCAAGGTCGAGCGTCAGCGCCGGGGTCGCCGTCTCGCCGCGTGCCTCCAGCTTGGCCTCCTGTTCGGCGAGCGTGCGGTTGTCGAGGCTGACGACGCGGGCGCGCACCACCACGCCCTTCAGCGCGTCGCGGCCGTTATTGACCAGCACGACGCGGTAATCGGGCAGGTTCATCTGGACGTGGACCGGCTCCGACGCCTTTTTGACGCCGTAGAAGGCGGCATGGGTGTCGTAGTCCGACGAGAAGATCTGCCACGCCGAGGACGGCCAGGCGGGCTGCGTCATCCACAGCATGCGGCCCGAATTCTCCGTCCACAGGCCGGCGTTCATCCCCTCGAAGATGGCGCGGTAGGACTCGTACTGGAGCATCTGCGCCTTGCGCTCGAAATCCTCCAGGCTGGTGCCGGGGCCGAAGCGGCGGTCCAGCACGTCGGTGAAGGTCTTGACCGCGCCGTTCCCGGTCTGGTGCCAGTCATGATAGGCCCAGGTGTCGCTGATCGGCCAGCGATCCGGTTCTGGAATGGCGCGCCGCCACGCCTCCAGCGTGGGCAGCGAAGGGGTGCCGACCTCCACCGAGAAGCCCTTGGCATGCTCAGTGAAATATTCGACCGGCGGGCGCCAGTTATAGGGGCCCGAGTTCTGGAGGTTCACCCGGTTGGACGAGCCCATGTAGAGGCGGGTGCCGTCGGCCGAATTGACCAGCTTTTCCAGCGCCTCGTTCAGAAGCGGCTGGGGCACGCCCTCGTTGCGGCCGAACCAGACGACGATCGAGGGATGGTTGCGATAGCGGCGCACCACATCGGCCGCGTTCGCCAGGAACAGTTGCGGGTCCTGCGTCTCGATATTGTAGTCCTGGGTCGATTCCCAGAAATCGGACAGCACCATCAGGCCATATTCGTCGGCCAGGTCGAAGAAGCTGTCCTCGGTATTCTGGCCGACCCAGTTGCGCACGATGTTGAGATGCGCGTCGCGATGCAGGCGGAACATCGGTTCCAGATGCGCACGGTCGATGCGCTTCATGAAGTCGTCCATGCCGATATTGCCGCCGCGCGCGGCGATGCGCACGCCGTTGACGCGGATGACGAGATGCGGGGCGAGGCGGGGATCGTCCTGCACGGGGGTGACCGCGGGCGACTTCTCCGCGCCGGGGACGAGGCTGGCCGTCCAGCCGTTCGTCGTCTTCCGGATGCCGGTATGGCTGCCGTCGACGACCTGCTGGCCGAGCGCGCGGGCGCGGGTGAGATCCAGCCCCACGCGCTCCAGATCGCCGTCCGCGTCCATCAGCGAGATGTCGTACGTCACCTGGCGCATGCCGAAGCGCGTCTTTTGCGTGTCGCTGGCCGTGCCGTTCACGATCGCGGTCAGCGTCAGGTCGTGCAGCGCCGGGTCGCCGTACCCGTTGGGCCACCACAGGCGCGGGTTCTTGACCGCAAGCTGCGCGAATTCGCGCGGGGTCATCGACACGTTGACGGTCTGGCCGGCGCCGACCTGTACCTGCTTTTCGACCACGACGTCGTCGAACACCGCGCGCACGGTGGCGGCGACCGCCTGGTCCGAGGTGTTGGTGACGGGGGTGACGATCTCCACCTCCGCCACCGAATTGTCGGGCTTGGGCAGGCTGGTGACGATCTGCGGATCGCCGATCGTGGCGGGGCCGGTGGCGGCGAGCAAGACGCCCTGCCACAGCCCGGTGTTGCGATCGCGGATCGAGGGGATCCAGTCCCAGCCCTCGGTCGCGACAAAGGTGGGGCCGTCCAGCATCATCATGCCGCCATTCTCGCCGACGCCGGCGGTGAGCGACTCCTCATGCGCGATGCCCGGGTGCGGCGGGGGCGAGACGCGCACCGCGACCGCGTTGCGCCCGGCCTGGAGCGTGACGGGGAAGCGGCCGCGGATGAAGGCGCCCTTCATGGTGCCGATACGCTGGCCGTTCACCCAGACCTCCGCGGCGTAGTTGACGCCCTTGAAGGTCAGCCACTGCTTCAGGCCGGCGGCCTCGGCCGGTACATCGAACTCGGTGCGGTACCAGTAATCCTGGCGCGCGAGGCTTTCCGGGATGGCAAGGTTGTTGAGGCCGTAGGCGGGGTCGGGATAGACGCCGCGATCGACCAGCGTGGTCAGCACGGTGCCGGGCACGGTGGCGGCATACCATTTGCCGGTGTCGTAGCCGGGGCGCGACAGGTCGGAGGCTTGCGCGGCGACCCTTGGCGCCTCGATCAGGCGCCAGCCGGCGACATCCCACTGGTTGGGGCCGGTGGCGACGAGGGCCGGGCCCTTGGGCTCGGGCTTGGCCTTGCCCTCGGTGGGGATCGGCGCCCTGGACTGGGGGAGCGTCCAGGCGTCCTGCGGCGCGGTCTGGCCGTACATCTGGCGGACCTGCACGGGCCAGTCGGGGCTGCCGGTCTGGAAGGCGATGCGCGACGGGTCGGGCGCGCGGCGGGCGAGAAGGCGGATGGCGACGCCGTCCAGCGTGCGCGGGTCGAGGCGGAAGTCGCCGACGCGGCCGACGAAATAGGGCGCGGTACCCGCCACCGCCGGGCGCGGGGCGAAGGTCGCGGTGGCGGGCACGGCGGCGGCGGCTATGCGGCGCTGCGTCACCTGGCGGCCGTTGACGTAGAGGCGGGCGACCGCGCCGTCATAGCTGGCGGCGATGTGCATCCACTTGTCGCGATCGGGACTGGCCCCGCCGGTCAGCGTGCCGCCCTCCGTGATCAGCGCGGGGTCGCCATCGACCAGCGCGAGATAGCGATGCGCGCCCGAGGCGGGGTCGCCGAAGCCCGCGATCAGCACCGTGCCCTTGTTCGGCACCTGGCGCGGCTGGATCCAGCCGGCCATCGTCCAGTTGGTGGCGGCAATCGGCGTCGGCGCGATCGTGCGGGTATAGGCCGCCCCGCCCGCGGGCAGATCGACATGGATCGGACCCAGCGACTGGGCGGTGGCAAGCGCGCTCCACGCCAGTGCTCCACCCGAGACCAGCCCCGCAATCCAGCGCCTGCGCATCATCCATTCCACTCCCTGATCGACCCGGCGGCTTATGCCCCAATTCGTGCGCAGATGAAGCACGCACGCAGCCAAAAGCCAAATTGAATTATGAATTGTTGACAGCGGCCATGCCTGCCCGTCATCTGCCCGCCGCTGCCGCAACCCGAGACGGCACCAGGGAGAGTTCAGAATGCGCGCGAAGTTCAAGGCTTTGGTGGGCGTGGCCGGGATGACGGCCTGCGCGATCGGTGCGCCCATCGCGGCGCAGCAGGCAGCGGCACCCAATGCCTCGGCGGTGGCCAATCCGGCCAACTGGCCGCAATTGCCGATGAAATTGAAGCGCGATCCCAAGGTGGAAGCGCGCGTCGAGGCGACGCTGGCCAAGATGTCGGTCGAGGACAAGGTCGGCCAGCTGATCCAGGTCGACATCGCCAGCATCAAGCCGGCCGATCTGGAAACCTACAAGTTCGGGTCGATCCTGAACGGCGGCAATTCCGCGCCGAACAACGACGAACTGGCGCCGGCCCCGGAATGGCTGAAGCTGTTCGACGCCTTTTACGATGCGTCGATGAAGCGCAGCGACGGTCGCCCCAAGGTGCCGGTGATCTGGGGCACGGACGCGGTGCACGGCGCGAACAACATCGTCGGCGCGACGCTGTTCCCGCACAATATCGGCCTGGGCGCGATGCGGAACCCCGATCTGGTCCGCAAGATCGGCGCGGCGACCGCCGCCGAGACCGCGGCGACCGGCATCGACTGGAGCTTCGCGCCGACGGTCGCGGTGGTGCAGGACGACCGCTGGGGCCGCACCTATGAGAGCTATTCGGAAGAGCCCGAGGTCGTCGCCGCCTATGCCGGCGCGATGGTGGAGGGCATCCAGGGCACGATCGGCCGCGACTTCATGAAGCCGGGCCATGTCATCTCCTCGGTGAAGCACTTCCTGGGCGATGGCGGCACCGGCGGGCGCGACCAGGGCGACACGCGCGTGTCGGAGGCGGTGCTGCGCGACGTGCACGGCGCGGGCTACATGACCTCGCTGCCCGCCGGCGCGCTGACCGTGATGCCCAGCTTCTCGAGCTGGAACGGCGAAAAGATGACCGGCAACAAGAGCATGCTGACCGGCGTGCTGAAGGATCGCTGGGGCTTCCAGGGCTTCACGGTCGGCGACTGGAACGCGCATGGCCAGGTGCCGGGCTGCACCAACGAGGACTGCGCGGCGGCGATCAACGCGGGCCTCGACATGTTCATGTATTCGGGCCCGGGCTGGAAGCAGCTTTACGCCAACACGCTGCGCGAGGCGAAGGACGGCACCATCCCGCGCGCACGACTGGACGACGCCGTGCGCCGTATCCTGCGCGTCAAGGTGATCGCCGGCACGTTCGATGCGGGCCGCCCGTCGGCACGGCCGCTGTCCGGCAAGTTCAACCTGCTCGGCGCAGCCGAACACCGCGCGATCGCCAGGCAGGCGGTGCGCGAATCGCTGGTGCTGCTCAAGAACAATGGCGGCGTCCTGCCGCTGAAGCCGAGCGCCAACATCCTGGTCGCCGGTGCCGCGGCCGATGACATCGGCCAGGCCTCCGGCGGCTGGTCGATCACCTGGCAGGGCACCGACGTGTCCAACAAGGATTTCCCCAACGGCCAGTCGATCTGGTCGGGGATCGACCAGGCGGTGCGCGCAGGCGGCGGCAAGGCGACCCTGTCGCGCGACGGCAGCTTCACCGCCAAGCCCGATGCGGCGATCGTGGTGTTCGGCGAAAAGCCCTATGCCGAGTTCGCCGGCGACCGTGCGACGCTGGAATACAGCCCCGAGGACAAGTCGGATCTGGCGCTGCTCAAGAAGCTGAAGGCGGCGGGCGTGCCCGTGGTCGCGGTGTTCCTGTCGGGCCGGCCGATGTGGGTGAACCCGGAGCTGAACGCGGCCGACGCGTTCGTCGCGGCGTTCCTGCCGGGCACCGAGGGCGGCGGCGTCGCCGACGTGCTGGTGGCGGGCAAGGACGGTCGGCCGGCGCACGACTTCAAGGGCAAGCTGTCCTTCTCCTGGCCCAAGCGCGTCGACCAGTATGTGCTGAACCGGCGTGACGCCAATTACGACCCGCTGTTCCCGTTCGGCTATGGCCTGACCTATGCGGCGGGCGCCACCGTGCCGGTGCTGGACGAGACCAAGCCCGACGTGGCGGCGGGCGATGCCAGCCAGTTCTTCGGACGCGGTCGCGCGGCGCCGGGCGTGATGCTGGAGGCCGGCGGCGCGCTGACCAGCGCGCGGGTCGACCGCCGGGCGCAGGAGGATTCGCTGCGCTTCGTGTTCAAGGGCGGCGGCGATGGCCGGGTGGCGCTGGCCGCGGGCACGCCGCGCGACCTGAGCCGTGAGGCCAATGGGCAGTTGAGCCTGGTGGTCGAATACCGCGTCACCGCCAAGCCGCAGGGCCCGGTGATGCTGGCGATGGAGAATAACGGCAAGTCGGCCGCCGTGCCGATCACCGCCGCGCTGAACGGTGCGGGCAGCGACTGGACGACGCTGGCGGTGCCGTTGTCCTGCTTTGCGTCGAAGGGCGTCGACATGACCAAGGTGGCGCGCCCCCTCGTGCTGACCAGCGGTTCGGCGCTGGGGATCGACATCTCCGACGTGCGGCTGGCGATGGCGCAGGGGCCGATGGCCTGCCCGTCGAAGTGAGGTGATGGGGGCCCTCTCTCCGGTGGGGAGAGGGCCTCGTCCATGCAGACGGCGATCTTGCGGGGGCGGGAATATCACTCGATGCGTTCAGTTCGCCTGGCTCGCTGTGCCAGCCAGGTGTGGCTCAGCGCGGTCGCTCTCGGCTCGAGTTTACGGCATCTGCCCGATCGAGGGAGAGCCCGTTGTCGCCTTCAGTGTTCCCGGTTCTCCATGTCCGACCGCTCATTTCGGGAAAAGGCATTCGGGAACACGTTTCGGGAAAGTGGCGCCTCTCACGTTCGCGATCGTCCAGCAGTCACGGCTTTCCCGTTGGAGGTTCCCAATCGGGAAACTAAAACGGTGGACGGCGCGAAGGTATGGGTTTGCGATGCACGATGCTGGTTCTCGTGCGAGCTACATTGTGAAGCGGCTCAAGAATGCGATCCAGATCGCCCACGTCTTTTAAGACGAAGCGCGCGACGAAGCAGTCATTTCCCGTGACAACGGAACATTCCAAAACCTCTGGTATGTCCCGCAAAATCTGCTCGACCTCCTTGAGCCTGCCCGGAAGAGGTTCGACGTTTAATATCGCTTCCAGCATAAAGCCGAGTGCTCTCGCGTTCAACCTGATGCTGAACCCTTCGATAATCCCGGTGTCTTCCATCCTGAGGATGCGTTCGCGCACCGCCGGCGCTGTCAGCCCCACCTTGGAGCCGATGGTCCGAAGGCTCGTGCGAGCGTCGCTTAGCAGGGTGTCTATGATCAATTGATCGAAGTTATCTGGAGCCGACTTTAGCATGTAAGCCATTTAGTGGAATGGGCCTAACAAAATCAAGCAGAAATGCCATTATGGCCTTACGTCCGCATGGTACACCGTGAGGCCCGCCCTCTAGGATATGCTGATATTCTCAGGGAGTATCTAGGACGTGACGGCACAGGCGACGGATGATCGAACCACTGCACCCGTTGGTGGCATGGAGGTCGATGTGCAGCGATACGCTGCCTTCGCTGTGGGAAACCAAGGCGGCAACCCGGCCGGGGTCGTAATTGGTGCCGCATTGCCGACGGTGGAATCGATGCAGGCTGTCGCCGCAGACGTCGGTTATTCCGAAACGGTATTCGCAGCGCGACAAGGCAGCGAGTTTCGTGTGCGCTATTACTCCCCCGAGGCGGAGGTGCAATTCTGTGGTCACGCGACCTTGGCGCTCGGCGCGGCGCTGGCGGATCGATACGGCGACGGCATCTTCCAGCTGGCGCTCAACAGCGCACAGATCACCGTAGAGGGGCGGCGGACGGCAGACGGGGCATGGGCAGCGCTTCAATCCCCGCCAACATCCAGTCGAGCGGCGTCGTCAGCTATGGTGACAACCGCTCTCGACCTATTTTCCTACGCTCAAGACGATCTTGATCCGAGGCTATCACCGGCGGTGGCCCATGCTGGGCTGGATCACTTGGTGATTGCCTTGAAGGATCGGACTGCGCTGAGCGCCATGCATTATGATCTTGGTGCGGGCCGCGAGTTCATGCGACGCGAGGGGATCGGCACGGTCAGCTTGATCTATGCCGAGACAGCGACCGTCTTCCATGCTCGCAATCCGTTCGCCATCGGTGGTGTTTATGAAGACCCGGCAACGGGCGCTGCCGCTGCCGCGCTCGCAGGTCTTCTACGCGATGTGCAATGGCCGCACGGCGGGAAAATCAGAATCTCACAGGGTGAAGATATGGGTCAACCTTGCGAGCTGGTCGCGGAGATCACGGACGTTGCAGGCGAAAGCATCCGCGTATCGGGGTTGGCTTATCCTATGACGGATCAGTTGCTGGGCTGATAATCTGTCGACCGATCGCGACGGGGAAGACCATAAGCCGGATAGGCGTTGCGATTGGTCGTTACCGACCTTTAGTCTTTCCCAATTCACCATGGTTTGCGAGAACGACGATTGCGTTTGCGAAGACGGAGCGGTCAGGCACTCCTCGCTGGGGGAACGGAGCAGGCGCAACGGGAGCAACCTAAATCGCCGGATGTCTTTCGATATGCGGTTGTCCCCGCTACGCTGGGCGAACGGATGTTGGATCAACCCGATACGATCCTGCTCTACACGACCATATCCAGCGCTTCGCCGATCGCGTGCCAGACGCGGGCGAGGTCGTCGCCTGCGATGCTGTAGGGCGGCATGACGTAGAGCGTGTTGCCGAGCGGGCGGACGAGCAGGTCGCGGTCGCGGAAATGGGCGAGCAGGCGGGGCGCCAGGTCGGACAGATAGCCTTCGTCATGCCCCACCTCCAGCGCGGCGATGGTGCCGAGCTGGCGGGGATTTGCTGCGCGTGGATGCTGCGCAGCATCGGCGAGGTGGGCGGCCTGGCGCGCCGCCAGCGTCGCGATGCGGTCCGCCACCGGCTCTTCCCGCCAGATCGCGAAATTGGCGCGGGCGGCGGCGCAGGCGATCGGGTTGGCGGTGTAGCTGGAGGAATGGAAGAACTGGCGCGACCGGTCGGTCGATCGGTGCGCCTCGAAGATCGCCTCGCTGGCCAGCGTGACGGCGAGCGGCACCGCGCCGCCGGTCAGCCCCTTGGACAGGCACAATATGTCGGGCACCACGCCCGCCTGTTCGCAGGCGAACAGCGTGCCGGTGCGGCCCCATCCGGTCATCACCTCGTCGGCGATGAACAGCACGCCGTGACGGGCGCAGATCGCCCGCATTTCGGCCAGCACGGCGGGCGGGTAGATCAGCATGCCGCCCGCGCCCAGCACCAGCGGCTCGACGATGAAGGCGGCGGCGCCCTGCCGGGCCTGTGCCTCCAGCGCGTCGAGCGTTGCCTGATGGTCGGTGGGGAAGGGGATGGTGCCGACATCGAAGAGCAGCGGCGCATAGGGGCGGTTGAACACGCCGCGCGCGCCGATCGACATCGCGCCGATCGTGTCGCCGTGATAGCTGTGCTGCATCACCAGAATGCGCTCACGCGGCGCGCCACGGTTCGCCCAGAAGCCGAGCGCCATCTTCAGCGCGACCTCGACCGCGGTGGAGCCGGAGTCGGAGAAGAAGACGCGGGTGAGTTCGGGCGGGGTGAGGCGGATCAGTTCGGCGGCGACGTCCTCGGCGGGCTCGTGCGTCCAGCCGGCGAAGATGATCTGATCCAGCGTCGCGGCCTGCTCGGCGATGGCGGCGGCGATGCGCGGGTGGCCATGGCCGTGCGTCGTCACCCACCAGGACGAGATGGCGTCGACGATGCGCCGCCCGTCCGCGGTGTGGAGGATCGCGCCCTCGCCATGTGTGACGCGCGGGATCGGCTCGTTCAGGCCATGCTGGGTGAAGGGGTGCCAGACGGGGGAGGTCATGCGCAAAGGCTCGGAAAAGCGGCAGCGAAGGCGTGCGCGAGTGTCGCCGGGGTGAGCGGGGCGAGGCGGGGCAGGCGACCGAGACGCTCGACCTGTGCGATGTCGGCGATCGTCGCCTCGCTGTCCTCGACCGGATCGCCGACAAAGGCGATGCCGTGGACCGACACGCCGCGCGCGCGCAGTGCCTCGATCGAGAGCAGGCTGTGGTTGATCGTGCCGAGCCCGGTGCGCGCGACGAGAATGACGGGGATCTGCCACGCGGCGAACAGGTCGGCGAACAGATGCCGGCGGGTGACGGGGACGAGGACGCCGCCGGCACCCTCGATCACCAAGGGACCAGCGACGGCGGGGGGTGTCAGCGCGGCGGGATCGATGGTGACGCCGTCCAGCTCGGCCGCGCGGTGGGGGAGCAGGGGGTGGCCAGGCGCCACGCGGACGGGTGGATGCGCGCGCCGGGCGCCAGCGTGGCGACGGTATCGGCATCGGCCCCGTCCTCCAGCCCGGCCTGGATCGGCTTCCAATAGGTCGCGCCGAGCGCGCCGGCGAGGCCGGCGGCGAACACGGTCTTGCCGATCTCGGTATCGGTGCCGGTGACGATGAATTTCATGGCAGGACCTGGGGGAGGAGGGTGGCGAGAGCGGCGAGGTCTTCGTCGCGGACGTTGAGGGTGATCGACAGGCGCAGGCGGGCGGTGCCCGGAGGGACGGTGGGCGGGCGGATGCCGCGTATGTCGAAGCCGTGCGCCTGAAGGGCGGCGGCGGTGCGCATGGTGGTGCCGTCCTCGCCGAGGATCAGCGGCATGATCGGGGTGCCGGTCGGGGTGGCGCCATGGGGGGCAAAGAGCCGTCCGGCGGAGGCGATGCGGGTGTGGAGCGCGGCGCGGCGTTCGGGTTCGTCGCCCAAGATGCGCAGCGCCTCGCGCACGGCGCTTGCCATCAAGGGCGAGGGCGCGGTGGAGAAGATGAAGCCGCGGCCGCGATTGACCAGAAAGTCGCGCATCACCGCCGGACCGGCGACCAGCGCCCCCTCGCACCCCAGGGCCTTGCCGCAGGTGTGCAGCGTGATCGTGCGCGGCGAGGGGGTGGCAAGGCCCTGGCCGTGGGTACCGAAGACGCCGGTGGCATGGGCCTCGTCGACCAGCAGCACGGCGTCGTGGCGCTCGGCAATGGCGGACAGGTCGGCGAGCGGGGCGGTGTCGCCGTCCATGCTGTAGAGGCTTTCCACCGCGATCCAGGGCGTGCCGGTATTGCCGGCCGCGCGCCAGTCGCGGATCGCGACCTCGGCGGCGGCGGCATCGTTGTGCGGGACCTCGATCGCGGGCGCGCGCGCGAGGCGCAGTCCTTCGCGGGCGCTGGCGTGGATCAGCGCGTCGTGGACGATCACGTCGCCGGGCTGGGGCAGGGTGGCGAGCAGCGCGACGTTGGCGGCATAGCCGCTGGAAAAGAACAGGCAGGATTCCGCACCCAGAAAGGCGGCGGCCTCCGCCTCCAGCGCCTCATGTTCGGGATGGTTGCCGTGGAGCAGGCGCGAGCCGCCCGCGCCGACGGGAACGCCGCGCGCGATGGCATCGGTGACGGCGGCGGCAAGCCGCGGGCTGGCGGCGAGGCTGAGATAGTCGTTGGAGGCGAGATCGACCGCCAGGCGGGGCTGGAGTGTGCGCAGCCGGTCGCGCGCGGCCAGCGCGGCGAGGTCCTGCTGATGAAAGGCGAGCATGGCGGGCGCCTTATAGCATCGCGGGCGGTGGCGGAATCAACTTTGCCGGGGGTGGGGGCGTCAGGTCGATGCGGAGCCCGTTCAGCCGCGTACCGGGAGACACGGCGCCACGTGCGGCCCTGTCTCGATACAAGCTCTCGCTACGCTCCTGCGGAGCTACTCGATCTTTACTCGACACGAACGGCTTGGGGGTGAGGTGTCGGTCCATGGGCAGGGGCTTCGACTTCGCTCAGCCCGAACGGATGGGGTTTGCAGGAAGAGTTCAGGGTGCGGCACATACGAAAAAGGCCCGGCGAACCGGGCCTTTTCCATTTGCGATGTCGCGGTGCGTCCTTTCGGGCGCACCCGTCATCAGTCGCGGTCGCCGGTCAGGAAGGCGGGGGCGAATTCGGGCGCGGGGCCGTCATCACGGCCGCCGCCGTTGCCGCCATTGCCGCCTTCGCGACGCGGGCCGCGATCACCGCGGTCGCGGCGCGGGCCACCCCGACCACCTTCGCGGCCGCCTTCACGGTCGCCGCCCTCGCGACGGGGGCCACGGCCACCCTCACGATCGCCGCGCGGACCGCGGTCGCCGCCTTCGCGCGGGGCGCGGGCGGGACGGGTGTCTTCCAGCTCGGCACCGGTTTCCTGGTCGACGACGCGCATCGACAGGCGGACCTTGCCGCGCGGATCGATCTCAAGGACCTTTACCTTGACCTGCTGCCCTTCGGACAGGACGTCCGCGACCTTTTCGACGCGCTCGTTCTTGATCTCGGAGACGTGGACGAGACCGTCCTTGCCGCCCATGAAGTTCACGAACGCACCGAAATCGACCAGGTTGACGACCTTGCCGTCATAGATCTTGCCGACCTCGGCCTCTTCGACCAGGCCCTTGATCCAGGCGATTGCCGCCTCGATCTGCGCCGGATCGGACGAGGAGACCTTGATCACGCCCTCGTCGTCGATGTCGACCTTGGCGCCGGTCGTCGCGACGATCTCGCGGATCACCTTGCCGCCGGTGCCGATGACTTCGCGGATCTTGGACTTGTCGATCGAGAAGGTCTCGATGCGCGGCGCGTGCGCCGACAGCTCCGAGCGGGTCTCGCCCAGCGCCTTGGCCATCTCGCCCAGGATGTGCGCACGGCCTTCCTTGGCCTGTTCCAGCGCGACCTTCATGATCTCCTCGGTGATGCCGGAGATCTTGATGTCCATCTGGAGCGCGGTGATGCCCTCCGACGTACCGGCGACCTTGAAGTCCATGTCGCCCAGGTGATCCTCGTCACCCAGGATGTCGGACAGCACGGCGAAGTTCTTGCCCTCCAGGATCAGGCCCATCGCGATGCCCGAGACCGGGCGCTTCAGCGGCACGCCGGCATCCATCATCGACAGCGAACCGCCGCAGACGGTGGCCATCGAGGACGACCCGTTCGACTCGGTGATGTCCGAGGTGACACGGATCGTGTAGGGGAACTCCTCCTTCGAGGGCAGCACCGGGTGCAGCGCGCGCCATGCCAGCTTGCCATGGCCGATCTCGCGGCGGCCCGGCGCGCCGAAGCGGCCCACTTCGCCGACCGAATAGGGCGGGAAGTTATAGTGCAGCATGAAGTTCTGATACGACAGGCCGTTCAGGCCGTCGATCATCTGCTCGGCATCCTTGGTGCCCAGCGTCGTGGTCGCGATGGTCTGCGTCTCGCCGCGGGTGAACAGCGCCGAGCCGTGTGCGCGCGGCAGGAAGTGCACTTCCGATTCGATCGGACGCACGGTCTTCGTGTCGCGGCCGTCGATGCGGCGGCCGTTCTTCAGGATCGCGGAGCGCACGATATCGGCCTCGAGCTTCTTCACCAGCTTGAGCGTGCCGAGATACTGGGCCGGATCGCTTTCCTTCAGGTCGGCGAAGGCGTCGCGCGCCTTGGCGCGGGCCTCGTTCAGCGCGGTCTGGCGGGCCTGCTTGTCGGTCAGCTTGTAGGCCGCCTCGACATCCTTGCCGATCGCCTTCTTCAGCTTGGCCATCGTGTCCGACTTGTCGGCGACGGGGGCCAGTTCCCACGGATCCTTCGCCGACTGCTCGGCCAGGTCGATGATCGCGTTGATCACCTGCTGCGACGCCTTGTGCGCGAACATGACCGCGCCCAGCATCACCTCTTCCGACAGCTCCTTGGCCTCGGATTCGACCATCATCACCGCGTCGTGGGTGGCGGCGACGACCAGGTCCAGCTCGCCCGCGATCGCCTCTGCGTCGGTCGGGTTGAGCTGATATTCGCCATTCTGGTAGCCGACGCGCGCGCAGCCGACCGGGCCCATGAAGGGCACGCCCGAGATGGTGAGCGCGGCCGATGCGGCGATCATCGCCAGGATGTCGGGCTCGTTCTCGCCGTCATAGGACAGCACCTGCGCGATGCAGTTGATCTCGTTGTAGAACCCTTCCGGGAACAGCGGGCGGATCGGGCGATCGATCAGGCGGCTGACCAGCGTCTCACGCTCGGTCGCGCCACGCTCGCGCTTGAAGAAGCCGCCGGGGATGCGCCCCGCGGACGAGAACTTCTCCTGGTAATGGACGGTGAGCGGGAAGAAATCCTGCCCCTCCTTGACGGTCTTGGCGGCGGTCACGGCGCACAGCACCACGGTTTCGCCCAGCGTCGCGATGACGGCGCCGTCGGCCTGGCGGGCGACCTTGCCCGTTTCGAGGGTCAGCGTCTTGCCGCCCCACTCGATTGCCACCTTCTTGGTATCGAACATGCTATTTCCTTACTCCGGCGGGCCTATCCCGGCCGGGGCCTATGAGGGAGCCAGTAGTGGCTCTGGTGCGGGGCCGAATTGCCCCGCTTGCCTGTGTGCTCCGGACTTCGCAGCGCCGGAGGATGCTGGTTAGACTAAACGTGTTTCGGCGATAAGAAAATGGCGCCCGAAGGCGCCATTTTTTACTTGCGAAGGCCGAGCTTCGCGATGAGGGCCAGATACCGCTCGCCATCCTTGTGGCGGAGATAGTCCAGCAGGCTGCGACGCTTGTTGACCAGCATCAGCAGGCCGCGGCGCGAATGGTTGTCCTTCGCATGGCCCTTGAAGTGCTCGGTCAGGTTCTTGATCCGCTCGGTCAGGATCGCGACCTGAACCTCGGGCGAACCCGTGTCGCCTTCGGCGCGGGCATGATCCTTGATGAGTTCCTGACGGCGCTCGGCAGTGATCGACATCGTTGATCCTTTCTAATCGAGGTTGAAGCCACGCAAGACCCGGACTTCGCCGTTCGCGATCTCGACCAGTGCCACGGGCACCTGATCAAGCGTTGCGAGCGTCATGCCGTCCTGCATGGCGATCCCGGCCAACACACGCCCCTGACGGAGCGCCCCTGCCTGGTCGGGGGAGAGCGCAAGAGCCGGGATGTCGTCCAGCCCCGCACTCAGCGGCAGGAGTATCTGTTCAAGGGTGCGCGCCTGCCCCAATTCGTTCAATTTGTCCAGCGTAATCGCATTTTGCAGCGTGAATGGCCCGGCCTTGGTCCGGCGCAGCATGGTGACATGGCCGACGGTGCCGAGCGCCAGCGCGATGTCGCGCGCCAGGCTGCGGATATAGGTGCCCTTGGAGACATGGGCGGTGAGGGTGATCTCCTGCAACTCCTCGTCGGGCTGGCCTGGGGTTTCAGGGCCTTTGTCTTGTGCCTCGATCCGTTCGTGCTGAGCGAACGGATGGTGCGGACCGGCGTTTGTTTTCGGCACGTGGAGTCGGTGCACCGTCACGCTGCGCGTCGCCAGCACCACCTCCTCGCCGGCGCGGGCGAGGTCATAGGCGCGCTGGCCATCGACCTTCAGCGCGGAATAGGCGGGGGGCATCTGCTCGATCGCGCCGGTGAAGCGCGGCAGCACCGCGTCCAGCGCGGCGCGGGTGGGGCGGGTGTCGCTGGTGGCGACCACCGCGCCCTCCACGTCCAGCGTCGCGGTCTGCGTACCGAAGCGGATGGTGAAGTCGTACACCTTGTCGCTGTCGAGCAATCGGCCGGCAAGTTTCGTCGCCTCGCCGATCGCGATCGGCAGCACGCCGGTCGCCAGCGGATCGAGCGTGCCGCCATGCCCGACCTTCCACTTGCCATAGCCGCCCTGGCGCAGCACGCGCTTGACCGCGCTCACCCCTTGCGTCGAGCCCATCTCCAGCGGCTTGTCGAGAATGATCCATCCATGCATGGCGCGGGGGCCTAGCGGCACGGCGCTCAGTGCGCCAGCGCCTCGCAGAAATGGCGGCGGCACAGCGCGACATAGCGTTCGTTGCCGCCGATCTCGGTCTGGCGGCCTTCCGCGATCGCCCGGCCGTCTTCATCGACGCGCAGGTTCATCGTCGCCTTGCGCCCGCACATGCAGACCGACTTTATCTCGATCAGCGCATCGGCGAGCGCCAGCAGCCGCGCCGAGCCCTCGAACAGCGCCGCCCGGAAATCGGTGCGCAGCCCGTAGGCGAGCACGGGGATGTTGTGCACGTCCGCCAGCCGGGCGAGCTGATCGACCTGCGTCGCGGTCAGGAACTGCGCCTCGTCCACGAACACGCAGGCGATGGCGCCCTCGGCGTGGCGATCCAGCACGCAGCGTTCGATATCGGTGGTGACGTGGAAGGGCGTGGCCGTCTGCGACAGGCCGATGCGCGAGGTGATCGTGCCATAAGCGAACCGGTCATCGATCGCGGCGGTGAACAGCATCGTGCGCATGCCGCGTTCGCGATAGTTGAAATCGGCCTGGAGCAGGTTGGTCGATTTGCCCGCATTCATCGAGGCATAGTAGAAATAGAGCTTGGCCATCAGGCGCTCGATACCGCAGGTCGGGTGGTTCGCGTAGAGGCAGATTGACGCTGTCACCTCATGACAGCGGCTTGCTCCGGCTCGTCAGGCGGACTCGCGTGGGGCGCAGCGATGCACCGATCCGATGCACGGCGTTGCTGCTATTCCCGAAGAACGGGTATGTAGTCTGCAGGAAGTGGCGGACAGGGCTCGATGAGGATGCCCTCTTCCACGGCGCTTATGCGGAGTGGCTGACCCGCCTGCCAGCCCAGTCGTGTCAGCGTTTCGGGCGGGAGTGTGACGGTCCCGTCATCGTCCATGATAGCATATGTGCCCATGGACGTATGATGATCGCGCGCTTGTGGGCCGTCAATCCTCGCCCAGATCGCGCGCCACGTCGGGCGAGCGGAGGATGGCGTCGATATGGCTGCCCTCGTCGAAGCTTTCGTCCGCCAGGAACTTCAGCTTGGCGGCGTATTTCATCTTCACGCGGGTGGCGACCTCGCGTTGCAGATAGGCGGTGTTGGTGCGCAGCGCCTTCAACACGGCCTCCTCGTCCTTGCCGAGCAGGGGTTTCACGAAGACGGTGGCGTGGCGCAGGTCGGGGGACATGCGGACCTCGGTCACGCTGACCATGTGCTTGGCGAGCGTGTCGTCATGCACGTCGCCGCGCTGGAGCACTTCCGACAGCACATGGCGCACCTGTTCGCCGACGCGCAGGGTGCGGACCGATTTTTCCTGGGGATCTTTGTTCATGGCTTTTGTCCGTTACCTGCCCCTCCGCGTGCGGAGGGGCAGGCATCCGGTTGTTACAGCGTACGATCGCGCAGTTCGACCTCGAAGGTTTCGAGATAGTCACCGGCACGAATGTCGATGAAGTTGTTGGAGAAGGTCACACCGCATTCCAGACCGGCGCGCACTTCGGCGACATCGTCCTTGAAGCGACGCAGCGAGGCGATCTCGCCCACATAGACGATGACGTCGTTGCGGGTGATGCGCGCCTTGAGTGCCTTGCGGATGACGCCTTCGGTGACGAGCAGACCCGCCGCCTTGCCGTGCTTGCCCGCCGAAAAGACCTCGCGGATTTCCGCACGGCCGACCACCGTCTCGAACGCCTCGGGACCAAGCTGCCCGGCCATACCGGCGCGGATCTCGTCGATCAGGTCGTAGATCACGTCATAATATTTGAGCGCGACCTTGTTCCGCTCGGCGATCTCGCGTGCCTTGGCGTTGGCGCGGACGTTGAAGCCGATGATCGGCGCGCCGCTGGCAGCCGCCAGCGTCACGTCGCTCTCGGTGATGCCACCCACACCCGAGTGCAGGATGCGCGCCTTGATGTCGTCGGTCGAGATCTTGTTGATCGACGCGACGATGGCCTCGACAGTGCCTTGCGTATCCGCCTTTACGACCAGCGGATATTCCAGCGCCTGATTGGCCTTCAGCGCCGAGAACATCGATTCCAGGCTGGCCGGCGCCGCGGTGGTCCGCTTCTGCGTCAGCACGCCCTGGCGGTATTCCGCGACCTCGCGGGCACGCGCCTCGTTCTCGACGACCTGCAACTGGTCGCCGGCCTGCGGAACGCCCGACAGGCCCAGCACCTCGACCGGCATCGCAGGGCCAGCCTGCTTCACCTGACGGCCCTTGTCATCGACCAGCGCACGCACACGGCCCGATTCGGCGCCGACGACGAACACGTCGCCGACCTTCAGCGTGCCGCGATTGACGAGGATCGTCGCGACGGGGCCGCGACCCTTGTCCAGCTTCGCCTCGATCACGGCACCTTCGCCGCCGCGATCGGGGTTGGCCTGCAACTCCATCAGTTCGGCCTGGAGCTGGATCTTCTCCATCAGCTCGTCGAGGCCGATCTTCTTGAGCGCCGACACCTCGACGTCCTGCGTCTCGCCGCCCATCGCCTCGACCTGCACGTCATGCTCGAGCAGACGCTCGCGCACGCGCTGGGGGTTGGCGTCGTGCTTGTCGATCTTGTTGATCGCCACAATCATCGGCTTGCCCGATGCCTTGGTATGGTTGATCGCCTCGATCGTCTGCGGCATCAACCCGTCATCGGCCGCGACCACCAGCACCACGATGTCGGTGACGTCCGCGCCGCGGGCACGCATCTGCGTGAACGCTTCGTGGCCCGGCGTGTCGAGGAAGGTGACCTTCGACTTGTCCTTCAGCGTGACCTGATACGCACCGATATGCTGCGTGATGCCGCCGGCCTCGCCGCGCACCACATCGGTGCCGCGCAGCGCGTCCAGAAGGCTGGTCTTGCCGTGATCGACGTGACCCATGATGGTCACCACTGGCGGACGCGGCTTCATCGCATCGACCGGGTCCTCGCTGGTATCGATCGCCAGATCGATGTCCGAGTCGGAGACGCGCACAATGTTGTGGCCGAATTCGGTCACCAGCAGCTCGGCCGTGTCCTGGTCGATCGTCTGCGTCATGGTGACGGGCATGCCCATCTTGAACAGCGTCTTGACCAGATCAGCGCCCTTTTCCGCCATGCGGTTGGCGAGTTCCTGAACGGTGATCGCCTCGGGCACCTGCACGTCGCGGACCTGCTTGACCTGCGGTTCGCGCGGGCCGCCGAAGGAACGCTTCTCCTTTTCGCGGGCACGCTTGAGCGCGGCGAGCGAACGGGCGCGGGCGCTGCCGTCCTCGTTCAGCGCGCGGTTGACGGTCAGCTTGCCGCCACGACGCTCGTCACCCTTGCGGTCGCGCTGCTGCGGCCGGCTAGGCGGCGCGTTGCGCGGGGTCGCCTGACCGGACGGCAGCGAACGCGGTGCCGAGGACGACGCCGTGTTGCCGGCGGCCGGTGCGGCGGCCTGGGCAGGCGCGGGCGCGGGTGCCGGGGCAGGTGCGGGCCGGGGCGGAATGACGGGACGCTGCACCGGCGAGAAGCGGCGCGGGGCCGGCATCGCGGGGTCGCGGCCCAGCAGGGGCGCGGGGGCGGGCGTCGGCGCCGGGGCGGGCGCAGGCGCCGGAGCGGGCGTCGGCGCAGCCTTCGGAGCGGGCGCGGGTGCGGGCGTCGGCGCCGGGGCAGGCGCGGCGACGGGTTCCGGCTTGGGCGCGGGCGGCGGGATCACCGGACGCTCGACCGGGCGGAACATGCGCGGCTGCACGCTGATCGTCGGCGGCTCGGGCGCGGCGGGGGCGGCGGGCTCGGCCGCGACCGGGGCAGGCGCTTCCGGTTCGGGGGCCGGCACAGGCTCGGGCGCAGGCGCAGCCTTGGCCTCTGCCTCGGCGCGGGCGCGTTCCTCGGCGCGGCGACGCTCTTCCTCGGCGGCGCGCTGACGCTCGGCGTCCTCGCGGCGGCGCGCATCCTCGAGCGCATTCATGCGCTGATCCTCGGCCTCGCGCAGCAGGCGTGCCTGACGCTCCTGCGCGGTCTCGTTGACCGGCGGGCGGGGCGGCTGGGGGGCCGGGGCGGGGGCGGGTGCCGGCGCCGGTGCGGCCTCAGGCGCGGGCGCCTGTGCCTCGGGCGCAGCTTCGCCCGGACGGCCGAGGACGCGGCGACGCTTGGTCTCCACGATCACGGTGTTCGAGCGGCCGTGGCTGAAGCTCTGCTTCACCTTGCCGGTCTCGACCGTGCGCTTCAGCCCCAGAGGCTGGCGCATTCCGAGTTTCGGCTTGTCGTTGTCGGTCTCGCTCACTCAAATTCCTCGTGTACGTTCACGGCCGGTCGGTCACCGGAAAGGTCGGACGCCGATGCGCCTTGCGAGGCCGTTTCGCAAGGCGTTGCCACAGGGTCGGGTCCGATAAAATGCAGCCAGCGGTCGAGCGCTTCGCTCACCCGCTTTGCTGCGTTACGATCTGTCAGGCCGATATGTACCACATTCTCGCGGCCCAACGCCAACGACAATATGGGGCGTGCCACCGGCAACGCCAACCCCTTCAGGTCGGAGCCTTCGCGGTCCGAACCGACCCGCCACGCCTGTGCCAGACGGCGGGTGCCATCGGGCTTGGCATCCGCGGCATGGTAGAGCGCCTGCAACTGCCCGGAGCGCGCCGCGGTCTCGATCCGGTCGGACCCAGTGAGCAGCGCACCGGACCGCGACTCGAGCCCCAGCCGGTCGAGCGCATTGCGCTCCAGTGCAGCAGCGATCAGCGCGGGCAGGTCATCGGGGATCTGGAAATCGGCCGATTTGAAGGCACGCGCCAGTGCGCCCTTCAGCCGGCCCTTTTTCAGCGCGACCTCCAGTTCCGCACGGTTCACGCCGATCCACGCGCCGCGGCCGGGAGCCTTGGCACGGACATCGGGTAGCACGCGGCCGTCCGGCGCCAGCGCGAGACG
This sequence comes from Sphingomonas sp. NY01, assembly GCF_038809135.1. Classification (NCBI taxonomy): domain Bacteria; kingdom Pseudomonadati; phylum Pseudomonadota; class Alphaproteobacteria; order Sphingomonadales; family Sphingomonadaceae; genus Sphingomonas; species Sphingomonas sp. NY01. The sequence goes on along the minus strand of NZ_CP101722.1, from coordinate 3,159,149 downwards.
CACCAGCCCGTCGCGCGCCTCGCGCTCGCCGGACAGGATGCAGCGGCGGACGGGGGCACCGTCCGCTGCCGCCTCTGCCTGTCTTACAGCGTCGCGCTCATTGCCCCGGGACCGCATGCGCGTCTCCCTTCGGGGCATCGCGGTCGGCGATCAACTGACCGCCGGCGCCGTAGTTTTCCGTCGACACTTCCTCGATCACGATCTGGACGGCGGCCGGGTTCTTGCCCAGCCGCTCCACCATCGAGCGGGTCACGTCGGCGACGATATCGGCCTTTTGCGCCTTGGTGGCGGAGCCGGCCAGGCGGATGGAAATAAACGGCATCAGGCCTGTTCGTCCTCCCCGGTTGCAGTGTCGGCGTCGGAGCCGGCCGCAGCCTCGGTGCCCTCTTCGCCCTCTTCTTCGTCGGCGAACCAGTGGGCGCGCGCGGCCATGATGATCTCGTTACCCTGCTCGTCGCTGAGGCCGTATTCGGCAAGGATGCCGCCCTTGGCCTCGCGCTTGGGCGCATCGTCGCCTCGGCGACGCGGCTCGGCGCGCTTCTTCTCGACCAGCTCGTCGGTGGCGAGATCGGCGAGATCGTCCAGCGTCTTGATGCCCGCCTTGCCCAGCGTGACCAGCATCGCCTCGGTCAGATAGGGGATGTCGGCCAAGGCATCCTCGACGCCCAGCGCCTGACGCTCCTCGCGATTGGTCTGCTCGCGGCGGTCGAGCGCTTCCTGCGCACGGCTTTGCAGCTCCTGCGCCAGATCGTCGTCGAAGCCCTCGATGCTCGCCAGCTCGTCGATCTCGACATAGGCGACCTCTTCGAGCGCGCCGAAGCCCTCGGCGACCAGAAGCTGGGCCAGCGTCTCGTCCACGTCCAGCTCGTTCTGGAACAGTTCGGAGTTCTGCACGAACTCCTTCTGGCGCTTCTCGGAGGCGTCGGCCTCGGTCAGGATGTCGATCGCCTTGGCGGTCAACTGGCTGGCGAGGCGGACATTCTGGCCGCGGCGGCCGATCGCCAGCGAAAGCTGGTCGTCGGGAACCACCACCTCGATCCGGTCCTCTTCCTCGTCGATCACGACGCGGCTGACGTTCGCGGGCTGCAGCGCGTTCACCACAAAGGTCGCGGTGTCGGGCGACCAGGGGATGATGTCGATCTTCTCGCCCTGCATCTCCTGTACGACGGCCTGCACGCGGCTGCCCTTCATGCCGACGCAGGCGCCGACCGGATCGATCGACGAGTCGTGGCTGATCACGCCGATCTTGGCGCGGCTGCCCGGATCGCGGGCGGCGGCCTTGATCTCGATGATGCCGTCGTAGATTTCGGGCACTTCCTGCGCGAACAGCTTCTTCATGAAGTCCGGGTGCGCGCGGCTGAGGAAGATCTGCGGCCCGCGATTCTCGCGGCGCACGTTCAGGATCAGCGAGCGGATGCGGTCGTTGACGCGCACCGCCTCGCGCGGGATCTGCGCGTCGCGGCGGATCACGCCCTCGGCGCGGCCGAGATCGACCACGATGTGGCCGAATTCGACGCGCTTGACGACGCCGGTGATGATCTCGCCCTGGCGGTCGCGGAATTCCTCATACTGGCGCTCGCGCTCGGCATCGCGAACCTTCTGGAAGATCACCTGCTTGGCGGCCTGCGCCGCGATGCGGCCGAATTCGATCGGGGGCAGCGGATCGACGATGAAGTCGCCGACATTCGCGCCCTTTTGCAGCTTCTCGGCACCCTTCAGGTCGATCTGCTTGTAATAATCGTCGACCTGCTCGACCACTTCCACGACGCGCCACAGGCGCAGGTCGCCGGAATTGGGGTCCAGCTTGGCGCGGATGTCGTTTTCCGCACCGTAGCGGGCGCGGGCGGCGCGCTGGATCGCATCTTCCATCGCCTCGATGACGATCGCCTTGTCGATCATCTTCTCGGATGCGACGGCGTTCGCGATCGCGATCAGTTCCGCCTTGTTGGCGGAAACGGCGGTGGCCATCAGTGCTGTCCTTCCGTGGTGGCGCCGTCTTCGGGCGCGTCCTGGTAAAAGAATTCGTCGGCGCCCTCGGTGGAGAGCGGCTGGGTGGCGGCGATCAGGCGATCGGTCATGAGCAGCTTTGCGTCGGCAATCTGGTCGAACCGCACCGTCATCGGCTTGAACTTGTTGACGTCGATCGTCACCGCATCACCCTCGACCCCGATCAGGTCGCCGGTCAGTTGCTTGCGGTTGTCGATCGGCTCGGCAAGGTAGATGCGCGCCTCGTGCCCGGCCCAGTCGGCAAAATCCTGAAGCCGGGTCAGCGGGCGATCGATGCCGGGCGAGGATACCTCCAGCCGGTACGCATGGTCGATCGGGTCGCGCCCCTCCGCCTCCATCTGGTCGAACACGTCGGAGATGCGGCGCGACAGGGCGGCGCAGTCGTCGATGGTCAACTGGCGGGTATCGGGACGCTCGGCCATGACCTGCAGCGTCGGGTCCGACTGGCCGCCATACATCTTCACGCGCACCAGGGCGAAGCCGAGCGCCTGGGCCTCGGGTTCGATGATCGACGTGAGAAGGGCGATGTCCGCCATGCAAGATCCCGGATATGCAGGTTCGGTGCCGCGGTGCCGTTGCCCCGCAGCCTCTTTCACCTGACGATGTTAGAGAGTGATGCAGGATATACGCCCGAACGGGGCAAGGTACAAGCATCCTTCAGCAAGGTTCCGCGTTGGATGGCAAAATCGGGAGGATGTTGATGCATGTAGGTCTGCTCGCGCTGTTGCCGGTGGCGCTGATCGCCTGTTCGGGCAATGTCGAGGCGCCGGATGCCGACAACGCGACGATGCAGGGGGCCGCGACGCAGGGGGCCGCCAACATCCCGGCGGGTGCCAAGCCGTTTACCGAGACGGTGATCGCCGACTTCGATTCGCCCTGGGCGGTGGCCTTTCTTCCCGACCGGCGGATGCTGGTCAGCGAAAAGGATGGGCGGATGCTGATGCTGTCCGCCGATGGCCGGACGCGGCGCGTGATCGCGACGCTGCCGGTCGATTCGGCCGGGCAGGGCGCGCTGATGGATATCGTGCCGGCGCCGGGCTTTGCGCAGAACAAGCAGGTCTATTTCAGCTATTCGGCGGCAGGCGATGGCGGCAAGGGCGTGGTGCTGGCGCGCGGCGTGCTGGCCGATGACCGGCTGCGCCAGATCGAGGCGCTGTTCCGCGCCGGGCCGCTGGTCGAGGGCAACGGCCATTATTCGGGGCGAATCGCCTTCTCCCCCGATGGCAAATACCTGTTCTTCACCGCCGGCGACCGGCAGAAATTCACGCCTGCGCAGGACAAGCAGGCGACGCTGGGCAAGGTGCTGCGCCTGACGCTGGACGGCAAGCCGGCGCCGGACAATCCGCTGGCAGCGCAAGGGTTTAACCCGGCGGTCTGGTCCTATGGGCACCGCAACCTGCTGGGCCTGGCGTTCGATGCCCAGGGTAATCTCTGGGAGCAGGAGATGGGGCCCAAGGGCGGCGACGAGGTCAATCTGATCCTGCCGGGGCGCAACTACGGATGGCCCAACGCGTCGAACGGATCGCATTATGACGGTCGCGACATTCCCGACCACAAGCCCGGTGACGGCTATGAGCCGCCCAAGGTGTCGTGGAACCCGGTGATCTCGCCGGGCGGGCTGATGATCTATGCGGGCAACCGCTTCCCGCAGTGGAAGGGGGACGCGTTCATCGGCGGGCTGTCGAGCACGTCGCTGGTGCGCATCGACCTGAACGGGACCGCGGCCAGCAAGGGCGACCAGTGGGACATGGGTGCGCGCATCCGCGACGTGGCCGAGGGGCCGGACGGCGCGATCTACGTGCTGGAGGATGGTGACGACGGGTCGCAGGGGCGGCTGATCCGGCTGGACCCGCGGTCATGAGCCCGCGTCGCGCCACGCCCTTCGCGCTCGCCCTGTTGCTGCTGGCGGGCGCGTGCGGCGACGATGACGGCGGCGGATCGATCGCGCCGGTGCCCGACCCGACCGGTACGCCGACCCCGACGAGCCCGACGCCGACCCCGCCCACGACCAGCGTGACGCAAAACGCGGTCGCCACCTTCGACAACCCCTGGGCGATGGTGTTCCTGCCCGACGGGCGGATGCTGGTGACCGAAAAGCCGGGGCGGCTGCGCATCGTGACGACGACCGGCACAGTCTCGGCCGCGGTTGCCGGGGTGCCGGCGGTGGCCTTTGCCGGGCAGGGCGGGTTGCAGGACGTGGTGCTGGACCCGCAATTCGCGACCAACAACCGCGTCTATCTGAGCTATGCCGAGGCGGGCAGCGGCGGCAAGGGGCTGGCGGTGGCGCGGGGCACGCTTGTCACCGATGGCACCGGCGGGCGGCTGGACAATGTCAGCGTGATCTGGCGACAGGATCCCAAGGTGTCCGGCGACGGCCATTTCGGCGGGCGCATGGCGTTCTCGTCCGACCGTCGGCTGTTCGTGACCGCGGGCGAGCGGCAGAAGGGCGCGCCGGCGCAGGACCTCGCCCAGACGCTCGGCAAGATCGTGCGGATCGACCCCGATGGCGCGGTGCCCTCCACCAACCCGTTCGTCGGGCGCAGCGGCGCCAAGGCGGAAATCTGGACGCTGGGCCATCGTAACCCGTACGGCCTGGTCTTTGCCGCCGATGGCCGGTTGTTCGAAAGCGAGCAGGGGCCGGAGGGTGGCGACGAGTTCAACCTGATCGAAGCGGGCCGGAACTATGGCTGGCCGAACGTGTCGGAAGGGAACGACTATGGCGGGGCGCCGATCCCGCGGCATTCGACCAACACCGCCTTTACCGCACCGCTCGTCAGTTGGACGCCGGTGATCGCGCCGGGCGGGATGATCCAGTATACCGGCACGCGCTTTGCCGGCTGGACCAACGATTTCGTGCTGGCCGGGCTGGTCAGCCAGGGACTGGTGCGGGTGCGGGTGAACGGCACGACGGCGAGCGAGGTCGGCCGGCTGGCGCTGGGCGCGCGCATCCGCGAGGTGGAACAGGGCCCGGACGGCACCTTGTGGGTGCTGGAGGACGGCGCACGAGGGCGGCTGGTGCAACTGACCCCGGCGGGGTGATAGGGCCGGTCAGGCGACCGGCACCGCCTCGCGCTCGTCGTCGAACTGGTGCTTGGGCGGCAGCGGCACCGGGCGGGGTTCCTCCTCCGGCTTGAAGTTCGCCTGTCCCCAGGCGGCGACGAGCAGGAAGAAGTGGACGATGCCGACCGAATAGCGCCTGGCGAGGCGCTGCGGCTCGCTGGCCAGGCGATAGGCCCATTCCATGCGCGCGTCGCGCACCCATTGCGGCGCCCGCTGCTTGGCGCCGGTCAGCCATTCGAACAGCGCGCCGACCCCCATGGCGAGCGGCACCTCCAACCGGTCCGCATGGTCGAGGATCCAGCGTTCCTGGAGCGGATTGCCCATGCCGACGATCAGCACGTCGGGTCTCGCATCGCGGATCCGCTCGATCACCGCGTCCTCGTCCTGCCACAGCGAAAAGCCGTCCTGCGTGCCGACGACCTCGGTCGACCAGCTTTCGGCAAAGATGCGCGCTGCCGCCTCGACATTCTCGGGCGTGCCGCCGACCAGGAACAGGCGCAGCTTGCGCCCGAGCCGCTCGAAGAAGAATGGCGTGAAGTCGGTGCCGTTCAGATTTTCGACGAAACCGCGCCCGCTGACCAGCCGCGCGCCGATCTCCGCTCCGATTCCGTCGCTGACCACCAGCACGTCCCGGCGCGACGCCATGCGGCGGCCGATCTTCTGGCATTCGACGACGAAATTCTGATTGGCGAAGAACAGGATCGTCCGCCGCCGGAGCGCGAGACGATGCCGTAGCGCTTCCGCCAGAACATGACGGTCGCAGTTGATGACCGGGAATCCCCCGATCGACCTTTTCGTGCTTGCCCCCTGCATACCTGCCCCCAGGTCCGCTTTCGTTGTGAGGCAAAGCTTAGATGTGGCGCGGGGTTCGGTTCCAGCGCGAAGAGGGGCTAGGCCGGGTGCGGAGATACTACTCCGAAAGAACGGGCTCCGGCCGGCTGATCCGGTAGGTCATGCGGGCGGCCGCGATCGGGCGGTCGCGGTCGTCCTGCCAGGCGATCGCCTCGACATTGGCGATGCGGCGGCCCAGGCGCACGATGCGTGCCGCGGCACGGGTGGTGTGATCGCGCCCGCCGCGCATGAAATCGACGGTGACGGTGACCGGCTTGATCCGGCCCCCGCCCTCCTCCTCCAGCCCGTGCGCCAGCATCGCGATCGCCGCCACCTCCAGCAGCCCCGCGATCGCACCGCCATGGAGAAAACCGGGACGGCCGATGACGTCGTCGGCGAAGGGGAGGACGAGTTCGGGCGCGCCATCAGGCGTGCGTTCGATCGTGCAGCCGAGGAGGTGCGCATAGGGCGGCAGCGTCTGGGGCGGGTTCATGATTGGCGGGTATCGCGCAGGCCGGTGGTCATGAAGGTGCCGGTGACGTGTGCGACGGGATCGTCGGGGTTGCCGTCATGCGCCTGTCCGCGGACAAAGGCGATGGAGTGGGTGACGCGGTAGCATTCGCCGTGGCCGATGACGGTGGCGCCGGGGGTGGCGGGGCGGAGATAGTCGACGCGCAGATCGAGCGTCGCATGGGCCACGAAACGCCCGCGTTTCAGCCAGACCGCCAGGCTGGTCGCCATGTCCATGATGGTGATGATCGGCCCCGATGCGATGACGCCGCTTTCCGGATCGCCGACCAGCGCCGGATCATAGGGCAGCGCCAGTTCCGCCCAGTCGGGCCCATGCGCATGATAGTGCATGCCCAGCCGGCCGCCATGGCCGCCAAAGCCGCCCGCTGCGGCGAAACGGTCGATATCGAACCTCATCGCGACATGCTGTACACCGCTGGGCATGCGGCGCAATCGGCGCCAGGCATGCGTGGAGAGTGGTGATGGAAGACCGGGTGGCGATCACGCTGGCCGATGGCGTTGCCGAGGTGCGGCTGGCCCGCGCCGCCAAGATGAACGCGATCGATGCGCCCATGTTCGCGCAGATCGCCGACACGATCGCGGCGCTGGCAACGCGGGCCGAGGTGCGCGTCGTCATCCTGTCGGGTGAGGGCAATGCGTTTTGCGCCGGGCTGGACATGGCGGCGATGGCGGGCGGCGGATCCGGCCTGTTGACCGAGGAGCGGACGCACGGCGCGGCAAACCTGGTGCAGCAGGCGGCCTGGGGCTGGCGGACCCTGCCGATGCCGGTGATCGCGGCGGTGCACGGCGTCGCCTTCGGCGGCGGGTTCCAGATCATGTCGGGCGCGGACATCCGGCTGGCGCACCCGGCGACGCGCTTCGCCATTCGCGAGATGCACTGGGGACTGGTGCCCGACATGGCGGGCGTCGCCTTGTGGCGGGGCATGGTGCGCGACGACGTGGTGCGCGAGTTGACCTATACCGCACGGGAATTCTCGGCCGAGGAAGCGCAAGCGTTCGGCTTCGTCACCCGCCTGACGGAGGATCCGATGGGGTCGGCGCGCGATCTGGCGCGGGTGATCGCGGCACGCAGCCCCGATGCGGTGCGCGAGGCCAAGGGCCTGCTCGCGGTTGCCGCGGACGGTGATGCCGCCACCATCCTGCGCGCGGAAAGTGCCGCACAGTTGCGGCTGATGCGAGGGGCGAACCAGCGGGAGGCGGTGATGGCGAATCTGGAGAAGCGGGCGGCGCGGTTTCTTGATTGAGTAAAGTTTGGTTCACGCGAAGCCGCGAAGCCGCGAAGAAGATCTGATATTCGCGCGGAGGCGCGGAGGCGCGGAGGGGATTCGTTGGGGGCATTTGTTGCGTCCCCATCGATTGAGTGAGCGGTGAAGCGCTTTGCGCTTCGATAGGTGTATGTGCGCACAGGTGGAGGCGTCTCTGCGTTCTCTGCGCGCATGATAATTTGATGACGCTTCGCGTCGTGTGCCGGTTGGCGAAGCGTCAATTGCAGGCGTTACAGCACCAAGGTTTGCGGTTTCGGCTTGGCCTGTTCGATCGCGACCAGGACCATGGCTTCCCAGATGGCGGGATCGCCGGCGGCCGCCATGTGCTGGTCGGGTTCGCGCAGCGTGCGCAGGACGGCAAGCGCGTCGGGCAGGTGATCCCTCCAGTGATCGTCGACCATCGCGGAGGCCGATTCGGTCTCGCCGCCGGCGTTGATGCTGATCCGCTGGCCGCAAAGTACCCGTGCGATACGTTCGGCAGCGGGTGTGTGGGCGATGTCCATGGCATCCTCCTTTTAGGGATCGATGCCGGGACAACGCCCTGACCCTGATGGTTTATCCCTGCCCCTGGCCTTTAGCCCTGGGCGGGCGCGCCGGCGCTGCGGCCACCGCCGCCCCCGCCGCCACGGCGACGCTGACGGCCGCGGGGCCCGCGCGGATCGCTGGGGCGTGCCGCATGCGTCGCCTTGGGTCGCGGCTGCTGGCGCGGCCGGTCGGCGCGCGGGGCGGGGTCCGCGCCGATCGCCTTGACGCGCTGTGCCTTGATCGCCTCGGCCCGCTTCACGAAGTCGGCGGGAAGCGGGGTGACGGGGATCTTCTGGCGCGTCAGCTTCTCGATGTCGCGCAGATAGGGCCGCTCGTCCTCGGCACAGAAGGCGATGGCGATGCCCGAGCGACCGGCACGCGCGGTGCGGCCGATGCGGTGGACATATTGTTCGGGCACGTTGGGCAGCTCGAAATTCACCACATGGCTGACGCCCGAAACGTCGATGCCGCGTGCGGCGATGTCGGTCGCGACCAGGATGCGGACCTCGCCCGACTTGAACGCGCCCAGCGCACGCTCACGCTGTGCCTGGCTCTTGTTGCCGTGGATCGCGTGCGAGGCGATGCCGTTGCCCGCCAGCAGCTTCACCACGCGGTCCGCGCCGTGCTTGGTACGGGTGAAGACCAGCGCACGGTCGATCGCCGGATCGCCCAGCACGATCGTCAGCAGCGCCTGCTTCTCCGTCTGGGTGACGAAGGTGACATATTGCTCGACCCGCTCGGCGGTGGTCGCGACGGGCGTGACCGAGACGGTCGCCGGATCGTCGAGGAACTTGTCCGCCAGCTCGCGGATCTGGGTCGGCATGGTGGCCGAGAAGAACAGCGACTGGCGCTTCTTCGGCAGCATCTTCACGATGCGGCGCAGCGCATGGATGAAGCCCAGGTCGAGCATCTGGTCCGCCTCGTCGAGGACCAGGATCTCGATCATCGACAGGTTCAGGAGCTGTTGCTCGACCAGATCGATCAGGCGGCCGGGCGTGGCGACGAGGATGTCGACGCCGCGCGACAGGTCGTTCTTGTTCTTGGCGATGCTGGTGCCGCCGAAGACGGTGGCGACGGTCAGCTTCGAGAACTTGCCGTAGCCGCGCGCATTGTCGGCGATTTGGCTGGCGAGTTCACGCGTCGGGGCGAGCACCAGCATGCGGCAATGCGTCGGCAGCACGCGCTTGTTGGCGGCGACCAGACGCTGGATCGAGGGCAGCACAAAGGCCGCGGTCTTGCCGGTGCCGGTCTGGGCGATGCCCAGCAGGTCGCGACCCTCCAGCAGGGTCGGGATCGAATCGCGCTGGATCGGGGTGGGCTCGGCATAGCCCTTGGCTTCGAGCGCGCGGACGAGCGGCTCCGACAAACCGAGTTCGGAAAAGGACATGAGAATAGCCTTGGCAGCGGGCGCAGCCGCGATCGGCCGGCGCACCGGGGGGAAGAATGATGCCCCGCGTGACAAGGACAGCCTTTGATCGAAATATCGCGCCGGCGCCGGGACCAGGGTCCGTTCACGCTTGCCATGAACCGGCACGATCGGCGGCTCCCTTGGCTTGCAAATGTGAAAAAGTCAAGCCGCCCGACGGTTGCGTCGCGGGGTTGATCCGCGCTCCCGCTTCCGGCACGCCTGTGCCAAACAACGGAGAGGAACGCCCATGAAGCTTGCCAGCCTGAAGGGGGGTCGCGACGGCCGCCTCGTCGTCGTGTCGGACGATCTGGCCTGGTATGCCGATGCCGCGCACATCGCGCCGACATTGCAGGCGGCGCTGGACGATTGGGACCGGCTGGCGCCCGACCTCGCCAATCTGGCGACCGACCTGGCGCATGACGCGATCCCCAAGGGACGCTTTCACGAACATGATGCCGCCGCCCCGTTGCCGCGCGCCTATCAATGGGCGGACGGGTCGGCTTACGTGAACCATGTCGCGCTGGTGCGGCAGGCGCGGGGCGCCGAGATGCCCGACAGTTTCTGGCATGATCCGCTGATGTATCAGGGTGGTTCGGACGGGTTTCTGGGCCCGCGCGATCCGATCCCGCTGGCCGACGAAAGCTGGGGCTGCGACCTGGAGGCCGAGGTGGTGGTGGTGACCGGCGACGTGGCCATGGGCGCCAGCCGCGACGAGGCGCTGGCGGCCGTCCGGCTGGTCGGGCTGACCAACGACGTATCGCTGCGCGGGCTTATCCCGGGCGAACTGGCCAAGGGGTTCGGCTTCTTCCAGTCGAAGCCGGCCTCTGCCTTTTCGCCGGTGTTCGTGACGCCGGACTCGCTTGGCGACTGGTGGCGGGACGGCAAGCTGCACCGCCGGTTGATGGTCGACCTGAACGGCAAGCCGTTCGGCCGCGCCGAGGCAGGCGAGGACATGACCTTCGATTTCGGCACGCTGATCGCGCATGCGGCGAAGACGCGCGCGCTGGGGGCGGGGACGATCATCGGATCGGGCACCGTATCCAACCGGGATGCGGATGGCGGGCCGGGCAAGCCGATCGCGGAGGGCGGGGTCGGCTATTCGTGCCTCGCAGAGCTGCGCACGGTGGAGACGATCCGGGACGGCGCGGCCAGGACGCCGTTCCTGAAGGCGGGCGACACGGTGCGGATCTGGGCCGAGGACGACCGGCATCACCCGGTGTTCGGCGTGATCGAACAGGTGGTGGGCGGCTGATGCTGCTGCTGGCGGTGCTGGCGGTAGCGGCACAGTCGGGTCCGCCCGTCGATGCGCCGGGTGCGATCCTGCAGCAGATGGGGGCGTGGGATGCACAGCGTGCCGCCCCGCTGCCGCCGCTGGAGCCCGCCGTGGTGGCGGCGGGCCGGGCGGCGCTGGACGGGCCCTATGCCGCCGATCGCCTGTCGCCGCGGCCGACCGATGAGCAGCTTGCCGCGGCCTGGAAGGCGGGCGGCGAGGATGTGGCGGCGGGCACGTTGCGGGCCAATGGGTGCCGGCTGTCGTCACGCGAGCATCTGGTGTTCGTGTGCGGCTATGAACGGCGCGGCACGGACGGCATCTGGAAACCGGGCGTGGCGGCGATGACGATCGCGCAGGACCGGTGGCGGATCGTGGCGCGGCCGTAAGGGCGCGTGCCTGGCCCTATCCGTCCGACAGCTTCATCAGGACCAGGCCGGAGACGATAAGGACCGCCGCGCCGATCCGCATGGGATGCGCCGATTCGCCAAGGATCAGCACGCCCAGCACGAAGGCGCCCACCGCGCCGATGCCGGTCCATACCGTATAGGCGGTACCCAGCGGCAGGCTGCGCATCGCAAGCGAGAGCAGGCCGAAGCTGATGAACATGCCGGCAAAGGTGATGACCGAGGGCCATAGCCGGGTGAAGCCGTGCGATTGCTTCATCGCATAGGCCCAGACGACCTCGAACAGACCGGCGATGGCAAGGATGATCCAGGGCATGGGGCAGCGTCCTTCAAAGGCTTGCTGCCGGGCCGTCCCGGTCTTGAACACCCATAAGAGGCGGGAACGTGGTCGCCGCCCGCGCCAGATAGGCGAGCCGGCGGTTCGCGGCAAGACGGGGACGAAAAGCATCGCGGGGGCTTGAAATTTTATAACAGGCGGTTGAAACGAGTGATCGACCCGAAAAACGGGCGCCACTGAATGGAGAGAGCATGGCCGGACATTCCCGCGCCAATCTGCCGCCGCTGAGCCTGCATGTGCCCGAACCGCGTTTCCGGCCGGGCGATGCGGTCGATTTCAACGGATTCGACGTGCCGCCCGCGGGCGCGGCGCGGCGCCCCGATACCGGCGATGCGCCGGCCGATTTTCATGAATTGTCCTATGGTCTGGTGCGGGTGCTGGACGATGAGGGCCACGCCGTCGGCCCCTGGGACCCGAAGCTGTCGCCGGACCTGTTGCGCCGGATGCTGCGCAGCATGGTGTTGCTGCGCGCGTTCGACGAGCGGATGTTCCGGGCGCAGCGGCAGGGCAAGACCAGCTTCTACATGAAGGCGCGGGGCGAGGAGGCGGTGGCGGTCGCGGCGGCCTATGCGCTGGACGCCGACGACATGTGCTTTCCGTCGTACCGGCAACAGGGGCTGCTGATCGCGCGCGGCTGTCCGCTGGTCGACATGATGAACCAGATCTATTCGAACACCGGCGACAAGCTGGGCGGCAAGCAGCTGCCCATCATGTATTCCGAAAAGCGGTTCGGCTTCTTCTCGATCTCCGGCAATCTGACGACGCAATATCCGCAGGCGGTGGGCTGGGCGATGGCCTCCGCGGCGAAGGGCGACAACCGGATCGCGGCGGTATGGTGCGGCGAAGGGTCGACCGCGGAGGGCGACTTCCACTCCGCCTGTACCTTTGCCGCGGTGTACCGGGCGCCGGTCATCATGAACGTCGTCAACAACCAATGGGCGATCTCCAGCTTTTCGGGTTTCGCGGGGGCGGAGGCGACGACCTTTGCCGCGCGCGCGATCGGATACGGGATCGCCGGCTTGCGGGTCGACGGCAACGACGCGCTGGCCGTCTATGCCGCGACGATGTGGGCGGCCGAGCGCGCGCGGCTGAACCAGGGATCGACGCTGATCGAGCTGTTCACCTATCGCGCGGAGGGGCACTCCACCTCCGACGATCCGACCCAGTATCGCTCCGCCGAAGAATCGGGCGCGTGGCCGCTGGGGGATCCGGTGGTACGGTTGAAGGATCATCTGATCGCGCTTGGCGAGTGGAGCGAGGAACAGCACGCCGAGCAGGACAAGGCGTGTGCCGAGGAGGTGCGCGCCGCGCAAAAGGCGGCGGAGGCGAACGGCATATTGGGCCACGGGCTGCACCAGCCGCTCGATTCGCTGTTCGACGGGGTGTTCGAGGAGATGCCCTGGCACCTGCAGGAACAGCGCCAGCAGATGCTGGACGAGGAAGAAGCGAGCGGGCGGCCGTGGGCGAGGAAGTGATGGGGGGCGAGGAAGCGATGACGGCAGACACCCAGCCCGAAACCGCTCGGATGACGATGATCCAGGCGATCAACTCCGCGCTGGACGTGGTGATGGCGCGCGACCCGGACGTGCTCGTGATGGGCGAGGATGTCGGCTATTTCGGCGGCGTGTTCCGCGCGACCGCGGGGTTGCAGGCGAAATACGGCAAGACGCGCGTGTTCGACACGCCGATCACCGAAACCGGCATCATCGGCGTCGCGATCGGCATGGGCGCCTATGGCCTGCGGCCGGTGCCCGAGATCCAGTTCGCCGACTATATCTACCCCGCGCTCGACCAGTTGGTCAGCGAGGCGGCACGGCTGCGCTATCGCTCGGCGGGCGAGTTCACCGCACCGATCACGGTCCGCTCGCCCTTTGGCGGCGGCATCTTCGGCGGGCAGACGCACTCGCAGAGCCCGGAGGGCATCTTCACCCATGTCTCCGGCATCAAGACGGTGATCCCGTCGACGCCGTACGATGCCAAGGGGCTGCTGATCGCAGCGATCGAGGACAACGACCCCGTCCTCTTCTTCGAGCCCAAGCGCATCTATAACGGCCCGTTCAACGGGCACTGGGATCGCCCCGCGTCGAACTGGTCGCAGCATCCCGGTGGTGCGGTGCCGACCGGATATTACAAGGTCGAGCTGGGCAAGGCCGCGGTGGTGCGCGAGGGCGAGGGCGTGACGGTCCTGTGCTACGGCACGATGGTCCATGTCGTCGCCAACACCGTGGCCGACATGGGGGTGGATGCGGAGATCATCGACCTGCGCACGCTGGTGCCGCTGGACATCGACACGATCGAGGCGTCGGTGAAGAAGACCGGGCGCTGCATGATCGTGCACGAGGCGACACGCACCGGCGGCTACGGTGCCGAACTGTCCGCGCTGGTGCAGGAGCGCTGCTTCTACCATCTGGAAGCGCCGATCGAGCGGGTGACGGGGTTCGACACGCCGTATCCGCACAGCCTGGAATGGGCATATTTCCCGGGGCCAGTCCGCATCGGACAGGCGCTCAAGAAGATCATGAAGGACGCTTGAGGATGGCGCGTTTCACCTTTCGCCTGCCCGATATCGGCGAGGGCATTGCCGAGGCGGAGATCGTCGCATGGCATGTCGCCGTGGGGGATCGTGTGGAGGAGGACCAGAACCTTGCCGACATGATGACTGACAAGGCGACCGTGGAGATGGAATCGCCGGTGTCGGGCACGATCGTCGAGGTGGCGGGCGAGGTCGGCGAGATGGTGCCGATCGGCGCGGCGCTGGTGGTGATCGAGACCGAGGCGGCGGAGGCGGTCGGCTCGGACGAGGTGGCCGAGCAGATCGAGGCGGAAAATCCGGGGGTCGAGGAGGTTGCCGCGCCGGTTCCGGCTCCGGCTGCGGCTGCGACTGCGGCTGCGGCTCAGGAGAAGGTGGCAGCTCAGAGCGTGCCGCCTGTGGCGGCCCCTCACCCCGGCCCTCTCCCCGGAGGGGAGAGGGAGGTGCGGGCGGCTCCGGTTTCGCGTGAGCATCGAGCGCTGGCCTCGCCGGCGGTGCGGGCGCGGGCCAAGGAACTAGGCGTCGATCTGTCGCAGGTGCGGGCGGCGGAGGGGGACCGTATCCGCCACGCCGATCTGGACGCGTATCTGCGCTACGGTTCGGCGCAGGGCTATACATCCGATGCCCCGCGCGCCTGGGCGGACGAGAGCGTGCGGGTAATCGGCATGCGGCGGCGGATCGCCGAGAACATGGCCGCCGCCAAGCGCAACATTCCCCACTTCACCTATGTCGACGAGATCGACGTGACCGCGCTGGAGGCGATGCGCGGCGACCTGAACGCGCATCGCGGCGATCGGCCGAAGCTGACGCTGCTGCCGTTCCTGATCGTCGCGATGTGCCGCACCCTGCCCGACTTCCCGATGCTGAACGCGCGCTATGACGACGAGGCGGGTGTGGTGACGCGGTCGGGGCGGGTGCATTGCGGGATGGCGACGCAGACCCCGGCCGGGCTGACCGTGCCGGTGATCCGCGACGCACAGGATCGCAACGTCTGGCAGCTCGCCGCCGAGATCACGCGGCTGGCCGAGGCGGCACGGGCCGGCACGATCCGCAGCGAGGAAATGGGGGGCGGCACGATCACCGTCACCTCGCTGGGGCCGCTGGGTGGCATCGCGACGACGCCGGTGATCAACCGTCCGGAAGTGGCGATCGTCGGGCCGAACAAGATCGTCGAGCGCCCGGTGTTCCGGGGCGACGATATCGTGCGCGCCAAGCTGATGAACCTGTCGATCAGTTGCGACCACCGGGTGGTCGACGGCTGGGACGCGGCCAGCTTCGTCCAGGCGCTGCGGACCTATCTGGAGACGCCGGTGTTGTTGTTCGCATCCTGATCGGAGGAACGGCGATGCGCGGGATGCATGGTGGCGACGTGACGGTGGACCGGGACGGGACGTTCCGGGGCATGGTGATGGGGGACCTGACCGTGGCGTCCGGATGCACGGTGGATGTCGCCGCGATGGTCCAGGGCGACGTGGTGGTCGGCGCGGGTGCGGACGTTTGCGTGACCGGCATGGTGATGGGACGCGTCGTCAACCGCGGTGGGCGCGTCAGGGTGGAGGGGATGGTTTCGGGCTAGGCAGTGACCATGTTGCCTTAGGCCACGGTCGCGCCGGCTTTGGGGAGCTGCTTCGTGTGCCAACCTGTTTCTCGATACACCGCCTCGATACGCGGCTGCGCCGCTACTCGACGGTTACTCGAGACGAACGGATCGGGCGGGGCTGGCTTTGGGGAGCTGCTTCGTGTGCCAGCCTGTCTCTCGATACACCGCCTCGATACGCGGCTGCGCCGCTACTCGACGGTTACTCGAGACGAACGGATCGGGCGGGGCTGGCTTTGGGGAGTCGCTTCGTGCGCCAACTTGTCTCGCGATACGCCGCCTTGATACGCGGCTGCGCCGCCACTCGGCGGTTACTCGAAACGAACGGATCGGGGCGGGGCTGGCTTTGGGGAGCCGCTTCATGCGCCAAGCTGCCTTTCGATACACCGCTTCGATATGCGGCTGCACCGCTCCTTGGTAGTTACGTGAGACGAACGGGTAGCGCGGGGTAACGTCAGCAGTTGCGGACTCTCCGGGCGGCCGGGCGCCATAGGCGCTTGCCAATCATGCTGCGCTGCAGGACAGGGCGGTTCATGACCGCCACCGCTTCTCCCGCCCGTACCGGCCTGATCCTGGGCATCGGCGCCTATGTGACCTGGGGGCTGTTGCCGCTGTACCTGAAGCTGTTGGCGGGAGTGCCGGCGTTTCAGGTGGTGGCGCATCGCATCCTGTGGTCGGTGGCGCTGTTGTTGCTGGTAGTGCTGGCCATGCGGCGGGGGGCGGCGATCCGGGCGGCGGCGCGGGGGCGGACGCTGTTGCTGCTGTGCGGGAGCGCGGGCCTGATCGCGGTCAACTGGCTGGTCTATATCTGGGCGGTGCAGCATGCACATGTGCTGGAGGCGAGTCTGGGTTATTTCATCAACCCGCTGGTCAACGTCGCGCTGGGCGTCGCGGTGCTGGGCGAGCGCGTGCGGCGCGGGCAGGCGGTGGCGATCGGGATCGCGGCGGTGGGCGTGCTGCTGCTCGCGGTGTCGGGCGGCGGCGCGCTGTGGATCTCGCTGACGCTGGCGGTGACGTTCGGCGTCTATGGCCTGCTGCGCAAGGTGGCGGCGATCGATGCGCTGGGCGGCCTGACGGTAGAGACGCTGCTGCTCTCGCCCTTCGCGGCGATCTTCATCGCGCAGGCGCAGATGGCGGGGACGGGGGCGTTCGGGCAGTCCATCCGCCTGGACGTGCTGCTGGTGCTGGCGGGCGCGGTGACGACGGCGCCGCTGCTGATGTTCGCGGCGGCGGCGCGGCGGATGCGCTATGCCACGCTGGGGCTGCTCCAGTATCTGGCGCCGACCTTGCAGTTCCTGCAGGCGGTGCTGCTCTTCGGCGAGACGCTGAAGCCCGTCCACATCGCGACCTTTACCCTGATCTGGGCGGGATGTGCGCTCTACGCCTATGACAGCGTGCGCGGCAGCCGGACGCCGGCGACGCGCGCCTGATGCCCCTCAGCCCATCCAGCCGCCGCTGAACCCGGCGCGTTCCAGGCCGCGGCGCAGGTGCGGATTGCGCTTCATGGTGTTCCAGACGAGGCCGGTGCGATGGTTCTCGATCATCGCGACGATCGGGCCCTGATCGATGCCGAGATGGTCGGTCGCGACCCAGCCGGTGCCGGGGACGATGGAGCCGTGCTGCAACCGGTGGTCGGTCTGTTTCAGCGTCAGGTTGAAGCTGTCGCGAAAGCCGTATTCATCATAGATGCCGGGGTAGCGCGCGATCATCGCCTGGGCGGTGGGAATGACGATTTCGGGTGCGAAGGCGATCGAGCCGAAGGCGGCGGTGGGCGCGATCGTGCCGTCGTCGCGGTCCCCGGGCCCGCGGGCGGAATAGCTGAAGAATTCGCGGTTGCGCCCGTCGATCTCCTGCACGAAGTCGCCGGGCCCGTCGCAGGCGGTGAAGCCCCAGACATCTTCGCCATAGCCGACCCAGTTGCCCGGATTGGCAATGGCATAGCGTTGCTGCGCATAGGTGGCGCGGCGACTGTTCTCGAAATAATCGATGCCGCGGCGGCGCGAATAGGCATCGGTCATGCCGCGGAAATCGACCCACACCTGGCTGTACTGATGGCCGAACAGCGGCGGGAAGGCGGTATAGGCATCGACGTAACTGGCATCCCATGAGGGATCAAAGGTGTCAGTCCAGCGCGTCCAGGTGTCGGCAGGCAAGGGGTGGCTGGGGGAGCCGAGCGCCAGCAGGTAAAGGATCAGGCTTTCGTTGTAGATGTTCCAGTCGCTGGAGATGAAGCCGCTTTCCGGCATCCAGCCCATCGACACGAAGGGCGCGCGCGGGGTGATCCAGGTCCATTCGACCGCGGTGTAGAGTTGCTCGGCAAGCGCGCGGATCTCGGATTCGCGAATATCCTCGGCATCGAACCAGCTTTGCACGAACAACACGCCCGCCATCATCAACGCGGTGTCGATTGTCGACAGCTCGCATTTGGCGAAGCGATGCCCCTTCGTCATGCCGAGGAAGTGATAGAAGAAGCCTTTATACCCGGAAAAACCAGTGGGTTGATCGCCCTGCGGGGCGGCGGCGAGGAAGCGCAGGGTGGCCAGGGTGCGGGTGCGGGCCTGGTCGCGGGTGATCCAGCCATTGGCGGCGCCGATGGGGTAGGCGGTGAGGGCGAAGCCGATGGCGGCGATCGAGGCGAAGGAGGGGGTGGGCCAGCGATCGGGCGCAAGGCCGGTTGCGGGGTCGGTCGAGTCCCAGAAATAGCGGAAGGTGCGCTGCTGAATGTCCTTGAGGAGCGCATCGGGCGCAGAGATTGGCGGCCCGAAGGGGGCGACCAGGATCGGCGGCGGGCTGACGCGGGCGGGGGTACAGGCGGTGACGATACCGGCGGTTCCGGCGGCGAGCAGGCTGCGGCGGGTCAGGGTCGACATGGGATCGGAAACGCCCGCCGCCTGCAAGCGGATGCATTGCAGGCGGCCGGGCCGCGGGTCAGAAGCGATAGCCGAGGCGGAACTGCACGCGGCGCGGCAGGGTCAGCACGCGCGTGGCGTTGGCCGCATCGGCGGGGCGCAGCGTATCGGGCGGGGTGGCGGACAGGTTGATACCTTCGTCGAAGCCGGCGAAATTCTTGTTGTTGAAGGCGTTCAGCACGTCGACTGCGGCCTCGAAGCTGTCGCTGTTGCCGAAGATCGAGAAGCGCTTGGCCAGCGTCAGGTTGACTTCGCAAAAGGCGAACAGCCCCTTGATGCAGTTCTTTTCCGGATAGCCGACGCGGAACGCGCGCTGGCCCGGCTCGGTACCGTTGGTGGTATCGACGATATTGTAGGCCGAGCCGCTGCCCAGCGTCGTGATCGTCGAGAATTTGAAGCCGAGCGGCAGATCGACGATGCCGGACAGGACAACGCGGTGGCGCTCGTCACCGACCGAGGGGCGCCAGCCATAGGCGTCGGGCACGACCTCATCGAGGCTGAACAGGTCGAACACGTCGTTCGCGCCGTTCTTCTCCGCCTTGCCAAGCGTATAGGCGATGTTGAGGCCCCAGCCCGATGCCTCGGTATAGGTCTTGTCGAGGGTGAAGAAGAGCGCCTTGTAGCGGGTGTCGAGCCCGTCATAGCCGATCAGCACGTTCTGATAGCCGAGTGCGCGGACGGTGGAGAGCAGCGCCGGATCGTTGGGCGCGCCCAGGCCGCCATTCTGCCGCGTGGCGAACAGATAGGTATAGCCGTTGCGACCCCGCTGGTACGATCCGGAAAGCGAGGCCTGGAACGGCCCGACGCGCTGGCGGATGCCGAACGAGACCTGATCGTTGACCGGCGGCTTCGTGTTGTTCTTGGTCGCCAGCAGTTCGGGCAGGCCGGTTTCGGGCTGCGTCGAGAGCAGGGTCAGCAGGCCGTCGCGGGTCAGGTAGCTGGGGTTCCAGGCGACGGTGGGCAGGCCGCGGCGCGGCGTGCCGGTCGGCGAGAAGCGGAACACGCCGACCGGGTTGATCGTGCGGCTGAGTTCGTCGACCGTGTTGTTGAAGTTGTTGCGGTCATAATAGCGGCCGGCGCCGCCGAAGATCACCGTCGACTGGTCGTCCTTGATATCCCACGAAAAGCCGAAGCGCGGCGCGATGGCGCCGGCGAACGGCTTGCGGTTGTTACCCGTCGATATGTAGTTTTCGGGATCGAAGTAGAAGGTGCTGGGCAGCGCGCGCAGCGCGGCGGCGGCATTGTCGGGGGTGCGGAAATTGTTGTTCTTGGCGTTGGTCTCGTAATCCCAGCGCACGCCGATGTTGAGTTGCAGCCGGCCGGTGACGTCCCAGTCGTCCTGCGCATAGACACCGACCTGCGTGTTGGAGCCGTAGATGCGGCCATTGCCGAGGCCGAGGCGCGCCTCGGACGGAAAGGCGAAGGTCAGGTCGTCGCTGGTGTCGTTGGGCGTGCCGGCATTGTCGGCGCGGTTGAAGGTGTAGCGCGGCTGGATATAGGCGTTGTTGATGAATTCGATATCGGTGATCTCGACGCGGCCGCCGACCTTGAACACATGGGTGTCGAGGCCGGTATAGGTCAGGTCGTT
Source organism: Sphingomonas sp. NY01 (assembly GCF_038809135.1). Classification (NCBI taxonomy): domain Bacteria; kingdom Pseudomonadati; phylum Pseudomonadota; class Alphaproteobacteria; order Sphingomonadales; family Sphingomonadaceae; genus Sphingomonas; species Sphingomonas sp. NY01. The sequence continues at coordinate 3,138,884 of NZ_CP101722.1, read as the reverse complement.
ACGGAAGGTGTAGCTTTGCTGCACCTCGCGCCTGGTCGAATCCTTGCCGCCGAAGACCAGCACGCCGGCATAGTCGAAAGAGGGCAGGTCCGGGTTCAGCGAGGTCGGATTGAAGATGTAGCTGAGATAGTTGGCGTTGAATTCGTTGACGAAGCTGTCGCCGGTATAGGTCCATTTGAACAGATAGGTGTCGACCGTGTTGATCTTGTTCTCGGCGCTTTCATAGCTGACATTGCCGTCGAAGCCCTGGATGTCGGTTTCCTGACGGCGGCTGAACGACAGGTCGAACACCTGGCGCTCGTCCGGGGTCAGGGTCAGCTTGCCGAAATAGAAATCCTGGCGGAACGGGCTGACAAAGGCGCCCTCGAACTCGCTCAGGCGGCGGCCGGAGAATTGCTCGAACTCGTTGATCGCGGCCTGTTCGCCGCTGGAATTGACGATCAGCGCGCGGTCCTGATCGTTGCCCTCATAGGCGCCGAAGAAGAACAGCTTGTCCTTAATGATCGGGCCGCCGAGCGAGGCGCCGTACTGCTTGCGTTCAAAGGCGGGCTTGGGATCGCCGCGGCGGCGGACGATGTAGTCGGTCTGGCTGAGCGAGCGGTCGGTATATTGGCCGAAGACCTCGCCGTGGAATTCGTTGGTGCCCGACTTCGTCACCGAGGTGATGATCGCCGAGCCGGCCTGCTCATATTCCGCCTTGTAGTTCTGCGTCAGGACGCGGAATTCCTGCACCGCGAGCTGGCCGAAGGGATTGCCGCGGCTGTTCTGTTGCCCCGCGACGCCGCCCTCACGCAGCTTGTTCTTCAGGCTGACGCCGTCGATGAAGACGTTGACCTGGCTAGCCGCCGAGGCGCCGGCCTGAAACCCCTTGTTCGTCTCGGAATCATTGTAGCGGACGCCGGGGGCAAGCGCGGCGAAGCTGAGGAAGTTGCGGTCGGTCTGCGGCAGGGTGCGGATCTGTTCCTGGGTGATGTTGGTCGCGATCTCGCTGGTCTTCACCTCGACGAGGCGGTTGCCGGTGACGACGATCTCGCCGCCATCGCCGCCGCCGGGGGCGGCCGGCGGCGTGCCGTCGATCGTGGTTTCGGTCCCGGTCCCCGGCGCCGGGGTCGGCGCGGGCGCGGCGAGGCGGATGTCGAGCGTCGCGGACTGGCCGATCGACACGATGACGAGGCGTTCGGCGGTCTCTCCGCTGGTGGCGGTGGTGGTGATGCGGTACTGGCCGGGACGCAGGCCGTTGAGGACAAAGGCGCCATTCCCGTCGGCGGTGCTGCGCTGCGTCTGGTTGGTGCCGGTGTTGACCGCGGTCACCGCGGCGCCGGCGGCGGGCGCGCCGTCCGGCCCGGTCACCTGGCCGCGGATCGAGGCGGTCGTCGTCTGCGCGGCGGCGGGCGCGGACAGGATCGTAGCGCTTCCTAAAATGGTGGTGGTGGCCAGCGTGGCGCGCAGTGCGGCCGTCATCATCGTCTTCATCACGTCGTTCCCCATGGGCCGGACCCGATCGGGCCCGTGCCGGTCCTGCCTGTCGGGCTGCCGGCGCCGTGGGGCCCCCGTCGCCGCCGGTTCTACCGGCCGGGACGTAAGGCTGGGCGGGGATGACCCGCCATCGGCAATCCTCTCCGTAACGGAGCCGTGCGCAACCCTGATGCCGTCGCCGCCGGGTGCGGGAGAGCCGCCCCTGCTTGTCGTTGCAGCAGAGCCGAACTGCTAATCCCGATCGCTTGTGTACGCCAAGCGACCTTATGGTGGAGCGTGTTGCATTCAGGGCCCGATGTGGCGCGGCCGCCACGCGGCAGGAGGGCGGGGCGGCCGGTACGGGCCGGCAGGGCAAAAATCGCCCGGCACCAGGAACCTTCCCGCGGGTGATGCGTGGGCGCACACCCGCGGGAGCATCAGGTCAACGCATCAGGACGAGTTCCTCGGCCATGGTCGGGTGCAGGGCGACAGTGGCGTCGAACTGCGCCTTGGTCAGACCCGCCTTTACCGCGATCGCCGCGGCCTGCAGGATTTCGGGTACGTCGGGGCCGATCATGTGCAGGCCGAGGATGCGATCCGTCTCGCTGTCGCACACCATCTTGTAGAGGGCGCGCTCGTCACGCCCGGCCAGCACGTTCTTCATCGGGCGGAAGTCCGACGAATAGACCTTGACCGATCCCAGCTTCGACTTGGCCTCCGCCTCCGTCATGCCGACGCCGGCAATGGGAGGATGGCTGAATACGGCAGAGGGGATGCAGTCATAGTCGACGCTGGTCGGCTTGTTGCCGAACACGGTGTCGGCAAAGGCCTGACCCTCGCGGATCGCCACCGGCGTGAGTTGGACGCGGTTGGTGACATCGCCGACGGCATAGATGCTGTCGCAGGTGGAGCGGTTCGCCTCGTCCACCTTGATCGCGCCCTTGTCGTCCAGTTCCACGCCGGCGCTTTCCAGGCCGAGGCCATGGGTGTTGGGCACGCGGCCGGTGGCGAACATCACGCAATCGACCACCACGGGTTCGTGGTTCGCCATGCTGACCTGCAGGCAGCCATCGTTGAGCTTCTCGATCCCCTGGAAGGTGGCGTCAAAGCGGAACTCGATCCCCTTCATCATCGAGATCTGAAGCAGGCGGTCGCGGATCGCCAGTTCATAGCCGCGCAGGATCTCCTTGCTGCGGTTCATCAGGATGACATGGGCGCCAAGCTGGTGAAAGATGCCGGCGAATTCATTGGCGATATAGCCGGCACCGGCGATCAGGATGCGCCTGGGCACGGCGGGCAGGTGGAACGCCTCGTTGGAGGTGATGCCGAGTTCATGGCCTTCGCATTCTGGCACGGCGGGGTGGGCGCCGACCGCGATCAGGATCTTGCCAGCGGTCTTTTCCGTGCCGTCGGCGAGGCGGACGCTGTTCGGGCCGGTCACGACGGCGCGCTGGTTGATGATGTCGACCCCGTGGCTTTCCAGCGTATTGGTATAGGCGCCGTTGATCCGGTCGACCTCGGCCAGCACATTGTCGCGCAGCGTCGGCCAGGAAAATTCGCACTGGTCGGGCACCTGCCAGCCGAAGCGCTTGGCATCGCTCAGATCCTCGGCGAAATGCGCACCGATCGCGAGCAGCTTCTTGGGCACGCAGCCACGGATGACGCAGGTGCCGCCGACGCGGTATTCCTCGGCCACCGCGACCCTGGCGCCATGGGCCGCGGCAACCCGGCTGGCGCGCGTGCCGCCCGACCCGGCGCCGATGACGAACAGGTCATAATCAAAGTCGGACATCAATTCACTCCGGATGCGGGTTCCAGCACCGGGATCAGCCCCAGATGCCGTACGAAAGGGTCGAAGTCCCGGTCACTGTAAAGCAACGGGGTGCCATCAAGGATGCAGCGCGTGGCGATGAGCGTGTCGATGGTCTTGCGGATGGTGATGCCAAGCGTGCGCAGGGTACGGTAGTGGCGAGCGGCTTCCACGGCGCATCGCTCCCCTCCGACCGGCACCACCGGATACACCGTCATCCTGCCGTGCAGCCGCCTGTATTCCGCGTCCGTCCGGCAGCCCTGCAGAACCTCCGTAAGTACCAGATCGGGAATGCCGATCGGCCTTTTATCAAGAATGGTATCGAGGTGATCGGCCTGGCGCGACGGGCGGCCGGTCAGATAATCGATCCAGACACTGGAATCGACGAGGATCAATCGCGCCTCATCGCGTCGAGGTCGCCGATCCATTCCACCTTGCCGCGCAACTCGCGGATGCCGGCCTGACGTTTCAACTGCACCAGTTGACGAAGGGCGGCCTCGACTGCCTCCTTCTTTGTACGTGCGCCGGTCGCCTCCATGGCTTCGGCCATGAGCGCATCATCGATCTCGATATTGGTCCGCATGTGTATGGCTCCCAGGAGCCATACACATAAGGAGCGCCGCGGCGTCAGTCGAGGCCGGCGCGGGCGATCAGGTCGGTGGTGGAGGGGTCGAAATCACCGCCGCCCTTCTCCGCCGCCTTGGCCATTTCCTTGCCGAGTTCGACGCCGAACTGGTCGAAGGAGTTGATGCCGAGCAGTACGCCGTTCACGAAGACGCGCTGTTCGTAGAAGGCGATGAGGGCGCCGAGCGTGCGGGCGTCGACCGTGTCGAGCAGCAGGGTGGATGAGGGGCGGTCGCCCGAGTAGCTGCGCGCCGGGTCGTCCGCCTGCTTGCCCTTCATGAGTGCCGCCCCTTGCGCGAAGGCGTTGAGGAGCAGTTGGCGGTGATGCTCTTCGGCGAGGGTGTCGCCGGGTTCGATGGAGGCGATGAACTCGACGGGGACGAGGTGGGTGCCCTGGTGGAGGAGCTGGAAGACGGCGTGTTGCGCGTCGGTGCCGACGCCGCCCCAGGTGATGGCGGCGGTGGGGCGTCCGACGGGCTGTCCGTCGATGGTGACGCCCTTGCCGTTCGATTCCATTTCGAGTTGCTGGAGGTAGCTGGGGAGGAGGCGCAGGCGCTCGTCATAGGCGAAGGGGGCGCGGGTCTCGGCGCCGCGGACCTGGGTGTAGTAGAGGTCGGCAAAGGCAGCGAGGGCGGGGGCGTTCTCGTGGAGCGCGGTGAGGCGGAAATGGCGGTCCATCTCGGCTGCACCCTCCAGCAATTCCTCGAACTGGTCCCAGCCGAGCGCGAGCGCGGCGGGAAAGCCGATCGAGGACCAGAGCGAGTAGCGCCCGCCGACCGATTCCGAGAAGGGCAGCACGCGCGTCTCGTCCACGCCCCATTCCACCGCCTTGTCCGGGCTGGCGGTGAGCGCGATCACGCGGCCATACGGATCCTCGACGCCGTGTTCGGTCATCCATTGCAGGACCGAGGTGGCGTTCAGCATCGTCTCGGTCGTGGTGAAGGTCTTGGAGGCGACGACGAGCAGCGTGGTCGCAGGGTCGAAGCGCTTGAACGCTTCCTCCAGCGCGACGCCGTCGACGTTGGAGACGATCGCCACGTCGTAGCGATCGCTTTCGCGGCCGAGCGCGTCGACCAGCAGATCGGGCCCGAGCGCGGAGCCGCCGATGCCGACGTGCAGGATGGAGCGGACGGGGCCGAGCGCCTCCGCCTCGATCGCGTCGATCAGCGCGCGCATCCGGTCGTGGAAACCGCGCGAGCGGGCGACGCTTTCGGGATTGCCTTCGCCGCGCTCGGCGGTGTGCTCGACCGCGCGGCCCTCGGTGACGTTGACCACCTCGCCGCCGAACAGCGCGTCGCGCTTGGCGGCAAGCCCCTGCGCCTTGGCGAGTTCGGCGAAGGCGGCGACCGCGTCACGCGTCAGGTGCGTCTTGGACCAGTCGAAATGGATGCCCGCGACGTCGAGGCTGAACGTCTTCAGCCGGTCGGGGTCCTCGGCGAAAAGCTGGAGAAGCGGCGTCCGGGGAAGCGCTTCGATCGTCGACCAGTCGGCAGCCATGGGTATATGTCCTTTGCATAAGGGGCCGTTATCCTGTCGGGGGTATGACAAGGCGACGGCGAAAGCCAAGCCCGAACGTTTCGCACCTGCGAAGGGATGCAGACGACCTGCCGCTTGACGCCGCCCAAGCGTTGCGCGAACCGATGACGCATGGCCGATACACCACCGCCCGCCGCCGCCCCGAAGGCGCAACCCGACAGCCCCAAGCGTTCGGAAGCGGAGGAGACGTTGCGCTTCCTGTTGAAGCTGGCGCTGTTCGTGTTCGTTATCCGCAGCTTCCTGTTCGCGCCCTATTCGATCCCGTCGGAATCGATGCTGCCGCGCCTGCTGATCGGCGACTATCTGTTCGTGACCAAGTGGAATTACGGCTATTCGCGCTGGTCGCTGCCCTGGGGCCTGCCGCTGATCCCGGGGCGTATCCTGGCGAGCGACCCGGCGCGCGGCGACGTGGTGGTGTTCCGCAGCCCCGACCCGGCGCCCGGCGATACCGACCCGGCGCATGACGATCACGACGTCATCAAGCGGGTGATCGGCCTGCCCGGCGACACGGTGCAGGTGCGCGGCGGGCAGGTGATCCTGAACGGCAAGCCGATCCCCAAGGCGCGGGTCGCCGACTTCACCCTGCCGCTGAGCCCGAATTTCGATGCGGAGAAATGCGGCGCCGATCATCTGGACGTGGTCGGCGGCACGCAGATCTGCCGCTATCGCCGCTATCGCGAGACGCTGCCCGGCGGGCGCAGCTACGACGTGCTGGATCAGGGCGACTTTCCCGATCGCGACGACACCGACGTCTATACCGTGCCCGCGGGCAACGTGTTCCTGATGGGCGACAATCGCGACGATTCGGCGGACAGCCGCTTCCCCGCACCGTTCGGCATGGGATACATCCCGATGGAGCGGCTGGAAGGCAAGGCGGCGATCACCTTCTTCTCGACCGATGGCAGCGCATCGTGGCTGTTGCCATGGACCTGGTTCCAGGCGGCACGGCCGGCGCGGATTGGAGAAGGGTTTTGAACGTGCCTTCGGAATGGCTGGCCAGCGTTTTCGGTCGGGTGCCGAGGGACGCCGCGCCCTTCGCCCGCGCGCTGACCCATGGCAGCCAGGCGGCGGAGAATTACGAGCGGCTGGAGTTTCTGGGCGACCGGGTACTCGGCCTCGTCATGGCCGAATGGCTGTGGGAGCAGTTTCCGGATGAGCCCGAGGGGCAATTGTCCAAGCGGCTGAACGCGCTGGTGACGGGTGCGGTGTGCGCCGACGTGGCGCGCGAACTGGGCGTGCGCGATCATCTGCGGCTGGGCAAGCAGGCGCGCGACGACGGCGCATCGGAAAGCGACAATGTGCTGGGCGACGTGATGGAGGCGCTGATCGGTGCCTGGTACCGCGAAGCCGGGCTGGAGGCGGTGCGCGCCTTCATCCACCAGGCCTGGGGCGACCGGGTGCATGCCCATGCCAAGGCGCCGCAGCATCCCAAATCGGCGCTGCAGGAATGGGCCGCGGCGAGCAATCGCAAGCCGCCCGAATATGAAGTAACCGACCGGTCGGGGCCGCAGCATGCGCCGCGCTTTACGGTGACGGTGCGGGTCGGCAAATCGGCCGAGGCGACGGCGAGCGGAGCGAACAAGCAGGAGGCCGAGACGGCGGCAGCCAAGGCGTTGCTGGCGAAGGTGCGGGGGTAAGGGAGCAGCGGCGATTTCGTCCTCGGCCGGTTCGTGTCTGGAGCGGGTGACGAGGCCGCGTTTCGTGCGCCAACCTGTCGCTCGATACACCGTTTCGATACGCGGCTGCGCCGCTACTCGACGGTTACTCGATACGAACGGGGAAGGGGGGATCACGCCGGTCCGGCTTGGGACGAGCCGCTTATTCTCTAACCGGCCGATTTCTGCTAACGGGGCGGCATCTCTTCCCCCGGAAAGCCTAGAATGACTCAACATTGCGGCCTCGTCGCCGTCGTCGGTGCACCCAATGCCGGCAAGTCCACGCTGGTGAATGCGCTGGTCGGCCAGAAGGTCGCGATCGTCAGCCCCAAGGCGCAGACGACGCGCGCCAAGTTGCTGGGTGTCGCAATCGAGGGCGATGCGCAGATCCTGCTGGTCGACACGCCCGGCATCTTCGAGCCGAAGCGGCGGCTGGACCGGGCGATGGTGGCCGCGGCCTGGGGCGGGGCGGAGGGTGCCGACATCCTGGCGCTGGTGGTCGACGGCAAGGGCGGTTTGGGGTCCAAGGTGACCGACATCGCCGAGGCGATCGCCGACCGGCCGGAGCCCAAGCACCTGATCCTGAACAAGGTCGATCTGGCGGACAAGGCCAAGCTGCTGGTCCATGCCGAAAAGCTGAACGCGCTGGTCCCCTTTGCCGAGACGTGGTTCGTCAGCGCGGCGACGGGCGACGGCGTGGCCGAGTTGAAGCGTGCATTCGCCAAACTGGTCCCGGAAGGGCCGTGGCATTATCCGGAGGACCAGGTGTCCGACGCGACCGAGCGCGCGCTGGCTGCCGAGGTGACGCGCGAGCAGCTTTACCTGCAACTCCATGCCGAATTGCCCTATGCCAGCGCGGTCGAGACCGAGGCGTACAAGGAGCGCGAGGACGGGTCGGTCGAGATCCACCAGCAGATCTTGGTCGAGCGGCCGACGCAGCGCGCGATCGTGCTGGGCAAGAGCGGCGCCCGGATCAAGGAGATCGGCGCGCGCGCCCGCACCGAACTGGCGCAGTTGCTGGGCCATCCGGTGCACCTTTACCTGCACGTGAAGGTCCGCCCCGGCTGGGACGAGGACCGCGACGTGTATCGCGACCTGGGGCTCGACTGGGTGGAGTGACCCGTCAGCCGAGCAGCGAATCGACCCAGTCGGGGACGAGCACGCTTGCCGGCCCCAATCGGCTTTCGGCGAACCGGTCGCTGCCGGCCGAGCGTTCGAGATTGAGTTCCAGCGTGTCCGCGCCGTACGCGCAGGCAAGCTGGACGAAGCCGGCGGCGGGATAGACCGCGCCCGACGTGCCGATCGACACGAACAGGTCCGCGCCCGCCAGAGCCGCCTCGATCCGGTCCATCGCATAGGGCATCTCGCCAAAGAACACGATGTCGGGCCGCAGCGCCGGGGCGCCGCAGGCGGGGCAGGAGGTGCCGGGTGGCAGATCGCCCTGCCAGTCGCTGCGTTCGTCGCAGGCGGCACACAGCGCCGAGCGCAGCGCGCCATGCATGTGGACGAGCCGGCGTGTTCCTGCGCGTTCGTGCAGGTCGTCGACATTCTGCGTGACGATGAACAGGTCGCCCGGCCATGCCGCGTCGAGCCGGGCGAGCGCGCGGTGTGCGGCATTGGGTGCGGCCTCGCCAAGGGCGGCGCGGCGCGCATCGTAGAAGCCGTGCACGAGCGCGGGATCGCGGGCCAGCGCCTCGGGCGTGCAGACGTCCTCGATCGTATAGCTTTGCGGCACGCCGAAGCGGTCGCGCACGTCCCAATAGGTGACGCCGGCGGTGGAGTGGAAGGTGGGAATGCCCGATTCGGCGGACAGCCCGGCCCCGGTCAGAACGACAAGCGATGGCGTGGTCATGGGAGGAGGATATCCGGGTCGCGACCGCGGGGAAAACGGGAATGCAGCCTGATTTCAGCCCATTGTACGATTTCGTACATACCCCTTGGCTGTGCCGCTTTGGTGCAGGGACTGTGACCTGGTTCATTGCTGCGCGTCGGTGCGGTGGATAAGCCCGCGCCAGATTTTGCCGCCTTTGTTGCTTGTTCGCGGAGTTTTGCATGAACCCCTATTCCGAAGCGCAGTCGCTGCTGATCCGCGCACGTGAGCTGATGGACGGTGCCGGTGACACGCTGGTCGCCGCACAGATCGAATTGCCGCTGGAGTCGCTGGACCGGCGGCTGGAAGCCGAAGCCGGCGACGTGGCGCGCGGCTGAAAGCCGGCTGGCCGATACTCTCGCCCCCTTGCGCGGGCGCCGCGTTCTGGCAGAGCGGGGACATGACCGATCATCCCATACCGTCAGTCGCCCGTGCACCCCGGTGGGAGCGTCGGGCATGACCGCGATCGGCATCTATGGCAGCGCCGGGCGGATGGGCCGTGCGATCGCCGACCTGATCGAAGTGGAAGGCGCGACGCTGGCCGGTGGGGCCGATTCGCGTGACGACCCCTTGCCGCTAGCCCTCGCCGCCGATGTGCTGGTCGATTTTTCCACCGCCGGTGCGCTCGACGCGCATCTGGCGGCGGCGCGCACCGCCGGGACCGCGATCGTGATCGGCACGACGGGGCTGAGCGCGCAGCAGCATGCCGCGATCGATGCGGCGGCGGCCGAGATCGCGGTGCTGCAGACCGGCAATACCTCGCTGGGCGTCACGCTGTTGTCGACCCTGGTGCGCGAGGCCGCGGCGCGGCTGGGTGCGGACTGGGACATCGAGGTGCTGGAAATGCACCACCGCCACAAGGTGGATGCGCCGTCGGGTACCGCGCTGCTGCTGGGCGAGGCGGCGGCGGCGGGGCGGGGCACGAGCTTGAGCGAACTGCGCGTCGACGGGCGTGCGGGACTAGTCGGCGCTCGCACCGAGGGGACGATCGGCATGGCGTCGCTGCGCGGGGGATCGGTGGTCGGCGATCACAGCGTGATCTTCGCCAGCGAGGGCGAGCGGATCGAACTGAACCACCGTGCCGATGCGCGCTCGATCTTTGCCAAGGGCGCGGTGCGCGCCGCACTGTGGCTGGCAGGGCAGGCGCCGGGGCGGTATCGCATGGGCGACGTGCTGGGCTTGTGAAAAAGGGCGACGTCGTCGAATTCTACGCGCGGCTGGCGGAGGCGAACCCGCATCCCGAGACCGAGCTGGAGTTCGTCAATCCCTACACGCTGGTCGTCGCGGTCGCGCTGTCCGCGCAGGCGACCGATGCGGGGGTGAACCGTGCGACGCGCGGCCTGTTCGCCACCGTCGATACGCCGGCCCGGATGCTGGAACTGGGCGAGGCGGGGTTGAAGGAGCAGATCAAGACGATCGGCCTGTTCAACACCAAGGCCAAGAACGTCATCGCGCTGTCGCAGATGCTGGTCGACGACTATGGCGGCGAGGTGCCGGCGGACCGCGATGCGCTGGAACGGTTGCCCGGCGTCGGGCGCAAGACCGCGAACGTGGTGATGAACGTGGCGTTCGGGGCGGAAACCTTTGCGGTGGACACGCATATCTTTCGCGTCGGCAACCGCACCGGGCTGGCGCGCGGCAAGACGCCGCTGGCGGTAGAGCTGAAGCTGGACAAGGCGACGCCGCAGCCCTTTCGCCTGCACGCGCATCACTGGCTGATCCTGCACGGCCGCTATGTGTGCAAGGCGCGGCGGCCGGAATGCTGGCGCTGCATCGTCGCCGACCTGTGCGCGTACAAGCCCAAGACGCCGGCGCCGGAGGCGGCCGGCACGAAATCGGCATGAGCGAGGATGACGGCATGGTGAAGCTGACCCGCCGGGGCTTTCTGGGTGCGGCCGGCGCGGTGGCGGTGCCCGGCTGGGCGCAATCGGTGTCGGCGGGGATCGCCGCGCCCTTGCCCGAAGTGTCGAGCGAGGCGATCACCCTGACGGTCGCGCACCAGATGATGCGGGTCGACGAACGCGCCATGCACGGCATCGGCATCAACGGCAGCGTGCCGGCGCCGCTGATCCGGTTGCGGCAGGGGCAGACGGCGCGGCTGACCGTGGACAACCGGCTGGACGAGGAAACCTCGCTGCACTGGCACGGGCTGCTGGTGCCGTTCCAGATGGACGGGGTGCCGGGGATCAGCTTTCCCGGCATTCCGGCACGCAGCCGCTTCACCTACGAATTTCCCGTCATCCAGGCGGGCACATACTGGTATCACAGCCATTCGGGGTTGCAGGAGCAGATGGGGCTGTACGGCCCGATCGTGATCGATCCCGAAGGGGCGGACCCGGTCGCGTTCGACCGCGAACATGTGATCGTGCTGTCCGACCATAGCGCGATGCATCCGCATGCGATCTTCGCCAGGCTGAAGGCGCAAGGGGGGTATTTCAACTATCAGAAGCAGACGCTGGCCGGGCTGATTGCGGGACGCGACCAGTCGGCGGGCGAGCGGTGGATGTGGGGCGGGATGCGCATGGACCCCAGCGACGTGTCCGACGTGACGGGGTCGACCTACACCTATCTGGTCAACGGCCATGGACCGGCGGACAACTGGACCGCGCTGTTTTCGCGCGGGGAGCGGGTGCGGCTGCGCATCGTGAACGCCAGCGCGATGACGATCTTCAACGTGCGCATCCCCGGGCTGAAGCTGACCGTGGTGCAGGCGGACGGGCAGGATGTGCGCCCCGTCGCGGTGGACGAGTTCCAGATCGCGGTGGCCGAGACCTATGACGTGATCGTCGAGCCGGATGCGGCGATGGCCTATACGCTGGTGGCCGAAGCGTGGGACCGGTCCGGCATGGCGCGGGCGACGCTGGCGCCGCGGGTGGGCATGGCGGCGGCGGTGCCGGCGCTGCGCCGGCGGCCGCTGGCGACGATGAAGGACATGGGGATGGGCATGGATCACGCGGCGTCCGCGGCGCCCTGCGCCCCCGAGCATGCGGCGATGGGGCACTGCGCAGGTGGAGATGGCGCGGGTGGGCATGGCGCCCCTGCGCCGATGCGCCATGCGATGCGCGACTTCGCCAACGCGCCCGAACTGCCGCGCACGCCGACGGTGCAGACGGTGGCGCCGATGCCGGTGGACCGCACGGGCGAGCCGCCACAGGGGCTGGCGGATGTGGAGCACCGGGTGCTGGTCTATCGCGATCTGGTCGCGCTGGCGCGCAATCCGGACGTGCGGGTGCCCTCGCGCACGCTGCGCATCCACCTGACCGGCAACATGGAACGCTATATGTGGGCGTTCGACGGGGTGAAGCTGAACGAGGTCAAGGCGCCGATCCCGTTCCGGCATGGCGAACGGGTGCGGGTGACACTGGTCAACGACACGATGATGGCGCACCCCATCCACCTGCACGGCCATTTCTTCGAACTGGTCACGGGGCACGGCGACCATGCTCCGCGCAAGCATACGGTGAACGTGGCGCCGGGGGGCACTGTGACCTTCGACCTGACCGCGGATGCGGTGGGCGACTGGGCGTTCCACTGCCACCTGCTCTACCACATGCATGCCGGCATGATGCAGGTGGTGACGGTTCGTCATGATGCCACGATGGAGCATGGCGCGTGAGCGTGGTGCTGCTGGGCCTGCTGATGGCCGTGCCGCAGGATTGTTCGCCGGAACATGCGGCGATGGGGCATTGCAAGGCCGCGCCTGCCACGCCCGCGCCGGCCGCGACCGAGCCATGTTCGCCGGAACACGCCGCAATGGGGCATTGCAAGGCGGCACCGGCCGTGCCTGCCCCACCCGCCGCGCCCTGCGCGCCCGAGCATGCGGCGATGGGACATTGCACGCCTGCCCCTGTCCGCTCAGGCGGCCACGGCGCGATGGATCATGGCGCGATGGGGCATGATGCGGGCGCCCAGATGCCGCCGGTAGTGGGCGATGCACCGCCGCCGCCGGTACCGACGACACGCGCGGCGGATGCCTTTTACGATCCCGTCGCGATGGCGCGCGCGGAGCGGCGGATGCGGCGCGAGCATGGCGGCATGGCGATGCATCAGGTGATCCTGAACATCGCCGAGGTTCAGGTGCGGAACGGCCGCGACGGCTATCGCTGGGACGGCGAGGGCTGGTTCGGTGGGGATATCCACCGGCTGGTGGTGAAGAGCGAGGGCGAGGGGGATTTCGGGCGCCGCGTCGATGCGGCCGAGGTGCAGGCGCTGTATGCACGCGCGGTCGATCCGTACTGGAACCTGCAGGCGGGCGTGCGGCAGGATGTCGGCGCGGGGGCACGGCGGACCTATGCGGTGCTGGGGGTCGAGGGGCTGGCGCCCTATTGGTTCGATGTCGAGGGCGCGCTGTTCCTGTCCGATCGGGGCGACGTGCTGGCGCGGGGCGAGGCATGGTATGACCAGCGCATCACGCAGCGGCTGATCGCGCAGCCGCGGGTGGAGTTCAACCTGGCCGCGCAGGACGTGCCTGCCAGCCGGATCGGCGCCGGGCTGTCGAGCGCGGAAGCGGGCCTGCGCCTTCGCTACGAGATCGCGCGCGAGTTCGCGCCCTATGTCGGCGTGTCGTGGGAGCGGCGTTACGGGGCGACGGCGCGGTATGCGCGTCGCGATGGCGACGGCACGGGCGGCTTTGCGCTCGCGCTGGGGGTGCGGGCCTGGTTCTAGGCGCGGTGGCGGCGATCTGCTAAAGGCGGAGCCGGACTCGATCAGCGCGAAGGAGGGCGACGATGACCAATCCGTATCCGTCCGTGCCCGGCGTTCGACGTGGCGGGTGTTTCGCACACCCCTGACGCCTGCGGCTCGCGCGCGCGCCGCCATTCCGTTCCGCTGATCCAGGGACCGCGCCGATGGGTGCGGAATTATCATGACTGATGAAGACGATGACCTGTTTCCGCGCGCGTCGGTGTTGCGGCGCGTGCTGGGGTTCACCTTTGCGTTGTGGCGGCGGGCGCCGCGGCTGGCGGCGGCATGTGCGCTGGCGATGATGCTGGGCACGCTGACCGAGGTGTTCGTGCCGCTGTTCGCCGGGCGGATGATCGATGCGGTGGGGCAGGGCGCGCGAGGGGCGGCGATGTCGGCCTTTGCCGCGATCGTCGCGCTGGGCGGGGCGATGGTCGTTTTCCGTCATCTGGGATGGTGGGCGATCACGCCCCTGACGCTGAACATGATGCGCGACGTGACGGTGGAAGCGTTTGCGCGCGTCCAGCGGCTGTCGAGCGACTGGCATGCCAATGCCTTTTCCGGGTCGACGGTGCGGCGGATCACGCGCGGCATGTGGGCGCTGGATACGCTGAACGACGTGCTGCTCCTGTCGCTCCTCCCCTCGGTAACGGTGCTGGCGGGAACGGTGCTGCTGCTGGGGCTGCACTGGCCGGTGCTGGGCGCGGTGATGGGCGTGGGCGCGGTTGCCTATATCGCGCTGACGGTCGGATTGGCGACGCGGGTGCTGGCGCCGATCGCGCGGCTGTCGAACCAGTGGGATACGCGGATCGGCGGCGTGCTGGCCGATGCGATCGGCACCAATGCGGTAGTCAAGGCCTTTGGCGGCGAGGCGCGCGAGGAGGAACGGCTGGCACACACCGTCGCCAAATGGCGGCGGCGCACGCGCCGGACCTGGATGGCGTTCACCTGGGCGGGATCGGGGCAACTGGCGCTGTTGTGGGTGATCCGCGTCGCGGTGACGGGCGTGGCGCTGTGGCTGTGGGGGCAGGACCGGGCGAGCGCGGGCGACGTCGCCTATGTGCTGACCAGCTATCTGGTGCTGAACGGCTATCTGCGCGACATCGGCCAGCACATCCATCAGTTGCAACGGTCGGTGAACGAGATGGAGGAACTGGTGCAGCTCCATGACGAGCCCGCAGGCGTTGCCGACCGGGTGGGGGCGCAGCCGATCCGGGTGAGCGACGGCGCGATCCGGTTCGAGGGGGTGACGTTCCGCTATGCCGGGCAGGACAAGCCGCTCTATGCCGCGCTGGACGTGGCGATCCCGGCGGGGCAGCGCGTCGGGCTGGTGGGGCCGTCGGGATCGGGCAAGACCAGCTTCGTCAAGCTGATCCAGCGATTGTACGACGTGGATGCGGGGCGCATCACCATCGACGGGCAGGATATCGCGCACGCCACGCAAGGGTCGCTGCGCGGCCAAGTGGCGATCGTGCCGCAGGAGCCGGTGCTGTTCCACCGGACGCTGGCGGAGAATATCGGTTACGGCCGGCCCGAGGCGAGCATGGCCGAGATCGAGGAGGCGGCGCGGCTGGCCAACGCGCACGACTTCATCATGCGACTGCCCAAGGGATACCGGACGCCGGTCGGCGAGCGCGGGGTGAAGCTGTCGGGCGGCGAGCGGCAGCGGGTGGCGATCGCCCGCGCCTTCCTGGCGGATGCGCCGATCCTGGTGCTGGACGAGGCGACGTCGAGCCTGGATTCGGAGAGCGAGGCGGCGATCCAGCAGGCGATGGAGCGGCTGATGGTGGGACGCACCGCGATCGTGATCGCACACCGACTGTCGACCGTCAGGGCGCTAGACCGCATTCTGGTGTTCGATCACGGGCGGATCGTCGAGGACGGGCCGCATGAGGCGCTGATCGCGGCCGAGGACGGGCGGTATCGGCGGTTGTTCGAGCGGCAGGCCGGCGCGGGGGTGGCGGAGATTGTGGGGTAGGGGGGTGTTGGGGATGCAGCGCCCTCTCCCCCATGGGGAGCATCAGGTGAACAGCGCCCCGCGCTGTTCAGCCCATGCCGGGGGCATGGGCGACCTGATGCTGGAGGGGCCCGCCGCGTAGCGGTGGGAGGGAGAGGGGGCGCCACAAACGGAGCACTGCTTGTCTGCCCCTCACCCTTCCCCCTGCCTTCGGCAGTGGGCCCCTTCCCTCTCCCCGGAGGGGAGAGGGGATTATGTTAGAAGGGGGGATCTTCGTCGGGTGCGGCGGCTTTGGCGGCCGTTTTCTTTGCCGCTGGTTTCCTGGCTGCCGGCTTCTTCTCCGCCGTCTTCTTGGCCGCAGCCTTTTTCGGCGCGGCCTTTTTCTTCTTGGGCGGCGCGGCGGCGGCGCGGGCGTCGATCAGCTGGGCGGCTTCCTCCAGCGTGAGCTGGTCCTTGTCGACGGTCTTGGGGATCGTCGCGTTGGTTTCGCCGTCGGTGACGTAAGGACCGTAGCGGCCCTCCATCAGCTTGATCTCGGTCTCGGTGCGCGGATGCTTGCCCAGGATCTTCAGCGGTTCGCGCGCGGCGCCGCGGGCGGGGCGACCGCCACCGGCCGCCGCATCCGCCAGCTTGGCGACGGCGGCGTTCATGCCGGTTTCGAACACCTCGGCGGTGGACTGAAGCCGGGCATATTTGCCGCTGTGTGCCAGATAAGGGCCGTAGCGGCCGATCGAGGCGGTGATCGGCTCCCCCGTTTCCGGGTGGTTGCCGATGGTACGCGGCAGGCTGAGCAGCTTGAGCGCCCATTCCAGATCGAGATCGACATCCTTGGGGATGGAGGCGCGCTTGGCCTCCTTGCCCTCGCCGAGTTGGATATAGGGGCCGAAACGTCCCGACTTGCGCTCCACCGGCAGGTCGGTTTCGGGGTCCTTGCCGAGCGTCTCGGGGCCGGTGTCCTCACCGGCCGCCTCGCCCCCTTGCGCGAAGCGGCGGGTGTATTTGCATTCGGGATAGTTGGAGCAGGCGATGAACGCGCCGAAGCGGCCGCCGCGCAGCGCCAGCTTGCCCTCGCCGCAATTGGGGCAGAGACGCGGGTCCGAGCCGTCCGCCTTTTCCGGAAAGAGATAGGGGGCGAGGAACTGGTCCAGTTCGGCGGTGATCGCCGAGGGCTGCTGTTCCATCACCTCGTTGGTGCGCGGCTTGAAGTCGCGCCAGAACGCTTCCAGCACCGCCTGCCACTGCGCGCGGCCGCCCGAGACGTCGTCCAGTTCCTCTTCGAGTTCGGCGGTATAGTCGAAGCCGACATAACGCTCGAAAAAGCGTTCAAGGAAGGCGGTGACGAGCCGGCCGCTTTCCTCCGCGAAGAAGCGGTTCTTCTCGACGCGCACATAGGCGCGGTCCTTCAGCGTCTTGATGATCGAGGCATAGGTGGAGGGGCGACCGATGCCGAGTTCCTCCATGCGCTTGACCAGCGAGGCTTCGGAGAAGCGCGGCGGCGGCTGGGTGAAGTGCTGCTCGGCCTTTACGTCCTTCTTTGCGGGCGCATCGCCGTCGCGCAGGCGGGGCAAGCGGCGCGATTCCTCGTCCGCGGCATCGTCCTGACCCTCTTCGTAGAGCGCGAGATAGCCGGGAAAGAGCACGACCTGTCCGGTCGCGCGCAGCACGTGGCGGCCGGTGCCGTCGGCCATGTCGATGGTGGTGCGCTCCATGCGGGCGGATGCCATCTGGCTGGCGAGCGCGCGCTTCCAGATCAGGTCGTACAGGCGGCCATGATCGCCCGAGCCGGCCCGGTCGCGGGAGAAGTCGGTGGGGCGGATCGCCTCGTGCGCTTCCTGTGCGTTCTTCGCCTTGGACTGATATTGCCGCGGCTTGTCCGGCACATAGCTGGCGTCGTAGCGCTCGGCGACGGCCTTGCGCGCGGCCGAGATGGCGCTGCCGTCCATCTGCACGCCGTCGGTACGCATATAGGTGATCGCGCCGTCCTCATAGAGTTGCTGCGCGATCCGCATCGTGTGGTCGGCGGAGAAGCCGAGCTTGCGCGCCGCCTCCTGCTGGAGCGTCGAGGTGGTGAAGGGGGGCGGCGGGTTGCGCGTCGCGGGCTTGGTCTCGACCGACTGGACGGAGAAGCGGCCCGCCTCGACATCGGCCTTCGCGCGCGTCGCATCGCCCTCGTTGCCGATCGACAGGCGGTCGAGCTTCCTACCCTCCCACTGGACCAGGCGCGCGGTGAAGGGGGTACCGTCCTGCTCCATTTCGGCGGTGACGGACCAGTATTCCTGGGGGCGGAACGCCTCGATCTCGCGCTCGCGCCCGACGATCAGGCGCAGCGCCACCGACTGGACGCGGCCCGCCGACTTGGCGCCGGGCAGCTTGCGCCACAGCACCGGCGACAGGGTGAAGCCGACCAGATAATCGAGCGCGCGGCGGGCGCGATAGGCGTCGATCAGGTCGGTATCGAGTTCGCGCGGATTCTGCATCGCGTGCAGGATCGCGGGCTTGGTGATCGCATTGAAGGTGACGCGCTCCACCGCCTTGGGCAGCGCCTTGCGGTTCTTCAGCACCTCGCGCACGTGCCACGAAATCGCCTCGCCCTCGCGATCGGGGTCGGTGGCGAGGATCAGGCGGTCGGCCTTCTTCGCCTCGTCGGCGATCGCCTTGAGCTGCTTGGCCTTGTCGGCGTAATTTTCCCATTCCATCGCGAACCCTTCATCGGGGTTCACCGAGCCGTCCTTGGGCGGCAGGTCGCGGACGTGACCATAGCTGGCGAGGACGCGGTAATCGCCGCCGAGATATTTCTCGATGGTTTTCGCCTTGGCGGGGGATTCGACGATGACGAGCTGCATAAGCGGGGCGTGGTGTCCTTACGTGTACGCGCGAGGATGGGGAGGGGGAGACGGTGGCGTCAAGTCGTGGCGGCGCGGGCGGTTCCCGTCATGACCGGACAGGCACCACGCGGAAGTGGACACTACATCCCCCCACCCGTGTCCACTTCCGATCGCGGCGGGAGCGGCCCGGACGAAGAGGGGTAGTGCGGACCGGGTTCGTTTCATGCGCACCATATAAGATGAAGCGGGGCTTGTAGGACAGCGCCGATCGATCCGGTGCGGGGCATGACAGATGTGACTGGGATCGTTAGCGTCCCCGGCATGGCGTATCTTTACCTGTTCATCGCGATCCTGGCGGAGGTGACCGGCACTTCCTTCATGAAGCTGTCGGAAGGATTTACCCGGCCGGTGCCGTCGCTGGTGACGGCCTTGGGCTATGCGATCGCCTTTTACTTCCTGTCGCTGACGCTGAAGACGATCCCGACGGGCATCGCCTATGCGATCTGGTCGGGGGTGGGGATCGTGCTGATCTCGGCGGTGGCGTGGGTGTTCCAGGGGCAGAAGCTGGATGCGCCGGCGATGATCGGCATGGCGCTGATCATCGCCGGGGTGGTGGTGATGAACGCCTTTTCGCGCGCCGGGGGGCATTGAGGAGTTGCCTTCTCCCAGGGGGAGAGGGCGTTTTAGAGTTGCAGGCTGACGCGGGCGCCGGCGTGGCGTTCCAGGCGGCCGGCGAGTTCCAGTTCGAGCAGCACCGTCTGGACGATGGCGGGGGCCGCGTTCGCCTGGCGGATGAGTTCGTCGATCGCGACGGGGACGGGGCCGAGCAGCGCGGTGACGGCGCGGCGGTCGGCGTCGCTGGCGTCCTGCGGCGGCGGGCCGGTGTAGCGGCTGGTGGGCGCTTCGACCATGCGGGGATCGAGGGGGCGGATCTGTTCGAGGATGTCGGCGGCGGACTGGATGAGGATGGCGCCGTCACGGATCAGGAGGTTGCAGCCTTGCGCGCGGGGGTCGAGGGGGCTGCCGGGGACGGCCATGACGTCACGGCCCATCTCGGTGGCGAGGCGGGCGGTGATGAGCGAGCCGGACTTCGGCGCGGCCTCCACGACGACGGTGCCGGTGGCGAGGCCGGCGATGATGCGGTTGCGCGAGGGGAAGTGGCGGGCGCGCGGCTCGGTGCCGGGGGGCTGTTCGGCCAGGAGGAGCCCGCGGGTCGCAACCGCTTGTTGCAGGTCGGCATTTTCGGGCGGGAAGGCGATGTCGATGCCGCTGGCGATGACGCCCACGGTGCCGGTGTCGATGCTGCCGGCATGGGCGGCGGTGTCGATGCCGCGGGCGAGGCCGGAGACGATCGTGACACCCTCCTGCCCCAGCGCGAGCGCCAGTTGGCGCGCGAAGCGGCAGGCGGCGGCCGACGCATTGCGCGCGCCGACGATCGCGACGCAGGGGCGGCGCGCGAGCGACAGGTCGCCGCGGACGATGAGCGCGGGTGGCGCGGTGTCGATATGGGCGAGCAGGCGCGGATAATCGGGGTCGCCGAGGAAGAGGTGGCGCGCGCCGAGCCGGCTGACCTCCACGATCTCGCGCTCAACCTGCGCCAGCGGGGGCGGGACGGGGGCGGCACCCCCGCCGCGGCGGGCAAGGGTGGGAAGCGCGTCGAGCGCCGCCTGCGCGCTGCCGAAGCGGGCGATCAGCTGCGCATAGGTGACCGGGCCGATGCCGGCGGTGCGGATGAGGCGGAGGCGGGCCCCGACCTCGTCAGCCACGCGCGCGGCGGCCGATGCGCGGCTCCGTACCGGCGAGCAGGCGCTCGATATTGGCGCCGTGCTTCCACACGACGATGAGCGCGAGCGCGATCAGCAGCATGACCAGATCAAAGCGGCCGAAAATGGCGGCCGCGACCGGCGCGCTGATCGCCGCCGCCATGCCGGCGACTGCGGAGATGCGCAGCGTGGCGAGCAGGCCGAGCCAGACACAGGCGAAGACGAGGCCGATCGGCCAGTGGAGCGCGAGCACGACGCCCATCAGCGTCGCCACGCCCTTGCCCCCGCGAAAGCGCAGCCAGACCGGGTAGCAATGGCCGATGAACGCGGCGGCGGCGGCGAGTGGCGCGTCACCGGGCGAGACATGCGCGACGATCGCGACGGCCGCGAACCCCTTGACGAGATCGAGCAGCAGCGTGGCGGCGGCCAGCCCCTTGCGGCCGGTGCGCAGCACGTTGGTGGCGCCGATATTGCCCGATCCAATCTGGCGCAGGTCGCCCGCGCCGGCGAGCCGCGTGAGGATGATTCCAAAGGGGATCGACCCCAGCAGGTAGCCGAACAGCAAGGCCAGCACGGGCGGAGCCCAGACGATTTCGGTTGGCAACGATACCTCTCTTCCGATGCCGGAGCATAAGGGGGCCGGTCGGCGCTGTCCAACAACCTCCATCAGAATGGCGGCGATCTTGCCGGGCGGCCGCGCGAGCCGGTAGGAGCGGCGGCCATGAGCGATGCGCGGCCGATCCTGTTCTTCGATTCCGGTGTGGGTGGATTGTCGGTGGTGGCGCCGACGACCGAGCTGCTGCCGCGTGCGCCGATCGTCTATGCGGCGGATTCGGCGGGCTTTCCGTACGGCACCAAAAGCGAGGCGGAAATCGCGGCGCGCGTGCCTGCGCTGCTGGGGCGGCTGGTGGAGCGGTATCGCCCGCGGCTGGTGGTGATCGCGTGCAACACCGCGTCCACCATCGCGCTCCCCGCGGTGCGCGCCGCGCTCGACGTGCCCGTGGTGGGGACGGTGCCGGCGATCAAGCCGGCCGCGGCAATGAGCGAAAGCCGCGTCATCGGCGTGCTGGGCACTGAGGCGACGGTGCGCCAGCCCTATGTCGACGATCTGGCGGCGCGCTTTGCGGGTGATTGCACCGTGCTGCGCCATGGATCGGCGGCGCTGGTGATGCTGGCGGAGGGCGCACTGGCGGGCGTGGCGCCGTCGCTGGACGCCGTGGCGACGGAGTTGCAGGGCTTGTTCGGGCAGCCGGGCGGCGAGCGGATCGACGTGATCGTCAACGCCTGTACGCACTTCCCGCTGCTGGAAGGAGACATGGCGGCGGTGGCGCCGGCGGGGGTACGCTTCGTGGATGGCGGGCCGGGAATCGCGCGGCGGATCGCGTATCTGACGGACGGGCAGGACTGGCCGGCGGTGCCGGTGCCGGGACGGCTGGTATTTACCCGACTCGGGGAACGCGAGCGGGCGATCGCGGCGACGTTGGCGACCCGTGGTTTCCCCGTGCTGGAGGCACTGTAGCGCGGCCTTGTTGAAAACTCGCGAAAGAGCAAGTTTCGAGGCGGCGCCAGCCCGCTCCCCCACCCGGCCACCCACACAGTATCCTTGATGGGTGGCCGGGTGGGGGAGCGGGCTGGCGCCGTCAAACGCGCCCCGGCGCGTTTCAAACGACCCCTTGGGACAATTTGTCCATGCGATTCGGCCCGGCTCGATCACTGTGGCCGGGTCTATGCGCTGGCCTTGTTAACCGCGGTCGCTTACATGTCGGTTCATGAGCATCGACGGCACGGACGTGCGCGTGGACTATTCGCGCGTTTTTACCCAGGCGATCGACCGGCTGCACGCCGAGGGACGCTACCGCGTCTTTATCGACATCCTGCGCAACAAGGGTGCGTTCCCGAATGCGCGCTGCTTTGCCGGGCATAACGGGCCGAAGCCGATCACGGTATGGTGCTCCAACGACTATCTGGCGATGGGGCAGCATCCCAAGGTGATCGCCGCGATGGAGGAAGCACTGCACGATGTCGGCGCAGGCTCGGGGGGCACGCGTAACATCGGCGGCAACACGCATTATCATGTCGATCTGGAGGCCGAACTGGCCGACCTGCACGGCAAGGAGGCGGCGCTGCTGTTTACCAGCGGATACGTCTCCAACGAGGCGACGCTGGCGACGATCGCCAAGATCCTGCCGGGCTGCATCATCTTTTCGGACGAACTGAACCACGCATCGATGATCGCGGGCATCCGCAATTCGGGATGCGAGAAGCGGGTGTTCCGCCACAACGACGTCGCGCATCTGGAGGAACTGCTGCGCGAGGCCGATCCGGCGGCGCCCAAGCTGATCGCGTTCGAGAGCGTCTATTCGATGGAAGGCGACGTCGCACCGATCGCGGCGATCTGCGACCTGGCGGACACGTACAACGCGCTGACCTATCTGGACGAGGTGCATGCGGTGGGCATGTACGGCGCGCGCGGCGGCGGCATTTCCGAGCGTGACGAGGTGGCGGACCGGCTGACCATCATCGAGGGGACGCTGGGCAAGGCGTTCGGGGTGATGGGCGGATATATCGCGGCGGACCGGATGATCGTGGACGTGATCCGCTCCTATGCGCCGGGGTTCATCTTCACGACCTCGCTGTCGCCAGTGCTGGTTGCGGGCGTGCTGGCCAGCGTGCGGCACCTGAAATCCTCCAGCGTCGAGCGCGAGGGACAGCAGGCATCCGCCCGCATGCTGAAGGCGATGATGCGCGAGGCCGGCCTGCCGGTGATGCTGGGCGACACGCATATTGTGCCGGTGATGGTGGGCGATCCGGTCAAGGCCAAGAAGATCAGCGATATCCTGCTGGCCGAATACGGCGTCTATGTGCAGCCGATCAATTATCCAACGGTGCCGCGCGGCACCGAGCGGCTGCGCTTCACCCCCGGGCCGGCGCATACGCCGGCGATGATGCGCGAACTGACCGATGCACTGGTGGAGATCTGGGGGCGGCTGGAATTGCGGATGGCGGCCTGATTCTTCTCGGGCTTGAGAGAAGCTTTTCGCGCGGAAGCGCGGAGGTGTTCCGCCGAGGGCAATCATACCGTCACATCGTCGGGTCGTGATGATGGGGGTGCGCTTGTGCGCACGAGACACCTCTGCGTCCTCCTGCGCGAACATCATTTCTGCTTCGCTTTGTGCGCCCTCTCCTGCCGGGGAGGGATTGGGTCAGCGGGTCAGCAGCGCCATCAGGATCGTCAGGGTGCCGAGGCCGAGCGACAAGGGGATGCGCAAGCCCATCCAGCCGTTGGGGGCTTCGCCGGTGGTCGCCAGATGGCGGTCGACCAGCAGGGTCAGGAACACCGCGCTGCCGAGCAGGACCAGCGGCCATGTCGTCGACAGGCGGAAGACGGCGAGCAGGAACAGCGCAAAGGCGACGAGCGAGGGCGTGACCGCGGCGAGCAGCAGCGGCGTCTGCCGCGTTTCGCGACCGAGCGCGAGCGTCCACCACAGGCCGCCCAGGAAGCTGAAGATCAACGCGGTATAGGCGAAGGTGACGATCGGCCAAGCGGGGTCGGGGATGACGATCTGCGCGAGCACCAGGGCCAGCGGCGGGAGCAGGCCGGAAAAGCCGAGCAGGCGTGCCGGGGCGGAAACACGTGCCATCAGCCGAGCGTAACCTGTGCATCGGTGCCGGGCACGGGCAGCGGCGCGCCGAATCGGACGGTGCGGATGTCCGCATAATCGCCGTCGATCGGCTCTGCATGGATGTGGACAACCGCGCGGGCACCGTCGACCACCCAATAAATGGGGATGCCGGCCGCGGCGTAGAGCAGGCGCTTCAGGCTGAGGTCGCGGGCCTGTGTCGTTTCCGATACCTCGACCACCAGCAGCAGCACATCGGGGCGGGCGGGTTCCCTGTCGCCCAGCGGACGGCGCGCCAGGGCGGCATCACATGCGACAATCGTGGTGTCGTCGACCTGCACACTGGTTTCGGCCAGAACGGTCAGGGTGCTGCCGCGTGCCGCCTGCCACAAGGCACCGATCACCATGGCCTGCCGGGTGCTGTGACCGCCCAAAGGAGGATTCATCCGTTCCAACTCTCCCGCGACCAGTTCGACCTTCATGCCCTCGAAGGCGCCGGCTTCGCCCATGCGCAGGAACTCCGCCGCGGTGAAGCGGGCGCGGGTATCGGGGGCAAGGCGGACGGGCAGGTTCACGGGGTGCGATCCTATCGCAGCAGGCGGATGCGGCAATAGCCTTCACCGGGCTTGACCGTCAGGCATTCCTTTTGCCCGGCAAGCCATTTCAGGCCGGTCGCGTCGCCATCGGTGGGGCGCAGCATCAGATCCTCGCCATTGCGGGTAAAGGCAATGCCATCGTCCTTTGCCAAGCCGGCGAACTTGCCCTTGTTGTCGAGGTCCCACTGCATCTCCAGCCGGTATTTGCCGGGCGAGGTGCCGTGGCGGACGACGAGGTACATGCCCTCCACACCCCTGTAGCGGCCGACCAGATCGGCCTGATGCGTCTCGACGCTGTTGCGCGGCGAGCCGGAGAAGGTGGTGGAGTCGCCCGCCGGCGTGCGCGTCTTGGGCTGAACGGTGCCGGACGCGGTGATGTTGGTGGCGGCTTCGTTGTCCGCGGCGGGACCGGAACAGGCGGCACCGGCACAGACGGCGGGGACCAGCAGGGAAAGGGAAAGCAGGCGAAGGATCATGGCGGGGCAACCCGTGACGGGGGCGTACCGTTCCCGGGCATGACTTCGCGGTGGCAATATGCGCGCGGGGGGCGTAAAGGCGCGCGCATTCCATTTTCGCTGTCGCCCGGAGCCTTTCGACCCATGCGCATCGCCATCGCTTCCGATCATGCCGCTGCCGGGTTGAAGGCGGTGTTGGCGGGATGGTTGCGGGAGCGGGGGCATGACGTGATCGACCTGGGGGCCGATGGCAGGGCCAGCGTGGATTATCCGGATTATGGCTATGCGGTGGCCGAGGCGCTGGCCGAGGGACGGGCCGAGCGCGGGGTCGCGCTGTGCGGGTCGGGCATCGGTATCTCGATCGCCGCCAACCGGCACCCCGCCTGCCGCTGCGCGCTCGTCTCCGAGCCGCTGACCGCCGCCCTGTCGCGCCAGCATAACGACGCCAACGCGATCGCCATGGGCGCGCGCCTGATCGGCGAGGAGATGGCCAAGGCCTGCCTCGACGCTTTCCTGTCCACCCCCTTCGAGGGTGGACGCCACCAGCACCGTGTCGACAAGCTGTCGAAGGAGTTCGCATGAGCACGCAGCCCCAAGATATCGCCGCCGTCCAGCCTGATGGCTTCTTCACCCGCAGCCTGGCCAAGGCGGATGCCGCGGTGTTCGCCGGCGTGCGCCACGAGCTGGAGCGCGAGCAGACGCAGATCGAGCTGATCGCGTCGGAAAATATCGTCTCCAAGGCGGTGATGGAGGCGCAAGGCTCGGTCTTCACCAACAAATATGCCGAGGGTTATCCGGGCAAGCGCTATTACCAGGGCTGCGCGCCGTCGGACGAGGTCGAGCAACTGGCGATCGACCGCGCCAGGCAGCTGTTCGGCTGCGACTTCGTCAACGTGCAGCCGCATTCGGGCGCGCAGGCGAACGGCGCCGTGATGCTGGCGCTGGCCAAGCCCGGCGACACGATCATGGGCCTGAGCCTGGATGCCGGCGGCCACCTGACCCACGGGGCGCGCGCCGCGATGTCGGGCAAGTGGTTCAACGCGGTGCAGTACGGCGTCGACCCCGAGACGCATCTGATCGATTACGAGCAGGTCGCCCGCCTGGCGCGCGAGACGAGCCCCAAGATCATCATCGCAGGCGGCTCCGCCTATCCGCGGGTGATCGACTTTGCGAAGTTCCGCGCGATCGCGGACGAGGTCGGCGCGTATTTCATGGTCGACATGGCGCACTTTGCCGGGATCGTCGCGGGCGGGCTGCACCCGACCCCCTTCGGCCATGCGCATGTGGTGACGACGACCACGCACAAGACGCTGCGGGGCCCGCGTGGCGGCATGATCATGACCAATGACGAGGCGATCGCCAAGAAGATCAACTCGGCGGTGTTCCCCGGGCTTCAGGGCGGGCCGCTGATGCACGTGATCGCGGCCAAGGCGGTGGCCTTTGGCGAGGCGCTGCGCCCCGATTTCAAGACCTACATCGCCGCGGTGGTGGAGAACGCCAAGGTGCTGGCCGCGACGCTGCAGGAGCGCGGCGCGAACCTGGTGGCGGGCGGCACCGACACGCATCTGGCGCTGGTCGACCTGACGCCGCTGGGCATCACCGGCCGCGACGCGGACGAGGCGCTGGAGCGCGCGGGCATCACCTGCAACAAGAACGGCATTCCCAACGACCCGCTGCCCCCGGTGAAGACCAGCGGCATCCGCGTCGGCAGCCCGGCGGGCACGACCCGCGGCTTCGGCCCGGCCGAGTTCCGCGAGATCGGCCACATGGTCGCCGACGTGCTCGACGGATTGAAGGCCAGGGGCGAACATGGGGACCCGGAGGTCGAGGCGGACGTTCGTACCCGCGTGCGCGCCCTTTGCGCACGGTTCCCGATCTATCAGGGGTAAGAGAATGGCCGATTTCGACAACAAGGCACGTCAGGTTCAGGACCGGGTGAAGAACACGCCGGGTCTGGGCAAGAGCATGGCGAAATGGGGTGCGCTGGGCGCCGTGGTGGCGATCCCGATCCCGTTCGTCGGCCCGCTGCTGGGCGCCGCCGCGGGTGCCGGCTATGCCTATATCAAGGCGACGAAGAAGGGCTGACGATCCGCGATGCGCTGCCCCTTTTGCGGCCATGAAGACAGCCAGGTGAAGGACAGCCGCCCCACCGAAGACGGGGCGGCGATCCGGCGTCGGCGGCAGTGCGAGGGGTGCGCAGCGCGGTTCACCACATTCGAGCGCATCCAGTTGCGCGAACTGGCGGTGTTGAAGAGCGAGCACCGGCGCGAACCGTTCGATCGCGAAAAGCTGCTCCGGTCGATCTCGATCGCGGCGCGCAAGCGGCCGATCGAGCCGGTGCGACTGGAAAAGCTGGTATCCGGCATCCAGCGGCAACTGGAGACGAGCGGGGACGGCGAGGTGTCGTCCAAGCGGATCGGCGAGATGGTGATGGAAGGGCTGAAGGGCCTCGATTCGGTCGCCTATATCCGGTTTGCGAGTGTGTACCGCGAGTTTGGCGAGGCGAAGGATTTCGAGGCGTTCGCGGGGACGGTGGAAGAGGTGGCGCGGGGGGAGTGAGGGCCTTGCCGAGCATGTCTCCACCGCGGTCCGTGCGTCGGCAGCTCGCATAGCCGCGAAGAAATGGATCGAGCCGCCCCAGGGCGGTCAGCCTGTCTCTCGATGCGCAGCCTCGCTGCTACGCGATGGCTGCTCGAGACGGACGGGGAGGGATCGGGACGGCCTTGAACATATGATGATCGTTTCGAGCCAGCGTTGAATACGGATATCCCAGGACTGCCGCAAAACTCCGTTCGTCTCGAGTAGTCATCGAGCTTGTCGAGATGGCGTATCGAGAGATAGGGCCTGCGCGATGACCTTCTGGACCTATATCCTTCGCTGTGCCGATGGCAGCTATTACACCGGGCATAGCGATAACCTCGAAGCGCGGATCGGCCAGCATGAGGCTGGTGAGATACCGGGCTACACGCAGAGCCGGCGGCCTGTGACCCTGATGTGGTCGCAAGAATTCCCGTCGCGAAGTGAGGCTTTGGCGGCAGAGATGCAGGTCAAGGATTGGTCGCGCGCGAAAAAGGAAGCATTGTTCCAGGGAGATTGGGCGACCGTGTCCCGTCTGGCGCGCAAATCACCGGCGGGCGATGTCTCTCGATACGCCGTCTCGACAAGCTCGACGCCTACTCGAGACGAACGGGATGGGGGAGACGAGATGCAGGAAGAAGAACGCATGACCACCCCGCCCCCGTCATCGTGCTGGTGCGGCCGCAGCTGGGCGAGAATATCGGCAAGGCGGCGCGGGCGATGTTGAATTTCGGGCTCTTGGAGATGCGGCTGGTGGCGCCGCGGGACGGGTGGCCCAACCCGGCGGCGGGGCCGGCGGCGTCGGGGGCGGACGTGGTGCTGGAGCAGGCGCGGGTCTATGAGAGCGTGGCCGACGCGGTGGCGGATTGCTCGCAGGTCTATGCCACCACGGTGCGCAAGCGCGGCGTGACCAAGCCCGTCGTGACGCCGGAGGTCGCGGCCGGGGAAATCCATGCCGGGCCGGGACGCTCGGCGATCCTGTTCGGGCCGGAGCGATCGGGGCTGGAAACCGACGACGTGGCGGTGGCGCGGACGATCATCACCGTGCCGATCAATCCGGAATTCGGCAGCCTCAATCTCGCGCAGGCGGTGATCCTGGTGGCGTATGAGTGGTCGAAGGGCGTGGCGCTGGCGCAGCCGCCGGAAACCGAATTGCCGCCGGTCGCACCGCAGGGCGAGCTGGACGGGATGATCGGACAGCTGGAGGAGATGCTGGAGGGCGTGGGGTATTTCTTCCCGCCGGACCGGGTGCCGGCGACGAAGCGGACGCTGCGCACGCTGCTGACCAAGCCGGGCTGGTCGAGTCAGGAGGTGCGGACGCTGCGGGGGGTGTTGTCGACGCTGGCGCGGCCGCGGGGGCGGTAGAGCCAGATGACATGAGGTTGAACCCTCTATCCGTTCGTCTCGAGTAGCCGTCGAGTAGCGGCAAAGCCGCGTATCGAGACGGTGTATCGAGAGATGGGTGGGCGCGCGGGGCGGTCTCTCGATGCGTCATCTCGATACGCTGCCTGATGGCAGCTACTCGATGACTACTCGAGACGAACGGGGTGAGTTGGTGGAGGCTATCAACGGCGGTCGAAGGCGGCGAGTTCGTAGGCGATCGAGGCTTCGACCAGCGTTTCCCATAGCGCGGCGACGACCTGTTCGGGAACGCCGAGCCGTACCGCCTCGGCACGGGCCTGGTCGATCACCTGGGCCTTGCGCGCCTCGTCGCGGACATGGCCGCGCTCGGGCTTGATGCGGGCGGCGGCGTCCATATAGGCGAAGCGGCGGGCAAGCAGCGCGACCAGATCGCGGTCGAGCCGGTCCACGCCGGCGCGGACCTCCGCCATGGTGGTGCAGTCGGGGCCGGAAAGGATCGTGGTCATGGCCGCGCGCTGTGAAGCGTGGCGGCGGCGCTGTCCATTCTTGACTCTCGGGCAGCCAGCGGCTAGGCGCGCGCCTTCGCAATCGCCCCCGCACCCCGGTGAAGCGGAGGGCCCGCGCGTGTCTGCATCGTCAGGTTCGTACGGCGCGATCTACCGGGAATACCGTTGTTAGCTGTTGCCAAGGAATACACATGTCGAAGCGTCATAGCGCAAAGTACAAGCTCGACCGCCGGATGGGCGAGAACATCTGGGGTCGCCCGAAGAGCCCGGTCAACAAGCGCGAATACGGCCCCGGCCAGCACGGCCAGCGCCGCAAGGGCAAGATGTCGGACTTCGGCATCCAGCTGCGCGCCAAGCAGAAGCTGAAGGGCTATTACGGCGACGTCACCGAGAAGCAGTTCAAGGCGTCGTACATCGAGGCCGCCCGTATGAAGGGCGACACCGGCCAGAACCTGATCGGCCTGCTGGAGCAGCGCCTGGACATGATCGTGTACCGCGCCAAGTTCGCGCCGACGATCTGGGCCGCGCGCCAGCTGGTCAGCCATGGTCACATCCGCGTCAACGGCGTGAAGTGCAACGTCGCGTCGCGCCGCTGCTTCGTCGGCGACGAGATCACGCTGGGTTCCAAGGCGCAGGAAATGGCGCTGGTGATGGAAGCGCAGCAGCTCGCCGAGCGTGAAGTGCCCGATTACGTCGCCGCCGACGGCACCGCCAAGGTGACCTTCGTTCGCGTGCCGACGCTGGACGAGGTGCCTTATCCGGTGAAGATGGAGCCGAACCTGGTCGTCGAGTTCTACTCGCGCTAAGCTTCGGACAATCCGGACGGAATATGGAAGGGCGGTCCCGCTGGGGCCGCCCTTTTCCTTTGGGCGGAGTGCTGGACGCGTACGCGGCGGGTTGGCAAGAAGGGCGCCGATAATCCGATACGGGGGTCCCGCATGCGCCAAGCCATTCTTGCCACGTTGCTTTTGTCCGCCGCCGGGGTGGCGACCGCGCAGACCAAACCGGCGATTTCGGTGGAAACGCTGAAGACGGTGACGCAGACGCTGGCGTCCGACGCCTATGAAGGGCGCGCCCCGACCACGCCGGGCGAGGACAAGACGGTTGCCTATATCGTCGAGCGCTTCAAGGCGGCGGGGCTGAAGCCGGGCAACAAGGGAAGCTGGTTCCAGGACGTGCCGATGGTGGAGATCACCGCCACCGACGTGCAGCCGATGACCTTTACCGGCGGCAAGACGCCGCTGTCGCTGGCGTATCGCACCGACATGGTGGCCGGCACGTACCGCGTGACGCCGGGAATCGCGGTCAAGGACAGCGAGGTCGTCTTCGTCGGATACGGCATCACCGCGCCGGAAAAGGGCT
The DNA here is from genome assembly GCF_038809135.1 of Sphingomonas sp. NY01. Taxonomy (NCBI): domain Bacteria; kingdom Pseudomonadati; phylum Pseudomonadota; class Alphaproteobacteria; order Sphingomonadales; family Sphingomonadaceae; genus Sphingomonas; species Sphingomonas sp. NY01. Next base: position 3,108,231 of record NZ_CP101722.1, on the reverse strand, counting down.
GGGACGATTATGCCGGCGTCGATGTGCGCGGCAAGACGGTGGTGATCCTGGTCAACGATGCCGACTGGCAGGTGCAAGGGCGCGAGGGGCCGTTCGAGGGGCGCGCGATGACCTGGTACGGGCGCTGGCCGTACAAGTTCGAGAATGCCGCCAAACATGGTGCCGCGGCGGCGATCATCGTTCATCAGACCGAGCCGGCGGCCTACCCCTGGGCGGTGGTGCAATCGTCCTGGACGGGGCCGCAACTGGAACTGGACGAAGCGGGCGACCACATGGACCAGAGCCAGGTGATCGGCTGGATCCAGCAGGCCTCCGCTCAGGCGCTGTTCCGCTCGGCGGGCAAGGATCTCGGGGCGCTGACCAAGGCGGCGCAGGCCAAGGGGTTCAGGGCGGTGCCGCTGGGCGTCAAGATGTCGACCGGCTTTGCCAACACGATCCGGCGGCAGGCGTCGAAGAACGTCATCGGCGTGCTGCCGGGGACCACCGCACCGGGGGAGACGGTGCTGTATTCGGGGCATTGGGACCATCTGGGCCGCTGCGACGCGGTGGACGGCGACGATATCTGCAATGGCGCGGCCGACAATGCGACGGGGATCGCCGGGCTGGTCGCGCTGGCCGAAGCGCAGGTGAAGGCGGGGCCGGCGAAGCGGTCGATCGCGTTCCTGGCGGTGACGGCGGAGGAAAGCGGGCTGCTCGGCTCGCGCTATTATGCCGAGCATCCGGTCTTTCCGCTGGGCCGGACCGTGGGCGGGGTGAACATGGACGTGCTGAACGTCGTGGGGCCGGTGAAGGACTTCGTGCTGACGGGTGCGGGCAAGTCGGAGATCGAGGACCTTGCCAAGCCCCTGGTCGCGGCGCAGGGGCGCACGATCAGTCCGGAGGCCAATCCGGAGCGGGGCAGCTATTACCGGTCGGACCATTTCTCCTTTGCCAAGCTGGGCGTGCCGATGCTGTCGGGCGGATCGGGGCAGGATCAGGTGGAGGGCGGGGTCGCCGCCGGCCATGCCGCGCGCGAGGATTATGTCGCCAACCGGTACCACAAGCCGTCGGACGAATATGATTCCAACTGGAACTGGGGTGGTGCGATCCAGGACCTGAACGTCTATTACGCGCTCGGCCGCAAGCTGGCGGACGATACGGGCCTGTGGCCCAACTGGTATCCGACCGCCGAATTCCGCGCCATCCGTGACCAGAGCAGGGCAAAGACCAAGTGACCACCACGACACCGCCACCCGCCGAATGGGCACCGCATGCCGCCGTCTGGATCGGCTTTCCCAGCCATGCCGAGCTTTGGCAGGAGGATCTGGAACAGGCGCGACAGGAAGTCGTCGCCTTTGCCACCGCCGTTCATGCCGACGGGCGCGGCGAGACGGTGATCCTGGTCGCCGCGGACGGCGGGGCGGCGGAGGCGGCGCGCGCGCTGGCGCCGTTCGCCGAGGTGGTGGTGCAGCCGTTCGGCGACATCTGGCTGCGCGATACCGGGCCGATCCTGTTGGGTGACGGATCGGCGCGGCTGTTCGGCTTCAACGGCTGGGGCGGCAAGTACGACCTGCCCGGTGACGACACGGTCGGCGAGCGGCTGGCCGAGGATCGCGGGCTTGGCGCGACGCGCTGCGACTGGATTTTGGAGGGCGGTGCGATCGACGGCGACGGCACCGGCACGGTGGTGACGACGCGCCAGTGCCTGCTGAACCCCAATCGCAACCCCGAACTGACGCAGGAGGGCATCGAGCGGCGGCTGGCGGACGATCTGGGGCTGACCCGCGTGGTGTGGCTGGGCGACGGGCTGCTCAACGACCATACCGACGGGCATGTCGACAATCTGGCGCGCTTCGTGGGCGAGAATCGCGTGGCGATCCCGGAAGCGTCGGAGAATGACCCCAACTGGCAGGTGTATAACGCTGCACGTCGCGACGCGGCGGCGGCGGGGCTGGAGGTGGTCGCGGTGCCGTCGGCGGGCCGTGTCCTGCGCGACGGGGAGGTGATCCCGGCGAGCTACATGAACTTCTATATCGGCAATGCCGCGGTGGTGGTGCCGGTCTACGGTACCGAGAACGACGCGGCGGGCGTGGCGGCGATCCAGGCTCTTTTCCCGGACCGCGAGGTCGTGGGGTTGCGGGCGGATGCTATTCTGACCGGGGGTGGCAGCTTCCACTGCATCTCGCAGCAGGTGCCTCGCTGAATTTGTTCACGCGAAGACGCGAAGGCGCGAAGATGTGGCGGCGCTGGCGAGCGGGAGACATGTTTGCTGCGTTGCTGAAGGCAGGCCGGGCCGCTCTCGCAACCTCTTTGCGGCTTCGCGGCTTCGCGTGAGTCTTCTTTCGTTTTGATTCACGCGGAGACGCGGAGGCGCGGAGGATGTTGCGTGAGCCATGCGGTTTCGCTTTTGCCATTGGTCGGGATTGTCTTCCGGCCGAGAGGGCGTGGTCGGGGGCGGCGAGCGCAACTCTCCGCGTCTCGGCGTGAACAAATAGCCGATCGGCACGCGGGCGGATGACGAATCGGGTCGCGGCCCTTATGTGGGCGGCCATGACTGAGATCTCCGTCGCTGCGCTGCAGCTCGCCTTCTCCGACGATATCGATGCCAACATCGCCAACGTGTCGCGCCTGGTGCGCGAGGCGGCGGGGCGGGGGGCGCAGGTGATCCTGCCGCCCGAACTGTTCGAGGGCGAATATTTCTGCCGCGTCGAGGACGAGGGGCTGTTCGCCAACGCCAAGCCCGTGGGCGAGCACAAGGCGGTGCTGGCGATGCAGGCGCTGGCGGCCGAACTGAAGGTGCATATCCCGACCAGCTTCTTCGAGGCGGACGGGCCGCATCATTACAACTCGCTGGCGATGATCGGGCCGGACGGCCGCGTTGCGGGCATTTATCGCAAGAGTCATATCCCGGACGGGCCGGGATATGAGGAGAAATTCTATTTCCGCCCCGGTAATACCGGCTTCAAGGTGTGGGACGGGCCGGGCGCGACGCTGGGCGTGGGCGTGTGCTGGGACCAGTGGTATCCCGAAACCGCGCGTGCGATGATGCTGATGGGCGCGCAGCTGCTGTTCTACCCCACCGCGATCGGCAGCGAGCCGCATGACACCTCGCTGGATACCGCGCGGCTGTGGCGGCGCGCGATGGTGGGACATGCGGTGTCCAACGTCGTGCCGATCATCGCGGCCAACCGGGTGGGCACAGAGCACGGCCAGACTTTTTACGGCACCAGCTTCATCTGCGACGAGCGTGGCGACATCCTGGCCGAACTGGACCGCGAGGAAGAGGGCGTCATCACCGCGACGCTGGATCTGGACCGGGTGAAGCGGCACCGCGCCGCCTTTGGCTTCTTCCGCGACCGGCGGCCCGAACTCTATGGACGGCTGGTTCAGGATATCTGATTGCGGCCGATGTCCACGGCGCGGGCGAATACCGCGTCGAACATTTCAGGGGTCAGACGGCCGGTATTCTGGTTGTACCGGGAGCAGTGATAGCTGTCGATCAGCACCATGCCGCTGGGCATGCGGTGTTCCGCCAGATGCCCGAAGCGGGCCTTGGGCAGGCGGCCGCCGAGCGCCTTGACCGCGGACTGGTGCGCGATCTGGCCGAGCGCGATCACCACGCGCAGGTTGGATAGCGCCGCGACCTGGTCTTCCAGAAAAGTGCGGCAGGTACGGACCTCGTCGGGGCTGGGCTTGTTCTCGGGCGGCAGGCATTTGACCGCGTTGAGGATGATCGCGCCGGTCAGGCCGAAACCGTCATCGACATGGCCGGCAAAGGTGCCGGTCGTCAGCCCGTGCCGGGCCATGGTGTCATAGAGCAGCGGCCCGGCGCCATCGCCGGTAAAGGGGCGGCCGGTGCGGTTGGCACCCTGCCTGCCCGGCGCGAGACCGACCACGCCCAGCCACGCGCCCGGATCGCCGAAGGCGGGGACCGGGGCGTTCCACCAGTCGGGATGTTCGGCGCGAAGGTCTTCGCGCACGCTCACGAGGCGGGGGCAGCGCGGGCAATCGTGCGGCGGCTCGGTCTGCGGGAGTGCGGCGGCGGGCGGGGTGGGATAGGGATCGGACATGGTGACCACAACCTATGCCATCGCGCTCGGCTCCAATCGACCCGGCCGTCACGGAATGCCGGCCGACGAGGTCCGTGCGGCGGTGGCGGCGCTGGGGGATGGTGTGCGCGGCGTGTCGGCGATCATCACCACCGCGCCGCTGGGGCCGTCGATACGGGCTTTTGCCAATGCGGTGGTGCTGGTGGAGAGTGCAATGGCGCCGCCGGCGATGCTGCGGCACCTGAAGGCGATCGAGCGGGCGTTCGGGCGGCGGCGGGGGCGGCGCTGGGGCGCGCGGGTGATCGATCTGGACATCGTGCTGTGGTCGGGGGGGCGCTGGCGGTCGGCGGGGCTGGTGGTGCCGCATGCCGCCTATGCGACGCGGGACTTCGTGCTCAGGCCGCTGGAGCAGGTGGCGGGGGCGTGGCGCGCGCCGGGTACGGGGCGGCGCGTCCGCCATCTGGCACATATGGTTGACCGCAGGCGTCCACGCCCCTAACTGCGCTGGCACCCGATGGGGGTCCGTAGCTCAGTCGGTAGAGCAAGCGACTTTTAATCGAGAGGTCCCGGGTTCGAGCCCCGGCGGACCCACCACGGGTAAGGGGTGCATCGGCAGATGAACGGCGAGCGCAACTACGACATCGTGATCGTCGGCGGCGGGCATGGCGGCGCACAGGCCGCGATCGCGCTGCGCCAGGCCAAGTTCGAGGGCAGCATCGCGGTCGTCGGCGATGAGCCCGACCTGCCCTATGAGCGACCGCCGCTGTCCAAGGAATATCTGTCCGGCGAGCGCGCGTTCGAGCGCATGTTGCTGCGCCAGCCGCAATTCTGGGACGAACGCGCGGTGACGATGATCCCGGGGCAGCGGGTCGTCGGCGTCGATGCGGGCGGCCACCGCGTGACCACCGCGGGTGGCGTCAGCATCGGTTATGGCCGGCTGATCTGGGCGGCGGGCGGCGCGGCGCGGACGCTGACCTGTCCGGGAGCCGATCTGGCCGGGGTATATGGCATCCGCACGCGCGGGGATGTCGACCGGATCCGGGAGGCGCTGGATGGGGTGACACGCGTCTGCGTCGTGGGCGGCGGCTATATCGGGCTGGAAGCGGCGGCGGCCCTGGTCAAGTTCGGCAAGCAGGTGACGGTGCTGGAGGCGCTGCCCCGCGTGCTGGCGCGGGTGGCCGGCGAGCCGTTGTCGCGCTTCTACGAGGCGGAACACCGTGCGCACGGCGTCGACCTGCGGCTGAACGCGGGCGTGGCGGAGATCGTCGGCGAGGACGGCCGGGTGCGCGGCGTGCGGCTGGCGTCGGGCGAGGCGATCGCGTGCGAGATGGTGATCGTCGGCATCGGCATCGCGCCGGCGGTCGCGCCACTTCTCGCGGCGGGTGCCGCGGGCGGCAACGGCGTGGATGTGGATGCGACCTGCCACACCACCCTGCCCGATATCTATGCGATCGGAGACTGTGCGGCACATGCCAACGCCTTTGCGGCGGGCGCGCAGATCCGGCTGGAGTCGGTGCAGAATGCCACCGACCAGGCCAATGTCGCGGCGCAGGCGATCATGGGTATGCCGGTCGCGTATCACGCGGTGCCGTGGTTCTGGTCCAACCAATATGATCTGCGGTTGCAGACGGTGGGATTGTCGACCGGATATGATCTGGCGGTGGTGCGCGGCGACACGGCGTCACGCAGCTTCTCGGTCGTCTACTTGCGCGGCGGGCGGGTGATCGCGCTCGACTGCGTCAATGCGACACGGGATTATGTGCAGGGCCGCAAGCTGGTGGCGGCGGGGGCGGCGGTGCCGGCGGCACGATTGGCCGACGCAAGCTCGCCGCTAAAGGATATCGTCGTCGCCGCGTGAAGGCGGCAACCGGACAGGAATTGCGTGGGGCGCGCCGGGCGCGGCCCCCACGGCAATTGGACAGGGTTCAGGCGGCGCGCGAAACGGCGGCGGTACGAACGTCGTCGTTGGCAGCGGTAACGAGCGGCGCAACGGTCGCGACCTGGGTACCCAGAACCGCATTGCGGCGAGCGGCGAAAAGCAGAGCGATCAGGCTGAACATAATGGCCTCCATGGAGAAATGCTGCGATGCAGCGTGCTGCCTCCATGTGGCGCGGGTGGGCGATTGCAGCAAATGCAAGCTTTGCCGGTGCAGTTGCAAGAATCGAAGTTAAGCAGCTGGTAAGGCTGTCGGGGTGCTTGTCGATCGGGCGTGGCACCACGTCGCCCCGTTCGTATGCAGACAGCGCCGCACGATCTCGCTCCGCGGCATTGCCGCTACTCGGCGACTGTTCGGGACGAACGGGGGTGGGTGAGAAACAGCCTTATAAGGTCAGACCCTAGCGCGCGGTGTTGCGACCCTGCAGCGAAGCGCCGGCCGCCTGCTGATTGGCTTCATCCACGGCGGCCCATTCGGCGGCGGTGCGGCAGACGCGCTTGCTCAAGCGCGATCCGACCGGCGTTTCACGGCGGCAGATCTTCTTTTCCGCCGGTGCCGGGTCCTTGGCGGGGGCGGCGGCATCCTGCGGTGCCGAGAACATGGCGAGGGCCAGAAACATCACGGTCATCATCGATCTCCCATCGAACTGAAGCCGCAGGATCGTTCGCTTTACCCCATTGTGCAACCCGCTGGTCGGCCAGGGCACCTGCGCACTGATCGCGATCAGTGTATTTGTCGGGAAACGTACAAAGCGTGGGTCGTTACCGCTCAATAATAAACGTGGAAGATCAGCATGTTAACCCAGGTAAACGTTGTTGTTGATCCCGACGCCACGCAAGGGGAGGTGGCCTGGTTCTCACCCGAGCGCAGCGCCGCATTGCTGGCGCTGCTGCGCGCGCTGGACGCGCGTGACTATCGCTTCGTAACGGCAACGCCCGCGACGCATGCCCGCGTGCTGAAGCGCCCGGCGCGCCGGATCGCCGGATCGCTGCGCGACATATTGGGCTGGAGCCTGCCGTTCACGCGCGACGTGGTGGATGCCGACATGATGGCGCTGCTGGAGGCGGCGGGCGCGGTTCGGCCGCTGGGTGGGGAGCGTTATGCCCCGACCCTGCGTGCGTCGACGGTGGAGGGACATCTGTTCCTGCATTCCGCCTATCCGACCCTTGCTGAGGATTCGGTGTTCCTGGGGCCGGACAGCCACCGTTTCGCGCAGTTCATCGCGGCCGGCATGGCGCCCGATGCGCGACGGGTGCTGGATTATGGGGCCGGGGCGGGCGTGGGCGGGATCACCGCCGCGGCGCGGACCCGGGACGGGCACCTGACGCTGGCGGACATCAATCCCAAGGCGCTGTTCCTGGCGGGCATCAATGCGGAGCATGCCGGGTTACGACATGCCTGCATGCAGGTGCAGGCGCCGCGCGATCTGGATGCCGGATATGACCTGATCGTCACCCATCCGCCGTTCATGATCGACGAAGGCCGACGCGCCTATCGCGATGGCGGCGACCTGTACGGGGCACGGCTGTCACTGGAATGGGTGATCCAGGGCAGCGCGCTGCTGGCACCGGGCGGGCGCCTGATCCTGCATACCGGTGTGTCGATCGTGGCAGGGCGCGACGTGCTGCTGGATGCGCTGCGCGAGCGCCTGCCGGCGACGGGGTTCGAACTCGACTATCGCGAACTGGACCCGGACATCTTCAGCGAGGATCTGGACCAGCCCGGCTATGGCGAGGTGGAGCGCATCTCGGCGGTCGGGCTGATCCTGTACCGGACGGCGTGACGGCTGCCGCCCTCCCGGATGCGGGAGGGCGGCAACGGGTCAGGCGGTGACGGCGCGCGAGCGGGCGGCGAAGCTCTTGCGCAGCTTTTGCAGCTTGGGCGGGATCACCGCCATGCAATACGGGTTCGAACGTCCCGAGGTTTCCCAATAGTCCTGATGGTAATCCTCCGCCGGATACCACTCGGCCATCGGTTCGATGGTGGTGACGATGGGCTTGGGCTGGTCAGCCTGGTTCCGCTCAATCGCCGCCTTCATCGCCGCTTCCTGTTCGGGCGAGGCGGGGAACATCGCCGAGCGATACTGGGTGCCGACATCATTGCCCTGACGGTTCAGCTGCGTCGGATCGTGGGTGGCGAAATAGATGTCGAGCAGATCGTCGAGGGCAAGCTGTTCGGGATCGAAGCCGATGCGGATCGCCTCGGCATGGCCGGTATCGCCGCCGCACACCTGCTTGTAGGTCGGGTTGGCGACGCTGCCGCCGATATAGCCGCTTTCGACCGACTCTACGCCGATCACGTCCTTGAACACCGCCTCGGTACACCAGAAACAGCCGCCGGCGAGTGTCACATAGTCGGTCATGGAATAACTCCTTGGTCTTTGCGCTTAGATAAGAAGCCGCTACCGCGAGGCAATCCATGGACGGCCAAGGGAGTGACGGGCGGATGAGCGACACGCGGTTGAGCGGCAAGGTGATGGTCACCGGCGGCGCAGGCTATATCGGCAGCCATGCGGTGCTGGCGCTGGCCGATGCCGGCTACGACGTGGTGGTGGTCGACAATCTGGTCACCGGCTTTGCCTGGGCGGTCGATTCCCGCGCGACGCTGGTCGAGGCCGACGTGTCCGACATCGAGACGATCCGCACCACGATCCGCGAGCACGGCGTGCGTGCGATCATGCACTTCGCCGGGTCGGTGGTGGTGCCCGAGTCGGTCAGCGATCCGCTGAAATATTACCGCAACAACACCGCGGCGAGCCGCGCGCTGATCGAGGCGGCGGTGGCCGAGGGCGTGCCGCATTTCATCTTCTCGTCGACGGCGGCGACCTATGGCACGCCGGAGCGGGTGCCGGTGCAGGAGGGCGATCCCAAGGCGCCGATCAATCCGTACGGCATGTCGAAGCTGATGACGGAGATCATGCTGAAGGACATCGCGGCCGCGCATCCGATCAACTATTGCGCGCTGCGCTACTTCAACGTGGCGGGGGCCGATCCGGCGGGCCGTTCGGGGCAGTCGACGGTGGGGGCGACGCACCTCATCAAGATCGCGGTCGAGGCGGCGACGGGCAAGCGCGGCCATGTCGGCGTGTACGGCACCGATTTCGCGACGCGCGACGGGACGGGCGTGCGCGATTACATCCACGTATCGGACCTGGCGGCGGCGCATGTCGCGGCGCTGGAACTGCTGGTGGCCGAGCCGGGCGAGAGCCATACGCTGAACTGCGGCTATGGTCGCGGCTTCTCGGTGCTGGAGGTGCTGGACGCGGTCGACCGGGTGACCAACATGACGATCGAGCGCCGCATGGAAGGGCGCCGCGCGGGCGATCCGGCGGAACTGGTCGCCGACAACGGCGCGATCCTGGCGGCGCTGCCCTGGCGGCCGGAGCGCGACGATCTGGACGGGATCGTCCGCGATGCGCTGGCCTGGGAGCGCAAGCTGGCCGAGATGGGCAAGTAAGATGCGGCTGCGCTCGCTGTTGTTCGTGCCCGGCGATCGCCCCGATCGCATGGCCAAGGCGTGCAACAGCGGCGCGGACGCGCTGATCCTGGACCTGGAGGATGCGGTCGCTCCCGCCGCCAAGCCGGCGGCGCGGGAGGCGGTGGCGGCGTTCCTGCGCGAACCGCGCGATGGCCGGCCGGCGCTGTTCGTGCGGATCAATCCGCTGGACGGCGAACTGGCGGAGGATGACCTGGCCGCGATTTTGCCGGCGCGGCCGGGCGGGCTGGTGCTGCCCAAGGCGGAGGGTGCGCGAACGCTGGCGGCGCTGGATGCGCGGCTGAGCGGCGAGGTGGCGATCCTGCCCATCGCGACCGAGACGCCGGCGGCGATCTTTCAACTGGGCAGCTATGCCGGGGTGACGCCGCGGCTGGCGGGGCTGACCTGGGGCGCCGAGGACCTGCCCGCCGCGATCGGGGCGGCGACCTCGCGCGAGGCGGATGGCGGCTATACCGCGCCCTATCAGATGGCGCGGTCGCTGACCCTGTTCGGGGCGCATGCCGCGGGCGTGCCGGCGATCGAGACGGTGTATCCGGACTTTCGCGACCTGGACGGGCTGGCGGCCTATGCCGCGCGGGGGCGGCGCGACGGCTTTACCGGCATGATGGCGATCCATCCGGCGCAGGTGGCGGTGATCAACGCCGCCTTTACCCCGAGTGCGGAGGAACTGGCGGCGGCGCAGGCGATCGTCGATCTGTTCGCCGCCAATCCGGGGGCGGGCGCGCTGCAACTGAACGGGCGGATGGTGGATGCGCCGCACCTGAAGGCGGCGCGCGCGCTGCTAGCGCTCGCCGCCGATTGAGGCGCGGGCACGCTCGGTCGCCCACCACCAGGCGAGCGCCCACAGCGTGCCAAACGACCAGCCGGCGAGCACGTCGGTCGGCCAGTGAACACCCAGATAGATGCGGCTGAGCCCGATCGCGCCGACGAGCAGCACGGCGACTACGACGGTGTAGGTGCGCGCCGCCGACTGGCGCAGCACCTGTGTCGAGAGCGCGGCGACCGTCAGATAGACGGTGGCGCTGTTGGCGGCGTGGCCGCTGGGGAAGCTGGCATTGGTCACGGTGACGAGATGGTCGACCAGATCGGGGCGGGCGCGACCGGCCCATGCCTTGATCGCATCCACCGCCATGCCGCCGCTGATCGAGGCGGCGAGCACCGCAAGGGCGGTCAGCCACAGACGCTGCACGAGCAACAGCCCGGTGACCGCGATCACCACGAGCGTGAGGATCACGCCGCCGCCAAGCGCGGTGACGTCCTTTGCGACGCGCGGCAGCCATGACGGTCCGCCCCATGCCCGCAAGGAGACGAGGATCGCGTGATCGAAGGCAAAGGACCAGCGATCCACCGCCAGCCCGACCAGAAGAACGAGGCCGAGCGCGACGGCGGCGGCGGCGATGCCGGTCAGGGCGGGGGGCAGGGTGCGGGCGCGGCGGATCATGCGGCTCCAACCCCCGTTCCGTGCGTTGAGTATGCAATCATGACAGGAGAGCGATCATGGCCGATCCCCAGTTCCCAGCCGATGACGACCAGACCACAGGCGAGAATGTCGCGAGCAAGAACGAACCCGCTGAGCGCGAAGGCGGCGAATCGCTGGAAGAACAATTGACCGAGGATCTGAGCGTGCAGGGGGGCGAGTGATGGCGCCTCCGACCCGGCCCAACGACGATGACGGCGAACGCGCGGTGACCGGTGCGCCGATCGGCAGCGGCGCGGGATCGCGCGAAGTGGTGACGGGCGACGATCAGGGACCGGGCGAGGTCGGCGGAACGGACGACTATCCCGCGGATGGCAGCACGCCGGCGCGGGGCGACTCGGTGCCGCGCAACGATTGACGATCACGGATGCGCGGCGCGGCGCAGGCGGTCGTTGATCGCCTCGCCGATGCCGTCCACCGGGATGGGCGCAACCGCGATGCGCATCGATGCGGCGGCGTCCGCGCGGTGGAGTGCAGCGAACAGATTGGCCGCGGCCTCCAGCGGGTCGCCAGTGGCCGACAGCGTTTCATCGCCACCGACCGGACCATAGCCGATCAACCATTCGTCCGCGTCGGCCCCGACCGCGTTCAGGCGGAGCGGCTTGGCAGGGGCGTAGTGGCTGGCGAGCTGGCCGGGCGCGGTGATGACGGCGGGATGCTCGGCGCCGCGGCTGACGCTGCCCAGCACGCTTTCCAGCATGGCGGCGGTGACGGGGCCGGGGCGCAGGATGGTGCGGCCGGCGACGATGGTGGATTCCAGGCCGGCGGGGGTGGCGCCGTCGTCGAGGATCAGGGCGGCAGCGCCCAGGCTGGCGGCGACGTGTTCGGCGGTGGTGGGGCTGATGCCGCCGCTGGCGTTGGCGGAAGGGGCGGCAAGGGGGACGCCGCAATGTTCGAGCAGCGATTGCATCGCCCGGTGGCGGGGGACGCGCAGCGCCACCGTGTCGAGCCCGGCCGTCACCAGCGCGGACAGCGGCCCGCCGGCCCTGAGCGGGCAGACCAGAGTGAGCGGGCCGGGCCAGAAGGCGGTGGCGAGCGCATGCGCCTCTTCATCGAAATCGGCGAGGGTTTCGGCGGTGGCGAGATCGGGGACGTGGACGATCAGCGGGTTAAAGGAGGGTCGCCCCTTGGCCGCATAGATGCGCGCGACCGCGGCGCCGTCGGTGGCGTTGGCGGCAAGGCCGTAGACCGTCTCGGTCGGCACCGCCACCAGCCCGCCGGCCGCGACGACTCGGGCGGCCTCGGCCAGGGCGGCCATGCCGTAGGGTAAGATGCTGGGATTTGGAGAGGCCATGGCGGGCGGCTATATCGAGTTCCAACCAGAGCGATAAGAGGATGCCGATGCCCTTCACCCCGATCACCGCCGAGCAGCGGTTCGTGCTGGACCATGTCGTGCGGGTGGGCGAGCTGGCCGCGACCGAGCGGTTCGCGGCGGCGAGCGACGATGTGATCGATGCCGTGCTGGAAGGGGTGGGCGCGTTCGCCGCGGGCGAATGGGCGCCGCTGCTGCGTGCAGGCGACACGGTGGGCGCACGCTGGACGCCCGAAGGAGTGCGGATGCCGGACGGCTATGCCCAGGCCTACCGCGATTATGTGGACGGCGGCTGGGGCACGATCGGAGTGCCCGAAGCGCATGGCGGCCAGGGCCTGCCCTTTGCGATCCAGACCGCGGTGCTGGACACGCTGGGCACCGCCAACATGGCGTTCGCGCTGTGCCCGACGCTGACGGTGGGCGCGATCGAGGCGCTGGCGCATCATGGCAGCGCGGAGCAGCAGCGGCTGTACCTGCCGCATCTGGCGACGGGGGCATGGACGGGAACGATGAACCTCACCGAGCCGCAGGCGGGATCGGACGTGGGCGCGCTGCGCACCACCGCCACCCCGCGCGGCGACGGAACATGGCGCATCAAGGGCACCAAGATCTTTATCTCGTTCGGCGACCACGACATGGCCGAGAACATCGTCCATCTGGTGCTGGCGCGGACGCCCGATGCGCCGGTGGGCACCAAGGGGATCAGCCTGTTCCTGGTGCCCAAGTTCCGGCTGGACGCGGACGGCCGGTCGGGTGCGGCCAACGACGTGCGGGTGGTGTCGATCGAACACAAGATGGGGCTGCATGCATCCCCCACCTGCGTGCTGTCGTTCGGCGACCATGACGACTGCGTGGGCGAGCTGATCGGGCCGGAGCATGGCGGCATGCGCGCGATGTTCACGATGATGAACAATGCGCGGCTGAACGTCGGATTGCAGGGCGTGCAGGCGGCGGAAGCGGCGACGCAGGCCGCCGTCACCTATGCGCTGGAGCGGGTGCAATCGGCCCGCGCGGGCGGCACCTCGCGCGATGCGGTGCGGATCGTGGAGCATCCCGACGTGCGGCGCATGCTGATGCGGATGAAGGCGCAGACGCAGGCGGCCCGCGCGCTGGTCTATTATGCCGCGGGGCAGGTGGACCGGGCGGGAGCGGGCGATGCGCGGGCGCGGGGCCGGCTGGAGCTGGTGACGCCGCTGGCCAAGGCGCATGGCACGGACCTGGGCAACGAGGTCGCCTCGCTGGGCATCCAGGTGCATGGCGGCATGGGTTACATCGAGGAAACCGGGGCGGCGCAGTTCTTCCGCGACGTGCGCATCACCTCGATCTACGAGGGCACCAACGGCATCCAGGCAGCGGATCTGGTCGGGCGCAAGCTGGCGCTGGGGCGCGAGGCGAGCGGGGGCGGGGTTTTCGCCGAACTGATCGCGGACATGCGCGACGAGGCGCAGGACGCACGGCTGATCGCCCTGATCGATGCGTGCGAGGCGACAGGGCAGGCACTGGCCGACGCGTCTGCCGACGATCGGCTGGCGGCAAGCTATCCCTTCCTGACCATGGTGTCGGTTGCGACCTGCGGCTGGCTGATGGAGCGGCAGGGGCGGGCGGCGACCAGCGATGCGCCGTTCCTGCGGATGAAGCGGGCGTGCGTGCGCTTCTATCTGGAGCAGATCGTGCCCGAAGCACTGGGGCTGGTCGCGGCGGCGCAGGCTCCGGCCGATGTGCTTTATGCCGTGGAGGCGGAGCTTTTTGCGGAATAACAGATAGATAGACATCCGAAACTGGGTAAGTCTTGATCGAGTTTAGTTCTTAACGGCTAGTCCGGTTGCGCGATTTGGCGGCCGGGTGAAACGGCATAGCGTGGCCCCTGCAAAGGTTTTCGAACAATCGATGCGGGGAGTGCAGATGAAGGTCGTCCTGTTCTGCGGGGGGATGGGCACGCGGATGCGCGATTTCGCGCCGACGACGCCCAAGCCCCTGGTCCATATCGGCGAGCGGCCGCTCCTGTGGTACATCATGAACTATTATGCCCATCACGGGCACCGCGAGTTCGTGTTGTGCCTGGGATACGGGGTCGAGGCGTTCCTGACCTATTTCCGGCAGTCGGGGGCGGTGCCGATGCCGACGGTGGCGGGCGATGCGGTGGGCCATACGTTCCGGCTGGTCGACGAATGGGGCGACGTGCTGACGGTATCGCTGGTCGATACCGGGCCGCTGACCAGCATCGGGCAGCGGCTGAAGGCGGTGCAGCGCTATGTCGCCGGCGAACCGGTGTTCCTGGCCAACTATGCCGACGGCCTGTCGGACGCGCCGTTGCCCGATATCGTGCGGGTGCTGGAGGGGCGCGCCGATACGGTGGGCGTGATGATCGCGGTGCGCCCGACGCAGAGCTTTCATTACCTGCACCACGACCATGACGGCGTGGTGACCGGGATCGAGGCGGGAACCGGGATCGACGTGCGCATCAATGGCGGCTTTTTCGCGTTTCGCGCCGAAATCTTCGATTATCTGGGCGATGACGACGATCTGGTGGAAGGGGCGTTCGACCGGTTGATCGGCGAGCGGCGGCTGCTGGCGTTTCCTTATGACGGTTTCTGGCGGGCGTGCGACACGTTCAAGGACGTGATGGCGCTGGAGGCGGCGCGGCTGCCGGAACCAGCGCCCTGGGAGGTGTGGCGCGGGGAAGCGACGGCGGACCGGCGGGAAGCGGTGGGCTGACCATGCTGGGCCTGGCGCTGGGCGCGGACCCGGCCGCACCGTTGCGGGTGCTGTGCCTGGGGGCGCATTCGGACGATATCGAGATCGGTTGCGGCGGCCTGTTGCTCACGCTGGCGGCGCGGCGGCGGGCGCTGTCGGTGCGGTGCGTGGTGTTCAGCGGCGGCGACGACCGTGCGGCGGAAGCGCGGGCGAGCATCGGCGACCTGCTGGGCCAAGCCGCCGTGGTGGAGCCGCATGCCTTTGCCGACGGGTTGTTCGCGCACCGGGCGCCCGCGATCAAGGCGGTGTTCGAGGCGATCAAGCGCGAGGCGGCGCCCGACCTGATCCTGACGCATCATGTCGGCGACCTGCACCAGGACCATGCGCTGATCGGCACGATGACGCGCAATACTTTCCGCGATCACCTGATCCTGGGCTATGAAGTGCCGAAATATGATGCCGACCTGCATCCGACCAACGCCTATCTTCCGCTGAGCGCACAGGTGGCGGAGCGCAAGGCGGCGCATATCCATGCATCCTTCCCCAGCCAGCAGGGCCGGCGATGGTTCCGGCCGGAGACGTTCCTGTCGCTGGCGCGGCTGCGCGGCATCGAGTGCAATGCGCCGGAAGGCTTTGCCGAGGGCTATCATGTGCCAAAGGCGGTGCTGGCGGTGTAGGGCGCGACGGCTGCCGGATTTGCTTTCGACAAGTGCGGCGGGGCGCGCTACCGGCAGGGCATGTTCGATCTCGACGCTTATCTCGCCCGGATCGGCCTGCCTTCGCGGGTCACGCTCGATGTGGAGGGGCTGGCGCGGTTGCAGCGCGCGCATCGCCTGTCGATCCCGTTCGAAAATCTGGACGTCGTGCTGGGCCGCGCAATCGCCATCGACAGCGACGGCGTGTTCGCCAAGCTGGTGACCGGGGGGCGCGGCGGATATTGTTTCGAGCAGAACCGCCTGTTCCTGGATGCGCTGGCGGCGCTGGGCTTTGCCGCCCGGCCGCTGCTGGCGCGGGTGTGGCTGGGCGCGGGAGAGGTGCCGCCGCTGACCCACACGTTCAGCCTGGTGACGATCGGCGAGCAGGAGTGGATCGCCGACCCCGGTTTTGGCGGCAGCTATGCGCCGCCGCTGCCGTTGGTGGAAGGCGCGGAAGGGATCGCGCCCGATGGCGCACGGTTCCGGCTGGTGCGCGACGTGCAGCATGGCTGGATGCTGCTGCGCGACGGCGATGCCGCGACCACCGACGGGCGCGGGGGTGGCGAGGGGTTCCAGCCGCAATACAGCTTCACCACCGAGCGGGTGTGGGACGCCGACCTGGCGATGGGCAACCACTGGGCATCGACCGCGCCGGGCAGCCGGTTCACCAGCCTGCGGATCGCCAGCATCGTGCTGCCGCATGGTTTCGCGTCGTTGACCGACCTGCATTATCGGCGGCGGGCGGGCACCGAGCAGGCCGAAGGGGCGATCACCGACCTGCGCGTGTATCGCATGCGGTTGAGCCTGATGTTCGGGATCAACCTGGGTGCCGACGACGTGGCGGCGCTGTTTCCGGGGTGAGCGGTAATACGCCCTCTCCCCTCCGGGGAGAGGGTATTTATGCCCGTTCGCGCTCCATCAGGTCGTTCAGGTCCAGGCCGAGCAGCGTGATGTGGTCGCGGATGCGGGGCCACTGGGTGTTGACAAAGGTGTCGCGCTCGGCGGCGCGCAGGCGCTCAGCCGCGCCCGCCAGCACGAACATGCCGACGCCGCGCCGGACCTCGACATAGCCGTCGTCCTGAAAGCTTTGATAGGCCTTGGCGACGGTGAGCGGGTTCGCGCCGTTCGCGGCGGCGAAGGCGCGGACCGACGGCAACTGGTCCCCCGTGCGATAGGTGCCGTTGAGGATGCCGGCGGCAATGGTGCCGCGCAGGCGGATATAGACCGGGCTGTCCTCGCCGCTAAGTGCTGTCATGCTGAGTTAATACAGCATGCGAGCGGGTGAGTCGACGGTCAATCACCCCATTGTGAGACGAGGCGTTCCATATCGGGGCGGGGGCGTTCGTCGAGCGGGCGTCCGGGGGTGCCGATGAAGAAGAAGCCGACGATGCGCTCGGGCGCCTGGCCGAAGGCGTCGCGCACCACCGCCGAAAAGGCCGGCCAGCCGGTCAGCCAGCCGGCGCCGTAGCCGAGCGCGTTCGCCGCATGGAGCAGGTTCATGCCGACCGCACCGGCGGACAGTTCCTGTTCCCATATCGGGATATGGCTGTCGGGCCGGGGGGCGGAGAGCAGCACGACGAGCGTGGGTGCCTGATGCGCGAACTGGTCGAGGGCGGCGATTTCGGTGGCGGACGCCTGCGGCCGCTCGGCCCGGTAGGCGGTGGTGATGACCTGCGACAGCCGGGCGCGCTGGTCGTCGCCAACGATGACGAAGCGCCAGGGGGCGAGCTTGCCGTGATCGGGGGTGCGTGCGGCGATCGCCAGCATCTGCGCAAGGTCGGCGGCATTGGGGCCGGGGCCGATAAGGTCGCGCGGCTTGGCCGAGCGGCGCGTGGCGAGAAAGGCGATGGGGTGCGAGCGGTCGTTGAGCATGTCACATCCTTACCGATCTACGCACGATGTTTACAGGCGCGGCTTTGCCGGCAGGTTTACAGGCGCGGCTTTGCCGCTAGGGTTCGGGCGTCCGGCGCGTGGGGAGCGTGCCACCTGAATGGAGTGATCGCCCGTATGGCGAGTGCGTATGTGGCCGCAAGCCGCGGCAAGACGTTTCTGGGCCACCCACGCGGCCTGTTCCTGCTGTTCTTCACCGAAATGTGGGAGCGCTTTTCCTATTATGGCATGCGCGCCATCCTGGTCTTCTACCTGACCAAGCATTTCCTGTTCACCGACGAACCTGCCTTCGGCATCTACGCGGCCTATACCTCGCTGGTGTACGTCACGCCGGTGATCGGCGGCTATCTGGCGGATCGCTATCTGGGCGCCAGACGCGCGGTGCTGGCGGGCGGGATATTCATCGCCTTCGGCCATATCCTGATCGCGCTGGTCGAAGGGCCGCAGGGCGCGCAAGGGGGCTATCTCAACGGCTTCTACCTGGCGCTCGCCTCGATCGTGGTGGGCACCGGCTTTCTGAAGGCCAATATTTCGGTGCTGGTCGGGCAGCTTTATGCGCGCGACGACGCCAGGCGCGATCCCGCTTTCTCGATCTTCTACATGGGGATCAATGTCGGCGGGTCACTGGGGCCGATCGTGTGCGGCGTGCTGGGCGAGACCGTGGGCTGGGCTTGGGGCTTCGGTGCCGCGGGTGTCGGCATGGTGCTGGGCCTGGTCGCGTTCATCTCGCTGAAGCACGAACTGCACGGCGCGGGCGAGGCGCCGTCGCTGCCGGTGCTGAAGGAGCGGGCGGTGCTGGGGCTGAGCCGCGAATGGGCGATCTACGCCGTCGGCATCCTGGCGGTGCTCGGGCTGTGGGTGCTGATCCGCTATCAGGAGGCGGTGGGCACGCTGCTGCTGGTGTTCGCGGCCGGCACGGTGGCGTTCATCCTCTACAAGGCGGTGTTCACGCTGGACAAGGTGGACCGCGACCGCATCTTCGGCGCGCTGTTCCTGATCGCGCTGTGTCCGCTGTTCTGGGCGCTGTTCGAGCAGGCGGGGTCGTCGCTGAACGTTTATACCGACCGGTCGGTGGATCGCACGATCCTGGGCTGGGAGGTGCCGGCATCGGCCTTCCAGTCGGTCAACGGCATCTTCATCATCCTGCTGGCGCCGGTCTTCGCCTGGCTGTGGACGGTGCTTGCCAAGCGGCGGCTGGACCCGAGCGCGCCGCTGAAATTCGGCATCGGCCTGATCGGGGTGGGTGCGGGCTTCCTGGTGCTGGTGGCGGGTGCCGCGGCCTATGCGGGCGCGCCGACGCCGGTGATCTTCATCTTCCTGGTCTATCTGATCCACACCATGGCGGAGCTGTGCTTCTCGCCGGTCGGGCTGGCGGCGATGACGCGGCTGTCGCTGCCCAGCATGACCGGGCTGATGATGGGTACCTGGTTCCTGGCGACGGCGGCGGGCAACTTCATCGCCGGCCTGATCGCGCAGGCGAGCGGCGGCGAGGGGGCCGGACCGGAAAAGGTGCTGGAGGTCTACGGTCGGATCGGCTGGTTCTCGATCGGGGTCGGCGTGGTCGTGCTGGTGATCTCGCCACTGGTCGCGCGGCTGATGCATCTCGATCTGTTGAAGGAGGATGCCGGGCACGGACTGGCCGGCGAGGACGCGCTGGCCGAGCCGGCGGCGGCGGGGATCGATACGCGGGTGGAGAAGGCGCCGCGGCGGTAAGGCGGGGGGGTGGGGCATGGCGCCCCACCCCGCGAACCGTCAGAGCCGGGTCATCGACAGGGCTTTTTCGCCGTAGCGGGGGCCCGCGGTGCCGCCGCGAGGGGCGGCCTCTTCGAGGCGTTGCAGGTCTTCGGCCGAAAGCGTGAGTTCGGCGGCGGCCATCGAATCCTCCATCGTCCGGCGCTGCTTGGCACCGGGAATGGGGACGATGTCGTCACCTTGTGCGAGCAGCCAGGCGAGCGCGACCTGTGCCGGGCTGGCGCCGTGGGCGTCGGCGATGCTGCGCGCGACATCGACGATCTTCAGGTTCTGCCCAAAATTCTCGTCCGAATAGCGGGGGTCGTTGCGGCGATAATCCCCCTCGGGCAGGTCGTCGCGCGTCTTGATCTGGCCGGTCAGGAAGCCCCGACCGAGCGGGCTGTAGGGTACGAACCCGATGCCGAGTTCGCGCAGGACGGGCAGGATGTCGCCCTCCACATCGCGCTCCCACAGCGAGTATTCGGATTGGACCGCGGCGATCGGGTGGACGGCGGCGGCGCGGCGGATGGTGTCCGCACCCGCCTCCGACAGGCCGAGGCGGCGGACCTTTCCTTCCTCGACCAGTCGCGCCATCGCGCCCACCGTGTCCTCGATGGGGACGTTCGGGTCGACGCGGTGCTGGTAGAAGAGATCGATCGTCTCGACGCCGAGGCGGCGCAACGAGCCCTCGCAGGCGCGGCGGACATTGTCGGGGGTGGAATCGACCCCGGTCATGCCGTTCTCGTCATAGCGGAAGCCGAATTTGGTCGCGATGACGACACGGTCGCGCCGGCCGCGGACGGCGCGGCCGAGCAGTTCCTCGTTGACGAGGGGGCCGTAGATTTCGGCGGTGTCGAACAGGGTGACGCCGAGATCGATCGCACGCTGGATCGTCGCGATGCCCTCGTCAGCATTCGCCTCGCCATACATGCCGCGACCGATGCCGGCCATCGGCATGCAGCCGAGGCCGAGTGCCGACACCTCGAATTCCGGGCCAAGGCTGCGATATTTCATGGATGTCCCTCATGGTCGGTCGTGCCGCTGAGGTGCGAAACGGTTGCGGTGGCGGCGAGGTCCATGCTGACATTGCCGAGCGTGCGGAAGATGTCCGGAAAGGTCTCGATCGCGATGAGCAGCCCCAATGGTGCGATGGGCACGCCGAGCGCCTGACAGACGGGGGCGACCGAGGCGTAGAAGGTGATCTGCGCCGGCAGGCTGACCGAGCCGAGCGAGACCAGCACGCCGACGAACACCGCCGAGGCGAGCGCGCCCGGGGTGATCGCGATGCCGAACCAGTGCGCGATATAGACGGCGATGCCGATGTTCATCGCCGGCTGCGTGCCGCGCAGGATCGCGACCGCGAGCGGCAGCACCATGCCCGCAGTGGACTCCGCAATGCCGAGGCGCCGGGCGCCCTGAAGCATCGCCGGCAGGCTGGCGAGGGAAGATTGCGTGCTGATCGCCACCGCCTGCGCCGGCGCCAGCGCACGGGCGAAGCGGACGATACCGATGCGACCGCCGACCAGCGCCAGGGCATAGGCCATCAGCATGACGAGCACACCGATCGCCGAGACGATCAGGACATAGTGCGCCAGCGCACCGAAGGCAGCGGTGCCGGCGCGGGCGCCGACGACGAGGGCGAGCGCGAAGACGCCGATGGGGGCGAGGCGGAGGACCCATTCGATCAGGATCAGCATGGCGTCGCGGATCGCGGTGAAGAAGTCGATCAGGCGCGCGCGCGGCGCTTCGTCGAGGCGGGTGATCGCAAAGGCGAAGGCGAGGGTGAAGACGATCAGCGACAGAAAGGCGTTGTTCGCCGCGGCGCTGACCACGTTGGTCGGCACGATCGATGCGATGAACTCGCCCAACGGTGGCGGCGGCGCGACGGAGGCTGCATCGGTGAGAGCGGCGCGCAAGGCTGCGGCGGCGGCCTGCGGCACCGGGAACAGGTCGAGGAGGAGGGGGCCGGCGAGGGCGGCCATGGTGCCGGTGGCGGTGACGGTCGCGACGAACAGGATGATCGCGCGCGCCGCGATCCGGCCGGCGCGGGCCGCCTGCGCGGTGGCGGCAACACCGGTGACGAGCAGCGAGACGACAAGGGGCACGACCGTCATCTGGAGCGCGTTGAGCCACAGCGTGCCGAGCGGCTGGCCGATCGCGACGGCATAACCCGCGGCAACGGGTGAGAGGCCGGCGATGGCGACGCCCGAAAGCAGGCCGATGACGAGGCAGAGAAGGATCAGGGGGGCTCGCGACATGCTCGCTCTTTGCAGGATTGGCGGCTAACGCACCGCAACGAGGATCAACCCCTAGCTCCGCGGACGGGAGGCGGCATGGCAAGAAAATATTTCGGCACCGATGGTATTCGCGGGGCGACCAACAGCGGCGCGATGACCGCGGCGATGGCGATGAAGGTCGGCATGGCGGCCGGCGCCTATTTCCTGCGCGGCGACCACCGCCACCGGGTGCTGATCGGCAAGGATACGCGCCTGTCCGGCTATATGCTGGAATCCGCGCTGGTCGCGGGCTTCACCAGCGTCGGCATGGACGTGATCATGGTCGGCCCGCTGCCGACCCCTGCGGTCGCGATGCTGACCCAGTCGATGCGCGCGGATATCGGCGTGATGATCTCCGCCAGTCATAACCCCTTTGCCGACAACGGTTTGAAGCTGTTCGGGCCGGATGGCTACAAGTTGTCGGACGAGGCCGAGGAGGCGATCGAGGCGATGATCGACGGCGAGGTGCCGCTGGTGCCGTCGAGCCAGATCGGGCGGGCGCAGCGCATCGACGACGCGCAAGGGCGCTATATCCATTTCGCCAAGTCGACCTTCCCCGAAAAGCTGCGGCTGGACGGTTTGCGCGTGGTGATCGATTGCGCGAACGGTGCGGCGTACAAGGTGGCGCCGGCCGCCCTGTGGGAACTGGGCGCGGACGTGGTGGCGATCGGCGTCAGCCCCAACGGCACCAACATCAATGCCGGCGTCGGATCGACCGCACCCGCGACGCTGGCCGAGACGGTGGTGGCGAGCGGCGCGGACATCGGCATCGCGCTGGATGGCGATGCGGACCGGCTGATCGTGGTGGACGAACAGGGCCGGGTGGTGGACGGCGACCAGTTGATGGCGACGATCGCCACCAGCTATGCGCGCGCCGGGCGGCTGGCCGGCGGCGGGCTGGTCGCCACGGTGATGTCGAACCTGGGGCTGGAGCGGCATCTGGCGGCGCAGGGGCTGGGGCTGGTGCGTACCAAGGTCGGCGACCGGCACGTGCTGGAGGCGATGCGCGCGCGCGGCTTCAACGTCGGCGGCGAGCAGTCCGGGCATATCATCCTGTCCGACTATGCGACCACCGGCGACGGCTTGGTCGCGGCGTTGCAGGTGCTGGCCGAGGTGAAGCGCGCGGGCGCGCCGGCAAGCGAGGTGCTGCACCGGTTCGAGCCGTTGCCGCAGCTGTTGAAGAATGTCCGCTTCGCCGGGGGCAAGCCGCTGGAGGCGGACAGCGTGAAGGCGGTGATCGCCGAGGCGGAGGCCGAGTTGCAGGGTCGCGGCCGGCTGGTGATCCGGCCATCGGGCACCGAACCGGTCATCCGCGTGATGGCCGAAGGCGACGACCGTGCGCAGGTGGAGCGCGTGGTGGACCGTATCTGCGATGCGGTGCGCGTGGCGGCGGGCTGAGGCGCCTGCCGCTTGCGGGCGGGATGGGGGAAGGGCATGGCGGGAAACATGATCTCCGCTGCGTCCCTTCCCCGCATCCTCGTCGTCGCCGGGTCCGATTCCGGCGGGGGCGCCGGTATTCAGGCGGATATCAAGACGATCACGATGCTGGGCGGTCATGCGATGACCGCGATCACCGCGATCACCGCACAGAATACGGTCGGCGTGCAGGACGTGCATCCCGTGCCCGCCGACATGGTGGTGCGGCAGATGCGATCGGTGCTGAACGATCTGGGCGCGGATGCGGTGAAGATCGGGATGATCGGGTCGGCCGCGACCGTGCATGCGGTGGCCGACGTGCTGGAGCCGCTGAACCTGCCGGTCGTGTTCGATCCCGTGATGATCGCGACCAGCGGATCGGTGCTGGCCGATGCCGAGACGATCGCGGCGTTCGCCCGCCTGATGCGCCTCGCCGCGCTGGTGACGCCCAACCTGCCCGAACTGGCGGCGCTGGGCGGCGAGGCGGCGGTGCGCGCAAGCGGCGCGGCGGTGCTGGTAAAGGGCGGGCACGGCGAGGGACCGGTGATCGAGGACCGGCTGGTCGCCGCCGATGGCGCGGAGACGCGCTGGACGCACCCGCGGATCGATACGCGGCATACGCACGGCACGGGATGCACGCTGGCGAGCGGCATCTCGGCCGGGCTGGCCGCCGGGCTGGCGCTGGACCGGGCGTGCGACCGGGCCATCGCGTTCGTGCAGGCCGCGCTGGCCGCGGCACCGGGGCTGGGCGCGGGACATGGGCCGATGGGGCATGCGCTGGGCACCGTACCCTTTGACGCGGTAGGGCCGCGCTGATGCCCAAGCGCAACCATGATGCGGCGTGGGGGCCCCTGGTCGCCGGCGTCGACGAGGCCGGGCGCGGGCCGCTGGCCGGGCCGGTGGTGGCGGCGGCGGTGATCCTGCCGGCCAAGGGCGTGCCGCGCGGGCTGGACGATTCCAAGAAGCTGACGGCCAAGGTACGCGCCGAGTTGAGTGCGCGGCTGCACGAATGTGCGCGGGTGGGGATCGGCATCGTCGAGCCCGAGGAGATCGACCGGCTGAACATCTATTGGGCGACGATGAAGGCGATGACGCTGGCGGTGGACGCGTTGTGCGCGGATGGCGGCTGCGCGCCCGGCCATGTGCTGGTGGATGGCAACCGCCTGCCGCGCTGGAGCTATGTCGCGACCGCGATCGTCGGCGGCGACGCGAAATCGCCGGCGATCGCCGCGGCCTCGATCGTCGCCAAGCACCGGCGCGACACGATCATGATCGCCGCGTCCGAATCACATCCCGAGTATAACTGGCACTCGAACAAGGGGTACGGCTGCCGCCATCACATGGCGGCGCTGCGGGAATATGGGCCGACGCCGCTGCACCGGCGCAGCTTTGCGCCCGTGGCGCAAGCTTCTCTGCCGCTTTGAGTCCGTAGCGACACACCCCCATCGGTTGGGGTGACGGCCAAAGCCTGACTCAACATGTGGCCCCAAACACCTTTCGTTCCGTCGCGACTCGCGCGAATCCGCCGAGTCGCGCATTGAATCAGCGCTTGACGGATGACTCTGCAAAGGTCGATCTGACCTCAGTTGAAAGGGGTAACCATGGGTTTGGTGCAGGCGATCGCACGGCCGAAGAGGCGCGAAGAGGCCGACGTGCAGGTGCTGCCGCTGGACCAGATCCTGATGGGCGACTGCATCGCGGCGATGCGATCATTGCCGGCGAAGTCGGTCGACATGATCTTCGCCGACCCGCCCTATAACCTGCAACTGGGTGGCGAGCTGTTCCGCCCCGACGGCAGCCATGTCGATGCGGTGACCGACGATTGGGACAAGTTCGACACCTTCGCCGCCTATGACGCGTTCACCCGCGCCTGGCTGGCCGAGGCGCACCGCATCCTGAAGGATAACGGTACGATCTGGGTGATCGGCAGCTATCACAACATCTTCCGCGTCGGCACCGCGGTGCAGGATCTGGGCTACTGGATCCTGAACGACATCGTGTGGCGCAAGGCCAACCCGATGCCCAATTTCAAGGGCACGCGCTTCACCAACGCGCATGAAACGCTGATCTGGGCGTCGAAGGGCGAGAAGGCGAAATACACCTTCAACTATCGCAGCATGAAGACGCTGAACGACGAGATCCAGATGCGGTCGGATTGGGAGTTCCCGATCTGCGGCGGCGGCGAGCGATTGAAGCGGGACGGGGTGAAGGTGCACCCGACGCAAAAGCCCGAGGCGCTGATCTACCGCATCCTGCTGGCCTGCACCAAGCCGGGCGATGTGGTGCTCGACCCGTTTTTCGGCACCGGCACGACCGGCGCGGTGGCCAAGCGGCTGGGGCGGCGCTGGATCGGGATCGAGCGCGAACCGGGCTATTGCGCCGCCGCCGTCGCGCGCATCGCGGCGGCGCTGCCGCTGGACGAAAGCGCGCTGGCGACGATGCAGAGCCCCAAGGCCAAGCCGCGCGTGGCGTTCGGCGTGCTAGTCGAGAATGGCTATCTGACGGCGGGTACGGTGCTGACCGATCACAAGCGGCGGTTCCGCGTGACGGTGCGTGCCGACGGATCGCTGCTGAGTGCGTGCGGGCGCGAGGGATCGATCCACCGGCTGGGATCGGCGTTGCAGGAAACGCCGGCGTGCAACGGCTGGACCTTCTGGCATTATGAGGACGGCGACGTGCTGAAGCCGATCGACACGCTGCGCCAGACCTATCTGCTGGCGACGCAGCCATAAGCGCAAGCATTGCGCCGGCGACGTTCGCCGGGCAGTATGACCCGATGCAGTCGAGCATGACCTTGCGAATTACCGGGCGGCGATATGGCGCCGACCGTCTTGTCGCGCGCCCGGATCGCCGCCGCACCTAGCGTCGCCTCGCATCCCGGCCGTGATCGCCGAACCTTTGCGGGGCCCAGCGTCAAGCTTCTTCAAAGGTCGCTCATGTCCCTTCCGTTATGCGCCGAACGCGCGTCCCTGCCTGTCCGTTATCCCGACGATACGCTGCTGACGATCACCGGGCTCACCATCGCCTGCCCCTCCACCTTGCTGCGCGTGCTGGACGCGGTCGTCGTGCTGGGCGGGGTGCCGACCGAGATCCGGGTGCGGCGGGGCCGCGCATCCTTCCGGCTTCATCTGCTGGTGGCGATCCATGTCGGCGGCGAGCGGATGCGCGATCGCCTGGCTGCCATCGTCGGCGTCCGCTGCGTCAGCGTGGCGCGAGGTTTCCATTGTTCGCGCTTTGTGGAAAGCGCAAAACCATGACCAGCCTGCACCTGCGCCCCATCCAGTTCGTCGATACGCCGATCGGCCATGACGGCCGGGTGGCGCGTCTGGCCGGTGGATTGCAGTGGTTTGCCGCCTATGAAGTGCGCGAGGGCGGCGGGCGGCGGGTGGTTCCGGTGGCCGACTTCGCAGCGGAACTGGGCGGGGATGCGCGGGCGGCGAGGCTACATGCCGCGATCACCGCGCCGCGCGCGCCGCTGGTGCTGGGAACACGGACACTGCGTTTCGACCAGCCGCAGGTCGCCGCGATCCTGAACGTCACGCCAGACAGTTTTTCGGATGGGGGTCGGCATCATGACGATCCGGGGGAAGCGGCGGCCAGCGGGGTGGCGATGGCGGCCGCGGGGGCGGCGCTGATCGATCTGGGCGGCGAATCGACGCGGCCGGGGGCGACCACGGTGTGGGAGGGAGACGAGACCCGGCGCGTCGTGCCGGTGGTGGAGCGGCTGGCGCGTGCGGGCACGCTGGTGTCGATCGACACACGCAAGGCCGGGGTGATGGAGGCGGCGCTGGCGGCGGGGGCGGGGATCGTCAACGACGTGTCGGCGCTGCTCTGGGACGACCGCGCGCTGGAGGTGGTGGCGAAGAGCGGTGCGCCCGTCATCCTGATGCACTCGCCCGATCCGGAAAAGGGCGGGCATGGCCGCCCCGGATACCGCGACGTGGTGACCGAGGTGTTCGACTGGCTGGAGGCGCGGATCGCGGCGGTGACGGCGGCGGGTGTCGACCGCGCCCGGATCCTGGTCGATCCCGGCATCGGCTTCGGCAAGTCGCTGGCGGAGAATCTGGCGCTGGTGAACGGGCTGGCGATGCTGCACGGACTGGGATGCCCGATCATGCTGGGGGCCAGCCGCAAGCGGATGATCGGCGCCCTGTCCAACGAGGCGCCGGTGACCGAGCGGCTGGGTGGCAGCGTCGCGCTGGCGCTGAAGGGCGCGGAACTGGGCGCGCAGCTGATCCGGGTGCATGACGTGGCGGAGACGGTTCAGGCCTTGCGCATCTGGCGGGGTTTGCGCGATCAGGCGCTCGTCGGCGGATAAATCGCCGATAACCTGCATCAATTCGGGGTGGCGTGCGTTGCCCCGGCTTCAACGAAAGGAAATCGCCCTTGATCGTCGATGCCGTTCCACGCGTACGCGTCATCATTACCGAAGTCTGGCGTCCGCTGCTCGGCCTGTTCGTCTGGGACGTGATCGTAACGGCGGCCTATTATCTGATGCCGATCAAGGCGCCGTCGCTGCCGTTGACGCTGTTCGGTTCGGCCCTGGCGCTGTTCCTGGGCTTCCGCACCAACTCGGCCTATGCGCGCTGGTGGGAGGGCCGGGGCCTGTGGGGGCTGATGATCAACGCATCGCGCAACATCGCGCGCTCGACCCGCAACTTCATGCCCGATCCCGAGGCGCGCGACCTGAAGCGGTCGATCGTGCTGCGCCAGATCGCCTATGTGAACGCGCTGCGCTGCCAGTTGCGCAAGCAGCCGGTGGACGAGGCGGTGCTGAAGTTCCTGTCGCAGGGCGAGGCGGAGCCGGCGCTGGCCCGCGTCAATACCGCCAACGGCCTGCTCGACGGCACCGGCCGCCGCATCGCGGACGCCCGGGCCAAGGGCTGGATCGACACCATCCAGCAGACGCAGATGGAGGCCGTGCTGGTCGACATCGCGAACGCGCAAGGCGGCATGGAGCGGTTGAAGAACACCCCGCTGCCCAATCAGTACCGGTTCATGCCGACCTTCTTCACGCGGCTGTTCTGCGTGCTGCTGCCGATCGGTCTGGTCGAGACGCTGGGCTTCGCCACGCCGATCGGGTCGACGATCGCGGGCCTGATGTTCCTGGCGACGCTGCAGATCGGCGACGATCTGGTCGATCCGTTTGCGGATACCGTCCACGACCTGCCGCTGAACGCGATGTGCCGCACGATCGAGATCGACCTGCTGCAATCCATCGGCGAGGAAGCGCCCGAGCCGATGAAGCCGGTGCACGGCATTCTCTGGTAAGGGACGGCGCCCGAAGCATCGGGCGCGCTATCCGGCTCACCACGGTTCGCTCAGCGCGAACGGGGAGGGGGCGCATGCCGGCGGGTGAGCAGTCCGCTCAGGCGGCGTGGTCGATGCCGAGTTCGCCGAGCTTGCGGTACAACGTCGAGCGGCCGATGCCGAGGCGGCGGGCGACCTCGGTCATGCGGCCGCGATAATGGCTGATGGCGAGGCGGATGACATCGGCCTCGATCTCGTCGAGCGGGCGCAGGTTGCCGTCGGGATGGAACAGGCTGATGCCGCCGCTGGTCACCCCGGACTGGGGCGCGGCGGGGCGGCGTTCGCCCAGGCTGGCGATCTGCGGGAAATCGGCGCGGGTGAGCATGTCGCCTTCGCACACCACCGCGGCGCGGAACAATGCGTTCTGCAATTGGCGTACATTGCCGGGCCAGTCATAGCGTGCGAGCAGCGCCAGCGCGTCGTCGGTGATGCCGAGCGCGGGCAGACCGGGTTGCTGGGCGATGCGGGCGAGCAGATGGCGAGTAAGCGCCGGAATGTCGTCGACCCGGTCGCGCAGCGGCGGGATGGTGACCTGTACCGCGTTCAGCCGGTAATAAAGATCCTCGCGAAAGCGTGATGCCTCCACCGCGTCGAGCAGGCGCGCATCGGCCGCGGCGATCACCCGGACATCGACGATGCGCGGGTGGCGACCGCCCATCGCATGGACCTCGCCGGTTTGCAGGAAATGCATCAGCCGCGCCTGCGCCTCCAGCGGCATTTCGCCGATATCGTCCAGGAACAGCGTGCCGCCATCGGCCT
Source organism: Sphingomonas sp. NY01 (assembly GCF_038809135.1). Classification (NCBI taxonomy): domain Bacteria; kingdom Pseudomonadati; phylum Pseudomonadota; class Alphaproteobacteria; order Sphingomonadales; family Sphingomonadaceae; genus Sphingomonas; species Sphingomonas sp. NY01. The sequence goes on along the minus strand of NZ_CP101722.1, from coordinate 3,079,211 downwards.
CGATGAACTTGCCGATCTTGCGCGAAAAGGCGCCGGTGAATGCGCCTTCCTCATGCCCGAACAGCTCGCTTTCGACCAGATTGGCGGAAATCACGCCGCAGTCGACGGTGATCATCGGCGTGTTCGCACGCGGGCTGGCGGCGTGCACCGCCTCTGCCACCACCGCCTTGCCGACGCCGCTTTCCCCTTCGAGGAGGACGGGGACGCGGGCGCGCGCCGCCTTGGCCGCGATGGCGAGCGCGGCGCGGAATTCCGGCGCGGCGCCGACGATCTCGTCAAAGGCGAGCAGCGCCGGGATCTTCTCGGTCAGCGGACGAAGCTCGCCGCCGGTGGTCGCGGCGACCGCGGCGTCGAGCGCGGCCAGCAGCCGTTCGGGAGCAAGCGGCTTGACCAGAAAGTCGGTGGCGCCGGCCCGCATCGCATCCACCGCCTGCGTAACCGAACCGTTGGCGGTCAGCATCAGGATCGGCAGCGTCGGGCGATGACGGCGCAGTTCGGTGATGAAGGGCGCCGCATCGGTATCGTCCGACCAGTCCATCAGGATCGCATCGAGCTGCATCCCTTCCTGCGTGCCGAGCGTGGCCAGCGCCATGTCGGCATCGGCCGCGAAGATCGCCCGCCAGCCGCGACGCTGGGCAAGGGCCGCCACCAGCCGGCGCTGGGCCGGCTCGTCGTCGATCAGGAGTAGCAGGCGCTGTCCGTTGCGCGTCATGATCGATCCCGTATCCCGTTGGTGGAGCCCCGAACTAGGGGTCAGCCTTTAAAACCGCCTTAAATCGGGACAGTCTACCCTTAAAAAACGCTTGCGGACGTACGGTACGGATATGTGCCGGGTCTTGAGGCGCGGCGATGGTCTGGTTAAGCTGGCCTTCGGCGACATAAAATAACGGGATGAGGCCATGGCCGGCAACGGAGACATGAAGGCGCACGTCGGGACCTATCATGCGATGATCGGCCTGTTGAAATGGGGTTCGGTGGGTGTGGCGATCCTCGTCGCGCTCGTGATCTGGCTGATCTCCTGATGAACGCCCCCGCCGGGGGCTCCCCGAAGATCGCGGTACTGCGCGAGCGGGCCGAGGGCGAGACGCGCGTGGCCGCGACGCCCGAGACGGTGAAGAAGCTGGTCGCGCTTGGCGCACGCGTGGCGGTCGAAACCGGTGCGGGTGCCGGAGCGACCCTGGCCGACACCGCCTATGCCGAGGCCGGGGCGGAGATCGGCGAGGCCGGGGCGGTGGTCGCGGGCGCGGACATCGTGCTGGGCGTCCAGGGGCCCGATCCGGCGCTGCTGACGGGTGCGGCGCCCGGTGCCTGGGTCGTGGCGGCGCATGATCCGTTCGGCGCGCGGGCGCGGCTGGATGGCTATGGCGCGGCCGGGCTGGAGGCGCTGGCGATGGAGTTCATGCCGCGCATCACGCGCGCGCAATCGATGGATATCCTGTCGTCCCAGTCGAACCTGGCGGGGTACAAGGCGGTGCTGGAGGCGGCGAACGCCTATGGCCGAGCCTTTCCGATGATGATGACCGCGGCGGGCACGGTGGCGGCGGCGCGCGTGTTCGTGATGGGCGTCGGCGTGGCGGGATTGCAGGCGATCGCCACCGCGCGGCGGCTGGGCGCGCAGGTGTCCGCCACCGACGTGCGCGCCGCGACGCGCGAGCAGATCCAGTCGCTGGGCGCGAAACCGATCTTTGTCGAGCAGGTGGCCGGGATCGAGGGCGAGGGCACCGGCGGCTATGCCGGCGAGATGAGCCCGGAATACCAGGCCGCGCAGGCCGAACTGGTGTCCGGCCATATTGCCAAGCAGGATGTGGTCATCACCACCGCGCTGATCCCCGGCCGCCCGGCACCCCGGCTGGTGAGCGACGCGCAGGTGGCGAGCATGCGGGCCGGATCGGTGATCGTCGACCTGGCGGTGGAGCAGGGCGGCAATGTCGAGGGCGCGGTCGCCGGCGAGGTGGTGGTGCGCCACGGCGTGTCGATCATCGGCTATCCGGCCCTGGCGCGGCGCCTGCCGGCGGATGCCTCCGCGCTGTTCTCGCGCAACCTGTTCAATTTCCTGTCCGCCTTCTGGGACAAGGAAGCGGGGCGGCCGGTGCTGCCCGATGGCGACGAGATCGGCGACGCGATCCGCCTTACGCGGGGCGGCCGGGTGGTGCACCCGAGGCTGGTGTCGTGATCCTCCCCGAGCCGGGGAGGGGGACCGCGCCCACAGGGCGTGGTGGAGGGGGAGGGCCGCACACGCGCCGCCCAGAGGTTTCGGTAGCCCGCAGGTTGCGGCGCGCAATGACGCTGCCGGAGGTGCTGCTGTGGGAGCAACTACGTGGTAGGCGGTGCGGTCTTCGCTTTCGACGGCAGCATCCCGTCGGTCCGTATGTTGCGGATTTCTGCTGTCTGGCCGAGCGCCTGATCGTCGAGGTGGACGGTGAAGCGCACGGCCGGGGGGATCGGCCCTGTTGTGATCGTACGCGCGACAGGTTTCTGGAAGAGAACGGGTTTCGGGTATTGAGGATTGCGGCCGCGGATGTGCAGCGGGACGTGGAGGCGGTTGTCGCTTCGATCGTTGCGTATGCGGGCCGCCCCCTCCACCACCAGCCTTTGGCTGGCGGTCCCCCTCCCCGTTCCGGGGAGGAATAGATGGACTTCATCTCGATCGTGTCGGTGTTCGTGCTGGCCTGTTTCGTCGGCTATTATGTGGTGTGGTCGGTCACGCCGGCGCTGCATACGCCATTGATGGCGGTGACCAACGCCATTTCCTCCGTCATCATCGTCGGCGCGCTGATCGCGGGGGCCGCGGCGGGATCGCCCGGTGCGAAATGGCTGGGGCTGGCGGCGGTGGTGCTGGCGAGCATCAACATCTTTGGCGGCTTTGCAGTGACGCAACGGATGCTGGCCATGTACCGCAAGAAGGAAAAGGCGGGCGCGAAGTGAGCGGGCTCGGCATGGGGGGCGGCATGGGCGAACGCGCGGTGCACGACCTGGCGGCGAACCCCTGGGTGTCGCTGGCCTATCTGGTCGCCGGGGTCTGCTTCATCCTGGCGCTGCGTGGCCTGTCCAGTCCGGAAACCAGCCGGCAGGGCAACCGGCTGGGCATGATCGGCATGGGGATCGCCGTCGTCACCACGCTGGTGACGCACGAACTGGCCAGCCTGCCCGAGATACTGGCGGCGATCGCGATCGGTGGCGGTATCGGCTTCGTGGTGGCGCGGCGCATCGCGATGACGGCGATGCCCCAACTGGTCGCGGCATTTCACTCGCTGGTGGGTCTTGCGGCGGTGCTGGTCGCGGCGGCGGCCTATCTGAACCCGCAGGCGTTCGGCATCGCCGATCTGGTGGTGCCGCTGATCGGGCAGCCCTTTGCCGTCATCCATCCGGTCAGCCGGATCGAGATGGGGCTGGGCGTGGCGATCGGCGCGATCACCTTTTCGGGATCGATCATCGCCTTCCTCAAGCTGAACGGCAATATGGGCGGCAAGCCGATCCTGCTGCCGGGGCGTCATGTCATCAACCTGGCGCTGCTGGGCGGGACCCTGGCGCTGATCGCGACCTTTGTCGGCGACCAGAGCCCGTGGATCTTCTGGACGATCACCGCGCTGTCGTTCGTGCTGGGCTTCCTGCTGATCGTGCCGATCGGGGGCGCGGACATGCCGGTGGTGGTGTCGATGCTGAACAGCTATTCGGGCTGGGCGGCGGCCGCGATGGGCTTCACGCTGCACAACACCGCGATGATCGTGACGGGCGCGCTGGTCGGGTCGTCGGGCGCGATCCTGTCCTATATCATGTGCCGGGCGATGAACCGCAGCTTCGTCAGCGTGATCGCGGGCGGCTTTGGTGCGACCGCGGCGAGCGGCGGCGATGCGGGCGCGATCGACCGGCCGTGGAAGCGGGGCAGCGCGGAGGATGCGGCCTTCCTGATGGCCCAGGCGGAGCAGGTCATCATCGTGCCCGGATACGGCATGGCGGTGGCGCAGGCGCAGCACGCGCTGCGCGAGATGGGCGACCTGCTGAAAAAGGAGGGGGTGCGCGTCAAATATGCGATCCACCCCGTCGCGGGCCGCATGCCGGGGCATATGAACGTGCTGCTGGCCGAGGCGAACGTGCCCTATGACGAAGTGTTCGAACTAGAGGACATCAACGCCGAATTCGCCCAGACCGACGTCGCCTTCGTGATCGGTGCGAACGACGTGACCAATCCGGCGGCCAAGACGGACAGGACCTCGCCCATCTACGGCATGCCGGTGCTGGACGTGGAGCGGGCCAAGACGGTGCTGTTCGTGAAGCGGTCGATGGGCGGCGTCGGCTATGCCGGTGTAGACAACGAGGTCTTCTACCGCGACAATACGATGATGCTGCTGGCCGATGCCAAGAAGATGGTCGAGGAGATCGTCAAGGCCCTGGGATAGCAGCGGCACGGACGCGGCATCGTCTCCCGGATGCCGGCGACCGTCAGGCGATGCGCCGGCCCGCATGATCCATGCGGGGGCGTGGGCGAAGGCGCGCGGTTGCGTGGTCGAGCGGGGGTGACGTGCAGGACGAGATGGGGTTTGACGGCGGGTTTGCCGTGGTGGTGGTGGGCGCTGGTGCGCGCGGGCATGAGATCGAGGAGGCGATCGGGCTGGCGGGCGGGCGGATGCTGCGGCGGATCGCGTGGGAGGCGATGCCGGCCGAACTGATGCGGCAGGTGGCGCAGCCGGTCCTGGTCGCCGATGCCCGCGGGGTGGGCGAGGACCTGCTGGCCGCGATGCTGCCGCGGCTGGAGGCGACCGCGGCGGCGCTGGACCTGCCGGTGATCGTCTGCCTGGATGTGGCAGAGATCGACGTGGTCGCCGCCGCGCTGCTGGGCGTGCAGGCGCAGTTGCTGTGCGGGCCGAGCGTCGCCGACCTGATCGGCGCGCTGGTGCTGGCGCGCGGATCGGGATCGACGCCGATGCTCAATGCCTATGCGCGCGAGGGCGAAGGCGAGCGGCTGCGGCGTCTGAACGCCGAAGTGGCGCGGATCGCCCAGGCGCTGGCCGAGCTTGCCCGGCGCGAGGCGGATGCGCCGGCCGGCGGGGCGGCGGACGTGGAGGATCGCCACAGCGCCTTTCGGGCGGAGCCGGCACGTCCTGCCTCGCGGGCCGATCCGGGGGACGCGGCGGCGGTGCGCGCGATCATCCGGCGGCGGCGGATGCGCGACGCGCTGTTCCCCGGCAATCTGTTCGAAGACCCGGCCTGGGACATGCTGCTGGACCTGTATGCGGCGCGACTCGAGGGGCGGCGCGTGTCGGTATCGAGCCTGTGCATTGCCGCTGCGGTGGCGCCGACCACGGCGCTGCGCTGGATCGGCAAGCTGTCCGAGGCCGGATTGTTCGTGCGCAAGCCCGATCCCGCGGACCGGCGGCGCGCGTTCATGGCGTTGTCCGACGCGGCGGCGGCGAAGATGCACGATTATCTGGCCGCTGCCAACGGGTCCGATCCGGTCTGATCCCCCCTCCCACGCCGAAGAATGACTTGGAGGTGGCTTTGTCGGGGCGGTGACAAGCATGATGTAAACACAACATCGCTGCGTCTTTTCTTGTGTAGTGTTGTTGTTGAGAGTGTATCGCAGCCTTAGTTCTTCTGCTGCAAATTCTTATCAAGAAGAAAGACTGTGATAGTCATTATCAACTACCATGATAATGGATCGCAACTGTTGATTTTGCTTGTTGCAGGGAACGAAACGGGCGTAACGATCATTTCAGCAACAACGACATCGTGACAGGAGCTTATCATGCCGCTCACCACTGCCGGCGCCGCAGCCTGCGCCAAGTGCAAGTTCTTCGACACCGACTCCGCCCGTTCGGACGCGTCGCTGGGCCTGTGCCGCTACAACCCGCCGATCAGCCAGCCGAGCGGTGAAGCCGCTGGCGTCTGGCCGAAGGTGGAAGCCAGCGACTGGTGCGGTCACTTCGAGGCGGTCGCCGCCTGAACGGCGCGATTACGCTGAATTGATCGACGGATGACGCCGGTCGCGACTTTGGTCGCGGCCGGCGTTGTCGTGTCTGGGGGGCTGACCGGAAATAATGTGGCGGTGTTGCCGTGCCGGGGGGGGGGGGCAGGAACACCGTGTTCGCGGGATACTCGTCGGGGCGCCCACCACAACCCGGCATCGGGACAATCCGCATATCGTCGCAGGAACTTGAACAGCGAGGGGTGGGGCTTCATGCCCTGCATCCGGACCTGCCCTGCAACGCCGCGTCCGGGGCCGGAACCCAGAGCCTGATGACAATTGTAACCGTTCGCGGCGAATAGAGATTGCGTAGTTCCGCAGGACCGGATCGAAGTGAGCCGGTGAACATGCTGGACTCATCGTATCGAGCTACCGTCCCACGTGCCAACGTGTCTCTCGATACACCGTCTCGATACGCGGCTTTGCCGCTACTCGACGGCTATTCGAGACGAACGGATAAGGGATCGGTCCGATGTCATCGCGGGCTGGCGGATCGGCGATCGGATCATCTCTGCGTCCTCCGCGCCTCCGCGCGAGCATCATTCTTCGCGTCTTCGCGTCTTCGCGTGAAACCACGTAATCTGCATTTACGAAAGACGGCCCGGCCTTGCCGATCATGCTGCGGGGCAGCATAAACGGCACCATGCGGATCGCGATCATCGATACCAGTACGACGCGCGCCGCGATCATTTCCGATGGTCTGCGCGAGGCGGGGCTGACCGATCTGGCGGTGATCGATCCGCGCGGGCCGCTGGTGGCGCAGGTGGAGGCGGCCCGGCCCGAGGTGGTGCTGATCAACCTGGAAAATCCCAGCCGCGACATGCTGGAGGATTTTTTCGCCATGTCGCGCGCGCTGGCGCGGCCGATCGCGATGTTCGTCGACCAGTCCGATGCGGAGGCGACGATGGCGGCGGTGGATGCGGGCGTGTCGGCCTATATCGTCGACGGGCTGGCCAAGGCGCGGATCAAGCCGATCCTGGATCTGGCGGTGCGGCGGTTCCAGGCATTCTCGCGATTGCAGGACGAGCTGGCCGAGGCGAAGAGCGCGCTGGCCGACCGCGCCGCGATCGACAAGGCCAAGGCGATCCTGATGAAGCGGCGCGGGATCGACGAGCCGGCGGCCTATGCGCTGCTGCGTGGGCATGCCATGTCGTCCAACCGGCGCATCGCCGAGGTGGCGGATGCGATCATCACCTCTGACGCGCTGATGGGAGAGTTGCCGTGACGCCGACGCCCGTGCGCATCGGGTTCCTGCCGCTGGTCGATGCCGCGCTGCCCATTTTGGCGCGCGAGCGGGGCTTTGCCGAGGCGGAAGGCCTGGCGATCGATCTGGTCCGCGACGCGACCTGGGCGGCGGTGCGCGACCGGTTGCTTTACGGACATAGCGACGCGGCGCATCTGGTCGCGCCGCTCGCCATCGCGACGGCGCTGGGGCGGGACCGGCCGGCGGTGCCGATGGCGGTGCCGTTCGTCCTGGGACTGAACGGCAATGCGGTGACCTTTTCCACCCGGCTGGCGGACGAGGTGGAGCTGGGCGACACGCTGGGCGATCCACACGCGATCGGCGCGGTGTTAAAGGGGGTGGCGGGGACGCGGCGGCTGCGCTTCGGCGTGGTGCATCGCCATTCCAGTCACAACTACATGCTGCGCTATTGGCTGGCGGGGGTCGGCATCCGGCCGGATACGGATGTGGACATCGTGGTGACCAGCCCGTTGTTCGCCGCCGATGCGCTGGCGGCGGGGGATGTGGACGGCATCTGCGTCGGCGAGCCGTGGAATTCGATCGCGGTGGATCGCGGCGTCGGGCGGATCGCGCTGGCGACGGCGCAGATCTGGCGGCGGGGCGTGGAAAAGGTGCTGGCGATGCGGGCCGATACCGCCGAGCGCGATCCCGACAGGGTGGCGCGGCTGATCCGCGCGCTGCACGCCGCGGCCGAATATTTCGTGCGCCCCGACACGGTGGAGGACACCGCCGCGCTGCTGGCGCAGCCGCGCTATCTGGATGCGCCGGCCGATGCGGTGCTGCGCGCGATCACCGATCGTATCCGCCTGTCGCCGGGGGCCGAGCCGGTGCGTTACCCCGACTTCATGTTCCAGCACCGCGAAGCGGCGAACTTCCCGTGGCGCAGCCAGGCGGCGTGGCTCTACAGCCAGATGGTGCGGTGGGAGGGTATCGCGTTCGATGAGCGCGATGCGGCGGTGGCGGCGGGGACGTTCCGGCCGGACCTGTACCGTGCGGCACTGGCCGGGTCGGGGGCGGTGTTGCCCGGGGCAAGCTCCAAGCTGGAGGGGGCGCTGGCCGAGCCGATCGGGGCGGGCGCGACGCAGGGGCGGTTGATGCTGGGGCGCGACGGCTTCTTTGACGGGCGGGCGTTCGATCCAGATGACGTGGCGGGGTATCTGCGGTCGTTGCCCTGAGGCGCGAGCGTCGGAAGATTTCTGTTCACGCGGAGGCGCGGAGGCGCGGAGGACGCGGAGATCATCATCCAGCCGCTGCGGCTCGCCCGTAGCGGGGGCTGGAGCAGGAGCGCGAAGGATGCCCCCTGCGCGAAACCTCTGCGTTCTCCGCGCCTCCGCGTGAACATCGTTTCTTCCCTTTTGCGGTTCGGCGCTTGCGAGGCTGTGAACTTCACTTTGATCCGTTCGTGCTCAACCTGTCTCTCGATACGCCGTCTCGGTACGCGGCTTCGCCGCTACTCGACGGCTACTCGAGACGAACGGATAAAGGTTCGACCTTAGCGGCGTTTCATTATCCGGAAGCGGGACGGCAATGCTGCGACTGCGAAAGGGACTTGCGCTGCCTCGGCGAATCAGGCACCTTCCTGTCGTCCGGCAATGGCGTCGGGCACGAAATCACCACGCGATGCCGCCTCCAACGTCGGGGGGGCCGCGTGACGGCGGAGCCGGCCTAGCCGATCCGCCTAACGGCAACGAAGCCGCCAGGATGCGCCAGCGATGGCCGCCGTCCTGGCGGCTTTTTCTTTGTCCTCGGCACAAGGGGAAGCGCGCATGGCGACGGCATATTGGAAGGACGATAAGGCGAAACAGGCAGCGGGGGCCGGGGGCTTCTGGGCCAGTGGGCACACGCCGACGCTGATCGCGGCGTTCCTGTATTTCGATCTGGCGTTCATGGTCTGGGTGTTGCTGGGGCCGTTGGCGCCGGAGATTGCGCGGTCGCTGATGCTGACGCCGGCCGAGAAGGGGCTGATGGTGGCGACGCCGACGCTGGCGGGGGCGATCCTGCGGGTGGTGAACGGCCTGCTGGTCGACCGGATCGGGCCGAAGCGGGCAGGCGCGATCAGCCAGGTGATCGTGATCGTCGGGCTGGCGATGGCCTGGGCCTTTGGCGTGACGAGCTTTGCCGGCACGCTGGCGCTGGGCGTGGTGCTCGGGTTTGCGGGCGCGAGCTTTGCCATCGCCTTGCCGCTGGCCAGCCGCTGGTATCCGCCCGAGCATCAGGGCAAGGCGATGGGGCTGGCAGGCATGGGCAATTCGGGCACGGTGCTGGCTGCGCTGTTCGCGCCCGCGCTGGCCGGGTTGTTCGGCTGGAACGCGGTGCTGGGCCTTGCCTGCATCCCGCTGTCGATCGTGCTGGTCGTCTATCTGCTGATGGCCCAGGATGCGCCGAACGCACCGCCGCCGCGCACCCTGGTCGAATATATGAGTCCGTTGCGGCAGGCGGATGCGTGGTGGCTGATGGGCTTCTACGCGGTGACGTTCGGCGGGTTCGTGGGACTGGCCGCCAGCCTGCCGATCTACTTCACCGACGCCTTCGGGTTGAGCACGGTGCAGGCCGGATATGCGACCGCGGGGTGCGTGTTTGCAGGGTCGCTGGTGCGGCCGATGGGCGGGGCGATGGCCGATGCGATCGGCGGCGTGAAGGCGCTGACCGGGGTGTTCGCGGTGGCCGCCCTGGCGCTGGTCGGCGTGGCGCTGGCGGGCAGCTTTACCGCGGCGCTGGCCTGTTTCGTGCTGGGGATGCTGGCGCTGGGCACCGGCAACGGCGCGGTCTTCCAACTGGTGCCGCAGCGCTTTGCCGCGGAGATCGGGGTGATGACCGGGCTGGTCGGCATGGCGGGCGGGGTGGGCGGTTTCTACCTCGCCTCGTCGCTGGGGCTGGCCAAGCAGATGACGGGCAGTTTCGCCCCCGGTTTCCTCGTCTTCGCCGCGCTGGCGGTGGCGGCGCTCGCCGGGCTGACGCTGGTCAAGCGCGGCTGGCGGGCCAGCTGGGGCACCGCCGCCGGCGTGCGGATCTGACCGACTTTTCGAGGATGGATGCGATGGAATATTCTCCTGTAGTGGCCGCGCCCACCGAATTGCGCGAACATCTGCCAGAGGGCGGAGCCCGAGAACATCTGGTCGTCATTGGCAACGGCATGGCCGGGTGCCGGGCGGTCGAGGAAGTGCTGGCGCGCGATCCGGACCGGTACCGGGTGACGATCTTCGGCGCCGAGCCGCTGGTGAACTATAACCGGATCATGCTGTCGCCGGTGCTGGCGGGCGAGAAGACGTTCGACGAGATCGTCATCAACGGGGCCGACTGGTACGCGGATAACGGCATTACACTGATATCGGGCGACCCCGTCACCGCGATCGACCGGGAGGCGCGCACCGTGACCTCGCAAGGCGGCGTGACGGTGGATTATGACCGGTTGCTGATCGCGACCGGGTCGGACCCCTTCATCATCCCGGTGCCGGGCCGCGACCTGCCCGGCGTCATCAGCTTTCGCGACATGAAGGATGTGGATCACATGCTGGCGGCCGCTGCGCGCGGCGGCAGTGCGGTGGTGATCGGCGGGGGCTTGCTGGGGCTGGAGGCGGCGCACGGCTTGTCCCTGCGTGGCATGAAGGTGACGGTGCTGCACATCATGCCGACGCTGATGGAGCGGCAGCTGGACGAGGCGGCGGGCTGGCTGCTGAAGCAGGCGCTGGAGGCGCGCGGGCAGGTGGTGCTGACGGGGGCGGATACCGCGGCGATCCTGGGCGATACCCATGTCACCGGCGTCGCGCTGAAGGACGGGACGGAGATCCCGGCCGACCTCGTCGTCATGGCCGTGGGCATTCGGCCGTGCACCGCGCTGGCCCGCGAGGCGGGGTTGGACGTGGGTCGTGGGATCCGGGTGGACGACCATATGGTCACATCCGACCCCCGCGTGCTGGCGGTGGGCGAATGCGTCGAGCATGACGGGCAGGTCTATGGCCTCGTCGCGCCCTTGTGGGACATGTGCCGGGCGCTGGCCGACGGGTTGACCGATGCGCATAGCGGCTATCGGCCGTCCGCGACCTCCACCAAGCTGAAGGTGGCCGGGCTGGACGTGTTTTCCGCGGGCGATTTCTCGGGCGGCGACGGGGCGGAGGACATCGTCCTGCGCGATGCGGCGCGCGGCATCTACAAGCGCGTCGTGGTGCGCGACGACCGCATCGTCGGCGCGGTGCTGTACGGCGATACCGCGGACGGGAACTGGTATTTCGACCTGTTGAAGCGGCAAGAGGATGTGGCCGACATCCGCGACGCGCTGATCTTCGGCCAGGCCTTCGCCTCGGGAGGGGGGCAGGCGGACCCTAGGGCGGCCGTTGCGGCGCTTTCCGACGATGCGGAAATCTGCGGCTGCAACGGCGTGACCAAGGGCAAGGTGGTGGCCTGCATCGCGGCCGGTGCGCACAGCGTGGATGCGGTGCGCGGCACCTGCAAGGCGTCGGCAAGCTGCGGATCGTGCACCAACATCGTCGAAAGCCTGCTGGCGCTGACGCTGGGCGAGGGCGCGGTCGAGGCGGGGCCGAAGACCATGTGCAAATGCACCAGCTTCGGCCATGACGATGTGCGGCGCGAGATCGTGGCGCAGGGCATGCGATCGATCCCCGAGGTGATGCACAAGCTGCACTGGTCGACGCCCGATGGCTGTTCGTCGTGCCGGCCGGCGCTGAACTATTATCTGCTCTGTGCGCTGCCGGGTGAATATAAGGACGACCAGCAGAGCCGCTTCGTCAACGAGCGGATGCACGCCAACATCCAGAAGGACGGCACCTATTCGGTGGTGCCGCGCATGTGGGGCGGGCTGACCAACCCCCGCGAGCTGCGCGCGATCGCCGATGTCGTGGAGAAGTACGACGCGCCGATGGTCAAGGTGACCGGCGGGCAGCGGCTGGATATCTTCGGGATCAAGAAGGAGGACCTGCCCGCGGTGTGGGCGGACCTGAATGCGGCGGGGATGGTTTCGGGCCATGCCTATGGCAAGTCGCTGCGCACGGTGAAGACCTGTGTGGGCAGCGAATGGTGCCGGTTCGGCACGCAGGATTCGACCGGCTTCGGCGTGAAGATCGAGCGGGCGACCTGGGGGTCGTGGATGCCGCACAAGTTCAAGATCGCGGTGTCGGGATGCCCGCGCAACTGCGCCGAGGCGACGATCAAGGACTTCGGCGTGGTGTGCGTCGACAGCGGTTACGAATGCCATGTCGGCGGCAATGGCGGGATCAAGGTGCGCGCCACCGACCTGCTGTGCAAGGTCGCGACGGAAGCCGAGGCGATGGAGATGTGCGCCGCCTTTATCCAGCTCTACCGCGAGGAGGCACGCTATCTGGAGCGGACCGCGCCATGGATCGAACGGGTGGGCCTTGCCTATGTCCAGTCGCGGCTGCTGCCCGATGCGGGCGCGCGCGGCGAACTGGCGGCGCGGTTCTTCTACTCGCAGAGCTTTTCGCAGGACGATCCCTGGGCCGCGCGCGTCGAGGGGGCCGAGCGCGAGATCCATGCGCCGATGGCGCGCTTCACCCCCGTTCCCGTGCTGGAGGAAATGGCATGATTGGCGAATGGCTCGATATCGGCTGGGTCGACGAGATTCCGGTGCGGGGAAGCCGCACCGTGCAGGTGGAGGGCGGCGACGACATCGCGGTGTTCCGCACCAGCGAGGGCAAGGTCTTCGCGCTGCTCGACCGGTGTCCGCACAAGCATGGGCGACTCTCCCAAGGCATCGTGCATGGCAGGGCGGTGGCGTGTCCGCTGCACAACTGGCGGATTTCGCTGGTGACCGGCGAGGCGTTGGGCGAGGACCGGGGGTGTACGCCGGTCGTGCCAGTGAAGGTTTCCGGGGGGCGGGTTTTGATTTGTCGGGCCGCTACGTTGAAGGCGGCGGCGTGAGCAACCGCCTTGCAGGGTGCCGCCCGTGACGGCCCCTCACCCTCCCATCGCTGGCGCGACGGGCCCCTCCCTCTCCCCGGAGGGGAGGGGGGTCAGGACCACCTGCGCTTATTGCGGGGTGGGGTGTGGGATCGTGGCCACCGTTACCGGCGATAGGCAAGTCGCCATTGCGGGCGATCCGGAGCATCCGGCCAATCGCGGGCGGCTGTGTTCCAAGGGGACGCATCTGGGGGAGACGGTGGGGCTGGAGGGGCGGTTGCTCGCGCCGATGATCGGCAGGCGGCGGGCGTCTTGGGACAAGGCGCTGGATCTGGTCGCGCGACGGTTTCGCGAGACGATCGCGCGGCACGGGCCGAACAGCGTCGCCTTCTACGTCTCGGGCCAGTTGCTGACCGAGGATTATTATGTTGCCAACAAGCTGATGAAGGGATTCATCGGATCGGCGAACATCGACACCAATTCCAGGCTGTGCATGTCGAGCGCGGTGGCCGGGCACAGCCGCGCGTTCGGCGAGGACGTGGTACCGGCCAGCTATGACGATCTGGACGCGGCCGAGCTGATCGTGCTGGTCGGATCGAACACGGCATGGTGCCACCCGATCGTCTATCAACGTATCCGCAGTGCCTGCGAGGCGGGTGCGAAGCTGGTGGTGATCGATCCGCGTCGGACCGAGACGGCGGAGGAGGCGGACCTGCACCTCGCCATCCGGCCGGGCAGCGACGTCGCCTTGATGAACGGCCTGCTCCACTGGTGCCGTGAAGCGGCCGTGGTGGACGCCGCCTATCTGGCTGCGCATGTCGCGGTGCCCGAGGATTTCTGGGATCGGACCGGAGAGGGCAGCGATTTGTGGTCGGTGGCGCGCACCTGCGATGTGGCGCCGGCCGACCTTCGGCGCTTCTTCGAGATGTTCGCCGCGACACCGCGGACGGTGACGATGTTCAGCCAGGGGGTGAACCAAGCGCTGGCGGGCACCGATCAGGTGAATGCGATCCTGAACGTGCATCTGGCGACGGGGCGGATCGGCAAGCCGGGGGCGGCGCCGTTCTCGATCACCGGCCAGCCCAATGCGATGGGCGGGCGCGAAGTTGGGGGGCTGGCCTCGACGCTGGCGGCGCACCGCGACTTTGCGGAGGCGAACCGGGCGGCCGTGCAGCGTTTCTGGGCGTCGCCGACGATTGCGGAGAAGCCGGGGCTGAAGGCGGTCGACCTGTTTCGCGAACTGGGCAATGGCCGGATCAAGGCGTTGTGGGTGATGGCGACCAACCCAGCGGTGTCGATGCCCGATGCGGGTGCGGTGCGCGCGGCGCTGGCGGCGTGCCCGTTCGTGGTGGTGAGCGACGTGGTGGCGGAAACCGACACCAGCGTGCACGCGCATGTCCGCCTGCCCGCCGCCGCCTGGGGCGAGAAGGATGGCACCGTCACCAATTCGGATCGCACGATCAGCCGGCAGCGCGCGCTGTTCCCGCTGCCCGGCGAGGCGAAGCCCGATTGGTGGATCGTCAAGGAGGTCGCGCGGCGCATGGGGTGGGGGACGGCCTTCGCCTATGACCGGCCCGCCGAGATCTGGCGCGAGCATTGCCGGCTGTCGACCTATGCGCCCGGTGACCAGCGGCTGTTCGCGCTGCCGGGACAGGCGGCGAAGGGCAATGCCGATTATGAGGCGATGGCACCGTTCCGCTGGGGCGGCACGCCCTTTGCCGATGGGTGCTATCCGACGCCGGACGGTCGCGCGCGGCTGGTGCCGGTGGTGCAGAAGGCGGTGGCGCCGCCGCTGAAGGACTGGCCGTTGACGCTCAATACCGGGCGTTACCGGGACCAGTGGCATACGATGACGCGTACCGGGCTGTCGCCAAAGCTGGCGCGGCACCGGGAGGAGCCGTTGGTGGAAGTGCATGGCGACGATGCCGCGCGCGAAGGGCTGGTGGATGGCGGGCTGGCGCGTGTCAGCACGCCGCAGGGGGAGAGCCTGTACCGGGTGCGGGTGAGCGAGGCGCAGCGGCCGGGCGAGATCTTCGTGCCGATCCACTGGACCGACCGGACGGCGAGCGGCGGGCGCACCGGGCTGCTGCCGCGGCCGCTGGTCGATCCGGTGTCGGGGCAGCCGGGGTTCAAGGCGTCACCGGCGGCGATCGCGGCGGTGGCGTGCCGGTGGCGGGGCTTTCTGATCGTTGCGGGCGAGGGCGCGCGGCCGGAGTGTCTGTGGGCGACGCGGGTGGCGGTGCCGGCGGGGGTGCTGTGGGAGTTGGCGGGGGACGGTGATCCGGCGGTGCTGGAGGCGGTGTTGCCGAAGGGGGCGCGGATCGAGGCGGCGGATGCCAGCCGGGGCACGAAGCGGGTCGCGGTGCTGGTCGACGGGCGGCTGGTCGCGGCGCTGTTCGTGACGGAGACCGGGCTGTTGCCGTCGCGCGACTGGCTGATCGAACAACTCGGCGCGGCGCAGGCGGCACCCACCGTGCTGGCCGGGCGGGCGCCGGGTGTGGCGGTCGATCGCGGGCCGATCGTGTGCGCCTGTTTCGACGTGGGATTGAAGACGATCGTCTCGGCGATCGCGGCCCAAGGGCTCGCCGATGTCGCCGCGATCGGCGCGGCGCTGGGCGCGGGCACCAATTGCGGGTCCTGCCGCCCCGCCATTGCCAGGATATTGAGCCAAGGAGCGACGCATGCCGCATGACGATTTCACCCCCGGCACCGTCTGGCTGGTCGGGGCCGGGCCGGGCGATCCGGACCTGTTGACCCGCAAGGCGGAGCGGCTGATCGAGCGCGCCGATATCGTGTTCTTCGACGCGTTGGTCGGGCCGGCTGTGCTGGATCTGGTGCCCCCCGGCGTCGAACGGGTGAGCGTCGGCAAGCGATCGGGGCGGCATTCGAAGGATCAGGGCACGATCGACGAACTGATCGTGGCGGCGGCGCGGGGGGCCAAGCGGGTGGTGCGGCTGAAGGGCGGCGATCCGTCGATCTTCGGACGGTCGACCGAGGAGATCACGGCGTGCCGGGCGGCGGGGGTCGCGGTCAGGGTATGCCCCGGCATCACCGCGGCGAGCGCGGCGGCGGCCTCTGGCGTCGCCTCGCTGACCCTGCGTGGGCTGGCGCGGCAACTGACCTTTGTCACGGCGCACGCAAAGGCGGGCGAGGCGCTGGACCTGGACTGGGCGGGGCTGGCGGGGGCGGACCGGACGCTGGCGGTGTATATGGGGCGTGCGGCGGCGGCCGAGGTGTCACGCTCGCTGATCGCGGCGGGGCGGGCGGCGGACACGCCGGTGATGATCGCGGTGAACGTGTCGCTGCCCGACGAGCGGATCATCCGCGGGCGGCTGGATGCGCTGGCGTTCCTGGCGGCGGCGATCAGCGACCGCGATCCGGCCCTGTTGTTGATCGGGGAGGCGGTGGCGGGAACGGCTGTGACGACGCACGTGGAATATGAAGTGGCATAGTCGCCCTCACCCTTTCCCTCCCCCGGCGAGAAGGAGGGAGCGGCAAACCGCGGACGGGTGAGGGCGGGGGGGAGGCTACAGTCCCAATGCCTTCAGTATCTTTTCCCAGCTGACATATTTGAAGTTCTGGGTTTCGGGCGCGTTGTCGCCGTCCTGTGCCACGAACAGGCCGCGGGGATAGTCGGGTCCGAAGTCGCCGAGCGCGAGTTCGATGCCGTCGGTCTCGCTGGTGCCGTCTATGGCGCCGCCGTCGATGCGGAAGCGGCCGGCATAGGTGACGCCGGGCAGGCGGTAGAGCGTATAGGCGTTGTCGCCCTGGCTGGAGGCGACGAGATAACCGCCGTTGCGCCCCTGCGGTGCCAGCGCCAGCCCCTCGGCATCGGCGAACAGCGTCCTGCCATCGACGTGCGCGATGGGCGTGCCGGTGACGGGCGCCGCCGGATCGGCGGCAAAGCGCCACAGGCCGACATCCTCCTCCGCGACGTAGAGAAGGCCGGTGCGGTCGTCGACGACGCAACCCTCCGCCTGGGTGGCGACCTTCATGCTGCGCACCGTTTTTACCTGGGGGGTGGCGCCGGCGGTGTCGATCGCGACCTGGTCGATGCGGCCATCCTTCAGGACGACGAAGCCGAACAGCGCCTTGTCGCTGGCCCTCGTCCACAGGCACATGCCGTACGCTTCGCCGGTGCCCACCGGATAGCGGCCCAGCGGTTGCAGGCGGGCGGCGGCGGTGTCGAGCAGGAACAGCGACACATGCGCGGTCGCCACGTCCGCACGGTCGCTGGCGGCGACGACGACGCGGCCCCCCAGGTCGCGCAGATCGACATTGTTGAGGCGCGCGGCGGGGGTGAAGGACAGGCGTTTGCCCTTCATGTCGTAGACGTGGATACCCGCCTTCTTGTCGGTGCCGATGACCAGGCTTTTCGCCGGATCGGCGGCGTTGCGCCAGATGGCGGGGTCGTCGGCGGCGTCGGCGGCGGTATCGACCGGATCGGTTTCCGCGGTGGCGGGAACGTTCGGAGCGACATCGCCGGCCGGCGGCACGGTGGCGCAGCCGGCGAGCAGCCCGGCGAGAAGCAGCGCCCTCACAGCTTCACCCGCACGCCGCCGAAGATCGTGTAACCGAACTTCTCATATTCATAGACGCGCTGGCGATTGCCGTAATAGCGCACGCCCGGCGAGTTGGTCAGGTTCTTGCCCTCCACGAACAGGTTGAGCGCTTCGTTGAGCTGGATGCTGCCCGTCGCGTCGAGCTGGCCGCGACCCTCCCAATAGAGGTCGAGTTCGGGGGCGTCGGCGTTGATCTCGTCCAGATAGTCCGAACGCTTGGTGTAGGCGACGCGCAGGTTGACGGGGCCGCGCTCGTAGAAGAGCGAGGCGTTCCACATGTGTTTGGACTGGCCCGGCAAGCGGAAGACGCGGCGGCCGGCATAGGCCTGCGCCAGTTCCGCCTCGCCCTGGGTATAGGTGTAGTTGGCGAAGATGCCGAAGCCGCCGAGGACGCCGGGGAGGAAGGCGAACTGCTGCTGCCAGTTGACCTCGACGCCGTAGAGATGGCCGTCGGGGGCGTTTTCGGGGGTGGTGATGAAGGCGCTGGGGGCATCGCCGAAGGGGCCGCGGCGGGTGACGGTGTAGCGATAGTCGGTCAGGTCCTTGTAGAAGCCGTTGACCGCGATGATGCCGAGCGGGCGGATGTAATATTCGAGGCCGGCATCGATATTGTTGGCGAGGACCGGGCGCAGGTTCGGGTTGCCGGCCTCGACACGCACGGTGTTCCCCTCCGTCTCGTTGAGGAGGCGGGGCGCGATCTCCGGGAAGTTCGGGCGGTTGATCGCGCGGGTGAGCGCGAGGCGGCCGATGACGTTGGGGGTGAAGGCCTGGCGCAGCGTCAGGTTCGGGAAGAAGTCGGTATAGCCGTTCTTGCCGATCGCGGCGCTGGCCGGGGTGGTTGCGCGAAAATCGGTGGTCTCGACGCGCAGGCCGGCGATCAGTGTGGTCGGGCCGAACTCGAACTTGCCCATGCCAAACACGCCCATGATCTTTTCATTGGCGCGGTAGTCGGCCGCGATCGAGTCAGGCAGGCGGCGCTGCGAGGCGGCCTTGGTCCGGTCGAAATAGGCGTCTGCGGCGCCGGTATCGATGCGGTTGCCCAGCACATAGTCGAAGTTGCGCGATTCCTCGTCGGACAGGAGGCCGGTCAGCGTCTCGGTCGGGACGGCCGTGGCGCGGCGGTCGCGGAAGCGTTCCTCGTCGGCACTGATGTTGCGTTCGCGGTACTTGCCGCCGGTGCTGAGCGTCGCGACGCCGTCGCCCATCGGTACCGGCAGGTCGAAGCGGGCCGAGGCGCTGAACTGGTCGTTCTTCGTCGTGTTCGACCGGTAGGTGTTCTCGTAGAAGCTGTAGCGGTCGGTTTGCAGATGCTCGTTCGAGGTGAACAGCGAATAGCTCGGCAGATCGGCATTGTTGCCGAAATCATAGGAAAGCCGCGGACGCAGCGACGAGCGGAACAGCAGCTCGTCACGGCGCGGATAGGTTTGGGCGGATTCGGTATAGGCCGCGTCGAAGCGGAAGGTGCCGTCGCCCAGCCGCTGTTCGCCGCCGGTGGTGACCGACCAGATTTCGTTCACCTGCACGCGGTGGCGTACCTGCTTGGTCAGGCGCGTGTTGGTAAAGGTGGCGGCGGTGTCGGTCGAGCCGGGTTGCAGCGTGCCATCGGTCCAGATGATGCCCAGGCGATCGCGAAACTCGTCGTCCTTAAACCGGGCATAGGAGCCGCGGATCCACAGGCGGGTGGCGTCGGACGGGCGCCATTCGAACGCGCCGGTGCCGGCGATCCGCTCCCGCTTGGTGTCGTAATCCTTGAACAGCGTCTCGGTGACGCGCAGCAGGTCACCGACATAGTCCCAGCCATTCTCGACATTGTCGGGGCGGCGATGGGTGCGCGAATAGCTGCCCGAGACGAGCACGCCGAACTGCTTGTCCGCGCCGAACCGGTCGCTGACCGATCCGGAGGCGCGGTAGTCGCTGCCCTTGCCGAACTGGTTGTAGCTGGCGCCGGCCATGCCGGTGAGCGCGAAGCCGCGGCGGTCGAAGGGCGAACGGGTGGTGATGTTGACCGCGCCGGCGATCGAGTCCGCTTCCTGATCGGGGAGCAGCGACTTGGACACTTCGAGATTGGCGACGATGTCGGAGGGCAGGGTGTCGAGATCGACCGCACGGGTGCTGGGATCGACCGAGGCGATCTGCACGCCGTCCACCGAAATGGCCGACCATTCGCTGGGCGCGCCGCGGACGTTGATGTAGCGGCCCTCGCCCTGATCGCGCTCGATGCCGACGCCGGGCGCGCGTTGCAGCGCCTCGGCGATGTTGGGATCGGGGAAGCGGCCGATCGCGTCCGCCGAGATGATGGTGACGGTGTTGTCCGCTTGACGCTGCTGGTTGAGCGCGCGGGCGGTGTTGTCGAGCAGCGAGGCGCCGACGACGACGATCTCGTTATCGGCGGTGCCGGCGGCGGGCAGCGTGACCTCGACCCGGGCGCCGCGATCGGCGGGGGTGATGAGGCGCGTCTGGCGGGGGCGGCCGAGATAATCGATCAGCAGCGTCACGTCGCCCTCGGCGGGCACGGAGACGGTGAATTCCCCCTGCAGGCTGGTCGTCGCCTCGATCCCGGTGCCCTCCACGACGATGCGCGCGCCGGGCAGGGCGACGCCGGCGGCGTCATAGACACGGCCCGAGATGGTGGGGCCGGCAACGGGCGCGGCGGCGGCGACGGGCGTCGCATCCGGCGCGGCCCGAGCCGGTGCGGCGGCCAGGGTGATGGCGAGAAGCGAGGCACCCGCAAGCATGCGGATACCGGGCGTGGCGGCGTTCATGATGTCCCCCCTGGGCGCTTGATCGTGAGTGCCGGCGCGTCGGGCGCCGGTCGCTGAAGGGGGGCTTTGGGGGAGCGATGTTACAGGGGCGCGCCAATTTGGTGACGGGTCGGTGATGGATTCGTGACGGGGGTGTTACGGGCGCTCGAAGCCCTCTCTCCCTCGGGGAAAGGGGGCGGCGATGAGCGCCTGCTGGTAGTTGCAGAACCCCCCTCTCCCCGTGGGGGAGAGGGAGTAAAATCACGCCAGCTTGATCTGGCGGCCTTCGCGGGCGGAGCGGTAGATCGCCTCGATCAGGCGGAGGTCGGCCAGGCCTTCCTCGCCCGCGACGATCGGCTGGCGGCCGGTCAGCGCGCATTCGGACAGGTGATCGAGTTGGCCGACGAACTGGTTGACCGGGCCGGGGGGCACGTCGCGCACCGCTTCCTTGCCGTCCTTGCGGATGCGCATGCGCTGCCCCTCGTAGGAGGTGGCGGGTTCCAGGTCGATCCAGCCATCGGTGCCGACGACGCGGTAGCGATTATGGTTCGAGCTGTAGCTGGACACGCAATCGGCGATCGCGCCGGAGGGGAAGCGCAGCATGAAGTTGATCTGATCCTCCACGGTGCGGAAGCGTGGATCGCTCTTGTCGGTGGATTCGACCGCGGTGACCGAGACGGGTTCCTCGCCCATGAGGTAGCGCGCGGCGTTCAGGCTGTAGATGCCGATATCCATCAGCGACCCGCCGCCCGCCAGCGCCTTGTCCAGCCGCCACTGGTTCGGCTGGGCGTTGAAGCCGTGTTCGGCGGTGACGATGCGGGTGCGCCCGACATGCGCCTGCCTGGCCAGCTGGATCGCAAGAACGTTGTGCGGCTCGAACCGGGAGCGGTAGCCGATCATCAGCTTGCGGTTGGCGCGTTTGGCGGCGGCGATCATCGCCTCGCACTCGGCGGCGCTGACCGCCATCGGCTTTTCGCACATGACGTGCTTGCCCGCCTGGCTGGCGCGGATCGAGTATTCGGCATGCATGTTGTTGGGCAGGACGACATAGACGATGTCGATATCGGGATTGTCGCGGATGCGATCGTAGTTCGCGTAGCTGTAGCGGTGCGTCTTGGGGATGCCGTATTCGTCGCCGTAGCGGGCGAGCTTTTCCGGCGTGCCGCTGACCAGGGCGACGAGGCGCGAGGACCGGCAATTCCTGAACTGCGGCATGATCTGGCGCGTGGCATAGCCGCCCAGGCCGACAATGGCGTAGCCGAGCTTGCGACCGGGGGCCTGGGCCAGGGCGCCGGATGCTGCGCCCGCCAGGCCGAGGCCCATCAGATTGAGCGCGGCGCGCCGATTAAAATCCTCTCCGATCATGGACTTGTCTCCCATTTTCCCACCCGTGCACAGCCTGCACGGGTGGGGGGAGCTTGTCCATTGGCAAGGGCGGGTCAGCCCAGGTCTTCGACCTGATCGAGATAGTCGCCATATCCCTGCGCCTCCATCTCCTCGCGGGGCACGAAGCGCAGCGCGGCGGAGTTGATGCAGTAGCGCAGGCCGCCCCGGTCGCGCGGGCCGTCGGGGAAGACATGGCCGAGATGGCTGTCGCCATGCGCCGAGCGGACCTCGGTGCGGACCATGCCGTGGCTGCGGTCGTGCAGTTCGGTGACATGGGCGGGCTCGATCGGCTTGGTGAAGCTGGGCCAGCCGCAGCCGGACTCATATTTGTCCGACGAGGCGAAGAGCGGTTCGCCGGACACCACATCGACATAGATGCCGGGCTTCTTGTTACCCAGCAGCGCGCCGGTGCCGGGGCGTTCGGTGCCGCTCTGCTGGGTGACGTAGAATTCTTCGGGGGTCAGCCGGGCGATCGCCTCTTCGGTGCGGGCATAGCGGGTCATACGAACGTCTCCTGTTCCTACGGTTCGAGCATCGCGAGCAACGCGGGGCTCAGCCATTCGTCCCATGCCCCGCGCCGCCGCATCACCAGCCGCGCGGCAAGCGCGTGGCGGATGGCGCAGGCGGCGCCTGCGTCCGGGCCCAGCACGGTCAGCGCGGTGGCGAACGCATCCGCCTCCATCGCGCTGGGGTGGATCACGCTGGCGGCGACGACGCCGTGCGCGGCCGGGCGGCCGGTGCGGGGGTCGAGATTATGGTCGCCACGGATGTAGGTGCCCGAGGTGGCGACCGCCAGATCGTGGAGTGCGATGCGCAAGGGGGCAAGGGGCGCGCCGGGCGGGTTTTCGAGATCGACCCACCAGGGGTCGCCATCGGGGCGGATGCCGGTGCCGCGGAGTTCGCCGCCGATTTCGACAAGGGCATGGCCGATCGGCAAGCGACGCAGGACGTTTGCGAGCGCGTCGACGGCGTGGCCCTTGGCGATGCCGGACAGGTCGAGCGCGAGGCCGCCGGGCTGGCGGAGGCGGCGGGCGGCGGCGTCCCAGGCAAGGTGTTGCCAGCCGTTGGAGGGGCCGGACGCCCGGGTGGGGCCGTGGCCATGGGCGTTGACGAGATGTCCGATGGCAGGGTCGAAGGCGCCGTCGCTCGACCCGGCGATGCGCAGGGCGGCGGCGATGACATGGGCGAAGTCGGGGGGCAGGTCGATCCAGTGGCCGGCGGGCGCGCGGTTGAAGCGGGACAGGACCGAGTCCGCGTCCCAGTGGCTCATTTCGACAACGATGCGCGCCAGGGTCTGCGTGATCGCCGCGGCGATCGGGGCGGGGTCGGCATGACCGGCATAGAGGACGCGCCAGCGGGTGCCCATGGTCGGGCCCTCCAGCGTGACGATCGGTGCGGATGCGTCACGCGTGGCGAAGGCGGCGGGGTCGATACGGGTGGGGAGGGCGATGCGCATGTCGACCGTCGCCCTGCCCCATCCGCGCCTTACGGTGCCATCACTTCCAGCGTGGTGACATAGCCCAGCCGACGCTCGGTGGCGCGCGGCGTGGTGGTGTTGTTGTCGGTCGCGGTGGCGTTCAGCCAATACATGCCCGCGGCCGGCCAGGTCACGGTCAGCAACCCTTGCGCATCGGTGGTCAGGTCCATCGCGTTTTCGGAGTCGCGGTAGCGCTTGCCGCCGGGAATGACGGTGACCTTGAGGTTGGCGGCCGGCTTGCCGTCGACGAGGAAGCGGAACTTCGCCGGCTCGCCCGCGACCAGCTCGTCCGGGTGGGTGACGGGGGACAGTTCCAGACCCTTGTTGGTCGGCTTGAACACGGTCGTGGTGGGCGCGCCGGCGGTGACAAAGATCTCGTTGCGGTTGACGATCTCCGTCAGCTTCACGTCGGTCGCATTCGCCGGGATATCGGCGACAGTCAGCGGCCGCGGCATGTCGGGGCGGGGCGGGCCGCGGCGGCCGATGCGCTTTTCCTCGCCATTCACCTTGAAGCTACCCATGACGGCACTGTTCTCGCTGCCGATCTTCCAGGTGCCGGGCTTGTCCAGCTTCACGTCGAAGACCGAGCGGTAGCGGCCGGTGGAACCGTTCTGAAGCTGGCCGGGGGTGCCGTCCGGTTGCCAGACCTTCATCGCATCGAGCCGCATCGGCTGGTGATCGAAGAAGAACAGGTCGTTCGACACCGCCGCATCGACCGTCACCCAACTATCGGTGCCGGAGAAGATCGTGCCCGACGGGAGCAGCCAGCCGCGATGTGCGGACACGGCGGCGGGGATGGACAGCAGCGCGGTGGCGACAAGCAGGAAGCGCTTCATGGACAACTCCTTTAGCGGGCGGAGACGGCGACGGCGCCGAGTTCGGACGTGCCGCTTTTCTGCGCGGTGCCGTTCGGCACGGTGACGGGGATGCTGACCAGTTCGCGGCCACCGGTTTCGCGCGCGGCCTCGACGTTCAGGACATATTGGCCGGGCTTCAGATCGGCGGGCAACGGGATGCGATACTGGCCGGGGGCACGGGTGGGCCCGCTGACGCCGTTTGCGGGCATCGCCATGCTGCGCCCGCCCTTGCGCCACCAGGACCGCAGATCGGCGAGCCATTTGGTACCGGGCTCGTTGCCGCCCTTCTTCACGTCATACCATAGCGCCACCGTGCGCGCGGGGCCGCCGGCGGCCGGCTCCAGCCAGACCGCGACATAGGGCTTGTGATATTCGGCGACGTTCAGGCGCGGAATGGTGACGGTGACCGTACCGGCGGTGGCCGGCGCGGCGACCATGCCGATGCCGAGCAGAAGCGGCGATGGACGCATGGAAAAACCCCCTCAGTGGATGAACAGGATGGCGAGAAGCGCCGGCACGACCAGCCCGGCGGCGACCAGCGGCCAGGTGGACGGCCGGTGGCGGGCATGGAGCTGAAGCAGCAGCAGCCCGGTCAGCGTGAACAGGATACAGGCGACGGCAAAGACATCGATGAACCAGAACCAGGCGGCGCCGGCGTTGCGCCCCTTGTGCAGGTCGTTGAGGTAGGAGATCCAGCCGCGATCGGTGATCTCCGCCGTGATCCGGCCGCTGGCGCGGTCGATCGACAGCCAGGCGTCGCCGCCGGGGCGGGGGAGGGCGACATAAACCTCTGCATCCGACCATTCGGCGGCGTGGCCGGCGGGATCGAGGCCGACCGCGCGCTTGGCGGCAGCAGCGACCTTTGTGGGGAGCGGCGCGTCCGGTGCCGGGGGCGGCACCGCCAGCGCGCGCACGATCAGCGGCGGCAGCGGTGCATTCCGGGTGGTGACCACCGGCGTCGCGGCGATCGAGGCGGCGTGGTTGAGCGTGATGCCGGTGATCGCGAACAACAGCATCGCGACCAGCGACACGGCGGCGCTGATCCAGTGCCAGGTATGAAGCTGTTTGAGCCACCAGCCGCGCCATTTGCGCTTCGCCGGGCGGGACGCGCGGGCCGCCGGTTGGGGAGCGGGGGAAGGGGAAAGGCGAAGCTGATCCACGCCGCCTGCCTAAGCCGCGGCATGGTGCAATGCAAGGCTAATGCGAGTGATTATCATGATAATGCAATCGTGGCGCATGCTTGCCCATCGGCGTCGATACGGAGCGATTATGCGCTTTCCGCTAGGCCACTACTTGAATGCACCCATGTTGCGGTGCAACATAAGGGATTGTTCGAGGAGGCGTCATGGGCGTGCAGGAAACGATCATGGCGGTGGCATTGGTGTCGGTGGGCAGCATGCTGATGTGGCTGGAAGCCGCGTGGCGCAAGCGTTCGTAACATTCGCAACAGTAAAGAGGCTGGACTTCCGACTTGATTCAGGTCATGAGCGACACTCGCATTTTGGGAGTTCTAATCATGTTCGGTAAGATCCTTACCGCTGCTGCCGCAACCGTGCTCGTCGCGGCTCCGGTTGCAGCCGCTCCGGCCAACTCGGCCGCCAGCCTGTCGGTTGCCAAGTCGGCTCGCGCCGCTGCTCCGGCTGCCAAGAAGAACGAGCTCGCCGGTGGTGGCGTGATCGTTGCCGTGCTCGCCGCTGCTGCGGTCGTTGCCGGCATCGTGATCGTTGCCGACAGCGACGACGACTCGGACAGCAACTGAGCTGTTCCGCGCGGGCGGGCCTCCCGCTTCCAAGACGCTGAGCCGCCGCGCGGTCGATGGGGAGTCCTTCGGGGCTCCCCATTTTCGTTTGGGGGTCATTTCGTTTGGGGCCGGGGCTCATGCGATTGGTCGGCCGTGGGCTTCGACTTCGATGCAGAGCGTGAAAGCGTGATGCGCGGGATCTAATCCATCCCCGTTCGGCATGAGCCCTTCGACAAGCTCAGGATGAACGGAGGTGGTCGGACTCGTCTGCACCCGCGTCAGCGGGTCGCGACCAGTCTGATCGGCTCTGCACGCCTCGGCACAGGCGGAGTCGCCGCCTGACCAAGCTGGAAGCGGGCGACCTCGCGAGCCAGTGCGTCGGCTTCGGCGGCGAGATCGCGGGCGGCGGCGGCGGCGTGTTCGACCATCGCCGCATTCTGCTGCGTGACGCCGTCCATTTCCGCCACCGCGGTGTTCACCTGCGCCAGCCCCTGCGCCTGTTGTCCCGCCGCCTCGGTGATCTGGGCGACCAGCGTGTCGACATCGGCGATATGGGCGATGATGCGCTCCAGCGCCTCGCCGGTGCTGTTGACCCGGTCGACGCCGACACGCACCTGTGCCGAGGCGCCGGTGATCCGTGCCTTTACGTCCTTGGCCGCGTCGGCCGAGCGTTGTGCCAGCGCGCGCACCTCCGATGCCACCACCGCAAAGCCGCGGCCGGCCTCTCCGGCGCGTGCCGCCTCGACCCCGGCGTTGAGCGCGAGCAGGTTGGTCTGGAAGGCGATGCCGTCGATCACCGCGATGATGTCGACGATCTCGGCCGAGGCGCGGGCGATGCCGTCCATCGCGGCCATCGCCTCGCGCACGATCGTGCCACTGGTCTGTGCCTCGCCGCGGGCTTGGCCGACCGCGCCGTTGGCGCGTGCGGCGTCCTCGGCGGTGCGGCGGACGGTGCTGGTGATCTGGTCCATCGCCGCGGCGGTTTCCTCCAGGCTGGCGGCCTGTTGCTCGGTGCGCTGGGACAGCGTGTCGGATGCGCCGCTGACTCCGGAGGAGCCGGTGTTGATGCGGGCAGCGGCATCCGCGACTTGGCCGAGCGTGGCGGAGAAGCGGGTGCGCATCGATTCGAAATCGGCGGCGAGCGCTTCGTAGCCGGGGGGCAGGTCATCCAGCGTGGCGGTGAAATCGCCGCCCGCCAGCCGTTCGAGCACGCGGCCGACCTGTGCGATCACCGCCTCGCGCCGGGCTTCCTCGGCCTGGAAATAGGCGGACAGGGCGACGTCCATGTCGAGCAGCGACGCCTTCACCAGCGTGGTCGCGGTGCGCGACGCGGCAAGCGGGTTGAGCATGCCGCGGCGCAGGATCCTGGGCAGGATGTCTTCGAGGATGCGGGCATAGCCGCTGATGTACCAGGTGGGGGACAGGCCGATGCGGGCGTGGACGCTGCCGATGCGTTCGGCGCGGATGCGGTACTGGTCGTCCAGCGGGCCGGAGAAGAGGGTGAGCCAGTGGTCGAGCTGCTTGTCACGGGCATGGTCCATCGCGGCGGGCGAGCCGAAAAAGGCGGCTGCCCTGGGCGTCGCGCGGATATGGTCGTACAGGCGGCGCAGCGCGGCGGGGGCGTGGCGCGCGACGATCTTGCGGACCGCCGGAAAGGCGCGGTAGCTGCCCGGCGTATAGCCGAAGGCAGCGAGTTTTTCCGTAAAGCTGGTGATCGGCTCGGACATGGTTCCTCCTGCCCGCACCGCTAGGCGCAAGAGGTGAAATCCAAGATAATAGAGCGCGTTGTTCCGGTTCTATCGGGCCAGAGACGCACCCATTTCGGATCGATGGGCCATGGGGAGCGGGCGGCGCCACCGCGGACGTGCGGCCGCGGCCCGGGCCTGGAAGATCGTGTAGCCGCACAGGAAACCGTACAGGCCCAGCCCCTCCACCTGCCAGAAGGGCATGGTCGCCATGTTGAGCAGGAAGAAGGCGAAGTGGGCGGCGACCAGCTTGATGCGCTCGCCCGCGGCGCGAAAGGCGGCGGCGGCCATGACGATCCACAGCAGCACCATCGCGGCGACCCCGAACAGGCCGAGTTCGTAGAGCGTGCCGACCAGCGTGTTGTGCGGATAGACCTTGAACAGCCCTTCCCAGCTTTCCGGGCCGAAGCCGACAAGTGTCTGGACGGCGCCGCCCTCCTTCCACGCGTACAGATAGCTGCTCCAGATCAGCGGGCGGGCCGACATGACCTGGCGGTCGGCATAGTCGAATTCGCGGGGGGGTTTGATGAGCTGGCCGGGGTGGGAGAGGAAGGTGACGAGGTCGGCGAACTTGTCGGCATAGAGGATGGCGGCGAGGGACAGGACGACGGTGCCGCCGACAAGTGCGCTCGTTGCCATGAAGGCGCGCTGTTCGCGCCGGACGCTGACCGTCATGCCCATGAAGAAGGTGGCGGCGGCGAGCGGGGCGAGGGCGAGGATCGAGGTGCGGTATCCGGCGAGCTGGATGCCGATCAGGGTGACGAAGAGGAAGGCGATGCGGATGGCGGGGCGGACCGAGCGGGCGAAGCAGCCGACGGTGAAGCCCGCCACCAGCGCGACCGAAAAGGCGCCCTCGTGGTTATAGCCGCCGATCCAGACCAGTCCGTCGCCGGTTTCCGACCCCTTGGGCAGATGCAGCACCACCGACAGCGCCTGGAAGACGAGCAGCGGCAGGAAGGCGACCAGCGCCCAGCCGATGAAGCGCCCCTCCGGATCGAGGCGCAGCGCCTGGAACACGGCAACCGCGATGACGATCAGATAGGCGTATTTGACCGCGGTGTTGATGCCGCCGGCGGGATCGTGGTTGAGCACCGCGCTGACCATCGCGACGGCGATGATGAGATAGATCGGCAGCAATTGCCGGATCGCGAGATTGGCGGGGCGGACGATGAAGGCGAGCCCGATCGCGGTGACGCCGATCGACAAGAGCGCATTGCCCGACAGCCCGGCGCCGAGCCGCTTGAACATGTAGATGTGATAGGCGCCCGCAATGTAGCGGAGCCAGAGCGCGATGATGACGAACTTGCCCGGCACGCTGGCCGTGTTGCGGATCGCCATGACCAGCGGCACGATGAGCAGCAGCGTGACGGGGATGAGGACGCCGAGGCCGAAGGCGGGGCCGTAGCTGGAGAGGGTGGCGTTCATGGGTGATGTTTCCCCCTCTCCCCTCCGGGGAGAGGGAAGGGGCTCGCTGCCGTTAGGCAGGGGGAAGCGTGAGGGGTTGCCAAGCAGTGCCGCGTTTGGGGCGGCCCCTCACCCTCCCCACGGCTGCGCCGCGGGTCCCCTCCAGCATCAGGTCGCCCATGCCCCCGGCATGGGCTGATCAGCGCGGGGCGCTGTTCACCTGATGCTCCCCGGAGGGGAGAGGGATTTGCTGCCTCACCCCGCATAATAGCTGCTGTATTCGCGCAGATAGTAGCTGGCGTCGCCGAAGCCGGAGCGGGCGTGGTCGCGCATGTCGATCAGGGTCATGGCGACGCCCAGGACGTTGGCCTGGACGTCGTGGAGTTGGCGCAGCGCGATGCCGGCGGCCTTGGCGGGGGTATTGCGCCAGCGGACGAGGAAGACGACGCCGTCGGCCATGCTGGCCAGGACGCGGGCCTCGTCGACCGGCAGGACGGGGGGCGTGTCGAGCAGGATGAGGTCGTAGCGTTCGCGCAAGACTTCGAGCAGGTCCGCGAAGCGGGTGGTGTCCGACAGGCTGATGCCATCGGCGTTCGGGCGCTGGGGCAGCAGGTCGGCGTTGGTCAGCGCATCCTTGATGATCGCCTGATCCAGCGTGGCGTTGCCGTCGATCACCTCGTCCAGCCCGACCTCGACCCGCTCGGCGAATTCGCGGCTGAAGGCGCGGCGGCGGGCGTCGCAGTCGATGAGGAGGACGCGTGCGCCGGCACTGGCGGCGGCGCGGGCGAGCGCCATGGCGGTGGTCGTCTTGCCCTCGCCCGGCACCGAGGAGGTGATCGCGACGACGCGCATCGGCGAGCCGGACTGGGCGAACTGGATCGAGGTGCGCAGCGTCCGGAACGCCTCGGCAAAGACCGATTGCGGGCGTTTCAGCAGCAATTCCGCCGGCGGCGCGGGCAGGCCGCCCTTGCGATAGGCGGGCAGCGTGCGCGCATCGGGGATGGAGGCGAGCGTGGGCAGGCCCAGCGTCCGTTCCACCGCCTCGCCGGTTTCCAGCCCGCGTTCGAGCAGTTGCAGGAGAAGGACGAGCAGGGCGGCGACACCGAGGCCGCCGACGATCGCCATGGCGGCATACATCAGCGCCTTGGGGCTGCTGGGCCCACCGGGAACGCGCGCCTTGCTGACCACATAGGAGTCGGAGCGTTCGAGGCCCGCCTGCGCCACCGTCTGGCGATACCGGTCGAGAAAGGCCTGGTAGAGCGTGCGCGCGGATTCGGCATTGCGCTCCAGCTCGTTCAGCCGCACCGAGGCTTCGTTGTCGCCGGCCAGGCGGCCGCGCGCCGCGGCGATCGATCCGGACAGCGAGGCGGCGCGCTGTGCCGCGATCGTTGCCTGGTTCGAGACGTTGGCGACGACGCGGCCGACCTCCGCCTTGATCTGTTCGTCGGTGGAGGCGAGTTCGCCGCGCGCCCGCACCAGTTCGGGATGGATCGGGCCGTAGCGCTTTTCCAGTGCGGCGACCTCGCGCGCGGCCTGGGCGCGTTGCGAGCGAAGCGCGCTGACCACGGGCGAATCGAGCGACTCGCCCAGTTCCTCGCCGCTGCGGCCGCGCGCCAGTTGCGCGCGCGCGGTGGACAGGCGTGCCTGGGCGGCGGCGTTCTCGGCCTGGGCCTGGGCGAGCTGGGTGGACAGGTTGGACATCTCCTCCTGCGTCACCGTGCTGGCGCTGGAGAGGGCGAACAGGTTGTGCGAGGCGCGGTAGTCGGCGACCGCGCGTTCGGCACCGAGCACCTGGACGCGCAGTTGCTGGAGCCGCTGTTCGAGGAAGGTGCGGGCGCGGGCGGTGGCCTGGGTCTTCACCCCGGTCTGGCCGGCGACATATTCCTCGATGATCGCGTTCGTCACCTTGGCGGTCTGGATCGCCTCGTCCCCCTCGAAGGTGACGCTGATCGCGTAGGACAGGCCGTCACGCTTCACCAGCAGGTTGCCGAGGATGGTGCCGATCGCGCGCTGGCGGCCGATCAGGTCGGGCTGGCCGGGAGGGGGTGCGGGCTGATCCTCCAGCGCCTTGTTGAAATTGGGGTCGCGTTCGAGATGCAGCCGGTCGACGACGCGGCCGATCAGCTCGGGCGAGCGCAGGATCTGCACCTCGGTATCCACCGCCGCCGAGTCGGGATCGACCGTGGGGGTGATCGCATCGACGTTGATGACCTTTTCACGGCTGCGATCCAGCGCCACCTGCGCGGTGGCGGTGTAGCGCGGCTCCGCCGTCAGATAGGCGACGGTGGCAAGGACGATGGCCGCCAGCACCGAGGCTGCGATCACCATCCAGCGGCGCCGGATGATGCCGAAGATGCGATGCAGGTCGATCAGCGCGGCCCGATCCACCTGCGGATCGGGGGCGTCGTGGCGGGGACCCTGGGGCCGGCGGACCATCGCGTCCATGGGGCCTTACGCCGCCGTCGCCATGAAGGCGCGGACCGCAGGCGCGATATCCGGCCGCTGGAGCGCCAGCGCGATCGTCGCGGTCACGAAACCGGCCTTGTCGCCGCAGTCATAGCGCGTGCCGCGAAAGGTGACGCCGTGGAATGCCTGTTGCCCGATCAGGCGGGCGAGCGCGTCGGTCAGCTGGATCTCGCCGCCCGCACCCTCTTCCTGGCCGGCGAGGATGTCCATGACCTCGGGCTGGAGGATGTAGCGGCCGATGACGCCGAGATTGGAGGGCGCATCGGCGGGGGCGGGCTTTTCGACCAGCCCCTTCACCTCGGTCACTGCGCCGAAGCGCTCGCCCGGCGTGACGATGCCGTATTTGGCGGTATCCTGGGGTGCGACCTCCTCGGTGCAGATCAGGTTGCCGCCGCGTTCGTTATAGGCCTCCACCATCTGCTTCAGGCAGCCGGGCCGACCGACCATGAGATCGTCGGGGAGCAGTACCGCGAAAGGCTCGTCGCCGACGACGCGGCGGGCGCACCAGACGGCGTGGCCGAGGCCGAGCGGTTCCTGTTGCCGGATGACGGTGATGTCGCCGGGCGAGATGCGGGTATCGTCCAGCACGCCAAGCGACTTGCCGCGGCGGCTCATCGTTTCCTCAAGCTCGAAGGCGTGGTCGAAATGATCCTCGATCATTCCCTTGCCGCGGCTGGTGACGAAGATGAACTGTTCGATCCCCGCCTCGCGCGCCTCGTCCACCGCATATTGGATCAACGGGCGATCGACGACGGGCAGCATCTCCTTGGGCATCGACTTGGTCGCGGGCAGGAAGCGCGTTCCCATTCCGCCGATCGGGAAGACCGCCTTGCGTAGCTTTCGCATGTTCCACCCTCTTCATGATTGCGCCGTGCCCGAGCGCGGGGGCGCGGGGGCACGGGCGGGAAACCAGCGTCGGAAACGGGGAGATGACTGACGCGGACACCGGGCCGGATCGGCGCGCGGCAACCGCTCTTCATGCCATGTCCTCGTCTGACACGGCCATGCTGCGCCGCTGCGCTGCATCGCAGCAAGAAGCCGGCGTTGAACTGTGTGCAAAGCGCGCCCGGAAGAATAATCTTCAGGTAATTCAAAGGCGAGGCGGCGCACCGGCAAATTGAATGCCACCGGCGACACCGGCTTTACCCTGACGACGGACGAGTGGCGTACCCTTTGGCACCTGGATATCATGCGTGCCGATGACGAGGCGGACCGGTCCGTCATGCACGTCGAAAACGGGGTACCCCGTCGTGCTGCGCACCACCAGATGGTCGATACGGATCACCGGCGGCTCGGCACCGGGCGACTTGGCGCCCATCAGCATGAAGTGGACGGTGTCGCCGATGCCGCCGGTCTTGCGCGGTTCGATGCTGGTCAGCCGGGTGGCATGAATGCTGGACCACAGCCGGTAGTTGCGCGCGTTGCGCCCGCTGACGCAGTCGTCGAGCAGGGTTTCGGTGGATTTCAGGTCGAAGCCGCCATCGCTATTGTCCCAGGCGGCGCATTTGCGGAAGATCAGCCGGGCATTGCCGCGTTCCGACGAGAAGCCGTCGCCATTCCAGTAGCGCTTCTCGCCACGCTGCCAGCAGAAGCCGCGCATCGTGCAGCGTTCCAGCCGGAAATCATGCGCTTCGCCCATGAAGGCGATGCCGACGGGCAGGTCGTGCGCGCCGGTGGTGCGGATGCCGCTGGCCTGCACATCCTCGAACACGCCGTGATGGCTGTTGTAACGGATCCGCGCGAAGCTGCGTGTCAGGCCGGTGGCGCGGGCGCCGCGGACGTGGAGGCCGACGCAATCGGCGCGCGCATCGCGGCTGATGGCGCCGTTTTCGATGACGCGGTAGCCGCCGGTGACCGCGATATCCTCGATCCGCACATTGCTGACGGGATCGCGAAAGACGAACAGGCCGTTGCCGACATCGCTGGCGTGGGTGCCGACGAACCGCTGGCCGGAGCGGACGATATAAACGGGTTCGCCGTCCGCCATGATGCGGGGGCCGGAGCTGCGGCGAAGGACCGGATCGGGCATGACTGGCGCCTCATCATGGCATAGCCGTGCGATGCCAGTGGCTTGCGCCGAGCCGTGGATGGATCAGGGCAGGGCGGGCTGGCCCCCGAATCCCATATCCTCGCGCGCGCGCGCGATATCCAGAAGCGGCGGGCGGCAGACGCGGCGGGTCTGGCTCATCCGGCGGAATGCCGCCTCGCCATGCTCGCCCGCCAGCGTCAGGCCGACGGCGGCAGCGACGCGGCCGGGCAGGGCGGGGCCGTTGATCGCGATCGCCGACGATATGGTGCGCGCGAGCACCTGTTGCCGCTCGGCGGTGTCGCGGCCGAAATAGCAGATGGCGAGCGGCTGGCGCCTTTGCGTCTCGGCGATCGCCTCGTCGATCGGGGCATAGTTGCGCATCGGCAGGACGGGGCCGGCAATCTCCTCGCGCAGGATCGCCATGTCGTCGCTGGCATGGCGGACGATGTGGAGCGGCGCGCGGCCCGCGCGGGGGGCGGACACGGTCAGCACGTCGCCGCCACGGGCGCGGGCATCCGCCAGCAGCGCGTCGATGCGAGCGGTTTCCGCAGGGGTGAGCCGGCTGTCGCCGGCCTGGTCGCCGATGCGCGGGAACAGGTGGGCGGCGGCCCGGCACAGCCAGTTGCCGACCATCTCCTCCTGTTCCGCGGGCACGAGCAGGTAATCGGGGGTGAGCGGCACGCGGCCGGCCCGGACCAGCTTGGCCGCGACGATCCGCTCGGCCGCGCGGGCGAAATCGGTGGAGCGGCCGAGGATCACCGGCGTCTTGCCCGACCGGTGGATGGTGACGGCGTCGGCGCCGTCATGCCCGGCGCCATGGCCGTGCCGACTCGCCGGGCTGCTGACCACCAGGCGGTCGAAGCGCATCGCGGCAAACGCGTCGGCACCGGCGGCGATGGTCAGTTCGGCCGGGTCGAAGGCGGTTGCGACCGCGGCCGCGACCCGTTGCGCCAGATGCGGCGTGGCCGGGTCGAACCGGATCACGACGCGGTTGCCCGCCGCCAGCGCACCGGCAAGCAGGCCCATGGTGCGGCTGAGCGGCAGCGTATGCGAGGCGGCGAGGCCGACCACCCCCAAAGGCTGATAGGCGATATAGTCGTCGCCGCGCGTCATCCGGCCAAGCCAGCCGCCGGCACGCGCGGGGCGCATCCAGTCGCCGACCGAGCGTGCGGCATCCCGCAGCGTGGCGAAGGCGGGCGCGACATCGGCATGCAGCGCGGCGGTGACGTCGGGGTGGCGGCCATCGGCGACCAGCGCATGGCACAAGGCCTCCGCCTGTCCCTCCACGATGGCGGCGGCACGGGCGAGCCGGTCCTGTCGCATGGCCAGCGACACGGGCAATTCGGCAAGAAATGCAGCACGTTGTGCAAGGGTCATGATGGAGGCCGACGAGAGTGCACGCTTCTTTTACCTTAACGGCCGAACGAGGCAACATCGGGACGAGCCGTTGCACATCCTTGCCATGTTGCGTCGCAACGTTCATCTTCCCGCAAGGATTACTCCGCCGGGTTGTTGCTGACCCAGCGGTCAATAGTGTGGTTGCGTTCTCAACATCTTGAGTAATTGAGTAAAAACTTCGTTTCGCCGCCGGATTCACTCGGCTCGAAGCTACTACGTTGACGGTACGGCCCGGCACGCCGACTGTTCGCAAGCGCAGCAGAGAATACCATCTCCGAACGAGGGAGCAGACGATATGCGGATCGTGATGATCGGATCGGGTTATGTGGGCCTGGTGTCCGGCGCGTGCTTTGCCGATTTCGGCCACGACGTGGTGTG
This sequence comes from Sphingomonas sp. NY01, assembly GCF_038809135.1. NCBI lineage: Bacteria > Pseudomonadati > Pseudomonadota > Alphaproteobacteria > Sphingomonadales > Sphingomonadaceae > Sphingomonas > Sphingomonas sp. NY01. Next base: position 3,043,951 of record NZ_CP101722.1, on the reverse strand, counting down.
CGTCGACAAGGACGCGGCCAAGATCATGAAGCTGAAGGCCGGTGGCATTCCCATCTACGAGCCCGGCTTGGAGGATCTGGTATCCAAGAACGTGGCGGCGGGCCGGCTGTCCTTCACCACCGAACTGGCCGCCCCGGTGGCGGCGGCGGACGTGGTGTTCATCGGTGTCGGCACGCCCAGCCGCCGCGGTGACGGCCATGCCGACCTGTCCTATGTCTATGCCGCGGCGCGCGAGATCGCCGGCGCCCTGGACGGCTTCACCGTGATCGTCACCAAGTCGACCGTGCCGGTCGGCACCGGCGACGAGGTGGAGCGGATCATCCGCGAGGTGAACCCGGTCGCCGAGTTCGCCGTCGCCTCCAACCCCGAATTCCTGCGCGAAGGTGCGGCGATCGAGGACTTCAAGCGGCCCGACCGCATCGTCATCGGCATCGAGGACGAGCGCGCGCGCGGACCGATGGAGGAGGTGTACCGCCCCCTTTATCTGAACAAGGCACCGGTGCTGTTCACGCGCCGCCGGACCAGCGAACTGATCAAGTACGCCGCCAACGCGTTCCTGGCGATGAAGATCACCTTCATCAACGAGATCGCCGACCTGTGTGAAAAGGTCGGCGCGGACGTGCAGGACATCAGCCGCGGCATCGGGCTGGACAACCGGATCGGGTCCAAATTCCTCCATGCCGGCCCCGGCTATGGCGGATCGTGCTTCCCCAAGGATACACTGGCCCTGATGAAGACCGCGCAGGACCATGAGTCGCCGGTGCGCCTGATCGAGGCGACGGTGGCGATCAACGACCGCCGCAAGCGTGCCATGGCGCGCAAGGTGCTGAACGCGCTGGACGGCGACGTGCGTGGCAAGACGATCGGCGTGCTGGGCCTGACCTTCAAGCCCAACACCGACGACATGCGCGATGCGCCGTCGCTGTCGATCATCCAGGCGCTGCAGGATGCCGGCGCCACGGTGCGCGCCTACGATCCCGAGGGGATGGAGGCCGCAGCGACGATGCTGACCGGCGTCGAATATGGCCGCTCCGCCTATGACGTGGCCGAAGGCGCGTCGGCGGTGGTGCTGGTGACCGAATGGGACGCGTTCCGCGCGCTCGACTTCAAGCGGTTGAAGGAGGTCATGGCCGAGCCGGTGCTGGTCGACCTGCGCAACGTCTATCCGCCCAAGCAGATGGAGGCGCTCGGCATCCGCTATTCCAGCGTCGGGCGGCCGAGCGACAGCGAACTGGCCCGCGACGCCGAAGAGACGCTGGCAGCGGCATGACGAACCCCATCCTCGTCACGGGCGCGGCAGGCTTTGTCGGCCACGCGGTCTGCGAACGCCTCCTCGCACGCGGCGAGGCGGTGATCGGCCTCGACAATTTCAACAGCTATTACGAGGTCGCGCTGAAACAGGCGCGGGCCGCGCGGCTGGAGGGGCGTGCGGGGTTCGAAATGGTGCGCGGCGACGTGTCCGATCCGGACACAGTGTCCACGCTGGTGGCGCGGCACGGCATCCGCCGCATCGTCCACCTGGCGGCACAGGCGGGCGTCCGGTACAGCCTGGAGAACCCGTTCGCCTATGAACAGAGCAACCTGAAGGGGCATCTGGCGATCCTGGAGGCGGCGCGCCATGCGCCGGATTTCGAGCATCTCGTCTATGCCTCGTCCAGCTCGGTTTACGGCGACCGGCCGATCGGCGGCGAGGGTTTCCGCGAGGATGAGCCGTGCACCGCGCCCGTCTCGCTCTATGCCGCGACCAAGCGGTCGTGCGAGCTGATGAGCCAGTCCTACGCCAAGCTTTACGGTTTTCCGCAGAGCGGGTTGCGCTTCTTCACCGTCTATGGCCCCTGGGGCCGGCCGGACATGGCCTATTTCGGCTTTACCCGAAAGATATTGGCGGGCGAGCCGATCGAGGTGTTCGGCGAGGGGAAGATGGCACGCGACTTCACCTATATCGACGACATCGTCGACGGGGTGGTGGGCGTGCTGGACCGGCCGGCGGCGCGCGGTGAGAACCGGCTGCTCAACATCGGCGACTGCAATCCGGTCGGCCTGATGGAGATGATCGCCACGCTGGAAAATGCGCTCGGCGTGCCGGCGATCAAGCAGATGCGGCCGATGCAGCCGGGCGACGTGACCGCGACCTATGCCGACATCTCGGCGATCGCGGCGCTGACCGGATACAGTCCCAAGGTGCCGCTGGCGCAAGGGATCGCCCGCTTCGCCGACTGGTATCTGAACACCTATGATCGTTGGGAAAGGCCGCCGGTGGCTGCCGTCGCCTGATCCCCGAACAATGCAATCTGGGGGCAGGTGCGATGGGGCGGGAACCGATGCAGGAGTTTGACCATGGTGCAGCGTGCAAGCGCGCATAGCGGTGATGCGACCGAACCGACGATCTGCGTGACGGGCCTGCGTGGCTTCCCGAACGTGATGGGCGGGGTGGAAAGCCATTGTGAGGAATTGCTGCCGCGGATCAAGGCGTTGTGGCCGGCGCACACCTCCGTCGTGCTGGGGCGCGCCGGATATCTGCCCGAGAAGCGCAGCGTGTTCAAAGGCGTGGAGATGGTCGGCGTGCCGTGCCCGCGCCAGAAGCATCTGGAAGCGATACTGGCGACGCTGGTCGCGGTCGTCATGGCGTGGCGGCAGGGTGCCAGCCTCATGCATATCCACGCGATCGGGCCGGGGCTGATGGCGCCGCTGGCGCGCCTGCTGGGCCTGCGCGTCGTGGTGACCCATCACGGCACCGATTATCACCGGGCCAAATGGGGCATCGTCGCCAAAACGGCCTTGCGCTTCGGCGAGTGGCTGGCGCTGACCTTTGCGCACCGGATCATCGCGGTGTCGCCGTCGCTGGCGCGGCAGTTGCGCGAAACCTTTCCGGCGCGGGCCGACGACATCCATTATATCCCCAACGGCGCGCCCGAGCTGCCGCGCGATGCGGACCCGAAGCTGGTGCTTGAGCGGCTGGGCATCGACGGGCCGTTCCTGCTGGCGGTGGGCCGGCTGGTGCCCGAAAAGGGGCTGCACGACCTGATCGAGGCGTTCGAGCGGTCGTCCTGTACGGCCAAGCTGGTGATCGTCGGTGCAGCGGATCATCAGGATCAGTATGCGAAGTCGCTGCTGGCCCGCGCGGGCGAACGGGTGGTGTTCGCCGGCGTCCAGTCTCGCGCCACGCTGCGATGCCTGTACGAGCGGTGCACCCTGTTCGTCATGCCCTCCTATCACGAAGGCCTGCCGATCGCCGCGCTGGAGGCGGCGAGTTGCGGGGCCAAGATGCTGCTGAGCGATATTCCGGCGTGCCGGGATATCGGGCTGTCGGCGCGCAACTATTTCCCGACCGGCGACGTGGATGTGCTGACCGAGCGGCTGAACGAGGATTGCGGGCCGTTGGCGATCGACCATGGCCAGATCCGGCGCCGCTTTTCATGGGACAAGGCGGCGCAGGAGACGATGACGGTATACCGGGCCGCGCTGAGCGCCGATGCCGAGCCGAACGCGGCGCCCGAGGCGGCGCGGGCCGAATGGGACGAGCGCCCCGCACGGACCTGAGTATCGGCGCGGTGTGGTCTTGCGCGTGACTATCCTCGACGCGTCCGTCCGTCCGTCTTGGTGAGATTACAGCAGGACGATGAATGCCCTTCGATATTGCCGGCGGGCGTCGATATTCGATGGGCGCGCCATTGTGAGAAGGGTGGCAGGTAATATCGCCTGAACACAATCACATAATACGTATATGTGACAATCGCAGGCAAGAACCTGCGGTAATTATGTAAGATGACAATAAATGAAAACTCCGGCCTCGACCTTTGAGTCGAGACAGGAGCCTGTGATGTTTCCCGCTTCGGAAGCATGGGAGACCAGATGCTATGTGGTCCTTCCAAGGCTGGCAAGATTGCTGGGTCTTAAAAACGCAAAAAAATAATTTTGTACAATAATTTGCAGAGAAAGCATGTATTTAATAGTTGTGTGTTCATGCTAAGTATTGATGATAGATGCCCGTAATCAGCATTTTATGCTTCTATTAACTGGCCAGGCATAGACAAATCATCGCTTTCCGGAGTTTCCGGCCAAGCTGAATGCTGATGATCTTGAAACTGGAGCCAGCCATGCAAGCACTTCGTGCTTTTCTGAAGAACAACAAGGGCGCGACGGCCATCGAATATGGCCTGATCGCTGCCCTGATCGCGGTTGCCGCGATCGCTGCAATGTCGTCGCTGGGCAACAATCTCACCAAGACCTTTAACAACGTCAGTAGCAACCTTGGTGACAAGGGCGCCGGCGGTGGCGCCGGCGGTGGCGCCGGCGGTGGTGAAGGTGGTGGTGAAGGCGGTGGTGAAAGCTGATAACAGCCTAGACAACTTACAGCCATATTAGCCTGAACTTACTTTTCGGGCGCCGGATCAACGATCCGGCGCCCATTCTCCTGCCGGTCTTGCATACTGGCTGGTTACCCGGACATCCGCGTCAGGATATGCCGATGGCCTTACTTGTGATCTTCAGAGCCGGTAGCGTCCGATACATAGGTGTATGGCGCCACGGTCGGCAGGGGCTACCGGTCCCTTGATCCTTACGCGATCAGCGAGCATCCGCGCCTCTGCGATCATCGGGCGCCATGCATCTTCCGCCCATTCCCAACTGCGTATGCGCCATGCGTCACCGTCCGGCGTGATGTCGAAGGGCGGGCGCTCCTCCAGCATCGCGGCGTCGGCTTCGGCGGTCAGCGATGCGGCGCCGGCAAGAGCCGGAACGGCGGCGAGCAGCGTGCGGCGGTTCATCATCGGGGACCTCCACGATCCATATAGGTTAACGCGCTGAAATCCATGCGTATATACCCACCCGAAAGGGCTATGATCTAGATCAGGCTTCGGGGGTGGGCAGCAGTGTCATCGCGCATCGGCAACGAGCGCGCCATGGGGCCGCGGCTGACCGGCTTGTCCGCGCGACCGATCGCCAGAACAGAACAGCAGCAGCATCGAGCGGCGGCGGCACGAGCCTTTCATGTCTCATGCACGCACGGGGTCTGTTGAAGTCATGGCTAATTTCTACGTCTCGCCGACCGGGGCCGGCGACAGGAGCGGCAAGGATATCGCCAATGCCGCATCGATCGGATCGATGAACACGCTGATCGGCAAGGCCGGCCCGGGCGGGCAGGTGCTGATGATCGCGGACCAGGGGGCCTATAAGCCCGCTGGCATCATCGGCATTTCGAAGGGGGGCGCCGATGGTGCGCCGGTAACGATCCGCGGGATCGATTCCAAGGGCGTGGCGATGGAAGCGCATATCGTGGGTACGCGCGATACGAGCTGGACCGCAGGCGATGCGCAAGGGGCCGAGATCTTCAAGCTGGGCGCAGGTGCCAGCCATCTGGTGTTCGAGGATCTGCAGATCGACCATGCCGGCACCGCGTTCCGGGTTACCGCGGATATCGCGAACCTGACCATCCAGCGGGTGGATGCGGCTAATGTCGGTCGCTTCTTCGAAAATCTGGCGAGCGGATCGAGCGCAACCGCGACGATCGCGGGGCTGACCATTCGCGACGTCGATGTGACGGGCTTCTCGCGCACCGCAATCCGCCTGCAATATGACACGCATGACGTGGACGTGGCGGGCGTCACCATCGACATGGCCGGGCAGACGGGGGACGGCATGCCGGCCGGCATCCATCTGGACGGCACCGTGCACGGGGTGACGGTGCGCGGCGTGACGGTGGAGAATGTGCTGAGCACCACCGGCGGCTATCTGAACGGCGACGGCTTTGCGTCGGAGCGCGGCGTGTACGACGTGGCGTTCATCGACACGGTGGCGCGCGGCAACAGCGATGGCGGCTATGATCTGAAGTCGGAGAACACCACGCTGCTGCGTACCCTGTCGGAGGAGAATGGGCGCAACTACCGGCTATGGGGATCGGCGACGCTGACCGATGCGGTTGGGCGCAATCCGGTGTGGCGCGGGGGATCGTCGGAGCAGAACCAGCTGTGGCTGGACAGCGCGGCCAAGGTGACGGTGAACGGCGGCAGTTTCGAGGATGCGGGATCGCGCACCAAGGTGATTTCGTCCACCGGGCAACTGGTGCTGAAGGACGTGGCGATCACGCATTCGGACCTGGCGACGGTGATGACCAAGGCGAGCGAGGCGGGGCTGTCCGGCTGGGACAGCGTGACCGAGACGGTGGTCGCCGATGCCGGACCTGCCTCGGCGGGGCGGACGACCTTCGAGCCGGCGCACGGCGCGGTGGTCGCGCCGCCGCCCCCGGTTGCTGACGCTCTGGTCGGCACGCTGGGCGGTGATGTGTTCCGGATCGATCATGACGGCGACCGCATCACCGAAGGGGCCGGTGGCGGGCACGACCGGGTGGAGGTGACGCTAAATGCCTACACACTGGGCGCGAATCTGGAGGATATGGCGCGGATTGGTGGGGGGGCGTTTGCGGGTACGGGCAATGCGCTGGCCAATGTGCTGACCGGGGGAGCGGGCGACGACCGGTTGAGCGGGCTGGACGGCAATGATGTGCTGGAAGGGGGCGAGGGACGGGACACGTTGCTGGGCGGCAATGGGGTCGACGTACTGAACGGGGGGAGGGGCGACGATGTGCTGACCGGCGGGTGGCAGGGGGATACGCTGGCCGGCGGGGCGGATGACGACGTGCTGATCGGCGATGTCGACTGGGTGAACGGCAAGGGGGCGAACGACGCGCTGGACGGCGGAGCGGGCGACGACCGGGTGATGGGCGATGCCGTGACGCTGTATGGCAGCGGCAAGGGCGGTAATGATCAGGTGGAGGGCGGCGCAGGGGACGACGTGCTGTTCGGCGATGCGGTCACGATGAAGGACAAGGCGGCGGGCGGCGCGGACGTGCTGAGCGGTGGCGACGGCGACGACTGGCTGTACGGCGACGCGCAGTTCTGGACGGCGGGCACGAAGGGCGGCGCGGACCGGCTGGACGGCGGCGCCGGTGACGATCACCTGATCGGCGGGGGCGGCGACGACCGGCTGACCGGCGGCGCGGGGGCGGACTGGTTCGTCTTTGCGCCGGGATCGGGCAAGGACGTGGTGACCGACTTCGCGCACGGCGATGGCGACCGCATCGACCTGGCGGCGTTCCACACCGGTTTCGACCGGTTGCACTGGACCGATACCGCCGATGGCGTGCGCCTGACCCTGGGCAGCGACACCGTGCTGTTGCAGGGGGTGCACACGCTGACCGCCGGAGACCTGTTCTTCGGTTGAGCTGCAAGCCCTTGGGATCGATGGCGATTAGGTGAACCGCCCCGTTGCGGCGGTGGAACGGGTTGGCCGTGGTGCACCGCAGCATCGGCGCGTGATAGGCTTGCAAGATCGGTGGCCCCCGGGCCCCGCTTGCGAGGAGGCACGATGCCGGAAAAGAAACGGGTCCTGTTCGTCATTAACTCGCTGGCCGGGGGCGGGGCGGAGCGGGTGCTGACCACGCTGCTTGCCGGGTCGGCCGCCTGGGCGGAACGCTACGACCTGCATCTGGCGCTGCTGGATGACGATCCGCGTGCGTATGGCGTGCCCGACTGGGTGCGGGTGACGCAGCTCGATGCGCGGCATGGATTGAAGGCGAGCCTGACGCAGCTTCGTGCGGCGGTGGGGCGGATCGATCCGGCGGTGTCGTTGAGCTTCCTGACTCGCGCCAACGTCGCCAACGCCTTTGCGATGGCGGGCCGGCGGCGGCCATGGCTGATCAGCGAGCGGGTGAATACCTCGGCCCATCTGGGGCGGGGTGCGGGCGCGATGGCGGCGCGGGCGATGGTGCGGCTGTCCTATCCGCGGGCGCGGCATGTGATCGCGGTGTCGGACGGGGTGGCGGACGATCTGGTCGCCAATTTCGGGGTGAGGCGCGACCGGGTATCGGCGATCGCCAACCCGGTGGATCACGACACGATCCTGGCGCGCGCAGGCGAGGCGGCGGGCTTCGTCCCCGCCGGGCCCTATGTGGTCGCGGTCGGGCGGCTGATGCCGAACAAGAATTTCGCGATGCTGCTGGACGCCTATGCCCGCGCCGCCATTCCGGCACGGCTGGTGATCCTGGGCGAAGGACCGGAGCGCGCGGCCCTGGAGGCGCAGGCCGCGCGGCTGGACATCGCCGACCGGGTGGACATGCCCGGTTTCGTCGACAATCCGTTCGCGATCCTGGCGCGCGCAGAGATGTTCGCGTTGCCGTCCAATGCGGAAGGGTTCCCCAACGGGCTGGTCGAGGCGATGGCGTGCGGGTTGCCGGTGGTGGCGACCAACTGCGCGTCCGGGCCGTCCGAGATTCTGGCGAACCGTGCGCGGAGCGCGGTGACGGGGCCGATGGACGTGCCCGCCGGCGCGCTGGTGCCGACCGACGATGCGGCGGCCTTTGGTGCGGCGTTGCAGGCGGTGTTCGCCGAGCCGCGGCGGCGTGCGGCGGGCGTGGCGGCGCGGACGCGGTCGCAGGATTACGGCGTGGCGCAGGCGACGGCGCGCTACTGGGCGCGGATCGAGGCGGCACTGGTGCCGCGCGGACGGCCGGTCCCCGCCCCTTCTGGAGAAATGATCTTGCGTTCGGGAGTGTCGCGATGACGCGTGCGATGGTGATGATGGCGGCGGCGCTGATGATGCTGCCGGCCTGTTCGGGACAGCGGCCGGTGGCGGGGGCAGGCACCGCGCCGCCGCCCGCAACCGCCTTCACCCTGTCGCCGGGCGACAAGGTGAAGATCGCCACCTATGGCGAGGCGTCGCTGACCGGGGATTACGAGGTTTCGCCGGCGGGCACGATCGCCTTTCCATTGATCGGCGACGTGAAGGCCGCGGGGCTGGGGCCGGAGGCCCTGTCGCAGGCGATCCAGGCGCGATTGAAGGCGGGATACCTGCTGGAGCCCAAGGTGTCGGTGCAGGTCGCCAGCTATCGCCCGATCTACATCCTGGGCGAGGTGAAGAAGCCGGGCGAATATCCCTTCACCCAGGGGCTGACGATCCGCGGCGCGGTCGCCAAGGCGGACGGCTTCACCTACCGCGCGAACGAGAAGCGCGTGTTCCTGAAGCGCGCTGGTGACGCCGGGGAGACCATCTATCCGCTGTCCGCCGACTTCCCCGTGTTGCCGGGCGATACCATCCGTTTTGCAGAAAGGTATTTCTGATGGACGCGACGATAGGCACGCTGGACCGCGATGTCGTGCTGGGTACGCCAGCCGGGGCGGTGGACAGCAACGAGACGGGCAAGCCGCACGATCGCGGGTGCATCGTCAGCTTCGCCAAGCTGCGCGCAGTGCTGGCCGCGGACCTGTACCGCTATGCGGGGCGCACGTCGGCGAACGCGTTCGCGAAGCATTACCTGTTCACGCCGGGGTTCAAATATACCGTGCTGATGCGCACCGCCGGCTGGCTGCGGCTGAAGCCGGCCAAGGCGCTGGGCCTGTATCCGCTGGCCAAGCTGATGCTGCTGCGCGCGCGCTACAAATATGGCTTTGCGATCCCCGAATATACCGAGATCGGGCCGGGGCTGTTCCTGAACCGGTTCGGCGGCTTCTACTTTCACGGCGACGCGAAGGTGGGCAGCAACGTCAACGTGACGCACGGCGTGGTGCTGGGCTTCATGAACCGGGGGCGCGGCGCGGGCGCGCCGGTGGTGGGTGACCGGACATTCATCGGGTCGGGCGCCAAGATCATCGGCGGGCTGGCGATCGGCGCGGATGCCGCGGTCGGCGCGAATGCGGTGGTGACCAAGGACGTGCCAGAGCGCGGGGTGGTCGGGGGGATACCGGCGAAGCTTTTGTCCACGCAAGGGTCGGAGGGGTATATCAACCGAATGGCGCCGGCCGCGATGCTGGCGCGGTGCGAGGGGGCGTTTCGGGGGTAGATGACTGCCCTCTCCCGACCGGGAGAGGGAGGGGACCCGCGGCGAAGCCGTGGGGACGGTGAGGGGTAGACCAGCAGTGCTGCGCTGCTTGGCGGCTCCTCACCCTCCCATCGCTACGCGACGGGCCCCTCCAGCATCAGGTCGTCCATGCCCCCGGCATGGACTAAACAGCGCGGGGCGCTGTTTACCTGATGCTCCCCTCCGGGGAGAGGGGCTTTACAGGCTTACCCGAAGAAGAGGTCGCCCTGTTGCAGGGTGGTGACGCCGCGCAGGAAGATGGTGTCGGTGTCGCCCAGCGATATCGTCAGGCCGGCGGAGGACGCCGTGTAGTGCAGCGTGTCGAAGGAAAGGCCGTGGCCGCTGAGGTCGATCACGTCACCGTCGCTGCGGGTGAAGTCGGTGATCGTGTCGCGGCCGAAGCTGCCGGCGAAGACGAAGCGGTCGGCCCCGGTGCCGCCGGTCAGCGTATCGGCGCCGCCGCGCGATCCCGCCGCCATGGTGACCGCGTCGCCATAAAGGATGTCGTCGCCCGCACCGCCGTCAAGCGTGTCTCCGCCACCGATCGCGCCGGTGGCAAAGGTCTCGCCATCGCCGATCAGCACGTCGTTGCCCGCGCCTCCCGTCAACCGGTCGTCCGCGCCGCGGCCCGAGGCGGTAAAGGCGGTGCCGTCGCCGACCAGCCAGTCGTCGCCGTCGCCACCATCGAGCACATCCTTGGCCGCCAGTGAGGATATCCAGTCGGTATCGCCGATCAGCCGGTCGTTGCCCGCGCCCCCATAGAGACGATCGGCCTGCTGGCCGCCCACCAGCCAGTCGTCGCCGGCGTCGCCGTATAGCGCATCCTCGTTCTTGCCGCCGTCGAGCCGGTCCTGGCCGTCGCCGCCGTACAGCGTATCATTGCCATCGTCGCCGAACAGCGTGTCGTTGCCGGCCGCGCCCGACAGGATGTTGGCGGCGGCGCTGCCGTTCAGCACGTCGGACTGCGCGCCGCCGGTGGCGTTTTCGATGCTGACCAGCCGGTCCCCCTCCGCATCGCCGCCGCTGGCGGTGGCATAGCGCAGGTTGATCGTGACGGCACCGAGCGAGCCGGTATAGTCGGCGGTGTCGAGGCCGGTGCCGCCGTCGAGCAGGTCGGCACCGGCCGCGCCGCGCAGGATGTCGTTGCCGGCGCCACCGGACAGCGTATCGCCGCCGGTGCGGCCGACGATCAGGTTGCTTTCTCCGTTGCCGGTCAGGGTGGCCGCGACGGTGCCGGTATAGACCAGCTCCTCGACATGGTCGGGGAGCAGATAGGTGGCCGCCGCCGTGCGCACCCGGTCGGTGCCGCCGCCGGCCAGTTCGATCACCTGATCGCCAGCCTCATAGACGACATATTGGTCGTTGCCGGCGCCGCCGGTCATGATGTCGTTGCCCGCACCGCCATCGAGCAGGTCGTCGCCGCCGCCGCCGACCAGCGTGTCGTTGCCGCCGCGGCCGTAGAGCGTGTCGGCGACCAGCGGATCGTCGTTGCCGGTGATGGTGTCGGCATAGTTGGAGCCGACCACGGTTTCGATGCCAAAGAGCCGGTCGCCCTCCGCCTCGCCGCCGGTGTTGACGTTGGTCTGCAGGTTGACGGTGATCGCGGACGACTTGGTGTAATCCGCCTGATCGCGGCCGCCGCCGCCGACGAGCAGGTCCGCGCCGAGGCCGCCGACCAGCTTGTCGTCCCCGTCCAGCCCGTACAGCGCATCGTCGCCGGTGCTGCCATAGATCGCATTGTCGAGGGCGTTGCCGATGCCGGTGAAGCTGCCCCATGCGGTGTAGCTGAGATCCTCGACATGGTCGGCCAGCGTCAGCGCGTTGAGCGTGGTGCGGACGATATCAGTGCCGCCGCCCTCTGTCTCGATCACCTGGTCTTCGGGTGCATCGACGACATAGGCGTCGTTGCCGGTGCCGCCGATCATGACATCGGCACCCGCCCCGCCATCCAGCGTGTCGTTGCCGGCGCCGCCCTCCAGCCGGTTGGCGCCTGCGTCGCCGACCAGCGTATCGGCAAGGGCGCTGCCGATCACCGCCTCCATTCCGGTCAGGCTGTCGCCGGCCGCGTCGCCGCCCGTATGGATGTTGGTGGCGAGATTGATGCGCACCGCCGCCGTGCTGGCGCTGTAATCGGCGGTGTCGAAGCCGGCGCCGCCGTTCAGCAGGTCGGCGCCGGCGCCGCCGGTGAACCACTGGTCGTTGGCATCGCCGGTCAGCGTGTCGGCGAACTGCGTGCCGATAAAGCGTTCGATGCCGGAGAAGCGGTCGCCCGCCGCCTCGCCGCCAGTGCTGGTGCCGGTGGCGAGATCGATGGCGATGGCGACGGCGTTGCGGGAATAGTCGACGGTATCAAAGCCGGCGCCGCCGGTCAGCGTGTCCGCGCCGGCGCCGCCATCCAGCAGGTCGTCGCCGTCGCGCCCGTCGATCAGGTCGTCGCCGTCGCCACCGTGCAGCGCATCGGCGCCGAGGCCGCCCGCCAGCGTGTCGGCGAAGGCCGAGCCGCGGACCGCCTCGATACCGACCAACCGGTCGCCCTGCGCATCGCCGCCGCCTTGCGTGTCGAGCGCGAGGTCGATCTGCACCGCGGTGGCGGCGGTGCCGTAATCGGCGGTGTCGAAGCCGTCGCCGCCATCGAGCAGATCGGCACCGGCGCCGCCGGTCAGCGTGTTGGCACCGGCATCGCCGTAGAACGCGTCGTCGTGCGCCGAGCCGATCAGGTCCTCGATACCGATCAGCGTATCGCCATCGGAGGCGGTGCCCGTGCGCAGGTCGACGGTCATGCCGGTGGCGCTGTCCGAATAGTCGGCGGTGTCGCGGCCGGCACCGCTATCGAGCCGGTCGGCGCCACCGCGCCCGGCAAGGCGATCGTCGCCCCCGCCGCCGAACAGCGCATTGTCGAACGCGTCGCCGGCCAGCATATCGGTGCCGGTGGTGCCGATCACATTCTCGATGCCCGCGAGCGTGTCGCCATCGCCGCCGGTGCCGGTGGCGAGATCGACGGCGACGGCGGCATCGCTGCTGTAATCCACCGTGTCGATGCCGTCGCCACCGGTGATCCTGTCCGCGCCGGTGCCGCCGACGAACCAGTTGGCGCCCGCGTCGCCAGTGAGCGTGTCGGCGAAGGCGGAGCCGACAAGCCGCTCGATGCCAAGGAAACGGTCGCCTTCGGCATCGCCGCCAAGGCCGGTGCCGGTGGACAGGTCGACGGCAACGCCGGTCAAGCTGTCCGAATAGTCGGCGGTGTCGAGGCCGTCGCCACCGATCAGCGTGTCGGCGCCGGCCCCGCCGACCAGCATGTCGTCGCCGCCGCGCCCGTCGATCAGGTCGTCGCCACCAGCGCCGTCCAGCGTGTCGCCGCCGGCCCCGCCGAGCAGCGCATCGCCAAAGGCGGAGCCGGCGATCGCCTCGATCCCCAGAAGCGTGTCGCCGGCCGCATCGCCGCCGGTGGCGGTACCGGCGGCGAGGTCGATCGCGATGGCGGCCGCGCTGTCGCGGTACTCCGCCAGGTCGTAGCCGGCACCGCCGTCGAGAAGGTCGGCGCCGGCACCGCCAGCCAGGATGTCGTCCCCTGCGCCGCCCGACAGCCGGTCGTCGCCGGCATTGCCATGGAGGCGGTTGGCGGCGGCGTCGCCGGTCAGGGTATCGGCGAATGCGGAGCCCTCCACATCCTCGAACCCGTCATACAGGTCGCCGTAAGCGTCGCCGCCACGGGCCGACAGGTGCGACAGGTCGATGGTCACGCCGGCCGCGCTGCCAGCATAGCTCAGCCGGTCGCGGCCGGCGCCGCCGACCAGAATGTCCTCGCCCGCGCCACCCTCGATCACGTCGTCGCCGGCATCGCCGACCAGCATGTCGTCGCCCGCGCCGCCGTCGATCCGGTCGTCGCCCGCCCCGCCCAGTGCCATGTCGTCGCCGTCGCCGGTGGACAGGGTATCGGCGGTGGCGGTGCCGGTGACGAGGTCGGCAGCGGGGGTGCCGGTAGCGGCCGGGGCGCGGGAGTCGGTTTGGGTCAGGGTGGCGCCGGTGCCGCGCTTGACCAGGGTGGAGCCGGGGCCGGTGGAGAGGCCGGCATCGATGACGGTGAGGCGGCCGCCCCGCTCGGCGAGGTTGAAGACGGTGGGGGAGCCGGGATCGCCGATCAGCGCGCCGTCGATGGAGGCGCTGGCGTTCGCGCCGAGCCAGACATGCTCGCGGTTGCCGCCGGGGGTGGGGGCGCCGGCGTCGAGGCTGACGATGTCGCTCAGTTGCGCGTTGGTGCCCCACAGGCGGATGTTGCGCCCGTTGCCCGAGACGATCGCGCCGTCGACGACGATATTGTCGGTCTTGAGGTCGAGGCCGCCGTCGGAGTTGCCGGTGGCGATGATGTCGCGAAGGGAAATGTTGTAGGTGCCGCGTTCGGTGGCGAAGCCGTCGCCGTTGCGATAGTCGTTCACCGTGTCGAGGGCGTTGCGCATCGCGACGCGCTCCACCGTCACGTCGTGCGCGGTGCCGTCGAGATGAAGGCCGATCGCGAAATTGTCGCCGTCCTGAAACCTGCTGTCGGCGCGCACATCCTGGATGAGGATGTTGGAACTGTCATACTGGACGCGGATCGCGCCCTTGGAATAGCCGGCGATGTCCACGTCGCGGATGGTGAGCGTATCGATCGTCGCGCTGGTGTTCGCGCCCGAGGCGATGTCGTCGAAGAAGCGCGCGACGTTGGTGGCGGCGATCCCCTGCACGGTCAGGTCGGCGATGTCGGCACCGACGCGAAAGGCGGTACCGACATTGTCGAAGGCGAGGTCGCGGAAGACGAGATGGTCGGCGCCGTCCAGCAGGCGCATCACCTCCTCGCCACTGGGGTTGGCGGGGTCGAAGGGGGCGGGGCGGCTGCCGGTGATGGTGGCGTCCATCGGGTTGCCCGCCGAGTCGACGCCGCGAATGGTGACGGGCAGCCCCTCGCGGCCGCCCGCGACGATGGAGAGCGCATCGGCGGGCGCGGTGTAGGCGCCCTGGTCCGCGATCAACCGCACCTCGCCACCAGGGCCGGCGGCGGCGATCAGCTTTGGCAGGTCGGCGAGCGTGGCGGCGTCGGCGGCGCTCGACCCGTTGCCCGAACCGCTGCCCGTGGGCGAGATGTAGAGTACCGGCATGCCCGTTATCCTCTTATAATCCCAGGAAGGTTACCCCCACGGAGATGCGATTGTCGGCGAAGTTGCGGCCGGCGTTGAGGCCGCTGCTCGATTGGGTGCGGCGTTGCACGTCGGCGCGCAGTTGCAGGCGGTGGTTGACCGAATAGGTGGCGCTGGTGCGCAGCGTCCAGCGGTCGTCATCCCGCTCGATGCCCGAAAAGTCGCGCTTTTCCAGTTCGGCCCCGGCGGACAGGATCAGGCTGCGCAGCAGTTCGTAATCGGCGCGCAGCGACGTGGTGGTCTTGAGATAGGCGGTGGCGCCGATGATCCCCGTCTCGCTGACGCTGCGATCGATCGCGCCGGTGATCGTGACCAGCGAGGACAGGAAATAGGCCAGCTCGCCGCGGATCAGGAAGCCGGAGACGTCCTGGAAGAAGGGATCGTCGTAATCCTGTTGCAGATAGCCGGCGCGCAGCGAGCCGCGCATCTTGCGGCCCAGTTCGAAGCTGGAGCCGGCGGCGAGTTCCCAGCCGGTGGAGCTGCGCGCAGGCACGGGGCCGAGGCGGGTGCGGTAATCGCGGACATTGTACGATCCGGCGATGAACAGCGCGACACTGGGGTTCAGCGCATATTCGCCGATGCCGGTGCCGGTATAGGTGGTGCGGTCGCGGAAATCCTGGTCGACCACGTCGCCCAGCGTGTTCACCTCGTCGCGGTAGTCGCGCCGCTCGATGCTGCCGATCCCCTGGAGGCGCAGGCGGTTGAAGCTGCGGGTATAGGCGGCGGTCCCCTCCGTCACGGTGAAGCGGACGGGGCGGATAACCTGTTCGGGACTGTCGGGCGAGACGCGTTCCTGAAGAAAGCGGCCATGCGCCAGCGACACGTTCAGCCGGTTGTCGCGGCTGATCGTGTAGTTCGCCGAGGCGCCGAGATTATACTGGGTGGCGTTTTCGGTGGTGCGGTCGGCGTAGCGGAGCAGGTCGAGCTCGCCCGACAGGTTGAGGCGCAGGGTTTCCGACGGCCGTGTGACCGAGACGCGCGGGCGGATGCGGACATAGGCGTCGCCGATCTCGCGCCCGGACGGCTGCGCGTAGATATTGTCGTCATAGCCGGCGCCGATCGCGATGCGGGGCAGCACCTCCAGCGCGCCGATCCGCGCGGGCTGGGGCGTGTATTCGGGGTGGTTGCGTTCCAGCACGCTGGTGTTGCGATCACGGCCGAAGGGATTTTCGGCGGCGACCGACCCGAGCCCGTCGGTGGCGTCGGACTGCTGCGCGTGCGCGGGGAGCGCGACCGCGATGCAGGATAGGGCGAGCCAGCGCTTCATCGGCGGCCGATCCGAACCAGCAGGGGATAATGGTCCGAGCCGGTGGCGGGCAGGCGGCGGGCATCGGCGAGGCCCCAGTCGGGCCCGGCATAAAGATGGTCGATGGGCAGCACCGGCACCGGCCGGCGCCAGCTCGCCAGGCTGCGGGTGAAGCGGGTGAGGGGGGCCAGCGCGGCGTCCTGTTCCCGCATCGCCGCGGCCCAGGGGGTCAGGTTCATGTCGCCCGCGACGATCCAGTCGTCATGCGGCACCCCGGCCAGGGCCAGCGCGAGTTCGGCGCGGCGTTTCGCCTGTTCGGGGCCGGGATGCACGTAATGGAGGGTGGCGACGGTGAAGGCGGGGGCGCCCGGCGGCTGGATGCGCGCCCAGAGCAGCGGCGGGCCGAAGCTGTGTCCGGCATGATCCTTCAGGAAATAGTCGCGTTCGCCGATCGGCCAGCGCGACAGGATGGCAAGTTCGCAATCGGCCGGGCAATCGGTGGCGTAGGGCAGGCTCTGGCGCAACGCGGCGAGCATCGGGCGGAAGGTGCCGTTCGCCTCCTGCAACAGCACCACGTCCGGATGTGCATCGAGGATCGTCTGCGCGGTTTCGGCCGGATCGGGATTGTCGTGCCAGACATTGTGGGTGACGATGCGGACCTGTGCCGCGCGGGCCGCGGGGATGGGGCGCGTCCATTCGGGCAGCACCGCGACCCCGACCGGGATCAGCGCCAGTACCGACAGGGCGAGGGCGGCGCGGGTGCGGGCCAGCAGCAGGCCGAGCAGCACCGCCACCCCGAAGAGCGGCATGAACGACGCAAAGGTGTCGAGCGCGACCACCCAACGGCCGGCAAAGGCGGTGCAGGCGGCCAGCAGGCCAGCCGCGACCAGCAGCAGCCCGATCAAACGCATGATCCTCACGCGCGGGCGAGCAACCGGTTGCGCAGCGCATGGCCGCCCTGGCGAAGTCCGGCGGGCAGGTGACGCGCCGCCAGCACCAGTCCGGCGGTCCTCCACCCCTCCGGCAGGCACAGGTCGCCAAGGCCGATGTCGATCCGGCCGGGCGTCTTCATCGCATAGCGCGCGTAATGGGCGATTTCCTGATTCACCAGGCGGCGGAGCAGCGCGACCTCATGCGCGGGGGCCATGCGCATCAGGCGGTGCGCGGTTTCCACGAGACAGGGAACGCCCAGGGTGGTGGTCGACTTGCTGACCTTGTTTTCCGAATCGCGGTGGAACGTCGCGCTGGGGGTGGGATCGTAGCGCAGGGGGCCACGCGCGACGACGCGCAGCCACAGATCCTTGTCGCCGCCGCGGACCGCCCGCCCGTCCGGGAACAGCCCGGCGGCGATCAGCGCGTCGCGGCGGATGGCGATCGCTCCGGTCCACATCGGACATTCGCGCACCGCCAGCCAGGCCGACAGGAAGCCGGCAAGGTCGAGCGTTACGGGCGCATGCAGCGCAGGGGCGATCTTCTGCGGCTGGCTGCGCGTGTCGAAGACATGGTCGAAGCGGGTGGCGGCGGCATGCGCCTCCGGCGCGTCGGCGATGCAGGTGGCGAGCGACGCCAGGTGGTTCGGCGCCCACAGGTCGTCGGCATCGAGAAAGGCGATCCAGTCGCCGGTCGCCGCCTCTATGCCCATATTGCGGCCGGCATAGCCGCCGGGGCCGGGGCGGGCGAGATCGAACAGGCGGATGCGCGGATCGGCAATGGCGGCGACGATGCCGCGGCCGCCATCGGTCGATCCGTTGTCGACGACGATCACTTCGTGCGGGGCATGAGCCTGCGCGAACACGCTGTCGATCGAGGCGCGGACATGGCTGGCCTTGTTGAACAAGGGCATGACCACAGAAAAGCGGGGGGAGGGCATGGTCATCAGTCGCGCGCCGCCTTGCGACCGGCGGCGAGCGCCAGATATTCGCTGGTGGCGATGCCGGCCAGTTCCAGCGTCAGTTTCATCACCGCGGCGCGGCGCTTCAGCGACAGGCCGGGCGAGATCGCGGCACGGCGCAGGCGGCGGGCGGTATCGACCGCGGTGACGCCGAGCACGCGGGCAAGACGCGGGGTTGCGCGGGTACGGTCCCAGCGGCCGCCGCTGAGGCGCTGGCGCTTGCGCACCAGTTCGGCGCGGCTGGCGCGCACCGGATGGCGCACGATCATCGCAGGGGTGTAGATAAGCGGGCGCCCGGCGGCCTTGATGCGCAGCGCCATCTGGCGATCGCCACCCGACTTCACCCCGGCATCGAAGCCGCCGAGTTCGCGCAGCAGCGCGGTTTCGCTCGCCCAGTTGGCGGTGGCGCAATTGCCGCGCGCGGCATGCGCCTGCGGGAAGCTGAACAGGCGTTCGTAGTCGCCGAACACCTCGCCCTCCTGCTCGCCTTCGTCGAACAGTTCGATCCGGCCGGCGAGGACGCCAAAGCCGGGATTGGCGGCGGCGGCCTCCAGCACGCGGACCAGCCAGTCGGGATCGGGAACGCAATCGGCATCGGTAAAGGCGGTGATGGGTGCCCGCACATGGGCCAGCGCGGTGTTGCGCGCGGCATAGGAACCGGGGGTCGGCTCCTCCAGCACGGTGACGTTCGCATAACCGCGCGCAATGTCGGCGGTGCCGTCGGTCGAGCCATTGTCGACGACGATGATGTCGAAGCGATCGCGCGGCAGCGTCTGGCGCTCCAGCGCGTCCAGGCAGCGGCCGAGGATGGTGCGGCCGTTCCAAACGGGAATGACAACAGCGACTTGGGACATGCGGATGGGTGCCTTGTTTCGCAATCGTTCCGTCGCACCATCCGCCGCTGGCGTCGCGCGTCAACCTTATGCTGCGACTGCGAAGACGAAGCGCCCGACGATCGCGGTGACCCGAACGGGCACGGACTTCGCGGCCGCATCATTCGCAGCTACCAAGAAAAGGCCAACCAATCCCGCGTGTTGCAAGGACGTGAACCTTGCACCGCCCAAGAGCAGGAGGTGCCGGACCTTGGGCCAAGCCTTGCCCGAATCGGCCAACACGGCCGAGATCGTCGTGGTATCTCTGGCATCGGCCGATGTTCGGCGTGCCGGCTTTGCCGCGCGTGCCGATACATGTTTACCGTGGCGCTTCTTCGATGCGTGCACCGGGCTTGCGCCGGGCATGACGCTGGACGAACTGGCGGTCGCGCGTGCCAAGGGGCGGGCGATGACCGGCGGCGAGATCGGTTGCTATGCCAGCCATTGGTCGATCTGGCAGGACATGGTGGCGCGCGGCGTACACCAAGCCATCGTGCTGGAGGACGATGTGGTGGTCGACTGGCGCTATCTGGAGCGGCTGGCGGCGACCGACCTGCATGCACAGGGCATCGATTATCTGCGGCTCTACGCCAAGCGGCCGACCTGGAGCCGGCCGGTGCACAAGGATTTCCTGCAACATTCGCGCACCGTCATCGAGCTGATCGGGCTGGCATACGGCACGCAAGGCTATGCGATCACGCTGGCGGGCGCGAAACGGCTGGTGGAGCATTGCCGCACGGTGCGCCGGCCGATCGACGATGCGATGGACCGGTCCTGGGCCCATGGCCTGCCCAATCTGGCGTTGTTCCCCGCCCCGATCCTGGAGGCGACGGTGGCGTCCGACATCGGCGCGGCGCGGTTCCAGCCGAAAATGGACCCGGCCTATCACTCGCTGCGCCAGAAGACGTGGCGGCATGTCGAGCGGGCGCGGATGCGGCTGCTGAAGGCGAGGCGCGGTCTTGGCCAGTGATGGCGCCAGCCAGGGGAGCGCCCGCTTCGACGCGACGCTGCGCAAGCGCAGTCGCAGTTCCATTTCGTGGACGGTTACCCGCTTCCTGTCGGATCAGGTCTTCTCGTTCATCGTCTTCGTCGCGCTGGCGCGGCTGTTGTCGCGCGCGGATATCGGCGCCTTCTCGGTCATGGCGTTCACCGCCGAGGCGTTCCGGATCGTCGCCACCGCCGGGCTGGTCCAGACGATCGCGCGGCGGGGCGATCTGTCGCCCGGGTTTCTGGACACCATCTACCGCTCGCAACAGGCATTCTCCTTTGCGTCGGCGGTAACGATCGCGCTGCTGGCGCGGCCGATCGCTGAATGGATGGACGCGCCGGGGATCGCGCTGCCGCTGGCGGTGATGAGCCTGGTGCTGCCGATCTCGTCGTTCGGGGGGACGCACATGGCGTTGCGGCTGCGCGAGTTCGGGCATCGCACCACCGCGATCCGCTCGGTGATCGGCGGGCTGCTGGGGGGCGGGTGCGCGATCGTGGCGGCGCTGATGGGCGCGGGGCTGTGGGCGCTGGTGATCCAGCGGCTGGTGACCGAGATCGTCGGCGTGGTGCTGGCGCGCACCTCCTATGACTGGAAGCCGGGCTGGGCGTTCGAGTGGCCCGAGTTACGCGCCAATCTCGCGCTGAACGGCAGTCTGATCTATGTGCAGCTCGTCTTCCTCGCCACCGTGCGGGTGCAGGAGATGGCGATCGGCGCGGGGATCGGGCTGGCGGCGGTCGGCATCTATCGCACCGCGTGGCGGACGGTGGAGCTGATCGGGCGCGGGGCGATCCAGCCGTTCACGCAGGTGGCGGTGCAGACGCTGTCGCGGGTCAAGGACGATCCCGTCGAACTGCGCCGTGCCTATCAATGGATGATCGGGCAGGCGTCCGCGCTGTCCTTTCCCGCGCTGGTCGGCTTCGGGTCGCTGGCGCCGCTGGCGGTGCCTACCGTGTTCGGCGACAAATGGGTGGAGGCGGGGCAACTGGCACAGATCTTCGCGTTCATGGCCTTGCCCTTCACGCTCAACTTCTTCGCCTCGCCGTCGCTCAGCGCGCTGGGCCAGTCGCGCAGCCTGATCTGGCTGTCGACGACGCAACTGGTGCTGGGGCTGGTGCTGACGCTGATGGCGCTGCCCTTCGGCCTGTTCGCGGTCGCCGTCTCCTATGTGGTGCGCGCCTATCTGACCGTGCCGCTCCAGGTGTGGCTGCTGGCGCGGGCGTCGGGCATCCGGCCGGCGCACAGCATCCGGGCGATCGCGGCGCCCTTGGCCGCGTCCACCATCATGGGGCTGCTGCTTGCCATCGTGATGCGGATGACGGCCGGGCTGCTGCACGGCTGGGCGGCGCTCCTGTTTCTCACCGCACTCGGCGCGCTCGTCTATGCCGCCGTGCTGATCGGCCTGTCGCCCCTGTGGCGCGGGCGTCTTCAATCCACCGTTCACCGCTTGCGAAAGGGCCGGGCATGACCGTTTCCCCCCAATCTGCCGATCACATCGTCGCCGAACTCGGCCGCCGCTTTGCCGGGACGGTGGACGCCATACTGCCGCCGGGCGACATCGCGCTGGTCGATTATCCCGACCATAGCAATGTCGGCGACAGCGCGATCTGGCTGGGCGAGATGGCGTATCTGCGCGAGCGGAACCGGCTGCCGGCCTATTATTCGGCGATGAACGACCTGGACGATGCGGCGCTGGCCCGCGCGATCGGCGACGGGCCGATCCTGATCCATGGCGGCGGCAACCTGGGCACGTTGTGGCCCAAGCACGAACAACTGCGCATCCATCTGCTTAACACGCATCGCAACCGGCCGATCGTGCAGATGCCGCAGTCGATCCATTATGCCGATCCCGCCGCAGCCAAGCCGCTGGCCGATGCGATCCGCGCGCATGGCCGCTTCACGCTGCTGGTGCGCGACCAGAAGTCGCTGGCGTTCGCGCGCGCGCATTTCGACTGCCCGGTGCATCTGTGCCCGGATGCCGCGCTGATGCTGGGGCGGCAGCGGCGGGCGGCGGCCAAGGTGCCGGTCTTCGGCCTGTTGCGGACCGATCACGAGCGCGCGGCAGGCGCGGATGCGGCGCCAGCGGGGGCGATGATCGACGACTGGTTGATCGAGGACCCGGCACAGCTGCGCTACCTGCGCCTGTCGCTGAAACTGTCGCGGCTGGTGATGCGCGATCCGATGGCGATGCGCGCGCTGCGCCAGCGGCGGCTGGCGGAATGGCGGTTGAAGCGCGGGCTGGCGATGCTGGCGCAGGGGCAGGTGGTGGTGACCGACCGGCTGCACGCGCATATCCTGTCGCTACTGCTGGATATCCCGCATGTCCTGCTCGACAACAGCTATGGCAAGGTCGCCGGGTTCGCCGACCAGTGGACGGCCGGCTATGCCGGGTTGATGCGCGCCGAGACGCGCGCCGCCGCCTTCGACCGCGCCTTTGCCCATGGACAGGCGCCCGCAGGACGCCGCGTCGCGGGCGGATGACGCCGGTCATGCAATTTTAACGACGTTCGGACGGCAAGCCTTAAACCTCCTCACCGCAGTCGTGAAAACGATTTCAGTGAGGTGATTCCGCCGTGTTCAATCATTTGCGTATTCCCGGCAAGCTGCTTGCCTGTTTTTCCGTGCTGGTCCTGGCGATGCTGTGCCTGGCCGGATTGTCGATGAGCAGGCTGAGCACGATGAACGCGGTGGCGCAGGAGATGGGTGGCGACCGGCGCGAGCAACTGGATGCGATCGCGGTCATCAACGCCTCGACCGCCACCTACCGCGCCAATGTGTCGCAGCATCTGCTCGCGCGCAGTGTCGCGGACAAGGCGCAGGCGCAGGAACGGCTCGACGGGCTGAAGGCCAGGGTGCAGGACCGGCTGGACTGGCTGCGTCCGCGCATGGCGACACCCGAACTCCGCCGCGCGCTGGACAATTTTGCGGATCGTTGGGAGGCGTATCGGACACGGGCCGAGCGCACCGCGGTAGCATCGAACGCCGATAACTATGATGCGGCGCTGGCCTTTTTCCGGGCGGCGGGGCCGTATTTCGTGACGGCGAACGCGGCGGCGGATGCGATGCGGCAGGAGCAGGTGCGCGCGATCGACGCGCGTCTGGCGGAGGCGGCGCAGACCTATGCGACGAGCCGGGCGATCATGGTGGGCACGGTGGTGGCGGTGCTGGCGCTGACGCTGGTAATGCTGCTGGCGCTGGTGCGGTCGATCGCGCGGCCGGTGGCGGCGATGACCGGCACGCTGGCGCGGCTGGCGGCGGGCGACCGGTCGGTGGAGATCCCGGCCACGACGGCGCGCGACGAGATCGGCGACATGACGCAGGCGGCGGCGACGCTAAGGGATCAGCTGGCGGCGGCGGACCGGGCGCGCGAAAGCCAGGCGCAGGAGATCGTCGGGAGTATCGGCGCGGGGCTGGAATCGCTGGCGGGCGGCGACCTGACGGCGCGGGTGTCCGCCGAACTGACCGGTCCGTTCGCCAAGTTGAAGATCGATTTCAACCGGGCGATGGAGGCGGTGGAGGAGACGGTGTGCGCGCTGGGGCGTGTGTCGGGGGGCGTGCGGGTGGCGTCGGGGGAGATCCGGTCGGCGTCGGAAAACCTGTCGCAACGCACGGAGCAGCAGGCGGCGAGCCTGGAGCAGACGGCGGCGTCGATGGACGAGATCACTGTTACGGTGCGGGCGACGGCCGAGGGGGCGGCGCGGGTACGGGCCGAGGTGGAGGATGCGCAGCGCGCCGCCGAGCAGGGCGGCGAGGTGGTGCGCGAGGCGGTCACCGCGATGGGCGGGATCGAGCGGGCCAGCCACGAGATTTCCGAGATCATCTCGGTCATCGACGGGATCGCGTTCCAGACCAACCTTTTGGCGCTGAACGCCGGTGTGGAGGCGGCGCGCGCGGGTGACGCCGGCAAGGGCTTTGCCGTGGTCGCATCCGAGGTGCGCGCGCTGGCGCAGCGATCGGCGGATGCGGCCAAGGACGTGAAGACGCGGATCGGGGCGAGCGGCGAGCAGGTGGAGGCCGGGGTGGCGCTGGTCCGCTCCTCCGGTCAGTCGCTGGTCCAGATCATCGAGCGGATCGGCACGATCAGCACGCTGACCGAGACGATCGCGGCATCCGCGCAGCAACAGGCGCTGGGGCTGGCGCAGGTGAACACCGCGGTCGGCGAGATGGACAGCATGACGCAGCAGAATGCCGCAATGGTGGAGGAAAGCACCGCCGCCGCGCGCAGCCTGGCGGCGGAGGCGGACGAGCTGGCGCATCATGTCGGGCGCTTCCAGACGCGCAGCGAGCCGGGCGCGGAGATCGCCGTGGTGGCGGAGCGCGCGACCCCGCGGCTGCGCGTCGCCGCCCGTCGCTGAGGGTCGGTGCCGCCCCGGAATCCGCCCCGGCGGATTCCGGGGGGAGGCCGTTCAGTCCTGTGACGCGCCCAGGACGAGGCGGCGATATTCGCGTTCGGGCGGGCCATAGGTGTCGCCGGCCAGTTCGGCGAGCTTGGCCCGGTCGCGCACCACGACGCGGCCGCGTAGGCCCCGTACCGCCTGTTCGGCCTCCAGCCGGTGCAGCGCGTCGGTCACGCTGGACCGGCGTACGCCGAGCATCAGGCGAAACTCCTCATGCGTCAGGCAGATCTCGTCACCGCTGACCCGGTCGTGATAAAGAAGGATCCAGCGTGCCATGCGACGCTCGACCGGATGGATGAGCGAGGACACGATGGTCCGGCCCATCTGCGTCATGAACACGGTGACGAAACGGAGCAGGGCGGCGCGCAGCGAAGGATGAGCCTCGATCGCGGCAAGGAGGCGATCGGCGTCGATGCGCAGCGCCGTGCCCTTTTCGGCGCGCATCACGACATCGTGCAGCCAGCGGTCGTCGCCCAGGAGAAGCGGCCAGCCGACAAACCCCTCCGCCCCGACCAGGCCGACCGCGAGGCGACGATCCCCTTCCGTCCGGTCGAGCACCGCGGCGATCCCCGCCTCCGGAAACCAGATCGTGTCGATCGACGTCCCGGCGTCGGCAACGTCGTCGTCCACCGCGAAGGATACGCGTTCCAGATAGGGCGCGATCGCCATGAAATCGGATGGGTCGAGCGAACGCAGAAGCGTATTGCCAACCTGATCCTGCTGCATCGCGCGTTCCGCGAACATATTCGTCGCGTGCGCAAAACCGTCTGTCGTCCCCCGGTGCATGATCCCTGCCTATGACCTGTCGCCGATGCAAATCCAGAGGATGAACGCACGACTTGGCATTTCGACCGATACCGTACCGAAACTAGGCCGATATTCCGCCGGTTTGCGAAAACACAACAACACTTGGGCGTAGGCCGCGACGGCAGACCCGCCTGTGTTGCCAACGACACGGCGACGCCGGGTGGCGGAACCGTTCCGTTGTTGCAGGAGAAACGCCATGACTGCCCCCGCCATCCGCTACACCCCCGACATCGAAGACGTGCAGCCCGACGAGCGCGAGACGATCGCGCAACTGAACGACACGTTCGACGTCATCCTGGAGCGGACCGCCGAGGATTATGGCCATGCGGTGCGATCGGTCCATGCCAAGTCGCACGGCATCCTGGAGGGTGAGCTGATCGTCGATGACGGCCTGCCGCCCGAGCTGGCGCAAGGGCTGTTCGCGACGCCGGGACGCCACAAGGCATGGCTTCGCATGTCGACCAATGCCGGCGACATCCTGCCCGATGCGATCAGCCTGCCCCGCGGGCTGGCGGTCAAGATCGCGGGCGTGGAGGGCGAGCGGTTGCCGGGGGCCGAGGGCGACACGCAGGATTTCGTGATGGTCAACGGCACGGTGTTCCAGGCGAAGACCGCGGACAAGTTCCTGGGCAATCTGAAGATGCTGGCCAAGACGACCGACCGGATGGAGGGCACCAAGAAGGCGATGTCCGCCGTGCTGCGCGGTGTGCACAATGCGCTGGAAGCGGTGGGCATCGAGAGCCCGGCGGTCGACTCGCTGGGCGGCGCGCCCAATGTCGATCCGCTGGGCGAGACCTATTACAGCGTCACCCCGTTCCGCTACGGCGACCATGTCGCCAAGTTCAGCATTGCCCCGGTCGCGCCCGCGCTGACCAGCCGGACGGGTGCGATCATCCCGGTCGACGGGCGCGAGGATGCGATCCGCGAGGATGTGCAGGCCGAGATGTGGGACATCGATGCCGAATGGGAGTTCCGGGTCCAGCTGTGCCGCGACCTGGAGCGCCAGCCGATCGAGGACCCGACGGTGGAATGGGACGAAAGCGAGGCGCCGTTCATGCGCGTCGGCGTCATCCGTGCCGCCCCGCAGGACAGTTGGGACCCGGGCCGGGTCCAGGCGGTGAACGAGGAAATGCGCTTCAGCGTCTGGACCGGCATCACCGCGCACCAGCCGCTGGGCAACATCAACCGTGCCCGGCGCGAGCCATATCGCCACTCGGCGGATTTCCGGGCGCGTTACAATGGCTGTCCGTATCACGAACCGTCGGCGTGATCGGCGGGCCCATGCGCGGGACGGCGGCAATGGTGCGCACCGTCCCGTATGCCGGGCCGT
Organism: Sphingomonas sp. NY01; assembly: GCF_038809135.1. NCBI lineage: Bacteria > Pseudomonadati > Pseudomonadota > Alphaproteobacteria > Sphingomonadales > Sphingomonadaceae > Sphingomonas > Sphingomonas sp. NY01. The sequence continues at coordinate 3,017,402 of NZ_CP101722.1, read as the reverse complement.
TCGTCGTACCGGTGGATCGGCGCCCCGCTTGATAGCCAAAGGCGCGTTGACGGCACCTGCGACGGCTGTTACTGACAATCATTCTCATAAAGAGAGCGATTGCGCATGTACGATCTGATCGACCGTCCCGTCCGCGAACTGCCGGCCTTTGAAGCAGCCGTGCTGGCCCGGACCCGCCGCTGGGTCCATGCCCTGACGGTGGCCGGTGCCGTGATCGAGCCGGAGGATGACGCCTTTGGTATGGCGATGCGGACGCTGGACAGCGGATCGCAGGACATGCTGGTCATCGAGCGTCCCTGCCACGACACAGTGAGCGAGACCGAGGCGGTGCTGCTCGGCCTGTGGCGGCTGGTGCGGGCCGACCGTATCGGCATGGCCGACGCGGTCGCCACGGGGCTGACCGACGCCCATGCCGGGCGGGTGATGGTGGCGGCCATAGCACGGGCGATTCCCGCAATCGGGTGATTCGCGAAATCGGGGGTTCTTTCAGGGGCTTGTAAGAATCCGACCGATTTTTTTCCGGAAATATTTCGCTCCGCGTGACGAGGCCGTATTGGTCCCGGGCACCCAATCAACCTCATTTTGGTACGTTTTCCAACGTTTACATCCAGAATGTCGATAATTCCGATCTGGCCATGTTAACGAACCATGTACGGTCGATAGGGTCGATCTTTACCATCCAGGCCTAATTCCGACGGGCAACGCGCTCGGCTCGGGAAGGGGACCGTCAGCGCTCCTTTAAGGAGTTGTCTTAATGCTTGGATGGTTTACCCGACACGCGCCGATACGCACGAAGATGCGTATCCTGATGGCTACCTACGGCACCCTGGGGGCAACGTCGCTGGCGCTGATCGTCTTTCGCGACGTGCTGGGCGCCGATCTCGCGATCGCCGTCGGAGCCGGGATCACGGCACTCACGCTGGTGATCGCCTGGGCGACGGGGCGGGCCGTCGTCATTCCCTATGTTGCCACGGTCGTGCGGATGGAGGGCCTGGCAGCCGGTGATCTCGATGCGCCGATCAGCTATACCGATCACCGCGACTGCGTGGGCCGGATGACCAAGGCGATGGGCGTGTTTCGCGACAATGCGGTGGCGGTCTCCGAAGCGCGCGCCGCGCAGGAGATCGTGGTCACCGCGCTTGGCACCGGGCTGGAAAATTTGGCGAACGGCGATCTGAGCCGGCCGATCCCGACCGTCTTTCCGGCGGATTACGAGAAGCTGCGCCGGGATTATAACAATGCGCTGCACGCGCTGAGCGGAACGCTGAGCGCCGTTACCCGGTCGATGGACGGCATCCGCACCGCATCGTCCGAGGTCAGCACCGCCTCCGACGACCTGTCGCACCGCACCGAACAGCAGGCGGCCAGCCTGGAGGAAACCGCGGCGTCGATGGAGGAGATCACCACCACCGTGCGCGAGGCCGCCGATGGTGCGTCGCGGGTCAACGGGGTGGTCGATGCCGCCAAGTCCGAAGCCGAGGAAAGCGGCCGCATCGTGCGCGAGGCGGTGTCGGCGATGGGCGGGATCGAGCGGGCCAGCCAGGAAATCTCCGAGATCATCTCGGTCATCGACGGCATCGCGTTCCAGACCAACCTGCTGGCGCTGAACGCCGGCGTGGAAGCGGCGCGGGCAGGCGACGCCGGCAAGGGTTTCGCGGTGGTCGCCTCCGAAGTGCGCGCGCTGGCGCAGCGCTCCGCCGATGCCGCCAAGGACGTGAAGACCCGCATCCTGACCAGTTCGGAGCAGGTGGGCAACGGCGTGACGCTGGTCAACCGCACCGGCCAGTCGCTGGAGCGCATCGTCGCGCGCATCGGCGAGATCAGCACGCTCGTGTCGCAGATCGCGGCATCGGCGGCGCAGCAGTCGCTGGGGCTGTCGCAGGTGAACACCGCGGTCGGCGAGATGGACAATGTGACGCAGCAGAATGCGGCGATGGTGGAGCAGTCGAGCGCGGCGGCGTGCTCGCTGGCGAGCGAGGCGGACGAGCTGGCGCGGCAGGTGGCACGGTTCCGCCTGTCCGACACCGGCGAGGCGGAAGCGCCGCGCATGCCGGTGAGCGCTCCGGCGCCGCGTGCCCCGGCACCGACGCGGGTGATGGCGCGCCGTGCGGCCACCCATGGATCGCTGGCGCTGGCGGTCGAGCCGGATGCGGACGACTGGTCGAATTTTTAACGCCTGCCGCCGTACATCGTCTCGCTCGTTAAAGGAAAACCCCTCGCATGACGCGTCTTGCGCTGCCCTCTACCCTGGACCTCGCCGCCGCCACGTCGTTGCTCGACACGTTGCGCGCGGCACCCGGTGACATCGTGCTGGACGCCGGCGGGGTGGAGCGGATCGGGGTCGCCGGCATCCAGTTACTGTTGAGCGCGCAAGGGACCGCGGATGGCGGGGGCCACATGCTGACCATCGAGGCGCCGAGCGAAGCCTTTTGCACCGCCATCCGCATCGCGGGCGCCGACGCGCTCCTTGCCGACCGCTGATCCAGGACCCGTTTCCATGCAGCTCGACGAAATCCAGGCCATCTTCTTCCAGGAATGCGAGGAAGGACTGGCCGTCATCGAAACCGACCTGGCCGACCTGCGCGACGGTGCGCCGTCGGACGAGACGATCAACACCATCTTTCGCGCGGTGCACTCGATCAAGGGTGGCGCGGGGGCGTTCGGCTTCGACGCCCTGCAGGGCTTTTCGCACCAGCTGGAGACGGTGCTGGACCTGTTGCGCACCGGCGAGTTGACGCCGGAGCCGGACCTGGTCGCGTTGCTGTTCGCGGCGTTCGACGGGCTGACCGATCACGTATCCTGTGCGCAAGGCGGCGGCGGCGCACCCGACGATGCGGCGTTGATCGCGCGCCTGACCGCGGCGGCGGGCCGCGCGGGTGCGGCCCATGATGTCGCCGAACCGGAGGCGGCGCCGGAGCCGGTGGTGGTCGCGGAGGTGGTGGGCGATGCCTTCGACCTGGACGCGCTGCTCGCCGATATCGGGCTGGGCGATCCGCCGGCGGCGGCGGCGATCCCGTGGCGGGTACGCTTCGTGCCGGGGCGCGGGGCGTTCGACAATGGCGGCGACCCGCTGCCGTTGCTGCGCGAACTGGATGCGCTGGGCGGCCGGGTGGTGGCGATCGACCGGAGCGGCCTGCCGTCGCTGGACAGCCTGAGCGTCGACGAATGCTATCTGGGCTGGACGCTGAGCGTGCCGGGCGAGGTGGCGCGCGACGATATCGCCGCGATCTTCGACTTCGTGTCGGACCAGGCCGAACTGGAGATCGTGGCCGAAGGGGATGAGGCGCCGCTGCTGATCGCGGAACCGGTGGCCGAGCCGGTGGAGGAGGATCTGCTGGCCGCCGTGCTGGCGATGGTCGAGCCGGCCCAGATCGTCGAACTCCCGCAGGCGGAACCGCAGCCGGTGGTGGTGCCGCCCGTCGTCGCGGAGGAACCGGTCGTGATCGCGGCGGTGGTGGAGGATGGTGCCAACCGTCCCGCCGCCGGCGCGGCTGCTGCCGCCGCCGCCGCCGGGGGGGCGACGATCCGGGTGGAGCTGGAGAAGCTGGACCGGCTGGTCAATCTGGTCGGCGAGCTGGTCATCACCCAGGCGATGCTGGCGCAGCGGCTGTCGATCCACGGCGTCGGCGCAATCGACGAGCTGTCCGACCTGGATCACCTGACCCGCGAATTGCAGGACAGCGCGATGTCGATCCGCGCGCAGCCGGTCAAGTCGGTGTTCAGCCGCGTGCCGCGCATCATCCGCGAACTGGAGGCGAGCACGGGCAAGCGCGTCCGCCTGGAGGTGGAGGGCGAGATGACCGAGGTCGACAAGACCGTGGTCGAGCGCATCGGCGAGCCCCTGACCCATATGATCCGCAATGCGGTCGACCACGGGCTGGAGACGCCCGACGAGCGGGTCGCGGCGGGCAAGCCGGCGGAAGGCGTGGTGCGGCTGGCGGCCGAGCACCGGTCGGGGCGGATCGTGATCTCGGTATCCGACGACGGGCGCGGGATCGACCGCGCGCGGGTGCGGGCCAAGGCGGTGGAGCGCGGCATCGTCGCGGCCGACGCCAACCTGTCCGACGAGGAGATCGAGAATTTGATCTTCGCCCCCGGATTTTCCACCGCTGCGACGATTTCGAACATTTCCGGGCGCGGCGTCGGCATGGATGTGGTGCGCCGCAACGTGCAGGCGCTGGGCGGGCGGATCGGGATCAGCTCGAAATTCGGGCTGGGATCGACCTTCACCCTGACGCTGCCGCTGACGCTGGCGATCCTGGACGGGATGGTGGTGAGCGTGGGCGGGCAGACCTATGTCATCCCGCTGGCGCATGTGGTGGAGAGCTTGCGCCCGCGCGACGGCGAGGTGCGCGGCCTGGGGCCGGGGGCGGGCGTGCTGGACGTGCGGGGCACGTACCTGCCGATCCTGCCGATCGGGCGGCTGCTGAACGTGGCGGATGCGTGCGTGGACCCGACCAATGCGGTGCTGGTGGTGGTGGAAACCGATGCCGGCCAGTCGATCCTGATGGTCGACGGCATCCAGGACCAGCGGCAGGTGGTGGTCAAGAGCCTGGAGGCGAACTACGCGCCGGTGGCCGGGCTTGCCGGCGCGACGGTGCTGGGTGACGGGCGCGTCGCCCTGATCCTGGACGTCGAGACGCTGGTCCAGCGGCACCGTTCCGAAACGCCGCGGGCGTTGGCCGCATGAGCGCCGCCGCTGCGCCCATGCAGGGCGAATTTCACCTGAGCGACGGCGATTACGAGACGATCGCACGCATGGCGCATGCGCATGCCGGCATCATGCTGGGCACGGGCAAGCGGCAGCTGGTCTATTCGCGGCTCGCCAAGCAGGTGCGGCGTCGCGGGATGGCCGATTTCGCCGATTACGTCGCACTGCTCCGCAACGATGCCGATGCACGGCGCGAGGCGATCTTCGCGCTGACCACCAACCACACCAAGTTCTTTCGCGAAGACCATCACTTCACCCACTTTGCCGAGCATGTGCGGCCGGACCTGCTGGCCCGGTCGGAGCGGGGCACGCCGGTGCGGCTGTGGTCCGCCGCCTGTTCGAGCGGCGAGGAGCCCTATACGCTGGCGATGACGCTGCTGGGTGAGGACCGGACGGGCGGGGGCCGTATCGCGCAGCGCGACATCGCGATCCTGGCGACCGACCTGGCGCCGCATGTGATCGCGACCGCCAAGGCCGGGCGCTATCCGGCGGAAATGGCGCGCGACATTCCCGACCGCTTTCGCCGCACCTGGGTGAAGCCGGTCGGCGACGAGATCGCCATGGCGCCCGAACTGCAGCGCGTGATCGCCTACAAGCACCTCAACCTGCTGGAATCCTGGCCGATGCGGGGGCGGTTCGACGTGATCTTCTGTCGCAACGTCATGATCTATTTCGACGAGCCGACCAAGGCGCGGCTGTTGGAGCGCTTTGCGGGTCTGATCCCGGCGGGGGGGTATATGTATATCGGCCATTCGGAACGGTTGATCGGCCCGGCCGCGACGATGTTCGATTCGGTCGGCCACACCATCTATCGGAGGCGCGGCTGATGACCCGCGTGCTGGTGGTGGACGATTCGGCGACGATGCGCGGGCTGGTGCGCATGATGCTGGCCAAGGACCCCGAGATCACCGTGGTCGGCGAGGCGGGCGATGCGCAGGAGGCGCGCGCCAAGATCAAGGCGCTGAACCCCGATGTGGTGACGCTGGACATCGAGATGCCGGGGATGAACGGCCTGGATTTCCTGGACAAGATCATGGCGCTGAGGCCGATGCCGGTGGTGATCGTGTCGACGCTGACCGAAAAGGGGGCGAGCGCCACGATACGCGCGCTGGCGGCCGGCGCGTTCGACTGCTTCCCCAAGCCCGCATCGATCGCGGCGGTGCGCGACGATGCGACGCTGGCGCGGATCGTGCGCGCGGCGGGACGCTCGCCGGTACGGCGTGGACCGGTCGCGGCTCCGGCGATCGCGGCGCTGGCCCGTGGCGGTACGCCCGGCGGATTGATCGCGATCGGCGCATCGACCGGGGGTGTCGAGACGCTGCTGCGGGTGATCGGCGGCTTTCCGGCGGACTGCCCGCCAACGGTGATCGTGCAGCACATGCCCGCGCTGTTCACCGCCAGCTTTGCCGACCGGCTGAACCGTTTCTGCCCGCCACAGGTGGAGGAAGCGCGCAGCGGCACGATCCTGAAGCCCGGCCATGTCTATCTGGCGCCGGGCGGCGAGCAGCATATGGAGGTGGTGGGCGCGACCATGCCGCGCATCCGGCTGTATGAGGGGCCGACGGTCAGCGGACACCGGCCATCGGTGGACGTGCTGTTCCGGTCGGTGGCCAGGCTGGGGCGGCCGGCGGTGGGCGTGCTGCTGACCGGCATGGGGGCGGACGGCGCGGCGGGCCTGCTGGAGATGCGGCAGGCAGGCGCGCGGACCATCGGACAGGACGAGGCGACCAGCGTCGTCTACGGCATGCCCGCGGTCGCCCATTCGCTGGGCGCGGTGGAGCGGCAATTGCCGGTGCAGCGCATCGCCGCATCGGTGATGGAGATGGCGGCATGACGCCTGCCGCCGGGCGTACCGCGATGCTGCGCGCCGATGGCTTTCGCCATGTCAGCGTGGTGCAGGGCGAGCGCGGCGTTTCCGCCGATCCGCAGGTGCTGTTCGCGACGGTGCTGGGCAGCTGCGTCGCGGCCTGCCTGTACGATCCGGATGCGAAGGTGGGGGGGATCAACCATTTCCTGCTGGCCGAGCCACAGCCCGGCCAGGTGGTCGATGCGACCGCGGCGCAGCGTTACGGCGTGCATGCAATGGAATTGCTGATCAACGACATGCTGCGCCAGGGGGCGCGGCGCGACCGGCTGCGCGCGCATCTCTATGGGGGCGCGAACCTGCATCAGGGGATGCGGCCGATCGGCACCGCGAATGCGGAGTTCGCGGTCCGCTTCCTGCAACAGGACCGCATCCCGCTGATCGTGCGCGACCTGGGGGGCCATGCCGCGCGGCGGGTGGAGTTCCAGGCGGCGCTGGGCCGATCGCGCGCCAAGATCGTGCGTGATGCGCCGCCCGAGGCCCCGGTCCGCGCCCGTTCCGTGTTCCAGCCTGCCGCCAGCGGCGACGTTGAACTGTTTTGAAGGATTTAGAGAGCATGACCAGAACCATCATGACCGTGGACGACTCCCCCAGCATGCGTGCGCTGCTGCGCCATGCACTGTCCGGCGAAGGCTATCAGATCGCCGCCGCCGAGGACGGGGTGGACGCGCTGGAGCGAATCGACGCGGCCGCGCCCGACCTGGTCATCACCGACATCAACATGCCGCGCATGGACGGGTTCGGCCTGATCGAGCAACTGCGCGGCCACCCGCGCTGGAACGGCGTGCCGATCCTGGTGCTGACCACCGAATTTTCCGACGAGAAGAAGGCGCGGGCGCGCGCCGCCGGCGCGACCGGATGGATCGTCAAGCCCTTCGACCCCGCCAAATTGTCCGCGGCCGTGCGCCGCGTGCTCATCTGACCGACCCGCAAAGGACGTTATTCATGGCCCGTCAGCTCATCACCTTCGAACTCGGCGACCAGTCGCTGGGCATCGACATCATGGCGATCCGCGAGATCCGTGCCTGGTCGCCGGCGACCCCGCTGCCCAACGTGCCGGCGCATGTGCGCGGCGTGGTGAACCTGCGCGGCGTGGTGCTGCCGGTGCTGGACCTGCGCATGCGGATGGGCTGGGGCCTGACCGATCCGACTGCACGCCACGTCATCATCGTGGTGCGCATCGGCGAGCAGTTGCAGGGCGTGATCGTCGATGCGGTGAACGACATCGTGACGATCAACCCGGATGACATGCAGCCGCTGCCCGATGTCGGCACCATGCAGGCGGCGGGCCTGCTGGAAGGGCTGGCCACGGTGGAGGATCGCATGATCCTGGTGCTGGACCTGGAGCGGCTGGCGCCGCCGATGGCCGACGCCGCCTGATTTCCTACCCGAACCCCGCGTATCTGTTTCAAAGGAATGCCGACATGGCCAAGGCCAGAGTTCTAGTCGTCGACGATTCGTTGACCATGCGTGCGCTGGTCGCCGGCATGCTGGAGAAGGACAAGAACATCGAGATCGTCGGGTTGGCCGACGGGGCCGCAGAGGCGCGGCAAATGGTGCGCGACCTGAAGCCCACGGTGATGACGCTGGACGTCGAGATGCCGGGGATGAGCGGGATCGAGTATCTGGCGGAAATCATGGAAACCGCGCCGATGCCGGTCATCATGTTCTCGACGCTGACCGCCAAGGGGGCGGACAGTTCGATCGAGGCGCTGCGGCTGGGGGCGCTGGACTGTTACCCCAAGCCGACGCGCGCGACACCGGACGAGGTGCAGAAGGCGATCGGGCAGCTGGCGAAGACGGTGAAGGAGGCGCCGGCGCGGTTCCGGGCGCTGAACGACGGGGCCAAGAAGCCGTCGGCGAAGGCAGCGACGGATGCGCCGTTCAACTGGAACGGCAAGCTGCTGGCGGTCGGCGCCGATGTGGGCAGCACCAAGCCGCTGTTCGACCTGCTGGGCGACATTCCCAAGGACGGACCGCCCGCGCTGGTGGTGCAGCATATGCGCGACGAGCTGGCGGACGGGATGATCGCCAAGCTGTCCGCGGCGCTGGGGCCGCGGGTGGTGGAGGCGAGCGACGGGCTGAAGCTGGAGCGCGGCATGATCGTGGTGGCGCGGCCGGGCACGCATCATGTGTATGTCGACCGCTGGCCCGACGGCGTGGTGCGGATGCTGGACAAGCCCCCCTTTGCCGGACACCGGCCGTCCATCTCGCTGATGATGGCGACGATTGCCAAGACGGCGGCGGAGCAGACGGTGGCGGTGCTGCTGGCCGAGGGCGAGGACGGCGTGGCGGGCGTGCAGGCGATCCGCGGTGCGCGCGGCTATGCGATCGCGCCGGCGGGCGACGGATCGGGCGGGCTGGAGATCGGCCGCGGCATGGCGGTGCAGCCGATCAAGGCGGGCGCGATCAGCGAAACCGTATTGGGCCTGTGTCGTGGCTGATTTCGGCGGCCCCGTCGCGCACGGCCTGGCGCAGGAACTGGACGCGGCGCGCGGGGTGCTGGAGGCGTTGGCGACGGCGCTTTGCCTGGACCCTTTGGTGTTCGAGCGGCACGGGGCGGCGTTGCAGGAGTTCGATCGGCTGGGGCAGGTGATGGGCGAGGTGGCCGGGGTTTTGCGGCATTCCGGGCCGGTGAATGACGCGCTGGCGGGGGTTCGGCTGGAGGCGGTGAAGGATCGTCTTCACGCGGCTATTTAGTTCACGCGACGACGCGAAGACGCGAAGATTTTTGGTTCACGCGGAGGCGCGGAGGCGCGGAGAGGGTGCGTCGGCCGCACCCGCGTGTGACGTTTCGGCCGGGAGACAAGCCTTCGCCCGTAATGGAGAGTGAGCCTTCGGCTCGCGGAACATCTCCGCGCCTCCGCGCCTCCGCGTGAACCAAACCTTCTTCTTTCTCTTCGCGGCTTCGCGTCTTCGCGTGAAATCAGCTTTGCGCGACCATGGTGGGGGTCATGCCGGCGGGTGACAGGATCTCGATCCAGTAGCCATCGGGATCGGTGATGAAGGCGATGTCCTTCATCGTGCCGTCCTGCGGGCGTTTCTTGAAGGGGACGCCCAGTTCCTCGAAACGGGCACAGGCGGCGGACACGTCGGGGACGCTGATGCCGATATGGCCGAAGCCGCGCGGATCGGTGTTGCCGCTGTGATAGCCGGCGAAGTCCGCATCGTCCTCGGTGCCCCAGTTGTGGGTCAGCTCCAGCGTGGTTTCGCGGGTGAAGAGGAAGCGGGCGCGCTCGGCGGGGTCGGCCGGGATCGTCTCGCCCTCCGCCAGATAGGCGAGAAAGAAGAGCGAGAACTTCATGTCCGCGAAATCGAGCTGCTGGATCAGCGTCATGCCGAGCACGCCCTGGTAGAAGGGGAGCGACGCCTTGGGATCGCGGATGCGCAGCATCGTCTGGTTGAGGGCGAAACCCTCTGTGCCGGCGGGGCGGGTGGTCATGAGCGGGCCTTTCAACGGGTGGTGGCGGCGATGTCGGCGGGGGTCCAGCCGCCGCCCATCGCCTGATAAAGGCCGGCATAGGCGGTCAGGCGATCGGCCTGCGCCTGGGCCAGCGACAATTCGGCGGACAGGAGACCGCGCTGCGCGTCCAGTTGTTCCAGATAGCTGGAATAGCCGGCGCGGTAGCGGTTCGACGCGATGCGCAGCGCATCGGCAAGTGCGGCGCGCTGGCGATCTAGCGCCACTACCTGCTCGCCAGCGCGTTGAACCCCGGCGAGGCTGTCATTGACCTCGCGAAAGGCGACCAGCGCGGTGCGGCGATAGGCGAAGGCGGCCTGGTCGCGGCGGGCGGTGGCGGCGTCGGCCTGGGCGCGCAGGCGGCCGGCGTCGAAGATCGGCGACAGGATGCTGGCGCCGAGCGAGAAGACGCCGACCGGATGGTCGAGCGCGGTGGACAGGACCAGGCCGGCCGAGCCGGTGAGGCCGAGGCTGGGGAGCATGGCGGCGCGCTGGCTGTCCAGCGTGCGGTCGGCGGCGACCAGCGTCTGTTCGGCCTGGAACAGATCGGGCCGCCGGCGCAGCAGATCGGCGGGCAGGCCATCCGGAATGGGCGGCTGCGCGATGCGATCGATCGGCAGGCCGCGCGCGATGGGGCCGGGGGCATCGCCGATCAGTTGCGACAGCGCATTTTCCTGCCGGGTGACGGCAAGCTGCGCGGCCGAGACGAGCTGTTCGGTGGCGCGGTATTCGCTTTCGGCCTGACGCAGTTCCAGGCGCGAGGTGTAGCCGGTGTCGGCGCGGCGGCGGGCGATGCGCAGCGCATCGGCGCGCGCGACCAGCGTTTCGCGGGCGATGCGCAGGCGGTGGTCGAGCGCGCGCAGGGTGACGTAGCTGGTAGCCACCCCGGCGGCGAGCGCCAGGCGAACGGTGTCCTCAGCCGCCTCCGTCGCGAGCAGGCTGGCGCGCGCGGCATCCTCGGCACGGGCAAGACGGCCGAACAGGTCGAAATCGTAGCTGGCCTGAAGCAGCGGTTGCGAGCCGATATTGGTCGCGCCGACGCCCAGCGCGCTGACCGAGCGGGCATCGGTAAGGGGCACACCGCCGGTGAGCGACGGAGCACGCTGCGCCTGCGCGAGCCGGGCCTGTGCGCGCGCTTCCTCGACGCGGGCGGCGGCGCTGCCGATATCGGGGCTGTTGGCGAGTGCACGGGCGACAAGCGCGGTGAGGACGGGATCGCCGAACCCCTGCCACCAGTCGGCGCGGATCGGCGTGCCGGGGCCGAGCGCGGTGCGCCATGCCGGCGGCGGCGCGATCGTGGCGGCAACCGGCGCCGGCGGGCGCGGGCCGATGCAGCCGGCGAGCAGCAGGAACAGGGCGAGCGCGGTGATCCTCACGGGAGGCGTGGCCCCTGCGAGACATCCACACGCGCCTGCACCGACATGCCGGGGCGCAGGCGCGCGCCCAGCGACTGGCCGGGATCGACGCGGATGCGCACCGCGATACGCTGCGGCACCTTGGTGAAGTTGCCGGTCGCGTTGTCGGCCTTGAGCACCGCGAATTCGGAGCCGGCGGCGGGCGAGATGCGCTCCACCCGGCCGGTCAGGCGGGCATTGCCCAGCGCATCGACGGTGAAGGAGGCGGGCTGGCCGACGGCCATGCGGGCGGTCTGCGCTTCCTTGAAATTGGCGATCACCCACGTCTCGGGGGGCACGAGGAACAGGAGTTGCGACCCGGCGGTCACGTACTGGCCGACGCGCACCCCGACCTCGGACAGGCGGCCGCCCTCCGGCGCGCGGATCAGGGTGTTGGACAGGTCGATCTGCGCCAGTCGCCGGGCGGCGACGGCACCGGCGACCCCGGCCTGTTGCCCGCCGCGGCCGACCTCCACGGTGCGGACGTCCTGGCGGGCGATCTCGGCGGCGGCCTGCGCCTGGCGCACCGCGGCCTGCGCCTGGCGGAGCGCGGCAAGCGTCTGGTCACGCTCCCGCAGGGATACCGAGCCGTCGGTGACGAGATCGTTGACGCGCGCCATGTCCGCCTCCGCACGCATCAACTGGGCACGGGCATTTTCCACCGCGGCTCCTTGCGCGGCGAGATTGGCGGCGCGCGAGCGTTCGGATTGCTGGCTGTTGGCGAGCGTTGCCTGGTTGGCGGCGACCTGTGCCTCGGCCTGTTCGACGCGCTGCCGGTAGATGCGGTCGTCGATGCGGACCAGCGGCTGGCCGGCGGCGACCTGCTCGAAATCGCGGACCAGCACCTGGGAGACATAGCCGCTGACCTGTGGCGCGATCACGGTGGTGCGGCCACGGACATAGGCGTTGTCGGTCGATTCATAGCCGCTGGTGAAAGGTGGCAGGCGCCATGCGGCCAGCACGACGGCGATGCCGGCGACGACGAGCAGGACGATGAACAGCAGCGAGCGCCGGCCGCCGGTGGGCGGTCGCCAGCCGGACGGCGTGGGCGGCGGCGGCGGTGCGGCGGCCTGCGCCTCCGCGATCGCTTCCTCGGTGCGGGGGGTGGGAGAGACGGGCGGCGTACGGGCGTCGGTCATGATGCGGTTCCGGTTCGGCGCATACGCCGGTTGCGGCGCCAGAGCAGCCAGCCGAGGTACAGCGTGGTCAGAGCAGCCAAACCCGCGATCAGCCGGAAAGTGTCGTTATAGGCGCGCACATTCGCCTCGCGCGTGGCGGCCTGCGACAAAAGGGCGGCGCCCTCCGCGCGTTGCAGCGCCGGATCGGCGATGACGCGGCCGACGCTGCTGCCGCCCGCGGCGATACGCTGCGACACGATGGGGTTGGTGGGGTCGACCTCCTGCACGATGGCGGCGCTGTGCGCCTTTTCGCGGATCGTCTGGAAGGTGCCGAGAAAGGCGGTGCCGCCGAGCGCGCCGATCGAGTTCAGCATGCCGAACAGCGCCACGAAGCTGATGACGTGGCCGGCACCCTGTTGCAGCGCGCGGGTCATGCCGAACAGCAGCGACGGGCCGATGAAGAAGGTGGCCGAAAAGGCGATCAGCGCCTGCGTCACGTAGAATTGCTGCGGCCGGGTAAGGTTGGTCGAGAAACTGTCGGCATAGGCGGCGACCGCGACGAGCGCGATGGCAAACATCACGGGATGGGTCAGCCGCTGCACGTCCAGCGTCACCGCGCTGGCGACGACGCCGGCGACCGAGGCGAGGACGATGATCGCGAACAGCGTGCCGAACTGGTCGTTATTCTGCCCCAGCGTGGTGAGCAGCCCGACCGCGCCGAACGTCTGTTCGGACAGGGCGATGCGCATCATGATGGTGACGATCGCAAAGCGGATGATGTCGGCCGAGCCCAGCCAGCGGGTGTTGAGCAGCGGATTGGCGCGGTAATGTTCGAGCAGCAGCGCGCCCGCCAGCAGCGGGATGGCGGCGGCCAGCGCCCAGCCGATCCACGGCGCCTGCGTCCACCAGACGATGCGCCCCTGACCCAGCACCGCGCAGAGCAGGCCGATGGCCGGCGCGTAGAGCGCGAAGGTCAGGAAATCGAGGGGCTCGAACGCCTTCTGCCGCTCGGTCGGGGGCAGGCGCAGCCAGCTTACCGCGGCCATGCTGAGCAGGGCCAGCCCCAGTTCGAACAGGTACAAGGTGCGCCACTGCGACATGGCGAGCAGTTCCGGCGAGAACAGCCGGGCCATCGGCGTCGCGCATTGCGGCACGCCGATGCCCAGGACGATCGCCTTCAGCCGCCAGCGCGCGGGCAGCGCCTGCATCATGTAATACAGGCACAGCGACGACAGCGCGGCGGCGGCCATGCCGCTGGCAGCGCGCACCGCGATCGCCGACCAGAAGCCGTGGACGAACAGGTGCGCAAAGGTGAGCAGCACATAGATGCCGACAAAGATCAGCGCGAAGGGCCTGAGCCCGAATTGCTGGCGGAACTTGATGAGCAGCAGGTTGATCGACGCGTTGGTCATCACATAGACGGTGGGGAGCCATGCGATCTCGGTAGGATCGAAGCCGAGCGCACCCTGTAGCTGCGCGGTGTTGGCGGAAACGAGGGCATTGCCCAGCCCGCCGGTCAGCCCGACCAGCACCGCGATCAGCGCATAGGCCCAGCGGCGTGCCAGCGGATGATCGGGACTGCCCGGCGAACCGGGGATGGCGGGGCGTTCGTGGGGGGCGAACTGCCACTCCTCCTCGCGCAGGAAGGTACGCAGCCGCCCGATCGTGCCGATGCTCATCGGGCAGGGGGCGGCGCGGAGACGGAGCGATCGGGTGCGGGCACGATATCCCCAGAAAGGGCAGGCAGATAGGCCTGCTTAGCGCGGCGCGGCATGGGCGACCAGCATGTGGATCATGCCGCAAGGCATCAGGGCGCGGGGCGGACGGGGGGCAGCGCGGCGCAGATGTCCACCCCGCCGGCGGGCACGGTGAAGAAGGCGTTGTTGCGGTTCTCCCGCTCGCGAATCCAGGCGGTGAAGCGGGGATTGGCGGTGGCGCGGTACTGGAAATGCGGGCGCATCGCCGCGGGCAGGTCGCTGGCGAGGCGGGCGGAGACGATCGGGCTGCGCTCCCCTTCGGTCTTGTAGAAGCCGAGATCGCCGGTGCCGCGCGGCAGGGTGGTCAACGCCTCCATGCCCTCCACCACGCGGCCGACGACCGCGATGTTGCGGTCGAGCGCGCGCGGGCTGTGGCCGATAAGGGTGTAAAGCTCCGCGCCGCTGCCCGTGCTGGGCGCCAGGTCGCGCGCGACGCCGACCATGGCATAGCAGTGCGGCAGCCATTGCCGGGTGGCGTCGCCGGCGAGCGGCCAGCCATCGGCGGAGTAGCCCGCCCAGGCGGCATAGGGGTCCGGCCGCGACAGGCGCTGCGCGGGCGCGGTGCGGTTCTGCACATATTCGGGCGGCGGGTTGGCGACGATGCCGGGGGGCAGCGGCTTCTTCTCGGTGGGATCGCCCCACTGCGCGACGTAATTCTCCTGCACGCGGTAGACGCTGGTGCCCTGGTCCCACCAGTGCGCACGGGCGAGCGCGCGGATATTGGCCACGTGCACCGGTGCCGCCTGCGGCGCCAGCCGCACCACGACGCGGCGGCCGTTCGCCAGCGAGAAGACGAGCAGCTCGTCATCGGGAATGGCGATCCAGTCCTGTGCCTGCGCGTCCGCCGGGCCGGGCGGGGCAGGCGTGGTCTGGATGGCGGCGGCAAGGGCGAGGAGGATCGCGAGCATGGCGCCAAGCGTGCCCGAGCGACGATATGCACGCAAGCGCTTGCGCGAACCGCCGGACCGCTTTAGGGGCCCCGTCTCCAGGCTTTACCTGCGGAGCGGTGGCCGAGTGGTCGAAGGCGCTCGCCTGGAAAGTGAGTATACGCCAAAAGCGTATCGAGGGTTCGAATCCCTCCCGCTCCGCCACTTCTTCATTTTATGTCATTAAATCAGACGCTTAAGCTGATGCTGGCGTGGCGAGCCAACATACTGACCATCATCCGTTCTGTTGAGTTTGGTGGCGAAAAGCTTCTTGGCTTGCTAGGATGCCTCGAACAGCCATGGATACGATTGCTCGTTGATCCGGCAAAAGCCTTTTACACCCAGCGGGGCGACCATGAAGTACAATCCGTTCCAGCCCAACAAAATAGTAAATCCAGCTATGTTTGTCGGCCGAATTGATGAGTTGGAGAAGATCGAAAGTTATCTCTTTCAAGCTAAGTCGGGAAATCCAACTCATTTTCTTATCGAAGGGGAAAGAGGAATTGGCAAATCCTCCCTGTTAAAATACGTAGCTCCCCTTGCCAATGGTAATTTTGACACGCCAGACGGATACATATTTAAATTCTTGGTCGTATTCGTTGATTTGGGTAGCGCACACACTCAGCTTGACATTATTAGAATTATTGCTCGCGAACTAAAGTCGCAAATTGGTAAAGTTAATAAAGCTAAGGAAATAGTAAAGTCTACGTGGGAATTCCTAAGCAACTGGGAGATATTAGGGGTTCGATACCACAAGGAAGCAGGTAGCTTTGATCCAGAAGATGCTAAAGACAATTTGGTGGAACAATTAGAAGCAATAGCTACCAATGCCGAGTTGGGCATTGATGGCATATTGGTGATGCTTGATGAAGCCGATGCGCCGCCTGTTGAGGCGCATTTAGGCAACCTCATGAAAGCAATGACAGAAAAGCTTTCTCGCGAAGGTTGCGACAACGTTATTTTTGGCCTTGCCGGACTTCCCTCTCTCCTTGGTAAACTTAAAGCAAGTCATGAGTCATCTGCAAGGATATTCACGGTTTTACGCCTTGAAACACTAGATGATGCGGAACGCATTCGTGTGATTGATATCGGCATTGGCGAAGCAAACACGAAAAACGATTTTGCAACAGCTATTGACGGCAATGCCAGCAAGCTTCTCGCTGATATGTCCGAAGGGTATCCGCATTTTATTCAGCAGTTTGGATATTGCGCATTTGAGGCAGATGTCGATAACAAGATAACAATAGAAGACGTTTTATCCGGTGCTCATAACGAAAATGGCGCAATTGCCCAGTTAGGGCGAAAGTATTTTTCGGAAATGTACTTTAGTAAGATAAATTCAAATGATTACAGAAAATTACTAGATGCCATGTCAAAGTATAGTGACAGATGGGTATCACGCAAGCAGCTCATAGCTGACACTCGAATGAAAGAAAGTACAGTTAACAATGCTCTTTTGGCATTAAAGCAGAAATCAATTATTATTCTCGATGAGAGTCGGCAAGGCTTTTATAGACTTCCTACTAAATCTTTTGCTGCATGGATCAACGCCATCAAATCGGTCGATGAAAGACGTGGCGGAAGTCTTACTTCACAGTCGGAAGTAGGATAATTCTATTTAAAGGGTATCCGTTAATCTAAAAGACAGCCAACGGATAAACCTTCCGAATAGAACAGCCTATGCTGAGGTGTCATATATGGTCGAGCCTTTGCTGCGCGAGCAGCCATCAGGCTTCGCCAGCGCCATAGCGTCATTGCCGGTCACTGGGGTCCATTAGCCGTCATTAGCCGTCATTAGCCGTCACTAACGGTCACTGGGGTCCATTAGCAGTCACTAGCAGTCACTAGCAGTCACTAGCAGTCACTAGCAGTCACTAGCCGTCACTGGGGCCCATTAGCAGTCATTAGTGATTGCTGAGGCTAAGGAGTGCCCGTTAGCATGTCCGGTAAGGTATACCCAAACGATACGCTTCGCTGAGACAGCGGGATTGCCTCAATAGGGTTGACTCCCGTTCCGCCATTTCCTCATTTCCGACACCGGGCAGCAGGCGCCGCGAACGTCCCGGCTTGGCGCAGGCTCCCGCCATCATCCGCAATAGCCGGGAACACCTCGCCTGGGTGCATCGTCCGGGTGCGCAGATGGCGTAGGCTGGCGGGATCGGTGTTGCTGGTGGCGGGGGGGTATGGCCGGGGCAGGGGCGTATGACGTCATCGTCGTCGGCAGCGGGGCCGGTGGGGGGACGATCGCCCATCGCCTGACGCACGAAGGCATGCGCGTCCTGTTGATCGAGGAGGGGCGCTGGCTGCAGCCGGGTGCGCACAGCCGCTATATCCGCCATGTCCATCCCGACCGGACGCAGCCGATCGCCTGTGTCGGCGGGCAGACCAAATTCTACGGCGCGGCGCTTTACCGGCTGCGCGAGGCCGATTTCGAGGCGGTGGCGCATGAGGCGGGCGTGTCGCCGGCCTGGCCGATCCTGTACGACGATCTGGAGCCTTATTACGATCAGGCCGAGCGGCTGTACCGCGTGCACGGCGCGACCGAGGCCGATCCGACCGAGCCGCCGCATGCGCGCGCCTATCCTCACGGCGCGATCGCGTCGCATCCGCGCATCGGCGGGCTGGTGGAGCAGCTGGCGGCGACCGGACTGCACCCCGCGCCCATTCCGCGGGCGCTGGACCGGCGGGACGGCCTGGGCGCGTGCCGGATGTGCCCTGCCTGCGACGCGCATCAATGCGGCTTCGATGCGAAGATGGATGCGGAGACCGCGGCGATCCGCCCGGCGATGGGGACGGGCCGGTTGACGGTGGCGGACGGTACGCGGTGCGTGGCGGTGCTGACGGAGTCCGGGGGGCGGGGCGTGCGGGGGGTGCGGGTGGCGTGCGACGGGGTGGAGGAGGAGATCGCGGCCGGGGTGGTGGTGGTGGCGGGCGGGGTGCCGCGCAGCGCGATGCTGTTGCGGCGGTCGCGGACCGCGAAGCACCGGGAAGGATTGGGAAATGCCGGCGGTGCGCTGGGCCGGTACCTGGCCGGGCATTCGGCCGGCGTCGTCTTTCCGCTGGTGCGCTGGCCCGAACTGGCGGAGATCCACACCAAGAGCTTTTCGATCAACGATTATTATCACGGCAGCGCGGAATGGCCGTTTCCGCTGGGCATCATCCAGACCGCCGGGCAGATGCCGTTCTGGACCGAATTACCGCGGTCGCTGCGCCCGGTGGCCAAGGCGATCGGGCGGCATTCACTGATCTGCTTCTGCATGTCGGAGGCGCTGCCGACGCGGACAAGCGGATTGCATTTCGACGGCGATGCGGTGTCCCACACGGTGGAGCCGACGGTGAGCGCGGTCAGCTTTCGCCGGCTGACACGGCTGGCG
Source organism: Sphingomonas sp. NY01 (assembly GCF_038809135.1). Classification (NCBI taxonomy): domain Bacteria; kingdom Pseudomonadati; phylum Pseudomonadota; class Alphaproteobacteria; order Sphingomonadales; family Sphingomonadaceae; genus Sphingomonas; species Sphingomonas sp. NY01. Next base: position 2,998,798 of record NZ_CP101722.1, on the reverse strand, counting down.
ACGGAGGCGTTCCGAAACGCGGGCTATCCGTGCATCGCGCCGCCGCGCGCGCCGCAGCTATGGCATCAGGTGGGCACCGCGCGGATGGGGCTGGATGCGGGCGACTCGGTGGTTGATGCCGACCTGCAGGTGCATGGCATCAGGGGGCTGTATGTCGCGGATGCGTCGGTGCTGCCGAGTGCGGGTGCGGTGAACACCAGCCTGACGATCATGGCACTGGCGCTGCGCTGCGGCGACCATATCGCCGGGCGGCGCTATGCCGCGTTCGATCGGCGCGTGCCGGCGCACCGCTGTGCCGGCGGCGTGCCCGAACTCGTCGGTGCGCGAGGCGAGATGCCGCCGTCCACCCGGCGCTGATCCGGGACCCGCGCCGCTTCGTTTCCGGACGGTGCGTTACCGCGCCATCTTGCGCGCAGCGACGTTTCACCCCATGCGCGCGAGGTGCCAGCGCCCGACCCCGGGCGATGCGCCACGGGAGTGCAGGACCATTCGCCAGATTGCCGCCTTTCCGTACCTGACCGAGGCCACCTCGCCCGACGGGGTGATCCGCGTCCTGCTGGTCACCTCGCGCGCGTCGGGGCGATGGGTGATCCCGAAGGGCAATATCGGGGGCGGGGCCCGGCCGCATGAGGCGGCCGCGCAGGAGGCCGAGGAAGAGGCCGGTGTGCTGGGTGCGATCTGCCCCACGCCGCTGGGCAGCTTCCGTTATCGCAAGAAGCGCGGTAGTGGCGCCTCGCTGATGGTCGACGTGGACGTGTTCCCGCTGGCCGTCACCCAAGAATTACAGAGCTGGAAGGAGCAGCCGGAGCGGCAACGCCGCTGGTTCACCTTGTCCGAGGCGGCCGCCGCCGTGGACGAGCCGGACCTGCGCGACCTGATCCGGTCCTTCAGCCCCGCCGAGTTCAGGGCGGCCGCCCGGAGAGGGGCGGGTATCCCAGAAAAATCGAAGGTAGCACCGATGTTCGCATGGTTCCAACGCCTGCTCCCCCGGACAGGCAATTTCTTCGAGATGTTCGAGGCGCATGCCCGAACGGTGACGGCGGGCGCCGAGGCCATGGCGCGGCTGATGGCGGCCGATGGCACGGCGCGTGCCGAGCACATCACCGAGGTGATCGAGCGCGAGCATGATGCCGACGAGATCACCCGCGACGTGCTGCAAACCGTGCGCAAGACGTTCCTGACGCCGTTCGACCGCGGGGCGATCACCAGCCTGGTCGGCGCGATGGACGACACGATCGACGAGATGCAGGCCGCCGCCGCGGCGATCGACCTGTATCAGGTGAGCGACTTCGCACCGGAAATGCGCGACATGACCGCGATCATCGTCGATGCCGCGCGCCTGACCGCCGAGGCGATGCCGCTGCTGCGCAACGTCGCGCAGAACGGCGCGCGCCTGCACGAGCTGACCGAGCGGCTGGTGCGCATGGAGGGGCAGGCGGACGACATCCACGCCGCCGGCCTGCGCCGGACGCTGGCCGACCATGGCAGCAGCGACACGCTGCGCTTCGTGGTCGAGCGCGAGATCTACAAGCATCTGGAGCGCATCGTCGACGCGTTCGAGGATGTCGCGAACGAGATCGACGGCATCGTCATCGATCACGCCTGATCGGACGGACAGACCATGCATGAACTGGCCCTTCCGCTCCTGATCGGCCTGATCGGGGTCGCGCTGGCGTTCGATTATCTGAACGGCCTGCACGATGCGGCGAACTCCATCGCGACGGTGGTCGCGACGCGACTGTTGTCGCCCGTCAAGGCGGTGTTGTTCGCGGCCGCCTTCAACTTCGCCGCCTATTTCCTGACCATCGCCTTTCCCAGCCTGCACGCGGTGGCCGAGACGATCGGCAAGGGGCTGATCGACAAGGACCTGGTGACGCCCGCGGTAATCTTTGCAGCGCTTGGCGGCGCGATGTTCTGGAACGTCGTCACCTGGCTGCGCGGCATCCCGTCCTCCTCCAGCCATGCGCTGATCGGCGGGCTGATCGGGGCAGGCGTGGCGCATGCGGGGCTGGGCGGTATCCAATGGGGCGGGCTGAACAAGACGCTGCTCGCCATCGTGCTGTCGCCGACGCTGGGCATGATGCTGGCGATGCTGGTGATGCTGCTGTCGAGCTGGGCGCTGGCGCGGGCCACCGCGGTGCAGGCGGAGCGCAGTTTCCGCGTGCTGCACCTGTTCTCGTCGGCCTGTTATTCGCTCAGCCACGGTCTGAACGATGCGCAGAAGACGATGGGGATCATCACCGTGCTGCTGTACTCGACCGGGCGGCTGTCCGGCCCGTTCGAGGTGCCGCACTGGGTGGCGATAAGCTGCTATGTCGCGATCGCGCTGGGCACGATGACGGGCGGCTGGAAGATCATCGAGACGATGGGCAGCCGCATCACCAAGCTGTCGCAGCACCAGGGCTTCAGCGCGTCGATGGCGGGCTCCGTCGTGCTGTTCGGCGCATCGGCGCTGGGCATCCCGGTATCGACCACGCACACGATCACCGGATCGATCATCGGTGCGGGCGTGGCGCGGCGTGCCTCCGCGGTGCGCTGGGGCGTGGCGCGCACGGTGGTGACGGCATGGGTCATCACCATCCCCGCCTCCGCCGCGGTCGGCGCGGGATTCTACGGGCTGACCCGGCTGTTCTGAGCCCTCCAGATTTGTCCAAGCCGGCGTTTCGGGGGTGGACGTGGTGCGCGGGGCTGGCCTTATAGGCCGGTCGCGGCGGGCGCTACTATCGTGCTCGTCACACGAGTCCGCCGCGGCACGGTCGTTCCTGCTGATCTTCGGAAGAAGGTTGGTTCACGCGGAGACGCGGAGGCGCGGAGAGGTTGCGCCTGCCGCGCCGGCATGGACCGGTTCGACCGGGAGACAAGCCTTCACCTGTGATCGGGAGTGAGCCTGCGGCTCGGTGCCTCTCTCCGCGCCTCCGCGCCTCCGCGCGAACAAAATCTTCGTCTTCGCGTGAACCGATTGGCCCGGCAGGAGCAGTACCCCTGACTGCGCTTCGACTTCGCTCGGCACGAACGGTTCGGTCATGAGGCTGCGCGCTCACCGCCGGTCATGGAACCTTCGTGAGCGCGAGCCTTTTGCCGGGCATGCATTGGTTACGCTCGCTCGATATTCCCCGCGAATGGCAATGGGTGGAAAGCGTCGCGATCATCGCGGCGGCGGTCCTGCTGGGCCTGTTGGTTCATGGCATCGCGATGCGCATCGCCGACCATGCGGCGCGGCGCACCGCCAGCCGGGGCGACGATCTGGTGCTGGCGCATGTCCGCCGGCCGCTGCGCTGGGTCGCGGTGGCGATCGCGGTGAGTTTCGCGATGCGCTTCGTGCCGATGGACTCCGATGGTCGCGATCTGTGGCGCCAGATACTGGGGTTCACGGTGCCGGCATTGCTCGGCTGGCTGGGGGTGTCGGGGGTGCGCGCGTTGCAGGCGGTGATCGACCTGCGCGCGGACGTGACGGTGGAGAACAACCTGCGCGCCCGGCGCAAGCGGACGCGCGCGGCGATCCTGGGGCGGATCGGCGTCTTCTTCATCATCTTCCTGACGATCTGCCTGATGCTGCTGAGCGTGCCGGGCATCCGCACGATCGGCGTCACGCTGATGGCGTCGGCCGGTATCGCGGGCCTGGTCGTCGGTGCCGCCGCGCAGCCGGCGCTGAAGAACCTGTTCGCGGGCATCCAGATGGCCTTTACCGAGCCGATCCGGCTGGACGACGTCGTCATCATCGACGGCGAATGGGGGCGGATCGAGGAGATCCGGCTGACCTTCGTCGTGGTCAAGGTGTGGGACGAGCGGCGGCTAGTGGTGCCGGTCGCCAAGTTCCTGGAGAACAGCTTCCAGAACTGGACGCGCGAGACCAGCCAGTTGCTGGGATCGGTATTCTGGTATCTCGATCCGGCGGCGGACATTCCACGGCTGCGCGCGAAGCTGGAGGAACTGGTGCGCGCCAATCCGCGCTGGGACGGGCGCTTCTTCAACCTGCAGGTGACCGATACCGCCGCCGATGCGATCCAGGTGCGCGGCCTGATGACCGCCAAGGATGCGTCGGTGGCGTTCGACCTGCGCTGCGACATTCGCGAAGGGCTGCTCGGCTATATCCGCGAGGCGATGCCCGAGGCGCTGCCGCGGCGGCGCGTGGCGGTGGACGGGGAGGGCGCAACCTTCAGGGAAGATCGCGCCCCCGTCATTCTTCAGAACCGGTAGCCGAGCGTCGCCATGATGTTGCGCGGCGCGGAGACGAAGCAGTCGCCGCGCGCGAGGCAGGAGGCGAAGGCGCGGTTGTCGAACAGGTTGGTGGCGTTGACCGCGATACGCCACTGGTCGCGGTTCAATTCGACCAGCGCATCGGCCATGACGCGATCGGGGGTGACGATCGTCCAGACGCTGCTGCTCGACACCTGCTTGCCGAGATAGCGGACGCCGGCGCCGACGCGCACGCTGGTCGCCTCGTCCAGCGTCACCGTCTTGGTGCCCCAGGCGGCGGCGGTGTGCTTGGACAGATAGCCGCTGGCGGCGCTGTCGCCCGACAAGTCGTTATACCCGTAGGAGACGGTCAGGTCGTAATTGCCCGGCAGGGTGCGGGTCGCCTCGAACTCGAAACCCTTGGTGGTCAGCTCGCCGGCCTGGATCTGGAACAGCGGGTTGGTGGGATCGGGGATGGGGCGATTCTGTTCCTTGATGCGGAAACCGGTGAGCGTGACCAGGGTTTGCGGATCGGGTTGCCACTTCAGGCCGGTTTCATATTGGGTGCCGGTCTGTGGGCGGAAATTGGTGCCGTTGGACAGGGTGCCGGCGACCGGCTGGAAGCTTTCGGTGTAGCTGAAGAAGGGCGAGAGGCCGGCGCCGATCTCGCCGATGATGCCGGCGCGGAAGGTGGTAGCCTTGTCGATCACGTCGGGCGCGGTGGCGCCCCGGGTGCGCAGACGATCGTTGCGGACGCCGAGGACGACCGAGACGCGGTCCCAGAAGCGGATCTGGTCCTGCGCATAGACGCCGCGCTGGCGCTGGGAGGTGGTGGCGAAGGGCGCGACGATCGGCGGCTCGACGATCGAGGCATAGTCGATGTCGTACAGGTCGATGACTTGCGAGAAGTCGTAATTGTCGCTCTTGCGGACCTTGTTCCAGCTATAGTCGAGCCCCAGCAGCAGCGTGTGTTCGACCGCGGCGCCTGTATTGAACTTGGCTTGCACATTGTTGTCGGTGGAAAATACGTTCAGCCGCGCGACCGACGATCCGGCGATCAGGGGGATGCGACGGCCGTTGCTGCCCTCGACATAAGGATTGGTCGGGTTGGCGTAGCTGTTGGTGTAATGGGTGAAATAGTCGAGGTCGCTGTCGATGTAGCGCGCCTTCAGGCTGAGCTTCAGCGCGTCGGTGAAGCGATGCTCGAACAGGCCGGCGCCTTGCAGCAGGCGGCCGTCATAGCGGTCGTAGCCGGGCTTGCCGACGAACAGGTAGCGGGGCAGGCGGGGATTGCCGGGATTGTCGCGCAGCGTGCCGACGAGCGGCAGGAAGTTGGCGGTCGAGCCGGTGTCGTCCTCCTGATACAGGCCGAGCAGCGTGATGTCGGTTTGGGTCGAGGGGCGCCAGGTGATCGAGGGGGCGATCATCACGCGGTCGTCGGGGACGTGATCGACATAGGTGTCGGCATCGCGGACGCGGGCGACGAGGCGGACGGCGAGGTCGTCGGTGACGAGGCGGTTGACGTCGGCCATGACCTCCTTGCGGTCATAGCTGCCATAAACGAGGTTCACCTCGCCCGCATTGGTGAAGACCGGCGTCTTGGAGACGAGGTTGACGATGCCGCCGAGCGACCCCTGCCCGAACAGCACCGAGGCGGGGCCGCGCACGACCTCAACCCGCGAGAAATTGTACGGGTCGGAGGTGATGCTGGCGTAGAAGCTGTAGATGTCGCGCATGCCGTCGCGGAATTGCAGCGCATCGACGCCGCGGATCTGGAAGCTGTCGACGCGGGTGTCACGGCCATAGGCGTCGGCATTGACGCCCGCGGCATAGCGGACGGTGTCGGAGATGGTGATCGCGCCCTGCGACAGAAACACGTCGTCGGTAATGACGGTGATCGGTTGGGGCACCTGGATCAGCGGCGTGTCGGTCTTGGTGCCGGCAAAGGATTCGTCCATCCTGTGGCCGTCGACGGTGATTTCCTCGCCCTGCTCGGCGCGGCGTTGCTGATCGACGGGGTCGGCCGGGACCGGCACCTCCGCCCATGCCGCGCTCGCCGCGGTGAGCCCGGCAAGCGCGACGCCCGCCATCTTGATCGCCCTGAACATCATGAACCCCTTTCGTTGTCGGCGGGGCCATAGTGCTATTGCGGGTGACTCTCAACTGCAGAAATGCGTGAGGGCCTCTTTCGACGCGGAAGCTGCGCGCCGGTCGGGGTCAGGCGCGTTCCTCCTCGCGGGCAGCGGCCTCCGCGCCGGCATCGCCGCGCAGCGCCGCGAGGAACAGGTCGCACCACCAGAACACATCCTCGCGCCGGACATTGTCGATCAACGCTTCCCAGCGGCGGATGCGCTCGGCACGCGGCATCTCCAACGCCTTGACGATCGCGTCGGACAGTTCCTCGGCGCTGTAGGGATTGACCAGCACCGCTTCCTTCAACTGGGCGGCGGCGCCCGCGAAGCTGGACAGGATCAGCACGCCGGGATCGCTGGGGTCCTGTGCCGCGACATATTCCTTGGCGACGAGGTTCATGCCGTCGCGAAGCGGCGTGACGAGGCCGATGCGCGCCGCGCGGTAGATGCCGGCCAAGGCGGGGCGGGGAAAACCCTTGTTGACGTAGCGGATCGGCACCCAGTCGATATCGGCATATTCGCCGTTGATCCGCCCCGACAGCGCATCGAGATTGGCGCGGATCTCCTGATAGGTGTTCACCTTCTCGCGGCTGGGCGGCGCGATCTGGAGCATGTAGACGAGACCGTTGCGCTCCGGATTCTGTTGCAGGAAGCGTTCATAGCCCAGGAACCGCTCGGTCAGGCCCTTGGAATAATCGAGGCGATCGACGCCGACGATCAGGCTGCGCCCGGTGGAGGACATGTACATCCGCTCGCGCGCAAAGCGTGCGTCGTTGCCGGCGGCGGCCTCCTCGAATTCCTTGGTCTCGATGCCGATGGGGGCGGCGATCGCGCGGATCGTGCGCCCCTGATAGGTGACGGTGTCGTTCGGCCCGAGCGTGCCGCCGAGCTGCTTGGTCACATAGTCGCGGAAACTGTCCAGCCAGTCCTCGGTATGGAAGCCGACCACGTCATAGGCGAACAGCGTCTCGACCAGTTGCCGGTGGCTGGGCAGCGACAGGAGCAGGCGCGCCGGAGGCCAGGGGATGTGGAGAAAGAAGCCGAGCCGGTTGCTAAAACCGCGGTCGCGCAGCTCCTGGCCGAGCGGCATCAGGTGGTAATCATGCACCCAGACCAGATCGTCATCCTCGATCAGCGGGCGGACGGTATCGGCAAAACGCTGGTTCACCCGGCGGTAACCGCTGCCGAAATCGCGTTCGAACTCGGTCAGGTCGATCCGGTAGTGGAAGAGCGGCCACAGCGTGCGATTGGCATAGCCGTTATAATATTCGTCAACGTCCTGCGGCTCCAGGTCGATCGTCGCGGTGGTGACGCCGCCACCCTGCTGGAAGTTGATATGGCCGGAAAATTCCTCGGTGGTCTCGCCCGACCAGCCGAACCAGATGCCGCCCTGTTCACGAAGGGCAGCGAGCAGCGCGACCGCCAACCCACCCTGGTTGCCGCCCGGCCCGGTCTTGGGCGGCTGCACCCGGTTGGAAATGACGATCAGGCGACTCATCGTACGGCACTCCATGGTTTACTCAGCAGGACGGCGCAGTTGATCAAGCCGACCAGCGAATAGGTCTGGGGATAATTCCCCCACAGCTCTCCCGTATTGGGGTCGATATCCTCGGACAGCAGGCCCGCGGGCGTGCGCCTTGCGACCATTTCCTCGAACAGTTCGCGCGCATCCGCGGTCCGGCCCGTGGCATGCAACGCCTCGATCAGCCAGAAGGTGCACACATTGAACGCGGTATGCGGCAGGCCGAAATCATCCTCGGTCGCATAGCGCAGCATGTGGCTGCCGCGACGCAGCCCCTTTTCGACTGCGTCCAGGGTCGAGAGGAAGCGGGGATCGTCGGGGGCGAGGAAGCGCAGGTCGAGCAACTGGATGATGCTGGCGTCGAGATCGTCGCCGCCGAAGGTGGCGGAGATGCGCTGCGTCTTGTCGCGCCAGGCGGCATGCTCGATCGCCTCGCGCATCTGGTCGGCGCGCTCCTGCCAGAAGGTTTCGCGCTCCTCCAGCCCCAGCGCCTGCGCGGCGTTGGCGAGGCGGTCGCACGCCGCCCAGCACATCGCGGCGGAATAGGTGTGGACATGGCTCTTGGTGCGCAGCTCCCACAGGCCGGCATCGGGCTGGTCGTATTTGGCCCACGCCCGCTCGCCGACGCGCTCCAGCGAGTGGAAATCCTCCATGCCCGACATGCGGAACAGGCGGCAGTCGAAAAAGGCCTGCACGTCGGACAGGACGATCTGGCCATAGGCGTCATGCTGGATCTGCTCATAGGCCTGGTTGCCGACGCGCACCGGCCCCATGCCGCGATAGCCGGGCAGCTTGTCCTCGATCCGCTCGATCAGGGTCGATTCGCCGCCGACGCCGTAGAGCGGCTGGATATGGCCGCCGCGCGCGGCATCGACGATGTTGCGGAGATATTCGAGATAGCCCTCCAGCACGTCGAGCGCGCCGAGCCGGTTGAGCGCCTGCACCGTGTAATAGGCGTCGCGTATCCAGCAGTAGCGATAATCCCAGTTGCGCCCGGAATCGGCATGTTCGGGAAGCGAGGTGGTGAGCGCGGCGACGATCGCGCCGGTTTCCTCGTGCTGGCACAGCTTCAGCGTAATCGCCGAGCGGATGACAACGCCCTGCCATTCGACCGGGGTGGCAAGGCCCCGGACCCATTGGTGCCATTCATGGGTGGTCCGCTCCAGCATGCCGTTCAGCGCCTCGGACAGCACGCCCGAAAAGCTCTCGTCAGGGCCGAGGAACAGGTTGATCGGCCGTTCCAGCCGGAACCATTGCTCGCGCGTGATGTGGCCGACGGGGGCATCGGTGGTGAGACGCAGCGTCTGGTGCGTCATCAGGTACCGGATGTGGTTCGACCCTTGCGTCTGGCTGGTCTGCGCGCCCCAGTCGGTGGCGACGCGCAGGCGGATGCGGATGCGCGGCGAGCCGATCGGCTTGACCATGCGCACGAAGCTGGTGGGGCGATAGATACGCTGGTCGCGCGAGAAGCGCGGGCAGAAATCGGTGATCTCGATCGCGTTGCCACGGTCGTCCTGATGGCGGGTGACCAGGATCGGGGTGTTGCGCAGATAGCCTTGTGTGGTGGTGACGCAGTCCTCCAGCTCGATCGACCAGAAGCCGGTGTCCGGCTCCTCCTCGCCCAGCAGCGCGCAGAAGGCGGGATCGCCATCGACGCGGGGCACGCAGCCCCAGACGAAACGGCCGGTGGAGTCGATCAGTGCGGAAACCTGGCAATTGCCGATCGGCCAGAGATTCATGTCGGGGGTCATGCACGGGCCTCCATGGCAGCGGCGATCCAGGTGTGGAGGGCGGACACGCTCTCCAGACGATACAAGGCGGCGGTTTCGCGCAAGGGGCCGATCAGCACGCCGGCGCCGCCGGACGCCGCGGCGGCAACGAAGCCATCCTCGTCGGTGACGTCGTCCCCGAAGAACAGGGGGCGGGTGCCCTGCATGGCGGACGTTTCCAGCAGGCCGAGGATCGCGTCGCCCTTGTCGCCGGACAGGCGCACCTCGGCCATCATCTTGCCGCGTTGGAGAACAAGGCCGTGCGTGTCGGCGACCGCGGCGGCGGCGGCGTTGGCATCGTCCTCCAGCTCCGGGCGCTGGCGGTAATGGATGGCCGCGCCGAAGCTCTTGGCCTCGAACACCAGGCCGTTGGTATCGGCATAATCACGCAGCGATTCGGCGGCGAGGGCGAGCGCCTCGGGCGACTCGGGGCTTTCATAGCCATGCTCGGGGGTGCGGCGCTCCGCCCCGTGGCTGCCGGCCAGCGCGAAGTGCCGGGCCTGCGGGCCCAGCATCGCGTCAAGCTGCCCGATCGACCGGCCGCTGACGATCGCGACGCGGCCGGGCATGGTGGCGGCGAGGCGATCGAGCATGTCGACCAGCGACGGCGCGACCACCACGGCATCGGGGCGCTCGGCCAGTTCGACCAGCGTCCCGTCGAAATCGAGGAAAAGGCTGTCGGTGGTGGACAGGGCGGGCGGGGGGGGCACGAGTTCGGCCATGGATGGCGGCATAGCGAGGGCAGGCATGCCACGTGAACCCCCCGCCGCGCCTGCCGTTCCGAATCGCGGGCGAAATGATCCGTTCGCGATCGGGGCAATGCTTGCGGCTTTGCGCGTCGCGGGACGCGGTGAGGTCATCCTTATCCGTTCGTATCGAGCTACCGTTCCGTGTGCCAACCTGTCTCTCGATACGGCGTCTCGATACGCGGCTTTGCCGCTACTCGACGTCTACTCGAGACGAACGAGTAGATGGTTCAACCTCGTGTCGTTCTTCAAAGGAGGATGAAACAGATTTTGCGTGTCCTGCGGTCCCGCGAGCGCCGCCCCTATCCCTCCGGCGGCAAGGGCGGGCCGCGGAACACGTCCTTGCCCTCATAGGCCTTCAGCTTGACGGGGCGGCCGGTCTTCGCGCTTTCGTAGATGGCTTCCATGATGACATGGTCCTGCACGCCCTCCTCACCGGGCGTGCGTGGCTGGCGGTTGGACAGGACGCAGTCGGCCATGTGGTCGATCTCCTCGGCGAACTGGTTCTTTTGCGGCAGGATCACCTGCTGCCGCTCGTCCATCTCGCCCTGGTTCTGCGCGACGTAGAGTTGCTGGCCCTGATATTTGTACGCGTTGGGCATATCCACGGTGGCGGTGGCGAAGTTCAGCCGCTGGTGCTTGTCGTCGCGCGCGCCGTAGCTGGTCAGGCACTGCGCCAGGAAGTTGGAGGGGAAGCGCATCGTCCAGGCGACGGTTTCCTCAACCTGCGCATAGCGCGGGTCGCCGGGCGGGCTGAACTGTTCGGCATAGACCTCCGTGGGCTCCTCGCCGGTCAGGAAGCGGGCGGTGTTGATGCAGTAAAGGCCGATATCGGGCAGGGCGCCGCCGCCGGCCTGTACCCGCTTGTGGCGCCACTGCTTCTCGCCATCGGGGGCGACGGTCTGCACATTGGTCATCGTCGCCCCGACGAGGCGGCCGAAGGTGCCCTCCTGCACGAAACGGGCCGCGCGCTGGTTATAGGGTTCGTACTGGATGCGGTAGGCGATCATCAGGCGGACATTGGCGCGCTTGCACGCCTCCACCATCGCGCGGGCGTCGGCGGCGCTGGTGGCCATCGGCTTTTCGCACAGGACATGCTTGCCCGCCGCCGCGGCGCGCTCGACATATTCGCGGTGCATACCGTTAGGCAGGACGATGTAGACGACCTGGACAGCGGGATTGTCGCGGATGCGGTCAAAGCCGGCATAGTCATAGCAGTTTTCGGGCGCGATTCCGTATTGCTGCGCGGTGGTGCGCAGTTTCTCCGGACTGCCCGACACGAGCGCGACGAGCTTGGCCTTCTTGCATTCGCCGAACGCGGGCAGCAGTTCCTCCAGGCTGAGGCGGCCGAGCGCGACGATGGCGAAGCCGACGCGCCGTTCGGGGGGAAGCGGGGCCGGGGGCGGGGGCGTCTTGGGGTCGGCCTGGCTGCGCCATTCGGGAAAGGTGACCTTGCCGTTTTCGACGCGGCCGCGGTCGACATCGCTGGGCGGCGGATATTTCTGCGCATCGGCCCCGCGGGCGCCGAGCACCATGCCGGCGGCGGCACCGCCCAGTTTTAGCATCAGGCGGCGATCGATCGAATCGGGCATAAACGGCGCTCCTGGCGATGGTCGCGGGGGGAACGCATGAAAGTCACTGAAGACGCAGGCATTTGCATTTGGCATCGGAGACGGGGCAGAGAGGCTGACAAACAAGGAGAGGCCATGTCGTCGACGATCGCCGAATTGGAACGCCGCCGCGCCGCCGCCCGCATGGGTGGGGGGCAGAAGCGGATCGATGCGCAACATGCCAAGGGCAAGCTGACCGCGCGCGAGCGGCTGGACGTGCTGCTGGACGAGGGCAGTTTCGAGGAACTCGACATGTTCGTCGAGCATAACTGCACCGATTTCGGCATGGCCGAGCAGGTGGTGCCGGGTGACGGCGTGGTCACCGGATCGGGGACGATCAACGGCCGGCTGGTGTTCGTATTCTCCCAGGATTTCACCGTGTTCGGCGGGTCGCTGTCCGAGCGGCACGCACAAAAGATCTGCAAGATCATGGACATGGCGATGAAGGTCGGTGCGCCGGTGATCGGCCTGAACGATTCGGGCGGCGCGCGCATCCAGGAAGGCGTGGCGAGCCTGGGCGGCTATGCCGAGGTGTTCCAGCGCAACGTGCTGGCATCGGGCGTGGTGCCGCAGCTGTCGCTGATCATGGGGCCGTGCGCAGGCGGCGCGGTCTATTCGCCGGCGATGACCGACTTCATCTTCATGGTGAAGGATTCGAGCTACATGTTCGTCACCGGGCCGGACGTCGTGAAGACGGTGACGAACGAGGTGGTGACCCAGGAGGAACTGGGCGGCGCGGTGACGCACACCACGCGCACCTCGGTGGCGGATGTGGCGTTCGAGAATGATGTCGAGGCGCTGCTGGCGGCGCGCGACTTTTTCGACTTCCTGCCGCTGACCAACCGGACGGGGGTGCCCGAGCGGCCGACCTCCGATCCGTGGGACCGGGTGGAGGACAGCCTGGACACGCTGGTCCCGGCCTCTGCCAACCAGCCCTATGACATGCACGAATTGCTGTCCAAGGTGGTGGACGAGGGCGATTTCTTCGAGATCCAGCCCGCGCATGGCGGCAACATCATCTGCGGCTTCGGCCGGATCGAGGGGCGTACGGTCGGCTTCGTCGCGAACCAGCCGATGGTGCTGGCGGGCGTGCTGGACATCAATGCCAGTCGCAAGGCGGCGCGCTTCGTGCGCTTCTGCGACGCGTTCGAGATCCCGATCGTGACCTTTGTCGACGTGCCCGGCTTCCTGCCCGGCACGGCGCAGGAGCATAACGGCATCATCAAGCACGGCGCCAAGCTGCTGTTCGCCTATGGCGAGGCGACGGTGCCAAAGATCACGGTCATCACGCGCAAGGCTTACGGCGGCGCCTATGACGTGATGGCGTCCAAGCATCTGCGCGGCGACCTGAACTATGCGTGGCCGACCGCCGAGATCGCGGTGATGGGCGCCAAGGGCGCGGTGGAGATCATCTTCCGCGGGCGCACGCCTGAGGAGATCGCCGAGCGCACCGCGGAATATGAGGCGCGCTTCGCCAATCCGTTCGTCGCGGCCAGCAAGGGCTTCGTGGACGAGGTGATTCAGCCGCATTCCACCCGCCGCCGCATCGCGCTGGGCCTGCGCAAGTTGCGCAACAAGAGCCTCGCCAATCCCTGGAAGAAGCACGATAACATTCCGCTATGAGCGGAGGTAAGCGAGCCAGGGCGAAGGGTGGCGGGCGCAGGCTGCCATGGCTGACGCTGCTGTTGCTGGCGGCGGTGGTCGTGCTGGCGGTGCTGTGGTGGCGCGAGCGGGCGGCGAACGAGGCGCCGCGGGCCGCCGTGACGCCGGCCGCCACCGCAGACGTGCCGCCCGCGACGCCCAATGTCGCGGGGCTGCTGCCCGACGAGCGGCTGGCGGCGGCGGTGAAGGCCGCGTTCCCGGCGGGCAACACGGCAGAAAGCGAGTCGGGCGAGCATTATGTGTTCGACGAACACCGGCTGGTCGATACGCCGTTCGGCCCGGTGCTGGTCAGCGAGGGGCAGGTGGCCGAGCCCGCGCATGTTTCCGCCGGGCGGCTGGACATCACCTATCTCAAGCCGGACGGCGAACGCTATGCGGTCGATCGGCGCTTTCCCGAAGCGGTGCTGGCCGGCAGCATGGGGCGGATGAGCGACTGGAGCGTGTCGAACAAGTTCGGCCGCCTGCCGGTGGTCCAGGCGCAGGGCGGCGGGACGTGGCAGGGATACACTTGCGGGCGTACCACGCTGGTCGAGTTGCAGCCGACCGGGCCGGTGAAGCTGGCCGATTTCCTGGACAGCTATGACGATGGCGGGGCGGCGGTCGGGCAGCCGCAATCGAGCCAGGGGAAGATTATAAAGATCGTGCCCGATCAGTCCTTTACCGTTCGATTTACCGGCACGCGGGCGTTTGAGGCGCGGTATGTGCGGGTGGGGGATGCGTATCGGGTAGAGGGCGGCGAGGCGAACATGCTGCAAGGCTGTTGAGGAGATGAAGATGGCGTTGGGGCGGTTGAATCATGTGGGGGTGGCGACGCCGTCGATCGCGGCGTCGATCGACATGTGGCGGGACCTGTTGGGGGCCGAGGCCATCGGGGAGCCGTTCGACCTGCCGGCGCAAGGGGTGAAGGTGTGTTTCATCAATGCGCCCAACACGCAGATCGAATTGATCGAACCTTATGACGAAGCCTCGCCGATCGCAGGCTTTTTGAAGAAGAACCCGGCAGGCGGGCAGCATCATGTCTGCTTCGAGGTGCCCGATATCCACGCCGCCGTCGCGGCGATGAAGGCAAAGGGCGCGACCGTGCTGGGCGAGCCGCGCATCGGCGCGCACGGCACGCCGATCGTGTTCGTCCATCCGCGCGATACCGGCGGCATGCTGGTCGAACTGATGGAAAGCCACGCATGAGCGCGCCCATGATCCTGAGCGAGCGGCGCGGCGACGTGCTGGTGCTGACGCTCAATCGTCCCGATCGGCTGAACGCGGCACCGCCCGAGATGTTCGAGGCGCTGACCGGTGCGCTTCGCGATCTGGAGGGGGCGCGCGCGGTGTTGCTGGCGGGGGCGGGGCGCGGCTTCTGTTCGGGGGCGGACGTGGCCGCGGTGGCGCTGCGCGAGGGCGATCCGGGCGAGGCGACCGAGGCGGCGCTGACCCGCAGCTACAATCCGGCGCTGCTGGCGATCGCGGACCTGGGCGTGCCGGTGGTCAGCGCGGTCCGGGGCCCCGCGGCCGGCATCGGATGCAGCCTGGCGCTGGCCGCCGATTTCTGCGTGGCGAGCGACAGCGCCTATTTCCTGCACGCCTTTGTCAATATCGGGCTGGTCCCCGATGGCGGCGCGTCGTGGATGTTGCCGCGGCTGATCGGCCGGGCGCGCGCCGCGGAGATGATGATGCTGGGCGAGCGGGTGCCGGCTGCCCGCGCGCTGGAATGGGGCATGATCCACCGCGTGGTCGCCGACGATGCGCTGGACGCCGAGGCGCTGGCGCTGGCCGGGCGACTGGCGGCGGGGCCGACGGTGGCGCTGGGGCTGATGCGACGTGCGCTGCACGACGGGTTTTCAAGCGACTATGCCGCGGCGATGACGCGCGAAGCGGCCGACCAGCGCCTCGCCCGCGGCAGTGCGGACGCGACCGAAGGGGGCATGGCATTCCTGAACAAACGGGCGCCGGCGTTCCGCGGGGCGTGATCCCGGCCCGGCTTGCCTCGGCACGATTGTTCCGGTTTAAGGAAACAAAATAAGCATGGACGATGCGGCAATCCGCCGCGGCCGGGACATTGGAGCAGGAGGCGTAATGGCCGACAAGCCGACGCTGGACGATTGGGCCGCCGCCGCGGCGAAAGAGGTCAAGGGCGCCGATCTCACCTGGCACACGCCGGAGGGGATCGCGGTCAAGCCGCTCTACACGCCCGAGGATGTGACCGCCGACCCCGGCCTGCCCGGTTTTGCGCCGTTCACCCGCGGGGTGCGCGCCAGCATGTATGCCGGGCGGCCGTGGACGATCCGGCAATATGCCGGCTTCTCCACCGCGGAGGCCTCCAACGCCTTTTACCGTCGCAACCTGGCGGCGGGGCAGAAGGGGCTGTCGGTCGCCTTCGACCTGGCCACGCACCGCGGCTATGATTCGGATCATCCGCGCGTCGTCGGCGATGTCGGCAAGGCGGGTGTGGCGATCGATTCGGTCGAGGACATGAAGATCCTGTTCGACGGCATTCCGCTCGACCAGATGTCGGTATCGATGACGATGAACGGCGCGGTGATCCCGATCCTCGCCTTCTTCATCGTCGCGGGCGAGGAGCAGGGCGTGCCCCGCGCCAAGCTGGAAGGGACCATCCAGAACGACATCCTGAAGGAGTTCATGGTCCGCAACACCTATATCTATCCGCCGGCGCCCAGCATGCGGATCGTGTCGGACATCATCGCCTATACCTCGGCCGAGATGCCGAAGTTCAATTCCATCTCGATCTCCGGCTATCACATGCAGGAGGCCGGGGCGACGCAGGTGCAGGAACTGGCCTTCACCATTGCCGACGGTCGCGAATATGTGCGCGCGGCGATGGCGGCGGGGCTGGACATCGACAAGTTCGCCGGGCGCCTGTCCTTCTTCTTCGCGATCGGCATGAACTTCTTCATGGAGGTCGCCAAGCTGCGCGCCGCGCGCACGCTGTGGCACCGGGTGATGACCGAGCTGGGGGCAAAGGACGAGCGCTCCAAGATGCTGCGCACGCATTGCCAGACCAGCGGGGTCAGCCTGCAGGAGCAGGACCCGTACACCAACGTCATCCGCACCACGATCGAAGCGATGGCGGCGGCGTTCGGCGGCACCCAGTCGCTGCACACCAACGCGCTGGACGAGGCGATCGCGCTGCCCACCGACTTTTCCGCCCGGATCGCACGCAACACGCAACTGGTGTTGCAGGAAGAGGCGGGGATCACCCATGTCGTCGATCCGCTGGGCGGCAGTTACTATGTCGAGGCGCTGACCCAGGACTTGGTGACGCGCGCGACCGAATTGCTCGACCGCGTGGAGGCGGAGGGCGGCATGGCACGCGCGGTGGACGCCGGCTGGCCCAAGGCGATGATCGAGGAAGCCGCCGCCGCGCGCGCCGCACGTGCGGACCGCGGCGAGGACGTGATCGTCGGGGTGAACAAATACCGGTCGAGTGAGGAGTCGCCGATCGATATCCTGGACGTCGACAATCATGCGGTGCGCGAGGCGCAGGTCGCGCGGCTGGCGCGGTTGCGCGAAACGCGGGACGAGGCGGCGTGCCAGGCCGCGCTGGCGGCGTTGCGGGACGCGGCTTCTCCTCCCCGAAATGGGGAGGGGGACCATGCGCAGCATGGTGGAGGGGGTGCGCCAGAAACGGTATCGCCTGGGGAAGCTCCCCAAGCGGTATCGCCGGCGGAAGCCCCCTCCGTCAGCCTGCGGCTGCCACCTCCCCGATTCGGGGAGGAATGAATCTGCTGGCTTTCGCGGTCGAATGCGCGCGCCACCGCGCGACGCTGGGCGAGATTTCGGCGGCGATGGAAGACGCCTTTGGTCGCTATGGTACGCAGCCGGTGCCGGTAAAGGGCATCTATGGCGGCGCTTACGGCGAGGACGTGCGCTGGGTGCGGTTGCAGGAGGGCGTGTCCGCGACCGAGCGGCGGCTGGGGCGTCGTCCCCGGATGCTGGTCGCCAAGATGGGGCAGGACGGGCATGATCGCGGCGCCAATCTGGTGTCGTCGATGTTCGGCGACCTGGGGTTCGATGTCGTGTCCGGGCCGCTGTTCCAGACGCCCGACGAGGCGGCGGTGCTGGCGATCGAGAAGGATGTCGACGTGGTCGGTGCCTCCAGCCTGGCGGCGGGGCATAAGACGCTGATCCCCGAGTTGATCGGCCATCTGCGGGAGGCCGGCCGCCCCGATATCAAGGTGATCGCGGGCGGGGTGATCCCGGCGCAGGATTACCAGGCGCTGCGCGATGCCGGGGTGCAGGCGATCTTCGGCCCGGGCACCAACCTTGTGAAAGCGGCCGAAGAAGTGTTGAGGCTGCTGGGACATAACATGCCACCCGAACAGGACGCTGCCGAATGATTGCCGATACGCTCGAACGCCCCGTCGCCCCGGCGACGGCCTTGCGCACAGACTGGACCCGCGCGGAGATCGCAGGCCTGTTCGACCTGCCGTTCACCGAACTGGTCTTCCGCGCCGCCGAGGTGCATCGCCGCCATCATGCCGCGGACGAGGTGCAGCTTTGCACCCTATTGTCGATCAAGACCGGCGGTTGCCCGGAGGATTGCGGCTATTGTTCGCAGTCGGCATCGGCCGAGAGCGACGTGAAGGCCGAGAAGCTGATGGACGTGAACGCCGTCCTGACCGCGGCGGCCGAGGCCAAGGCGGCGGGTTCGCAGCGCTTCTGCATGGGCGCGGCGTGGCGGAGCCCCAAGGACCGCGACATGGACAAGGTCGTCGCCATGGTCGAGGGCGTAAAGGCGATGGGGCTGGAGACCTGCATGACGCTGGGCATGCTGGATGCGCCGCAGGCGCAGCGGCTGAAGGCGGCGGGCCTCGATTATTATAACCATAACATCGACACGTCGCCGGAGAACTACGCGAACGTCATCACCACGCGCTGCTTCGAGGACCGGTTGCAGACGCTGGACCATGTCCGCGAGGCGGGGATTTCGGTGTGCTGCGGCGGCATTGTCGGCATGGGCGAGAGCCGCAGTGACCGGGTCGGCTTCGTCCATGCGCTCGCCACCCTGCCGCGCCATCCGGAAAGCGTGCCGGTGAACGCGCTGGTGCCGGTGAAGGGCACCGTGCTGGGCGACATGCTGGCCGATACGCCGCTGGCCAAGATCGACGATATCGAATTCGTCCGCACCGTGGCCGTGGCGCGGATCACCATGCCGCTGAGCATGGTACGGCTGTCCGCAGGGCGCGAGAGCATGTCGGAGGCGACGCAAGCCTTGTGCTTCATGGCGGGTGCCAATTCGATCTTCACCGGCGACAAGCTGCTGACCGCGGGCAATGCCGGCGACAGCGCGGACGCGGCGCTGTTCGCCAAGCTGGGCCTGTCGCCGATGGCGGGCGAAGAGCCGATGCGGGTCTGCGAGGCGGCGGAGTAGATGCCAACGGTGCTGCGGATCGGCGCGTTCCGTTTCTACTTCTACAGTCACGAGCCGAACGAGCCGCCGCACGTCCATGTCGACCATGGCGACGCGACGATCAAGGTGTGGCTGGAGGTGGTCGAGGTAGCGCGCAGCCGCGGTTTTCGTGCGCATGAGATCAACGACATCCTCGCGATGGTCGGGGACCATCGCACCCGTTTGCGGGAGGCGTGGCATGAATATTTCGGCTAGGATCACCGACGAGCGTGTGTTGGACGTCCGTTTCGACGACGCCAGCCTGATCGTCGATCTTATGGACGGCCGCACGATCGCCGTGCCGCTCGCCTGGTATCCGCGCCTGCTTCATGCCTCTGCCGAACAGCGGGCGCATTGGGAGAAGGCCGGGGCCGGCTATGGCATCTACTGGCCGGACGTGGATGAAGACCTGAGCACGGATGGCTTGTTGCGCGGCATCCCCGCAGCGCGCCCGAGCTGAGAAAAGAAAACAGGAGAGGCCGCATGTTCAAGAAGATCCTGATCGCCAATCGCGGCGAGATCGCGTGCCGCGTCATCCGCACCGCCCGCGCGATGGGCATCGCGACGGTGGCGGTCTATTCGGATGCCGATGCGCGCAGCCCGCATGTGATGCTGGCCGACGAGAGCGTGCGGCTGGGGCCGGCACCGGCGGCGGAAAGCTATCTGAAGGCGGAGCTGATCCTGCTGGCGGCCAGGGAAACGGGGGCGGATGCCATCCATCCCGGCTATGGCTTCCTGTCGGAGCGGGAAAGCTTTGCGCGAGCCTGTGCCGAGGCGGGGATCGCGTTCATCGGCCCGCCGCCGAACGCGATCGCGGCGATGGGCGACAAGATCGAATCGAAGAAGCTGGCCAAGGACGCCGGCGTCAACGTCGTTCCGGGCTTCCTGGGCGAGATCGTGGACACCGAACATGCGGTGCGCATCGCCGGCGAGATCGGCTATCCGGTGATGATGAAGGCGTCGGCCGGTGGTGGCGGCAAGGGGATGCGGCTCGCCTGGAGCGAGGCGGATGTGCGCGAAGGCTTCGAGGCGACCAAGCGCGAGGGGCTGGCCAGTTTCGGCGACGACCGCGTGTTCATCGAAAAGTTCATCCAGGACCCGCGCCATATCGAGATACAGGTGCTGGGCGACCAGCATGGCAAGGTCCTGTATTTGGGCGAGCGCGAATGTTCGGTGCAGCGCCGCCACCAGAAGGTGGTCGAGGAAGCGCCGTCGCCCTTTGTCACGCCGGCGATGCGCCGGGCGATGGGCGAGCAGGCGGTCGCGCTGGCACGCGCGGTGGGCTATTATTCGGCGGGGACGGTAGAGCTGATCGTGTCGGGCGCGGACCCGACGGGCGAGAGCTTCTACTTTCTGGAGATGAACACCCGGCTTCAGGTCGAGCATCCGGTGACCGAGGAGATCACCGGGCTGGACCTGGTCGAGCAGATGATCCGGGTGGCGGCGGGCGAGCCGCTGTCGTTCGAACAGGACGATGTGCGGCTGAACGGCTGGTCGGTGGAAACGCGCGTCTATGCCGAGGACCCGTATCGCGGCTTCCTGCCGAGCATCGGCCGGCTGGTACGCTATCAGGCGCCCGAGCCGGTGGCGGACGAGGCCGGCCGGGTCCGCGTCGATGACGGCGTGGCCGAGGGCGGCGAGGTCAGCATGTTCTACGACCCGATGATCGCCAAGCTGGTGACCTGGGCGCCGACGCGCGAGGGCGCGATCGATGCGCAGGTGGCGGCACTCGACGGGTTCCGGATCGAGGGGCCGGGCACGAATCTCGATTTCCTGTCCGCGCTGATGCAGCATCCGCGCTTCCGCGACGGCGCGCTGACCACCGGCTTCATCGCCGAGGAATATCCCGAGGGCTTTCACGGCGCGCCGGCAGCGCCCGAACTGCTCCGCATCCTGGCCGCGGTCGCCGCATTCGTCGCGACGGCGGAGGCGGACCGGGCGCGGCGGATCGACGGGCAACTCGGCCGCCGCCTGCCGCCGCCGGGCGAATGGCAGGTGCGGATCGGTGGCGAGGAGCGCCATGTCCTGGTCGATACCGATGCGGTGACGGTGGACGGCGTGGGCGTCGAACTGGAAATGGAATATACGCCGGGCGACCGGATCGTCACGGTGGAGGCGCCCGAGGCGCTGACCATCCGGCTTGCCCGGACGCGCGGCGGCTGGCGTTTGTCGACCCGCGGGGCGGCGCATGACGTGCGCGTCGTGCCGGGCCATGCGGGCGCGCTGACGCGGCACATGATCGAGAAGGTGGCGCCGGATCTGTCGCGCTTTCTGATCGCGCCGATGCCGGGGCTGCTCGTGCGCCTCGACGTGGGCGAGGGCGACCGGGTCGAGGCGGGGCAGGCGCTGGCGGTGGTCGAGGCGATGAAGATGGAGAATATCCTGCGCGCGGCCAAGAGCGGGACGGTGAAGGCGGTCAGCGCACGGACGGGCGACAGCCTGGCGGTGGATGCGGTGATCCTGGAGCTCGAATAGTCGCGCATGTCCGGCGTGACACAGGTTGCGACATAATAATGCTGGACGTCGGGCGGGGCGATGCCGCATCCCTCCGCCCCATGTTCCGCGCTCGCGCCCTGTTCCTCGCGCCCCTGGCGCTTGCCGGCTGCACCGTCGGCCCCGACTATCGGCCCGCGGCGCCCGCCGAACTGGGCGTGCCGGATGGATGGTCGGTGCCCGCCACCCAGGCCGAGGTCGCCGATCTGACCCGCTGGTGGCGGCGCTTCGACGATCCGCTGCTGGGCGAACTGGTCGAGCAGGCCGCCGCCGCCAACACCGATGTCGCACAGGCGGTTGCCCGGCTGCGGCAGGCGCGCGAAAGCCTGGTGCAGAGCCGGGCCTCGCTGCTGCCGACCCTTTCCGGGTCGACCGGATACCAGCGCAACGAGAATGTGGTGGGCGGCGGGCGTTCGTTCACGCTGCCCGACGGCACCGTGGTCGATACCGGCGGCGGCGGTCGCAACGCCTATACGGTGGGCCTGTCGGCGCGCTACCAGCTCGGCCTGTTCGGCGAGGTGCGCCGCACCGTGGAGGCGACGCGTGCGCAATATGAGGCGTCCGGCTTCGACTATGCCGCGACGCTGCTGACCGTCGAGAGCGAGACGGCGCGCAACTATGTGCTGGCGCGGCTGTATCAGGCGCAACTGGCCAATGCACGCGCCAGCCTGGCGTTGCAGGACGACAATCTGGAGATTGCCGGTTTCCGCGTGCAGGCGGGCCTCGTCTCGTCGCTGGACAACGAACAGGCGCGGGGACAACGGGCGCAGACCGCCGCGACGATCCCGGCGCTGGTGCAGCAATATAATGCGGCGGTGTCGCGGCTGGGCGTGCTGACCGGGCAGGCGCCCGGCGCGGTGAAGGGGCGGATGGAGGCGGTGCGCCCGATCCCGGGCGGCCCTGCGGCGATCGGCGTCGGCCTGCCCGCCGACCTGCTGCGCCGGCGACCCGATGTGCGCGCCGCCGAGCGCAACCTGGCAGCGGCTACCGCGCAGATCGGCGTGGACAAGGCCGCGCTCTATCCGGCGCTGGCGATCAGCGGCAACCTGAACACCAACGCGACCAGCATCGGTTCGATCGGCGAGGCGATCACCGGCAGCCTGTTCGCCGGCCTGACCCAGGCGATCTTCAACGGCGGCCAGTTGCGCAGCCGGGTGCGGTCGAGCGAGGCGGCGGCGGATGCCGCGCTGGCCGCCTATCGCGGCACCGTGCTGAACGCGCTGGAGGATGTCGAGGTGGCGGTGGTCGCGCTCAACACCGCGCGCGAGCGCGAGCGCGAGTTTGCGGTGGCGCTGGATGCGGCCAACAACGCCGCGATCCTCAGCCGCAGCCAGTATCGCTCCGGCCTGACCGATTTCACCACCTTGTCGCAGCAGGAGGCCGCGTTGTTCAACGCGCGCAACAGCGAGGCGAGCGCGCGCAGCGACGCCGCCACCGCGCTGGTCACCCTGTTCGCGGCGCTGGGCGGCGGCTGGGATGCCGATGTGACGCCCGAGGCGCCGCGCGCCGGCACCACCCTTTCCACCACCGGGAACCCCTGATGGCCGACGAAGCGCTCGACAATTTTCTGGGGATGAAGCCGCAGCCGCGCTGGCGCCGATGGGTAAGCTGGGGTGCGGTGGCGGTCGGCGTCGTGCTGCTGTTGCTGCTGCTCAAGAACTGCCTGGGCGGATCCGATGCGCCGCAATATGCGACCGCGCCGGTCAGCCGCGGCAACCTGACGGTGACCGTCTCGGCCACGGGCAAGCTGGCGCCGACCAACCAGGTGACGGTGGGCTCGCAGCTGTCGGGTCTGGTCACCCGCGTCGTGGTGGACGTGAATGACCGCGTGACCGCAGGACAGGCGCTGGCGCTGATCGATCCCGAACAGATCGACGATCAGATCCGCGCCGGCCAGGCGACGCTGAACGCCAATCAGGCGCAGGTGGCGCAGGCGCGGGCCACCCTGTCCGAATCGCAGGCGCAGCTTGCCCGACTGGAGGAAGTGTACCGGCTGTCCAAGGGGCGCGTGCCGTCCGGCACCGAGCTTCAGGCCGGGCGTGCGGATGCGCAGCGTGCGGCGGCGGCCCTGCGCGTGGCGGAGGCCAATGTGGCCGCGGCGCGCGCGCAATTGGCGCAGTCGCAGACGCAGCGGGCGCGGGCGATCATCCGCTCGCCGGTATCGGGCGTGGTGCTGGCGCGGCAGGTCGATCCCGGCCAGACGGTGGCGGCATCGTTCAACACGCCGACGCTGTTTGTGATCGCCGAGGACCTGACCCAGATGAAGCTGGAGGTCGCGATCGACGAAGCGGATGTCGGCGCGGTGCAGGTGGGGCAGAAGGCGAACTTCACCGTGGACGCGTTTCCCGGCCGTACCTTCCCCGCGAAGATCACGCGCGTCGACCTGGGATCGAACCTGACGGTCAGTGCGGCCACGGCCTCTTCCTCGACCACCACGACGACGGCGACCAATCAGGTGGTCAGCTATGCCGCGGACCTGACGGTTGCCAACCCGACGCTGCAACTGCGCCCCGGCATGACCGCGACCGCGGATATCGTCACCTCGGACAAGCAGAACGCGCTGCTCGTTCCCAATGCTGCACTCCGCTTCAAACCGACCACCGGCGCCGCCGGCGACCAGGGCGGCGGCATCGCCGGCTCGCTGACCTTCCGCCCGCGCCGCGACCGGCCGGCACGTACCGCGACGCTCGGCCGTGGTGCGACGCAGACCGTGTATGTGCGCGGCGGCGACGGTCAGCCGCAGCCGGTGCAGATCGTGACCGGCGACACCAACGGCAGCATGACCGAGGTGACCGGCGGCGACCTGAAGCCCGGCATGCAGGTCATCACCGGGCAGTTGACGGGCGGCGGCGACACGGCGGGCGGCCAGCGTCGCGGCGGCGGCCAGCGGCGGCAGGGAGGGGGCGGTGGCCAGTAATCCACCGCTCATCTCGCTGCGCGGCGTCACCAAGACCTATGGCATGGGCGCGACGCAGTTCCAGGCGCTGAAGGGTGTCGACCTCGACATCGCGGCGGGCGACTTCGTTGCGGTGATGGGGCCGTCGGGGTCGGGCAAATCGACCACGATGAACATCCTGGGGTGCCTGGACGTGCCCAGCGGCGGCACGTTCCTGTTCCGCGGCCATCATGTCGAGACGCTGGACCGCGACCAGCGCGCGCTGCTCCGCCGGCAATATCTCGGTTTCGTGTTCCAGGGGTTCAATCTGCTCAGCCGCACCTCGGCACTGGAGAATGTCGAATTGCCGCTGCTCTACCGCGGCGAGGATCGCAAGACGCGGCGCGACATGGGCATGGCCGCGCTCGACAAGGTCGGGCTGGCGGACTGGTGGGACCATACGCCCGCCGAACTGTCGGGCGGGCAACAGCAGCGCGTGGCGATCGCGCGGGCGATCGTGACCAGTCCGGACGTGCTGCTGGCCGACGAGCCGACGGGCAATCTCGACTCGGAGCGCTCGGTGGAGATCATGCAGCTGCTCACCGGTCTCAACCGCGACAGCGGGATCACCGTGCTGATGGTGACGCACGAGCCCGACATGGCCGCGTTCGCGCGCACCGTGGTGCATTTCAAGGACGGGCTGGTCGAGCGCATCGAGGCGCAGCATGCGCAAGGGGCGATGCCCGAGGACATGCCCCCCGCCTGTCGGAGGAACGCGCCTGATGTTCGGCACCACGCTTACCCTGGCGATCCGGTCGATCCGGCGGCACCTGTTGCGCTCGTTCCTGACGATCCTGGGCATCGTCATCGGCGTCGGCGCGGTGGTGACCATGGTCACGCTGGGCAAGGCAACGACCTCGGCGGTGCAGCAGCAGATTTCGGCACTGGGCACCAACATCCTGCAACTGCGTCCCGGCCAGGGCTTCGGCCGGGGCGGCGGCGGTCCGCGCCCGCCCGACTTCAAGCCCGAGGATGTGGAGGCGATCAAGAACCAGATCGCCGGCGTCACCGGGGTCGCGCCGCAGGCGTCGTCGGCGGTGACCGCGATCTACGAGGGTGCGAACTGGTCGACGACGGTGCGCGGCACCACCAGCGACGTGTTCAAGGTGCAGCCCTGGCCGCTGGTATCCGGGCGCTACTGGACGCCGGCGGAGGAGGAAGCGGGCAAGGCGGTGTGCATCATCGGCAATACCGTGCGCACCAACCTGTTTCGCGGCGGCGAGGCGGTGGGCCAGCGCTTCCGTGTCGGCAACATCAGTTGCGACGTGATCGGCGTGCTGTCGACGCGCGGGCAGGCGGGCTTTGGCGGCGACCAGGACGACACCGTCATCATGCCGATCAAGGCGGTGCAACGCCGCTTTACCGGCAACCGCGACATCCAGTTGATGCTGATCGGGGTCGACCAGGCCTATTCCACCGCGGCGGTGCAGGCATCGCTCACCGACCTGCTGCGCGAGCGGCGCAACATCACGGGCGGCAAGGAAGATGACTTCAACATCTTCGATACCAAGCAGATTTCCGACACGCTGACGGGGACGACGACGCTGTTGACGCGGATTGTGGCGGCGGTGGCGGCGATCAGTCTGGTGGTGGGAGGGATCGGCATCATGAACATCATGCTGGTGTCGGTGACGGAGCGGACGCGCGAGATCGGGATCCGGCTGGCGATCGGGGCGGTGGCGCGCGAGGTGTTGATGCAGTTTCTGGTCGAGGCGGTGGCGCTGTCATGCCTGGGCGGGATCGTCGGGCTGGTGCTGGCGCAGCTCATCATCCTGGCGCTGGCACCGCTGATGCAGGTGCCGTGGACGTTCGATCCGCAGATCAACATGATCGCGTTCGCCATCTCGGCGGTGATCGGCGTGGTCTTCGGCTATTTCCCGGCGCGGCGCGCCGCGGCGCTCAATCCGATTGACGCGCTGCGCCACGAGTAATCGTGCGCTCGGGCGCATGGACGAGCTGGCGCAGGCGCTCCAGATCGTCCGGCGTGTCGATGTCGATCAGTTCGGTCGGGGTGGTCACGACATGGCGGCCGGCGGCGACCAGTTGGCGCGCGCCCGCATCCCCCTGCAACTGCATCAGCGTGTCGAACCGGTCGCGGCCGAAGACGCCCGGCGGGGTGGGATGCACGCCATTGCTGGACACCACCACGGCATCGTCGCCATCGGCGGTGTCGAGCAGGCGGTAGATATGGGTGGCGGTGACGCGCGGCATGTCGGCCAGCGCGATCACCACGGCGCGCGCCTCCAGCGACATGGCACAGGCGACGCCGAGGCGGACCGAATGCGACATGCCGCGCCCGACCGCATCGTTGTGGATCACGCGGTAGCCGCGGCTTGCAAAGTCCAGTCGGCAGCCATCGACCACCGCGACCCGCGCCTTGAAGGGGATCGCCTCCAGCGCGGTGGTGACGTGGAAGCCGACCGGTTTGCCCAGAAACTCGGCCTCCAGCTTGTTTTCCGATCCGAAGCGATCCGAGCGGCCGGCGGCAAGAAGGACGAGAACGGTGTCCTCAGCGGCGATCATGAAATGCCCCCACCATGGCGGCGGCGATCGACAGCGCGATCTCGGACGGGCCGATCGCCCCGATATCGATCCCGACGGGGCCGTCGATGCGGTCGATCGCCGCAGCCGAAAGGCCCGCCGCCGCGAGACGTTCGCGCCGGGCGGCATGGCTGCGCCGGCTGCCCAGTGCGCCGACATAGGCGGCGTCGCTGGCAAGCGCGGCGATCAGCGCGGGATCGTCGATCTTGATGTCGTGGCTGAGCGTCACCACCGCCGTGGCGGGGCCGGGGCGCCATGCCGCGATCGCCTCGTCGGGCCAGCGATCATCCAGCGTGACGCCGGGGAAGCGTTCCTCGGTCAGGAAGCGGCCGCGCGGGTCGATCACCACCGTGGCGATGCCCAGCGTCGCGGCCAGCGCGGCCAGGCTCTGCGCGATCTGCACCGCGCCGACGATCAACAGGCGCCGGGGCGGATCGTAGCGGTTGGCGAAGATTTCTCCTGTTTCCACAGGCCGCAGGTCGGAATGGCCGGTGGCGAGGTCGGTGGTGACGGAGAGCGAGCGGCCATCCTCGCGCGCTTCCGCGATCCGGTCGAACAATTCGGGATCGAAGCCTTCCGCGGACACGGGCTGTACCATCACCGCGATCTCGCCGCCGCAGGGCAGGCCCACCTCCCATGCTGCAGCATCGGCGACGCCGTAGCGTCTGACCTGGAAGGGAGCACCGGCGATCACCTCGGCCGCGGTTTGCAGGATGTCGCTTTCGACGCAGCCACCGGACACCGACCCCTCGAACCGTCCATCGGCGTGAACCAGCATGTGGCTGCCGCGGGGGCGCGGAGCCGATCCCCAGGTGGATACCACCGTGGCGATGGCCAGCTTTTCGCCCTTCCAGGCGCGTGCGGCGGAGAGGACGGAGTCGTTTTCGGCCATCTTATAGTTCCTGTCCTCCCCCAGGGCGTTGGGGAGGGATCGTCCATGTCATACTCCGTCCGTTGATGCCGAGCGAAGCGGGAAGCGTCCGATCAGACGGGCGGCAGTCCGTCGAGCAGCTTGTCGAGCGTGATCGGCAGGTCGCGGACGCGTATGCCGGTCGCGTTGTAGATCGCGTTCACCACCGCCGGGGCGGCACCCGAAATGCCCAGCTCGCCAATGCCCTTGGCATGGATCGGGTTGGCGTGGATGTCGCGTTCGTCGAGGAAATGAACCTCAAGCTGCGGCACGTCGGCATTCACCGGCACATGATATTCGGCGAGGTCGTGGTTCACCAGCTTGCCGTTGCGCGTGTCGTGGATCAGCTCCTCGGTCAGGGCAGTCCCGATGCCGAAGGTCATGCCGCCCAGGCACTGCGACCGCGCCGTCTTGGCGTTGAGCACGCGGCCGGCCGCGAACACGCCCAGCATCCGCCTGACCCGGACTTCGCCGGTGACGACGTTGACGCCGACCTCGGCGAAATGCGCGCCGTAGCTGGCCTGGGTGTGCGTCTTTTCCTGCTTGCCGGGCTTGATCTCGCCGGTCGCCTCGATGCCGTCGCCGGCCAGATCGGCGATCGCCACCTGCCGGTTGCCGCCGATCGCCTGCCCGTCCTTGAGCGTCAGGTCGGCGGGATCGACCTCCATCGCCTTGGCCAGCTTCTCGCGCAGCAGCTCGCAGGCGAGATAGACGGCCGAACCGGCCGACGCCGCGCCCCAGGAGCCGCCCGAGCCCGCCGCGGGCGGATCGTTGGTGTCGCCCAGCTTCATGGTGATGCGGTCCACCGGGATGCCGAGGATTTCGGAGGCGATCTGCGCCATGATGGTGTAGCTGCCCGTGCCGATATCGGTCATCGCCGACGAGACCGTGGCGCTGCCATCGGGATGGATCTCGGCCTTGGCGGAGGATTGCTGCAACTGGTTGTTACGGGTGGCGGCGGCCATGCCGATGCCGACCAGCCAGTCGCCCTCACGCCGCGAACCGGGCACGGCATTGCGCTTGTCCCAGCCGAACCGGCGTGCACCCTCGTCCATCGACTGGGTCAGCTTGCGCGACGAGAAGGGAACCTGCTTTTCCGGGTCCTGTTCGGGATCGTTGATCCGGCGCAGTTCGATCGGGTCCAGCCCCAACGCCTCGGCCAGCTCGTCCATCGCGCATTCGACGCCGACCATGCCGACCGCCTCGCCGGGGGCGCGCATCGAGCCCGAGAGCGTCAGGTTCACATCGACCGTGTCGTGGTTGATGCGGCGATTCTCGCTGGCGTAGAGCGAATGGGTGCCGATGCCGACGGGTTCGAAGAAGGATTCGCCCGGCAGGTTGGAGACGAGCGAGTCGTGCACCAGCGTGGTCATGCGACCGTCGCGCCCGGCGGCCAGTTTCACGCGCTGTTCGGTGTTGGATCGGCGCACCGTGGCGTCGAACACCTGCTGGCGCAGCATCACCGCCTTGACCGGGCGACCGAGCCGCTTGGCCGCGATCGCTGCGGCGACGCTTTCGGGTGCGATGCCCAGCTTCGAGCCGAAGCCACCGCCGATATAGCGCGAGACGATGCGCACCTTGTTCTTCGACACGCCCAGCGCATCGGCAAGCTGCGACGCATCCGAGGTCGGCATCTGATACGCGCCGTAAAGCGTCAGCGCGCCCTCTTCCCAGACCGCGATCGAGGCATGGGGCTCCATCGCCGCCGAGTTCTGGCTGGGGGTGATATAGGTCACGTCGACCTTTACCGGGGCTTCGTCGAACGCCTTGTCGGGATCCCCCTGGCTGTAGTGCGGCGGGATCATCGCCTTGGGCGGCTTGTGCGCTTCGTCTCTGTGCGCCTCGAAGTTGTAGACGCCGGACTTGTAGTCATATTCGACCGGGATCGACAGCGCGGCCTCCCGTGCGGCCTCAAAGGTTTCGGCCAGGACGATCGCCACGATCTGGCCGAAATAATCGACCTGCTTGACGCCCTGGGTCGGGGCCTTGGTCTCGCCACCCTGCTGCGAATTGCGCAGAAAAGAGTCGTAGTCGGTGATGACGTCGATGACGCCCGGCATCGCCTTGGCCGCGTCGATGTCGATCGACCGCACCTCGCCGTGACCGATCTTGGCGGAAACGAGAACGCCGTGCACCGCATTCGGAATGTCGTATTCGGCGGCATAGGTGGCGGTGCCGGACACCTTGAACGGTCCATCGACGCGGTCGAGCGGCTTCGAGATGACGCCCTGCACCCCGGTGTCGAGCAGGCTGTCCGGATAAGGCTGATTCATCGTCAGCGACTTGGTGTCGGAATTGCCGAACATGCTCATGCCTCCGTCAGCTCGCGCAGGCTCGCAATCAGTGTGCGGCGTGCGAGCGGAATCTTGAAATCGTTGCTGCCATAGCCCCTGGCATTGGCGAGCAGCGCATCGGCGGCGGTGCCGAATGCGATGTCGTCGGGCGCCTTGCCGACCAGGGCCGCCTCGACCCCGGCATCGCGCCACGGCATCGGCCCCAGCCCACCAAAGGCCAGCGATGCGCTGGCGATACGGCCATCGGCCACCTCGACCACGCCCGCGACCGAAACCAGCGCAAAGGCATAGGATGCGCGGTCGCGGACCTTGCGATAGATCTGCTTGCCCTTGGGCGGTGCCGGCAGTTCGACATGGGTGATGAGCTCACCCGCCTCCAGCGCAGTTTCGATATGCGGCGTGTCGCCGGGCAGGCGGTAGAAATCGGCGATCGCGATCCGCCGCCGGTCGCCATCCGCCTTCAGCGTGACGATGGTGGCGTCCAGCACGCGCATCGCTACCGCCATGTCGCTGGGATGGGTCGCAATGCAGTTCTCCGACGTGCCGAGTACCGCCAGGATGCGGTTGAAGCCTTCGCGCGCCGAGCAGCCCGTCCCCGGCTCCCGCTTGTTGCAGGGCATGGCGGTGTCGTAAAAATAATAGCAGCGCGTCCGCTGAAGCAGGTTGCCGCCGGTCGACGCCTTGTTACGCAACTGCCCGCTGGCGCCGGCCAGCAGCGCGCGCGACAGCACCGGATAGCGCTCGATCACGCGGGCATCGGCGGCAAGGTCGCTGTTCGGAACCAGCGCGCCGATGGTCAGGCCGCCATCCTCGCGCTCCTCGATCTCGGAGAGCGGCAGACGGCTGATATCGACCAGCGTTTGCGGCGTCTCGACCTGAAGCTTCATCAGGTCGAGAAGGTTGGTGCCGCCCGCGATGAACTTCGCGCCGGCGGTGCCGGCTTCGCGTACCGCGACCTCCGCGCTGTCGGCGCGCTCATAGGCGAAGGGCTTCATGCCGCAACCTCCCGGCCGACCTCGGCATTGGGATCGCGGTTGCCCTTGCCGGCAACCTCGCGGATCGCATCGACGATGTTCGGGTAGGCGGCGCAGCGACACAGATTGCCGCTCATTCGTTCGGAAATCTCCTCGTCGCTCAGCGCGACGTCGCTCAGGTCCGCGCTGACATGCGAGGGCCAGCCCTTGCTGGCCTCGTCCAGCATGCCGACCGCCGAGCAGATCTGGCCCGGCGTGCAATAACCGCATTGATAGCCGTCATGGCGCACGAACGCGTCCTGCAGCGGGTGGAGGTCGCCGACCTGGCCCAGACCCTCGATCGTGGTGATCTCGTCATCCTGGTGCATCACCGCCAGCGACAGGCAGGAATTGATCCGCCGGCCGTTCACCAGCATCGTGCAGGCGCCGCACTGACCATGGTCGCATCCCTTTTTCGACCCGGTCAGGCCCAGATGCTCTCGACACAGGTCGAGCAGCGAGGTGCGCACATCGACATTGATGTCATGCGATTGACCATTGATCGTGAAATGCATTGCGGAAAGCTCCCGAGGATCGAGAACAAACGCCATGATCAATGTTGGTTTCCCGTTGCGAACCACTCTCACCACTTTGCTTGCCGCGGCCGGAATGACGGGGCAGGCTGGTGCCATGACGCTGCGATCCGGTCCATTGTCGCCCCCGATCGTGATCGCCCATCGCGGCGCCAGCGGGGAGCGGCCCGAACACACCATCGCCGCCTATGATCTGGCGATCGCGCAGGGCGCCGATGTGATCGAGCCGGATCTTGTGCCGACCAGGGACGGCGTGCTGGTCGCCCGGCACGAGAACGAGATCGGGGGGACGACGGACGTGGCCGAGCATCCCGAATTTGCGGATCGCCGTGCGACCAAGACGATCGATGGCCAGCCGGTGACGGGCTGGTTCACCGAGGATTTCACGCTGGCCGAATTGAAGCGGCTGCGCGCGCGCGAACGCCTGCCGCAGATGCGCTCCACCGCGCATGACGGGCAGGAGACGATCCCGACGCTGGAGGAGATCATCGCACTGGCCAAGGCGCGCTCGACGCAGACGGGGCGGACCATCGCCATCTATCCGGAAACCAAGCATCCGACCTATTTCGCCGGCATCGGCCTGAACACCGATCGTCCCTTGCTGGCGGCGCTGAAGAAGGCGGGATGGACGACGGCGGCGGCACCGGTCTTCATCCAGTCGTTCGAGGTGGACAATCTGAAATGGCTGCATGCGCATACCGGCGTGCGGCTGATCCAGTTGGTGGCGGCGGAGGGGGCGCCCGCCGATCATGCCGCGCCATCCTATGCGGCGATGGTTACGCCGGCCGGACTGCGGGCGGTCGCGCGCTATGCATGGGGGATCGGACCGGACAAGGCGATGCTGTGGAATGTGGAGGGTGGTGCCACCACGCTGGTGGACGATGCGCATGCGGCGGGCTTGCGCGTTCACCCCTGGACGTTCCGGGCTGAAAATGCGTTTCTGACGCCGCCTTTTCGGCGCGGCACGGCGCCCGCCGGGCACGGCGATCTGGGTGGCGAGATCGCATCGGCACTCCGCCTTGGAATCGACGGATTCTTCACGGACTATCCGCTAATCGGTGTTTCCACGCGCGATGCGGTGCGATCCGGAGTTGAGTGAATGCGTAAAGTCGGTCTGTGTCTTGCGTTGATGGTGCCGTTGTTGGCGGGGGGGTGCGTGCGGACCGCCGTGGGGGTGGTGAAGGCGCCATTCCAGGTGGCGGGGCAGGTGGTCGACTGGACGACGACCAGCCAGGACGAGGCCGACCGCAATTACGGGCGCAAGATGCGCAAGAAGGAAGCCCGCGAGGGCCGCGAGCGTCGCGATTACGAGAAAAGGTGCCGCAAGCACCCCGAGGAGTGCCGCGGCTATGACGGCTATCAGGCGGCGAACGACTGACCGGTCACAGCCACCACATCACCGTGGTGGGAAAGGGCGTCCACCGCCCCATGCGCACGCCGGCATGGCGCAGCGCCGCCCCGGTCCATGCATTGCAGGTCTTGATCGCGGAATAGCGACCACGGGCCGTGTAGAAGGCATCGTAAGCGCCGTAGCCGCGATGGACCTGCCTTCGCGGCGCCAGGCTGGCGGCGATATAAGCCGCCAGCCGCCGATACCCGGCCTCGCTCAGCAGCACGGCGCGCGCGCCGTCCCCCGGCCGGGGGCGGGGGAGATGATCGACATGGACCAGCGAGCGATCGCTGCCGATCGCGGCCGCGGCGATCGTCGCCGGCCGGATGTCGCGCCAGCGCGGCGTTTCCAGAAAGAACGCCGCCTCGCCCCAGCCGATCGCCAGATGATCATAGCCGCCATAGCGCGGGTCGGCGAGGTCGCGCGCCAGGAAGACGGGGCGCCAGTCCACGCCGGCGGCCCGCTTGGGCACGATGATCGCGGTATGGATGCCGTTCGATTCGACCCAGATGGTCACCGCGCGTGACGAAGGTCGTGGTTCCGCGCCGCCGGCCGGGATCGATCCGCCGATCGCGCCGGCCAGCGCATAGCCGAACAACAGCACGCACAAGGCGGCCGCCAGCCGCCCGGTCGCAGTGGCCACGGTGCGCAGCGGGGCGGGAATATGGGTGGGAACGGCAGCCTCCTGACGATGTCCGGTCCTGTCTGGCACAGGAATGATTGCGGTGCGATCGATACGCAGCTTGAACAATCCCGCGGTTCGGGGATTGTCGTTGGTGATGAACCGCCTGCATCGCACCGGGGCCAAGGAGCCCGCTCCTCCGGCTCTTGTGCGCATGCGAATCGTCGCCACCGGACTGCTGGTCGCCATGGCGATCACCTTTTTCATCAGCCGCGCGCTGGTTCCGGTGCATCCCGGCTGGGGCTTCGTGCGCGCGTTTGCGGAGGCGGCGATGGTCGGCGGACTGGCCGACTGGTTCGCGGTCACGGCGCTGTTCCGCCATCCGTTGGGCCTGCCCATCCCGCATACCGCGATCGTCCCGCGCAACAAGGATCGCATCGGCGATACGCTGGCGCAGTTCCTGCGCTCCAATTTCCTGGTGCCGCGGGTTGTTGCGCGGCGGATGCACCGGGTGGACGTGGCGCGTGCCGCGGGGCGCTGGCTGGCGCAGCCGCCGGGCGAAGGCGGGCGTATCCGGCGTGGTGCCTCCAAGCTGGCGGCGGAGATGTTGCAGGCGTTCGACCCGCAGCGGCTGGGCGGGATGGTCAAGGCGACGATCGGGACGCGGCTGCGTGCGACGGAGGTGTCGCCGATCCTGGGCCAGTTGCTGAAGGCGGCGGTGGCGGAAAACCGCCATGCGCCGCTGCTGGATGGCGGCATACGCTGGGCGGCGCGCGCGCTGTCGTCGAACGAGGCGCTGATCCGGGCGATGGTGCACGAGCGGGCGGGGGCGTTGCTGCGCTGGACCGGGCTGGACGAGACGGTGGCGGACCGCCTGATTGGTGGGCTGGACAAGCTGTTGAACGACATGGCGGAGGATGCGGAGCATCCGTTGCGGCTGAAGATGGAGGAAGGGCTCGATCGGCTTGCCTGGGATCTGCAACATGACCGGGAGACACGCGGGCGGGTCGAGGCGCTGAAGGCGGAGATGATCGCCAATCCGGCAATGCAGCGCTGGCTGGACGGATTGTGGGAGCAGGCGCGCGAGGCGATGCTGAAGATCGCGCGCGATCCGGAGGCGGCGATGGCGGGCAAGCTGGGAGAGATGCTGCGGCAACTGGGCGGCACGGTGCAGGCCGATCCCGGTCTTGCCCGCACGATCAACCGCTTCGTTCGCCGTACCGTGGTCGGCGTCGCGGCGGATTATGGCGACGGCATCGTGCGCCTCGTGTCCGAAACCGTACGCGGATGGGATGCGCGCACGATCACGACGCGGCTCGAAAACGCGGTCGGACGCGATCTTCAGTATATCCGTGTCAACGGTACGCTGGTCGGCGGTATCGTCGGGCTTGCCATCCACGGCGTGGACGTGCTGTTGTGACAACGGCACAGTCTGGTGCCGTTTCAATACAGCAGCGGTTCGTCGCGGGTGCGAGCCGCCTTGCCGTTCGCGGCACTTTCCCGCAAAGAGACACGCGATGAGCGCCAAGGCCGATTTCAGCCAGGACGATGCGGACGGCGGAGCGCTGCGCTTCACGGGTGATCTGTCGCTGGCTTCGATGGGCGACCTGCCCGACCGGCTGGAGCGGCACGAGGGCCGGGTGCGCCGCGTCGACCTTTCGGGCGTCGACCGGATCGATACCGTTGGCGCCTGGGTGGTGCACCGTTTCGCGGCGCGCAACGATGCCGAGGTTTCCGGCCTGAGCGACGCCAGCCGTTCGCTGTTTGATGAAGTGGTGAATGCCGACAAGCCGGTGGCGATGCGCCCGCAGCCGGTCAGTCCATTTGCTCGCGTGGCAGGCGAGATCGGCGATGCCGTGGTCACCTCGTTCCGCACCCTCTACGGCCTGCTCGGCTTCATGGGGGCGACGACCATGGCGATGCTGGCCGTGATCCGCCATCCGCGCCGGTTCCGCTTCAACGCGGTGGTGCATGAGTTCGAGACGGTGGGCGTGTCCGCGCTCGGCATCGTTGGGCTGATGAGCTTCCTGATCGGCATCGTCATCGCGCAGCAGGGCGCGGTGCAGCTGCGCCAGTTCGGTGCGGAGGTGTTCACGATCAACCTGGTCGGCCGGCTCACTTTACGCGAATTGGGTGTGCTGATGACCGCGATCATGGTCGCGGGGCGTTCCGGATCGGCCTTTGCCGCGCAGCTCGGTACGATGAAGCTGACCGAGGAGATCGACGCGATGCGCGTCATCGGCGTGTCGCCGATGGAGGCGCTGGTGCTGCCGCGCACGCTGGCGGCGGTGACGCTGATGCCGCTGCTCGGCTTCTACGCCTCGCTGATCGCGATCATCGGTGGCGGTTTCCTGGCCGCGGTGTCGCTGGGCATTCCGCCCGTCACCTTCGTTGCCCGCATCCGCGAGGTCGTACCGATCACCGACCTCTATGTCGGCCTGATCAAGGCCCCCGTCTTCGGCGCGATCATCGCGATCGCCGGGTGCTTCCAGGGCATGTCGGTGGAGTCGGATGCCGAGCAGGTCGGCCTGCGCACCACGTCCGCGGTGGTGCAGGCGATCTTCCTGGTCATCGTGCTCGACGCGTTCTTTGCGGTGTTCTTCACCTGGGTAGGCTGGAACTGATGGCGGCGCGCGACGAGCACATCATCAGAGTCCGTGGCATCCGCAACAGCTTCGGCGACCAGGTGATCCATGACGGACTGGACCTGGACGTGCGGCGGGGCGAGATCCTGGGCGTGGTCGGCGGATCGGGCACGGGCAAGTCCGTGCTGATGCGCTCGATCATCGGCCTGCAGACGCCCGATACCGGCGAGATCACCGTGTTCGACGAACCGACGATCGGCCGCGAGGAAACGGAGGCGGTGTCGATTCGCAAGCGCTGGGGCGTGCTGTTCCAGGGCGGGGCGCTGTTCTCGACGCTGACCGTGGCGGAAAACGTCGCGGTGCCGCTGCGTGAGTTTTACCCGGAGCTGTCGCCGGCCCTGATGGACGAGATCGCGTCCTACAAAGTGGTGATGACGGGCCTGCCGGCGGATGCAGGGCCGAAATATCCGGCCGAGCTGTCCGGCGGCATGAAGAAGCGCGCCGGGCTGGCACGGGCGCTGGCGCTGGATCCGGAACTGTTGTTCCTGGACGAGCCCACCGCGGGGCTGGACCCGATCGGTGCGGCGGCATTCGACCAGTTGACCAAGTCGCTGCAAAAGACGCTGGGGCTGACCGTGTTCCTGATCACGCACGATCTGGATACGCTCTACGCGATCTGCGACCGGGTCGCCGTGCTGGCCGACAAGAAGGTGATCGCGGTGGGCACGATCGACGAGTTGCTGGCGCTCGACCATCCGTGGATCGAAGAATATTTCAAGGGACCGCGCGGTCGCGCCGCCGTCGCCGCCAAGGAAAACCATGCGCAGGGCTCGGCCGATACGCAGGCAGACGCGCATCCGACCGAGGTGTCGGCGCGGACCACCGGCCGGCCTTCGCTGGGCGGGGCGGCGGACAATGCAGCGCGCGGTGAGACACAGGATAACGCTCGGGGCGAGCGAGGGACAGGCTGATGGAAACGCGATCAAACCATGTTCTCGTCGGCACCGTCGTGCTGATCCTGCTGGCCGTGCTGGCGCTGTTCACGGTGTGGATCGCGCGGCTGGGCGGCACATCGGAGAAGGAATATGACATCTTCTTCCGTCAGTCGGTGGACGGGCTGGCAAAGGGGTCGGCGGTCACCTATTCGGGTGTGCCGTCGGGGCAGGTGAAGGAGATCGCGCTGTGGCGTCCCGACCCGCAATATGTACGCGTGCGCGTTGCGGTGAACGAGCAGACTCCGATCCTGCAAGGCACGACGGCATCGATTTCGGCAAGCTTCACCGGCACCAGCACCGTGGCGCTGGACGGTGCGCGTAAGGGTGCGCAGCCGATCGCCTGCCCGGAGGAGAATCGCCGGCAGCTCTGCCCCTATGACGTGCCCGTCATCCCGACCAAGCAGGGCGGTATCGGCGCGATCCTCAATTCCGCACCGCAGTTGCTGGAGCGGCTGTCGACGCTGACCGAGCGGCTGACCGGATTGTTATCGGATCGCAACCAGGCATCGATCGCGGGTATCCTCGACAACACCAACCGCCTGTCCGACGCGCTGGCGGATCGTGGGCCCGAAATCGCCGCGACGCTGGCGCAGACGCGGGTCGCGATCCAGCAGGCGGGCGACGCGGCACAGTCGATCGGGCAACTGGCGCAGACCACGAACGGCGTCCTGGCCGAGGATGTGAAGCCGGCGATGGCGAATTTAAACAAGGCGATCCTGTCGGCGCAGGAAAGTGCCGAGACGCTGAACGCGGCGGTGGGCGATGCGCGGCCGGGCCTGCAGGCCTTTTCCAAGCAGACGGTGCCAGAGGTCGGGCAGTTGGTGCGCGATCTGCGCGTGACCGCCGCCTCGTTCGCCTCGATCGCCGAGAAGATCGACCAGCAGGGCGCAGGATCGCTCGTCGGGCAGCAGAAGCTGCCGGATTACAAGGGTAAGTGAGGGCCGCCATGAAGAAGACGCTTCTCTGCCTGGCGGCGATGCTGCCACTCGCCGCCTGCATCCGTTTCGGTGCCGAGCCGCCACCCTCGCTGATGACGCTGAGCACGCAGACCGCGGTGCCGGTCGGGCAGGAGCAGGATTCGGGTGCGGCCAAGTCGATCACCATCCAGGTGCCGGCGGTGCCCCAGGCGCTCGCCAGCGGCCGGGTGCCGGTGCAGGTGTCGCCGACCTCCATCGCCTATATCAAGGATGCGCAGTGGTCCGAGCCGCCGGCACGGCTGTTCGCGCGGCTGATGTCCGACACGGTCGCGGCGCGGACCGGCCGGGTGGTCCTGTCCACCAGCCAGTCGGTGAGCGATCCGGGTGCGCGGCTGAACGGCGAATTGCGCGCGTTCGGCGTCGAAGAGGCGACGCGCGAGGCGGTGGTGACGTTCGACGCGGCGCTGACCCGCGTCGGGCAGAGCAATGTCGAGAAGCGCCGTTTCGAGGCACGGGTCCCGGTGACGGCGATCGACGCGCAGAATGCCGGGCCGGCGATCAACCAGGCGGCCAATCAGGTGGCGGTGCAGGTCGCGGACTGGATCGGCCGCTGATCCTGCCGCCTTGGCAGGTAACATATTGATCGTGAACAATTCCGCCGCAACCTGAGGCGGGGCGCTTCCGTTGTCGGGCAACAGCCTGACAGTGGGAGAGCAGAAGCATGAGCGAGACCCTGGCATCGGTGCCGGATGCCGTCGAGGCGGCGGCGAGACGCGTGCTGGAGGCGGCATGCGCGGCGGAGCGGTCGATCGTCACCGCGGAAAGCTGTACGGGCGGTTTGCTGGCATCGTTGCTGACCGATGTGGAGGGCGCGAGCCACGCGTTCGAACGCGGCTTCGTCGTCTACAGCGAAAAGGCGAAATGCGAGTTGCTCGGCATCGCGTCCGACAAGATCGACCGCTGCGGCGCGGTCAGCCGGGACGTGGCGGTGGCGATGGCGGAAGGGGCGCTCGCCTATAGCCACGGCGACATCGCGGTGGCGATCACGGGGTTCGCCGGGCCGGGTGCACCGGGTGACGAGCCGGGACTGGTCCATTTCGCCTGTGCGGTGCGGGGCGGCGAGGCCGATCATCGCGAGGCGCATTTCGGCGATATCGGACGCGGGCCGGTGCGGCTGGCCTGTCTGGGTGTCGCGCTGGAGATGCTGGAACGACAGCTAGGCCCCACAGCATCGTGATCTGGATCAACTTTCCAGGTCATTGAAACTGATCGAGATCATGTTTCGCGCGATATTTGCTCGATCGTCGGAACCGATGGGGTCGACCACGCGGTTGGATGCCCATCTGGCAATCCGGAGGACCCGATGGGTGACGATATGGCAACTCGCCAATCCGACGATGCGCCGCTGGCCGCA
This sequence comes from Sphingomonas sp. NY01, assembly GCF_038809135.1. Lineage (NCBI taxonomy): Bacteria > Pseudomonadati > Pseudomonadota > Alphaproteobacteria > Sphingomonadales > Sphingomonadaceae > Sphingomonas > Sphingomonas sp. NY01. The sequence goes on along the minus strand of NZ_CP101722.1, from coordinate 2,959,135 downwards.
TCGAAACGCAGCGATGCCGCGGCCGCTGCCACCGCCGATCTGATCGAGGGCAAGGGCGGCACGATCATCGGCCGTGCGGTGACGATCAACCGTCCGGTCGGCGAAGTGTACAGCTATTTCCGCGACTTCAACAATCTGCCGACCTTCATGGACAATGTGGAGCGGATCGACATCCTGGACGATGCCCGCTCGCACTGGGTGGTGAAGGCACCGGCCGGCAAGACGGTGGAATGGGACGCGCGCGTCACGCAGGAGGAGAAGGACCGGCTGATCGCCTGGACGTCTGAACCCGGTGCGGACGTGGAGAATTCCGGCGTGGTCGAGTTCCGCGATGCAGGCGCGCGCGGCACGGTGGTGACGGCGACCATCGTCTATGATCCGCCGGCGGGCGTGATCGGCAAGCTGGTCGCCAAGGTGTTCCAGCGCGAGCCGGCGATCCAGGCCCGGCGCGACCTGCGCCGCCTGAAGCAGCTGCTCGAAACCGGCGAGATCGCCACGGGCGCGCACACGCGCGCCGAACTCGAACAACGAAAGGGTTGAGCCGATGCGTGCACTCACCTGGCACGGCAAGCACGACGTCCGCATGGACACGGTTCCGGACCCCGAGATCCTGAACCCGCGCGATGCCATCATCAAGATCACGTCCACCGCGATCTGCGGATCCGACCTGCATCTGTACGACGCCTATATCCCAACGCTGAAGGCCGGCGACATACTGGGCCATGAATTCATGGGCGAGGTGGTCGAGACGGGTCCCAAATCGACCTTGAAGAAGGGGCAGCGGGTGGTGGTGCCGTTCACCATCTCGTGCGGGAGCTGCTACCATTGCGGCAAGCACCAGTATTCGGCGTGCGAGAACAGCCTGCCGGCCGATAACCAGGACATTTCGATGGAGCTGTACGGCACGCCGATGGCGGGCCTGTTCGGCTACAGCCACATGACCGGCGGCTACGCGGGCGGTCAGGCGGAATATGTCCGGGTGCCATTCAGCGATGTCGGGCCGATCGTGATCCCGGACGGGGTTTCGGACGACAAGGTGCTGTTCCTGTCCGACATCCTGCCCACCGGCTGGCAGGCGGCGGAATATGCGCAGATCGAGCCGGGCGATACGGTGGCGGTCTGGGGCTGTGGCCCGGTCGGGCTGTTCGCGGTGCAATCGGCGTTCCTGATGGGGGCCGAGCGGGTGATCGCGATCGATCATTTCCCGCACCGGCTGGAGCTGGCCAAGAAGTTCGGCGCCGAGACGATCAACTTCGAGGAATCAGCGACCTATGAGGCGCTGATGGAGATGACCGGCGGGATCGGGCCCGATGCGGTGATCGACGCGGTCGGCCTGGAGGCGCATGGCCTGTTCGTCGACAACGTCATCGACCAGATCAAGGCGTCGACCTTCCTCGGCACGGATCGGCCGCATTCGATCCGCCAGGCGATCATCGCGTGTCGCAAGGGCGGGCGCGTGTCGATGCCGGCGGTTTATGGCGGCTATGTCGACAAGTTCCCGCTGGGCGCCTTCATGGAAAAGGGGCTGACGCTGAAGACCGGGCAGACGCATGTCCAGCACTACATGCCCGCCCTGCTGAACGCGATCATGGAAGACAAGATCGATACCGAGTTCATGATCTCGCACCGCATGCCGCTGGAGGACGCCCCCAAGGGGTACAAGATGTTCCACGACCAGCAGAACGAAGTGACCAAGATCGTGCTGAAGCCCGGCATGACCGCCTGAAGGAGACAAGAGGATGGCTGACAAATTCGCGATCGTCACCGGTGCCTCGACGGGCATCGGGTTCGAACTGGCGACACTCGCCGCCAAGGATGGCTATGACCTGATCGTCGTCGCCAACGAGAACCTGATCGAGGCGGCGGCGGCGGACTTCCGCCAGTTCGGCACGCAGGTGCAGGCGGTGGAGGCGGACCTGTCGACGCTGGAAGGCGTGGACAGCGTGCTGGCGGCGGCGGGTGGGCGGCAGATCGACCTGCTGTGCGCCAATGCCGGGCACGGACTGGGCAAGGGCTTCCTGGACCAGGAGGTGAAGGACTGGCGTCTGGTGGTCGACACCAACATCACCGGCACGCTGTACCTGCTGCAAAAGGTGCTGAAGCCGATGGTGGCGCGCGATGCGGGCAAGGTGCTGGTGACGGGGTCGATCGCCGGCTTCATCCCCGGCAGCTTCCAAGCGGTGTATAACGGCACCAAGGCGTTCATCGACAGCTTCGTCGCGGCGATCCAGGACGAGTTGAAGGACGCCAAGGGCGTCACGCTGACCAACCTGTTGCCGGGGCCGACGGACACCGAGTTCTTCGCACGTGGCGACATGATGGACACCGATGTCGGCACCGATCCCAAAAAGGACGATCCCGCCAAGGTGGCCAGGGACGGCTGGGACGCGTTGATGTCGGGCAAGGCTTCGATCGTGTCGGGCTGGAAGAACAAGCTGCAGGCCGCGGCGGCGCATATCGTGCCCGACGCCGTACTCGCCAGCCAGCATCGTGGCATGGCCGAGCCGGGCACCGCAAAGAACTGATAACAGGAGGAGAAGATGACGATGCTTCGCATGATGACCGTGGCGGCCCTGGTTGCCGCAGCCCCGACCGCCGTGTTCGCGCAGACGGTGACCCCGGCTCAGTTCGTCGCCAAGGCAGGCGCCAGCGACCTGTACGAGAAGGAGTCGAGCCAACTCGTCCTCCAATCGACGAACCCGAAGATCCGGACCTTCGCCCAGTCGATGATCCGCGATCATTCCAAGAGCACCGCAGACGTGAAGGCGGCAGCGACCAAGGCGGGCGTGCGGCCGGCGCCGCCCAAGCTGGAGCCGATGCAGGCCGACATGGTCGCCAAACTGCGCCAGGTGTCGGGCACGCAGCGCGACCAGCTATACGTCCAGCAGCAGAAGACCGCACATCAGAAGGCGCTGGCGCTGCATCAGGGCTATGCCCAGTCCGGCACCGCCGCACCGCTGAAGGCGGCGGCGGGGAAGATCGCGCCGGTCGTTCAGCATCATATCGAGATGCTGAACGGGATGTGATGCCGGTCAGGCGAGCGCCAGCAGGCGCTCCGCCTGCGCGAGATGGAGCCGCTCCACCATCTGCCCGTCCAGCCTGATCGCGCCAAGCGCGGCGTTGGCAGGATCGGCGAAGGCGGCAACGACGGCCCGGGCCCAGGCGATCTCGTCGGGGCTCGGGCCGAACGCCGTGTTGGCGGGTGCGATCTGCGACGGGTGGATCAGCGTCTTGCCATCGAACCCCAGCATCCGCCCTTGCGCGCATTCGGCACCGAGGCGATCGGCGTCGTCGAGCGCATTGCACACACCGTCCAGCACGATCAGGCCATAGGCGCGGGCGGCGACTACCATCTGGACGAGCAGCGGCATCAATGCGGTGCGAGCCGGATCGGCGGGCAACCGCATTTGCTTGGCGAGATCGTTGGTGCCGGCGATCAACCCTTCCAGACGTACCGCAGGGGCCGCGGCGCAGAGATCGGCAAGGGCCAGCACGCCGCGACAGGTTTCGATCATCGCCCATAGCGGCGGTCCCTCCTCGCCGAGCAGTGCACGGGCGCGGCGTGCGTCCGCAGGTCCATCGACCTTGGGAAGCAGAACCGCGTCGACCGGAGCGTCACGCAGCGCGGCGCAGTCGGCCTCCCCCCACGACGTATCGAGGGCGTTGGCCCGGATAACGAGCCGGCGCTCGCCAAAACCCTGCGCCGCCGCCTCCAGCGCAGCCTCGCGGGCTTGCGTCTTGGCATCGGGCGCGACCGCATCCTCCAGATCGAGGATCACCACATCGCAGGGCAAGGTGCGCGCCTTGGCGATGGCGCGGGGGTTGGAGGCGGGGAGGAACAGGGCGCTACGGTGGGGGTGGGGCATGCGGGCAGCATAGGTTTGTGGGTGGCGCGGGGCTAGTATGGCGGATGGGGTGTCGCCATCTTCGCGGGCAGAGGGGGATGCGCGATGCTGTTGATGGTGATGCTGTATCTGTGGGGGCTGCTGATCATGGCGCCGGACACGCCAGTCGGGCGTGCGGTGCATCGCTGTCTGGTGGAGGCGCCGGCGCGAGTGTTGCTGCGGGTGCAGCGGGCGCATGTGATGCTGGGGATCATCGTCGCGATCGTGCTGCTTGCGGGATGGATGCTGGAGGCGGACGAGATCCGCATGGTGTTGATGGCGGCGCCCGACATCATGGGGCTGGCGTCGTGGATCGAGATGGGGACGCTGACCGATCTGGTCGGGGTTCTGGCGGGGGCGTCGGTGCTGGGGCGGATGCGCGGGATGAGGCACTGGGTGCGGGCGCGGCTGGGGCGAGGGCAGAGGCGGCAGCGGCGTGCGCGGGGGCGGCGGGACGACGAGCCTGGACCGGTCGCCAGCCTGGCCTGGGCGTAGCAGGGAACGAACGACGCGCGGCATCGTTAACGCGCGGAATGACCGCGCCCCTCCGTCTTGGCAGCGTGCCCGCGCTGTGCCTGTTGGCGCTTGGCGGCTGTCGTTCGGGTGTGCTCGATCCGGCGGGGCCCATTGCCGCTGGCGAGCGGTCTTTGCTGTTCAATTCGCTGGCGATCATGTTGATGATCGTCATCCCCGTGATCGTGATGGCGATCGGCTTTGCATGGTGGTTCCGCGCGAGCAACGAACGGGCCAAGCATCTGCCGAAATGGGCCTATTCGGGGCGGCTGGAACTGCTCGTCTGGTCGATTCCGGCGCTGGCGATCATCTTTCTGGGCGGGATCGGCTGGATCGGCAGCCACGAATATGATCCGCCCAAACCCATCGCGTCGCGTGCACGGGCGATGACGGTCGAGGTGGTGTCGCTCGACTGGAAATGGCTGTTCATCTATCCCGAACAGGGCATTGCGACCGTCAACCGGCTGGTCCTGCCGGTGGGCGTACCGGTGCGGTTCCGCATCACCTCCGCCACCGTGATGAACAGCTTCTTCGTGCCGCAACTGGGCAGCCAGATCTATGCGATGGCGGGGATGGATTCGACGCTGCACCTGCGCGCCGACCGACCGGGGCGGTATCGCGGCCTGTCCGCGCATTATAGCGGCGAGGGATTTGCCGACATGGATTTCATCGCGCAGGCCGTCCCCCCTGCGGCCTTTGCGCAGTTCGTGACGGCGGCACGGGGGCAGGGGCCGGCGCTGGACTGGCCCGGCTTCGTGGCCCTGAACAAGCAGAGCACGGATGTGACGCCCTATAGCTACCGTGCGGTGCAGCCGCGGCTGTACGACATCGTCGTCGCCCGCTCGGGTGCGCCGGTGAGCGAGACCGCGCATGACGGGCGGGAGCATTGAGCGTGCTCGGCAAGCTGGGCTGGGACGCGATCCCGTTTCACGAGCCGATGCCGCTGATCGCGTTCGGCGTGGCGGTGACGGGCATCTTGGCGCTGCTGATCTGGACGTGGCGCGCCGGGCACTTCCCCTATCTGTGGCGCGAATGGATCACCTCGGTCGATCACAAGCGGATCGGGGTGATGTATTGCCTGCTGGCCGGCGTGATGCTGCTGCGCGGCTTTTCGGACGCGCTGCTGATGCGTTCGCAACAGGCGATCGCGCAAGGGAATGGCGGGTATCTGCCGCCCGAGCATTACGACCAGATATTCTCCGCGCACGGCACGATCATGATCTTCTTCGTGGCGATGCCGTTCATGATCGGGCTGATGAACTTTGCGGTGCCGCTGCAACTGGGCGTGCGCGACGTGGCGTTCCCGACGCTCAATTCGGTCAGCTTCTGGCTGACGGCGAGCGGGGCGCTGCTGCTGAACCTGAGCCTCGTCATCGGCGAGTTCGCCAAGACGGGGTGGCTGGTCTATCCACCGCTGTCCGAACTGCGCTTCTCCCCCGGTGTCGGCGTCGATTATTATCTGTGGTCGCTGCAGATATCGGGCGTCGGCACGCTGCTGTCGGGGGTGAATCTGGTCACCACCATCCTGAAGATGCGCGCGCCGGGCATGGGCTATACGCGCATGCCGATGTTCTGCTGGACGTCGCTGGCGTCCAACCTGTTGATCGTGGCGGCCTTCCCGATCCTGACCGCGACGCTGGCGATGCTGATCCTCGACCGGTATCTGGGGTTCCACTTCTTCACGAACGAACTGGGCGGCAACCAGATGATGTTCGTGAACCTGATCTGGGCCTGGGGGCATCCGGAGGTCTATATCCTGATCCTGCCCGCGTTCGGGGTGTTTTCCGAGGTGGTCTCGACCTTTTCGGGCAAGCCCCTGTTCGGATACCGGTCGATGGTGATCGCCACCATGGTGATCTGCATCCTGTCGTTCATGGTGTGGCTGCACCATTTCTTCACCATGGGGGCAGGGGCGGACGTCAACGGCTTCTTCGGCGTGACGACGATGATCATCGCGGTGCCGACGGGGGTGAAGGTCTTCAACTGGCTGTTCACCATGTATGGCGGGCGCATCCGCTTCACCTCGATGATGCTGTGGTCGATCGGGTTCATCGTCACCTTTGCCATCGGCGGAATGACGGGCGTGCTGCTGGCGATCCCGCCGGCCGATTTCGTGCTGCACAACTCGCTGTTCCTGGTCGCGCACTTCCACAACGTCATCATCGGCGGCGTGCTGTTCGGTGCCTTTGCCGGCTTCACCTACTGGTTTCCCAAGATGTTCGGCTTCATGCTCGACGAACGCTGGGGCAAGCGGGCGTTCTGGTTGTGGCTGTCGGGTTTCTACCTCGCCTTCATGCCGCTCTACGTACTGGGGCTGATGGGCATGACGCGGCGGATGCAGCATTACGACGTACCCGAATGGCAACCCTGGCTGATCGCGGCGGGCGCGGGTGCGCTGCTGATCGCGGGCGGCATCGCGTGTCAGGTGATGATGCTCTATGTCTCGATCCGCGATCGCAAGCGGCTGATCGACGAAAGCGGCGACCCCTGGGACGGGCGGACGCTGGAATGGATCACCGCCTCGCCGCCGCCGACCTTCAACTTCGCCGCATTGCCCGATGTGACGGGCGAGGATGCCTATTGGGAGCTGAAGTCCAAGGCGCGCGAGAAGAAGGTGTTGAGCGAGCGGCCCGACTATGAGCCGATCGAGATGCCGCGCAACTCGCCGACCGGCATCATATGCGCCGTGTTCGCCACCGCGATGGGCTTTGCGCTGATCTGGCACATCTGGTGGATGGTGATCGCCGGCTTCCTGGGGGCATGGGCGACCTTTGTCGTCTTCGCATGGCGGGACGAGCCCGAATATGTGATCTCTGCCGACGAGGTGAAGCAGCAGGACGATGCGCGGCGCCAGGGCAAGGCGACGCTGTTGGACCTGCCCGAAGAGGCCGCGACATGAGCGGCGCGGCCGACGCCAGCCGGCATGGCGACCCGCACAAGCTGGGGCATGGCGAGCGCCCGGCGAGCGAGCGGGGCCCCGCGCCCAAGCGGATCGTGGTGTCCTACGGCTTCTGGATCTTCCTGCTGTCGGACTTCATCATGTTTTCCGGCTTCTTCGCGGCCTATGCGGTGCTGGTCGGCGAGACGGCGGGCGGGCCGACCGGGCGCGACATCTTCGAGGTGCCGCTGGTCGCCGCCGAGACGGCGCTGCTGCTCGCCTCCAGCTTCACCTGCGGGCTGGCGGGCATCGCGATGCTGGCGGAGAGCCGGCGCTGGTTCCAGGTCGCGATGGCCGCGACCGCGCTGTTCGGGTTCGGTTTCCTCTGCCTGGAGGCCTATGAGTTCCTGCACCTGATCGGGGAAGGGCATGGGCCGTCGCGCAGCGCTTTCCTGTCCGCCTTCTTTGCGCTGGTCGGGTGCCACGGCGTGCACGTTACGCTAGGCCTGTTGTGGCTGACGACGATGATGGCGCAGGTCTGGGCCAAAGGATTTCGCGAGGATATCGCGCGGCGGATGATGTGCTTCAGCCTGTTCTGGCATGCGCTGGACATCGTCTGGGTCGCGCTGTTCACCATGGTCTATCTGATGGGAACGCACGGATGAGCAACACCCGCACCCAGGACAGCGGCAGCGGTGGGCTGGACGAAACCCCGCAGGACGACAAGGCGCCCGGCAGCCGGTCCGCCGAGCATGACATCCCTGCGGCGCTGCGCAGCTATGCGATCGGTTTCGGACTGGCGGCGATGCTGACTGCGGCGAGCTTCTACGTGGCGACGAGCGACCTGGTATGGGGGCCGGGCATTCCCGTCGCGCTGGTCGCGCTGGCGATCGGCCAGATGGGGGTGCACCTCGTCTTCTTCCTGCACATCACGACGGGGCCCGACAATACGAACAACGTGCTGGCGCTGGCGTTCGGCGTGTTGATCGTCGGGCTGGTGCTGATCGGATCGCTGTGGATCATGAACCATCTGGATCACAACCTGATGGGCCATGGGCTGATGCAACCCTAGCGGGGCGTCAGCGCTCCGCCAGCAGAGCGCGGGTGACGCCGTTGGTCCAGCCGAAGCCGTCCTGATTGGGATATTCGCCGCCGCCGCCGGGGCGACGTTCGCGAACGTCATATTTTTCCAGCAGCTTGCCGCTCGATGCATATTCGCGCTGCACCGAGGCGAGCCATGCCGCCTTGATCCGGTCGGCGGGGGTGGCGTGGCCGTAGCGGCGCAGGCCCTGGATCGCGATCCATTGCAGCGGTGCCCAGCCATTCGGGTCGTCCCATTGCTGGCCGCTGGCGGTCAGCGTGGTACGCAGGCCCCCCTGACCGATAAAGGGTGCGAGTGCCTGGGCGGTGGCGGTCGCCTGGTCCGGGCTGGCCGCGCCGACGAACAGCGGAAAGGCCATGGCGGCCGTGCGGGCGTCGGCCGGGCGACCGGTGTCGAGATCATAATCGGCGAAATAGCCGTTCGGGTTCCACATCAGCCGCCGGATCGCAGCCTCGCGCGCAGTGGCGCGGGCGGCGAAGTCGGTGGTGCAGGCGGTGTCGCGCAGGACGCGGCAATTGTCGGCGATGGTGCGCTCCATCCCCAGCATCAGGCTGTTGAGGTCGACGGGCGCCAGCCGCGTGGTGCGGATGGTGGCAAGGGTGCGACCGTCGGCCAGCCAGCGCGAGGAAAAGTCCCAGCCGCTTTCCGCCGCCGCGCGCAGATCGCGGTAGAGCTGCCCGGCGTCACGGTTCGGGGTGGCGGCGGCCAGTTCGGCATCCTCGCGGTAGCTTTCGTCGCGCGGATCGGCGCGGTCGTCCCAATAGCGGTTGAGGAGCGTGCCATCGGAGAGGCGCACGGCGCGGGCATGCTGCTCGCCGGGCCTCAGCCGATCGGTGCCGGCCATCCAATAGGCGTGTTCGGCGCGCAGCTGACGGGTGCGGGTCGCCAGCGTCTTCGCATCCCTCGACATCGCCTGGATCAGGTAGAAGACGGGTGGCTGCGAGCGGCTGAGATAATAGGTGCGGGTGCCGTTGGGGATATGGCCGTAGCGGTCGATCAGGCTGCCGAAATTGCGCACCTGATCCTCGACCAGATCCTGACGCCCGGCCAGCGGCAGGCCGAGCATCGAGAACCAGCTGTCCCAGTAATACATTTCGCGGAAGCGTCCGCCGGGCACGACATAGCGGTGCGGCAGCGTCAGCGCGGACGAGCCGGGCGCAACCCTGGTGGTGACGCGGGTGAGTTGCGGCCAGAGCCGGTCGATGTGCTGCGCGATGGGCAGGCGTTGCTGGGTGGTGCCGCTGGGGGTGATCGGCAGGGTGAAGTTGGCGAGGACGAAGGCGCGCAGCTTCGCCTTGTCGGTGGCGCAGTCGCAGAGGCGGTAGGCGGCGAGGATCGCGCGGTCGCCGCGGCGGGGCTCGGCATCGGCAAAGGTCTTGGAGTCGGGGAAAAGCTGCGCCATCTGCACGTCACGATAGAGCGCGCCGTAGCGCTGGGCCGGCGACAGCGGGGTGGCGGCCAGCGCGATCAGGGTGAGCGGCAGCAGGGCGAGGCGGGTCTTCAAGGGCGGCTCTCCAGCAGGGTGGCGCGCGACAGCGTCACGCGGGCATTCGGTCGATCGATGCGCAGGACGAGCGTTTCCGTCGCCATCGGGAGGCGCAGGACGAAGCCTTGTGCATCGGCCCAACGCTCTGGCGTCATCGGTCGGTCCGACAGGTCGCGCCAATCGGCCGCCGCCAGCCATGCGGGATCGGCGAGCGGCGTGCCGCGGCGGAAGGCGGAGAGCGCGATGACGAACGCCTCAAGATCGGTGTCCCGGGCCGTCCAGTCGATCCACGTCGTGGCGTTGTCCTGGGCGTAGGCATTGTTGTTGCCATGCTGGCTGCGAGAGAATTCGTCGCCCGCGGTGAGCATGGGGGTGCCCTTGGAGGCGAAGAGGGTGGCGAGCAGGGCGCGTGCGGAGGCGTCGCGGGAGGCGCGGATGGCGGGGTCGTCCGTCGCGCCCTCGGTGCCGTGGTTCCAGGCGATTTCGTCGGCATGGCCGTCGCGATTGCGTTCGCCATTGGCGTGGTTGTGGCGGTGGGCGTGGGCGAGCGTATCGGCGAGGGTGAAGCCGTCATGCGCGGCGAGGAAGTTGACGGAGCGGGTGGCGGCGCCGGAGAAGAGGTCGGATGAGCCGGCGACACGGGTGGCAAGCATGCCGGCGGCGCCGTCACCGCGCCAGAAGCGGCGAACGTCGTCGCGGTAGCGGTCGTTCCATTCGAGCCATGTGTCTGGAAACTGGCCAAGTTGATAGCCGCCCGGGCCGATGTCCCAGGGTTCGGCGATCATGAGGCGGGAGGCGAGGTGGGGATCGGCGGCGAGGTCGGTGAAGAGGGGCGCCTGGGGGTCGAAGCCGGGGTCGCGGGCGAGGATGGGGGCGAGATCGAAGCGGAAGCCGTCGACCCCGGCGCGGGCGAAGTGGCGGAGGGTGTCGAGGATCAGCGCGCGGATGTGCGGGCGGGCGGTGGCGAGGGTGTTGCCGGTGCCGGTGTCGTTGATCAGCGTGCCGTCCGGTGTGGTGGCGTAAGCCTGGGGATCATAGCCGCGGAAGGAGAGGGTGGGGCCGTGGATGTCGCTCTCGCCGGTGTGGTTGAAGACGAGATCGAGGATGGTGCCGATCTCTGCGTCGCGCAGTGCGGCGACCGTGGCGACCAGTTCGGCGACGCCGCCGGGGACGAGGCGTGGGTCGAGCGCCATCGGCACCACGGGGTTGTAGCCCCAGGCGTTGGTGAGACCGAGGGGGGGCAGGTGCCGCTCGTCGATCCAGGCGGTGATCGGCATGAGTTCGACTGCGGCGACGCCGAGTTTTTGCAGATGGGCGATGATCGCGGGGTGGGCGAGTGCGGCGAGGGTGCCGCGCTGTTCGGGGGGCACGTCCGGGTGGCGCATGGTGAAGCCGCGGACGTTCAGTTCGTAGATCAAGCCGCCGGGCTGGAACAGGCGGGGTGGGGGCGGGGTGGTGAGGGGCGGCGTCAGGATCGCCCTGGGGACGATATCGGCGGTGTCCTCGCCGTATGTGGAGAGGCGGGGGGAGTAGGTGAAGGGGGCGTCTAATTCGCGTGCGCGCGGGTCGACCAGGAGTTTGGCGGGGTCGAACCACTGGTTGTTCGCGGGGTCGTAGGGGCCGTGGGCGCGGTAGGCGTAGCGTTGGCCCTCCGGCAGGTCGAGGGTGATGGACCATGTGGCCTCGCCGGTGCGGGTGAGGGGGTGGCGGGTCTCCTGCTTGCCGGTGAAGAGGCAGAGGTCGATTTGCTCGGCGGTGCTGTGAAGGTGAAAGGTGTGTTGCATTTGCTTTCCCGGGGGGATGAGGGGGGTCAAGCAGTGTTGCGCTTCGTGGCGGCCCCTCACCTTCCCGCTGCCTTTGGCAGTGGGCCCCTTCAGCATCAAGTCGTCCATGCCCCCGGCATGGACTAAATAGCGCAGGGCGCTATTTCCTTGATGCTCCCCGGAGGGGAGAGGAGATCAGGGGTCAGGTTATGACGTCGGGTTCGGTGCGGCCGGTGTGGCGGGTGATGCCGGCGATATCGTCCGCCGCGGTGATGATGTCGGCGAGCATGTCGGGGGTTTCGCGGTCCAGTTCGTCCGCCGAGTAGCGTTCGAGATAGACGCGCAGCGTGGCGCCGCTGGTGCCGGTGCCCGACAGGCGGAAGACGACGCGGCTGCCGCCTTCGAACAGGATGCGGACACCCTGGTTGCGGCTGACCGACTGGTCGGTGGGGTCGGTATAGGCGAAGTCGTCCGCCGCCTCGACGGTCAGGTCGCCGAAGCGGGTGCCGGGGAGCGAGGCGAGCTTGCCGCGCAATTCGGCCATCAGCGCATCGGCGCGTTCGCTCTCCACGCCTTCATAATCGTGGCGGGCGTAATAGTTGCGGCCATAGGTCGCCCAGTGATCGCGGGCGATGTCGTCGACCGACTTGCCCGTCGCGGCAAGGATGTTGAGCCAGAGCAGCACCGCCCACAGCCCGTCCTTTTCGCGGACATGGTCGGAGCCGGTGCCGGCACTTTCCTCGCCACAGATCGTCGCCATGCCGGCATCGAGCAGATTGCCGAAGAACTTCCAGCCGGTGGGCGTCTCGAAGGCGGGGATGCCGAGCTTCTCGGCGACGCGGTCGGCGGCGGCGCTGGTCGGCATCGAGCGGGCGATGCCCTTCAACCCGCCGGCATAGCCAGGGGCGAGATGCGCGTTGGCTGCGAGCATCGCGAGGCTGTCCGACGGGGTGACGAAGCGGCCCCGGCCGATGATGAGGTTGCGGTCGCCGTCGCCGTCGGAGGCGGCGCCGAAATCAGGCGCGCCCTTGCCCATCATGTGGTCGTAGAGTTCGCGGGCGTGGACGAGGTTGGGGTCGGGGTGGTGGCCGCCGAAATCGGGAAGCGGCGTGCCGTTGCGCACGGTACCACGCGCGAATCCAAGGCGGTTTTCGAGGATTTCGGTGGCGTAGGGGCCGGTGACCGCGCTCATCGCGTCGAATGCCATGGTGAGGCCCGCACCCCGGATCGCGTCGAAATCGAACAGCGTTTCCATCAGGGCGGCGTAATCGGTGACGGGATCGACCACCTCGACGGTCAGGTCGCCGACCTGCACCTCGCCGAGCGTATCGAGGTCGATGTCGTCGCCCTGCACGATCAGATAGCGGTCGATCGTCTTCGTGCGGGCGTGGATCGCCTCCGTCACCTTTTCGGGCGCCGGGCCGCCATTGCCGATATTGTACTTGATGCCGAAATCTTCGTCCGGCCCGCCGGGATTGTGGCTGGCGGAGAGGACGAGGCCGCCCAGCGCCTGGCGCTGGCGGATCAGGTTGCTGGCGGCGGGGGTGGACAGGATGCCGCCCTGGCCGACGACGACGCGGGCGAAGCCGTTGGCGGCGGCCATGCGGATCGCAACCTGAATCACCTCGCGGTTGAGGAAGCGGCCGTCACCGCCGATGACCAGCGTCGCGCCATCCTTGCCGTCGATCGAATCGAACACGGACTGGACGAAATTCTCCGCATAATGCGGCTGCTGGAACACCCGGACCTTTTTGCGCAGGCCGGACGTGCCGGGCTTCTGGTCGTCATAGGGCGTGGTCGAAACGGTGGTGGTCATCAGTCCCCCAAAAGCGATCGATAAAGGTCGGCGTAACGCAGGCCGCTGTGATCCCATGAGAAATCGGCGGCCATCCCGTTCAACTGCATCATGCGCCACGCCTGGGCGTCCGCATAGAGCGCCGTTGTGCGGTGCAGCGCGCGTTTGAGGGACTCCGTCGAAACGCCGGCGAACTGGATGCCCGTCGCCACGCCGGCGGACAACGCCGCCTCGTTCGCGTCGATCACCGTGTCGGCCAGTCCGCCGGTGCGCGCGACGACGGGGACGCAGCCATAGGCGAGGCCGTAGAGCTGGGTCAGGCCGCAAGGTTCGAAGCGCGACGGGATCAGGATGGCGTCGGCGCCACCCTGCAACAGGTGGGACAAGGCCTCGTCATAGCCGATGCGCACGCCGATGCGGCCCGGGTGGCGAACGGCCGCGTCGCGGAAGGCGCGTTCCAGCCCGGCATCGCCCGAGCCGAGCAGGGCGAGCCGCGCGCCGGTGGCGACGAGATCGTCGAGCACCCAGGCGAGCACGTCCATGCCCTTTTGCCAGGTCAGGCGGCTGACCACGGTGAAGATGGGACCTTCGCCGGGTTCGAGGTCGAACGCCGCCTCCACCGCGCGCTTGTTGGCGATGCGGGTGTCGAGCGTGTCGGCGGTGAAGCGCTGGGCAAGCGCGGTGTCGTTCGCCGGGTTCCACACCGCAGGGTCGATGCCGTTGACGATGCCGTGGACGCGTCCGACGCGCGAGCGGATCAGGCCGTCGAGCCCCATGCCGAAATCGGGGCCGTGGATTTCCTGCGCATAGGTCGGGCTGACCGTGGTGATGGCATCGGCGGATTCGAGTCCGCCCTTCAGAAAGCCGACCTGGCCGTAATATTCGACGCCACCCAGCGAGAAGCTGCCATGCGGCAGGCCGAGTTCGAAGAAGATCGAGGCGTCGAACGCGCCCTGGAACGCGATGTTGTGCACGGTCATCACGCTTCTGGCGGTGTCCGTGCCGGTAGGCGCGAGGCGCAGATAGGCCGGGCCCATCGCCGCCTGCCAGTCATGCGCGTGCAGGATGTCGAAACGGAAGCCGGGGACCGCGCCCGAGGCGAGATCGGCGGCGGCGCGGCCGAGGGCGGCGAAACGGCGCCAGTTGTCGGGCCAGTCCTTGCCACCGATATCGGTGTAGAGCGGCCCTTCGCGCATGAAGAATTCGGGCGCGTCGAGGACGAGCAGGGGGTGGCCGTCGATCTCGCCACGCCGCAGCCATGCCTGCGCGCCAAGCAGATCGGGCCAGTGATGCACCGCCTCCGCCCCGTCGATTGCGCGCGCGACCGCGGGGAAGCCGGGGATCAGCGTGGTCACCTGCACGCCGTGCGCGGCAAGCGCGGCGGGGAGCGCGCCGACGACATCGGCGAGCCCCCCGGTCTTGACGAGCGGATACGCCTCCGAGGCGACGGACAGGACGGTGGTGGTCATCCGCCCAGACGGTCGATCATCGGCTGGGTGATGAGGCACACGCCCTTTTCCGTGCGGCGGAAACGCTGTGCGTCCAGGACGGGATCGTCGCCGACGACGAGGCCGTCGGGGATATGCACGCCGCGATCGACGATCACCCGGCGCAGCCGCGAGCCACGGCCGACATGGACCTGGGGCAGCACCACCGCCTCGTCCAGCATGGCGAAGCTGTGTGCCCGCACGCCGGTGGACAGCAGCGACCGGTGGATCGAGGCGCCCGAGATGATGCAGTCGCCGGCGACGAGGCTGGCGACCGCGGAGCCGCGACGCCCGTCGATGTCGTGTACGAACTTGGCCGGCGGCGTGATCTCCGAATAGGTCCAGAGCGGCCAGCTACGGTCGTAGAGGTCAAGTTGGGGGACGACATCGGTAAGGTCGATATTGGCTTCCCAATAGGCGTCGACGGTGCCGACGTCGCGCCAGTAGGCGCCGGGTTCGCCGCTGGAGCGGACGCAGGAGGCGGAGTAGCGGTGCGCCTGCGCCTTGCCGTGCTGCACGAGGTAGGGAATGATGTCCTTGCCGAAGTCGCGGGAAGAGCCGGGGGTGTCGGCGTCGCGGCGAAGCTGTTCGAACAGGAAGCGCGTCGAGAAGACATAGATGCCGAGCGAGGCCAGCGCGATGTCCGGATTGCCGGGAATGGCGGGCGGATCGGCGGGCTTTTCGACGAAATCGATGATCCGGTCGCTTTCGTCGACATGCATCACGCCGAAGGCGACCGCCTCCATCCGCGGCACCTCCAGACAGGCGACGGTGACGTCGGCACCGCTGTCGCAATGCTGCTGGAGCATCAGTTCATAGTCCATCTTGTAGACGTGATCGCCTGCCAGGATGACCATGAATTCGGGGGCGTAGCTCTCGATGATGTCGATATTCTGGTACACCGCGTCGGCGGTGCCCTCATACCATTGGAACTCGCTGATCCGCTGCGAGGCGGGCAGGATGTCGAAGCTTTCGTTGCGTTCGTCACGCAGGAAGTTCCAGCCGCGCTGCAGATGGCGGATCAGCGAATGCGCCTTGTACTGCGTGGCGACGCCGATGCGGCGGATGCCCGAATTGATCGCGTTCGACAGCGCGAAATCGATGATCCGCGCCTTGCCACCGAAATACACCGCCGGCTTGGCGCGCGTATCGGTCAGCTCCATCAGGCGGCTGCCACGGCCGCCGGCGAGAACATAGGCCATCGCATCGCGTGCCAGTGGTTGTCCGCGCCTCAAATCCATCCGTCTTCTCCCCTCAACCTCTTTTTGCAACGCGCGGTGATGCCGTTTGGCTTCACTGCGCGTCCTTGTCCGTTTCCAACTGCAGCATCACCGTGGCGAGCGGCGGCAGCGTGACCCAGGCGGCGCCGTCTTTCGCCTCCACCCCGCCAAGATTGCCGAGCCCCGACCCCCAATAGTGATGGGCATCCGAATTGATGATCTCGCGCCAGTGTCCGTCCACGGGCAGCGGCACGCGGTAGGGCGCGCGGGCCACCGGCGTCATGTTGGCGATGATCGCCACGGGCGCGGCGCCGGGCGCCTTGCGCAGCCAGGCGAAGACCGACTGGTCCGCATCGTCCGACACCAGCCACTCGAACCCCTCCGGCTCACAATCGCGGGCATGGAGCGCGGGCGTGTCGCGGTAAAGGCGGTTGAGGTCGCGCACCAGATTGCGCACGCCCTCGTGCGCGTGGCTGCACCTCAGATGCCAGTCGAGAGCGCGCTCCTCCGACCATTCCTCGCGCTGGGCGAATTCCTGGCCCATGAACAACAGCTTCTTGCCGGGATAGCCCCACATGAAGGCGTAATAGGCGCGCAGGTTCGCGAATTTCTGCCAGTCGTCACCCGCCATCTTGGTGAGCAGCGATCCCTTGCCATGGACGACCTCGTCATGGCTGAGCGGCAGGACGAAATTCTCGTCAAAGGCGTAGTGGAGGCCGAACAGGATCGACCCGTGATGGTGGCGGCGGTGGATCGGCTCCAGCGCCATGTACTTCAGCGTATCGTGCATGAAGCCCATGTTCCACTTGAACCCGAAGCCGAGGCCGCCGGCATAGGCGGGGGCGGAGACGCCCGGCCATGCGGTCGATTCCTCGGCGATGGTGAACACGCCGGGATGCTGGCCGTACACCTCTCGATTGACGTCGCGCAGGAACTCCACCGCTTCCCAATTCTCGCGGCCGCCCTGTTCGTTGGGCACCCATTCGCCGGCCTTGCGCGAATAATCGCGGTACAGCATCGAGGCGACCGCATCGACGCGCAGGCCGTCGACATGATAGCGTTCCGGCCAGAACAGCGCGTTGTTGACGAGGTAGCTCGCCACCTCGCGCCGGCCGAAATTGTAGATCGCGGTGTTCCAGTCGGGGTGGAAGCCCTGGCGCGGGTCCTCATGCTCGTAGAGCGCGGTGCCGTCGAAATGCGACAGGCCGTGCGCGTCGGTGGGGAAGTGCGCGGGCACCCAGTCGAGCAGCACGCCGATGCCCGCCTGATGCGCGCCGTCGACGAAGCGGGCGAACCCCTCATGGTCGCCGAACCGGGCGGAGGGCGCGTAGAGGCCGGTGGTCTGATAGCCCCAGCTGGGGTCGTACGGATGCTCGCTGATCGGCAGGAATTCGATATGGGTGAAACCCATCTCGACCACATAGGGGATCAGCTTGTCGGCAAGCGCATCCCAGGTGAGATACCAGCCATTTTCGTCGCGGTCCCAGGAGCCTGCGTGCACCTCGTAGATGCTCATCGGCACGCGGCGGGGATCGACCTGGGCCCAGGCGGCGCGGTGGGCGTCGTCCTGCCATTCATGCGACAAGGGCGCGGTGGTGATCGAGGCGGTGTGCGGGCGGAGTTCTGCGGCAAAGGCGAAGGGATCGGCCTTTTGCGGCTGGCGGGTGCCGCCGGGGCCGACGATCTCGAACTTGTAGGCGCGGCCGGCGCCGATGTCGGGCAGGAAGATTTCCCACACGCCCACATCGTTGCGGCGACGCATGACGTGGCGGGCGCCGTTCCAGTCGTTGAAGTCGCCGACCACCGACACGCGTTCCGCATTGGGAGCCCAGACGGCGAAATGGACGCCACGGGCGCCCTGATGCTCGATCAGGTGCGCGCCCATCTTGTCGTAAAGGCGGCGGTGCGTGCCCTCTCCCATCAACAGGTCGTCGATGGGCCCCAGGACGGGGCCGAAGCTGTAGGGATCGGTGATCCACCATTCGGCGCCGTGGCCTTGCGCGCGGTATTTCACCGGTTGCGGATCGCCGTCGACGACCCCCTCGAACAGGCCGTTCGGATCGACGCAGGCGAGGTCGCCGAGCGGATCGCCGGCCAAGTCGAACACCGCCACCGCCTGCGCGCCGGGCACGAGCGCGCGCAGGAACGTGCCGCCGGGCCCCGCATGGGGACCGAGCAGCGCGAAGGGATCGGCGTTGCGCCCTTCGATCAGCGCCTGAATGGCGGTGGCGGGTGGTTTCACATCACCTTCCAGATGTCCGAGGCATATTGACGGATCGTGCGGTCCGAGGAAAACCAGCCGACCTTTGCGACATTGTGGATCGCCGAGCGCACCCAGCCGTCACGGTCCTCCCAACGCCGGTCCACGCTGCGCTGCGCGGCGTGATAGGCGTCGAAATCGGCAGCGACCATGAACCAGTCCCCGTCATACAGGCCGCCCATCAGCCCGGCATAACGGTTCGGATCGTCGGGCGAGAAGACGCCGGAGGCGATGGCGGACACGGCTTGGCGCAATTCCGGGCTCGCCTCGATCACGCTGCGCGGATCATAGCCGTCGCGGCGCTTGGCGGCGACCTCGTCCGCGGTCAGGCCGAAGATGACGATATGGTCGTCGCCGACATGATCCCGGATCTCGACATTGGCGCCGTCGAGCGTGCCGATGGTGAGCGCACCGTTCAGCGCGAACTTCATGTTGCCGGTGCCCGACGCCTCCATGCCCGCGGTCGAGATCTGTTCGGACAGATCGGCGGCAGGGATGATCTTCTCGGCGAGCGAGACATTGTAGTTCGGCACGAAGCCGACCTTGAGCAGATGGCCGACCGACGGATCGGCATTGATCCGGCGCGCGACGTCGTTGGCCAGCTTAATGACCAGCTTGGCATTGTGGTAGCTGGAGGCCGCCTTGCCCGCGAACAGCTTCACCCGCGGCACCCAGTCACGCTCGGGATGGCTGCGGATCTGGTCGTAGAGCGCCACCGTCTCGATGATGTTGAGCAACTGGCGCTTATATTCGTGAATCCGCTTGATCTGGACGTCGAACAGCGCGTCCGGATCGATCGCGAGGCCCATGTCGGTCTTGAGGTGTTGAGACAGTGCCACCTTATTCAAACGCTTCACCTTGGCGAAACGCTCCCGAAACGAAGCGTCTTGCCCAAATTTTTCCAGATCGATCAAAGCCTCGGCGTCGTCGAGGAATTTGGGGCCGATCGCCTCGCGGATCAGCGCGGTCAGACCGGGGTTGCATTGCTGGAGCCAGCGGCGCGGGGTGATGCCGTTGGTCTTGTTGTTGATCCGATCGGGAAACAGGTGGTGCAGGTCGGCGAACACCGTCTGTTTCATCAGTTCGGTGTGGAGCGCGGCGACGCCGTTGACGCTGTGGCTGCCGGCAAAGGCGAGGTTGGCCATGCGCACGCGCCGCTCGCCACCCTCGTCGATCAGGCTGATCGCGGCGATGGCGCGGTCGTCCACGCCGTCGACCTTGCGCGCCTCGCGCAGCAGGCGGGCGTTGATCGCATAGACGAGCTGCATGTGACGCGGCAGCAGCCGTTCGAACAGCGGCAGCGGCCAACTTTCCAGCGCCTCGGGCAGCAGCGTGTGGTTGGTATAGCCGAAGGTGGCGCGGGTGATCTCCCACGCTTCGTCGAAGTCGAGGTCGTGATGGTCGATCAGGAGCCGCATCAACTCGGCGACGGAGACCGCCGGGTGCGTGTCGTTGAGCTGGATCGCGGCCTTGTCGGCCAGCGTGCGGATGTTGCCGAAATACTGGATGTGGCGGCGGACGATGTCCTGGATGGAGGCGGAGGAGAAGAAATATTCCTGCCGCAGCCGCAATTCCTGACCGGCGGGCGAACTGTCGGACGGATACAGGACGCGGACCAGCGTTTCGGCGGCAAGCTGGCCGGCAAGCGCACCCTGGTAATCGCCGGCGTTGAAGCGGTCGAGGCGGATGGGATCAAAGGCGCGCGCGGTCCACAGGCGCAGCGTGTTGACCCGCCTGCCGCGCCAGCCGACCACGGGGGTGTCGACCGCGACCGCCTCCACCGCTTCCTGCGGCTTCCAATGGACGGCGCCATCGTCGGTGCCGGTGACCTCGCCGCCGAAGCCGACGAAATAGGCGCTCTCGCGGCGCTCGAACTCCCAGGGGTTGCCGTGGGCGAGCCAGGTTTCGGGCAGTTCGACCTGCCAGCCATCGTCGATGCGCTGGCGGAACATGCCGTTCACATAGCGGATGCCATAGCCGTAGGCCGGCACGTCGAGGCTGGCGAGGCTTTCCATGAAGCAGGCGGCGAGCCGGCCGAGGCCGCCATTGCCGAGCGCGGCATCGGGCTCGATCTCCTCGATCTCTGCAAGGTCGACGCCGAGCGAGCGGAGCGCGGCGGATACCTGTTCCATGACGCCGAGGTTGGACAGCGCATCGCGCAGCAGGCGGCCGATCAGGAATTCGAGGCTGAGATAATAAACGCGCTTGGCACCGGCGGCATGCGCCGCCTTGGTGGAGGCCATCCACCGCTCGATGATCTCGTTGCGGACGGTGAGGATCGTCGCGGCCAGCCAGTCATGCGTCCGCGCGGCCTGCGCGTCCTTGCCGATGCGGTGGACCAGGGTGTCGAGAATCGCGTCGGCGAGCGGCTGGGGATCGTCGACATGGAGGGTGGTGATGGATGCTGTCACGAACGGCCCGTTCAGGATGGTGGAAACGGCAGATTAGTGCGGTGCGGATCGATGTCACGCATCCATTGCAGGCACGGACCGGGGAGAGGGGCGGATCAGCCGAAGACGGCGCCCCAGAGCAGCATGATGTTGAGCACGATGATGACGCTGGCGATCGTCCAGGCGAGGATGCGGAGCCAGATCGGGCTGGCGAAGCGGCCCATGATCGCGCGGTCGCCGGTGAACTTGACCAGGGGCACGACGGCGAAGGGCAGTTGCAGGCTGAGGATCACCTGGCTGAGGACGAGCAGGCGGGTCGCGCCGGCGTCGCCCATCGCCCCCACCACCAAGACCGCGGGGATGATGGCCAGCGCGCGGGTGATCAGGCGGCGCGCCCAGCCGGGGATGCGCAGGTCGAGGAACCCCTCCATCACGATCTGCCCGGCCAATGTGCCGGTGACGGTGGAATTCTGCCCCGAGGCGAGCAGTGCCACCGCAAAGACGATGCTGGCGGCGCCCACGCCCAGCATGGGGGCGAGCAGGCGATAGGCTTCGTCGATCTCGGCGATGTCGGTGCGGCCGGCGATGTGGAAGGTCGCGGCCGACACAATCAGGATGGCGGCGTTGATGAAAAAGGCGAAACCCAGCGCCACGGTGCTGTCGATGGTGGCGAGGCGCACCGCCTCGCGCTTGCCCTTGTCGTCCTCGCCGAATGCGCGCGTCTGCACGACCGAGGAGTGGAGGTACAGGTTGTGCGGCATCACGGTGGCGCCGAGTATGCCGATGGCGAGATAGAGCATCGCGGGATCGGTGACGATGCGGGTGGTGGGCACGAGGCCGGCGGCGACCGCGGCCGGATCGGGGTGCGACGCGAAGAGTTCGAACAGGAAGCAGCCGGCGATCACCAGCAACAGGGTGACGATGAACGCTTCCAGCTTACGGAAGCCGAAGCGTTGCAGCGCCAGGATGACGAACACGTCGAGCGCAGTGATGAGGACGCCCCAGGTGAGCGGCAGGCCGAACAGCAGCTTGAGCGCGATGGCGGTGCCCAGCACCTCGGCCAGATCGCAGGCGATGATCGCGATCTCGCACAACAGCCACAGGACGCGCGAGGTG
This sequence comes from Sphingomonas sp. NY01, assembly GCF_038809135.1. NCBI lineage: Bacteria > Pseudomonadati > Pseudomonadota > Alphaproteobacteria > Sphingomonadales > Sphingomonadaceae > Sphingomonas > Sphingomonas sp. NY01. The sequence goes on along the minus strand of NZ_CP101722.1, from coordinate 2,937,241 downwards.
GCCTTGGAATATCGCGCCCGGCACGCCTGGGCCAGATCGAGCCCGGCGGCGATGCCGAGCCGCGCCGACAAGGCCTGCAACACCATCGCCATTAGGTTGGACAGCAGGATGACCGAGAGCAGCGCATAGCCATAGGCCGAGCCGCCGGCGATGCCGGTAGCCCAGTTGCCCGGGTCCATATAGCCGACCGCGACGAGATAACCGGGACCGGCAAAGGCGAACAGGCGCCGCCAGAAGGAGGCGCCTTCGGGAATGGCGACGCTGCGATGGCTTTCGGCGAGCGAACGGCGGACGGGTGCAGCGGCGGTCATGTCTTCCCGGTGTGACGGAGAAGCCTGAACGTAACAAGGGTGCAACCGTTTCGCGGGGTTGCAGATAATCCTTTTGCCGGATCAGACCGGGGCGGCATCGGGCCCGGCGCCGTAGTGGTGCCAGGTGAAGATCGCCAGCGCGCCGCGGTGGGGGCGCCAGTTTTCGGCAAGGGCGCGGGTGAGTTTTTCGGAAGGGCGGGCCTCATGGCCGAGGATGCGGCCGATCTCGACCTGTACCGCCAGATCGCCCGCCGGCCAGATGTCGGTGCGGCCCTCAGCGAACAGCAGGTAGACCTCTGCCGACCAGCGGCCGATGCCTTTCACGCGGACGAGCTGCGCGATCGCTTCCTCGTCGTCGGCGGGCAGGCTCTCCAGGTCGAGCCGGCCGCTGGTCACCTCCTCGGCAAGGCTGCGGGCATAGCTGGCCTTTTGGCGCGACAGGCCGGCGGCGCGGAGTTGCTCGTCGCTGGCGGCGGCGAGGATGGCCGGGTCCTCCGGGTTGCCGAGGACGGTGGCGAGCTTCAGCCAGACCGCATTGGCGGAGGCGACGGAGACCTGCTGCCCGATGATGGTGCGCAGCAAGGTGCCATAGCCGCGTTCGCGGATGCGGGGTTGGGGGTAGCCGACCCGTTGCAGCGCGGCGGCGATCGTTGGTTCGATCGCGGCGAGCGCATCCATGCTGTCGCGGATCTGCTCGGCGCTCAGCCCCATGATGCTTGATCCGGACAGGCGGGAACGGCAGAGCGGCGCGAAATCGCAAGGAGCATGATCATGGCCAAGCTTATCGTCGTCACGCGCGAGGGGGAAGAACGCGAGATCGAAGGGCAGGCCGGTTTTTCGGTGATGGAAGTGATCCGCGACGGCGGGATCGACGAGATACTGGCGCTGTGCGGCGGATGCTGTTCGTGCGCGACGTGCCATGTGCATGTCGACCCGGCCTTTGCCGACAAGCTGCCACCGATCGGGCCGGATGAGGACGATCTGCTGGATTCGACCAGCGATCGCGACGCGTTTTCGCGGCTGTCGTGCCAGTTGCCGTTCGGACCGGCGTTTGATGGAATGCGTGTGCGGATCGCGGCGGAGGATTGATTCGTCTTTGCCCTCTCCCTGAAGGGGAGAGGGCAAAGATTACCGCGCTGCTACGGCGTAGAGCGCGATGGCGGCCGCGTTGGAGACGTTCAGGCTTTCGACCCGGTCGCTGATCGGCAGCTTGGCGAGTTCGTCGCAGTGCGTCTCGGTATTGGCGCGCATGCCTTCGCCCTCGGCGCCGAGCACGATCGCGATGCGCTGCGTGCCCATGGTCTGGGCGAGCGTCTGTTCGGCATGGCCGGTCAGGCCGATGCGCCAGAAGCCGGCCTCCGCGATCTCCTCCAGGGCGCGCGCGAGGTTCACGACGCGCACCCAGGGCACCGTTTCCAGCGCGCCCGAGGCGGCGCGCGCCACCGTGCCCGATTCGGGGGGCGAGTGGCGGTCCTGCGTGACGATGCCGAGCGCGTCGAACGCCGCGGCCGAGCGTAGGATCGCGCCGACATTGTGCGGGTCGGTCACCTGGTCGAGGATGATGAGCGGGCGCTGGTCGCCCTCACCCTGTTGCAAGAGGTCGCCCAGCCAGATGTCCTCCAGCGGATCGACGTCGATCACCAGCCCCTGGTGCGGCGCGTCGCCGGGCACGAGGCGGCCGAGATCGGCGGCGTCGGCGAAGGTCACCGGGATGCTCGGATCGATCTCGGCATCCAGCTGGCGCAGCGCCTCGTGCGTGCCCCAGATCTTGCGCACGGTGCGCGCCGGGTTGGCGAGCGCGGCGGTGACCGCGTGGCGCCCCCAGAAGCGGGGGCGGTTCGCGATACCCGTGCTGGGGCGGTGCCCCCGGCGTCCGGTCTGTCGTGCCATCAGTCGTCATCGTCCGTATAAGCAAAGGGATCGGTCACCACCGGCTGCGTCGGCAGCGGCGGTCGCGGCAGCGCCTTGTCCGCATTTGCGGCACCAAGCAAGACACCGGCGAGAACGATCGAGGCCTGGCGCATATCCTCCGCCTTCAGATGATCGAAGGTGTCGGCCGAACTGTGATGGATGCGGCTGCCATAATCCAGCGGGTCCTGGATGAACTGAAAGCCCTGCACGCCGATTGCCTGCATGAAGACATGGTCGGTGCCGCCGGTCGGGCGCAGCGCCACCGTGCCGGCGCCCATGCCGGCATAGGGGGCGAGCCATTCGCGCAACGTCGGCACCGCCGCCGGGTTGTTCTCCGCATACAGGCCGCGCAGCTTGCCCGAGCCGTTGTCGATGTTGAAATAGGCGGCAAGGTCGCCGTAGCCGGGCAGGGGCGTCACCGGCCAGCGCTGCGTCCAGCCATAATAGCGGCGCAGGCCGGTCTGCGGCGCGTCATCGGGGCGGCCGCGGGTCGCCAGATGCTTCTCGACATAGGCCATCGAGCCGAGAATGCCCTGTTCCTCGCCCGACCAGAGCGCGAAGCGGATCGTGCGGCGGGGGCGCTGGCCGGTGGCGGCGAGGATGCGAGCCGCCTCCATGATCATCGCGGAGCCCGCGGCGTTGTCGGCGGCGCCGTCGCCCGCTACCCAGCTATCCAGATGCGCGCCGGCCATGACATAGCCGGCGTTGGGATCGGTGCCGGGGATTTCGGCGATGATGTTGTACGCATTGACGTCCGTGTCGTCGTAGCGGACGTCGCTCATCACCTCGATCGTCGGGGCGGTGCCCGACTTGGCGAGGCGGGCGAGGCGGCGATAATCCTCGGCGGCGAGTTCGACGCCGGGCACCTGCGGCGTTTCACCGCGGCCGAACAGATAGCCCTCGCCGTGGAGCAGCTTGCCGTCGCGATAGGACTGGGTGACATAGGCGACCGCACCCTCCGCCTTCAGAAAGGCGTCGAGCTTCTTGGCGAAGTCGAGGCGCTTCAGCCGGCGGTCGGCGGTTTCGGGGTCGTTGGTCGGTTGCACGAACACGTCGAGCTTGCCGAGATCCTCGCCCGACAGGCGGCGGAAGGGCGGATTGCCGGGCTCGTCGCCGGTGCCGGGCAGCGTCACCATGACGATCTTGCCGTTCAGCTTGCCGGGCCACTGGTCGAAATCGCGCTCGCGCTTCATCGGCGCGACGATGACGGGGGCGGTGACGGCGCCGTTCGTGGCGGGGGTCCAGGCGATCGGGATGGCGGTGAGGGCGAGCGGGCGGGGAGTGACCATGCGCACGCTGGCGCGCTCGATCGACCAGCCGCGGCCGAATTCGAAGCCCTCCTTGTGGACGTTCTTCAGACCCCATTCGCGGAACTTGCCCGCGGTCCAGTCCTCGGCGCGGCGCATTGCGGGGCTGTTGGTCATGCGCGGGCCGATCACGTCGGTCAGATGCTGCGCGGTGACCATGACCTGGCTGTGATTCGTGCCTTCGTCGATGATGCGGTTCACCGAACCGCGATCCTGCGCGACGGCGGGCGAGAAGGCCGCCACCGCGGCGGCGGTGACGAGCAACAGGCGCTTCATGAAGATCCCCCTGAAAGATTGTTGCGCCGGACGCTAAGCATCTGCCGCACCGTGCGCAAGCGTCCAGACCCCTCGACCCAAACCCCGTCACCCAAACCCCGTTGACAGGGCGGCATCGAATCGGCATTGGGCGCCCTCGCTCTTCGGGAGCGACACCCCGGAAGGGTGGCCGAGTGGTTAAAGGCAGCAGACTGTAAATCTGCCCGCGTGAGCGTACACTGGTTCGAATCCAGTCCCTTCCACCATTATCGCCGATGGGCTATGCGTGTGTCGGCGTCGAATGCGGGCGGGTATAGCACAATGGTAGTGCAGCAGCCTTCCAAGCTGAATACACGGGTTCGATTCCCGTTACCCGCTCCAACTTCCCCCATCGATGACCGATGCCTCGCGGCGTGACGCGGCTTCACGCGATGCTTACCAAATGCCGGTTATGCCGGGTGCCATGCTGCACGATCCCACGCTCCAGCCTTGCGCAAAAAGGCCCGCATCGGCGGTGAGTCACGGTGTCGGCCTCGCCGGTCTGGCCGGCGCGGTGGCGTGGATCGCGACGGCGCGCGCGCTGCACCTGGACGGGCCTTATGCGGCGCTGGTCAATCTGGTGGCGTGCGGCGTGCCGATGGTGTTGTGGCTGCTGATCGTGGACAAGGTGCACCGGCGGCCATCGACCGGCCTCGACTGGGGGATGCGCAGAGCCTGGCGCGACACGCTGGACATCAGCCTGACCAAGCTGGCCGGTCTGTGGGCGACCTGGGGCGGGATCGCGATCATCTATGCCACCGGGCGGTTCTACTGGCAGGGGCATTTCGCCTTTGCCATGTGGTGCTTCACCCATGCCGCCCCGGTGCTGCTCGTCGCATCGATCGCCTATGTGCTGTGGATCGACCGCTATCTGGTCGCGCCGCGCGACGGGGCGTGGCACCTGGGGGCGTGGCTGACCGGACAAAGCGGGGTCGATCGCGATGCCATTTACGGCCATTTGCGCGCCTGGGGCGTGAAGGCGTTCTTTCTGGCGTTCATGGTGGCGGTCGTGCCGCCGGGGTTCGGCGAGTTCGTGCGCGGCGACACGGCCACCGTGCTGCACGATCCGGTGGCGCTGGCGAACTGGCTGATCACGCTGATGTTCCTGATCGACGTGGCGTTTGCGACCGTCGGCTATGTGCTGACGATGCGGCCGCTGGACGCGCATATCCGTTCCGCGACGCCCTATGCGGCCGGGTGGACGGCGGCGCTGATCTGCTACCCGCCGTTCATCCTGATGTCGGATAGCGGTCCGCTGGATTACCGGCCGGGCACCGCCGAGTGGAGCCACTGGTTCGCCGGGCATCCGGTGATCCTGAGCATCATCGGCGCGGTGCTGGTCGCGCTGACCGCCATCTATGCCTGGGCGACGGTGGCGTTCGGCGTGCGCTTTTCGAACCTGACCCACCGCGGCATCCTGACCCATGGGCCTTACGCCTTCTCCCGGCATCCGGCCTATCTGTCGAAGAACCTGTTCTGGTGGATCTCGACCATCCCGGTCCTGTCGACGGGCAGCGTGGTGGATGCGGGCCGGGCGACGATCCTGCTGGGGGTGGTCAGCGGGGTTTATTACTGGCGGGCAAAGACCGAGGAACGGCATCTGGGCGCCGATCCGGAGTATGTGGCGTATAGCGCGTGGATGGCGCGGTACGGGGCGGTGCCGCGGTTTTTTGGGTGGGTGAGGCGGGGCGGCTAGATCGAAGGGCCGTCGCCTGTGGCGGCCCCTCACCCTTCCGCGGCTTTGCCGCTCCCTCTCCCGGAGGGGAGAGGGGTAGAAGTCAGAAGCTTTCCTCTGCGTAGACCTTGGAAAGGTCGCCGTTCCAGGCGCCGTTGTAGCGGTCGAGCAGCGTCTGGGCGGGGACCTTGCCGGTGCGGACGATCTCGCGCAGTGGATCGAGGAAGCCGGTTTCGTTGTCGCCGGCGCCGTTGAAGCGGGCGCGGGCGGCAAGGCCGGCATGGGCGATGTCGAGCACCGGCGCGGCGATGTCGCGCAGGCGTCCGCCGCCGGGGATGGGGGCACCCAGCGCCTGGGCGGGAACCGCGTCGCGCAGCGCCTGGCGTTCGTCCAGCGTCCAGTGCTTGACCATGTCCCATGCCGCATCCAGCGCGGCATCGTCGTAGAGCAGCCCGACCCAGAGCGCCGGCAGCGCGCAGATGCGGTTCCATGGGCCGCCATCGGCGCCGCGCATCTCCAGAAAGGTCTTGAGCCGCACTTCGGGAAAGGCGGTGGAGAGATGGTCGTTCCAGTCGTCCAGCGTCGGCTTCTCGCCGGGCAGGACGGAGAGTTCGCCCTTAAGGAAATCGCGGAACGACAGGCCCGCCGCGTCGATATACCGGCCGTCGCGGTAGACGAAGTACATCGGCACATCGAGCATATAGTCGGCGTAGCGTTCATAGCCGAAGCCGTCCTCGAACACGAAGGGCAGCATGCCGGTGCGTGCGGGATCGGTATCCGACCAGATATGGCTGCGATAGGACAGCAGGCCGTTGGGCTTGCCCTCGGTAAAGGGCGAGTTGGCGAACAGTGCGGTGGCGAGCGGTTGCAGGGCCAGGCCGACGCGGAACTTCTTGGCCATGTCGGCCTCGGACGCATAGTCGAGATTCACCTGGATCGTGCAGGTGCGCAGCATCATGTCGAGGCCGAGGCTGCCGACGCGCGGCATGTGGCGGCGCATGATGTCGTAGCGGCCCTTGGGCATGATCGGCAATTCGGCGCGCGTCTTGTCCGGCCACATGCCGAGGCCGAGGAAACCGATCCCCAGCGTCTCGCCCGCGGCCTTGACCTGGGCGAGATGGCGGCCGGTTTCCGCACAGGTCTGGTGCAGATTGTCGAGCGGGGCGCCCGACAGCTCGAACTGGCCCGCGGGCTCCAGGCTGACCGTGCCGTCGCTGCCGGCGAGCGCGATGACCTTGCCGCCTTCCTCGACCGGCTGCCAGCCATATTGGGTCAGCTCGCCGAGCAGGGCGCGGATGCCCGATGGTTCGTCATAGGACGGGGCATGGTGGTCGCCGAGCGCATAGACGAATTTCTCATGCTCGGTACCGATCCGCCAGCGGTCGCGCGGCTTCTCGCCGCGGGCGAAGCTCTGAATGAGCTGATCGCGCGATTCGATGGGATCGCTCTTGCTGGCCGAGGCGGATTTAGTCGTCATGGACGGGCCCTTACGCGTGGGGAAGGGGCTGCGCCATAGGGTGAATCAAGCCCAGTCGCCCGATACCCCCATCCACAAGGCGACAGCGGCGGCAGCAGCGGTGTCGGCGCGCAGGATGCGCGGGCCAAGACCGATGCCGACGGCCTGGGGCAGGGCACGAATCGCGTCGCGCTCATCGGCGTCGAAGCCGCCTTCGGGGCCGATCAGGATGGCGGCCGGGCCGGGGTGCGCGGCAAAGGCGGCGGCAGCAGGAGTGCCACCGGTCTCGTCCGCGAAGAACAGGGTGCGCTCCTGCGGCCAGTCGCGCAGCAGGGAGGGCAGTTTCACCGGCTCGACCAGCTCGGGCAGCGCGGTGCGGGCGCATTGCTCGGCCGCCTCGATCATATGGGCGCGCAGTCGCTCGGTATTGGGCTTGTCCACCACGGTGCGGCGGGTGACGACGGGGGTCAGGCGGGCGACGCCCAGTTCGCACGCCTTTTCCGCCATCCAGTCGACCCGGTTCTTCTTGAGCGGTGCGGCACACAGCCAGAGATCGGGCACGGGTTCGCGCGGACGAAGCAGCTCGGTCACGTCCAGCGTTAGGTCGCGCTTGCCCGTCATGGCGGCGATGCCCAGCCATTCGCCGGTGCGATCGTCGAACAGCTTGACCGGATCGCCGACCCTGGTGCGCATCACGGACAGGAGGTAATGGGCGGCGGGGCCGTCGATGCGGACGGTGCCGGGGGCGAGCGGCTGGTCGATGAACAGGCGCGGCGTCGATTGCGGCGGCCAGGCGGGGGTGGCGGGCATGGCGGTGCCTTTACACGGCTGACGCACCTTTTCGAAGCCTGCGCGTTCTGCCCAGCTATGGGAAAACATTACGACCGCGATCTCGCCGCGCTGCAACTGGCGCTTGTCCGCACGCAGGCCGCGATGACGCAGTCGGGCGAGCGGGTCGTGCTGGTGCTGGAGGGGCGCGACGGCGCGGGCAAGGACGGCGCGATCAAGCGGATCACCGAGCATCTGTCGGTCCGTTCGACGCGGGTCGTGGCGCTGCCCAAGCCGTCCGACCGGGAGCGGACGCAGTGGTATTTCCAGCGTTATGCCACGCATCTTCCGGCAGCCGGCGAGTTCGTGATCTTCAACCGGTCCTGGTACAACCGGGCCGGGGTGGAGGTGGTGATGGGCTTTTCCACCGCCGCCGAGCAGGAGGCGTTCCTGCGCGATGCGCCCGATTTCGAGCGGATGCTGGTGGAAAGCGGCATCAAACTGGTCAAGCTGTGGCTGGATATCGACAAGGACGAGCAGGCCGATCGGCTGGAGGCGCGGCGTACCGACCCGCTCAAGATGCTGAAGGTGTCCGACATGGATGCGGTGGCGCAGGACAAATGGGCGGACTATTCGGCGGCGCGCGACACCATGCTGACCCGGACGCATACGCCGCTCAGCCCCTGGTATTGCGTGCGGGCGAACAGCAAGAAGGCGGCGCGACTGGCGATCATGCGCCACCTGCTGAAAAGCGTCGCGCCGGCCGAGATCGCCGATACGGTGAAGGCACCGGACCGCGAGGTGCTATTCCCGTTCGACATCGACGCGATCACCGACGGCCGGCTGGCCAAGTAGGACCGGTCAGCGACGGCGGCGGCGGATCAATACCCAGGCGACGACGATCACCGCCGCGACCAGCAGCGCGACGCCGCCGATCAGCCCGGCGACGCGCAGGATCGCCCAGAACAACGCTTCGACGAAACGGCCGACCGCGACCGACAGGCCGATCATGCGGGAAGGGGAGCAGGGGGCGGCATCGTGCCACCATAGCCGCACGCGCCCTTGCGTACCACGTGCCACGCCCATAACCCGTTGCGCATGCAGATCGACATCGTTCCCGACAGCGAGCATCGCGGCCTGGTGGGCCGCCTGCCACCGACCATGCGCGGGCTGGCGCTGCTGGCGCGGTTCGACCGGCCGATCGGGTGGTGGCTGTTGTTCTGGCCGGGGGCGTGGGGCGTGGCGCTGGCGGGGGGGGCGGTGCAGCGGTGGTCGCTGGTGCTGTGGCTGCTGCTGGGGTCGGTCGCGATGCGGGGGGCGGGGTGCGTGTTCAACGACATCGTCGACCGCGATCTGGACGCGCAGGTGGCGCGGACCCGCGCGCGGCCGATCCCCAGCGGGCTGGTGTCGGTGAAGCTGGCCTGGGCGTGGCTGGTGGCGCTCAGCCTGACCGGGCTGGTGGTGCTGGTGCAGTTGCGCCCGCTGGCGGCCGGGGTGGCGCTGGCCAGTCTGGCGCCGGTGGCGGCCTACCCGTTCATGAAGCGGATCACCTGGTGGCCGCAGGCCTGGCTGGGGCTGGTATTCTCATGGGCGGCGCTGGTCGGGTGGGCGGAGGTGTCGGGCGACCTCGCGGCGCCGTTGTGGCTGCTCTATGCCGGGTCGATCGCGTGGGTGATCGGGTATGATACCATCTATGCGTTGCAGGACCGGGAGGATGATGCGCTGATCGGGGTACGGTCCTCGGCGCTACGCATGGGGTCGCGGGTGAAGGCGGGGGTGGCGCTGTTCTACCTGGTCGCGCTCCTGTGCTGGGCGGGGGCGGTGTGGATGGTCAGGCCCGATCCGCTGGCGCCGGTCGCGCTGGTGCCGATGGCGGGGCATCTGGCGTGGCAGGTGTCGACGCTGGCGCCGGACGACGGGGCGGGCGCGCTGCACCGCTTCCGCTCCAACCGCTTTGCCGGGCTGTTGATGTTCCTGGCGTGCTTCGTGGTGGGCACCGCAGGGTAGCAACGGGGCCGGGCACCCCCTAAGTGCTCCTTATGCTGACCCCCGACCAGGCCCGCGACCGGGCACATGACATCGTCTCCCGCGCCCGCGCCGCCGGCGCCGATGCCGCCGATGCGGTGTTTGCCGCCGATGCCGCGCTGGACGTGTCGGTGCGGCTGGGCAAGCTGGAGGATGTCGGGCGCTCCGAAAGCGAGGAACTGGGCCTGCGCGTCTTCGTCGGGCGGCGATCGGCAAGCGTTTCCACCTCCGACCTGTCGGGCGATGCGTTCGACCGGATGGTGGAGCGCGCACTGGCCATGGCGCGCGAGGCGCCGGAGGACCCCTGGGCGGGACTGGCGCCGCAGGACCGGCTGCTGCACGGTACGCCGCCCCTGCTCGATCTGGACGATGGCGGCGAGGCGAGCCCGGAATCGTTGCGCGATGCCGCGCTGGCGGCGGAGGATGCAGCGCTGGCGGTGGCGGGGGTGACCAATTCGGAAGGCGGCGGCGCCTCCGCCTCGCGCAGCGTCTATGCGCTGGCGACGAGCCACGGCTTTGCCGGCGGCTATGCGGCGACCGGATACGGCGTGTCGGTGGCGGTGCTGGCAGGGGAAGGCGGGGCGATGCAGCGCGATTATGCGCATCACGGCGCGCGGCGGCGGCGGCATCTGGACGCGCCTGACGCGATCGGGCGGCTGGCGGGCGAACGGGCGGTCGCGCGGGTCGATCCGGGCAAGCTGGTGAGCGGGCCGATGCCGGTGGTGTTCGACCGACGCGTCGGATCCTCGCTGGTCGGGCATCTGATCGGGGCGATCGCCGGGGCCGCGATCACGCGGCGCACGAGCTTCCTGCTGGACGCGCTGGGCACGCAGGTGCTGTCGCCGGGCATCGCGATCCTGGACGATCCGCACCGGCCGCACGGCCTGCGCTCGCGGCCGTTCGACGGCGAGGGGCTGCCGGTATCGCCGACCGAGATCGTGGTGGACGGGGTGTTGCAGACCTGGCTGCTCGATTCGGCATCCGCCCGGCAATTGTCGCTGGAGCCGACCGGCCATGCCGCGCGCGGCGTCGGCGGCGCGCCGGGCGTGTCGACCAGCAACCTCTACATGGCGGCGGGCCATGTCCCGGTCGAGACGCTGATCGCCGACATCGCCGACGGCGTCTACGTCACCGAGTTGATCGGACAGGGCGTGAACGGCGTCACCGGCGACTATAGCCGCGGAGCCGCGGGCTTTCGCATCGTGAATGGCGGGATCGCCGGGCCGGTTGCGGAGTTCACCATCGCAGGCAACCTGAAGGAGATGTTCCGCGCGATGACCCCGGCCAACGATCTGGAATTCCGCCACGGCATCAACGTGCCGACGCTGCGCGTCGACGGGATGACGATCGCGGGTGGCTGATCCGGTCTCCGCCACTCTGACCCCGGCGGTCGCGGAGATCGCGCGCGAGGCCGGCGCCATGGCGATGGCGCGCTGGGGCGGCGAGTTTCGCCGCTGGGAAAAGGTGCCCGGCAGCCCGGTGTGCGAGGTCGACCTGGATGTCGACGCGATGCTGCGTGCACGGCTGATGGCTTTGTTGCCCGAGGCGGGATGGCTGTCCGAGGAAACCGCGGATCGCCCCGACCGGCTGGCGCGGCGGCATGTGTGGGTGGTCGATCCGATCGACGGCACGCGCGACTATATTCGCGGGCGGCCCGGCTGGGCGGTGTCGATCGCGCTGATCGAGGATGGTCGGCCGGTGATCGGCGTGCTGGACGCACCGGCACGCGAAGAGGCCTGGGTCGCCGCGATCGGGCAGGGCGCGACGCGCAATCGCGGGCGGATCGCGGTGGGCGAGCGGCACGACATGGTGGGGGCGCGGGTGCCGGTGGATGTGCTGCCCAAGGCGGATCGCGACCTGGTGGCGGTGGCCAAGCCCAATTCGATCGCGCTGCGCATCGCGATGGTCGCGGCGGACGAGGCCGATCTGGTGGCGACGATGCGGTGGGGCAATGAGTGGGATGTTGCCGCCGCCGTGCTGATCGCGGCCGAGGCCGGGGCGGGGGTTTCGGATGCGCGGGGCGGGGCCTTGCGGTTCAACAAGCCCGATCCGCGGGATTTCGGGGTGCTGGTGACGGCGCGCGGGTTGCATGAGGCCGCGGTGGCGCGGCTGGCGGCGCGGGGGGCCGGGGCAGGCTGAAGGCCGAGTGATCCATTTGTGTGGGGCGGGTGCCGGAGGACTGCTACCGATGTCGCACTGTTGGGCGACCCCTCACCCTCCCACTGCCTGACGGCAGCGGGCCCCTCCAGCATCAGGCCGTCCATGCCCCCGGCATGGACTAAACAGCGCGGGGCGCTGTTTACCTGATGCTCCCCGCGGGGGAGAGGGGAAGAGCGGGATGCATTGAAGCACTCGCTTCATCCGTTCGTGCTGAGCGAAGTCGAAGCACAGGCGAGGGGAGCTTGGCGGGTTGTGACGCGTTGATCGGCTGAGGAGAATGTCCATGGCCCAGCAACCGATCAACCCCGGCGACGTCGCGCCCGAGGGGACGCCCGGCACCGGCGAGAATGTGTGTCCGCGCTGTGGGGGTAGCGGGACGATCGATGATGGCGACTGCCCGAATTGCGGCGGTACGGGCACGGTGGTGGAGGGGATCGGCGGGGCCTGACGGTCAGTTCGTTCCCTCGCCCTCCCGGTACTTCATCTCCAGAAAGCGGCCGCGGGTCGAGAGGCTGTCGAGATCGGTCTGGGCGAGCCGGCCGGTCATGTCGGCGATTTCCTGTTCGATCAGGCGCAGGCCGTCGACCAGCTGCGCGTCCGGGGTGCGGCCGTTGCGCTCGACACCGCGCAGCGTATCGGGAACGCGTTCGTAATCGCGGACAAAGGCGGGAAGCTGCTCACCGATCAGGCGGCGGACCTCCTGCGCTTCCGCGCTGTCGTTGGAGACGGCGGCCAGTTGCGGCGACAGCGTATCAAGGCGCAGGCCGATGCGGTCGATCAGCGTCGCGGCAGGGGCGGGCAGCATCGGGCGCTGCGCCTCCAGCCAGCGTTCGGTCTGCGCCGGCAACGCCTTGATATCGACCTGCGCCAGCTTGGCGGGGGAGGGCGCACGGCCGGCCGGCGCCAGCGCGATGCCCAGCGTCACGGCGAGCATCAGGAACATCACCGCCAGCGCGCCGAACAGGCCGATGCCGCCGGGCAGGATCAGCCCGGCGACGATCGCGGCGACGAGCAGCGCGGCATTGGCCAGCGCGATGGCGATCAGCCGGCGGAGCAGCGACGTCGCCTTACGCCGCACGCGCCGTCCCGCGCCCCGATAATCCTGCGAGATGCGCGCCATGACCTCGCGCGCACGCTCGATCTGCGCATCGACTTCCTGGGAGCGGGGCGTGGGCATCGCGGCTTACAGCGCCTCCAGCTTGAACGACGACGTGCCGCCGCCGGGACCGGAGAGCCGGCCCTGCTGCGCACCCTCGGCGCGGGCGATATAGCCCTTGGACTTCTCCACCTCCGAGCCGAGCGCGGTGACGGTGGTCTTCATCGAATCGAGCGCCTTCAGCTTGAAGGTGTCGATCGCGTCCATCGTGTCGTAGATGTTCTGGAAGGCGCGTTGCAGCGTTTCCAGCGGGATGGTGGATGCCGCCGCCTGCTCGTGGATCTGCGCGGTCTGGCTGCGCAGCAGCTTGCCCGTCGAATCGATGATGTTGGCGGTGGTGGAGTTGAGCGCGGTGATCTGGTCGAGCACCAGCTTCTGGTTGGCGAGCGCCTGCGCGACGGTGACCGCGGTGCGCAGCGCCGAGACGGTGGTGGTGGAGGCGCGGTCGACGCCCTTTACCAGCTCGACATTGTTCTTCTTGACCAGGTCGAGCGCCAGATAGCCCTGCACGGTGACCGCCATCTGGGTCAGCAGGTCCTGCGTGCGCTGGCGGGTGTAGAACAGCGCCGTCTCGCGGATCGCCTTGGCCTTGGCGGGATCGCTGTGGTCGAGATCGTTGGCGGTCTCCTCCAGCTTGCTGTCCATCGCCTTGGACAGGTGAATCATCTGTTCCAGCCGGCCCATCGCCGCCCATAGATTGGCGCGCTCGGTATCGATCGCGGCATTGTCCATCAGCAGTTCGTCGCGACCCGAGGACAGGCTCTTCAGTATGGCGGCGATATGCGTCTGCGACGACCGATAGCCGTCGAAATAGTCGCGCATCTTGTTGCCGAAGGGCAGGATGCCGAGCAGCTTCTTGGGCGCGGACAGATTGCCCTGCCGGCCGGGGTCGAGGCTTTCGACCAGCCGGCGCAGCTCGGTCAGGTCCTTGCCGACGCCCGATTCCTGATCCATCGCGCGCACCGGGCGATCGAGGAAGCGGTTGGACTGGCCCGCGGCCTCGCGGATCTCCTTTTGCCCCATGGCGGTGATCGCATCGACGCGGCGGCCGAATTCGGGGCTGTTCACATCCTGCGCGACCAGATCGGCGACGAAGCCGTCGACGCGGGTATCGAGCTGGCTGCGCGTCTTTTCATCGACGGGGACGAGCCCCGCGGCCTTGGCGGGTGCGACGCTGGGCACCGGATCGGGCGGGGTAAGCTTCAGCTCCTGCACGGTTTCGGGGGTCGTCGCCATTTGCTTTGCGTCTCCAGTGCCTTTGCGCAGAGTCTGGCGAGGAACGGCGCGCGCTTCAAGTGTATTGCTTCAATATATCGCCAGAGATCGTTCACCGCCCTTCCCGCGGGCGGGCATTTCGGCTATGGGCGCGCGCAACATCCCTTTTCCGAACAAGAGAACCTTATGAGCCTCCGCAACGTGGCGATCATCGCGCACGTCGACCACGGCAAGACGACGCTGGTCGATCAGTTGTTCCGCCAGTCGGGCACTTTCCGCGACAACCAGCGCGTCGAAGAGCGTGCGATGGATTCCAACGACCTCGAAAAAGAGCGTGGCATCACCATTCTGGCCAAGCCGACCTCGGTCGACTGGACCCCGCCGAATGGCGGCGAGAGCGTGCGGATCAACATCGTCGACACCCCCGGCCACGCCGATTTCGGCGGCGAGGTGGAGCGCATCCTGTCGATGGTCGACGGCGTCGTCCTGCTGGTCGATTCGTCGGAAGGCGCGATGCCGCAGACGAAGTTCGTGACGGGCAAGGCGCTGGCCCTGGGCCTGAAGCCGATCGTGGTGGTCAACAAGGTCGACCGCCCCGACGCGCGCATCCAGGAAGTGCTGGACGAGGTGTTCGACCTGTTCGTGTCGCTGGACGCGAATGACGAGCAGCTCGACTTCCCCGTGCTCTACGCCTCGGGCCGCAACGGCTATGCCTCGACCGACATGGACGCGCGCGAAGGCACGCTGATCCCGATGTTCGAGACGATCGTGAACCATGTGCCGCCGCCCAACCTGGACGTGGATGCGCCGTTCACCTTCCTCGTCACGCTGCTGGACCGCGACAACTTCCTGGGCCGCATCCTGACCGGCCGGGTCAATTCCGGCACGGTGAAGATCAACCAGCCGATCCATGCGCTGGATAACGACGGCAACATCGTCGAGACGGGTCGCGCGTCCAAGATCATGTCGTTCCGCGGGCTGGACCGCGTGCCGGTGGACGAGGCCAAGGCGGGCGACATCATCTCGCTGGCCGGCCTGACCGTGGCGACCGTGGCGAACACCATCGCCGACATCAGCGTGACCGAGGCGCTGCACGCGCAGCCGATCGATCCGCCGACGCTGTCGATGCGCTTTGCGGTGAACGACTCGCCGATGGCGGGCCGCGAGGGCAGCAAGGTGACGAGCCGCATGATCCGCGACCGCCTGTTCCGCGAGGCGGAGTCGAACGTCGCGGTCAAGGTGACCGAGGCGGCCGACCGCGACAGCTACGAAGTCGCCGGCCGCGGCGAGCTTCAGCTCGGCGTGCTGATCGAGACGATGCGGCGCGAGGGCTTCGAGCTGGGCATCAGCCGCCCGCGCGTGCTGTTCGGCACCGATGAGGACGGCAAGCGTACCGAGCCGTACGAGACCGTCATCATCGACGTGGACGAGGAGCATTCGGGCACCGTCGTCGAGAAGATGAACCTGCGGAAGGCCGAGCTGACCGACATGCGTCCGTCGGTCGGCGGCAAGACGCGCATCACCTTCTCCGCACCGTCGCGCGGCATGATCGGCTATCACGGCGAGTTCCTGTCGGACACGCGCGGCACCGGCATCATGAACCGGCTGTTCGAGCGTTACGGGCCGTACAAGGGCGTGATCGAGGGCCGCAAGAACGGCGTGCTGATCTCCAACGGTGCGGGCGAGGCGCAGTCCTATGCACTGGGGCCGCTGGAGGATCGCGGCATCCTGTTCGTCGGGCACGGTGAGGCGCTCTATGAGGGCATGATCATCGGCGAGAACGCCAAGACGGATGACCTGGAGGTCAATCCGATGAAGGCGAAGCAGCTGACGAACTTCCGCGCGAGCGGCGGCAAGGACGATGCGATCCGGCTGACCCCGCCCAAGAAGATGACGCTGGAACAGGCGATCGCCTATATCGACGACGACGAGATGGTGGAGGTGACGCCCAAGTCGATCCGCCTGCGCAAGCGCCATCTCGACCCGCACGAGCGCAAGCGCGCCGCGCGCTCGAAGGAAGCGGCATAAGGTTAAGGGGCCGGGCGGAAACGTCCGGCCTTTTTGTTCACGCGAAGGCGCGAAGAAGGTTCGGTTCACGCGGAGGCGCGGAGGCGCGGAGAGGATGCGTGAGCCGCAGGCTCTCCCCTCATCATCGACGCGGCATGTCTTCCGGTCGAGATGATCCGTAACGGTGATGCGGGATGCAATCTCTTCGCGTTTTCGCGTCTTCGCGTGAACCGGATTTTCCGAACCGCGCCTGATCCGCTAATGGGCGGGGCATGACGCAGAAACCTCCGATCGGGCGCGATACGCGTCTGTGCATGTCGCTGTCCGCACGGCCGGGCAATTATGGTTCGCGGTTCCACAACCGGCTCTATGAGCTGACCGGGCTGGACTATGTCTACAAGTCGTTCAGCACGACCGACCTGCCGGCGGCGATCGGGGGGATCCGCGCGCTGGGCGTTCGCGGTTGCGCGATTTCGATGCCGTTCAAGGAGGCGGTGATTTCGCTGATCGACGATCTGGCGCCGAGCGCGGCGGCGATCGACAGCGTGAACACGATCGTCAACGACGACGGGCGCCTGACGGGCCACAACACCGATTACGGCGCGGTGCGCACGCTGATCGCCGATATCGATCCGGCGACGCCGTTCGTGCTGCGCGGATCGGGGGGCATGGCCAAGGCGGTAGCGGCGGCGTTTCGCGATGCGGGCTTCGCGCACGGCACGATCGTCGCGCGCAACGAGGAGGCAGGGCGCGGGCTGGCCGCGCTATACGGCTTTGCCTGGCGCGGGGAAGCGGAGGGGGCGGCGCCGATCCTGGTCAACGTCACGCCATTGGGGATGACCGGCGCCGATGCCGAGAGGCTGGCGTTTCCCGCGGCGATGATCGAACGGGCCGCGATCGCCTTCGACGTGGTGCAATATCCGCCGGAGACGCCCTTCCTGCGCGCCGCACGCGCGGCGGGCGCGCGGGTGGTCACCGGTACCGAGGTGGCGACCCTGCAAGCGCTGGAGCAGTTCGTGCTCTATACGGGCGTGCGGCCCACGGACGCGCAGGTGGACGAGGCGGCGGCGTTCGCGCGCGGCTAACCCGCCAGGCGCATCAGCACCTGCCATGCGGCATCGGTGACTGGCGAGACGGACAGGCGCGACTGGCGGAGCATCGCCATGTCGGCAAGCGCCGGTTCGGCCTTCATCGCGGCAAGCGTGACGGGGCGGGGCAGGGGGCGGACGGGTTCGACGCGGACGGACACCCAGCGTCCGTCGTCGCCGTCAGCCTGTGCCGCGCGAGCGATACGCGCGATGCCGACCGCCGCCTTGTCCTTGCCGCTGTGGTAGATCAGCGCTTCGTCACCCGCCGCCATGGCGCGGAGATGCCCGGCGGCCGCGTTGTTGCGTACCCCGTCCCATTCGGTGCCGCCGTCGCGGACCAGATCATCCCAGCCATAGCTGTCCGGCTCGGACTTCAGCAGCCAGTGACCCATCGCCTGAACCCCATCTAAACACCCTATTCCGCGGCCATTCAGCCCGAAACCGGCATAACAGGCAACACGCTCGCACCTTTACGCGTTTTTGTCTCCAGCGGACCGGGCGTGTCAGTATCGGAGGTTCGAGATGATCCATGGATGGAAAAAGGCAGGGTTGGGACTGACGCTGGCCGCGACGGTCCTTGCCACGGCGGCACCGGCGGATGCGCAGCGCTGGCGCGGGCGGGGCTATGGCGGCGGGTGGCATCACCGCGACCGCGGCGGCGATGTTGCCGCAGGCGCGCTGCTCGGCGGCATATTGGGACTGGGCGTCGGTGCGGCGATCGCGTCGAACAACCGCAATCGCTATTATGATCGCGGTTATTACGACCGGGGCTATTATGACCGCGGCTATTATGCGGATCGTGGTTACGCCTATGACCGCTATTATGCGCCACCGCCGCGCGCCTATTATCAGCCGCGTTGCTGGAACGACTGGCGATGGGACCCCTATTGGGGCCGCAACGTCCGCGTCCGGATCTGCGACTGATAGCCTCGGGCGGCGTCGGAGCGATCCGGCGCCGCTTTTGCTTGGCAAGCCGATGGGCCCGAGGCTAAGCGCGGGGCATGACCGATACGCCTCCCGATCGTCTTTCGACGAACCCCGACAGCCCCTATTTCGACCAGGACCTGCTCCAGCGCGGGGTCGGTATCCGCTTCAAGGGGCAGGAACGCCGCGACGTCGAGGAATATTCGATTTCCGAGGGCTGGATCCGCGTTGCGCTGGGCAAGAAGATGGACCGGCACGGCCGGCCGCTGACGATCAAGCTGACCGGCCCGGTGGAGGCCTGGATCGAGAATCCGGCTGCGGGTGACGCGGACGAGGGCGAGTAAGCGAGCGCGTTCGGGTGGGGGCGGCAAGCAGGGTTGCACTGCTGGGCGGCCCCTCACCCTCCCACGGCCTTAGGCCGCGGGCCCCTCCCTCTCCCCGGGGGGAGAGGGAGTAAGTTCAGGCCGCTTCCAAGGCTTCGCTGGCTTCCATCCAGCGGGTTTCGGCGGCCTCCAGTTGATCCCGTAGCGCCGCGCGGCGCTTCATCAGGTCCGACATCGTCAGTTTGGCAAGCGCGGGTGTTGCGGTCGAGGGATCGAACATCGCGCGGTCGATCTCGGTCAGCTCTGCGGTGAGCTTCGCCGTTTCCGCCTCGGCTTCGCGGATCAGCTTCTTGCGGGCCTTTTCGGCTTCCTTATAGGCCGCCGACGCCTTGCGATCCGCCTTGTTGGCGGGCTTGGACTCGGCAGGCTTGCTGTCGCCGGACAGCACGAAGGCGATATAATCGTTCAGCGTCCCGTCGAACTCGCGCGCCGTGCCCTGATCGACCAGCACCAGCCGGTCGGCGGTCATCTCCAGCATGTGGCGATCGTGGCTGACCAGCACGACGGCGCCCTTATAGCCATTCAGCGCCTGAACCAGCGCCTCACGCGCATCGACGTCGAGGTGGTTGGTCGGCTCGTCGAGGATCAGCATGTGCGGGGCGTCCCGCGTGATGAGCGCCAGCGCGAGGCGGGCGCGCTCGCCGCCCGACAGCTTGCCGACCAGCGTCGTCGCCTTGTCGCCCGAAAAGCCGAAGCGACCGAGTTGCGCACGCACCGCCGCCGGGCTGGCGCCGCGCATGGTGCGGGTCATGTGTTCGAGCGGCGTGTCCGTCGCGTCGAGTTCCTCGACCTGATACTGGGTGAAATAGCCGACGCGCATCTTGCCGGACGCGTTCATCTCGCCGTCCATCGGCGCCAGTTGCGCGGCGAGCAGACGGGCAAGCGTCGTCTTGCCGTTGCCGTTGCGACCGAGCAGCGCGACGCGGTCGTCCGGATCGAGACGCAGGTTCAGCCGCTTCAGGATCGGGGTTTCGGCATAACCGACCGTCGCCATGTCGAGCGTGATGAGCGGCGGGCGCAGTTCGTCGGGATCGGGGAAGTCGAAGGACAGCGACGGGTCGTTCGCCAGCTCCGCGATCGGCTGCATCTTGGCGAGCATCTTCTGCCGGCTCTGCGCCTGCTTGGCGGTGGAGGCGCGGGCGGAGTTGCGCGCGATATAGTCCTGCAACTTGGCCCGCTGCACGTCCTGGTTCGCCTTGGCGGCGGCCAGTTGCGCCATGCGCTCGGCACGCTGCCGCTCGAACGAGTCGTAGCCACCGACATACAGCGTCACCTTGCCGCCCTGCAGGTGCAGGATGTGATCGACGACGTTGTTGAGGAAATCGCGCTCGTGGCTGACCAGCAGGATGGTCGCGCGGTAGGATTTCAGGAAATCCTCCAGCCACATCACCGCTTCGAGATCGAGGTGGTTCGACGGCTCGTCGAGCAGCAGCACGTCGGGGGCGGAGAACAGCAAGGCGGCGAGCGCGACGCGCATCTTCCACCCGCCCGAGAAGCTGTCGAGCGGGCGGCCCTGCATCTCCTCGTCGAAGCCGAGCCCCTTCAGGATCGTCGCGGCGCGCGCCGGGGCGGTATAGGCGTCGATCGCGATCAGCCGTTCGTAGATGTCGCCCAGCTTGTCCGGGTCGGTTTCCGTCTCGGACGCGACCATCAGCGTGGCGCGCTCGGTATCGGCCTCCAGCACCGTGTCGAAGGGGGTCGCGGTGCCCGAAGGCGCCTCCTGCGCGATATAGCCGAGGCGGCTGCCGCGCGGCATCTCGGCGGCACCCTCGTCCGCCTCCAACTGCCTGGCGATGACGCGGACGAGCGTCGACTTGCCGGCGCCGTTGCGGCCGATCAGGCCGACGCGGCTGCCGGGCGGGAGCGCGGCCGATGCGCGGTCGAGGATCGTGCGGCCGCCGAGCCGCACGGTGATGCCGTTGAGATTGAGCATGCGCGCGCCGTTAGCATTTTGCAGGCCCGGCGTCACGGGGGGTGCGGCAAGGCAAAAGGGGCCGGCCATCGCTGGCCGACCCCCCTCCGGAATGCCCTCAGGACACGGATGCCTTAGTGGACGAAGCGCGCCACCACGTCGCGGTAGGAGCGCGAAACCTTCACCTGCGCGCCCGAGTCGAGCACCAGGAAGCATTCACCGTTGGTGTGCGGCTTCACCTGCTTGACCAGATCGAGATTGACGATGGTCGAGCGGTGCACGCGCTGGAAGCGGCGCGGATCGAGCCGCTTTTCAAGGTCCTTCATCGTTTCGCGCAGGACCAGCGAATTGTCGCCGGTCTTGATGACCATGTAATCGCCGGCCGCCTCGATCAACTCGATCGTGTCGACATCGACGCGGAAGATCTGGCCGCGATCCTTGATGTTGATGAGCTTTTCGAACCGGCTGGAGGCATGTTCGCCGCCGGGCCCGTCGGCGGTCAGGTCGGCCGCCGCCTCGGGGGCATGCTCGGCCAGCGCCTCCTTCAGCTTTTCGGTCTCGTTGGCGCCGCGCTTTTCGGCCAGGCGCTGGCGGACGCGGTCGAGCGTGTCGCCGAGCCGCGATTCGTCCACCGGCTTCATCAGATAATCGACCGCCTGCGCCTCGAACGCGCGCAGCGCATGATCGGAATAGGCGGTGCAGAAGACGAAGAGCGGCGGCTCTACCTCCATCAGCCCCTGGACGACCGAAAAGCCGTCGAAACCGGGCATCTGGATGTCGAGAAAGACGAGATCGGGCTTGTGCGTCTTGATCGCGCGGATCGCCTCGCGCCCGTTCATGCATTTCTCGATGATCTCGACGTCGTCGTGCGCCTGGAGGCGAAGCTCCAGTCCCTGGATCGCCAGGGGCTCGTCGTCGACGAGGATGGTACGGATGGTCATGCGGCCTCTCTATTCACAGTCTCGAGCTGGAACGGGATCTCGATATGAACCGAAAACCCGCCAGCGGGCGCGGAGCGCGTCTCGAAGCGGTGGTGCAGGCCATAAGCCTGCGCCAGCCGCTCCCGGATATTGGAGAGCCCCACACCGGTTGAAAGGCTTGGCGAATGCCGCACCTCGTGCAAGCCGGGACCGCTGTCCGATACGCCGATCTGCACCCATTGCCCGGCGAGCCGCACGCTGACCGCGATCTCGGCGCCTTCCTCCTGCGGAGTCACGGCATATTTGATCGCGTTTTCAACCAGCGGCTGGAGCAGCAGCGAGGGCAGGCGGGCGCGTTCGGCGCGGGGATCGATCTCGAAGCTGGGGCGCAAGCGCTCCTCGAAGCGCATCTTCTCGATCTCAAGATATAGCTTCAGCGTTTCCACCTCCTGCGCGACGGTGACGTGGGCGGTCGGCTCGTTGGCGAGCGTGTAGCGCAGGAAGGACGACAGCCGGCTGAGCATCGCATTGGCCCGCTCGGTCTGTTTCAGCAGCACCAGCGTGGAGATGGAATTGAGCGTGTTGAACAGGAAATGCGGGTTCAACTGGTAGCGCAGCATCGCCAGTTGCGCGGACGACGCCTGCAGCTCCAGCGCGCGCATCTCGTCCATCTGGTCCTCGACGATCAGGTAATAGTTGATCGCGAAATAGAGTGCGGACCAGCCGGCCAGCACCACCAGGTTCAGGAACAGCGTGCCGAGCAGCAGGACCAGGGTGACGCCGGGTGTGGGTTTGGTGATGAACGAAAAGGAAAAGGCGTTGAGCGAGGCGTAGAGGAACGTCGCGGCGCTGAGCGTCGCCAGCGTCAGGAACACGCCCGCGATGCGCGGGATGCGCCGATAATAGCCGTAGAGCGTCGAGAGCAGCAGCGTGATGCAATAGCCCAGGATCGCCTCGATGATGACGGGTATGATCTTTTCGAGCGAGAAGCCGTTCGAGATCGCCACCACGCTGCGCAGGACGAGATAGCCGGTCCACCCGGCCGCCTGCAAAATCCAGAAGGCGCGCGCCTTGTTCTCGAAAAACGGCCGTGCGGACAGCGGCGGGCGCGAAGGGGCAGCGAGCGAAGACGTGGCCATTGCAATGCCAGCTCTACACGCACCCGGGCGCCGGTGCAAAAACGGCGAAGGCCGCCGCTCCGGTCAAGGGAGCGACGGCCTTCGGTCAGGCGGTGGTAACGCGGATCAGAAGGTGAAGCGCGCGCCGACGCGGATCGAGTAGAGCGACTGGTTCACATAGACCTGATCGGTCGGGGTCGTGAAGCTGGTCGTGCCACCGAGCGGCGAGTAGCGGTACTGGTTGCAGGCCTGGCCGGCATTGGCCGTGGTCTGCGCCGCCGTCGGCGCGGTACCGGTCGCAACCGGCGCCGTCAGACACTGCACCTGGGTGACCGCCGCGTTGTACGGGAAGGTGTACTCGCGCAGCTGGCCCCACTTCTTGTTGATGAAGTTGGTGAAGTTCTCGATGTCCGCGAAGACCTGGAGGCGCGAGCCGCCGAAGCCGGTCGGGATTTCCTGCGAGACGTGCAGGTCGAGACGGGTGAACCAGCGCGAGTTGAACGCGTTACGCGGCGCGACGCGGCCACGATACTTGCCCAGGCCCGATGCGTCGATGAACGCGTTGACGGCATTGGCGTATTCGACGCTGCTGTACGACACGAGCGGATCGTTCACGGTCGGCACGTACATCAGGTAACGGTTGCCGCCGGTGCCGGTCGCCGTGCTGCGGCCGGTGGTGCCGAAGATCGCCGAGCGCGGCGTACCGCCCGAGGGCTGATAGTCCTGGAAGGTGTAGCTGAACGGGTGACCGATACGGGTTTCGCCGAACAGGCCGATCTGCGTCTTGTAGTCGCCGAAGAAGGCATGGTCGAAGTTGACGCCGTACTTGAAGAAGTACTTCACCTGGTCGTTCGAGATGCCATAGGCAACGTTGTTCGGATCAACGAATGCACCGTTGCTGTAGTTCGAACCCGCCGTCGACGAGGTCGCCGGCGCCTGGTCCCTCACATCGGCATAGGTGAAGCTGCCGTTGATCGTCAGGCCGAGGTCCCACGCCTTTTCGAAGCGCGCGACCGCGATGTACGAACGACCCCGCGTGGTGTTGGTCAGCAGGATGTCGGTGTTGGTGTTGGTGCTGGCCGCGCCGTCGATGATGTTCTGGTAACGCTGACGGCCGTCCGGGGTCAGCGAACCGGCGATCGGCTGCGAACGGATGTCGGTGAAATACACCTGGTTGCGGACGCGCGAATACAGGAAGTCGGCGCCGAAGATCCAGTTGTCGCCCAGCGGGCCCAGATCGGCGTTATACTCACCCGACAGCGTGGTGCGCCACTGCGACGGCACCTTGAAGTTCGGATCGAGCGCGTTGACCGTGGCGCTGGTGGCGATCGCGGCGTTGCCCAGCGTGGTGTTCACCGAACCCGGGATCGAGTTGCCGGTGACGCCGTTCAGCGCCGCATTGCCGACCGCGATCTGCGTTGCCGCGTCGGTGCCGCCGGGGAAGCCGTTATAGCCGGTCGCCGTACGGGTCAGCGACAGCGAGTTGGTCAGCACACCGGTGTTCGAGAAGCTGTTCGACACATAGACGTCGGGGGTGCCGCCGCCGAAGATGCCGCCGCCACCGCGGATCGAGAGCCGGCGGGCCGGCTTCCAGTCGAAGCCGATGCGCGGCTGGAAGAGGTTGAAGCCGGAGATGTTGGTGGTGTTGCCGGCGATCGTCTTGCGCTCGCCGTTGACGATCGCGCCGTTGGCGTAACGGGTCAGGTACGCGTTGCTGAGCACGGGGCGGTCATGCATCGCATAGAGATCGTAGCGTGCGCCGTAGCTGAAGGTCAGCGTGGGGGTGACACGCCAGTTGTCCATGACGCCGAACGTGTAGCTCTGGTAGCCGAAACGAGCGGCCGCCGCGTCCGGATTGAAGGCCGGCAGACCGTTATTGTCGCGGATCGCGTTGCCGTACTGGAAGGTGCTGGCGCGACGTGCCTCGAAGTCGGCGATCGAGTCGAAATAATAGGCGCCGGCGCTGTTCTGCAGGAACGAGTTGAAGACCGACACGTCCTGGATCTCGGTGAAGACGCGGACGTCATGGTCGTTCATCGTCAGACGGGCCTGCAACAGGCCACCCCAGGTCTCGGTGTAGAGCTGGTTGGTCTGGCGCGAGCTGTCCGGGCCGAAGGCCACAACGGCATCGGTGCCGGACTGGCCGGCGCGGCCTTCGCAACCCGTCAGCGACCCTTGCGAGACGGGGTTGGTGCAGACGCGCATCTGCGCGAAACCACGGCCGAGCAGCGGCTCCTGGATACGCGTATAGTGCTTGTAGAAGCCGCGCGCTTCGGTCGAGAAGGTGTCGGTCCAGTCCGAGTTCAACTGCACCACGCCGGTGTGCAGGCGGTTGCCCTGCGTATAGGCGTTTGACGCCAGGCCCAGGCCCGGGCTGCCGGTGGTGATCGTGCTGAAAGTGTTGTTCAGCAGCGTGATGCCGTCATCGGCATAGGTATAGGTCAGCGCCAGGCGCTGCGTGTCGGAAAGGTTGGCGTCGATGCGCGCGACGACGCGGTCGTCCTTGTCGTTCAGGCTGCGCTGCACGCCGCCCGTATCATAGCCATAGATGCGCTGTGCGATATCCGAAACCTGGTCGACCTGTGCCTGGCTCAGATTGGGGATCGCGGTACCGGCATTGTTGTCGACGGGGCCTTCCGGGATCGGGCGGCCGCCGCGCAGACGCTCGCCCGCCACCATGAAGAACAGCTTGTCGCGGATGATCGGGCCCGACAGCTCGGCGCCGAAATTGTCGATCTTGAAGTTCGGCACCGCAGCGCGGCCATTGGGGATGCCGGGGCCGTTGCTGGTGCGCTTGCCGACGAACTCGTCGCCCGAGCGCGCATAGAAGCCGGTGCCGTGGAAGTCGTTGGTGCCCGACTTCAGGATGATGTTGATCGCGCCGCCCTGGAAGTTGCCCTGGCGAACGTCATAGGGAGCGACCTGCGCCTGGAACTGGCCGATCGCGTCGAACGGGATCGGCGAGCGGCGGCTGGGCAGACCGTCGGCGTTCAGGCCGAAATTGTCGGTGATCGGCACACCGTCCACGGTGAAGCGGTTGTAGCGTGCGTTCTGGCCGGCGAAGGAGATGGCGCGACCGCCGGTCGGCGTGTCGTCCAGACGGGCAAACGGGTCACGACGCGACAGGTCGCGAATGTCGCGGTTGAGGCTGGCGATGTTGGCGATGTCGTCGGCGTTGAGGACGGTCGCCGGGCCCTGCGACACGGTGCGCGCATTGGGCAGGCGTGCGGCGCTGATGACGATTTCTTCGCCTTCACCCGCGTCGGCGGTCGTGGCGGCAGTCAGTTCGATCGGCAGTTCGAAGGACTGGGCGACCACGGTCTGGATGTCGGTGACCTGTGCACCCTGGTAACCGGCGGCAGCGACCGACACGGTGTAAGGGCCGCCGGGGCGCAGGCCGGTCGACGAGAAGCCGCCATTGGCGTCGGTCGTCGTGGTCGACGTGGTTCCGGTGGGAACGTTGACGATCGTCACGGTCGCGCCGGCGACGGGCGTGCCGCCTGCCGTCACGGTGCCGCGGATCGCCGACGTCGTTTCCTGTGCGGTGGCAGCCACCGGCATCACGAGCGCGACCGCGGCCACACCCAGGAACAAATTGGTTCGCATTGAATTATACCCCTTTGCGCAGCGCGCCGACCGGTGGTCTGAAGGACCGGTTAGGCGAGCCCCTGCCCATGGAGTATTGCGTTTCTGTTACAGTCGCTATGCCGCTGTAACACTCGCGGAATTCAGCCGTGTTGCGTTGCAAAAAAGCCACGAATTATGACCTTTTTGCGGCGGGTTAACCTCGGTCAGCCGGTTGCCGCCACCAGCGCGTTCCATTCCGCCTCGTCGATGACCTTGATGCCTAAGTCGCTGGCTTTTTTCAGTTTCGATCCGGCGCCAGGGCCGGCGATCACCAGGTCCGTCTTGGCACTGACCGAGCCGGAGACGCGGGCGCCCAGCGCCTCGGCCTGCGCCTTGGCCTCGTCGCGCGACAGGGTCTCCAGCGTGCCGGTGAAGACCAGCGTCTTGCCGCTGACATCGGAGGTACGCGTCTGCCACACGATGTCGGCAGGCGTGACCTGCGTCAGCAGATCCTGCACCGCTTGCCTGTTATGTGGCTCCGCAAAGAAATCGACCAGTGCCAGGGCGACTTCGGGGCCGACCTGTTTGGTGTCGACCACGGCGGCGAGCGCCTTGGCAACGCGGGCGAGGTGCTTGTCGTCGGATTCGGCGAGGGCGGGGGGGATGGAGTCGCGCTCGGACTGGGCGCGGGCGATCATGTCGGTGAGGGCGGCCCAGCTGGTCCAGCGACGGGCAAGGTCGCGGGCGGTGACTTCGCCGACGTGGCGGATGCCGAGCGCGAAGAGGAAGCGGTCAAGGGGCGGTGCGCGGCGGGCGTCGATCGCCGCGATCAGATTGCGTGCGGATACCTCCGCCCAGCGCTCGCGGCCGAGGAGCACGTCCTCGGTCAGGCGGAAGATATCCGCGGGCGTCTGGATCAGGCCGTCCCGAAAGAACGCCTCGATCGTGGTTATTCCCATGCCGTCGATGTCGAGCGCGTGGCGCGAGACGAAATGGCGGAGCCGCTCGACGCGCTGCGCCGGACAGACAAGGCCGCCCGAACAGCGCCAGTCGACCTCGCCGGGCGCGCGCTCGGCCGCTGATCCGCATTCGGGGCAGTGGGTGGGAAAGGGCCAGGGCGCGCGTGCGTCGTCGCGCGACAGATTCTCGACGATCTGCGGAATGACGTCGCCGGCGCGTTGCAGGACGACGCGGTCGCCGGGATGCACGCCCAGCCGGCCGACCTCGTCGGCATTGTGCAGCGTGGCGTTGGTGACGACGACGCCGCCGACCGTCACCGGCTCCAGCCGCGCGACGGGGGTCAGCTTGCCGGTGCGGCCGACCTGGATATCGATCGCGTTCAGCGTGGTCTGCGCGCGTTCGGCGGGAAATTTATGCGCCAGCGCCCAGCGCGGGGCACGTGCGACCTGACCCAGCCGCTGCTGCCAGTCGAGGCGATCGACCTTGTAGACGACACCGTCGATGTCGAAGGGCAGGTCGGCACGCTTCGCCTCGATCATGCGATATCGGGCCAGGGCATCGTCCACCCCCTCGCACCGGGCAAAATCGTCGGCGACGGGAAAGCCCCAGGCACGGATCGCCGCCACGACGCCGCTTTGCGTATCGGCGGGCATCGCGCTGACCTCGCCCCAGCCATGCGCCAGGAAGCGCAAAGGGCGGGTGGCGGTGACCGCGGCGTCCTTCTGGCGCAGCGATCCGGCGGCGGCATTGCGCGGATTGGCGAACTGCCGCGCCTTTTCCGGGCTGTCCGCCTCGGCAAGCAGGCGGGCGTTGAGCGCGGCGAAATCGGCCTTGGCCATATAGACCTCGCCGCGCACCTCGAAAATGTCGGGCGCGTCGCCGTGGAAGGTGGCGGGGATGTCGGCGATGGTGCGGACATTGGCGGTGACGTCCTCGCCCGTGGTGCCGTCGCCGCGGGTGAGTGCCTGGACCAGCTGGCCCCGCTCGTAGCGCAAGGAGCAGGACAGACCGTCGATCTTGGGTTCGGCGGTAAGCGTGACGAGCACGTCCTCCGCCAGTTTCAGATAGCGGCGGACGCGGGCGACGAATTCGGCGACCTCGTCATCGGCAAAGGCATTGTCCAGGCTCATCATCGGCCGGGCATGCGCGACCTTGGCGAGATGGCCGGCCGGCGCGGCGCCGACCCGGCGACTGGGCGAGTCGGCGCGCACCAGATGCGGAAAGGCAGCCTCCAGCGCGGCATTGCGACGGACCAATGCGTCATAGTCGGCGTCGGAAATCTCCGGCGCGTCGTCGGTATGATAGAGCCGGTTGTGATGCGCGATCGTCTGGCTGAGCGATTCGAGCTCGGCGGCGGCCTGAAGATCGGTGGTGGGGAGGGGGGCTTTGGTCACGGATCGGTTGCTAGGCCAGTCGGTGCCCGGCGATCAAGCCGCCAGCCCATCCAGCCAGCCCATCAACAGGTTCAGGCCGTCTCCAGCAGCCGTTCGGCCTGGGCGCGTGCCTCGTCGGTGATCGTCGCGCCGGACAGCATCCGGGCGATCTCCTCGCGCCGTTCGGCATCCGACAAGGCCCGCACGCCGGTGCGCGTCACCGTACCGTCATGCGACTTGGCGATCAGCAGATGCGCCGCGCCACGCGCCGCCACCTGCGGGCTGTGGGTGACGACCAGCAACTGGGTGCGCGTCGCCAGCCGGTGCAGCCGCTCACCGATCGCGGAGGCGACCGCGCCGCCGACGCCGCGATCGATCTCGTCAAAGACCATCGTCGCAGCACCCCCCTCCTCGGCCAGAGCGACCTTCAGCGCGAGGATGAAGCGCGACAATTCGCCGCCGCTGGCGATCTTGACCAGGGGTGCGAAGGGCGCGCCGGGGTTGGTCGCAATCTCGAATTCCACGCGGTCCTTGCCGGCGCCGGACCAGCCGCTTTCCTCCAGCGCCACGACGACGGTGCGGAAACGGGCGGCGTCCAGCTTCAGCGGGGCCAACTCGCCCTTTACCGCGGCGTCGAGGCGCTGGGCGGCGGCATGGCGTTGCTTGGACAGAGCAGCGGCGGCGCTGTCATAGGCCGTGCGGGCGGACAGGGCGCGCTTTTCCAGCTTGGCGATGCCGCCTTCGCCCGCCTCCAGCCGCTCCAGACGGCCGCGCAGATCGTCGGCAAGTGCTGCCAGGTCATCGGGCTGGACCCGGTGCTTGCGCGCCATGCCGCGCAGTTCGAACAGCCGCGCCTCGTCATCCTCCAGCGCGCGGGGATCATAGGCGAGCGACAGGCGCGCCTCGGCCAGTCTTTCCTCGGCCACCGACGCCTCGATCACCGCGCGGTCGACCGCGGCCAGCGCGTCGCCCAGCGCCGGGTGATCCTCGGCAATGCGCTCCAACACGCGGGCGGCCTGACGCAGGCGGGCAAGGCCGCCATCCGATCCTTCCAGATATTCGTCGATCGCCGCCAGTTCGCCGGCGATCTTTTCGGAACGCTGCATGGTGCGACGCTTGTCGGCCAGCGCCTCCTCCTCACCGGGCTCGGGCGCAAGCTTGGTCAGCTCGGCAACCGCATGTTCCAGCCATTCGCGGTCGCGCGCCGCGGTCTCGATCTCGGCACGGGCGGCGTCCAGCTCGGCCTCCGCCGCACGCCATGTCCGCCAGGCGGTGGCGGCGGCGCCGGTATCGATGCGGGCAAAGCTGTCGAGCAGCGCGCGGTGGCCGCGCGGGTTCAGCAGGCCGCGATCATCATGCTGGCCGTGCACCTCGACCAGAAAGGGCGCCATTTCGCGCAGCAGGGCGGCCGATGCCGGCTGGTCGTTGACGAAGCCGCGGCTGCCGCCATCGGCCTTGACGAGGCGGCGGACGAACAGCGGCTCGCCGGGTTCGATCTCGACCCCAGCATCGTCCAGGATCGCGGCGAGGCGGCTGCCGGGCACGGGGGGCTCGAAGGTGGCGGTCACCACCGCCTGCGCCGCGCCGTGGCGGACGAGCCCGCTGTCGCCGCGGCCACCCAGCGCAAGGCCCAGCGCATCGAGCAGGATCGACTTGCCCGCACCGGTCTCCCCGGTCAGCACGCCCAGGCCGAAGCCGAAATCAAGATCGAGCGCCTCGATCAATACCACGTCGCGGATGGACAGCGCAGTCAGCATGATGCGCGATATAGGCGGTTTTCGCGGCCGCCGTTATCCCTTTTGCGCATCCATGGTCACGATTTGTTCGGGGCGGCGCCGAGGCGGGGGTGCGTCGTCCTGAGCCGTTCGTGTCGAGGCCTCGTATCGAGACGGTGTCACACGCGGCGGCGTGTCTCTCGATACGTCGTCTCGATACGCGGCTTTGCCGCTACTCGACGCCTACTCGAGACGAACGGGGGGGGACCGATCCGAGACGACGGGGGTGGGGATCAATCCGGGACGAACGGTGGGAGATCGCCCGGACGTGATCCTTCCGAGATACGGCCCCGCCCCGGCCGGGCGGCGGGGGTGGGGCTGTCGATCAGTTGGTGCGGCCGCCGGTATTGGGGCTGCTGTTCGGGCCGACGGTGGAGGGCTGGGTGGCCGGGCCGGTGGTCGGCGTGCCGCTGCCGCTTTCGCCGGGCAGGCCGGTGTTGACCGATCCGGGCGTGCCGTCCGGTACCACCGGCTGGCCGGGGGCGACCGGCGGGAGCGGCTTGGCGGGATGCTGCTCCATCAGGCGATAGGCGCGCTTGTACCAGTCGGAACCCGGATAGTTCCTGCCCAGCACGGCCGCGGAGCGCTGTGCCTCGTTCGGGACGCCGAGCGCCAGATAGGTTTCGGTCAGGCGCATCAGCGCCTCTGGCGCGTGGGTCGTCGTCTGATACTGATCGATCACGGTGCGGAAGCGCATGGAGGCGGCGAGCCACTGGCCGCGCCCCTCGTAGAAGCGTCCAATCTCCATTTCCTTGCCGGCGAGATGGTCGTTGACGAGATCGACCTTCAGGCGGGCATCGGCCGCATAGCGCGTGTTGGGATAGCGGCGCATCAGCTCGCCCAGCGCGTCGAGCGCCTGACGGGTGATCTTCTGATCGCGGGTCACGTCGGTGATCTGCTCGTAATAGCTGAGCGCGATCAGGTAATAGGCGTAGGGCGCGTCGCGGTTGCCGGGGTGAACCGACAGGAAGCGCTGCGCCGACTGGATCGCCTGCGTGTAATCGCGCGACAGATAATAGCTGAACGCGCTCATCAACTGCGCGCGGCGGGCCCAGATCGAATAGGGATGCTGACGCTCCACCTCGTCGAAGAGCAGCGCCGCTTCCTTGAAGCGTCCCTGGTCCAGCCGATTTTTGGCGGTGGTGTAGAGCGTGCCGACGTCGCGCGCGACATAGGGCAGGTCGGTGCGGGCACGGTTGCGCGCGCAACCGGCGATGGGAAGGGCCAGGGCGGCGATCAGCGCCAGCGACAGCGCTCGGGACTGGGGGATACGCATTGCGGGGATTTCCTTAGCCGAGCGTTGGCGAGCCGAACAGTCCCCTTGCATGACCGCGGGATCAGGGCAATGCGGGGCCCACGTTCCTATCGTTTACCCGCAAAGGATGTTCGCCATGCCGGCTACGCTGCTCCACACCCACCGCGTTGAAAAGCCCTGGGGTCGCCATAGCTTGTACCCCGGTTTCGAGGATGCGCCCGAAGGCGGCGCGCCGATCGGCGAGGTTTGGTTCCAGGAGCCGGGCGACACGACGCCCGACCTGCTGATCAAATATCTGTTCACCAGCGAGAAGCTGTCGGTGCAGGTCCACCCGGACGACGCACAGGCACAGGCCCGCGGCCTGCCGCGGGGCAAGGACGAGTGCTGGACGATCCTGGCGGCACAGCCCGATTCGACGATCGCGCTCGGCCCCAAGCAGCCGATCAGCAAGGACCAGCTCCGCGCCGACGCGCAGGATGGGTCGATCGAGCAGGATCTGGACTGGGTGCCGGTCAAGGCGGGCGATTTCTACTATGCGCCGTCGGGCACGGTGCATGCGATCGGTGGCGGGCTGACCCTGATCGAGGTGCAGCAGAATTCGGAAACCACCTATCGCCTGTACGATTATGGCAGCGAGCGCGAACTGCACCTGACCGACGGCGTCGAGGTCGCGCATCTGGAGCCGTACCAACCGATCACCTCGCCCGGCCCGGTGGGCGAGGGGCGCACCATCCTGGTCGAAGGGCCGAAATTCGTGCTGGAGCGCTGGTCCGCGGGCGAACACGCGGTGACGCTGCCCGAAGGGCGGACCGGCTGGCTGGTACCGATCACCGGCGCGGGCGAGGTCGCGGGCGTCGCGTTCTCCGCCGGTAGTTGCGTGACGGTGACGGGCAGCGAGACCGTGTCGCTGGGCGAGGGCGGCGATGCGCTGTTCGCCTATCCGGGCACCACGCGGCTGTAATCGGGCGGCATCGGCCCTCCCGACAAGGGGAGGGCCGATGACCCGTCAGAACAGGCCCGGCACCTCGCGTTGCGGGGTCGTCGGCCGGGTCGGGGTCAGCAGGCGGTAGGACGAGGCCGGGAGGCTTCGTGCCGCGGCATTGCCGGACGTATTGATCGGCGTGCAGGTGCGGCCGGCCAGGAAATTGAGCGCCGCGCGCAGCGAGGCCTCCTGCGGATCGCCAAGCGGACGGGACAGGTCATCCCCCGCCTGGCAGCTTGCCTTCACGAAGCCGGCGAGCCCCGTGTAATATTCCCCCTGGCGGTCGGCATTCTGCGTCGCCAGCGCAACCACGCGCAGGCGATCGTCGCACTCGGGACGGTCCAGCGCGATCTGTCCCACCGGCTTGCCATAGGTGTTCGTCCCGATCAGCGCGGCATTCGCGCGGAAATAGGGGATCGCGGCATTGATCACCAGCTCGCTGGCCGAGGCCGTGCCGCCGGTGCCGATAAAGGCGATGCGGGTGGGCGCGATCGACTCGGGCTGTGGCTGGAACAGGCGGGTGGTGTTGCGGCTCGCCTTGTCGGGGCGGAAGCTGGTGTAGCTTTGCACCTCGCTCGACTGGCGGGCGCCGCCCAGCAGGTCGCTGAACAGCTCCGCGGTGTCGATCAGGCCACCGCCATTGTAGCGCAGGTCGATCACCACGTCGGTGACCCCCTGCTGCTTGAACGTCGCAAAGGCGGCGCGCAGTTGCGGGTCGGCGGTGTTGATGAAGGTGCGCAGGTTCAGATAGCCGACGCGCCGTCCCTCATCGTTGATGATCTGCGTGCCATAGCGCGGCGATACCGGCTGCAGCGCGAAATTGGCCTTGGTCACGCTGATGTCGCGGGTGGTGCCGTTGGCGGCGATGCGCAGCACGCGGGTCGTGCCGGCGGTATCGGGGCCGAGTGCATCCTCCAGCCCGGTCTGCCGGTTGGCGGTGACGATATCCTGAATGCTGCGTACATTGCCGGTGGTGGTGCCGATGCCGACCAGTTCCGCACCGCGGTCGATGCCGGCGGCCAAGCCCGGTCCGCCCTCGAACGCCTCGGCGATCATCAGGCGCGTCCGGCTGGCGTCCAGCGTGAAGCGAAGGCCGAAGCCGGCACTGGCGCCCGACTCGTAATAGGCATTTTCTTCGCGAATCGAGGTGATGTGGGTGAAGTAGCGATCCTTGCTCTGGCTGCGGGCGGTGGCGGTCAGCGCATCGATATAGTCATCGATGGTGGTGTAGGCGCCCGAGTTCAGATTGGCCGGCAGCGTTTCCGGGAACAGATACCATTCGCGCAACTGCTGCGCGGCCCATTCCTGACGCGCCGCCAACGAGCAGCCGTTGACGGTCGTACCTGTGGCAGTCCCGCCGGCAGACGTTCCGGCGCCACTGCCGCCGTCGTCGCCGCCGCAGGCCGACAGCATGGCGGCGATCGCGATCGCCGCACCCGATTTCCGAAACTTCATGCAACATATCCCCCGTATGTTGCGGACCACGATATGGCCGCGACCGCATTTTGTCAGGTGCGAACTTGCCCACCCGTGAACGGCCGTACGGCAGGCGCGGTTAACGCTTTGGCGCTAGGATGACGGCGATGCTGCACGTCCTGACCCTGTCCTCGCTGTTTCCCGATTCGACCCGGCCGAATTTCGGCATCTTCGTGGAGCGGCAGACGGCCGGGCTGGCGCGGCGAGAGGGCGTGGCGGTGACCGTGGTCGCGCCGATCGGCCTTCCAGCGTGGCCGCTGCGCCGGGGCTTGCGCTTTGCCGCGATGGCGGCCTTGCCACGTGAGGAGATCTGGCGGGGGCTGAGGGTGTACCGGCCGCGCTTCACCACCGTGCCAGGAACGAAGGGACGCTGGCACGTTCGCGCCCTGGTCGCGGCGTTGATCCCGCTGCTCGACCGGCTTCACGGCGAAATGCCGTTCGATGTCATCGACGCATCCTTCTTCTTTCCCGACGGGCCGGCGGCCGTGGCGCTCGGGCGTCGCTACGGCGTGCCGGTGTCGATCAAGGCGCGGGGGGCCGACATCCACTTGTGGGGCCGCGAGGGGGCGACCGCCGGGCAGGTGCTGGCCGCGGCGCGAGGGGCGGACGGCATGCTGGCGGTCAGCGGGGCGATGCGCGACGACATGATCGCGCTGGGCATGCGGGGTGAGCGGATCGCGGTGCATCATACCGGCATTGATCATGACCGCTTCCGCCCGCAGGACCGCAGCGAGGCGAAGCGGGCGGCAGGCGTGACCGGGCCGCTGATCGTGTCGCTGGGGGCGCTGATCCCGCGCAAGGGGCATGACATCGTGCTGGATGCGGTGGCGCGGCTGCCCGGCGTCAATGTGTGGATCGCGGGCGAGGGGCCGGAGCGCGCCAGCCTGACCGCGCGGATCGTTT
Source organism: Sphingomonas sp. NY01 (assembly GCF_038809135.1). NCBI lineage: Bacteria > Pseudomonadati > Pseudomonadota > Alphaproteobacteria > Sphingomonadales > Sphingomonadaceae > Sphingomonas > Sphingomonas sp. NY01. The sequence continues at coordinate 2,902,320 of NZ_CP101722.1, read as the reverse complement.
CACTTGGGATCGGCGACCGGGCGAGGTTGCTGGGCGGGGTGGCGCATGACGACATGCCGCACCTGCTGGCGATGGCGGATGTGATGGCGCTTGCCTCCTCCTCCGAAGGGCTGGCCAATGCCTGGGTGGAGGCGCTGGCCTGTGGCACGCCGATCGTGGTTACCGGGGCCGGCGGGGCGGGGGAGGTGGTGACCGGGCCGACCGCCGGCCGGATCGTCGCGCGCGATGCCGCGGCCTTTGCGGCGGGGATCGCCGCGGTGCTGGCCGATGCGCCCGATCCGGCCGCGGTGCGCGCCAGTGTCGAGAACTTCAGCTGGGACACTAATGCCGCGACGCTGCACGCGCATCTGGCCGGACTGGTGGCGCGGCGTCAGGCGTCCAGCGGGTAGAGCGCGGCGCCGATCTGGCGACCCTCGCCGCGCAGCACGCCCCAGTCGCGCGCGGCGGTGCGGCTGTTCAGCACCTCCACGCCGATGTTGCGGTCCTCCAGCGCGCGGACCAGCGCCTGGGGCGGACGGCGCAGCGTCGCGCCAGTGCCGATCAGGATAAATTCGGGGCGTTCCGCGATCAGCCCGGCCAGCGCCTCGACCGTCAGCGCATCGAGCGGCGGCGGCGCCCAGTCCTCGTGCCAGTCCGGGCTGAGGAGCAGCGCCGGATAGGCGATCTCGCCCACCCGGAAGCCGTTGCCGGAGAAGCCGGCCACGATCGGACCGGGCGCCAATGGGTCGCGGGTGACGCGCATCAGCGCTCCCGCGGGGTGATGCGCTCCGCCTCCGGCACGGGGCGCTTGTCGGTGGTGCCCGGCTTTTCGCGGTTCGGCTCGGCGCGCAGGCCCAGCGTGATGAGCAGCGACGACGAGACGTAGATCGACGAATAGGTGCCGACCACGATGCCCAGGATCATCGCCGCGGTGAAGCCGCGCAGCACATGGCCGCCCAGCATCAGCAGCGCGAACAGCGCCAGCAGGATGGTGACCGAGGTCATCACCGTGCGGGGCAGCGTTTCGTTGACCGACAGGTTGATGATGTCGCGCATCTCCATCTTGCGATAACGGCGCATATTCTCGCGGATGCGATCGTCGATCACGATCTTGTCGTTGATCGAATAGCCGATGATGGTCAGGAAGGCGGCGATGATCGTCAGGTCGAGTTCGAACTGCGTGATCGCGAAGAAGCCCAGCGTGACGAGCAGATCGTGGACGATGGCCACGATCGTCGAGATGCCGAACTGCCATTCGAAGCGGAAGATGGCGAACAGGCCGATGCCCAGCACCGCCAGCACGACCGCGAGCAGGCCGTTGCGGATCAGCTCGCCGGACACCTTGCCCGACACGGTGTCGTAGCGCGAGAAGGTGGCGCCGGGGAACGCCTTGCCCACGGCGGCTTCCACCTTGCGGACGACCGCGTTGGTCGCACCTTCATCGGTGGAGGAGGGGACGGGCAGGCGGATGGTGACGGTGCGACCGTCGCCCACCGCCTGCAGGTTCGCCTCGCCCACGCCCAGATCGTCCACCACCGTGCGCAGCCGGTCCATCGACGGCTTGGTGGGGAAGCTTTCCTCGATCATCAGGCCGCCGACGAAGTCGACGCCCAGATTGAGGCCCTTGGCGAAGGTGACGCCGACCGCGAGCACGGTCAGCAACAGGGTGAGGCCGAACGCCCAGCCGCGCAGGCGGACGAAATCGATGTTGGTATCGTCGCGGACGAGTTTCAGGAGACGCATGGGTTCTTCTCCCGCCTCAAATGTTGATCGTCTTGGGCTTGGTGCGGCGGAGCCACAAAGCCACAAGCATGCGGGTGAAGGTGACGGCGGTGAACACGCTGGTGACGATGCCGATCAGCAGCACGACCGCGAAGCCCTTGACCGGGCCGGAGCCCAGCATCAGCATGATGACGCCCGAGATGGCATGGGTCGTGTTCGCCTCGAAGATCGTGCGGCTGGCCTCCTTGTAGCCAAGCTCGACGGCCTGCACGACGTTGCGCCCGCGTCGCCGTTCCTCGCGAATACGCTCGTTGATCAGCACGTTGGCGTCGACCGCGGTGCCGATGGTCAACACAAAGCCTGCGATGCCGGGCAGGGTCAGTGTCGCGCCGATCATCGCCATCACCGCCAGGATTATGAGGACGTTGATGACCACCGCCAGGTTCGCATAGAAACCGAAGCGACCATAGGTCACCAGCATGAAGATGACGACCGCGACCACCGCGACGATCGAGGCGAGCACGCCCGCGCGGATCGAGTCGTTGCCCAGTTCGGCGCCGACGGTGCGCTCCTCGATTACCTTGAGCGCGATCGGCAGCTTACCCGAGCGCAGCGCGATGGCGAGCTCGTTCGCGGTCTGCACGGTGAAATTGCCCGAGATCGACGCGCGACCACCCAGGATCGGCTCGTTGATGTTGGGCGCGGAAATCACCTTGTTGTCGAGGATAATCGCGAACGGTTTGTTCGTATTCTCCTGCGTCACGCGGGCGAACTTGCGGCCGCCCTGGCTGTCGAAGGTGATCGCCACCTGCGGCGCGTTGGTCTGCTGGTCGAAGGTCTGTTGCGCATCGACCAACTGGTCGCCGGAGATGATGACGGGCCGCGTGACCGCGATCACCGGCACGCCCAGCGGATTGTCGGGATAGGGCAGGATCTGGCTGCCCGGAGGTGCATTGCCCTTGAGCAGTTCGGCGGGGTTCGCGGTCGTGTCGACCAGCTTGAACTCCAGCCGCGCGGTCTTGCCGAGCAGGTCCTTCAGCGCCTGCGGGTCCTGAAGACCCGGCACCTGCACGACGATGCGGTTGGCGCCCTGGCGCACGATCGTCGGTTCGCGCGTGCCCAGTTCGTCGATACGGCGACGCACGACCTCGGTCGCGTCGCCCATCGCGGTGTTGACCGCCTGGTTGAGCCCGGCCTGGGTCGGCTTCAGCACGAAGCGGCTGGTGTCGACGACCTGGATATCCCACTCACGCTGGCCGGTCATGCCCGCCCCGCCGCCGGTGATCGCCAGCAGGCGCTCGCGCGCGGCATCGACCTGGGACGCGTCGCGCAGCATGAAGCTGAGCTGCCCGCCGCGGGTCGAGATGTCGCCGATCGCGATGCGCGGATTCTGGCGGCGCATCTCGGTCGCCACCTGGTCGCGCATCGTCTCCAGCCGCGAATTGGCCAGATCCTGCGTGTCGGCCTCCAGCAGCAGATAGCTGCCGCCGGCAAGGTCGAGTCCGAAATTGACCTTCGGATGCGGGAACGCGCCCCACCCGTTGGTGATGCGCTCGGGCAGGAAGCTCGGAATGGAAAGCGCACACAGGACCGCGATCAGGGCGACGATCGAGGCGACCTTCCAGCGGGGGAAGTCCAGCATGGGATCAGTCGTTCGCGGGCTTGGCGAGCGGATTCGCGACGTCGGTCAGCGTCGCCTTGACCACGCGGACGCGGACATTGGGGGCGATCTCCACCTCGACCAGCTTGTCCTCGACGCGGGTCACCCGGCCGACGATGCCGCCGGCGGTGGTGACCGAATCGCCCTTCTTCACGCCCTCCACGGCCGCCTGAAGCTGCTTCATCCGGCGCTGCTGCGGGCGGATCATCAGGAAATAGAAGACGACAAAGACGAGGAGCAGCGGCGCGAGGCTGAGGAACGAGGCGAACCCGCCCGGTGACGCGGCGCCGGCGGCGCCCTGTGCAAATGCGGTGGAAATGAACATCGGACCCGTTCGTGACTGGTGGGCATGGACGTCGCGAAACGGCCAGGCGATTAAGCGGTGCCCGCTACCATTGCCGGGGCGAACGCGCAATGGACGGCCGCATAAGCGGGGCATCCCGGCGACGGTTGCAGCTACTCCACGCGCTTGGGGCTTGCGTTGCACGCAAACTGGGCCTAGAGGCGCCGGCTCTGGTCGGGGCGTAGCGCAGCCTGGTAGCGCATCACACTGGGGGTGTGGGGGTCGCAGGTTCGAATCCTGTCGCCCCGACCAATCTTACACCGTCATCGCAGCGACGATCGCGCGGCACGGTCGCCAGGGTCCGAGGACCCCGGCTTTCCCATTGATTACGATGTCTTATCGCGTCTGACTTCGCTCTGGCAGGGTGGCGCGGCGCCTGCGAACTCGGCAAAGCTGCCGAAATGGCCGGCTGCGTCCAGTTGCCCGCTCAGGCTCGGCTTGCGCTTTGTTTCCCAGACATAGGACTTGTTGTTGTCGAAGTTGGGGATCGCTGCGTTCAGGGCGGCGGCATCGGCCGCGCTGATTTCCGGCACGTCGACACGGTAGCTGCGCACCATCCGCGCGGTTTGCCCATCGAACGACGCGATCCGCCAATAGGCGACGCCACCCAGGCTGCTATCCATCGGCCTGGACGAGAAGCTCCAGTACAGGCCCTTGCCCGCGGGCGGCACCTTCACCGTCGTCGCCGAGCAGGTGAACGCCGGATAGTCATTGGCGAACGGCGCGTCCTGCGGCTGGTCCTTGGGCCGTTTACGCTCGTTCGGCGGGGAAAAGCCGCCGCTGAACAGGTAGTGCGTGTGACCGTCCTTGTCGTCGCCGTCCCAGTCGACCTTCCCCTCGCCCTCCATGTCGAGCACCAACAGGCGATTGTCGTCATCGAAGCGCCAGCCCGTCCGGCTCGGCTCGACATCGGGCATCTGCTGGCGCCAATAGGTGGCGAGGAGCTTGTTCGCATCGGACGCGGCGACGCCGGCAAGCTGGGCGCGCATCCCAAAGATCTCGTCGCCGCGCAGCGTCTGCTGGATGTGGTATCTGCCCGGCTTGTCGAAGCCGGCTGATGCATCGATCTCCACCACGTCGATGCGTGTCGGTACGCGGGGCGGGCGCGGCGCGATCGCCTCGAGCGCGACGCTGCCGGTGCGCAGCGGCAGGGCCCAGCGCGACCCCGGCGGATCGAGCGTGGCAAGCGTCCTGTCGCCGAGCCGGGTGCCGTCGAGCCAGATCGGCTTGCCGGCAACCGTCGCGCGCACGACGACATGGTCGAACAGGCCGGGCGTCGGCAGGCGCTGGTCGATGCCGTCGCCGCCCTTGCTGGCGACCAGCACCGGCTCGGCCGCGATCCCCATTTCGCGCAGCAGGGCGATCAGCAGCACCGTCTTGGCCTTGCAGTCGCCGAAACGCCGCTTCCACGTCTCATCCGCTGCGGCCGGGCGGTAATTGCCGCCGTCCAGCCCGACATAGACATAGCGGATCTGATCCTGGACGAGGCGCAGCGCCGCCTCCACCCGGCGCGCCGGATCGGTGGTCGTCGCGGCGATCCGCGCCGCCTCCGCCCGGATTGGCGAATCGGCGGCGAGGGTGCCGGCGCGGACGTAGAGCGGGTCGAAGGCGTGGGAGACCGCCGCCCAATCGGCATAATCGCTGAACTGCACCAGTCGGGCGATCCGGTAGCGCAGCGGTGCGTCCTCCGGCACGGTCGGTGTATCCGGGTCGGTCAGCAGATATTGCCGCTCGGTCTCGCTCCCCAGGTCACGGACCGCCGGCTGCGGCGCATCGGCGGTGGCGCGGTAGCTGACGCTGCTCCCCTTGGGGGTCAGCAGGCGTACGCGGTAGGCCCCGCGCATGCCGACCACGGGCAATTGCAGAAAGCCTTCGGCACGTTCGCCAAGGCCGGTGTCGTGATGGCGTTTGGTTGCCGCGAACTCGACCTCGTCACCGACCTGAAGCCCGGCCGTCTGCAAGGTCGCGGTCAGGTCGCCGTCGAGCATCGACTGTTCCAGATTATTCTCCCGCTGGATGACGGTGAACTTCTGGGTGGCGAGAATGTCGATGGTCTGGCCGCCGCGGATGATGGCCAGGCGGTGGACGATCATCTCTTCACTGGCAGGGGACCAGGCGACCGCGAGATTGCCGGCCGCAAGCCCCTCTGGCGACAGCAACTTCATGCGGGAGGCCTGGTAATCCTCCTGCCCGTTGGCGGTGACGCGGACCTGTTGTTCGGCATAGAGCACGCGCACCGGGGCGCCGGGCGGCAACGGGGCATCGGCCGCGGTGGGCGGGGCGATCACCCAATCGGGCGCCGGCGCGTAAAGCACCGTACGACCACGAGCATTTTCCGACGTCACGCTTTTAGGCGTTTGCGCGCCCCTGGCGGCGACTGCGCTGCTTCCCGCCGTGGCCGCAAGCATTGCGGCGGCCGATGCGCCAAGCCGCATCGCACGAATGACCATGTTCCTGTCCCCCCGGTTCGAGCGCAGCTTAACGATCGATCGGGCGGGGGCAATCCGGTGCGGATTTTACCAAGCGGCGCGGTGTGCAAGACCTGGACAACTAAAAAGCCCCGGAAGTCCGAAGACATCCGAGGCTTTTTGAAGTGGTGGGCGTGGCAAGGATTGAACTTGCGACCCCTGCGATGTCAACACAGTGCTCTACCACTGAGCTACACGCCCGCCGGAGGTGGCGCATTAGCCGGGGTGTTTCGGGTGTGCAAGTCCTAAATCGATCCGGTGCTAAATTGTGCCACCAGCATGATCGGCCTCGAAAAGCCGGTCGACCTCCATCACCAGGTCGCGCAGGTGGAAGGGTTTGGACAGGACGCGGGCGTTGGGCATCGCCTGGCCGGCCTTGAGCGTGACCGCGGCGAACCCGGTGATGAACATCACGCGCAGATCCGGCACCATCTCCCCCGCGCGCTGGGCCAGTTCGATGCCGTCCATTTCCGGCATGACGATGTCGGTCAGCAGCAGGTCGAACCGTTCGGTCTGCAATAAGGGGATGGCGGCGGTGCCGCGGTCCACCGCGGTGACCGCATAGCCCGACTTCTGAAGCGCGCGGGTCAGATATTCGCGCATGATCTGGTCATCTTCGGCCAGCAGGATTCGGATCATCATTGGGCCCCGGTGAAACTGCGCCCCTCTTAGGGGAGGGCCCCTTAATATTTCCAGAGCGATTGCGGCAGCGTACGGTCGCGCCTAGCGTGACGGGCGATGGCGAGCCCTTCCTTCGAGCGCCTTGATGCGATGCCGGGCGACCGGGATTTCGTGCGACGGGGCCCGGTGATCCTGTCGGTGCCGCATGCCGGGCGCGACTATCCGCCCGCGCTGCACGAGGCGCTGCGTGTGCCGGCGGCGGCGCTGCAGCTGCTGGAGGATCGCTTCGTCGACATGGTGGCGCGCGCCGCGCGCGATCGGCAGCCGACGCTGATCCAGACGGTGCCACGTGCCTGGATCGACCTCAACCGCAGCGAGCAGGAGCGCGATCCCAAGGTGGATGCGGGCGCCGACTGGACGACGCAGCCGCGTGCCTCGGCCAAGTTGCGCAGCGGACTGGGGTTGGTGCCGCGGCGGACGGGGGCGGCGGGCGATCTGTGGCGGCGGCGGTTTTCGGGTGCGGAGGTGGAGGCGAGGATCGTGGCGGACTACCGGCCCTATCATGCGGCGCTGGCCGGGTTGCTGGAGGGGGCGCGGGAACGGTTCGGGGTGGCGGTGCTGCTCGATCTGCACTCGATGCCGCCGCTGGGGACGGGGGAGGGGGCGAGGGTCGTCCTGGGGGACCGGTTCGGCAAGGCGGCGGGGGCGCGGTTCGTGGCGCGGGCGGAGGAGGAGGTGCGGCGCTGCGGCGTGCCGGTGGCGATCAACACGCCCTATGCCGGCGCCCATATCCTGGAGCGGCACGGCGCGCCGGCCCGCGGCATTCATGCCATCCAGCTGGAACTGGATCGCAGCCTGTATCTCGACACGGCGCTGGACCAGCCGGGGCCGGGGTTCGGAGAGACCGCGGCGCTGGTCGCGCGGGTGCTGTCGGCATTGGCGGACGAGGCGCTGTCCGCCGCATGCCAGATGGCCGCCGAATAAAAAACCACCCCGCGCATTGGTGCGCGAGGTGGCCAAGGTTCAGGGAGGAGACACGCTGAAAGCGTGTCATACGACACCGCGAAAGGGGGGACACGGCGTCGTACAGGGTATAAATAGGCGAGCCGGCTTTTGGTTCAACCCCGCCGCACACGATCCGTCATTTTTCCGTCACGCCCCGGCGCCGGCTGTGCGCGCGCCATGATATCGCCTCGCAGGATCAGATGGCGGCGGGTGTACGTCCCTGCCGGGTGGCATCAGCCAGCGGCGCCCGCGGTACGCCCGGGGAAGGGCGCGGGATCGATAAAGGCCAGCGCAATCCGGCCGATCGCCCGCTGAATCGGCATGCCGCCGGGCAGCTCGCCCGCCAGCGCATTGAGGAAGACGCCGATCACCGGACTAACGATAACCGGTGCAGCGATCGTCCGGTGAAGCCCAGTCGCGACCGTGGAGTGGCGACTGGACCCGGCGATCGGCGTCTTCGATTTCCTGAAAGAGCCGCCTTTACTGAGCGGGCTGGAACTGCGGCTGCGGCTGCTTGCCTTGCTGAACCTGACGGGCAAAGAGGTCGCGCATCAGGGACAGGGAGAACAGATGGGCGTAGAGCAGCGGCAGCATGCCCGACTGGCTCATCTTGCGCAGCTGATCGCCACGCATGTCGACCAGCTTCTCTTCATTGATCATCTGGAAGCCGCGATAGACGAAGGGTTGCGCGGCGCCGTCCGGCTGGATGGAAACTTCGCCGTCCATCAGCAGGTCCATTTCCTGCAGTTCCTTCATGAAGTTCTGCGTGCGGGCGCCCGCCTGCTCGAACGACTCGGCGAATTGCAGGATGTTCTGCGTCAGCTGCGACGGCTGGTTGCCCTCGAACAGCGCCTCGCCCTCGTCGAACGCGCCGATCGTCGGCGAGGTCGGGTCGAAGCACAGCGACAGCTCCTCCGCCTCGGGACGCAGGCGCGCCAGCATGTAGGGATAGCGGCGGACATAGGCGGGAACGTAGAAGCTGGTCTCGTTCAGCTTGCCGTCCTCGTCGACGAAGACGTTCACGCCCTCGTTCAGGCCCATCAGTGCCAGCGGGATCGCCTCCGGACCGACCGAGAAGACGATCGGCATGAAGCGCTGCACCAGCGGGAATTCGTCCACGGTGACGGGGATCGCGTGCTGGCCGACGAGGAAGGGCGCGGTATCCTGCGGGCGCACCTTGTAATTGGCATGAACCTCGCTCGAAAGCGGTTCGAGGCCATTGTAGAAAAGCGGAAGCGACGGCGCGCTGGCCATGAAGACTCTCCAGAAGATGAAACGGCGGCGGCGAGCCGCGCGCGACCTGCCGGTGTCTATGGGGCCTTGGGGTCAGGTGCAAGCGCGACCAGTTTGCCCGGGTTCAGCAGCCCGGCCGGGTCGACCGCACGCTTGATCGCCGCCAGCGTCGCCACGCGGGCGGGCGACAGCCGGGCCAGTTCGTCGCGCTTCATCTGGCCGATGCCGTGTTCCGCCGAGATCGACCCGCCCCAGGCGACCACCAGGTCATGGACGAAGCGGGTGATTGCCGGCGCCTGTTCCGCATAGAACCGGTCGCGATCGGTGCCGGGGGCGCTGCGGACATGGAAATGGATGTTGCCGTCGCCGAGATGGCCGAAGCCCGATGCATGGGTGCCGGGGAAGCGGGCATCGCAGGCGGCGGCCGCCTCGATCATGAAGCGCGGCATCGCGTCGACGGGAACGGACAGGTCGTGCTGCGTCGCCGGCCCCAGCGCGCGCTCCGCATCGGACAGCGAATCGCGCAGCCGCCAGAAGCCCTGCGCCTGCGCCTCGCTGGCGGCGATCACCGCGTCGGCGATGACATTGGCCTCCAGCGCGCGGGCGAGCAGCGTTTCCAGGAGGTGCGACGGCGGCTCGCCCCGCGCATCCGCCGCGGTCGCCTCGATCAGGATGTGCCAGGCGTGATGGCCGGCGAGCGGCGGACGGGCGCCGGGAACATGCGCCACCGCCGCGGCCAGCGTTTCGGCGGGCATGATCTCGAAACTTTCGATCGCGTCGGTCGCGGCCTGCAGGCGACGGAGCAGCGCCAGCCCGTCCGCCGGGCTGGCCACCCCGACCCAGGCGGTCGCCGCCTGCGCGATGGCGGGCACCAGATGCAGCGTCGCGGCGGTGACGACGCCCAGCGTCCCCTCCGCCCCGATCAGCAGCTGGTCGAGATCATAGCCGCGATTATCTTTTTTCAGCGCGGACAGGCCGTCATGGATCGTGCCGTCGGGCAGCACCGCTTCCACGCCGGCGACCAGCCCCCGCATCGTGCCGAACCGCAGGACCTGCGTCCCCCCCGCATTGGTCGAGACCAGTCCGCCGATCGTGGCATTGCCGCGCGCGCCCAGCGTCAGCGGGAAGCGCCGGCCTTTGGCGAGCGCCGCATCGTGCAGGTCGGCCAGGATCACGCCCGCCTCCGCCACCGCCAGCCCTGCGGCGGCATCGATGTGGCGGATCCGGTTCATCCGGCGCAGCGACAGGATCAGCGCGCTGCCGTCGGCCGGGGGTGTCGCGCCACCGACCATCGAACTGTTGCCGCCCTGCGGGACGAGGGGCACGCCGTGCGCGGTGGCGGTCGCCAGGATCGCGGCGACATCGTCACGCGTCGCGGGCGCCAGGATCGCGGGTGCATGGCCGTGGAAGCGGCGGCGCCAGTCGGTTTCCCACGGCGCGATCGCGTCGCGATCGGTGATGATGGCTTTGGCGTCCAGCAGCGGGCGAAGCGCGTCGATCAGGCGGGTTTGCGCAGGGGTCATGACGGTCGCGGATTTAGGTCGAGTTCATGAGACGTTCAACGATCGGGCTTATGCGGAAGCCATCTTGTCATGATTCGCCCACCGATTCGCCTTCTTGCCGCGCTTGCCACACCTGCCCTGATCGGGGCGGCGGATGGTCCGCATGTGCGGGTGACGCAGATGACGGTGCGCGAGCGAATCGTGGTGCGGGTGCCGCGCGTCGGCATGGCGATGCGCCAGCCGATGGCACCGGCGAAGTGGAAGGAGCGCAAGGGGCCGAAATGCATTGCGGCCTCCACCCTTGCCGGCGCGTTGGTGAGCGAGACGGGCTCGGTCGATCTGGTGCTGACCGGTGGCAGCAGGGTGCGCGCCAAGCTGAGCGGGGAATGCCGGCAGCTCGACTTCTATTCCGGCTTCTATCTGCGGCCCGCGCCCGACGGGCGCGTCTGTGCCGACCGGGATGCGATCCGCATGCGATCGGGCGCGGCCTGCGAGATCGACCGGTTCCGGACGCTGGTTCCCGCCAAGTGATCTCGTGCCGCGCGGCGGCAAAGCTTGACAAATCGGCTGAAATCCGCGAGCGCGCGACGAACGTGTGCATGGGGCCGTGTCGTCCCCCCAGCGCCATTATTTCCGGACCCCTGCATGAGCTTTGCCGATCTCGGCCTATCCGACGAACTTCTCCAAACGGTGACGGATGCCGGTTATACCGAGCCGACGCCGATCCAGGCGTCCGCCATCCCGTCGGTGCTGATGATGCGCGACATCATCGGCATCGCCCAGACGGGGACCGGCAAGACGGCATCGTTCGTGCTGCCGATGATCGACATTCTGGCCCAGGGGCGCAGCCGGGCGCGCATGCCGCGCTCGCTGATCCTGGAGCCGACGCGCGAACTGGCCGCGCAGGTGGCCGAGAATTTCGAGAAATATGGCGCGAACCACAAGCTGTCGATGGCGCTGCTGATCGGCGGCGTGTCGATGGGCGACCAGATCAAGGCGCTGGAAAAGGGCGTCGACGTGCTGATCGCGACGCCGGGACGGTTGATGGACCTGTTCGGGCGGGGCAACATCCTGCTGACCGGCTGTTCGATGCTGGTCATCGACGAGGCGGACCGGATGCTCGACATGGGGTTCATCCCCGATATCGAGGAAATCTGCACCAAGCTGCCCAAGCAGCGCCAGACGCTGTTGTTTTCCGCAACGATGCCGCCGCCGATCAAGAAGCTGGCGGACAAGTTCCTGGAAAATCCCAAGACGATCGAGGTCGCGCGCGCGGCGACCACCAACGCGAACATCACCCAGTGGGTGGTGCCGGTCGCGGCGCAGGCGTCCGAAAAGCGCAAGCGCCTGCGCCAGGTGTTGCAGCAGGAGGGGATGCGCAACGCGATCATCTTCTGCAACCGCAAGACGACGGTGCGCGAACTGAACAAGTCGCTGAAGCGGCATGGCTTCCGCTCCGGCGAGATTCACGGCGACATGGAGCAGCCACAGCGGCTGGCCGAACTGGACCTGTTCAAGCGCGGTGACGTGAACATCCTGGTCGCCTCCGACGTCGCGGCGCGCGGACTGGACATCAAGGGTGTCAGCCATGTCATCAATTTCGACGCGCCCTGGCATCCCGACGATTATGTGCACCGCATCGGCCGCACCGGTCGCGGCGGCGCGACGGGCATCGCCTTCACCTTCGTGACGCCGGACGATGCCGAGAACATCGCCAATATCGAGAAGCTGACCGGTCAGAAGATCGCGCCACTCGACCTGCCGCCCGCGGCCGAGGAAGAGGAGCGTCCCAAGCGTGTCCGGCGCGAGCGGCCTGCGCGCGAGGATCGGCCCCGTGAGGATCGTGCGGCGCGTGAGGAACGGCCCCGCGAGGACCGTCCGGTGCGTGACGATCGCCGCGAGGACGGCGAACGGTCCGCAGCGGAGGCACCCGCCTATCGCGGCGAGGATCGTCGCCCGCCGCGTGACGAACGCCGTGATCGCCGTCCGCGCCGCGACGAGCGCGACGAGGGGCCCGATGACGGTTGGAACGGACCGATTCCGGAATTCCTGATGGTCTCGCTCAACCGGTAAGCGATTTCGAGGCGTTTCGTGCCGTTGGACGACATCATCAGCTTTACCGTGCCACAGCCGGTCGGCCTCGCCTCGCCGTGCGTGAATATCTGCCGGATGGACCAGAGCACCGGATGGTGCGTGGGATGTGCGCGGACGATCCGCGAGATCTCGAACTGGAGCGCCAAGCCGGTGAAGGAGCGCCGGGCGATCTTGGCCGCGCTGCCCCCGCGCAAGGCGGCCCTGGCCGCCCGCGCGAAGGCGTCCTGACCAGCACTCAGCCGGCGTCGGCCTTTGCCGGCATCAAGGCGTCGTCGATCTCGCTTGCACGGCGATGCGCCGGGCGATCCGCGATCCGCGCGATATAGGCCATGAACGGTGCCGACTTCGGCAGCAGGCCGAACCCGGTGTACCACATCAGGCTCGACCCGACATACACGTCCGCCGCGCTGAAGCGGTTGCCGGCGATATAGTCCCGGTCCTTCAGCATCGATTCCAGTGTCCCGGCGGTCAGGTCGAGCGTGCCGTAGCCAGCCATCTGCTGCTGCCGCGCATCCGGCTCCACGCCCATCGACCGGTTGGTGATCGCCGCCTCCAGCGGGCCGGCGCCAAAGAACAGCCAGCGATAATAATCGGCGCGCTCGGTGGGTGCCGGCGCCAGCCCGGCCTGTGGAAAGGCATCCGCCAGATAGGCGCAGATGGCCGCCACCTCGGTCACCACCGTGCCCTGATGGACGATCGCCGGCACCTTCATCATCGGATTGATCGCGCGATAGGCATCGTTCTTCATCGTCGTGCCATAGTCCAGCACAACCGTTTCATAGGGGGCGCCGACCTCTTCGAGCATCCACCGGGCAATGCGCCCCCGCGACATGGGATTGGTGTAGAGCGTGAGATCGGCGGCCATTGGTGCTGCTCCTGATTCGTTGGAACAGGAGTGGAACATCGATGCCGCTACCGGTCAAGCCGGGCATGGAGGAAGCGGGTCGTGCGATCCCAGGCGAGCGCCGCCGCCCCCGCGTCGTAACGCTGCGCCGACGTGTCGTTGTTGAACGCATGATCCACGCCGGGATAGGTGAACGCCTCGACCGATTTGCGGGCGGCCTTGAGCGCGGCGACCCAGGGCTCGCCGGTGGCGTTCACCCGCGCATCCTTGCCGGCATAATGCAGCATCAGGGGCGCCGACACGCGCGCGGCCTCCGCCGGATCGGGCGCGGGACCGTAATAGGCGACACCCGCGGCCAGGGCCGGACCCGCCGCGACCGCCAGCCGGTTCACGAACGCGCCGCCCCAGCAGAAGCCGACCGCGCCGACCTTGCCCGTGCCGGTGCGCTGCGTGGCCGCACGCGCGATAAAGGCGCGGGCCTGTTTCAGCGCGAGATCATAGTCGAGCGTGCCGATCATCGCGCGGGCCTTGTCCTCGTCGGCAGGCGTGCCACCCTGCGGCGCGAGGAAGTCGGGGGCGATCACGCGGAAGCCGGCCAGGGCTAGGCGGCGCGCGACATCCTGGATATGCGGGGTCAGGCCGCGATTTTCATGGATGACCAGGACGTAGCCGAGTTTCGCCTTTGGCTGGCGGGGTGCTGCGAAATAGGCGATCGAGGGGGCGCCGCCCTCGTTACCGACGCTGCGGTCGGTGACGAGGCGGGGGTCCTTGGCATCGATCTGTGCGGCGGCGGCGGGACTGGCGGCGATCGACAGGATCAGCGCCTCCGCCGCGGTCGCCGATCCGGCGAGCAGCGTCATCTGGCGCAGCAGGGTGCGGCGATCGTGATGCTCGTGGGTGAAGGCGTCGTAGATCTCGACGGCGCGGTCGCGAAGATCGGTCATGCGGCAACTCCCATGATGCGGTCCGTGATCGGTGGAGGTTACGCAGCGCGATCATCTGTGCCAAGGGAGCGTAAGATTGTTTCTTCGGCTGGTGACACCGACCCAAGATCGGGCACCAGCCGAGGGGAGACCGTGAGAGGAGTAGCAGCGTCCCCATGACCACCGACCTGATCGTCGAGACGAGCGGCGCCGTCGGGCGCCTGCGGTTGAACCGGCCCAAGGCCCTTCATGCGCTGAACGCCGGGATGTGCCAGGCGATATTGGACGCGCTGGAGGACTGGCGCGGCGATGCCAGCATCCGCGCGGTGCTGATCGACCATGCCGAGGGCAGGGGGTTTTGCGCGGGCGGCGATATCCGCCTGCTGAGCGAAAGCGGTGCCGGCGACGGCGCGGCGGCGCGGGCATTCTTTCACACCGAATACCAGATGAACCACCGGCTGTTCACCTATGCCAAGCCGATCGTCGCGGTGATGGACGGGATCACCATGGGCGGCGGCGTCGGCGTGGCCCTGCCGTGCGCCAAGCGTATCGCGACGGAGAATACGCGCCTTGCCATGCCGGAAACCGGGATCGGCCTGTTCCCGGACGTCGGCGCGGGCTGGTATCTGTCGCGCCTGCCGGGGCGGATCGGCCAGTATCTGGCGCTGACCGGCCACCGGTTGAACGGGGCGGAATGCTGCGCGCTGGGCCTTGCCACCCATTATATCCCGTCCGCCGATCTGGACGAGGCCAAGCGGCATATCCTGGCCGATCCGACCGCGCTGGATGCGATCCTTTCCGACCTGTCGGTGCCGGCGCCGGAGGCGGAGATTCTGGCGCAGCGCGGCGATATCGACCGGTTGTTCGCGGCGGACACGCTGGAGGACATATCGGCCGCGCTGGCGGCGGATGGCGGGGCATGGGCACGCCAGCAGCAGGAGTTGCTGGCGACGAAATCGCCCCAGGCGATGAAGGTATCGCTGCGCCTGTTGAAGGACGGCGCCGAGATGGCGAGCTTTGCCGATGAGATGGTACAGGAATATGCGGTCGCGACGCGGGTCGTGCAGCGGCACGACTTTCTGGAGGGCGTGCGCGCGGTGATCGTGGACAAGGATCATGCGCCGCGCTGGAACCCCGCCACCCCCGATGCCGTGACCGATCACGTAATCGACCAGATTTTTGCGCCACTGCCCCCGGCAGAGGCATGGACCCCCGCCTGACGGAGTATAGCCGATGTCCGAATACCAGACCCTTATCATCGAGCAGCGCGGCGCGGTGACGCTGGTGACACTGAACCGGCCGGAAGCGCTGAACGCGCTCAACGCGCAGGTGCTGGCCGACCTGCTGGCCGCGATGCGCGCCTTCGACGCCGACGATAGCCAAGGCTGCGCGGTCATCACCGGCAATGCCAAAGCGTTCGCGGCGGGGGCCGACATCAAGGAGATGCAGGCGATGGACTTCGCCGCCATGTATGGCAGCGACCATTTCGCCGGCTGGGACGTGTTCACGCGCACCCGCAAGCCGGTGATCGCGGCGGTCGCGGGCTATGCGCTGGGCGGCGGATGCGAGCTGGCGATGATGTGCGACTTCATCCTGGCCGCCGACACCGCCAAATTCGGCCAGCCCGAGATCAAGCTGGCCGTGACCCCCGGCATGGGCGGATCGCAGCGGCTGGCGCATGCAGTGGGCAAGGCCAAGGCGATGGAGATGTGCCTGACCGGCCGGATGATGGATGCCGAGGAGGCCGAGCGCGCCGGGCTGGTGGCGCGGATCGTGCCGGCCGCCGATCTGGTCGAGGAGGCGGTGAAGACCGCCGCCATCATCGCCGGCATGGCACCGCTGGCGGTCAAGGCGAACAAGGAGATGGTCAACGCCGCATTCGACATGGGGCTGTCGCAGGGCGTTCAGTTCGAGCGGCGCCTGTTCCATGGTCTGTTCGGCACCGCCGACCAGAAGGAGGGCATGACCGCCTTTGTGGAGAAACGCCCCGGCAACTGGCAGGGTCGCTGACACGTACATCCACCCGCCCAAGGCGGGGGATAGCGAGAGGAACTGGAGCAATGGCACGCATCGCCTTTATCGGACTGGGCAATATGGGCGGCGGCATGGCCGCGAATCTGGCAAAGGCGGGGCATGACGTTCGCGCGTTCGACCTGTCGGCCGAGGCACTGGCGCGCGCCGGCGAGGCGGGATGCCTGGCCGCGGACAGCGCCGCCGCAGCGGTCGACGGGGCGGAGGCGATCGTCACCATGTTGCCGGCGGGCACCCATGTCGAGCGCGTCTATACCGAGGCGGTGCTGCCCCATGCCAGTCCATCGGCGGTGTTGATCGACTGTTCGACGATCGACGTCGCGACCGCGCGCCGGCTGGCGGAGATCGCGGCCGGCCGCGGCTTCCTGGCGGTGGATACGCCGGTATCGGGCGGTATCGCCGCGGCGAATGGCGGCACGCTGACCTTCATGGTGGGTGGCACCGAACAGGCGTTCGCCGCGGCGCAGCCGATCCTGGAGGCGATGGGCAAGGCGGTGATCCATGCCGGGGCGAGCGGCGCGGGCCAGGCCGCCAAGATGTGCAACAACATGATCCTGGGCGCGACGATGATCGCGACGTGCGAGGCCTTTGCGCTGGCCGATCGGCTGGGGGTCGATGCGCAGACCTTTTACGACATCGCCAGCGTGTCGTCGGGCCAAAGCTGGTCGATGACGACCTATTGCCCGGTGGCCGGCGTCGGTCCGGTGAGCCCGGCCGACCGCGACTTTCAGGGCGGGTTCGCCGCGGCGCTGATGCTGAAGGACCTGCGCCTTGCCATGGCGGCGGCGGGCGAGGCGGGAGCGACGGTGCCGATGGGCACGCGCGCAACCGAACTCTACGAAGCGTTTGTCGAGCGCGACGGGCAGGCCGCAACCGATTTCTCCGGGATCATTCGCACCTTGGCCTGAGCGCGAAGAGCGGCGTAAGGGGCGACGGGTGATCGACATCCCCGCGCCCCTTCGCCTGCGTCTCGATGAAAACGCGCTCGTCCACAACTGGCGGTCGCTGGCACGCGCGAGCGGCAGGGCGGCCTGCGGTGCGGCGGTGAAGGCGGACGGCTATGGTCTGGGCGCAACCGAGGTCGCGCGTCGGCTGGCGGTGGCGGGATGCCGCGATTTCTTTGTCGCGACCTGGGCCGAGGCGGAGCGACTGGCGCCGCTGGGGCTGCCGGTTTCCGTGCTGCACGGGGTCCGGGCCGAGGACATGGCCGCTGCCCATGCCGGTTTCGCGCGGCCGGTGCTGAACACCGCGGCACAGGTCGCCCGCTGGCGCGAGGCCGGTGGGGGCGCGTGCGACGTGATGGTGGACACCGGCATGAACCGGCTGGGGGTGTCCGCCGAGGCGATCGCGGGCGGGCTGCTGGACGGACTGGCGATCGAGACGCTGATGAGCCACCTTGCCTGTGCCGACGAGGACAGCGCGATGAACGAAGCGCAGCGGGCGCGTTTCTCCGCCCTGCGGGGCGCGACCGCGGCCCGGCGGATGAGCCTGGCCAATTCGGCGGGGATCGGGCTGGGCGAGGATTATGCCTTCGACCTGACGCGTCCGGGGCTGGCGCTCTATGGCGGCGTACCGCGCGCGGACATGGGCGCGATGATCCGGCAGGTCGTTCATCCGGAGGCACAGATCCTGCAGCGCCGCCGGGTCGGTGCGGGCGAGGCGGTGGGCTATAATGCGACCTGGATCGCGCCTGCCGAAACCGAGGTGGCGATCATCAACCTGGGCTATGCCGATGGCTATCGTCGCGCATTTTCAGGCGTGGGCGCCGGGATGCATGACGGCGTGGTACTGCCCGAACTGGGCCGGGTGTCGATGGATCTGGTGGCGATCGACGTATCGGCCCGCCCGGATCTGGCCGAGGGGGATTGGCTGCGCATCGCCTATGCGCTGTCGCCGGCATCGCAGGCGTCGGGCGTGTCGCAATATGAGTTGCTGACCGGTTGGGGACGCCGCGCCGAGCGGCTCTGGGGTTAGGCCGCTTCCGGCCCCTGCCAGACGTCGAAGGCGCACGCGCGTATCCAGCGCGTCGCCAGCCATTTCACCCCCGAGCGTACCGGCATTCCGGCATGGCGTGCGGCGGCGGCAGGGCGGCCGGCGGCATCGACATTGGTGAAGATGACCGCGTCCCCGGTACGCGGCGCCACGGTCAGGCCGTGGTCCGGGAACACCGTCTCGCCGCCGGTGAAGCCGTCGTTCAGATAGACCAGAACGGTCGTCACCCGCTGGTTGCGGGTTTGTGGCAGGATATCGGAGTGCAGGCGGAACTGCTGCCCCGGCTGGTAGCGCAACACGGTCAGCGCTTCGCCGGCGCCGATCGGCGTCCGGCTTGCCGCCGCGAGCCGGTGGTTGATCGCGCGGATCACCGGGTCCTCGCGCAAGGGGCCGATCACCGCGGCATCGGAGGTGCGGATCGGATGCGGCACGCTGCGCCCGGTGCGCGGATCGACGACAAAGGCGGGGGCAAGCAGGTCGGCCGCGCTGTTGGCGATATGCGCGCATTCCGCCGGGGTGAGCAGGCGCGGAACGCGCGCGACACTGCCATCGGGCGTGAGGGACTCGATCGGCGGCAACTGGCGGGGGGCACCCCCGGCGTCGAGCGTCATCGCGTCGAGCAGGTGGAGCAGCGCGGCGGCATCCCGGTCGCTTTCGGCGGCCGAGCGGAGCAAGGCCATCGATCCCGACCAGTCCGCCGGCGCGCCGGTGCCGTTGGCGGCAAGGGTGATCTCCATCAGGCGGGCCTCGCGGTGTCCGCCCGCGACCGCACGCCGCAGGTCGGCACGCGCCCGGGGCAGGTCGCGCGGTACCGGCTGGCCGACCAGATGCCAGAATGCCCGCTGGAACAATGCACCAGCATGGCCGGTGGCGGCGGCGCGGTCGATCGCGGCAATCGCCTCGTTCTGGCGGCCGGCGGCGAGCAGGGTCTGGGCGGCGGCAATCGGATCCTGGTGCATGTGGCTCATCCTGCACGAAAAAGGGCCGGTGGAAACCACCGGCCCTTCCCATTTCACGATTAGATGCCGGTGCTTCAGAAGCGAGCGGTGATGCCCGCGTAGAAGCGACGACCGACATTGTCGAAGATGCCGCTGCCTTCGCCGATACCGGTCGAGCCGAGCGGCGGCAGACGATCGGTGATGTTGTCGATACCGAAGTAGAAGTCGGTCCGCTCGGTCACGTTGATGCCGAACTTCGCACCTATGTAGAGGACATCCGGATAGAATTGGATGTCGAAGTCGTCGAGGTTCTGCGGCGGACGACCCTGGACCGTCTCGGTGTTCTCGATGGCACCCACCGACTGCTTCGACAGGTAGCGGAACGAGGTGTTCACATAGACCGGGCCGAAGTCGGCATTGATGAACGCCGAAACCTGATGCTTCGGATAGCCCAGTTCCCCGTTCAGACGGTTCGCGAAGCCTGGCTGCACCGGGTTCAGGAAGCTGTCGTTCTGGAGGATGTGGGTGTAGATCACCGTCGCGTTCATGCGGACGTCGCCGATGCGGCGGTTATACCCGACCTGATAGTCGATGCCGCGCACCTGCAGCTTGGCGTAGTTCAGCGGGATGGTCAGCAGGCTGCCCTCCACGATGCGGAACGCCTGCTCGCCGTTCGGGCCGGTCTGGCCGGCGGCGACGCGGGTGAACTGCGAACAGAACTGGTTGCCCTCGATCGTCGGCGAGTCGTAGCACGCGTTGACCAGGTTCTGCGCGCTCGGCGAGGTGATGACGTCGTTCACCTTGATGTTGTAGTAATCGACCGAGAGCAGCAGGCCCGGTGCGAAGCGCGGCTGAACGACTGCACCATAGGTGTAGGAGTCCGACTTTTCCGCGTTCAGGTTGGCGTTGCCGCCGCTCAGCGTTTCCAGCGACTGCGCATACTGGAAGTTGTAGCCGGTCGGGATGCCGGCGGCAGCGCAGTTGGCGGCGCGGAACTGCGTGCCGCGAGCCAGATTGTCCGCAGAGCAGGGGTCGAGGAAGCCCGGCGCGAAGTTCTGGCCGGCGGCCGAGAACTGCTCGCTCAGGTTCGGGGCGCGCACCGCCCGGCCGTAATTGGCGCGGAAGCGGATATCCTCGATCGGTGCCCACTCACCGCGCAGGTTGTAGCTGTAGACGGTGCCGGCCGAGCCCTTGTAGTCCGACACGCGGCCCGAGGCGCCCAGCGTGACTTCCTTGGTCAGGAAGGTGTCCTTGAGCAGCGGAACGCGAAGCTCGCCGAACGCTTCCTTCACCTCGAACGCGGGCGGATCGAACGGTGCCAGCGCGTTATAGAAGGTATAGCCCTGCTCGACGAATGGATCGGCGCGGAACTCGTTCGTTTCACGACGATATTCGCCGCCGATCGAGAAGCCGATGCCGCCGCCCGGCAGGTTGAAGAACGCCGAGGTATCGCCGGCGACGACACCCAGGATGTCGAGCTGCGTGATCTTGCCCTGCGACGTCGTGTCACGCAGCACATAGTTGCGCGCGGCGTCAGAGATGCTGCCGGTACCGAACGGGTTGATCGGCTGGCAGGCAGCGATGTCGGCGGCCAGGTTGGCGGCATTACCACCGAGATCCGCACCGGTGCCGTTGGCGCGGGTCGGATCGAGGCGCGCACCGCAGACGATCTGGCCGGTGGCCGGATCGCGCACCGCATCGAGGCCCAGCGAAAGGCGCTGCACGTCTACGTTGCCGAGAACGCGCGTCTTTTCCTTGAACTCGCCGTAGTTGACGGAAAATTCGTAGTTCAGGTTCTGCGCGAAGTCGCCGCGTACGCCGCCGACGATGCGGAAGGTCTCGCGGGTCGCTTCCTCGGCGCGCGAACCCAGATCGGTCAGGTTCTTGCGCAGGATGAAGCGGTAGGCACCCGAGTTGATCTGGTCGCGCAGCGTGGCGGCCTGTTCCGCGGTGATCGCGGCGCCGGTGCCGGGGTTCAGGCCGTTATTGACCGAAGCCAGCGCCTGCGCGGTCAGCGTGGCGCGGGCATCCGAGCTGAGGAACGGATTGTCCAGGCGTGGACGCTCGTAGAGCGCATCGATGGTGCTGCCGGTGAAGAAGGCCGGTCCCGAACCGCCGAGCGAAACCGACTCGGTGCGGACATATTTCGCCTCGATGAACGGTACGAACGCATCGGAAATGTCGAAGTGGCCAATCAGGTTTGCCGCATAGCGATCGAGACGGGGCAGGAGCTGAACCAGCACGCCCTCGCGGCGCGTGTTGCCGTTGCCGCCGATATAGCTGACGCCAGCCGGGCTGGCCGAGGGCGCCGTGGCCGACCCCTGTGCCACGCCGACCGCGCTGCCCGTCTGGGCAGCGAGCGCGCCACCGGGCTGGAACAGGTAGTTGCAGGTGAAGGCGCGGCCGAGGCCGTCGCGGCCGCAGCGGGCGGGGGTGTTGGCGCCGGGGGCTGCACCGGCAAACGAGACGAGGCCGCCGTCCGAGAAGGTGCCGACGCGGATATCGCGGAAGTAGGTCGCGTCGGGGCGGCCGTCGAAGTTCAGGTTGCCGTTGACGCCGGGACCGGCGGCATCGACGTTGGTCGTGATGAAGCCGTCGGCCTGACGATACTGGCGACGATCGGAGGCGAACAGGTCCTCGGAATGGGTGTATTCCAGGTTGACCGCGATGTTGCCGCGACCTTCGGCGAAGTTCTTGCCGGCGGTGGCGCTGATGAAGTAGCTGCCCGCGTCGCTTTCGTCGGTGACGCCGCCCTGCGCGCGAAGCTGCAGGCCCTCGAAGTTGTTCTTCAGGCGGAAATTGACCACGCCCGCGATCGCGTCCGAACCGTACACGGCCGAATTGCCGCCGGTGACGAGGTCGACCGCTTCGACCAGGTCGGTCGGGATCGTGTTGACGTCAACGGACACGGCGTTGTTCAGGATGTCCGCGCCGACATGGCGGCGGCCATTGACCAGCACCAGTGTACGCGAGGTGCCCAGGCCGCGCAGGTCGAGCAGGTTGAGGCCGCCGGTGCCCAGGAAGCGGGTCGAGTTCGACTGGCTGTAGGTGCTCTGGAGCTGCGGCAGGTCGTTCAGCACGTCACCGATCGAGGTGCGCGCCGTTTGCGTCAGCTGCTGCACCGAAATGGTGGTGACCGGAACGGCCGAAATCTCGTTTGGCGTGCGAATGCGCGACCCGGTGATGACGATCTCGCCGCTACGGTCGGCGCCGGAATTTACGCGCGTGTCGGCATCGTTGGTTTCAACTTCGGTCGCCGCGTCGGCTTCGGGCGTGGTGCCGGTGGTGGTCTGGGCAACCGCGAACGGGCTGAGGAAAAGAGTACCCGCCAGTGCGGTAGCGCCGAGAAGGCGATGCAGATTCATGGATGTCCCCCAACGGGCGGGGATGCCCGTTGGGAGCAAGGAAGATTTTAAGTGACTCAAACGCAATCGAAAATAATTACACACTGCAAAAATCGGTCAGTGGTGTTGCAGCGACGTTACAGCGTTGTAACTTAAATGCGTTTTCTTACATAGTGAAATAATCTAATTTCGTTTCATTACGTTAGCGTTCCACGCACAGTGCGATGCCCATGCCGCCGCCGATGCACAAAGTGGCAAGGCCCTTTTTCGCATCGCGCTTCTGCATCTCGTACAGCAGAGTGGTCAGCACGCGGGCGCCCGACGCACCGATCGGATGGCCGATCGCGATCGCGCCGCCATTGACGTTGACCTTGTCCGCATCCCAGCCGAGTTCCTTGCCGACCGACAGCGCCTGGGCTGCGAACGCCTCGTTCGCCTCGATCAGGTCGAGGTCGGCGATCGTCCAGCCGGCCTTTTCAAGGGCGCGGCGGGTGGCGGGGACCGGGCCGATGCCCATCACCGACGGATCGACGCCGGCGGATGCCCAGCTTTTGATCGTCGCCAGCACGGGAGTGCCGCGCTTTTCGGCCTCCTCGCGGCTCATGATCACCAGCGCGGCGGCGCCGTCGTTCAGGCCGCTGGCATTGGCGGCGGTGACGGTGCCGTCCTTCTTGAACGCAGGGCGCACGCCCGACACGCTGTCCTCGGTCACGCCGGTACGGATATATTCATCGTCGGCGACCACCGTGTCGCCCTTGCGGCCCTTGATCGTGACCGGTGCGATCTCGTCCTTGAAGCGGCCGTCGGCCCGCGCCTTTTCGGCAAGGTTCTGCGAGCGGACCGAGAACGCGTCCTGCTCGCCGCGGGTGACCTGATACTGTTCGGCGAGATTTTCGGCGGTGATGCCCATGTGATAGCCGTTGAAGACATCGGTCAGGCCGTCATGGACCATGGTGTCGACCAGGCTGACCGTGCCCATCTTGGTACCGCCGCGCATCGTCTGCGCGTGGGGCGAAAGCGACATCGACTCCTGGCCGCCCGCCACGACGATCGTGGCGTCGCCGATCGCCACCGCCTGCGCGGCCAGCGCCACCGCACGCAGGCCCGATCCGCAGACCTGGTTCACGCCCCATGCCGGCACCTCCTTGGGAATGCCAGCCGCCATCGACGCCTGTCGTGCCGGGTTCTGTCCCTGTGCGGCGGTCAGCACCTGACCCAGGATCACCTCGGACACTTCCTCGCCCTTCACCCCGGCCTGTTCCAGCGCGGCCTCGATGGCGATGCGGCCCAGCTCATGCGCGGGCGTGGTGGCGAAGGCGCCCAGAAAGCTGCCCACCGGAGTGCGCTTGGCGGCGGTAATCACGATCTCGGTCATGGATACTCCTCTCGTTCCGGTTCTATGTATGCCGTGGCAGTGCCTCGATCCAGTCGGCAAGCGGGGACCATAAATCGCCCATCGCCCGACGACCGACCACCATGCCGACATGGCCCGCCGCCGATATGCGGCGATCGGACAGCCCCGCGGCGGTGGCGGCAGGAACGATACGGTCGGTCGATGACACGAATTCGACCGTCGGGCAGTCGATCTGGCCAAGGGTGACGTTTGCGCCGCTCACACGCCACAGGCCGCGACCCGGCCGGTCCTCGCCCACCATCGCCTCGAACAACTCGCGTCCGAAGGCATAGGGCAGGGGCGGGCCGGCATTGGCCCAATCCTCCAGCCGAATGAACGCCTGCGCCGCTGCGCTGCGGGGATCGAGATCGGCAAAGGCGGCATATTTGTCGACCGTGCGCGCCTGATCGATCTGCCAGAAACCGGCCTGCAACGCCTCCATCGGCACCAGACCCAGCGCGTCGGCCACGGCCTGCGTCGCGGCCCATTGCGTCCGCATCGCGCCTGCGGCCTCCCCATAGCCGGAGAAATGCCACGGCGCGGCGATCGTCGCGAGCCCGGCCACCTTCGTCCGTGCCGCCGCCGCCAGGGCGAGGGTGCCGCCGAGGCAGTATCCGACCAGGACCGGCGGCGTCGGCAACCGCGCGATCAGCGGGATCAGGATGCGCTCGACATGCGCGGTCATGTCCATGGCGCGGTCCCCGCGCCCCGGCGTGCCCCAGTCGAGCAGCCAGCAGCGATGGCCGCGCGCCGCCAGCCACCGCACCAGCGATGTCTCACGCGAGAGATCCAGAATCGCCGGCGGGTTGATGAGCGAAGGCACGAACAGCACCTGCCGGCCATCCTCTGGACCTGCACCGCGCAATCGGGCGCGACCCTGGCGCCGCCGGGCGGGCAGGGGCCGCTGCGGTCGAAGCCGCGGCGCATCCTGGAAGGCGCGCAGGCCTGCCAGCGCCCTGGCCTGCCGCTGCGGCTCTGCTGCGGTTTCGCTGCGCAGCAACGCAAGGAACAGCGGTAAAGGCCGAGGTCCGTGTTGCGGTGCGAAATCTATGGCGTTAGGGTTCGGCATGTTCTTGTACATGGGGAGGGAGCATGAAGAAGGGCCTGGCACCCGACGGTATCGTGATCATCAAGAAATACGCGAACCGGCGGCTCTATAATACCGAAACATCGTCCTACATCACGCTGGAGCATCTGGCGGCGATGACCCGCGAGGGACGCGACTTCAAGGTGGTCGACGCCAAGACGGACGACGATATCACGCACAACGTCCTGACCCAGATCATCATGGAGGAGGAGAGCCGTGGGCAGACGATGCTGCCGGTCAGCTTCCTGCGCCAGCTGATCTCAATGTACGGCGATTCGATGCAGGCGGTGGTCCCGGGGTATCTGGAAGCGTCGATGGACAGCTTTCGCCGGAACCAGGAACAGTTCAAGTCGGCCGTAGAGGGCGCGTTCGCGCATACCCCCTTTGCCGACATCGCCAAGCGCAATCTGGCGATGTTCGAAGCGGCGGCGCAGGGGTTCAAGCCGCCGGTGGCCGCGGCGCCGGCGCCTGCACCGGCCGGGAGCAAGGACGAGGAACTGGCCGCGCTGAAGGCCGAGCTGGCCAGCTTGAAGGACAAGATCGAGAAGCTGGGCTGACGCCGGCATGCCCTTCCTCGTGATGGAGGAAGGGCGTCCTTCCCGTTGAACCCGCCCGTTGAACCGGGGCGGATGCACCTCCATATGCGCCGCCATGAGCGGGAATGAGAACGCCATGCCCGTCTGGCATGGCACAACGATTTGTTCGGTCCGACGTGGCGGTCGGGTGGTGATCGGCGGCGACGGCCAGGTCTCGATGGGGCAGACGGTGATGAAGCCGAACGCCCGCAAGGTGCGCCGGCTGGGCGACGGCTCCGTGATCGGCGGCTTTGCTGGTGCGACCGCGGATGCCTTTACGCTGTTCGAGCGGCTGGAGGCCAAGCTGGAGCGGCATAACGGCCATCTGATGCGCGCCGCGGTCGAACTGGCCAAGGACTGGCGCACCGACAAGTTTCTTCGCAACCTGGAGGCGATGATGATCGTCGCCGACAAAGAGGCGACGCTGATCCTGACGGGCAACGGCGACGTGCTGGAACCGGAAGGCGGCATCTGCGCGATCGGGTCGGGGGGCAATTACGCGCTCGCCGCGGCACGCGCGCTGTCCGATTATGAGCAGGACGCCGAGACGATCGTGCGCAAGGCGATGGGCATCGCCGCCGAGGTGTGCGTGTACACCAACGATCGCCTGACGCTGGAAACGCTGGACGCGGTCGCCTGAACCCTTCCGCCCATTCGTGGCTTTTTCCTCCCCAGCCTTTCCCGCCGAGCGGGAGAGGAGCGAGTATCACATGAACGACCAACTGACCCCCAAGGCGATCGTCGCGGCGCTGGACGCGCATATCATCGGCCAGACCGAGGCCAAGCGTGCCGTGGCGGTGGCGCTGCGCAACCGCTGGCGCCGGCAGCGGCTGGGCGCGGACCTGCGCGACGAGGTGACGCCCAAGAACATCCTGATGATCGGGCCCACCGGCTGCGGCAAGACCGAAATATCGCGTCGTCTGGCGAAGTTGGCGGATGCGCCGTTCGTGAAGGTGGAGGCGACCAAGTTCACCGAGGTTGGGTATGTCGGGCGGGACGTGGAGCAGATCGCGCGCGATCTGGTCGAGGAGGCGATCCGGCTGGAGAAGGAGCGTCGGCGGGCCGCGGTAAAGGACAAGGCGGAGGAGGCGGCGCTGAACCGTCTGCTCGACGCACTGGTGGGCAAGGATTCGAGCCAGGCGACGCGTGAAGCGTTCCGCCAGCGTTTCCGCGACGGCCATCTCGACCAGACCGAGATCGAGATCGAGCTGGAACAGGCGCCCTCCATGCCGTTCGAACTGCCCGGCGGCGCGCCGCAGATGATCAACCTGTCCGAGATGATGGGCAAGGCGTTCGGCGGCGGCCAGCAACTGAAGCGGCGCAAGCTGACCGTGCAGGCGGCCTGGGAGAAGCTGGTCGAGGAAGAGGCGGACAAGCGCTTGGACCAGGACGACGTCAACCGCACCGCGCTGGCGGATGCGGAGGCGAACGGCATCGTCTTCCTGGACGAGATCGACAAGATTGCGGTCAGCGACGTGCGTGGCGGATCGGTCAGCCGGGAAGGCGTGCAGCGCGACCTGTTGCCGCTGATCGAGGGCACCACCGTCGCCACCAAATACGGCCCGATGAAGACGGACCACATCCTGTTCATTGCCAGCGGCGCCTTCCACGTCGCCAAGCCGTCCGACCTGCTGCCCGAACTGCAGGGCCGCCTGCCGATCCGGGTCGAGCTGAAGGCGCTGACCGAGGCCGATTTCGTGTCGATCCTGTCCGACACCAAGGCGTCGCTGCCGGCTCAATATAAGGCGCTGATCGCGACCGAGGGCGTCGAGGTGACCTTTACCGAGGAAGGCATCGCCGCGGTCGCGCGCATCGCCGCGGAAGTGAATGGCGAGGTCGAGAATATCGGCGCCCGTCGTTTGCAGACGGTGATGGAAAAGCTGCTGGAAGAGGTGAGCTTCGAGGCGGAAGATCGTCAGGGCGAGACGCTGACCGTCGATGCGGCCTATGTCGAGAAGCAGCTGGCGGCGGTGGCGCGCAACACCGATCTCAGCCGGTTCGTGCTGTAGAGGCAGAACGGCAATCCGGCATGACCGGGCGTCCCGTCATCCTCCCTCTCTCCCGGCGGGGAGGGGGGGTACGGACAGCGTCTACTTCTTCACCCGGTCATAGGGGGTGAAGGCGTCGAACCGGCACACGGCGGAGGGGATCGACACGCCCGGTTCCAGCACCCGGAACCGGTCGTTGCGGCAGAGCTGGCTGCCATATTGGATCACGATCAACGTGGTCAGCGGGCGCAGCGCGGGGCAGGCGCCGATGGGCGAGGTCTTCCAGGTCCGCCGGCCGCGCTGGTACAGGATCGTCTTGTTGTCGACGATGATCGGGCCATTGCCGACCATGCCGGTATCGATGCAGTTGACCGGCTTGCCGGCCACCCGCCCGGCCAGCGGGTCCTTTGCTGCGGCGCCGAGCGCGAGCGGCAGCGCCAGCGCGGCGAGGAGCCAGGGCGCGCGCATCACTTGCCCCGCCGATAGGGGGTAAACTCCCCGAAGCTGCAACTGCCGGTGAAGAAGCCGGATACCCGGTCCACCGTCTGCGCGATATCGCCGGCGCAAAGCTGGCCGATCGGGGTCCGGGTCACCAATATGTCGTTGCGGCCATTGGTGCTGAGGCTTTCGCATCCCCCTTGCGTCTGGCTGACATATTTCAGGCGCGGGCTGACCGTGTAGACGATGGTCGGGCCATAGGCGCGCACCTGACGCGTCGGGAATTGCGGCATGCAGTTGCGTGGCTGGTCCGGGGTCAGGCCCTGCAGCGCCTTGGCAAGCTGCGTCCGTTCGGTTTGTGCACGCTCGGCCTGTGCCTCCTGCTGCGCCGCGGTGGGGGCACAGGCGGCCGCCAGCGAGAGGATGGAGAGTAAGCCTATGACTTTCATAAGGAAAAATCTCCGTCCGTCCCGCAGCATGGTATCAACCGACGAAGGCGTCTTTGGCTGCACGGTGGCGGGCCAATTCCTCGGGGTCCACCGAGCGTAGGAAGGGATTGGTCGCCCGCTCCAGACCGATGGTGGTGGGAATGGTCGCCTCGCCGGCCGCGCGGGCCGCGTCCACCGTCGCCATCCGTTCGACGATCGCGAGATTGTCCGGCTCGGCGACCCGCGCATAGCGGCCATTGCCTTGCGTATATTCATGCCCGCAATAGACATGCGTCACGTCGGGCAGTTGCGCGTAGCGGCGCATGTTGCCGTGCATCTGTTCGGCGGTGCCCTCGAACAACCGGCCGCAGCCCATCGCGAACAGCGTGTCGCCGGTGAAGATCGCGGCGTCGTCCTCCAGATGGAAGGCGATATGGCCGGCGGTATGCCCCGGCACCTCCCAGACGCGGGCGACGGTGTCGCCGACCCGCACCGTGTCGCCCTCGGCCAGCAGCGTATCGAGGCCGACGATCTTGGCCGTTTCCGCCGCGGGGCCGAAAAGCCGTGCGCCCGCCGCCTTCAACTCGGCATTGCCGCCGGTGTGATCCGGGTGCCAGTGCGTGGTCCATACCTGCCCGATCGCCCAGCCGCGCGCGGCGGCGGCGGCCAGCACGGGCGCCGCCTCACCGGGATCGATCACGACCGTTTCCCCCGCATCGTGCACCAGCCAGGCGTAATTGTCGCTGAGCACGGGAACGCGGACGATCTCCACCATCACCAGCTTCCGGTGTTGGGCATCGAAGCCCAGGGTTCGGCCGGGGCCTTGGGCTCGCCAGCCTGGAGCAGTTCGATAGAAATGCCGTCGGGCGTCTTCACGAACGCCATGTGGCCGTCACGCGGCGGACGATTGATCGTCACCCCGGCATCGGCCAGCCGCTGGCAGGTTTCGTACACGTCGTCGACCCGGTAGGCGAGATGGCCGAAATTGCGGCCACCACTATAGGTTTCCGGGTCCCAATTGTGGGTCAGCTCGACCTCGACCCGGCGGTCGCCGATCGCCTGATCGTCCTTGCTCGCCAGGAAGATCAGCGTGAATCGACCCTGCTCATTGTCGATGCGCCGCACCTCTTCCAGTCCGAGCAGGGCAAAGAACCGGATCGTCGCTTCCGGGTCGGTGACCCGGATCATGGTGTGGAGGTACCTGGTCATCAACAACTCCATTGTTCTGCATCAGCCGCGGTTCAGGAAGCGGCGCGCAGCATGCCCGACGGCTATATGGGAGGCGGCATGGTGATGGAAAGCCGGGGAATTGCACTGCGTTCGGGGCTGGTGCCGGCGGCGGCGCTGCTGGCGGTCGGGTTGATCGTGGGCGGGTATCTGCTGGGCGACGGATTGACGCGGGCGCGCCATGCCGATCGCTCGGTCACGGTGCGCGGGCTGGCCGAGCGCAACGTGACCGCCGATCTGGCGGTGTGGACGCTGAATTATTCCGAACAGGGCACCGATGCCGCGCAGGTGCAGGCGGCGATCGACCGCGATACGCAGACGATCCGGGCCTTCTTCACGCAACTGGGCTTTCCCGCCGATGCGCTGACCGCGGCCGGGGCGGGGGCGAACCAGAATTACATGAACGGCGTGCAGACGGTGACGATCAACCAGCGGCTGCAACTGCGCACCACCGACATCGCGCGCGCCCGGCGGGCGGTGGCGCGCCAGTTCGATCTGGTCCGGCAGGGCGTGGTGCTGCAGGAAGGATCGGGCATTTCGTACAGCTTCACCCGGTTGAACGCGATCAAGCCGGCGATGGTGGCGGAGGCGACGCGCGACGCACGGGCCGCGGCGGAACAGTTCGCCAAGGACAGCGATACCGATGTCGGCGGGATCAAGAGCGCCAGCCAGGGCTATTTCTCGATCGAGGCGCGCGATGGCGAGCAATCCGGCTACGGCGTGGCGGACACCCCGCTGAAGAAGGTGCGGGTGGTGACGACGGTGGACTTCTATCTGGATTGACGACGGCGGGTCAGTCCGAGCATGCGGCCCTGTCTCGATACGAGTTCCCGATGCGCTCCTTTGGAGCTACCCGATCTCTGCTCGACACGAACGGATGATGCGAATGCAGTCCGCTTCTACCGGGTCACTGTCGAGGGGATCGGGCCGAATTGCGACAGCGCGGCCCGCGCGCTGATACCTGCGGGCGCGGTGGGAGCGATCCGCATCGCCATGGTCCAGGCGGCGCGGGCGCCGGCCTCGTCGCCGTCGCGGGCGGCGATGTTGCCGGCCTCAAGCTGTACCGAGGCATCGTCGCTCGCCCGTTCCAGCGCGTGGGCGATGTCGGCCTTGGCACGCGGCAGGTCGCCCATCCGCCGCGCCAGCGTCGCCGACAGCAGCCATGCCAGCGGGTCCTCCGGAGCATTGGCCAGCGCGGCGTTGAGGTCGGTGCGGGCGCCGGCAAGGTCGTTCTCCGCAACCAGCACGCGGGCATGATCCAGTTGCGCCTCGCCCAGATCGAGGCCGCTCAGCGTGCCGGCGGCAAGCGCGTGGTCGAGCGCCGCCTTCGCCCTGGACGTATCGCCACCGGCCAGCCAGGCATTGCCAGCCTGCGCCCAATAGCCGGCGGCGCGGTCGCGCGGCGATAGGGCCGCCGCCTGTTCGAACGCCTGCGCGGCGCCCGACCAGTTCTTGCCCGCGGCCAATGCCAGCCCGCGACACTGCGTCGCCGCGGCGCGTGCGGCCGGGGTCGCGTCCTTCGGCTCGGTCGCGCAGGATGCGCCGGCCTGCGTGGCGAGGGCGAGCAGCAGGGGCAGGATCATAAGCGGGCCAGAACATCCTCGACGGCGCGGACGAGAAGGGCGATGTCCCCTTCCCGCGACAACCGGTGGTCGCCGTCCTTGACGAGCAGCGTCTGCACATCGGCTGAACGGATCAACTCGGCCAGCCGCACGGTGCGCTGCCACGGCACGTCCTTGTCCTGCTGGCCTTGCAGGAAGCGGACCGGGCCGTCGAAGGCGATCTCGCCGAACATCAGGCGATTGGCCTCACCCGACGACCAGAAATGGCGGGTGTAGAGCGTCGGTTCCGGACCATAAGGGTTGGCGCGGGTGATGCGGCCCTGCTGCAACAGCGCCATCTTCTCCTCCATGGTGAAGCCCCAGTCGGTGAAGTCGGGGGCGGGCGCGATGCCGACCAGCGCCTTTACCCGCTCCGCCCGCGCCCTGGCGGCCAGCAGCATCAGCCAGCCGCCCATCGACGAGCCGACCAGTACCACGGGTCCTTGCGCCACATCGTCCAGCATGGCGCAGACATCATCGCGCCAGTCGGCCAGCGACTGATCCTCGAACGCGCCTTCGGACTGGCCGCAGCCGCCATAGTCGAAGCGCAGAAAGCCACGGCCCTGCCCGCGCGCCCATGCCTCCAGCGCGAGCGCCTTGGAACCCTGCATGTCGGAGGCATAGCCCGGCAGGAACACGATCGTGGGACCGGTGCCGGGGGTGTGATGATAGGCGAGGCGGGGGCGTTGAGGCGTCGTCATGGCCCGTGCTTCTACGGGAGCGGGGACGGCGAAGGCAACGCCTGCGCGGGACGCTAGCTGCGCGTGGCCAGTCGCTCCACCATGTCGGCGGCGAGCAGGCTCAGCGTGTCGTCGCGGGCGCCCATCACGATGATGCGGTCGCCGGTCCGCGCCTCGGCGATCAGGCGGTCGGTGGCGGCGGCGCGGTCGGCGATGTGGTGCGCGTCGCCGCCTGCGGCACGGATGCCGGCGACGATGTCGCCGCTGCCGACGTTGCGGGTGACGGTGCCGCCGAAATAGACGGGATCGGGCAGGACCAGCAGGTCGTCGGGTGCCAGGCGTTCGGCAAAGGTGCGGATCAGTTCGTCGCCCATCATCTTCAGGGGGCCATAGCCGTGCGGCTGAAACAGGACGAGCAGCCGGCCGGGAAAGGCATGCAGCGTGTCCAGCGTCGCGGCGATCTTGTCCGGGTTGTGGCCGAAATCGTCGATCACCGACACGCCGCCGGCCGTGCCGACCAGATCGAAGCGTCGACGCAGACCGGTAAAGCCCTGGATCGTGCGAACGGCATCTTCGATCGGAACGCCTGCGGCGACGCAGGCGCCGATCGCGGCGAGCGCGTTCGATACGTTATGCCGGCCGGGCACCGACAGATGCACGGGCAGTCGTGTGTTTCCCACGACCAGGTGGAAGCCGATCGCGAAGGGCTCAGGGATCAGGGCCTCGGCGACCAGATCGGCCTCTCCCTCCACTGCAAAGGTCGTGACGTTCGGCAGGCCTGCCAGCAACGCCGCGGTTTCCGGATCGCCGGCATTGGCGACGACGCGCGTCGCATGGCCGGCAAAGCCGGAGAACAGCGCGCGCAGCTCGTCCAGCCCCTTATGGTCGAGGCTGACATTGTTGAGGACCGCGATGCGCGGGCGATAAAGCGCGATCGAGCCGTCGCTTTCGTCCACTTCGCTGACGAACGCGTCGCCGCGCCCGACCAGCGCGCTGGCGAACGGGGCGTCGGGGGCGACGAAGTTCTTCATCACCGCGCCGTTCATCGCGGTGGGGTCCCGCCCGAGCGTGTGGAGAATATAGGCGATCATGCCGGTGACGGTGGACTTGCCGCTGGTGCCGGCGACGCCGATGGGCAGGGGGGCGGCGTTGAACAGTTCGGCGAGCATCTGCGCACGGGTGCGGCGGGGACAGCCCAGGCGGTTGGCGGCGACGATGTCGGGCACGCTTTCCTCCACCGCGGCGGAGGCGATCACCATCTGGTCGGCCGTGGTGACGCCCGATCCGTCCTGGCGAAACAGGGCAATGCCGGCGCGCCGCAACGCATCGAACTTGGCGGCCACGCGCCCCTGATCCAGCCCCCGGTCGGAGCCCGCCACCGTCTTGCCCTTGGCCCGCAGGATCATCGCCAGCGGCATCATGCCCGAACCGCCGATGCCCACCAGGAAACAGGAATTGCCGTCGTCCATGGCGGCGCGCTATCGGCGTTTCGGTCGCGGGGCAACCGCTTGGCGCGTGCGGGGAACAAGGCATTCATGAAAATCGGCATCCTGGCGCCGTCCAGCATCGGCAACCCGGCGGCCGAAGCGCCGGTCAGCGCCTTCGCCGCGATCGCCTATCCCGAGGTCGACCTGATCTTTCATCCGCAATGCTATGAGGCGGACGGCCATTTCGCCGGGTCGGACGAGCGGCGTGCGTCGGCGTTTCTGGAGTTCGCCAACGATCCGGGGATCGACGCGATCTGGTTTCTGCGCGGCGGCTACGGCTCGAACCGTATCCTGTCGCGGGTGATGCCGAACCTGGGCGCGGCGGCGCGGCACAAGACCTATATCGGCTATTCCGACCTCGGCTTCGTCCTGGGGGCGCTCTATGCGCGCGGTATCGGGCGGCCGGTGCATGGGCCGATGGCCAGCGATATCCGGCGGGAGGGTGGGGATGTGACGGTGGCGCGTTCGCTCGGCTGGCTGGCGCGGGGGGACAGGCAGGGGCTGGAGCCCGGGTTGGACGGGCGGCCGGCGGCGGCGTTCAACCTGTCGATCCTGGCCGCGCTGATCGGCACGCCGTGGTTGCCCGACCTTGCCGACCATGTGCTGCTGATCGAGGAAGTGTCGGAGCCGATGTACGCTGTCGACCGGTTGCTGTTCACCATGGCCAATGCGACGCAGTTGAAGGGGCTGGCGGGCGTCCGCCTGGGGGGCGTGACCGCGGTGCAGCCCAACGAGCCCGAATGGGGCGAAAGCTTGGAGTTCATGATCCGGCGCTGGTGCGGGGACATGGGGGTGCCCTATCTGGGGCGCGCCGAGATCGGTCATACGCAGACGAACCGGCTGGTCCCGTTCGGGATCGCCTGAGATCGGAAGACGATTTTGCGCGCATATTATTTCACGCGAAGACGCGAAGGCGCGAAGATGTTGGGGGGGCGGGGCCACCGCACCGCTGCATGCGATACGATGATCGTGATGGCGCTGACGCGCCGTGAAACCTCTTTGCGTCTTCGCGCCTTCGCGTGAACCCAAAATCGATGGCAAAACGCGGGACGTGACCAAAGGCGCCAATCCGCCTATACGGCCCCCGCGCGCGGGCTTTGCCGTGTGCATCCCTCCATCATGAGAGTCGCATAATGTCCGCCATGTTCCGCATCACGCTGCCCGACGGTTCCGTCCGCGAGGTCGCGCCCGGAACTACCCCGGCGGACGTGGCCGCCGCGATCGGCCCGGGGCTCGCCAAGGCGGCGATCGCGGCGCGGGTGGACGGTGAGGTGCGCGACCTGTCGCGGCCGTTCGCCGGGGATTCGCAGCTTGCGCTCATCACCTTCAAGGACGAGGCCGACGCGCTGGAGCTTGCCCGCCACGACTTCGCGCACGTCATGGCGGAGGCGGTGCAGCACCTGTTTCCCGGCACGCAGATCACCTTCGGTCCGGCGACCGAGGACGGCTTCTATTATGATTTCGCCCCCAATCCCGAACGCGGGCCGTTCACCGACGAGGACCTGCCCGCCATCGAGGACGAGATGCGCCGCATCATCGCCCGCAACGAGCCGTTCGTGCGCGAGGTGTGGTCGCGCCAGGACCTGATCGACCGCTGGACCGAGCAGGGCGAGACGTTCAAGGCGGAATGGGCGGCCGAACTGCCCGAAGGCGAGGAACTGACCATCTATCGCCAGGGCGCGTGGCTGGACATGTGCCGCGGCCCCCACATGCCGACGACGGGCAAGCTGGACCCGGCGGCGTTCAAGCTGACCCGCGTTTCCGGCGCCTATTGGCGCGGCGACCAGGCGAATGCGATGCTCAGCCGCATCTACGGTACCGGCTGGCTGACCAAGAAGCAGTTGCAGGAGCATCTGACCCGGCTGGAGGAAGCGGCCAAGCGCGACCATCGCAAGATCGGCGCGGAAATGGACCTGTTCCACCTCCAGTCGGAGGCGCAGGGGTCGGTTTTCTGGCATCCCAAGGGCTATATGCTGTGGCGCCAGCTGGAGGCCTATATGCGCCGCCGGCTGGATGCGGCGGGCTATGAAGAGGTGAAGACCCCGCAGCTGATGGACGCGCGCCAGTGGGAGCAGTCCGGCCACTGGGGCAAGTATCGCGAGAACATGTTCGTCGTGCCCGACGAGATCCCGAACACGGAGGACGAGGGCGCGGTCATTTCCGGCGATGCCGACCTGATGGCGCTGAAGCCGATGAATTGCCCCGCGCATGTCCTGATCTTCCGTCAGGGGATCAAGTCGTACCGCGACCTGCCGATCCGCATGGCCGAGTTCGGCTGCTGCCACCGCAACGAGCCGCACGGCGCGCTGCACGGCATCATGCGCGTCCGCCAGTTCACCCAGGACGACGCGCATATCTTCGTGCGCGAGGACCAGCTGGTCGAGGAAGTGCGCAATTTCTGCGAGTTGCTCGACTCGGTGTACCGCGACCTCGGCTTCGAGGATTATGCGGTGAAGCTCGCCTTGCGCCCGGAAAAGCGCTTCGGCTCGGATGCGATGTGGGACCAGTCGGAGGACGAGCTGCGCCGTGCGGTGCTGCAATCCAGCCTGTCGGAGACGATCAAGGCGAAGTTCGAGGAATTGCCGGGCGAGGGTGCCTTTTACGCACCCAAGCTGGAGTTCCACCTGACCGACGCGATCGGGCGGACGTGGCAGGTGGGCACCATCCAGTCGGACCGGGTGCTGCCCGAGCGTCTCGATGCCTCCTATGTGGCGGAGGACGGCAACCGGCACCGCCCGGTCATGCTGCACCGTGCGATCCTGGGGACGTTCGAGCGCTTCATCGGCATCCTGATCGAGCATCATGCCGGGCGCTTCCCGCTGTGGCTGGCGCCGGTGCAGGCGGTGGTGGCCACGATCGTGTCGGATGCGGACGGCTATGCCGAGCAGGCGGCGGCGACGCTGAGGGCCGCAGGGCTGCGCGTCGAGACCGACCTGCGCAACGAGAAGATCAACTACAAGGTGCGCGAGCACAGCCTGGCCAAGGTGCCGGTGCTGCTGGTCGTCGGCAAGCGCGAGGCGGAGGAAGGCAAGGTCGCCATCCGCCGTCTCGGCAGCCAGGCGCAGGAGATCGTGACGCTGGACGAGGCGGTCGCGATGCTCAAGGGCGAGGCGACCCCGCCGGATCTGCGGTGATCCAAGCCCCCTCTCCCCGACGGGGAGAGGGAGCAGGTTGTGCCCCCGAAAAGACTCCCCGCACACCATCTTTCAAACCAACCGCATTTGCCCTATATTGAGAAGGCAACTGCCACAGGAGAAATACCCATACGTCCTCCCATGATGCGCCGCCCGATGCAGGCGCCGCCGATGAATGGTCCCCGCTTCAACGAGTGGATCCAGAGCCAGAAGGTTCGCGTGATCGACCATGAGGGCGAGAATCTCGGCGTGATGTACACTCGCGAGGCGATCGCGCAGGCTCAGGAAGTCGGCCTGGACCTGGTCGAGGTGTCGCCCAACGCGGACCCGCCCGTCGCCAAGTTCCTGGACGTCGGCAAGTATAAGTACGAGGCGCAGAAAAAGGCGAACCTCGCCCGCAAGTCGCAGAAGACGCAGGAGATCAAGGAGATCAAGATGCGTCCGAACATCGACGATCACGACTATGACACCAAGATGAAGAAGGTGGTCGAGTTCATCGGTGAGGGCGACAAGGTGAAGGTCACGATGCGCTTCCGCGGTCGCGAGCTTTCGCACGGCCAGCTTGGCATGAACGTGCTTCAGCGCGTCGCCGAGCAGGTGAACGAGGTCGCCAAGGTGGAGGCCTATCCGCGCATGGAAGGCCGCCAGATGCTGATGGTGCTGGCACCCAAGTAAGCCACGGCGAATCCGTCGAACGGGGCGCGCGCAGCGATGCGGGCGCCCTTTTCGTATGCGGCGCCATCGACGCCGCTGCGGATATGGCCGAACCCGTCGGTGTGGCGCCCCGGTGACACACCAAAAAATCCGATACTCCATCTTCGAAATAGATAGACTTTATCAACGGTGCGCACGTAGCCTGACCCCGAACTACAAAAACGAAAAGGCGGATCGGCAAAAGCCGGCAGCCGGGTTCAGGACAGGAGAGTGAAGCCGATGCGCGCGAGTGCGTTCCTGCTATCTGCCGCCACCTTTGCCATCGCGGTCCCCGCCGCAGCGCAGGATGTTCCCACCACGCCCGCCGAGGCCCAAGTGCCGGCCCAGGGCACCGCCAACGCCGCGGTCGGCGAACAGACCAGCGACGCAACCGATGCCGACACGACGCGCGCCGCCGCCCAGGCGCCGCTCAACGCCGGCGATATCGTTGTAACCGCCACCCGCCGGGCCGAGCGACTGTCCGACGTGCCGATCGCGGTATCCGCGATCAGCCAGGAGTCGCTGCAAAATTCCGGCGCCACCGACATTCGCGCGCTGGGCCAGTTGGCGCCGTCGCTGCTGGTATCCTCGACGGGCAGCGAGGCGAACGCATCGGCGCGTATCCGCGGTATCGGCACGGTGGGCGACAATCCCGGCCTGGAAAGCTCGGTGGCGGTGTTCATCGACGGGGTCTATCGCAGCCGTACCGGCTCCGGCCTGAACGATCTGGGCGAGGTCGACCGGATCGAGGTGCTGCGCGGACCGCAGGGCACGCTGTTCGGTCGCAACGCGTCCGCCGGCCTGATCAACATCATCACCAAGGCGCCGTCCTACACCTTTGGCGGCTATGGCGAGGCGACCTACGGCAATTACAACAACGTCCGGCTTGCGGGTGCGCTGACCGGGCCGATCATCCCCGACATGCTCGCCTTCCGCATCGACGGGGTGTTCAACAAGCGTGACGGCTTCCTGTACGATGTCGTCAACAATACCGATTACAACGACCGCAACCGCTATTTCGTGCGCGGGCAGCTGCTGTTCGAGCCGTCCAGCGACATCGCGGTGCGCCTGATCGGCGACTTCACCCGCCGCGACGAGAAGTGCTGCGGCGCGGTCTATGTCGACCTGCGCGAAAAGATCGATCCCACCCCAGGCGTGCCCGGCGACTTCGCAATCAACCCGGCCGGCAACCGCATCGTGCAGGTGATGCAACAGCTCGGCGCCGTGTTCCCGAGTGCGGGCGATCCCTATAACCGGCGCATCGCCAACTCGCCGGGCCGGGCTTACGGCAACGTCACCAAGGATTATGGCGGGTCGATGCAGATCGACTGGAATCTGGGCGGCGCTTCGCTGACCTCGATCACCGCATATCGCGAATACAAGTCGGGCAACGCCGCCGATATCGATTATGGCAGCCTCGACATCGGCTACCGGGACGATGACGGCAACGCGTTCCGCCAGTTCCACACCTTTACCCAGGAACTGCGCCTGCAAGGCTCGGCCTTCGACGGCAAGCTCGACTGGCTGGTCGGCGGCTTCTATTCCAACGAAGACTTGGTGGTGCGCGACAATCTGCAGTTCGGCAGCCAGTACGGCCTGTTCGCCGCCTGCCGCATCGTCGCCACGGTGAACCCTGCCGCTGCCCTGCGCAGCACCACGCCCGGCTCCGGCTGTCTCAGCCCCATCGGGCAGGGCGCGCTGACCCAGCAGCTCGGTGCCGCCGCGCCGCTGATCATCGGCAATCTGCGCCGTCTGTCCGCGCTCAACAATCTGGGCGATACCCGCGCCGATTATTATCAGGACAGCGAGAATTACGCCGCGTTCACCCACAACATCTTCCGCCTGACCGATACGATCAGCATCACCGCCGGCCTGCGCTACACACGCGAGCAAAAGGCGTTCCGCGCGTTCTTCAACAACACCAACACCCTGTGTCCGCAGCTTCAGGCGGGCACCGCGCAGGGTGGCCTGGGCGGCCTGCTCGCCAATCCGGCGCTGGCCAGCCTGGCCGGCGGCATCATCACGCTTGGCTGTACCGGCAACAGCTCGTCCGCGCTCAACGCGCTGAACCTGAACGACTCCTTCAAGGAGGATCAACTGACCGGCACCGGCGTCCTTTCCTGGAAGCCGAACAACAACTGGCTGGTCTATGCCAGCTATTCGCGCGGGTACAAGGCGGGCGGATATAATCTCGACCGGTCCGATCTCGGCACCGCGCTGTTCCCGCGCAGCAATGCCGATGTGCGCAACCTGCGCTTCGATCCCGAACTGGTGAATGCCTATGAAGCGGGCTTCAAGTTCACTTCGGCCGATTTCACGCTGAACGTCGCCGCCTTCCGCTCCGACTTCGACAACTTCCAGTTGAACACCTTCAACGGCACCAACTTCGTGGTAGAGAATATCGGCAGTTGCTCGACCAGCCTGAACGGCGGCGATCGCGACGCCAGCGCCACGACCGGCGCCTGTGCGTCCGACGTGAAATTTGGCGTGCGCAGCCAGGGTGTCGAGGTGGAGGCGGGGCTGTATCCGGCGCGCAACTTCTCAGTCAACATGGGCTATACCTTTGCCGACACGCGCCTGCGCCGCAATCTGGTGGGCAGTGCCGCCGGGGCGCCGCTGGACCCCGCGCTGTTCCTGCTGCCGGGCAACCAGTTGTCGAACGCGCCGCGCAACGTCGTCACCGTGTCGGCAAGCTGGACGCCCGAACTGGGCTCGTCGGGGCTGTCCGCGCTGTTCTACGCCGATGGGCGGATGAGCTCGGACTATAACACCGGCTCCGACCTGTTCTTCGAAAAGGAGCAGGACGGCTTCTTCGTCGCCAATGCGCGCATCGGCCTGCGCGGGCCCAACCGTGCCTGGGCGGTGGAGGCGTGGGTGATGAACCTGTTCGATCAGGACTATCAGCAGGTCGCCTTCAACGCGCCGTTCCAGGGTGCCGGATCGCAAGGGCAGGTGCAACGCTTCGGCGGAGTGGGGAACCAGATCTTCACCTCCTATCTGGGCGAGCCGCGCACCTATGGCCTGACGCTGCGCACCCGGTTCTGATCGAATTGCCGGGCCGGAACCTTGCCGGCCCGGTCAATCGCCGCCACAGCCACTGCACCCATCGGCGCCGTCGCCGTCGCCATCGCCAAAGTCGAGATCGAATTCCCCGTCGTGATCGCGCTTCTTGCGCCGGGCAGCGCGCAGCGCGGCGATCACGACCGCGGCGATAGTCACCGTCAGGATCACGGGCATCAACCCTGCCAGCGGAAAGGCTGCGGTCGTGAGCATCGCCGCCAGGGGCAGCGCCGTCAGCGCCAACGTCCGCTTTTCGACGACCAATGTCTTCGACCGGTCGACACGCACGCCCTGAATAGCGAAACGGCGTTCCGGCGCGGGCCAGATCGCGGCGGGCGGTGCATGGCCAAAGACTGCGGCGTATCGCTCCAGCGTCGCGCTATAGCGGTCGTGATAATATTCCTTCGCATCCCGCCCCCCGGGTGTCGGGCCATGATGCAGCGGGCGGCGCAATATGCGACCGCACAGATCGTCCCAATAGCTGCGCGTATAGGTCAGATGCAGGTGCCATGCCTGATCCACCGCATCGGAGGGCGTCATGGGATGATCGATGGTCGCGGCGAGGTAGAGAAAGCGGCGATATTCACGATCGACGGCCACCGCATGGCGACGCGACCAGCCCTGTTCCCGTGCCAGCCGATCGGTGAAGCGCAGCGCCGCATTCGGTGGATCAACGTCCAGCGCCTCAATGGCGGCCAGCAGCGCGCGCGCATCATCGTCCATCGTTGCCATCCCCATCCGACCTGTCACCGCATGACGCTACCATGTTCGGCTTGCCGAAAGATGTTCGCTTGCCGCATCCGGGATTTTCCCGGCTTCGGTTCGGGCGCGCTTCCTGTCACAAGGGTTCATGGCCACCATGCCGTTCGATCATCCGGCCATGCATTTCGGTCTTCGCACATGGCTGCCCCGATGGAGCGATGCAGTTGCGCTTTCGCTCTATGCTGTCGGGTTTGCGTTGGCGCATGCGGTGGCGGTGTGGTGGAGCGGGGAGGGGTTCTATTCGCTGTGGTTCCCTGCGGCGGGGTTGCGGTTTGCGCTGTTGTGGCGGCTGGGGGCGCGGCTGACGCCGGCAGTGGCGTTGATCGAGCTGGCGGTCGATGTGGCAAAGGGGGTGATCGTCTTTGCGTCGCCCGACTGGCCGATAGCGGTGGTGGGCATCGTGCGGCCGGTGCTGGCCTATGGCCTGGTCGTGGCCGCGATCCGCCGGCTGGCGAGCGGGCGGCGGGCCGAGTTGCTGGTCGCGCCGATGCCGTTCGGGCTGGCCGCGGTGGCGGCGCCGCACTTCGCGGCCTTGGTCGCCTTGCCGCAGGCGATGCTGCGGCCGGACATGACCGGGGTGGCGGGCGCGCAATCGATCGTGCTGTCGCTGACCGCCTTTACGGTGGGCGACCTGCTGGGCGTGCTGATCGTGGCGCCGCCCGTTCTGTGGGCGGCAGGGCTCGGCGCCCGTCGCGCCGCCCCGCAATGGCCGCGGATGCGAACCGCAGCGCTGGTGGAGGCGGTGCTTACGCTGGGCGGTGCGATCGGCATCGTCGCGGCGCTCGACCTGTTGGGGCTGGGGTGGCAACCGATGCCGGTGCTGCTGGCGGTGGCGTGGATCGGGCTGAGATTCGGGCGGCATGCGGCTTGGGCGGCGTTGCTGGTCGTCGTCGTGCTGACCCTGTCGCGCACCGCCGGCGCGGTGGCCACGCCGCAGCGCCTGAACCTCCACCTGGGATTGAGCATGATCGCGGTGGTCGGGTATCTGGCGGGCAGCTTTGCCGACAGCCAGCGCCGTGCCCGCACCGATGTCGCCCGGCGCGACCGGCTGCTGTTCCAGGCCGAACGATTGAAGACGCTGCGGGCCATGTCGGTCGCCGTGATCCATGAGATCAGCCAGCCGCTGTCCACGCTGGCGATCGAGGCGCGCCACCTGAACGCGATCGCGCGCGACGCAGGGCCGGAGATCGCCGCCAGCGCCGAACTGATCGATCGCAAGGCCGATACGTTGTCCGCCCTCGTCCGCCGGCTGCGCCGTTTCGGCGGGCGCGTGGTGGACGAGCCGACGCCGCTCCCGCTCGTCGCCCTGATCGACAGCGTGGTCGGGCTCGCGGCGCCCGAGGCGAAGGCGGCGCATGTCCGCCTGAACGTGGCGCCGGTCGATCCGGACCTTGCCGTTCTGGGGCAGGAAGTGGAACTGGCGCAGGCGGTGATGAACCTGCTCCGCAACGCCATCCAGGCCTGTGGAGATGCGACGGTCGACCTGAGCGTCGACGCCGTCGGGGATCGCGCGCGCGTGACGATCACCAACCGCTGTTCACCCAGCCGCGCGCCGCAGCCCGGCATGGGGGTGGGCACGCTTGTCGCGCGTGCGATCGTGGCGGCGCATGGCGGTTCGCTGGACCGCGACATCGACACCCGCGGCACCGTCCGCGCCATCCTGACCCTGCCGCTGATCGGAGATCCCGCATGACCGTCTTGTCGCCCGGCACCGTCTATGTCGTCGACGATGACCGCGATCTGGGCGCCAGCGTCGCCCGGCTGCTCGGTCGCCATGGCTTCGATGCGGAGCCGTTTCTGGATCCGGCCCTGTTGCTGGAGGTCTATCCACAGGCCCCGGCGCACTGCATCGTCACCGATGTGATGATGGGCGATCTGGACGGTTTCGGCTTTGCCGACCGGGTACGGGCGATCGACCCCTGTGCGGCGATCATCTTCATGACCGCATGGCCGACGACCGCCAATGCGGTCGATTCGGTGCGCCGGCATGGCGGCCTGGATTATCTGGAAAAGCCGCTGGACGAGGCGCGGCTGCTCGCCGCCGTTGCCGAGGGCGTGGCCTGGTCGAGAGGACGGCGCGACCAGCATGGCCGCACTATGACGCTGTCGCCGCGCGAACGGCAGGTGTTCGACCTGCTGGTCCAGGGGCACAGCAACAAGGCGGTGGCCGGGCTGCTCGGCCTCAGCCCCAAGACGGTGGAGGATCACCGCGCCGCCGTGCTGGCGAAGACCGGCGCCAATGGATTGGCGCAGCTGATCGCGCTGGTGGCCTGAAGGACACGCGGCACAGGGCATTTGCCCCCGTGGTTCTTCCAAAGCTTGACGTGGCGGCGGCCCCCGCGCCAAAGGCGGCCATGCCCAGCACGCCCAACGATCCGCACGGCTTCAAGCGCCGCGGCGTCCTGTTCGTCCTGTCCTCGCCGTCGGGCGCGGGCAAATCCACCATCGCGCGCATGCTGCTCGCCGCCGATCCGGAACTGGCGATGTCGGTGTCCGCGACGACGCGGCCGATGCGCCCCGGTGAGGTGGACGGCAAGGACTATCACTTCGTCGATCTGG
This sequence comes from Sphingomonas sp. NY01, assembly GCF_038809135.1. Classification (NCBI taxonomy): domain Bacteria; kingdom Pseudomonadati; phylum Pseudomonadota; class Alphaproteobacteria; order Sphingomonadales; family Sphingomonadaceae; genus Sphingomonas; species Sphingomonas sp. NY01. Next base: position 2,858,509 of record NZ_CP101722.1, on the reverse strand, counting down.
AAGAATTCCGGCGCATGGCGGCGGAGGACGAATTCCTGGAATGGGCGCACGTCTTCAACAATCGCTACGGTACGCCGCGCGCGCAGGTGGAGGAGATGCTGGCGGCCGGCAAGGACGTGCTGTTCGACATCGACTGGCAGGGTGCGCAGCAGCTGTTCCAGATCGCCGGCGGCGATGTGGTGCGAGTGTTCATTTTCCCCCCGTCGATGGAGGAACTGCGCCAGCGGCTGGAGCGCCGCGCGACGGATGCGCAGGAGGTGATCGATGCCCGCATGGCGCGCGCCACCAACGAGGTCAGCCACTGGGACGGCTATGACTATGTGCTGGTTAACGACGATGTGGAGCGCTGTTTCGAGGGCGTCCGCACCATCCTGGCGGCCGAGCGCCTGAAACGGTCGCGCCAGACGGGCCTGATCGGCTTTATCCGCAAGCTGACGCGGTAGGGGACGGGGGCGTGGCGACGCCCCTGTTTCTAGATTCCCCGGCCATGTCACTGTCTGGCGGCTGGAGCAGGATCACATCACCTTGGCCCGTCCGTGTCGAAGCAGGGCCGCGGGCGGCGAGGTGTCTCTCGATACGTCGTCTCGATACGCGGCTTTGCCGCTACTCGACGACTACTCGAGACGAACGGGAGGGGGATCAATCCGGTGTCGTCCATCACTAGGCGAGACGAACGGGGACCAGTGGGGCATGCGGCCTGCTTTAGCCCCGCACCGCACGCAGAAAGCGTAGCGCGGCGTCGAATTCGGCGCGGCGGGCGGTGCGGCGTTCGGCGGCCAGAATGTCCTCGCCCCAGCGTTCGACCTGCCAATCCTCGTCGACATGGGCGGCCGCCCATATCGTATCGGCGTCGAACGCCTCTTCGACCAGCGCGAGGGCGAGTAGCAGCGAACCGGTCAGCGTGACCAGCGGCGACAGGGCGGCCATGGCGAACGGATCGAGGGCGGCGACCGCATCCCCCAGCCGTGCCAGCGTCGCCGGCGGCTGCGGCCGGTGGATGATCCCGGCGGTCGTCTCCACCGCGATGTCGTAGCGGGCGCGGGCCCAGGCGATCACCGGGTCCCACGCCGCCGCCTGTCGCGCCGCGAGTTCCGCCGGATCGTCCGCACGGTAGCAGAGCAGATCGCTCTCGCCGTAGCGCGCCAGTCCTTCGGCAAAATGGGCAGGGTCAGGCGCGATCCGATCGATCGCGGCATTGGCCAGCCCGGTCAGCGGCATCGCGCGCGGGTCCACCATGTCGGCAACCGCGGCCCATTCCGCCGCCACCGCCTCTGCCGCCGCCCGGGTCGGCAGCGCCAGCGGGGTGCGGCCGGGTGTGCGCACCGGGCGATCATCCAGCCGGATCACCCGGTCATCGTCCACCGAAACCTGGCGCCAGAACCGCTTCATTCCCCACCACTCCGCCAACGCTGCGCCAGGCTGGCGGGCACGATCGCCACCACCAGCAGCGCGGACAGCACGATCGCGATGCCCAGGATACGCGGCGCCAGCGTCGGCGCGCGCGATACCAGCACGAGGCCGAACACCGCCCCGGCGATCCCCATCATCCGCACGCCGACAATGGCCATCCAGCGGCGCCGCGCCTGTGCGTCGACGGGGCTCATGCCGGCACCAGCAATGCGGGCAGGTCCGCCACCCGCTCCGCCACGACATCGGCGCCGGCGTCGATCATCTCGCGGATGCCGTGATAGCCCCAGGCGACGCCGACGGCGCGCACGCCGGCTGCCTTTGCCATCGCCATGTCGAAACTGGTGTCGCCGATCATCACCGTATCCTGCGGGGTGGTCCCTGCCTCTGCCATCGCCGTCAGCAGCATCGACGGATCGGGCTTCGAGGGATGCCGGTCCGCGGTCTGCAACGTCACGAAATGCCGGGCGAGGCCGTGATGGTCCAGCACATGCGCCAGCCCGCGATCGGATTTGCCGGTGGCGACGCCGAGCAGCCAACCCTGCGCGTCCAGCCGGGCCACCAGCGCGCCGATCCCCTCGAACAGCGGCTCTTCGTCCAGCGTGCCGGCATGCCGCATGGCGAAAAACGCGTCCTTGTAATCGGCCGCCAGCCGGCGCTGCATGGCATCGTCCTGCGCCGGCGCCAGTACGCGCATCGCCTCGACCAGGCTCAGCCCGACGATGCTGCGCACCGCCTCCCGCGGTGGTGGGTCCAGGCCAAGGCCGCGAAACGCCTGCGCGGCGGCGCGGCAGATATTGGCCTGGCTATCGACCAGGGTGCCGTCGCAGTCGAACACGGCGAGACGAAGGGGAGGGGACATGCCGGCGGGCGCAGGGGTCAGTCGCGGCTGCCGCGCCCGCGCCGTTCGCCGCGGCGTTCCTTGCGCACCGTCTTGGCATGCGCCTTGGCACGCGCCTTTGTCTGCTCGCGGGTGGGCGGGCCCTTGCCCTCGTCCAGCGGCAGCGCGTCGCCGCGTGCTTCCTCGAAGCCGAGGCTCGCCAGGCTTTCGGCGAAATGGGTGGGCAGGCTGGCGGTTTCGTCGATGCGCCCGGCATCGGGGTGGTCGACGCGGATCCGCCTGGCATGCAGGTGCATCTTGCGGCTGATCCCGCCGGTCAGGAATGCCGCGGCGCCGCCATATTTGCCATCGCCGACGATCGGGTGGCCGATCGCCGCCATGTGGACGCGCAACTGATGCGTGCGGCCGGTAAAGGGCTGCAACTCGACCCAGGCGCAGCGATTGCCGGCGCGTTCGATCACCCGGTACCGGGTGCGGGCGGGCTGGCCGTTCTCCTCGTCGACATGCATCTTCTCGCCGCCGCTGCCCGGTTGCTTGGCGATCGGCAGTTCGATCATGCCGTCCTCGATCGAGGGGACATCGACGATCAGCGCCCAGTAGACCTTACGCGCGGTGCGGCCGGAGAACGCCTTGGCAAAGAATGCCGCGGCGCGCGACGAGCGTGCGACAAGCAGCGCGCCGCTGGTGTCCTTGTCCAGCCGGTGGACCAGCTTGGGACGACCCTCCGCCTCAAACTGCAGGGCATCGAGCAGGCCGTCGACATGCTCATGCGTCTTGGTGCCGCCCTGCGTCGCGAGACCGGGGGGCTTGTTCAGCACCAGCGCCTGGGCGTCCTTGTAGATCACCATGTCGCGCGCGAAGGCGATCGCGTCGTCGCTCAGCGGCGGGCGTTCGCGGCGCGGTCGTGCCTCCTCGTCGCGCGGTGCCTCGGGCGGGGGGACGCGAAGAAGCTGGCCGGCGGCGATGCGGTCGCCCGGCGTGGCGCGGCTGCCATCGACGCGAAGCTGCCCCGTGCGGGCCCATTTGGCGACGGTGGTGAAGCTGGTATCGGGCAGGTGCCGCTTGAACCAGCGGTCGAGCCGGATGCCGTCATCGTCATAGCCGACGGTGAATTCGCGAACCTTGTCCGTCATGCCAGCCCCCGCGCCAGTGATAGTCCGGCGACCAGCGCCAGGAGCGAACCTGCGACCGAGGCCGCGACATAGCCGATCGCCGCCAGCGACCGGCCCGCTTCCACCAGCATCACCGTGTCCAGCGAAAAGGACGAAAAGGTGGTGAACCCGCCCAGCACGCCGACGCCGACGAACAGGCGCCAGCCCTCCGCACCGCCGGTACGGGCCAACACCCCGGCGAGCAGGCCCATGGCGAGCCCGCCGACCAGATTGACCGTCAGGGTGCCGGCAGGAAAGCCGGGGCCGGCCAGCGCGAGCATCGTGCGCCCGGTCAGGTGCCGGGCCCCCGATCCAAGCGCGCCACCCAGCATGACGAGAAGAAGCGATTGCATCGCGGCGCCCTAGCGCAAGCGGCCCCGCTTCGCAAAAGACAACGCGCGCGGTCGATCAAATGCCTGCGTTGGTGATGAAATCCACGTCGCTGCCCCCGCCCGGGCGGGGCGAGACATAGACGATATAGGCGGCGGGCCCCCGCGTGCCGCCGATGACGTGGCGAGGCCCTTCCGCCTTGTGCTCGGCGGAATAGCCGCCTTGCCGGGCATGGGTGAAATACCAGTCGATCACCCGCGCCGGTGTGCCGCCCGCCCGGAAGGTGACCACCCGCAGCGCACAGCCATCGGCATCGGCGCCCGCCGCCTCGCTGATTTGTGCGCCGGGGTATAGGGGGAGGGTGGGGGGCAGGCGGTTGGCGTAGGTGGCGGAGTAGCGGACGTTTCGGGCGCAGGCGGCGGTAGCGGATTGGGTACCGGCCAGCGCACCGGCGGTCAGGGCGCCGTCCCTGGCGCGGCATTCCGGGCAGTTTGCGGAGGGCGCCGGGGCCTTGCGCAGCGTGGCGGGGTCGACCGGGTCGGCGGGGCGGGTGCCGGCGGGAACCGCACCCGGATCGGGCCGGGCGGGCGGGCGGACCGCGTTGCCGTTCGACGACTGGGCCAGCGCCGGGTCGACCATGATCTGGTCGCGCAGGGCGGCGGTCAGCGCCGGATCGCGGACGGGGTCGTCGCCATTGGCCTGGGTCAGTTCGCGGTCCAGCTGGTCGAGGTCATTCTGCGTCGTCGGTGCACTGCGATTGCAGGCGGCGAGCGAGAGCGCGGCCAGCGAGGCCAGGAGGAGCGGGCGGATCATGGTGCCGGTGGTAGCATCAACCGGTCGCGGGCGGGTTAACGGGACGCGCGACGCTTGTGCCATGATGGGGCAGGGACCATAATCGGGACCATGCTGAACATAGTCTCGATCCTGATCGGCCTCGTCGCACTGGTGCTTGGCATCGTGCCGTTCCTGCCATTCTTGGCGTGGGGATACTGGTTCGTCATCCCGATCGCCATTGTCGGCGCCGGCATCGGTGCGCTGTCGTCGCGCAATTCGGGGCGCAACCTGAACCTGGTGCTGATCGTGATCTTCGCGCTGCGCCTGATGCTGGGCGGCGGCATCATCTGAGGGGAATGGGGGCCGGCGGTGCTGCCGGCCCCGTGCTTGTCAGCGGCAGGAAACTTGACCGCGATCGATCTCCCGGCCGAGCAGCGCGCCACCGCCGGCACCGATCAGCGTGCCGAGCAGGCTGGACCGGCCATTGCCGATCAGGTTGCCGAGCACGCCGCCACCGAGCGCGCCGACGATCAGCCCCGTGGTGCCATCGTTGCGGCGGCAGTAATAGCGGCCGTTGTAGCCGCGATAGATGCGGTCGTTGCGACCGAGCCGGCGCGGCTGGTAATAGCGCCCGTCCCGGTAATAACGCTCGGCATAATAGCCGCGCTGACCGGGTTCGAAGCGGTTATAGTCATAGTTGCGCCAGCGATTGATGTTGCGCACGTCGCGGCGATGATCCTGGCGCGCGTCGCGGATGTCACGGCGATAGTCGCGCCGGGCCTCGCGCACGTCGCGGCGGCTGTCGGCGCGGCGCATGTCACGGCGATAATCACGCTGCGCCTCGCGCACTTCCTGACGATATTCGCGGTCCGCCTGCCAGCGCGTATTCTGCGCAGCGGCGGGCACGGCGCCTATCGTGGTCATGGCCAGAGCGGCAAAAAGGACGGTGGTACGCATGGTTACACTCCCTTTGGCATAGGTGGGATGAAGAACCCGTCCCATCTATGCCAGGTTGCGTGAACCGGAAACTACGTCTTGTTCAGGCCTCGGTCAGCGTGATGTCGAGCGTGATCTCGGCATTCAGGACCTTGGACACCGGGCAGTTCTTCTTTGCGCCGTCGGCGATCCTCTTGAACTCGTCTTCCTCGATGCCTTCGACGCGTGCGGTGAGCGCAAGCGCGGACTTGCTGATCGTGAAGCCGTCACCATCCTTGACCAGCGTCACCTTTGCCGTGGTCTCCAGCGTGCCGACCGAATGGCCTTCGCCGGCCAGCGCGAAGCTGAGCGCCATGGTGAAGCAACTGGCATGCGCCGCGGCGATCAATTCCTCCGGATTGGTGCCAGGTGAATCCTCGAACCGGGTGTTGAAGCCGTAAGGGCTGTTGGAGAGCAGGCCGGAACCGAGCGAAACCTGTCCCTTGCCGTCCTTGCCAAGTCCTTCGTAGCGGGCCGAAGCCGAGCGGGTGGTCATATGTCCATTCTCCTGAAATGAAACGGGCGCCGCGATCCAACGATCGCGGCGCCCGCCGGTTCAGGGTAGATGTGCTTTTAGCGGCAGCGGCGCGAGCTGGAGCCGCGATCGATCGCGCGGCCGGCCAGTGCGCCGGCGGCAGCACCGCCCAGGGTGCCGAGCGTACGGTCGCCGCGGGTGTCGATGGTGCGGCCGAGCAGCGCGCCGGCCACGCCGCCAACGACGAGGCCCGTGGTGCCGTCCGGCTTGCGGCAGCGGACACGGCCGCGGTCGTCGCGCCATTCCCGATACTTGCCGCGGCGCTGCGCATCGGCGGCGGAAACCGGCAGGACGACCGTCGGCACGACCATCGCGGTGCAGCCCAGTGCGAGCATCAACTTACGCATCGAATATACTCCCTTAGAATCTTGATCTGCTGGCGTAACGTGCCCCGGATAACGGGGGTTGCATGAACGGAGAACAACAAGCTGTTCATGATCCGGGCGCATGCCGCTAAAGCCGGAAAAGCGATGATGCCGTCTGTTGAAATCCTGCCCGTTGCGGCGCCGTGGCTCGATCTGGCCGGGTTGGCGGTGTTTGCCATTTCGGGAGCGCTGGCGGCGGCAAAGCGGGCGCAGACCATGGTGACGCTGGCGTTCTTTGCGCTGATTACTGGGGTGGGGGGCGGCACGGTGCGCGACCTGTTGATCGGGGCGCCGGTGTTCTGGATCCATGATGCGCGTGCGGCGGCGGTGTGCCTGTCGGCGGCGCTGGTGGTGTGGGTGACACCGGAGCGGTGGTGGCGGGGGCGGCCCTTGCGTGGTTCGACGCGATCGGGCTGGCGGCCTATGCGGTATATGGCGCGGCCAAGGCATTGAAATACGGGGTTCCACCCATTCCAGCCGTGGTGATGGGCGTGGTGACGGCATGTGTCGGCGGCATCATCCGCGACGTGCTGGCCGGCGAGCCGTCGATCCTGATGCGGCCCGAATTATATGTCACCGCGGCGGCACTGTCGTCGGCAAGCTTCGTGGTGCTGGTGGCATCGGGGATGCCGGTCGGACTTGCCGCACCGGTGGCGGCCACCGCCGGCTTTGCGTTGCGCGCGGTGGCGATCCATTTCCATCTGGCGCTGCCCGCCTATCGCGGACAGCGCTGAGCATCAGCCGCGAATCACGCCGACCTCGGCAAAGCGGCGCGGCTCGGACGGGGGTACGGCGGCATCCGCCAGCTCGCACTGCCAATAGCCGACATCGATCCAGCGGCCATGTTTGTAGCCGATCTCGCGGAACACGCCGGCCCGGCGAAAGCCGACCGCCTCGTGCAGCGTGATCGAGCGATCGTTGGGAAGCGCGATGCGCCCGATCGCCTGAGTAAAGCCCTGCTTGCGCAGCGTGGCGACCAGCGCCTGGTAGAGCAGCCGGCCCAGTCCCTGGCGCTGCGCCCCGTCGGCGACGTAGATCGTGGTTTCCACCGCCCAGCGATAGGCCTCACGCGGGGAGAATTGCGCGGCATAGGCATAGCCCAGCACGCGTTCGTCCGCATCGCCGGCGCCCTCGCTGACGGTGGCGACCATCCAGGGATACAGGCCATCGGACGCCGCGATGCGCTCCTGCATGAGCGCGGCATCCGGCGCCTCGGTTTCGAACGACACCACGCCCGCCAGCACATGGGGAGCGTAGATCGCCGCGATCGCCGCGGCATCGTCCGGACGGGCGGCGCGAACCCCGATCACAGACCGATCCGCGCCAGGATCAGGTCGAGCAGGCGCGTGTCGGACGCCGATGCGGTCGCACCGAAGCCGCCGCATTCCAGGCAGCGCGCCTGGATCGAGCCGCCGCGGGTCAGTCGTGCCACGTCGCCCAGCGCGCGGGCGAGCGTCGCGCGGCGGTCGGCGGCGACGCGCGCGAAGATGTCGCCGGCGGGTCCCGCCGTGTCGTCGCCATCGTCACCGCCGAAGCTGTCCGCCAGCTTCGCCGCGAAGCCCGGTTCCTTTTCCAGATATTCGGCATGGACCTTGGCCGGATCGAGCTTTGCCTGACGCGCGGCCCAGGCGATGGCGTCCGACAGGTTGCCGAACTGGTCGACCAGGCGCAACTGGTGGGCGGTGCCGCCGTCCCAGACGCGACCCTGCGCGATTTCGTCGACGCGTGCGGGCGTCATCCGGCGGGCGGCGGCGACGCGGCCGATGAACTGGCGATAGCCGTTTTCGATGCCCGCCTGCAGGATGGTGTCGAGCATCGGCGTCGTGCCGCCCAATATGTCGGGCTGACCGGACAGGGGGGTGGTCTTCACGCCGTCGCTGGTGATGCCGATCTTGGCCAGCGTGTTCTCGAATGTCGGGATCAGGCCGAAGATGCCGATCGATCCGGTGATCGTGCCCGGTTCGGCAAAGATGCGATCGCCCGCGGTGGAAACCCAGTAGCCGCCGGACGCGGCAAGGCCGCCCATCGAGATGGCCACAGGCAGTCCGCGCTTCTTGGCTTCCAGAACGGCGAGGCGGATCTGTTCGGAGGCCAGCGCCGAGCCGCCGGGCGAATCGACCCGCACGACCAGCGCCTTCAGCTTCTTCTTGGCGAGACCGTCGAGCATTGCCTTGCTGATCGTGTCGCCGGCCGCGGTGCCGGGGCCACCCTTGCCGTCGACGATCTCGCCGGCGACGGTCAGCACGCCGATGGCGTCGCCGGCGGTGGGCAGCGGGTTGGCGCGCACCCATGCGTCGTAGCCGACCGTGTTGAAGCTGCCGAGCGGGCGATCATTGGCGACGCCGGCGATCTGCGCGACGCGGCGGCCAAAGGCGATCCGGTCACCCAGCTTGTCGACGATGCCGGCGCCCAGGTTCGCGCGGGCGGTGTCGCCATTGGCGGCCAGCACCAGTTGGTCGGGCTGCGCAAGGAAGCGGGCGACCTGCGCCTTGGGACGCGCCTTGGCGATCGATTCGCGCCACTGGGCGAACAGGGAGCCGTACAGCGCCTGGCTGGCGGCCCGCGCGTCGGGGCTCTGGTCGGCGCGGGTATAGGGTTCAACAAAGGACTTGTAGCGGCCGACGCGGTAGACGTGCGTCGTCACCCCGAGCTTGTCGATCAGCCCCTTGTAATAAAGCTGGTTGCCGCCCGGCCCGGTGAACAGCGTGCCGCCCATCGGGTTCATCCAGATCTCGCTGGCCTGCGCGGCCAGGCGATAGTCGCTGTCGGTATAGCCGGTGGCATAGGTCAGGACCGGCTTTCCGGTGGCGCGGAAGCGGCCCATCGCGTCGGCAACCTCCTGGATCACCGCCGGATAACCGCCGGAAAAGCCGTCCAGATCGAGCACCAGCGCCTTGACCCGGTCATCGCCGCGCGCCGTGTCGATCGCGCGCACCACATCGCGCAGGCGGTACTGGCGGGGCATGTCCTGACCCGACAGCATCGAGAAGGGGTCCATCTCCTCGGGCTGTTCGACGATCGAGCCGCGCAGGTTGAGGAGCAGCGCGCCGGGCTTGATCGCCTTGGTACCCGGCCGGGCATTGAGTGCGGCGAACAACAGGCCGAAAAAGATCAACATGGCGATCAGGACCAGCAGGTCCTTGATCCCGACCAGCAATTTCCATGCGCCCCGCACCAGTCGCCAACCGCCGCGTCGGCGCCTGGATGGTGCCCCGCTGGGCGATCGGCTGAAATCCTGGTCGAGTGGCGAAGCGGCGCGAGCGTCGGTCATGCGCGGGACGCTAGAACAGCGGAGCGCGCGCGTAAATGGCCTGTATTAGCCTTCCAATACAGAATGGGCGGCAGCATGAAGCCGACAAAAACGGTAATCGCCGCTGGTTCCGCACGGCCGGCCCCCGCCCGCAATTTTTTCCGGCCCGGCCCGTTGACGCATCAGGACCCCCGCCACATATCCGGCGCGTTGGCACTCGCATTCGCGGAGTGCCAAAAAAGTGTCACACGTACTTAAAAGAGGGACATCCGCGATGAACTTTCGTCCGTTGCATGACCGCGTCCTCGTCCGCCGTGTCGAGGCGGAGGAGAAGACGGCCGGTGGAATCATCATCCCCGACACCGCCAAGGAAAAGCCGCAGGAAGGCGAAGTCGTCGCTGCCGGCACCGGGATCAAGGCCGAGGACGGCAAGGTGACGCCGCTGGACGTCAAGGCCGGCGACCGCATCCTGTTCGGCAAGTGGTCGGGCACCGAGGTCAAGGTGAATGGCGAAGACCTTCTGATCATGAAGGAATCGGACATTCTGGGGATCGTCGGCTAAACCTGGCCACGCTTCCACTTCTGTTTACACACATCTGAAAGGGTAGCCACATGGCAGCCAAGGACGTGAAATTCGGCCGCGACGCGCGCGAGCGCATCCTGCGCGGCGTCGACATCCTCGCCGATGCAGTCAAGGTCACGCTGGGCCCGAAGGGCCGCAACGTCGTGATCGACAAGAGCTTCGGTGCACCGCGCATCACCAAGGACGGCGTCAGCGTCGCCAAGGAAATTGAGCTCAAGGACAAGTTCGAGAACATGGGCGCGCAGATGGTGCGCGAAGTGGCCTCGAAGACCAACGACATTGCCGGCGACGGCACCACCACCGCGACCGTTCTCGCCCAGGCGATCGTGCGCGAGGGCATGAAGTCGGTGGCTGCGGGCATGAACCCGATGGACCTGAAGCGCGGTATCGACCTGGCGGTGACCAAGGTCGTCGAGGACGTGCAGGCCCGCTCGAAGCCCGTGTCGGGCTCGTCGGAAGTGGCGCAGGTCGGCATCATCTCGGCCAATGGCGACCGTGAAGTCGGCGAGAAGATCGCCGAAGCCATGGAAAAGGTCGGCAAGGAAGGCGTCATCACCGTCGAAGAGGCCAAGGGCCTCGAATTCGAGCTGGACGTCGTCGAGGGCATGCAGTTCGACCGCGGCTATCTGTCGCCCTATTTCATCACCAACCCGGAGAAGATGACGGTCGAGCTGAACGACCCGTACATCCTGATCCACGAGAAGAAGCTGTCGAACCTGCAGGCGATGCTCCCGATCCTGGAAGCGGTCGTGCAGTCGGGTCGTCCGCTGCTCATCATCGCCGAGGACATCGAGGGCGAGGCGCTCGCCACGCTCGTCGTCAACAAGCTGCGCGGCGGCCTGAAGGTCGCAGCGGTCAAGGCACCGGGCTTCGGCGATCGTCGCAAGGCGATGCTGGAAGACATCGCGATCCTGACGGCTGGCGAGCTGATCTCGGAAGATCTGGGCATCAAGCTCGAGAGCGTCACCGTCGGCATGCTGGGCACCGCCAAGCGCGTCACGATCGACAAGGACAACACCACCATCGTCGATGGGGCCGGTGAAGCCGACGCGATCAAGGGCCGCACCGAGGCGATCCGTGCGCAGATCGAGAACACCACCAGCGACTATGACCGCGAGAAGCTCCAGGAGCGTCTCGCCAAGCTCGCCGGCGGCGTTGCCGTGATCAAGGTCGGTGGTGCGACCGAGGTCGAGGTGAAGGAGCGCAAGGACCGCGTCGACGACGCGCTGCACGCGACCCGCGCGGCCGTCGAAGAGGGCATCGTCCCCGGCGGTGGTACGGCGCTGCTGTACGCATCGAAGGCGCTGGAAGGCGTGACCGGCGAGAATGACGACCAGACCCGCGGCATCGACATCGTTCGCAAGTCGCTGACGTCGCTGGTTCGCCAGATCGCGCAGAATGCCGGCCAGGACGGCGCCGTGGTCTCGGGCAAGCTGCTCGACGGCAACGACACGACGATCGGCTTCAACGCGGCGACCGACACGTACGAGAACCTGGTTGCGGCCGGCGTGATCGACCCGACCAAGGTCGTGCGCACCGCCCTCCAGAACGCGGCCTCGGTCGCCGGCCTGCTCATCACCACGGAAGCCACCGTGTCCGAGCTGCCGGAAGACAAGCCCGCAATGCCGGCCGGCATGCCCGGCGGCGGCATGGGCGGCATGGACTTCTAAGTCCAAAATGTCCCCGGCCGGCTCCGGCCGGTCGGGGATGTTGCAGGCGCCAGCCGAACGAAAAAGGGGCCGGAGGATCATTCCTCCGGCCCCTTTCTTGTTGCGGATGTCCGCGGGGAAAAGACTAGCGCTTCATGGCTTCCAGCAGGCGCTTGACCTCCTGGCTGCGTCCGCGCGGCAGGATCAGGATATCGTCGCCGCTGGCCACCACGATCAGGTCGGAGACGCCGATCGCCGCGACGCGCACCCGGTCGGTGCGGATCAGGCAGTCCTTCGTATCGACCGCGATCACCTCGCCGCGGTGCGCGTTGCCGAAGCCGTCCAGGTCGCTGATCGCGTGAAGCGCGTCCCAGCTGCCGACGTCGTTCCAGCCCATGGTGACGGGCACCACCGCGACCCGCTCGGCCTTTTCCATGACCGCATAGTCAATCGAGTCGGACGGGCAGGTGGCAAAAGCCTCCGCATTGGGATGGATGCGTGTTCCCTCACGCAGCGCCGACCCCATCGCCTTTTCGGCGGACACCAGCATTTCGGGGGCGTGCTGGGCAAGCGCCTGGAGATACATGTCGGCGCGGAACAGGAAGATACCGCCGTTCCAGACATGGTCGCCCGAAGCCAGCATCGCCTCGGCTCGCTCGCGCCGGGGCTTCTCGACGAAGCGGGCGACCTTGTGGACGCCGGTGCCGATCGCATCGCCAACCTGAATCCAGCCATAGCCGGTTTCCGGCGAGTCCGGGGTGATGCCGAAGGTGACGAGCCATCCATTGGCCACCAGCGGGAGCGCGGCGTCGATCGCGCGGTGGAAGGCGTCGACATCGGCGATGACGTGGTCGGACGGCATGACGAGCAGCGCATCCTCCGGCCGTGCGGCCAGGGCGGCGAGTGCGATCGCCGGCGCGGTGTTGCGCGCCATCGGCTCCAGGATCAGCGCCTGGGGCGGTGCACCGGCAGCCGTCAACTGATCCTCGACCAGGCTGGCGTGACGCGCACCCGCCACCACGATCGGCGCGGCATAACGGTCGCCCTGCGCGCGCTTGGCGGTGAGCTGAAGCATGGTGTCGTCCGCGGTCAGCGGCAGCAATTGCTTGGGCATCTCCGGCTTGGACATCGGCCATAGGCGCGTGCCCGACCCGCCGGACAGGATCACCGGAACGATCATGCTTTGCATCTTTTCCCTTTCGACGGCGCGCCGCAGATCGCGGGCGCTTTTATATCGTCAATAGCGCTCAACGCCCATCTTCACGCTTCGTTGTCGAATATATGCAAAAATCCTGTTGATTGCCAAATGGGTCGGACCGTCACCCCGTTGGGCGAACATCATCCGGCGGCGTGACATGGGAGCGTGATGGTTCGGCTGTTCAAACATTACGTGTCGCACGTCGTGCTGTTGCTCGGGTGCATCGACTTCCTGCTGCTCGTTCTATGCGCGGAATTGGGCTGGATCATCCGTGCGCGGCAGATCGGCATGGCGGTGGAGCCCTTGTCGACCCGGCTGTTCCAGCTGGCCAGCTTCGCGATCCCGCTGCAGGTCGCGCTGGTCGCCGTCGGGGCTTACGGCGCGGCCTCCTTCCTGTCGCTGCGGTTCGCCGCGGCGCGGCTGTCGGTGGCCGTGTCGCTGGGCGTGATCCTGTTGTCGCTGATCTTCTTCTTCCTGCCTTCGCTCAGTTTCTGGCGGTCGAACCTGTTCTACGCGATGATGCTCGCCATCCCGACGCTGGTGATGGTGCGGGCGCTGCTGGGCCGGACGCTGGGCGGCGACCTGTTCAAGCGGCGCGTGATCGTGCTGGGCGCGGGCGCGCGGGCGGCGCAGTTGACGGCACTGGCCGAACAGCCGGGCGCCCGCTTCGTCGTCGCCGACGTGATCGCCATGGGGGAGCCCAATCCGGTACTCCATCGCACCACGCCGCGGGACACCATTCCCAATCTGGCAGCGCATGTAATGGACCGGAATGCCGGCGAGGTCGTGCTGGCCCTGGAGGAGCGGCGCAACGCCCTGCCGTTCAAGGATCTGTTGCGGGTGCGGACGACGGGCGTGCGGGTCAGCGAGATATCGAGCTTCCTGGAGCGCGAAACGGGGCGCATCGACCTGAAGACGGTGAGCCACAGCTGGCTGATCTTCTCGGACGGCTTTGCCAGCGGCCGGATGGTGTCCGGTGTCGTCAAGCGCGTGTTCGATGTCGTCGTCAGCCTGATCCTGCTGGCGGTGACGTTGCCGGTGATGCTGCTGGCCGCGATCGCGATCAAGCTGGAGTCGAAAGGCCCCGCCCTGTACCGGCAACAGCGTATCGGGCTGTACAATCAGCCCTTTCATATCCTGAAGCTGCGTTCGATGCGCCAGGATGCCGAAGTGGGCGGTCAGGCGGTCTGGGCCGAGAAGGACGATCCGCGGATCACCCGGATCGGGCGCTTCATCCGCAAGGTGCGGATCGACGAACTGCCGCAGACCTGGACCGTGTTGAAGGGCGAGATGAGTTTTGTCGGCCCCCGGCCCGAACGCCCTTCCTTTGTAAGCGAACTGGAACGCGAACTGCCCTTCTATGCCGAGCGGCATATGGTGAAGCCGGGTATTACCGGCTGGGCGCAGATCAATTATCCCTATGGCGCGTCGATCGAGGATGCGCGGCACAAGCTGGAATATGACCTGTATTACGCCAAGAATTATTCGCCGTTTCTGGACGCGCTGATCCTGTTGCAGACGCTGCGCGTGATCCTGTGGCCCTCGGGCGCACGCTGACCGGGATGACGGTCACGCCTGTGTATAGCCGTGCGCGGGGCGCCGATGTACGACGGCGCCCAGAGCCATGAGTGAACCCCGTCCATCCCGCTATCCGCTGTTGCGTGGCCGCCGCCGGGCGCTGGGAGGGCGTCGTGCCTGGCGCCCCGGCCCCCGGTTGCGTCTCGGCATCGTGCTGGTCGCGGCCCTTGTTGTGCTGGGCGGGGTGGTGTCGCTGGCGCTGCGACCGGCCCCCCCGTCGGCGGATCAACTGTTTGCGCGGTCGCTGGCCGCGCTGGAGCGGGGCAACATCCATGCCGCCTATGCCGATGCGCAGGCCGCGGCGCGTGCGGCACCGCAGGCGGGCATCGTGCAGGCGGTACTGGCCCGGACACTGATCGACCTTGGCGAAGGCGCGGCTGCCGAGGCGGCGCTGGACCGGGCGGTCGCGGTCGGTTTTCCAAACGGGCGCCTGCATCAACTGCGCGCCGCCGCCAGCCTGTTGCAAGGCGATCCCGATGCCGCCCTGGCGCATGTCGCGCAGGCCGAACCGGCTTATGCCGATTATGCCTTGCGGGTTCGCGCACGCGCCCTGGCCGCCAAGGGGCAGGGTGCCGCCGCACAGGCGGAACTGGTCGATCTCCTCTCTCGATCACCGGGCGATGCGGCGGCCTGGGCCGATCTTGGGCGTATCCGGCTGAGCGCGGGCGAGGTCGGCGGAGCCGCGGCGGCGGCGGCGCAGGCGGTGCGTATGGCGCCGCGTGACCCGGCGGCGCTGACCCTGCAAGGCGAGGTGGTGCGCAGCCGCTACGGTCTGGTCGCGGCATTGCCGTGGTTCGAGGCGGCACTGCGTTCGGATGCCTATTACCATCCCGCCTTGATCGAATATGCCGGCACGCTTGGCGATGCCGGGCGGGCGACCGATGCCCTCGCTGCAACGCGGCGCGCGCTGGTGTCGCGGCCGGGCAGCCAACAGGCCTATTATCTGCAAGCCGTGATCGCGGCGCGCGCCGGCAACCGGGTATTGGCGCGGCGATTGCTGCAACTGACCGGCGGGGTCATCGGCAACACACCCGGCGTGATGCTGCTGGACGGGGCGCTCGCCTTTGCCGACCGGCAGGACGAGCAGGCCGCGGGCATCTGGCGCCGGCTGGTCGCCGCGCAGCCGATGAACGTTACCGCGCGACGCCTGTTGGCGAACGCGCTGTTGCGCTCGGGCGACGCGGCGGGCGCGCTGGACGTGATCAGGCCGATCGTGCTGCGCGGCGACGCCGATGGCTATGCCCTGCGGCTGGCGTCGCGTGCCAGCGCGGCGCTGGGCCAGCAGGCGCAGGCGGCGCAACTGCTGGACCGGGCGGCATCCGGCCAACGTGGCCCGTCGACCATCTTCCAGAGTGCCGATGCGCTCGGGGCATTGCAGGCGGAGGCCTCGCGCGCGGCGGGCGATCCCACCTATGCGCTGGGCGTGATCCGTGGCCTGGCGAGCGGCGGCAACCTGCCGCAGGCGGTTGCGCAGGCGCGGGCATTGGTGGCCGCGGCACCCGGCGCCCCCGCGGCGCAACTGGCCTACGGGGATACGCTGGCGGCATCGGGCCGCTATGCCGAGGCGGTCGCCGCCTATGGACGCGCGGCCGATCTGAGCTTCGACGAACCGGCCCTGCTGCGCCTGCTCGATGCATATGGTTGTTTGAACCGTCCCCGCGACGCCGCCGCGACGCTTGCCCTGTACCTGTCTCAAAACCCGCAAAGCATTGTCGGGACGCGCATTTTGGGTGGCTGGCAGTTGGGCGGGGGTGAGGTCGGGGCGGCGATCGAGACGCTGGAGGGGGTGCGGGCGGCGGCAGGGGATCGCGAAGCGGGACTTTTGGCCGATCTGGCAAGGGCTTATGCTCTGATCGGCGAAGGGGCGGTGGCGCGGATCTATGGCCGTGCGGCCTATGCACTGGCGCCGATGAGCGCGGCGGTGACGGACGCTTACGGCGTCGCCCTGATCGCGGCGGGGGACAGGAACGGCGCCCGGCAGTTGCTCGACAAGGCGGTCGCGCTGGCGCCGGGGGACGCGGCGATCCGGGCGCATCGGGCAGAGATTGGCGGGGCCGCCGCAGCCCGCTAGGAGGCGGGGATGATCGATCCCCTGGACCGTATCGCCGCTGCGCTGGAGCGGCTGTCTCCACCGCCGGCGCCCGATGCCGACCTGCTGGCCCACCCGGCCTATTTGTGGCGGGACGGCGCGCTGAGCGCCGCGCGCGCCTTCGATCCCCTGCCGCTCGACCTGATGCTGGGCGTGGAGCGGCAAAAGGCGGCGCTGTTGGCGAATCTGGAGCGGCTGGCGGCGGGGCATGCGGCGCAGGACGTGCTGCTGTGGGGTGCGCGCGGGACGGGCAAGTCGGCGCTGGTGAAGAGCGCGGTGGGCGCGGTGCAGGCCGCAGGCGGGCCGCTGGCGCTGGTCGCGGTGGACGCCCTTGCCAGCCTGCCGCGGCTGTTCGACCGGCTGGGTGGGCAGAACCGCGCCTTTGCGCTGTTCCTGGACGATCTGGGCTTTGACGAGCCGGGCGAGGCACGCGTGCTGCGCTCGCTGCTGGATGGCGGGACCGAGGCGCGGCCCGCCAATGTCCGCCTGCTGGTGACGGCGAACCGGCGGCATCTGGTGTCGCGCGACCTGAGCGAGCAGGACAGTGCGATCAACCCGCGCGACGTGGTGGACGACCAGCTGGCGCTGTCGGACCGCTTCGGGCTCAGCCTGGGGTTCCATGTGCTGGACCAGGACGGTTATCTGGCGATCGTGCGCGCCTATGCCGCGCGGTACGCTTTGCCGTTCGACGGGGCGGAGGCGGTGAACTGGGCGACGCGGCGGGGTAGCCGGTCGGGGCGCGTGGCGTGGCAATATGTGGTCGATCTCGCGGGGCGCGAGGGGCGGGCGGTTTAGGGGGAGCGGCTTTTGCGGCTGTCTCTCGATACACCGTCTCGATACGCGGCTTTGCCGCTACTCGACGGCTACTCGAGACGAACGGATTGGGTTGGAAGTGCGACGGGGCGCCGGGCCGATCAGCCCAGTGCCTCCACCTGTTCAGCCAGTTCCAGCCAGCGCATTTCGGCTTCGTCCTTTTCTTCTCTGGCCTTGCCGATCGCGGCGGACAGGCGGGCGAAGCCGGCGGGGTCCTTGGCGTAGAAGTCGGGATCGGCGAGCCTGGCCTCGTCGCGGGCGATGCCCGCCTCGATCTCCTCGATCCGGCCGGGCAGCAGGTCGTAGTCGCGCTGGTCCTTGTAGCTGAGCTTGGTGCGCGCCTGCACCGGGGCGGCGGGGGCCGATATGGCCTTGGCGGCAGGCTTCTTGCCCTCGGTGCGCGGCTTGCGCTTGGCGACCCAGTCCTCATAGCCGCCGGCGACGACGTCGATCGTGCCCGAGCCGTCGAGGCCGAGCGTCACGGTGACGGTGCGATCGAGGAAGTCGCGGTCGTGGCTGACGATCAGCACGGTGCCGTCATAGTCGCCGATCACCTCCTGCAGCAGATCAAGCGTTTCGAGGTCGAGGTCGTTGGTCGGCTCGTCGAGCACCAGCAGGTTGGATTCGCGGGCGAACTCGCGCGCGAGCAGCAGGCGGGAGCGTTCGCCGCCGGACAGCGTGCCGATCCGCGCCTCCGCCAGGCTGGGGTCGAACAGGAACTCCTTGAGATAGCCGTGGACGTGCTTGCGGACCCCGCGCACGTCGATCCAGTCGCCGCCGTCCGCCAGCACCTCGCGCACGCGCTTTTCCGGCGCCATCAGGCGGCGTTGCTGGTCGATGATGACGCCGTCCAGCGTCCTGGCCAGCTTCACCTCGCCCTCGTCGGCCTGGATCTCGCCGGTGAGCAGGCGGAGCAGCGTCGTCTTGCCGGCGCCGTTCGCCCCAACGATGCCGATGCGGTCGCCGCGCGTCACCTTCAGGCTGAAATCCTTGATGACGGTGCGGTCGCCATAACGCTTGGTGACATGCTCGGCCTTGATGACCTCCTTGGTCTTCACGTCGTCCGACGCGATGCCGAGCTTGGCGGCCCCCTGCGGCCCGATCATCGCGGCGCGGGTGGCGCGCATCTGGTGCAGCTTTTCGAGGCGGCCCTGGTTGCGCTTGCGCCGGGCGGTGACGCCGCGGTGGAGCCAGTGTTCCTCGATCTTCAGCTTGGCGTCGAGCTTCTCGGCGGCGCGGGTCTCCTCGGCATAGACCGCCTCGGTCCAGGCGTCGAAGCCGCCGAAGCCGACCTCGTTGCGGCGCAGATTGCCGCGGTCGAGCCACAGCGTCGAGCGGGTGAGGCGGGTCAGAAAGGTGCGGTCGTGGCTGATGACGATAAAGGCGCCGGTGAAGCGCTTCAGCCAGTCCTCCAGCCATTCGATCGCGGCGAGATCGAGATGGTTGGTCGGCTCGTCGAGCAGCAGCACGTCCGGGTTCATCGCCAGCGCGCGCACGATCGCGGCGCGGCGACGTTCGCCCCCGGAGGCGGTGGCCGATTCGCGCGACAGGTCGATGCCGAGCTGGTCGGCGATCGCCTCGGCCTCATGGGGCTGGGGCGCGTCGTTGCCGGACAGGACGTAATCGCGCAGCGTGGGAACGCCGGTCAGGTCCGGTTCCTGTTCGAGATAAACGACATGCGTGCCCGGCACGAGCGTGCGGCGTCCCTCGTCCGAATCGAGAATGCCGGCGATCAGCTTTAACAGCGTCGACTTGCCCGCGCCGTTGCGGCCGATCAGCGCGAGCCGGTCGCGTTGGCCGACATGGATGTCGAGGTGGCGGAAAAGCCAGCCGGAACCCTGGATGACGCCAAGGTCTTCGAACGAGAGAACGGGTGCTGCCATGATGCACCGCCACGTAAGCGCCCGCCCGGAACCGGGCAAGTTGTCATGCGCTTTTGCGGGCGCGCCCCGGCACCGACATTGCCCCCGCGCTCATTCAGAGGGTGTTCAACGCATGCGGGCTATGCCAACTCCATGAAGATGACCGTCCTCCTGGCACTGTTGGCCGCAAGCCCCGCACTGACGGCACCGGTGATGGCACAGGCCCCGGACCAGCGGCGGGGCGACCAGATGAAGGCATTGCAGGCACGCAAGCAGGGGCGCATCCTGCCCATGCCCGAAATCGAGAAACGCGTCCTGCCCCAGATGGAGGGGGCGCAATATCTCGGCTTCGACTTCGACGCGAGCGCGGCGATCTATACGATGAAGTTCCTGCGCAACGGCACGGTGATCTGGGTCGAGGTCGATGCACGATCCGGCCAGATCGTCGGCCGTACCGACCGCTGACCCCATTTCCCAAGGAGACCCACATCGATGCGCGTTCTGATCGTCGAGGACGAACCCCATCTCGGCCAGCAGTTGAAGAATACGCTGGAGGGCGCCGGCTATGCCATCGATCTGGCAACCGACGGCGAGGAAGGCCATTTCCTGGGATCGACCGAAAGCTATGACGCGATCGTCCTCGACCTGGGCCTGCCCGAGATCGACGGGCTGACGGTGCTGGACCGCTGGCGCAAGGAGGGCAAGACCACCCCGGTGCTGGTGCTGACCGCGCGCGACAGCTGGTCCGACAAGGTGGCCGGGCTGGATGCGGGGGCAGACGATTATGTCGCCAAGCCGTTCCAGACCGAGGAGCTGATCGCGCGGCTGCGTGCGCTGATCCGCCGCGCGTCGGGCAATGCCTCGTCCGAGCTGACCGCGGGCGATGTGCGGCTGGACACGCGCAGCGGCAAGGTGACGCGCGCGGGCGAGCCGGTGAAGCTGACCGCGCAGGAATACAAGCTGCTCAGCTACCTCCTGCACCACAAGGGCAAGGTGGTGAGCCGCACCGAGCTGATCGAGCATATCTACGACCAGGATTTCGACCGGGATTCGAACACGATCGAGGTGTTCGTGACGCGCATCCGCAAGAAGCTGGGCCAGGACGTGATCACCACGATCCGCGGGCTGGGCTATAGCCTGGAAGATCCGGAGGGCGCCGCCGCCTGAGGCGGGACGGCCGACACGCATGACGGACGCGGACCCTCCCAAACGGAAATGGCGCACGGGATCGCTGTCGCGCCGCATGATCCTGATCTCTGCGGCGTGGATCTCGGTGCTGCTGGCGGGCGGCGGCTTCGCGCTGGACCGCGTGCTGACCAGCGCGGTGACGCAGAATACCGACAACCAGCTGCAATATATCCTGAAATCGCTGCTGGTCGCGGCCGAGATCGGCCCGGACGGCGAGGTGATCTTCGGGCGCGATTTGGTGGGCGATCCGCAGTTTCTGGAGCCCTATTCAGGCCTGTACTGGCAGATTTCGGCGCCGGGCAAGGAGGTGTTCCCCTCGCGCTCGCTGTGGGACCGGCAACTGGCCTATGGCGCTCCGCATGACGACAAGGGCATCCATACCTATACCAGCAACCAGTTTCCCGATCAGAAGCTGAGGATCGTCGAGCGCGACGTGAAGCTGCCGGGATCCGACGTTCGCTGGCGGTTCCAGGTCGCACAGAGCCGGGAAGGGCTGGACGCGCAGATCGCGTCGCTCCGGCGCACGCTGGTCCGCAGTTTCGCGCTGCTTGGCCTGGGGCTGGTGGTGCTGGCCTGGTTGCAGACCTTTTACGGGCTGTGGCCGCTGCACCGGGTGCGGCAGGAGATTGCGCGGATGCGCGCCGGGCAGGCCAACCGGATCTCGTCGGAGATGCCCAGCGAAGTGGCGCCGATGGTCGAGGAACTGAACGCGCTGATCGAACATAATGAGCGGCAGGCGGAAGAGGCGCGGCGCCACGCGGGCAATCTGGCCCATGCGCTGAAGACGCCGCTGACCGTCATCATGAACGCGGCGACCGCGCAGGCCGATGATCTGGCGGATACGGTGGTGCGCGAGGCGCGGACGATGCGGCGGCAGGTGGACCATCATCTGGCGCGGGCACGTGCGGTCGGGCGGCGCGGGTCGGCGCACAGCCGGGCCGAGGTGTGGCCCAGCCTGGAGTCGGTGGAACGCGCGGTGGCGCGCCTTTACCGCCATGTGCGCATCGACGTGACGGGCCCGAAGGACCTAGCGGTGCATGTCGAGCGGCAGGATCTGGACGAGCTGCTCGGCAACCTGATCGAGAATGCCGCGAAATATGGCGGCGGCAGCGTGTTCGTGACCGTGGGGGCCGAGGCCGGCTATGTCGAGTTCCTGATCGAGGACGATGGCGCGGGGATCGCGGAGGCGGATCGCTTGCGTATCTTCGATCGCGGGGTGCGGCTGGACAGCGGCAAGCCGGGCACCGGGCTGGGGCTGGCGATCGTGCGCGACGTGGCGGAAATCTACGAGGGCACGGTCAGTTTGGAGGAAAGCGAGGACCTGGGCGGGTTGATGGTGCGGCTGCGCCTGCCGGCGGCGGCCTGAACCCCGCCGGCCCCAACCCATCGAAAGGGCGGTGTATCACGCCGCCTTGGCGAGATCCTGGGCGACCTCGGCGGCGATCGCGATCGAGCGCTTGCGCGCCTGATGGTCGTAGATCGCACTGGTCACCATCACCTCGTCCACCTGCGTGCGCTCGACAAAGGCGGCAAGCTGACGCGCGACGGTCGCGGGGCTGCCGGTGGCGGAGCAGGACAGGACCTGGTTCAGCACGGCGGCGCCCTGCGGCCCCAGGCTGTCGCGATAGCCGGCGACGGGGGGCGGCAGGCGGCGCGGGTTGCCGGTGCGCAGGGCAATGAACGCCTGTTGCTGCGAAGAGGCGAGATATTCGGCCTCTTCGTCCGTATCGGCGGCGAAGATGTTGAAGCCGGCCATGGCATGGGGTCTGGCAAGCGTCGCGGAGGGGCGGAACTCGCGCCGATAGACGCCAAGCGCCTGATCGAGTGCGTCGGGCGCGAAATGCGAGGCAAAGGCATAAGGCAGGCCGAGCGCGGCGGCGAGTTGCGCGCCGAACAGGCTGGAGCCGAGGATCCACATTTGCGGGCTGGCACCGGCACCGGGGGTGGCGGTGATGCCGGTCTGGCCGTCATCGGCAAAATAGCTTTGCAGTTCGAGGACGTCGCGGGGGAACGCGTTGGGGTCGCTGTCGAGGGTGCGGCGCATGGCGCGGGCGACGCGCTGGTCGGAGCCGGGGGCGCGGCCGAGGCCGAGATCGATGCGGCCGGGGAAGAGCGCGTCGAGGGTACCGAACTGTTCGGCGATGACGAGCGGGGCGTGGTTGGGCAGCATGATGCCGCCCGCGCCGATGCGGATGGTGCGGGTGGCGGCGGCGACATGGGCGATCACCACCGCGGTCGCGGCCGAGGCGATGCCCTCCATGCCGTGATGCTCGGCTACCCAATAGCGTTGATAGCCGAGCGATTCGGCATGGGCGGCGAGGTCGGCGGCATTGGCCAGCGATTGCGACACGGTGCCACCTTCGACGACGGGCACCAGATCGAGCAGGGAAAGACGGGTCATGCCTCAGCAGATGGGAAGCGCGGCCGCCGCTCGCAAATAAAGAACGGCTATCAAAGGCCGAAGGCCCAGCGCAGTGCGAGCCCGTAATCGTCGGGAAGTGCGGCGATATTGCCGGGATCGCGGCGCCAGAACAGGTTGGTGTGAAGGTCGCCGGGACCGAGCGGCAGGGTATAGCGCGCCTCCATGTCGATCTCGCGGCCGGTGGGGGCGAGATTCAGGCGCTGCACGGTCCAGGCGGATACGCCCGCACCGGCATAGTCCCAGCCGGTGGGCAGGCGATAGTCGATGCCGCCCCGCGCTACGCGCAGCGGCTGGGCGACACGCAGGCCGAGCGAGTCGCGGCCGAAGATGCCGGCCTTGCCGATGTCGGCGGCGAAGGCGGTGGTGCGGAGGCGGGCGGTGCCGGCAAGGCCATGGCGTGCGCTGGCGTGCGTCCAGCCCTGACGCCATGTCGCGCCCAGCGTCCAGCCATCCGCATTCCGCCAGCGCGCGGTGGCATCGGCGAACCAGCTCGTCGCGCCCATGCCGCCCAGCCCCGGCCCGAAACGGGCGCCGAGCAGCGTGTCGCCTTCCATCAGGCGGCTGGCGGTGAGGGTCGTCAGGAGATCGCCGAAGCGGCGGTCGAGGGTCAGCGCGGCGCGGTCGTAGCGGCTGCGGTTCCAGCCGTCGGCGACGGGGCGGAGCGCATCGCAGCGGGTGAGGACCTGCCCGCTGTCGATCGCGGCGGTGATGCCCAGGCCCTGCCATGCCTGGCGGATGGCACCGGTACCACGGGCGACGCTGTCGAAGCCCATCGAGCCGGCAGGCGCGATCAGGAAGGCGGGTTCGGCCTGACCGGTAAGCTGGGCGGTCAGCGCCCCGCCGCCGCTGCCGAAACCGAAACCAAACGACAGCGAACGGCCGAGCGCCTGCGTGACGGTGCCGGCGATGGCGCGGGCGCCCTGCGCGTCGGTGACGGTGAGGTAGCTGGGACGCAGCAGCACGTCGCCGCGTGGACCTTGCGGCGCGAGCGTCATCGACACGGTGGTGCCGCCGGCCTGCATGCCGACCGCGCGAACGCGGTGCAGGAGCGCGGGAGCGAGGCCGGGGGCGGGCGCGGCGCGGCTGATGCCATGGGCGAGATCGGTGGCGAAGGCGCGACCATAGCCGTCGAGGATCACCGCGCCGAGCCCGGCGCTGCGCGCGTCGCCCATCGGGGCGGACAGGACGGCGTTGTTGCCGAACGAAACCGCCGCCGCCGTTCCCGCCACGCTGGTGCCGCCGACCGGCTGGAATGCGGCGGACAGGTTGAGGATGCCGCGGCCATAAACGGCGTCGATGCCGGCGGCGCCCGCATCCTGCGCGGTCCGGTAGAGAATGTCGACGATCTGCGCGCCCGTCAGGTTCGGAAACGCCTGGGCGAGCAGCGCGACGGCGCCCGAGATCTGCGGCGCGGCAAAGGACGTGCCCGACCAGAGGAACAGGGTACCGGTCTCGTCGGGCGCGCGCACCTGTTCGCCGACCGCGGACAGGAAATGCGGCGCGCTGGAGCCGGCAAGATTGGTAAAGGTCGAAATGGTCCCGGTGGCACCGACCGAGCCGGCGATGATCACCTGATTGCGCGCATTCGCATTGTCGTTGGCGATCTGCGCGAACAGGTCGGGGTCGTTGGCGCCGTCATTGCCAGACGCGATGACGACGACGATTCCCGCCGCCGTGGCCCGGTTGATCGCGGCGACGAGGCCGGACGGCATTGCCGAGCTGCCGCCGAGCGAAATGTTGACGACCCGCGCACCCGCGCTCCGTGCGGCATCGAGGCCGCGGGCGATGGCGCTGGTCGGGAACTGGCATCCGGTCGAATCGGTCCCTGTGTCCTGGGTGGCGCAGCTTCCCGGCTGGTCGGCGCGCAACACGATCAGGGACGCATCGAAGGCGACGCCGTGCGTGCCGGCGCCATTGCGCCGGCCGGCGGCGGTGAAGGCGACCGCGGTGCCGTGGCCATCCTCGTCATCAACGGTGCGGGTGCTGGCGACGTCGGTGGAGGCAGCGGCGATGCGGCCGGTGAACTCGGCCGAATCCAGATCGATGCCGCTGTCGATGATGCCGATGCCGATGCCGGCACCCGTCGCGCCGCGGTTATACGCAGCGAGTGCGTTCATGGATATGGCGCCGACCGTCGCGCGGTATTCGGCGGTGTCGTAGTTGATGGTCGGGGAGGGGGCCGGCGTAGGGGCGGGGGCGGGCGTCGGGGCAGGCGTTGGCGTCGGGGCCGGGTTGGCGACCGGCGGCGCGGGGTTGCTGCCGATCCCGCCACCGGCGCCGCCACAGGCCGCGAGCAGGCCGGCCAGGCCGATCGCGGAACCGTGCCGCCAGTTGCGCTTCATCATTGCCTAATGATCCCCCAAATCCGCGACGCCGAATATGTCTACCGGGCCAAATAGTTCTACCGGGTTTGTAGAGGGTTAAAAGAGGCCGGCGGCGCGCGCTTGCCCCGTCGCACCCGCAGCTTTAAGCGTCCGCCGATGCTGGCGCGCCTATCCCATATCGACTGCTGGATCTTTGATCTGGATAACACGCTCTATCCGGCGCGCGCGAACCTGTTCGCCCGTATCGATGCCCGGATGACGGCGTTCATCGCCGATCTGCTGGGCGTGGACGAGACGGAAGCGCACCGCGTGCAAAAGGCCTATTTCCATGGTCATGGCACGACGCTGGCGGGGCTGATGGCGGATCACGGCGTCGATCCGCACGCGTTCCTGGCCTATGTCCACGATATCGAGATGGACGTGCTGGAGGCGGATGCCCCGCTGGCCGCCGCCATCGCGCGGCTGCCGGGGCGCAAGCTGGTCTTCACCAACGGCGATACGCCCTATGCGCTGAAGGTGCTGGACCGGCTGGGACTGGGCGGAAGTTTCGAGGCGGTGCACGACATCCATGCCATGGACCTGGTGCCAAAGCCGCATCCGTCCGCCTATGCCGGCCTGTGCGCCGCGTTCGACATCGACCCGACCCGCGCGATCTTCTTCGAGGACATGGCGCGCAACCTGGCCCCGGCCAAGGCGATCGGGATGACCACCGTGTGGGTCGACAACGGATCGGAGCAGGGGCCGGGCGAGGACCGCAGCTTCATCGATTTCACCACCGCGGCGCTGGCGCCGTGGCTAGACAGCATATTGGAGGATTGACGCATGAGCCAGGATCTGGCCGCCACCATCGACGCCGCCTGGGAAGACCGGGCGACCCTGGGCTTCGACACCGCGGGCGAGGTGCGCGTGGCGGTGGACCGCGCGCTGGCGCTGCTCGACAAGGGTGAGGCGCGCGTCGCCGAGCCCGACGGCGCGGGCGGCTGGCGCGTCAACCAGTGGCTGAAGAAGGCGGTGCTGCTGTCCTTCCGCCTGAACGACAATGTGCTGATCGACAATGGGCCGGGCGCCGGCCACTGGTTCGACAAGGTGCCGTCCAAGTTCAGCGGCTGGTCGGAAGCGGAGTTCCGCGCCGCCGGCTTCCGCGCGGTACCCGGATCGGTGGTGCGTCGCGGCGCGCATGTCGCCAAGGGCGCGATCCTGATGCCGAGTTTCGTCAATATCGGCGCGCATGTCGGCGAGGGCACGATGGTCGACACCTGGGCGACCGTCGGAAGCTGCGCGCAGATCGGCCGGAACGTCCACCTGTCGGGTGGTGCCGGCATCGGCGGCGTGCTCGAGCCGCTGCAGGCCGATCCGGTGATCATCGAGGACGGCGCGTTCATCGGTGCGCGCGCCGAAGTGGCCGAGGGCGTTCGCGTCGGCGAGGGCGCGGTGCTGTCGATGGGCGTGTATCTGGGCGCATCGACCAAGATCATCGACCGGGAGACGGGCGAGGTCTTCCGCGGGGCCGTGCCGCCCTATGCGGTGGTGGTGCCGGGCACGACGCCGTCGGTGGACGGCAAGCCGGGCCTGTACTGCGCGGTGATCGTCAAGCGGGTGGACGCGCAGACCCGGTCCAAGACGAGCATCAACGACCTGCTGCGCGACTGACGCGAAGGCTTGCCACCCCGCCCTGGCGGGCCTATCTCTGAACATGTAAAACATGTTCAACGGCTAGGCCCAGCCCAGGGGAATTCCATGACCGCGACCGCCAGCAACGTCCTCGACCGCGTCCTCGTTCTCGAAATGGTGCGCGTGACGGAGGCGGCGGCGATCGCCGCCTCCACGCTTACCGGCCGCGGCGATGAAAAGGCCGCCGACGCCGCCGCCGTGGAGGCGATGCGCGCCGCGCTCAACGAACTCGACATGGACGGCACCGTGGTGATCGGCGAGGGCGAGCGCGACGAGGCGCCGATGCTGTTCATCGGCGAGAAGGTGGGCACCGGCAACGGCCCGGCGATCGACATCGCCCTCGATCCGCTGGAGGGCACCACTATCTGCGCCAAGTCCGGCCCCAACAGCCTGGCCGTGCTGGCGATCTCGGAAGGCGGCGGGCTGCTCAACGCGCCCGACGTCTATATGGACAAGATCGCGGTCGGCCCCGGCTATCCAAACGGGGTGATCGACCTGGACCGCAGCCCGACCGAGAATGTGAAGGCGATCGCGTCGGCCAAGGGTGTCGAGCCGAAGGACATCATCGCCTGCGTCCTCGATCGGCCGCGCCACGAGGCGCTGATCGCGGAGCTGCGCGGTATCGGCTGCGGCGTGGTGCTGATCGGCGACGGCGACGTGGCGGGCGTGATCGCGACCAGCGACCCCGACACGACGATCGACGTTTATATGGGATCGGGCGGCGCGCCCGAGGGCGTGCTGGCCTGCGCCGCGCTGCGCTGCGTGGGCGGGCAGTTCAAGGGCCGCCTGCTGTTCCGCAACGATGACGAGATTGCGCGCGCCCACAAATGGGGTGTCAGCGACCTGAACAAGCAGTACGACCTGACCGAGCTGGCGCGCGGCGACTGCATCTTTGCCGCCACCGGGGTGACCGACGGGTCGCTGCTGGAGGGCGTGAAGCGTAAGGGCAAGGTGATGACGACCGAAAGCGTCGTCATGCGTGCCTCGTCCGGTACGGTACGCTGGGTGAAGGGCGAGCATCGCATCGGTTGATGCTGCTGCCGGGGGCGCTGCTGGCACTGGTGCTGGCGGCGCAGGTCTGGTTCCTGCGCGGCCGGTCGCGGGGGGCGGCGGGGCGGTATCGGCGGTGGCTGATCCGCGCGCCGCTGGCGATGCTGGTGCCGGCGCTGGTGGCGCTCGCCGCGCTGGGGCGGCTGGATGCGCTGTGGCGGTTTCCGCCCGAGTTCATGGCGCTGCGTGCGCTGCTTCCGTCGATGGAGGCGACCGCGGTCGCGATCGGCAGCCTTGCCGGGGTGACGGGCGGCCTTTCCATCATCGCGTTACGCGCGCGGTTCGGACGGCCTTTGCCGGCGGCGTTGCGGGGGATGATGCCGGCACCGGGCGAGCGGGGCTGGGCCGCGCTGGTCGCGGCGATGGCCGGGGTGGTCGAGGAACCGCTCTACCGGCTGGTGCTGCCCTTGCTGGTGACGATGCTCGGCGGCAGCGCGGTGGTGGGATTTGCCGCCGCGGCGATCGTGTTCGCGCGGGCGCACCGCTATCAGGGGATACGCGGGATGGCGTTGTCGGGCAGCTTCGGGCTGGTGCTGGCGGGGCTGTACGTACTCAGCGGGCAATTGTGGCTGGTGGTGGTGTTGCACGCGCTGAACAATGCCGGGGCGCTGGTGGTGTGGCCGGCGGTTGCTGGGGCGCGGGGAGCGGCATCCACCACAGCCGTTCGTCTCGAGTAGCCGTCGAGTAGCAGCAAAGCTGCGTATTGAGATGAACAGGTGAACATGCTCCCAGCATGTTCACCTGTTCATCGTATCGAGAGACACATCCCCGCATGTGGCGATGTCTCGATACAAGCTCTCGATACGCAGCTTCGCTGCTACTCGATCTTTACTCGACACGAACGGATAAACTCATGTTTTCGTTCGCAAGACGTCAGCTTTTCAGGCGCCAGCCGGTCCTGAAGATCCAGGTGATCCATGCAAGGCACGCCAGCAGGAACAATGCGGTGACGCCAAGGCTGATGCCCAGCGCCACGTCGGCGGTGCCGAAAAACGTCCAGCGGAAGCCGTTGATGAGGTACACGACCGGGTTGAACAGCGTGATCGTGCGCCATGGTTCGGGCAGGATGGTCACCGAATAAAAGGCGCCGCCGAGAAAGGTGAGGGGGGTGACGACGAGCAGCGGGATGACCTGCAACTGTTCGAACCCCTTCGCCCAGATGCCGATCGCGAAGCCGAACAGGCAGAAGGTGGCGGCGACCAGCACCAGATAGGCGAGCATGGCCACCGGATGTGCGATGGGCAGGTCGACGAACAGATGCGCCGTCGCCAGGATGACGAGGCCGATCACCACCGACTTGGTGGTCGCCGCCCCGACATAGCCGAGGATCGTCTCCATCGGCGACAGGGGCGCGGACAGTAGCTCGTACATGGTGCCGGTGAATTTGGGCATGTAGATGCCCAGCGACGCATTCAGGATGCTTTCCGAGAAGATCGCGAGCAGCATCAGCCCCGGCACGATGAAGGCGCCGTAGGGCACGCCTGACACCTCCGTCATCCGGCTGCCGATCGCGGAGCCGAAGACGATGAAATACAACGACGTGGTGATGACCGGGACCATCAGGCTGGTCCAGATGGTGCGGCCGAAACGCGCCATTTCGAAGCGATAGATCGCCCAGATACCGTGCAGGTTCATGCGGCTTGCTCCTCGGCGCGGCGGCCTTCGACCAGATCGACGAAGATGTCCTCCAGGCTGGACTTGAAGGTTTCGAGGTCGGTGAAGGCGATATCGAGTTCCTGAAGACGGCGGAGCA
This sequence comes from Sphingomonas sp. NY01, assembly GCF_038809135.1. Classification (NCBI taxonomy): domain Bacteria; kingdom Pseudomonadati; phylum Pseudomonadota; class Alphaproteobacteria; order Sphingomonadales; family Sphingomonadaceae; genus Sphingomonas; species Sphingomonas sp. NY01. The sequence goes on along the minus strand of NZ_CP101722.1, from coordinate 2,828,701 downwards.
GCGAGGGGATGCCGGTGCGCTCGCCGCGCGCGTCGAAGGTGTAACGCAGGCGACGGCCTTCATCCTCCAGCGCCGGATGCCATTCGGCGAGTTCGGCGGGCACGCTGGTCATGGGTTCGGCCAGCGTCAGCACCATTTCCCGCTTGCCCAGCTTCTGCATCATCGCGGTCTTGTCCTCGACCAGCAGCAGGCGGCCCTTGGTGATGACGCCGACGCGGTCGGCCATCTCCTCGGCCTCCTCGATATAATGCGTCGTCAGGATGATGGTGGTGCCGCGTTCGCGCAGGCGGTGGACCAGCTTCCACATGTCGCGGCGAAGCTCGACATCGACGCCGGCGGTGGGCTCGTCCAGGAACAGGATGTCGGGTTCGTGCGCCAGCGCCTTGGCGATCAGCACGCGGCGCTTCATGCCGCCCGACAGTTCGCGGATCTTGGCGTGGCGCTTGTCCCACAGCGACAGGTCGCGCAGCACCTGTTCGATATGCCCGGCATGGCCCGAGCGGCCGAACAGCCGGCGGCTGAAGGTGACGGTGGCGAGCACGGTTTCGAACTGGTCGGTCGCCAGCTCCTGCGGCACGAGGCCAAGGACGCGGCGTGCGGCCTTGTAGTCGCGCACCGCATCATGGCCGGCGACGGTGATCGTGCCGGTCGACGGCGTGACGATGCCGCAGACGATCGAGATCAGCGTCGTCTTGCCCGCGCCATTGGGCCCGAGCAGGGCGAAGATCTCGCCGCGCCGGATGTCGAGATCGACCGGGTGGAGCGCGGTGGTGCCGCCGGCATAGGTTTTTCCCACGCCGGCAATGGACAGGATCGTATCGGTCATGTCGCTGTTTTGCCGCCTTTAAAGAGGTCGGTCACCGCCGGGCGTCGGCAATGGCCTTTTGCAGTTCCTCTAGCGGAAGCGCACCGGAAAGAACACGGCTCCCGACGATCCAGGCAGGCGTGCCGTTCAGCCCCAGGCGGCCGGCGGTTTCCATGTTGCGGACGATCTCGGCATCGGCGGTGGGGGTGAAGGCGGCGAGCTTGCCGGTATCGACGCCCGCGGTGCGCGCCGCGGCCGCGATCGAGGCGTCGGTGACCTGGCCACCGGCGTAGAGGGCATCGTGAAACGCCTGGAACTTGCCCTGCGCGGCGGCCAGCAGGCTCATGCGTGCGGCGTTGCGGCTCGACTCGGCGAGGATCGGCAACTCGCGGTAGACAATGCGCAGTTTGGGATCGGCATCGGTCAACTGCTTGAGCAGGGGCAGGCTGGCGCGGCAATAACCGCAATTATAGTCGTAATATTCGACCAGCGTGACATCGCCCTTCGGGTTGCCGCTCCAGGCGCTGCCGAACGGTTTGGTCACCTGATCCGCCACTTGGGCGACCGCCTTGCCCGATTCGCGTTCCTGCAACCGGGCCATCGCCTCCGGGATCACTTCCGGATGTTCGAGCAGATAGGCGCGCACGTCGGTTTCGCCCCGCGTCTGGACCAGGAGCATGCCGAGCGCGCCGACCGCCAGGCCGAGCGCGGCGACGAGCGCCAGAACGAGGCGGTTCAACGGCGGCGCTTCCGGGTGGTGTCGGCGGCGTCCTGCGATGTCATGGCAATGTCCTGCGCCCTGATCCAGTCGGGCGTGTTGGAGGGGATGTTGGCGAGCGCGTAGCGCGCGCTCTGGATGGCGGTGCGGGTGTCGCCCATCATGCTGGCACGCTCCGCCGTGGCGAGGGCGGCGCGCGCGGTGTCGCCGGTCTGCTCATAGGCGGTGCCGAGCTGCACCCAGGCGAACGGATTCTGGTCGTCGCGCTGGGTGGCGATGCGCAGGACCTTGATCGCCTCGGGCAGATGCTGCTTCTGTTCGGTGGCGATCAGCGCATGGCCGAGCGTGGTGGCGATCAGCGGATTGTTGCGCGACCCCTCGGTCGCGGCGCGAAGCGGGGCCAGTGCCGCCTCCGGCTCGCCCGCTTCCAGCAGGATCTGGCCGCGGATTTCCTGGAAATAGGGGTCGTTCGGATCCTTGACCATCAGGGCGCGGCTCTCGGCATCGGCTTTGTCCGGGTAGCCGGCCTTGTGATAGGCATAGGCGCGCGCATAATGGGCATAGACCGACTGGTCGGCGGCCGGGAAGGCGTTGAGCGTGGACGCGGGCGTGCCGACATAGCCCTGCAGCTTGGCCTTCACCCGCCGGAAGCGCTCCTCCAGCGGCCCGTTGACGGGGGCGTTCCACGAGGGGGCGGCCTGAAGATCGGCGGTCAGCGTCGCGATGCGCGTGCCGGACAGCGGGTGGGTCTGCGCGAACGGATCGATATTGGTGTAGCCGTAGCGGAATTCCTGGTTCTGCAGCTTCTTGAAGAAGCTCAGCATGCCCTTGCCGCTGATCCCGGAGGTGGTGAGATAGCGCGCACCGGCGGCGTCCGCGCTCGACTCCTGCGTGCGGGTATAGCCCAGCACCTTGCCCATCGCTGCCTGCTGGCCGAGCGCCATCATGCCGGCGCCCGCCTCGCCGCTGCCTGCCGCCATGGCGGCCAGCCCCAGCACCATCGAGAGCAGATACATGCCCATCGCGGGCTTCATCGCCTGATCGGCAAGGACGACATGGCCGTCGGCGATATGGCCCAGCTCGTGCGCGATGACGCCCTGTACCTCGTTGGCGTTGTCCGCCGCGGCGATCAGGCCCGAATGCACGTACACCGTCTGGCCGCCCGCAACGAAGGCGTTGATCGACCCGTCGTTGATCAGGACGATGCGCACGTCGCGCGGCGACAGCCCCGCCGCCTTGATCAGCGGCGCGGACATGTCGGCGAACATCGCCTCCGTTTCCGCATCGCGCAGGATCGACTGGGCGGCCGCGGGCTGCGCGAAGGCGAGGACCGAAAGGGTGAAGGCGGCGAGGAGACGCTTCATGGGCGTGATTATCGTGACCTTGGGGGCGCGCGGCAACCTGCTTTGCGAAGCGGCGTGCATGGGCGGGGGCGGATGAACCGCAGCGGAATGAGAAACGCCCGCCATTCCGGGGGGAATGGCGGGCGTCTCGTCATCATCTGTCGGCGTGTCGGCCTGTCAGGCGCCGAACGTCCGCTGCCACCAGCCGCGGCGCGGCGTATCGGTGGTGTCCTCGGCCGCGGCCGGCGCCGCCGGTGCGGCATCCGCTGCGTCCGGCTGGACCTCGGCTGCGACCGGCTCGGCGGGAGCCAGCGTCGCGGCGGCAGAAGGGCCCTCGTCGGCGGCATCGGCGACGGGCGCCTCCACCTTCTTCTTGCGGGTGCGCTTCGGCTTGGGGGCGGGCGCCTCCTCGACGACGGGGGCTTCGGCCGGAGCCTCCTCCACCTTCTTCTTGCGCGTCCGCTTCGGCTTGGGCGCGGGCTCCTCGGCTGCGACCGGCTCGGCGACGGGCGCCGGCGTCGCAACCGTTTCCTCGGCTGCGGCCGGGGCGGTCGCGGCGCGGGCACGCGGGCGGCGACGCGTCTTGGGGGCGGGGGCCTCCTCAACGGCGGGCGCTTCCTCGGCGACCGGCTCCGGCTCGGCGACCGGCAGCGGCTCCGGCAGGGCGTCGGCGATCGGCGGGGCCGCTTCGGGCTCCGCTTCCGGTTCGGCAGTGTCGGCGACGGGCTCGTCCGCCTGCACCTCGACCGCTGCCTCGCCGCGGTTGCCACGACCACGACGGCCGCGACGGCCACGACGACGGCGACCTTCGCCGCCCTCGGCCTCGGCTACGGGCTCGGCGTCCTGGGTATCGGCCTCGACCGCATCGACATCCTCGGCCTGCTCGGCTTCGTCGGTGTCGACCGCCTCGTCCTCGCCCTCGGCTGCCTCGTCCTGCTGGCCCTCGTCCTGACCGCGACCGCGACGTCCGCGACGACGGCGGCGGCGCTTGCGACCATTGCCTTCGCCCTCGCCCTGCTCGGCCCGCGGGCGCGCTTCCTCGGCGCGCTCCTCGACCTCTACCTCGTCCTCTTCTTCCTCAATCTCATCGATCAGGTCGCTGTCGTCTTCCTCGACCGGCAACAAAGCATCGATGCGCGGCGGATGCGCCGGCGGCGGACCGGACGCTTCGACCGACATGCGCGCGCCCTCTTCCTCGCGATCGGGCAGGATCTCGACGGAGACGCCGTAGCGTTCCTCGATCTCGGCGATGTCGGCGCGCTTCTTGTTGAGCACGTAGACGGCGGCTTCCTGGCTGGCGCGCAGCGTGAGGATCGAGCCGCGGCCGCGGGCGGCCTCGTCCTCGATCAGGCGCAGCGCCGACAGGCCCGAGGACGAGGCGGTGCGGACGAGGCCGGTGCCCTCGCAATGCGGGCACTGGCGGGTCGATGCCTCCAGCACGCCGGTGCGCAGGCGCTGGCGGCTCATTTCCATCAGGCCGAAGGACGAGATGCGGCCAACCTGGATGCGGGCGCGGTCGTTCTTCAGCGCCTCCTTCATCGCCTTCTCGACCTTCCGGACATTGGAATGATTGTCCATGTCGATGAAGTCGATGACGACGAGGCCGGCCATGTCGCGCAGGCGAAGCTGCCGCGCGATCTCCTGTGCCGCCTCAAGGTTCGTCGCCGTGGCGGTCTGCTCGATATTATGTTCGCGGGTGGAGCGGCCGGAGTTGATGTCGATCGAGACCAGCGCCTCGGTCGGGTTGATGACGAGATAGCCACCCGATTTCAACTGGACGACGGGATTGTACATCGCCGCCAACTGATCCTCGACATGCGCGCGCTGGAAGAGCGGCACGGCATCGGCATATTGCTTCACGCGGCGGGCATGCGCCGGCATCAACAGGCGCATGAAGTCCTTGGCGTGGCTGTATCCTTCCTCGCCCTCGACGATCACTTCCTCGATTTCGCGATTATAGATGTCGCGGATCGCGCGCTTGATAAGATCGGAGTCGCCATAGACGAGCGCGGGTGCCGACGAGGTCAGCGTCTTTTCGCGAATACCGTCCCACAGGCGGGCGAGATAGTCGAAGTCGCGCTTGATCTCGGTCTTGGTGCGCTGAAGCCCGGCGGTGCGGACGATGCAACCCATCGACGAGGGGAGCGCCAGATCGGCCATGATCGACTTCAGCCGCTTGCGATCGGCCGCGTTCGAGATCTTGCGGCTGATGCCGCCGCCATGGCTGGTGTTGGGCATCAGCACGCAGTAGCGGCCGGCGAGCGACAGATAGGTGGTGAGCGCCGCACCCTTGTTGCCGCGCTCTTCCTTTACGACCTGGACGAGCAGCACCTGACGGCGGCGGATCACGTCCTGAATCTTGTAGCGGCGGCGCAAGGACTGGCGACGCGCCCGCAGCGCCTCGACCTGGTCGTCGTTGACGGTCGCCTTTTTCGGGCGCGGCGCATCCTCGCCCTCTTCGCCTTCGCTCAGATCGGCGTCGTGGTCGCCCGGCTCATGGTCGTGATCGTCCTCGCCGTCGAAATCCTCGTCATCCTCGGCGTCGAGTTCGGCGCGCAGGGCAGCTTCCTCGGCGGCATGCTCGGCCTCTTCGCGGAGCAGCGCCTCGCGATCCTCCTTGGGGATCTGGTAGTAATCGGGGTGGATTTCCGAAAAGGCGAGGAAGCCGTGGCGGTTGCCGCCGTAATCGACGAACGCCGCCTGCAGCGACGGCTCGACGCGGGTCACCTTGGCGAGATAGATGTTGCCCTTGAGCTGCTTGCGCTCGGCGGACTCGAAATCGAACTCTTCGATGCGGTTATTCTTGACGACCGCCACCCGGGTCTCTTCCCGGTGGCGTGCGTCGATCAGCATACGCGTGGTCATTATATGGTCTCCACGCGCGCGCCGGGCCTGTGGGCTGCCGTCGCGCGCGGTAAATGGGTGCGGCGGCGCGGGGCGCCGGGTCGCAACGATGTAGGCGGAATGTGTCTGCGCGCTGCGCCTGCCCGGTGGGAGTTCCGGGCGCGACCCACGACGCCGCGACCCCGCCGGCAAAAGCCGATCGGTCAGCGTAGTGGGGCAATTGCGGCATGCGAGCGTCAACCTGGTTGGCCGCGACGGGAAATCGCGCGGGCCGTGATACCCCCTTCGGTGCCGGAAAACGGCGTGACCCAAGGGTGCAAATCGGAGGCTAGCATCTCCGCGATATGACCGCAACCGGAACGATTCGGCCGCGGCTGCCGGCAAGAATTTGCCGAATGACGGATTAACCCCATTCCGCAACCCTGGAGACAGGTAGGCAGGTTATACTCTCCCGATCGATCCCAGGGTCGAAAAAGGGTAATGCGTTGATGGCTTTTCTCTGGACCGTCAGGACCAGATCGCGGCATGACCGAAGGGGCATGGCGACGCTGCTGGTTTTTCTCCTCGGGTGGTTTCTGCCCGGCCCCGCGCTCGCCGCGGTGGTGGAGCGCGTGAGCGTGGCGGAGGGGCGGATCGCGATCCGCTTCGACGGCGCGGTGAAGCGCGCGCGAAGCGTGATGCTGGGCGAGCCGCGGCGGATCTCGGTGGACGTAGTGGGTGCCTCACCCGGGCATCTGCGGGTCCGCGACGGCTTCGTGCGCGCAGTGGAGCAGCAGCGTATCGCGCCGGATACGACGCGCATCACCTTCCAACTGGCGCAGGACGCGGTGGTGCATGACGGCGGCTTTGACGGGGAAGGACGCGAGCTGACGCTGTCGCTCCGGGCGGTGCCCGCCGGCTATACGCAGGCCAGTCTGGGTGGAGCGCTGGACTTCTTCCCTTTCCGTTTCGGCAGCGAACCGCGCTACAAGCTGTCCATCCCGGTGCCGCCGCCCACCAAGGCGCAACCATTGCCCAAGGTCGCTGGCAACGACAACCGCCCGCTGGTGGTGATCGATGCCGGGCATGGTGGCGTCGATCCCGGCGCGATCAATCCGGAAACGGGCCTGCGCGAAAAGGACGTGACGCTGAAGATCGCCAAGGCGATCCGCGACAAGCTGTTGGAAAGCGGGCGCGTGCGCGTGGCCCTGACCCGCAGCGACGACCGCTATCTGGTCTTGCGCGAACGATATGGCATCGCACGACGCCTGCATGGGGATTTGTTTATATCGGTGCATTGTGACAGCGTGGGGTCCGGGGAGGCGAGCGGGGCGTCGGTTTACACGCTGTCCGAGGTGGCGTCCGACAAGGAGGCGGCGCGGCTGGCGGCGCGGGAGAACAAGGCGGACGTCATCGCAGGCGTCGACCTGGGGGACGAGGCAGCGGACGTGTCGTCGATCCTGATCGACCTGGCGCAGCGCGAAACCATGAACAATTCCGCGGGGTTCGCCCGGTTGCTGGGGCGCGAGGCGCGGCCGTTGATCCCGACCAAGACGGTGTTCCACCGCATGGCGTCGCTGATGGTGCTGAAGGCCCCCGACATGCCCTCCATCCTGTTCGAGACCGGCTATATCTCCAACGCGCGCGACGCAGCGTTCCTGGACAGCCGCGAAGGGCGCAACAAGATCGCCGAAAGCGTCACGCGCGCCGTGGAGATCCATTTCGCGCGCAAGATGGCGGCGCGCTGACCGGCGGAGGTGGATAAGCGCGACCGGAGGCCGTAAAGCGCCGCGCATCATGATCCGCGTCTGTGCCCTGTACCGCTTTGCCGCCTTTCCCGACCCTGCCGCGCTGCGCGCGCCCCTGCTCGCCGCAGCCGAGGCAGCGGGGATCAAGGGTACCCTGCTGCTGGCGGGCGAGGGCATCAACGGCACCATCGCGGGCAGGCATGACGGCATCGAGGCGGTGCTGGCGCATATCCGGGGCCTGCCCGGCTGTGCCGACCTGGAGGTAAAGGACTCGACCGCCGAGACGATGCCGTTCCATCGCCTGAAGGTGCGCCTGAAGGCCGAGATCGTGTCGATGGGCGTGGCCGGCATCGATCCGACGCGCGAGGTGGGCACCTATGTCGCACCGGCCGACTGGAACGCCCTGATCGCGCAGCCCGACACGCTGGTGATCGACACGCGCAACGATTACGAGGTCGCGATCGGCACCTTTGCCAACGCGGTCGATCCGGGCACCGCGAGCTTTCGCGATTTCCCCCAGTGGTTTCGCGACCACCGCGACGCATTGCTGGCAGGCAAGGCCCGCGTCGCGATGTTCTGCACCGGCGGCATACGGTGCGAAAAGGCGACCGCGTTCCTGAAGGCCGAGGGGGTGGATGCGGTCTATCACCTGGACGGCGGCATCCTGAAATATCTGGAAACCGTGCCCGAGGCGGAGAGCGCATGGGCCGGCGAATGCTTCGTGTTCGACCACCGGGTCGCGGTGCGCCACGGACTGGAACAGGGCGAGCATCAGCTATGCCATGGCTGCCGCATGCCGGTCAGCCCGGCCGATCGCGCGTCGCCGCTGTACGAGGAAGGCGTGTCCTGCCCGGCCTGCCACGGGCAGCGCGACGAGGCCACGCGCGCGGGCGCGGCGGAGCGCCACCGGCAGGAGATGCTGGCGCGGGCGCGGGGCACCGCGCATGTCGGCGCACGGTTCGACGCAGCGCCGCGGCGCGACGACCGCTGATGGGTGGCAAGCGGGTGCGAACCTGCTACACGCCGGCGCGGTAACATGGCGTCCGATCCTTCCTCCACCGCATCCCCGACCCCGCGCCGCCGCCTTTTCGCGCGGTGGTGGGTCAAGGCGCTGGCCGCGCTGGCGCTGCTTGCCGCGATCGGTGCGGGCGTGTTCTGGCTGATCTTCATGCGCGACCTGCCCTCGGTCGATGCGCTGAAGGCCTATGAGCCGCCGCTGCCGACGCATGTGCGCGGCATCGATGGCGCGCCGATCCAGTCCTATGCGCGCGAGCGGCGGGTGGAACTCTCCTACGCCGAATATCCGCCGATGCTGATCCGCGCCTTCCTGGCGGCGGAGGACAAGACCTTTTTCGAGCATGGCGGCGTCGATTATCCGGGACTGGCCGGTGCGGTGCTCGATTATGTGCAGAAGTTCGGCAGCGGCCGGCGCGCCAAGGGCGGATCGACGATCACCCAGCAGGTCGCCAAGAACCTGTTGATCGGCAACGAATATTCGCCGACGCGCAAGGTGCGCGAGGCGATATTGGCGTACAAGATCGAGGATACGCTGACCAAGCCGCAGATATTGGAGTTGTACCTCAACCAGATCGCGCTGGGCCGCAACGCGTTCGGCGTGGAAGCGGCGGCACATGCCTATTTCGACAAGGAACTGGACGAACTGACGCTGGGCCAGCTCGCCTATCTGGCGATCCTGCCCAAGGGGCCGTCCAATTACGATCCGGTGCGCCATCCGGACCGGGCGCTGGCGCGTCGCAACTATGTGCTCAGCGAAATGCTGAGGAACAACTTCATCACGCGCGCGCAATATGAAAGCGCCAATGCCGAGCCGCTGGGCACCGTGCTGCGCCGCACGTCGAAATACGAGACGGTGGGCGGCTATTTCGTGGAGGAGGTGCGCCGGCAACTGCTCGACAAGTTCGGCGAGACGGCCAAGGACGGGCCGTACAGCGTCTATTCGGGCGGTCTGTGGGTGCGGACCTCGCTCGACACGCGGTTGCAGGACCTGGCGGCCAAGGCGCTGCGCGACGGCCTGATCCGCTATGACGGCGGGCGCGGCTGGTCCGGTCCGATCCGCCATGTCGATATCGACGGTGACAAATGGCTCCAGGCGCTGCTGAACACCAATATCGGCGTCGATTACGAGAATTGGCGCGCGGGCATCCTGATCGCGCGCGAGGGATCGGACTGGTCGATCGGCTTTGCCAACGGCCGCACCGGCACGTTGCCGCGCGCCAATGCGCAGATGCCGGTGCGCGGCAAGGGCGGCACCGCGTTCGCCGCGTTCAAGGCCGGCGACATCGTCGCGGTGGCGCCGTCGGGCAGCAGCTTCGCATTGCGGTCGATCCCGCGCATCTCCGGCGGCTTCGTGGTGGAGGAACCGGCGAGCGGCCGGGTGCTGGCGATGCAGGGCGGGTTCGACGCGCGGTTGCAGGCGTTCAACCGGGCGACGCAGGCGCAGCGCCAGCCGGGATCGACGATCAAGCCGATCGTCTATTCCGCCGCGCTGGACAATGGCATGACGCCGGCGTCGATCGTGGTCGACGGGCCCTTCTGCGTCGATCAGGGCGCACGGCTGGGCACCAAATGCTTCCGCAATTTCGGCGGATCGCGCGGGGCGGGGCCGCACACGATGCGCTGGGGCATCGAGCAGTCGCGCAACCTGATGACGGTGCGGACCGCCGCGACGGTGGGGATGCCGCGCGTGGTGGCGACGATCAAGAAGATGGGGATCGGCGATTTCCCGCCCTATCTGTCCTATGCGCTGGGGGCGGGGGAGACGACCGTTTCGGCGATGGTCAATGCCTATGCGATCCTGGCGAACAACGGGCGCGGCGGGGCGCCCAGCCTGATCGATTTCGTGCAGGACCGTCACGGCAAGGTGATCTGGCCGGAGAACTGGCGCGCCTGCGACCGCTGCAACGCGGCCGATTATGACGGCAAGCCGATGCCGCGCCCGCAGGGCCGGCAGCGCCAGGTGCTGGATGCGATGACCGCGTTCCAGATGGTGCACATCACCGAGGGCGTGATCCAGCGCGGCACCGCCACCGTGCTGCGCGACCTGGACCGGCCGATGTTCGGCAAGACCGGCACCAACAACGGCCCCACCGACGTGTGGTTCATCGGCGGCACGCCGCAATTCGTCGGCGGCCTGTATATCGGGTACGACTCGCCGAGGAGCCTGGGCGGCGCGGCGCAGGGCGGCACGCTGGCGGCGCCGATCTTCAAGCAGTTCGCGGTGAAGGCGTATGAAGGGATGGACAAGCTGCCCTTCCGCGCGCCGGCCGGCATCCGCATGGTGCGGATCGACCGCGGCAGCGGGCGGCCGGTCTATGGCACCTTCCCGACCGGCAACGATCCCAAGCCCGCGGTGATCTGGGAAGCGTTCAAGCCGGCCAGCGAGCCGCGCCGCGCGCGCCGCCGTGCCGGCCCGGCCCCGACCGCGACGCCGACGACCACGCGCACCGACACACCACCGCGCGACAGCGACTTCTTGCAAAGAGAAGGCGGAATCTACTAGCGCGCTTACCTATATATTGCCGGCCGTGCGGCCGATCCCGTCCGCGACGTCTCGCGAACCGGGCCGCACGACCACATAGGAGAATAGTTCATGCGCGCCGAAGCGCAGGCTCATGTCGATTCGATCAACGAAGCGCTGGCGCTGCTGCGCCAATCCCTCGATTGGGACCGCGCGCTGCGTCGGCTCGACGAATTGAATGCGCGGGTCGAGGACCCGACGCTGTGGAACGACGCCAAGCAGGCGCAGGACGTGATGCGCGAGCGCCGCCGGCTGGACGAGGCGATCGGCGCGACGCGCGCGATCGAAAGCGAGATGGCGGGCACGGTCGAGCTGATCGAGCTGGCCGAGGCCGAGGGCGACCAGGAACTGGCCGACGAGGGTGCCAAGTCGCTGGCCGAACTGGCGCAGCGGGCCGAGGCGGACAAGGTGAAGGCGCTGCTGAACGGCGAGGCCGACGCCAACGACACCTATCTGGAGATCAACGCGGGCGCGGGCGGCACCGAGAGCCAGGACTGGGCCGAGATGTTGCAGCGCATGTACACGCGCTGGGCCGAGCGGCACGGGATGAAGGTGGAACTGGTCGACTATCACGCGGGCGAGCAGGCGGGGATCAAGTCCGCCACGCTGCTGGTGAAGGGCGAGAACGCGTATGGCTATGCCAAGACCGAATCGGGCGTGCACCGGCTGGTGCGGATCAGCCCGTACGACTCGTCGGCGCGGCGGCACACCAGCTTCTCGTCGGTGTGGGTCTATCCGGTGATCGACGACAATATCGAGGTCAACTACAACGAAAGCGACCTGCGCATCGACACCTACCGCGCATCGGGCGCGGGCGGGCAGCACATCAACACGACCGATTCGGCGGTGCGCATCACGCATATCCCCACCGGCATCGTCGTGCAGTGCCAGAACCAGCGTTCGCAGCACAAGAACAAGGCGGAGGCGTACAACCAGCTGCGCGCCCGCCTGTACGAGCGCGAACTGGCCGAGCGCGAGGCGGCGGCGAATGCGCAGAACGCCACCAAGACCGATATCGGCTGGGGGCACCAGATCCGCTCCTATGTGCTGCAGCCCTATCAGCTGGTGAAGGACCTGCGCACCGGCGTGACCTCCACCGCGCCCGGCGACGTGCTGGACGGCAAGCTGGACGATTTCATGGCCGCCGCCCTGTCGCAGCGCGTCACCGGTGAGACGGTGGCGGTGGACGACGTCGACTGAGATGCCGCGCGTGCGCGCCCTTGTGCTTCTGGCCCTCGCCCTTGCCGGGTGCGACGGGTCCAAGCCGCTGATCAAGAACGAGCCCGACAAGCCGGGCCCGTTTCCCGCGGCGGACCGGCCGGTGGCGCATATCGTGTCGTCGCGCTGGTCGAACGAGGATGCGCGCGACCGGCTGCGCGAGGCGGATACGGTGATGAACCGCGCCAATATCCGCCCCGGCATGACGGTGGCCGATATCGGCGCGGGCGAGGGCTATTACACGGTGCGGCTGGCCGCGCGGGTCGGCGCGGAGGGGCGCGTGCTGGCCGAGGACATCATGGCGGACACGCGCGACAGTCTGGCCGAGCGGGTGGCGCGCGAGCGGCTGGACAATGTGAGCGTGCGGCTGGGCGAACCGGCCGACCCCAAGCTGCCCGACAACAGTTTCGACCGGGTGCTGATGGTCCACATGTACCATGAGATCGCGCAGCCCTATGAATTTCTGTGGCGGCTGTTCCCGTCGCTCCGCAAGGACGGGCTGGTCGTGGTGGTCGATGCCAAGCGGGCGACGCGCGACCATGGTACGCCGCCCGCCCTGCTGGAATGTGAGTTCGAGGCGGTGGGTTTCCGGCAGGTGGCGATGATGGAGATGCCGTCGGCCGGCGGCTATCTGGCGACCTTCCGCGCGGTGGGGCCGCGGCCCGAACCGGAGGCGATCCGGCCGTGCAGGATGCAGCAGGGTTCAGAGTAGCCCTTCGTCGCGAAAGCTGGTGACGCAGGTGGGCGTGACGATCCGGTGTTCCGCCAGCCGGATGCCGAGCGTGTCGAGCCCCGTGGCCAGCCGGCGGGTGTAGCGCAGGTCGGCCATGCTGGGGCGGGGATCGCCGTCCGGGTGGTTGTGGGCCAGCATCACCGCGACGGCGCCGAACAGCAGCGCGTCGCGCGCGATGCGGCGGATCGGCAGGTGCACGCCGTCAGCATGGCCGGCGACGTGGCGCAGCGCCAACAAGCTCCATTGCGGATCGAAATAGCCGATCGCGGCCAGCTCGAACCGGGCATCCGCCAGCCCGCGGTGCAGCGTTGCGGCCGTGATGGGGGGTGTAAGGCGGGGTAGGGGCGGCACCCCCCGCCGTGCCGGGACGCGCAGCGCGGTGCACGTGCAAGCCCAACCATAATGGACGAGCGCGCCGCGTGCCGCTACGCGGAGAGCCATGCGCCAGTATCTTGATCTCATGGAGCGCGTGCTCAACTCCGGCAGCCGCCAGATGGACCGGACGGGCACGGGCACGCTGTCCGTCTTCGGGCACCAGATGCGCTTCGATCTGCGCGAAGGCTTTCCGGTGCTGACCACCAAGAAGCTGCATCTGCGATCGATCATCGTCGAGCTGCTGTGGTTCCTGCGCGGCGACACCAATGTGCGCTGGCTGCAGGAGCGCCGGGTGTCGATTTGGGACGAGTGGGCGGATGCCGAGGGCGATCTCGGGCCGGTCTACGGCAAGCAGTGGCGCGACTGGGTGGCGGCGGACGGGCGGCATATCGACCAGATCCGGGAGCTGGTGGAACAGATCCGCACCCAGCCTGCCTCGCGCCGGCAGATCGTGACCGCGTGGAACCCCGGCGACCTGCATGCGATGGCGCTGGCGCCGTGCCACTGCCTGTTCCAGACGCATGTCGCGGACGGGCGGCTGTCGCTGCAACTGTATCAGCGATCGGCGGACATCTTTCTGGGGGTGCCGTTCAACATCGCCTCCTATGCGCTGCTCACCCATATGCTGGCGCAGCAATGCGGGCTGGAGGTGGGCGAGTTCATCTGGACCGGCGGCGATTGCCACCTGTACCTGAACCATCTGGAGCAGGCGCGCACGCAACTGGCGCGCGAACCGGGCGCGCTGCCGCGGCTGGAGATCACCCGCCGGCCGGATGCGATCGACGGGTATGAGGCGGAGGATTTCGTGCTGCACGATTATGTGGCGCAGGCCCATATCAAGGCGCCGGTGGCGATATGATCGTGATGGTGCTGGCCCGCGCGGAAAACGGCGTGATCGGGCGCGACGGGGCGCTGCCCTGGCACATCCCGGCCGACCTGAAGCGTTTCAAGGCGCTGACCATGGGCAAGCCGATGGTGATGGGGCGCAAGACGTTCGAAAGCTTCCCCGCGCCGCTGCCCGGGCGGCGGCATATCGTGTTGACGCGCGATCCGGCGTGGCGGGCGACGGGCGCGGAGGTGGCGCATGATGTCGAGGGGGCACTCGCGCTGGCGGGCGGGGGCGAGGTCGCGGTGATCGGCGGGGCGGAGGTGTTCGCGCTGTTCGAGGCACGGGCCGACCGGATCGAGCTGACCGAGGTGCATGGCGCGCCCGAAGGGGATGCGGTGGTGCCGCCGTTCACCGGCTGGCGCGAGGTGGCGCGCGAGGATCACGGCGCGGAGGGCGACCGGCCGGCGTACAGCTACGTCACGCTGGTGCGCGGGTGACGGGCGTTCTATAGCGCGCGCCATGCAGCGTCTTGACGGTGACGCGCCCGTTCCGCCGATGCTGGCCGGCGGGATCGTCGCGCTCGGCAATTTCGATGGGTTTCACCTCGGTCATCAGGCGGTGGTCGGGGCGGCGGTGGCGCGCGCGCGGGGCGAGGGGCGGCCGGCGATCGTCGCGACCTTCGACCCGCATCCGGTGCGCCTGTTCCGGCCCGACACGCCGCCTTTTCGCCTGACCACGCTGGCGCAGCGCGCGCGGTTGTTCGCGGAGGCCGGTGCCGATGCGATGGTGGTGTTCCGCTTCGACGCGGCGCTGGCGGCGCTGTCGGCGGAAGCGTTCGTCACCGAGCGGCTGATGGAGCGCTTGCGCGTCGGCGGGGTGGTGACGGGGGAGGATTTCACCTTCGGCGCACGCAAGAGCGGGAATGTCGCGATCCTGCGCGCGCTGGGTGCCGTGCACGGCTTCTCGACGCAGGCGATCGGGCCGGTGACGCTGGACGGGGAGCCGGTATCCTCCAGCCGCATCCGCGCGCACCTGCGCCTGGGCGAGGCGCGCGCCGCGGCACGGCTGCTGACCCGGCCGTTCGCGATCCAGGGACTGGTGCAGCACGGCGACAAGGTGGGGCGCACGATCGGCTACCCCACCGCCAATGTCGATATGGGCAAATATCTGCGCCCGGCCTACGGCATCTATGCGGTGCGCGGGCGGCTGGCGGACGGACGCGTGCTGGACGGCGCGGCCAATCTGGGCATCCGGCCGAGTTTCGACCCGCCCAAGGAATTGCTGGAGCCGCATTTCTTCGACTTTGCCGGCGACCTGTACGGCGAGCGGATCGAGGTGGAGCTGGTCGACTATCTGCGGCCCGAGGCGAAGTTCGACAGCCTGGACGCGCTGGTGGCGCAGATGGATGCCGACTGTGCCCGTGCCAGAGCGATTTTGCAGGCCTGATTCTGGAGGGCTGACGGCGCCCGGCAAAGCCGCTAAGGGCGGCAGACTTATGACCGACACGCCCGAGGCCGCCAAGGATTGGCGCGACACCGTCTTCCTGCCGAAGACCGATTTCCCCATGAAGGCCGGGCTTGCCGCCAAGGAGCCGGCGATCCTGGAGCGCTGGGCGAAGATCGGGCTGTACCAGCGGCTGCGCGCCGAGCGGCAGGGACGCGAACGCTTCATCCTTCATGACGGCCCACCCTACGCCAATGGCGACATCCACATGGGTCACGCCATGAACAAGGTGTTGAAGGACATCATCGTCCGTTCGCAGACCCTGGCCGGCAAGGACGCGCCCTATGTGCCCGGCTGGGACTGTCATGGCCTGCCGATCGAGTGGAAGGTCGAGGAAGCTTACCGCGCCAAGAAGCAGAACAAGGACGAGGTGCCGGTCGCGCAGTTCCGTGCCGAATGCCGGGCCTATGCCGACAAATGGGTCGGCGTGCAGCGCGCGCAGTTCGAGCGGCTTGGGGTGATGGGCGACTGGGCCGACCCGTATCTGACGATGACCTATGCCGCGGAGGCGACGATCGTCGGCGAGCTGTTGAAGTTCGCCGAGTCGGGGCAGCTTTATCGCGGCGCCAAGCCGGTGATGTGGTCGCCGGTGGAAAAGACCGCGCTGGCCGAGGCCGAAGTCGAGTATGAGGATATCGTCTCGACCCAGATCGATGTCGGGTTCGAGATCGTGGAAGCGCCGAACGCGCCGGACCTGGTCGGCGCACATGCGGTGATCTGGACGACGACGCCGTGGACGATTCCGGTGAACCAGGCTTTGGCTTATGGCGAGGACGTTGAATACGTACTGCTGCCGCACGAGGGCAAAAGGTATTTAGTCGCGCAACGACTGGCGCAGCAATTTGCTGATCGGGCTGGCTTGGGTATCGTTGACGTTACCGAGTATTTTGATCGGTTTATCGCTGATCACGGCAGATTCGTGTCTGGCGCTGATCTTGCCGGCGCCGTCGTCCGCCACCCGATGCACGCGCTCGGCGGCTTCTTCGCCAAGCCTCGGCCGATGCTGTCGGGCGAATTCGTCACCACCGATGCGGGTACGGGTCTGGTCCACATGGCGCCCGATCACGGCGAGGACGACTTCCTGCTGTGCAAGGCGCATGGGATCGAGCCGGTGTTCGCAGTCGATGGCGCGGGGCTGTACCGCGCGGACTGGGCCTGGCTGGGTGGCCAGGGATCGGTGATCAACAAGAAGTTCGTCGCATCCGATGGGCCGATCTGTTCGGACCTGCGCGATGCCGGCGCGCTGCTGGCGGCGTCGGACGACTTCAAGCACAGCTATCCGCATTCGTGGCGGTCCAAGGCGAAGGTGATCTTTCGCGCGACGCCGCAGTGGTTCATTCCGATGGACCGCGCCGAGCAGGCTGAGCGCGCCGCTCCTGTCCTGACCACCGGTGACCCGGCCGACCTGCAACTTGGCCATGCCCAGGGCAACCGTGCCACGCTGCGCGAAACCGCGCTGGATGCGATTGGGCGGACGCGGTGGGTGCCGGCGCGCGCCGAGAACCGTATCCGGTCGATGGTCGAAGGGCGGCCCGACTGGGTGATCAGCCGCCAGCGCGCCTGGGGCGTGCCGATCGCGCTCTACGTGCACCGCGCGACGGGCGAGTATCTGAACGATCCGGCGGTCAATGCGCGGATCGTGGAGGCCTTCCGCGAAGGCGGGGCGGATGCATGGTTCACCGCTGATCATCAGGCGCTGCTGGGCAGCGGCCATAATCTGGCCAAATATGAGCCGGTCAACGACATTCTCGACGTGTGGTTCGACTCGGGTTCGACCCATGCCTTCGTCGTGGAGGCGCGGTTCGGCGAGGGGACGCGCGCGAACCTGTATGTCGAAGGGTCCGACCAGCATCGCGGCTGGTTCCAGTCGTCGCTGCTGGAGAGCTGCGGCACGCGGGGGCGGGCGCCTTATGACGCGGTACTGACCCACGGCTTCGCGCTCGACGGGCAGGGCCGCAAGATGTCCAAGTCGCTGGGCAACGTCGTCGATCCGTTGAAGGTGATCGGCGAGTCGGGTGCCGACATCCTGCGCATCTGGGTCGCCTCCGTCGATTATTTCGAGGATGTACGGATCGGCAAGGAAGTGCTGGCCACCGCATCGGACAGCTATCGCAAGCTCCGCAACACTTTCCGCTATCTGCTCGGTGCGCTGGACGGGTTCGCGGAGGAAGAGCGCGTCGCGGTGGAGGCGATGCCGGAGCTGGAGCGCTATGTGCTGGCGCTGCTCGGCCAACTGGACGCCGAATTGCGCTCGGCGGCGGATGCGTTCGAGTTCAACCGCTACTTACGCGCGCTGACCGATTTCGCGAACGAGGACCTGTCGGCCTTCTTCTTCGATATCCGCAAGGACGCGCTCTACTGCGATGCGGCCGACTCGCTGCGCCGTCGTGCCTATCGCACCGTGCTCGACACGCTGTTCCATGCGCTGGTCCGTTATGCCGCGCCGATCATCTGCTTCACCGCCGAAGAGGTGTGGCAGGCGCGCTATCCGTCCGAAGACGGGTCGGTACACCTGCTGGAATGGCCCGAGCTGCCGGCATTGCCGGGCGACGATGCGCTGTCGACGCGCTGGGCCGAGGTGCGGTTGCTGCGCACGCGGGTGACCGAGGCGATCGAGCCGCTGCGCCGTGAAAAGACCGTGCGGTCGTCGCTGGAGGCGGAGGTGTCCGTGCCGGCGCTGCCGCTGGCCGAGGATGCGCTGGCCGAGGCGTTCATCGTCGCGGCGGTCCGCCCCGGCGACGGTGTGAGCGTGTCACGCACCGATTACGCCAAGTGCGGGCGCTGCTGGCGGCACCTGCCCGAGGTGAGCGCCGATGGCGGCCTGTGCGACCGGTGCGACGCGGTGGTGTCGCATGGCTAAGCTTCCCCGTACCGGGCTTCTCGTCGCGCTGGCGCTGTTCATCGCCGACCAGGCGAGCAAGCTGTTCGTCACGCAGGGGCTGGGCATCCGCTATCTGGGTGACGTGCGCGACGTGCTGCCGATCTTTGCGCTGCGCTTCGTGCCCAATTACGGCATCTCGCTGGGGCTACTGACCGCGGACGGGACGTTGCAGCGCTGGGCGCTGGTGGCGTTGACCAGCGCGATCGCGGTGGGCGTGGCGGTGTGGATGACGCGCGAGCGCAACCGGGCGGACCAGATCGCGCTGGGATGCGTGCTGGGCGGGGCGCTCGGCAATATCCTGGACCGGGCGCGGCTTGGCTATGTGGTCGATTTTGCCGACCTGCACTTCGGTGAATGGCGTCCCTTTTTGGTCTTCAATGTCGCCGATGCGGCGATTACGATAGGCGTTCTGGTTCTGCTGGTCCGCGCCCTGTTGGTGCGCGACAAGGCTGCCCCTGTGGAGAATAGCAATGCGTAAGTTGGTGCCCGTGATCGCAGGTCTGTCCTGCGCCGCGCTGCTGGCGGGCTGTGGTGGCCGTGGGGGTCTGGACCGGGCGCGGCCGGACGAGTTCGCGGTGGCGCGCCAGGCGCCGCTGGTGATCCCGCCCGATTTCGCGCTGGTCCCGCCGCAGCCGGGTGCCGCGCCGCAGGCGACGGGCGGGCAGCAGCAGACGCTGGACGCGCTGTTCGGCGGCCGGGCGCAGCGCAGCGCCGGCGAGCAGGCGGTGGTTGGCGCCGCGGGCGACGATGCGGCGGATGCCGGCATCCGTTCGTCGGTGGGCGATCCCGAAACCAATGTGGTCGACAAGGGCACCACGACCCGCGACATCGTGGCGGCGCCCGAGGGTGACGGCCAGGACGCACGCGCCGGCGCCCAGTAAGCTTTCCAAGGCAAACGAAAAGGGGGCGGCTTCCGCTATGGGAAGCCGCCCCCTTTTTCGCGTCCTGCCGACAGGATCAGAACGCGGCGGTCAGCGAGAACAGCACGGTGCCGTTGGCAATCGACTTGCCGCCCGGTTCCTGGAACTTTGAGAAATTCGGCTGGAGATAGGCGGATTCGGCGCGGGTGATGTCGGTGTCGATATAGGAGACGTTGAAGGTCAGGTTCTTGTATGCGACCACGTCGGCGCCGACGCCCCAATCCCAATATTCGCCGGTGGGGGCCAGGCTGGTGCCGTTGGGGCCGAGGCCGGGATTGCCGTCCGAATAGCCGATATGCGCCTTCAGCGTGACGGGCGTGTTGGGGACGGCCACGACGCCGTCGCCGGTCAGATAGACATTGTGCTGGCGCTGGCCGCGGCTGAACGGGGTGTTGGAGAAATTGCCGAGCGAGGTCTGCTTGGGCGCGTAATAGACGCCGGCGGTCAGCGTGGCGGGCCCCGCGACGCCGGACAGGCGACTGAAGAATTCCACCACGTCCGACTCGGACGCGCCGCCCGGATAGGTGTACCAGGTCACGCCCGCATCGACGGTGGCGGAGCCGACCGTGGTCTTGTAGCCGCCGATCGCATCGAGTTCGAGGTTGGCGCCGCCGAACGTGCCCCATCCGGCGAGGTTCGAGGCGAAGGTGCCGATATAGAAGCCGCTTTCATGGGCGACGGTCAGTGCGCCCTGTACGGCGGCGTTCCTGTTGGTCTGGGATATGCCGCGCAGGCGATAGTCGGTCAGCACCGCGACGCTGCCGCTGACCGTGATCGGCTCCGGCGGGGCGGTGTCCTGGGCGAAGGCGGGGGTGGTGGCCGCCAGCATGAGGCCGCCCAGGAGTAGAGTGGAGAAGCGCATCGTTTCCCTTCCAAACGGAGAAGTCGATGTTCTCACCTGCATATCGCCGGATGCAGCGTCTGTTGGCGGCTGGAAGCCGCCTGCGCTGTCTATTCGGCGATGTCCGATTTGTGACAGCGGCTGTTGCGGTGCACAAGACGATTCTTGCGTCGGTACGCTTGGGACGTAACCGGATGTTGCGCCGGGGTCACAGCGGCGGCAGCGTGTCTTTCGGGGGGTGTGGCGCGGTGCGGATGTGCACGTCGCGCTGCGGATAGGGCAGGGTGATGTCGTGCTCCTTGAACAGCCACCAGAGCCGGTTCAGCACGTCGGAGCGGACATTGCCGACGCCGCTCTCGGGATCGCTGATCCAGGCGAGTATCTCATGCTCCAGCGCATAGTCGCCATAGGACATCAGCCAGATGGTGGGCTTGGGGCTTTTCAGGACGCGGGGCGATTCGGCCGCGGCGCGGAGCATGAGTTGCTGGGCCAGGCGCAGGTCGGCGTCATAGGATACGCGAACGGGGATGCGGACGCGCACGTTGCGGTCGGAATAGGACCAGTTCTCCACCTCCTGCGTCATCAGGTTCTCGTTGGGGATCAGGTGTTCCTTGCCGTCGCGGGTGACGATGGAGACGGCGCGCACGCCGATCTTGTTCACCCAGCCGATCTCCTGCCCCAAGGCGATGACGTCGCCGGGCTTGATCGAGCGGTCGAGCAGCAGGATGATGCCGGCGATGAGGTTGCCGATGGTCTTTTGCAGGCCGAAGCCGACGGCAAGGCCGAGGCCGCCGGAGAAGATGGCAAAGGTGGTCAGGTCGATTTCGAGGAGGTCGGTGCCGAAGAAGAAGGCGGCGACGACGATGGCGATGCTGGCGAGCTTCTGGCCGAGCAGGCGCTGCGTGGGGTCGAGTCCGCGGGCATGGGCGATCCAGTGTTCGACCACGCGGTTGGCGAGCCGGACGACCGCGTAGAGCGCAACGACCGTGACCAGCATAGTGACGAGCAGCATCAGCGAGAAGCGGCGGGTGCCGATGTTGAAGCCGATCGCCTCCAGCACGCGGATGATGGGGGCAAGGCCGCCGACCGCCTGGCTGAACAACCCCACGAACAGCATCGCCGCGGCCGTCCACGCCATCCACCGCGGCAGGCCGAGGCCGCGCAGCATCTGTACCGCGGCCAGCGCCGCCGTCACGCCCAGAGCCAGCCCGATCGGTGCCTGCGCCCAGGGCGACCAGCGCCACGCCGCCGACAGGATCGCCAGCAGCACGGCCGAGGTCAGATAGCGGGTGATGGTGCAGAGCCGGCCGGCGACAAGCTCGCCATGATTGGCCGCGTGGCGCGTCCAGAAACCGGCGAAGCGCGGGCCGGCGACGCGGCCCGCCACCGTGCCGGCGCCGAGCATCGCCAGCATCAGCCCGGTGGCGATCGCCGCCTCGATCCCCTCGGCCCGCGACGGGAGGTCGAGCCCGTTGGCCTGAAGCCATTCGGGAAGCGTCATCCCAGCGTCGCGCGGAACCGGGCCAGCCCGCGATCGAGATCGGCGATCAGGTCGGCCGTGTCCTCCAGCCCGATCTGGAGGCGGACGATGGGGCCGGCGAATGTGGTGCGCGCCACCGAGCGGATGCGACCGACATCGACGGGCGTGGCGAGGCTTTCGAAGCCGCCCCAGCTATAGCCGATGCCGAACAGTTCGAGCGTATCGATCAGCGCCGCCCGCGCCGCCTCGCCGCCGCCGTTCAGGACAAAGGAGAAGAGGCCGCTGGAGCCGGAAAAGTCGCGTGCCCAGATGTCGTGGCCGGGACAGGTGGGAAGGGCGGAGTGCAGCACCTCGGCCACCTCGGCGCGGTCCTGCAACCAGCGGGCGATGGTGAGCGCGCTTTCCTGATGCCGGTCGAGCCGCACGGCCATGGTGCGCAGGCCGCGGCTGCCCAGCCAGCTATCGTCCGGGCTGGTGACCTGGCCAAGCTGGAAGCTGGTATCGCGCAGCGCCGCGAAGCGGCCGGGTGCGGCGGTGACCGAGCCGAGCATCACGTCCGAATGGCCGACGATATATTTGGTCGCGGCCAGGATGCTGTAATCCACGCCCTTGTCGATCGCGGAAAAGAACAGCGGTGTCGCCCAGGTATTGTCGAGCAACGTGACGATGCCGCGCGCCTTCGCCACCGCGACGATGGCGGGCACGTCCTGTACCTCGAAGGTCAGGCTGCCGGGGCTTTCCATGAAGATGGCACGGGTGCGGTCGCCGATCAGGTCGGCGATGCCGGCGCCGATCAGCGGATCGTAGAAGCGGGTGGTGATGCCGAAGCGGTCGAGCAGCGACGCGGTCATCGCACGGGTCGGCTCATAGGCACTGTCGACCATCAGCAGTTCGTCGCCGGGCGACAGTACCGCGAGCAGCGCGGCAGCGATGGCGGCGACGCCGGAGGGGTAAAGGAAGGTCGCCTCCGCCCCCGGCTCCAGGCTGGTCAGCGCATCGGCGAGCGACCACTGGGTGGGCGTTCCGCGACGGCCGTAATAGAGACGGTGATGCGTGTCGCGGCCGGCACTGGCGCGCAGATCGGCGATCGAGTCGTAGAGGATGGTCGAG
The DNA here is from genome assembly GCF_038809135.1 of Sphingomonas sp. NY01. Taxonomy (NCBI): domain Bacteria; kingdom Pseudomonadati; phylum Pseudomonadota; class Alphaproteobacteria; order Sphingomonadales; family Sphingomonadaceae; genus Sphingomonas; species Sphingomonas sp. NY01. The sequence goes on along the minus strand of NZ_CP101722.1, from coordinate 2,805,836 downwards.
GCGCGCCAGACGGGCGGGCTGACGATGCCGGCGGTCCATTCCTTGCGCCGGCCGGCCTGTACCACGCGCGTGGCCGCACCCAGCGTATCGTCGTCCTTCATGTCAGTCCTTTGCCTTTGGCGTGTCGGGATGGCTGCCCCATTCGGCCCAGCTACCGTCATAGACGACCATGGCGTGCCCGAGCAGATGGGCGCCGAAGGCCAGCACGGTGGCGGTGATGCCCGAGCCGCAGGTGGCGACGATGGGGCGGTCGAAATCGACGCCGGCCTCTGCAAAGGCGGCCGCGAGGGCTTCGCCGCGCTTCCACCGGCCATCCGGTTCGAACAGCCGGGCATAATGGAGGTTCTGCGAACCGGGAACGTGGCCGGGGATGACGCCGGCGCGCGGTTCCGGCTCCGCACCGGCAAAGCGGGCGGGCGAGCGGGCGTCGATCACCTGTTCGGCATCGCTGGCGAGGTTCGCCTGCATCTGGGCAAGGGTTCGCAGGTGCGCGGCGGGCGGATGGGCGACGAAGCGGCCGGGGGCGGGGGCGGGTGCCGCGCCCTGTTTGATCGGCAGGCCGGCTGCTCGCCAGGCGGCGAGACCGCCGTCGAGGATGGCGACGTTTGCCGCACCGAAGCTGCGCAGCATCCACCAGCCGCGCGCGGCGCTGTGCAGGGGAGACTGGTCGTACACGACGATGCAGTCGTCGGTGCCGATGCCGAGGTCGGCCATTGCGGTGGCAAAGCGCTCCGGCGAGGGCATCATCATCGGCAGGCTGGTGTCGGGATCGACCAGATGGTCGAGGTCCATGAAGCGGGCACCGGGAATATGGCCGTCGTGAAACAGACGCCGGGACTGTTCGCCGCCGGGATCGCCGAGCAGGTGGGTCGCATCGAGCAGGCGGATGCCCGGATCGTCCAACAGCGCCGCCAGCGCCTGCGGTGTCAGCAATGCGTCCATCGTCACCTCCAGCGCGAAAGTCCCTATCGGGCCTGTCCGTCGCCGTCGATAGGAAGCGGGCGTTGGCGTCGGGCGCGACAGGCCCTACATGGCGGGCATGAATCCCATGCATCTTGGACAGACCAGCACGCTTCCCGCCAGCCCGGACGAGGCGGTGCTCGACTATGTACCCAATCCCCGGCCCGGCAGGACGTATCTGGTGCGTTTTGCGGCGCCGGAATTCACCTCGCTCTGCCCCGTCACGGGCCAGCCGGATTTCGCCCATCTGGTTATCGATTACGTTCCCGGCGAGACGATCGTCGAGTCCAAGTCGCTGAAGCTGTTCCTGGGCAGCTTTCGCAACCATGCCGGTTTCCATGAGGATTGCACGGTCGGCATCGGTGAGAGATTGTTCAACGAAATGAAGCCGGTATGGCTGCGGATCGGCGGGTATTGGTATCCACGCGGCGGCATTCCGATCGACGTGTTCTGGCAATCGGCGGCGCCGCCTGCCGCGCTTTGGCTGCCGGATCAAGGCGTTTCTGGGTATCGCGGCCGCGGCTGATCGCAGGGGCCGCGCGGCTCATCCTGCATTGCAACAGAAATGCAACCAACCCCGTCCTCGACTGTTCATCCCTCCGCAAGGTTTCGGGCAGGTTCATGTCCGGCGATGTCGAGGGTTGGCAGGATGGTGACGACGGATGGCGCGATGATCGAACGGCTGGCACTGATCGGCAATTTCCTGCCGCGGCAGTGTGGCCTCGCGACATTCACGACCGATGTGTACAAGGCGATGCGGGACCGTTTCCCGGACATCGCGGTCGATGTCTATGCGATGGACGATCATCCGGGTCGCTACGCCTATCCGCCCGAAGTGACGGGCACGATTCCGCAGAACGACCGTGTGGCCTATCTCGACACCGCCCGCCGGATCGAGGCCAGCGGCGCGCAGGCGATCTGGGTGCAGCATGAATATGGCATCTATGGCGGCGCGGCCGGCGAGCATATCCTGGCGCTGCTCGACCGCACCACGTTGCCGCTGATCGTCACGCTGCATACCGTGCTCGAAAAGCCGAGCGTCGATGAACGGCGCGTGCTCGAAGGGCTGCTGCAGCGTGCCGCGCGCGTGGTCGTGATGGCCGAGCGTGGTCGCGAAATCCTGCAGCGCGTCTACGGCGCCGATCCGCGACAGATCGTGATGATCCCGCACGGCGTGCCCGACCGGCCGCTGGTCGCAGCGGAGGCGATGAAGGATGCGTTCGGCTGGCAGGGCCGCAAGGTCGTGCTGACCTTCGGCCTGCTTGCGCCGAACAAGGGCATCGAGACGATGATCGAGGCGCTGCCCGCAGTGGCGCAGCGGCATCCCGAACTGCTCTACGTCGTGCTGGGCGCGACGCATCCCAACCTGATCGCGCATGAGGGCGAGGCATATCGCGACCGTCTGAAGGCGCTGGCCGAAAGCCGCGGCGTGGCGGACAATGTCGCCTTCATCGACGGGTTCGTCGAGCATGAGGAGCTGCTGGACTATCTCCAGGCGGCGGACATCTATGCGACGCCGTACAGCAATCCGGCCCAGATCACGAGCGGGACGCTGTCCTATGCGGTGGGCATGGGCAAGGCGGTGATCTCGACGCCTTATGTCCACGCCACCGAAATCCTGGCCGATGGCCACGGCGTGCTGGTCGATTTCAACGACCATGAAGCCTTTGCACGGGAAATCGATCACCTGTTCTCTATCGAGCGGGACCGTAATCGTCTGTCGCAGCGCGCCTATGAGCGCGGGCGGACGATGATCTGGCCACGTCTGGCCGAAGCGACGCTCACGGAGATCAAGGCAATGGTGGCGACGCGCCCTAGACGGATGGTGCAGCAGGCACCGGCGATGAAACCCCTGGCGCCGGATTTCGCCGCGGTGGAGCGGATGAGTGATGCGACGGGGATGTTGCAGCATTCGATCTATTCGATCCCCGACCGCCGGCACGGCTATTGCATCGACGACAATGCCCGTGCGCTGATCTTCATGAGCGCGATGAGCGATCTGGACCCGGTGGTGCGCGACAAGTGGACGACGATCTACGCATCGTTCCTGCAATATGCGTGGAACCCGGAGGCGCGGCGCTATCGCAACTTCATGCGGTTCGACCGGACGTGGTGCGAGGATGTCGGGTCAGAAGATTCGAACGGCCGGACGCTGTGGGCGCTGGGCATCACCGCCCGCGACGCGCAATTGCAGAAGCATCGCGACTGGGCCGGAGCGATGTTCGATTCGACCGCGTCGCTGGCCCTGGAACTGGGGTCGCTGCGGGCGCAGGCCTTTGCGCTGCTCGGAGCGGCGGCGATGGTGGAGGCGAAGCCCGGCCATCAACTGGCGCGGACGATCCTGCAAAGCCTGCCCGACATTCACCTGGAACTGCTCGCCGAGGCGCGCCGCCCGGAATGGCAGTGGTTCGAGATCGTGCTGGCCTATGACAATGCGCGCGTGCCGCAGGCCCTGATCCGTGCCGGCAAGGTGCTGGGGCGGCAGGACCTGATCGATTGCGGCATCCAGACGCTGGACTGGATCGTCGGCAAGCAGACCTCGCCGGAGGGGCGTTTCCGGGCGGTCGGCACGGAAAGCTTCGGGCGGCCCTATGCCGAGCCGTTGCAGTTCGACCAGCAGCCGCTGGAAGCGCAGGCGACGGTGGAGGCATGCGAGGCCGCCTATGAGGCGACCGGCGATGCGCGCTGGATCACCGAGGCGCAGCGTGCCTATGGCTGGTTCCTTGGGCATAACGACCTGGACCTGCCGCTTGCCACCTCGGCCGATGGCGGGTGCTTTGACGGGCTGATGCCGGGTGGCCTCAACCGCAACCAGGGGGCGGAGTCGATTTTGGCACTGCAACTGGCGAATTGTGCGATTGCGGGGCTTTCCCAAGCTACCTCGAACGTGGCAGGAGCGTCGCGCGTCGTCGCCTGAGGGCGGGGATGTGTTGAAGCTGCGGTTTACGGGCGAGACGAAAGCACGATGGATCTGTTCAACCACCGGCTGCGCCTGCACGCCGATCCTTCCCGCGTCGTGGTGCGGCCCTTTCACATCGCCTGGGCGGGCGGCATCGGTGCGCCGCCCAGCCGCACCGAGCGGCTGGTCGCCGAAGTGCTGGAAATGTCCGCCGAGGAGGCCCGCAACCAGCTCGAAATCGTGTTGAAGGATTTCGAGGCGCGGCACTGGCAGACGCGGCGCGTGTTCATGACGCGCTATGACCAGATCGAGGACCTGCTGGGGCTGGACGGCAGCACCATCGGCGACGAGAAGCGCCAGCTGATCGGGGCCTATTTCTGCCACGAATACAGCTATGCCGCCGCTGCGCTGATGAACCCCAGTGCGGTGCCGCATTTCGACCAGTCGGGCATGCCGCCGGGATCGCAGCGCATTTTGATGTCGATGCGCGCGGTGGGCGAAGGGCATATCTCGTCCGTCGCGTTTCGCGAGGGCATCATCACCGACCAGAACCAGTTGAAGCTGGCGCCCGAGCCGCCCTTCGCCACCGCGACCGACGTGGTGGGCGCGGGCGAGAACGAGGTGCCGACGGGGCAGGTGACGGTCTATCGCCACCGCGATTCGACGCTGTCCGGCACCGTCATCTTCCCGATCACCAAGGCCCAGTCCAAGGGGCTGGAAGACATGCGGATCGTGCGGTTCGAGCATGAGGACGGCACGTTCGAGTGGATCGGGACCTATACCGCCTATAATGGCTCCGAGATCCAGTCGGAGCTGATGCGGACGAAGGATTTCCGTGCCTTCGACCTGGTGCCGATGACCGGCTCGGCGTCGCGCAACAAGGGCATGGCGCTGTTCCCGCGCAAGATCGGCGGGCAATATATGATGATGGGCCGGCAGGACGGCGAAAACCTGTTCCTGCTGAAGTCCGACAGCCTGACGCACTGGGACGAGGGCGAGAAGATCCTGACCCCGGTATTCCCGTGGGAGCTGGTGCAGATCGGCAATTGCGGGCCGCCGATCGAGATCGACGAGGGCTGGCTGCTGCTGACCCACGGTGTCGGCGCGATGCGCAAATATTCGATCGGGGCGGCGCTGCTCGACAAGAACGATCCGTCCAAGGTGCTGGGCCGGACGCGCGAGCCGATCCTGGCCGCCAAGGACCAGGACCGGGAGGGCTATGTGCCCAACGTGGTCTATTCCTGCGGCGCGATCCGGCATGGCGATTCGCTGTTCCTGCCGTACGGCATCGCGGACAGCTCGATCGGCTTCGCCTTTGTGGCGATCAGCGAGTTGCTGGCAGCGATGTAAGGCGGACGCTCCGCCGCGTGAAGCGGTAGAGCGCCCCGACCAGCGCGAGGAAGACGAGCGTGCCGGCCGGCAGTGCCACGGCGGCGAAATCGTCGCCGACCAGCGCCAGTGGCGCGTCCGACCCGGTCGCATAGACGATGACCGCGAAGGCGACGCCCCACAGGCTTTCGCCGACAATCATACCGGTGGCGGTCAGCACGCCCATGCGGACCGCCGCCTCCGGATCGCGCTGGCGCAGCGCCCAGCGGTCGTAGGCCCAGCCGATCACCGCACCCAGCACGACCGGCAAGGTCACCGACATGGGCAGATAGATGCCGAGCCCGATGCCGAGCGGCGGCAGGCGGAGCAGGCGGGCGCGGCCCAGCCCCTCGTCGAGCGCGATCACCGCGACGCCGATCGCGGCACCGATGCCGATCATCGTCCAGTTGAGGTCGCCGCCCAGCACGCCCTTGGCAAGGGCGGAGATCAGCGCGGCCTGCGGGGCGGGGAGCGCGTTGGGGCCGGCGCCGGGTGCACCCGCGAAGCCGAGCGTGCCGTTCAACAGTTCCAGCACGGGCGGCACGACGATGCTGCCGAAGACGACGCCGATGACGAGTGCCACCTGTTGTTTCCAGGGGGTGGCGCCGACCAGTTGCCCGGTCTTCAGGTCCTGAAGATTGTCGTTGGAGATCGTCGCCACGCCGAAGACGATGCCGGTGACGATGAGCGCATAGGCGACGAGCGCCTGCGTCGTCTCCGGCGGGGTGCCGCGGCCGAACAGGCCGACCAGGAGCAAGGCGGCGGCAAGGACGGACAGGATGCCGATGCCCGATACCGGGCTGTTCGACGCACCGATCAGTCCGGCCATATAGCCGCAGACCGCCGCGATCACGAGGCCGATGACCAGCACGAACAGCAGCGCGCCCGCGATCAGCGGGATCGCGGCACCCGCCAAGGGGCCCGCCGCCACCACGCTCCACAAAAGCGCGGCGATCGGGACGAGCAGGCCGAGCGAGACGAGGGCGACGAGCCCGATCGGCAGGTCGCGTTCGGACATGTCGAGGATGGTGCCGCTGCGCCGGGCCTGCGAGGCGGCGACCGAGGCGCGGATGCCGCGCAGCACGGGGCCGATGATACGCAGCAGCGTCCAGATCGCGGCGACGCCGATGACGCCCGCGCCGAGGAAGCGCACGTCGCGGCTGAACACGCCGCCCGCCCATTCGGCGACGCTGCCGGTGGAGGGCGCCATGGCGGTGAGGATGGGCAACGCGATCCACCAGCCGATGACGACGCCGGCGAACATGGCGAGCCCGACCGACAGGCCGACAAGATGCCCGGCACCGATCAGCGCGAAGGACAGTCCGCCCGCAATGCCGGTGGCGCCGGGGCCCGCGCGGAACCACAAGGCGGCCTCCGCGACGGCGAGGCGCGTCTGGGTGAGGATGGCAAACCCGGCCGAGACGAGCGCGTTGACGAGGATGATGCGCAGGCCGCGTGCGCTTTCCGCCTCGCCCTCGCGGCTGCCGGCGCCGATCTTGAGCACCTCGGCGGCGGCGCGGCCCTCGGGGTAGGGAAGCGTGGTGTCCACCACCAGCGCGCGGCGCAAGGGTACCGAGAACATCACCCCCAATATGCCGCCGGTCATGGTGATGCCGGCGGTGAGCAGGAAGGGGAAGCCGTTCCACCAGCCGATCATGACGAGGCCGGGCAGCACGAAGATGATCGCCGCCAGCGTGCCGGCGGCGGAGGCGACGGTCTGGACGATGTTGTTCTCCAGGATCGTCGCGCCGGGCAGGTAGCGCAGGATCGCCATCGAGATGACCGCGGCCGGGATCGAGGTGGCAAAGGTCAGACCGACCTTCAGCCCGAGATAGACGTTCGCGGCGGTGAAGAGCAGCGTGATGAGCCCGCCGAGCGCGATGCCGCGCAGCGTGAGTTCGGCGGGGGAGCGCGAGTCGGGCGAGGTCATGGGCGGTCGGTCCGGGCAATCGGGCTGGAAGTGGACACTACATCCCCCATGCCGTGTCCACTTACCATTTTTGCAATCGTGATCTGTGGACAGTGTGCGGCGGGGGAGCAGGCTGGCATAACGCGAGGCTATGCCAGGCGGGGGCGTGTAGGACAGCGCTTTTTGCGCTTGGCCAAGGCTGCGCGCATCGGCGAGCGTGGGGCCGCCTGGAGAGGGGCGTGGGGATGGGGATGCTGAACACGGTGCTGATGCTGTTGGCGGTGCCGCAGGCGCACGCGGCGTCCCCGACCGCACCGGCCGCACCGGCCGCACCGGCCGCACCGGCTGGTGACGCACGGCGGCTGGATCAGGTCGCATGGCTGGGGCGGATGCTCTACACCTTCGACCGTGCGGCCTGGGTCAGCACCGATGCGCTGCTGGCGAAGCTGCCCAAGGGGGCCGCGCCGGTGGCGTTGACGGTGACTTACCGGTTGGAGCCGACACCGTCGGAACTTCATGTCTTTGCGTCGTACAATCTGGGATTGCCGCTGGTCGTCGCCACGTCCGACAATACGGTCTGGCAGGTGGCGGGTAGCCGGATCACCAAGGTGCCGCCCGCCAAGTGACGATGTGGGCCGGCGTCGGGTCGGTGCGTGCGTCTTGAGGCGGCGATCGGTCTCTCGATACGCCGTCTCGATACGCGGCTGCGCCGCTACTCGACGGCTACTCGAGACGAACGGGTGGTTGGGACGAACGGGTGGTTGGGGCGAACGGGTGGTCGGGGCGAACGAGTGCTTGGGACGGGCCGGCGGCGTTTTGCCTCAGGCGTCGATGCGGGTGCCGATCGCGGCGTTGACCAGGCCGCCGTCGACGGTCAGCGTCTCGCCCACCACATAGTCCCCGGCGCGCGACGCCAGATAGATGGCGGCGCCGGCCATGTCCTCGGGCTCGCCGATGCGGCCGGCGGGGATCGCCTGGGCGACCGCGTCGCCGTGGTCGCGGGCGGCCTTGTTCATGTCGCTGGGGAAGGCGCCGGGGGCTAGGGAGGAGACGACGATGCGGTCGCGGATCAGGCGGGCGGCCAGGCGGCGGGTGAGGTGGATCAACGCCGCCTTCGACGCCTGATAGCTGTAGGTTTCCCAGCCGTTCAGGCGCTGGCCGTCGATCGAGGTGATGTTGATGACCTTGGCGAGCGGACCCGCGGCACCCGCGGCCTTGAGCATCGGGTGCAGCGCCTGGGTGAGGAAGAAGGGGGATTTGACGTTGAGCGTCATCACCTTGTCCCACCCGGCCTCCGGAAACTCCTCGAACGCCATGCCCCAGGCGGCACCGGCATTGTTGACGAGAATGTCGAGCCGGCCTTCGCGCGCCGCGATCTCGGCGGCGAGCGCGCGGCAACCCTCGATCGTGGAAACGTCGGCGGGCAGGGGGTGGGTGTCGCCGCCGATCGCGGCGGCGGCTTCCTCGCACGCCTCGGCCTTGCGCGAGGCGATATAGACGCGCGCGCCCTGTGCGGCGAAGCCGGCGGCGATCATCCGGCCGATGCCGCGCGAGCCGCCGGTGACAAGAGCGACGCGACCGTCGAGGCGGAACAGGGTGGTGGTGTCCATGATGGGTGTCCTCCGGGGATCAGCCGCCACGCTTGAGCGTCTCGCGGGCGATGATGAGCTGCTGGATCTGGCTGGTGCCCTCGTAGATGCGGAACAGGCGAACATCGCGGTACAACCGCTCGATGCCGTAATCCGCGATATAGCCGGCGCCGCCGAAGATCTGCACCGCCCGGTCCGCGACGCGGCCGACCATTTCCGAGGCATAATATTTGGCGGCGGCGGATTCGAGCACGACATCCCCGCCCCGATCCTTGGCGGCGGCGGTATCGAGAACGAGGGCGCGGGCGGCGAGCGCCTCGGTCTTTGAATCCGCCAGCATCGCCTGTACGAGTTGATGCTGCGCGATCGGCTGGCCGAACTGGCGGCGGTCCGAGGCATAGGCGACGCAATCGGCGATCAGCCGCTCGGCAACGCCGACGCAGACCGCGGCGATGTGCAGGCGCCCGCGGTCGAGGACGCGCATGGCGATGCGAAATCCTTCGCCTTCCGCGCCGAGCCGGTTGGCGACGGGGACGGGGACGTCGTCAAAGGTGACGTCGGCGACCTTGGCGCCGCGCTGGCCCATCTTCTTCTCGGGTGTGCCGATGGTGATGCCGGGCAGGTCGCGGGGGACGAGAAAGGCGGACACGCCGCGCGCGCCCGGATCGTCGCCGGTGCGCGCCATGACGGTGAACAGGTCGGCGCGGTCGGCATTGGTGATGTAACGCTTGGTGCCCGACAGGCGGTACACGTCGCCGTCGCGCACCGCGCGCGCCTTTACCGCCCCGGAATCGGAGCCGATGTCCGGCTCGGTCAGCGCAAAGCTGGTGATGATCTCGCCACTGGCGATGCGGGGCAGCCATGTTTCCTGCTGCTCGGGCGAACCGGCGATGACGAGACCCTGGCTGCCGATGCCGACATTGGTGCCGAAGGCGGAGCGGAAGGCAGGCGTCGTGCGGCCCATCTCGATCGCGACACGCGCCTCCTCCGCCATGGTGAGGCCGAGACCGCCATGTTCCGGCGCGATCGACAGGCCGAACAGGCCCATCGCCTTCATCTCGGCGATGATATGCGCCGGCACGGCGTCGTCCGCCTCGACCTGTGCCTCCAGCGGGCGCAGGCGCTCGGCAACGAAGCGGCGTAGCTGCGCGATCAGCGCGTCGAAAATATCGGCATCCAGCGCCATGCCCTGGGCATCCTCATCCTTTGCGCGGAAGCGTAGCGGGGTGGATGCGAGGGTGCAAACCCGATGTTCGAAAAATGGCGATGCCGGCGGATTGCGGCTTGCCTCGACCGTTCCGGATTGTCGATCAGTCGAGCGGGATGGGAATGCGCCGGGCCTTCTCGGCCTTGGAGGCGCGGGGGCGCTTCACCTCGGCGACGATATCGCGGACGAGCGCGAGGGGATCGCCCTCTTCGCCGGGAGCGCAGCAATCGTCGGTCGGGTCGATCAGCTTGGCAACCAAGCGCGCGGCGGCGACGCCGGGGCCGAGGATGTTGAAGCCGACCTGGCATCCTTCCAGCCGTGCGACGCAGGGTGCGGCCGCGGCGCCCAGCGCGCCTTCGCCTGTGAGATAGGGATTGGAGGCGAGCGGGCCGACGGGCGCGCGCTCGTCGGGCAGCGGCAGGCGATCGTCGGCGGAACGGCGCGCACAGACAAGGATATCGGCGCCCTCGGTGCGGGGGCAGGGATCCGGATTGAGGATCGACCAGCTTTTCGGCGCATCGGCGGCGGGCAGCGGGGTGGCCGCCGTCTGGATCAGGAGCAGGGCGGCAAGGACGGGCATGGGCGGAGCCTCAGGGTTGCAGCGGGGGGAGGGGCGGATCTTCCAACGGGATGGCGACCCGTCCGCTCTTGTCCGGCTTGGGCGCGGCGGCGCTGCGGATCGCGGAGGCGAGCGCGCCGATCACCGGCGCGATCGGCAGCATGACGCCCGTCTGGCATCCCCATTGCGATGCGGCGCAGGGCGTTGCCGCAGCGGCGAGGGCCCCGGCCCCATCGACCTTGGGGTTGGAGGGGGCGGGGCGGTCGGACGGGCCGCGCTCATCGGGCAAGGGAAGGCGATCCGGCGTCCGGTCGCCGCAGACTATGATCTCCTGCCCCTGCGCCTGCGTACCGGGACAGCCGGCGAGGATCGACCAACTGCTCTTCTCGGGCGCGCTGCTGGCGCTGGTGGCGGGCTGCTGCTGGAGCAGGACAAGCGCGGCGAGCAGGATCATGGCGCGGGCTTGCGCAGCGTGGCGCCGTGCACGGAGCCGTCGCCGCCGACCGTGGCACTGACCCCGGCCATGCCGCCGCCGACGAGGAAGGGGCTTTTTTCCTGGATCGGATTGGTGCGCGCGAGCAGTGCCTCCCGCTCGACACGGACGGGTTGGCGGCGGGGGTCGCCGGGATCGTTGATGATGAAGGGCACGCGAAAGCGATCGGCGTTGCGCAGGCCGCAAACAGTGATGTCGGTGCTGTGCGGATCGTGGATGCAGCGGCGTTCCGGGGATAGCCTGGCGGCGGCCTGCGCCATCATCCCCTGTGCGTCCTGCAGCATCATCAGGACGAGACCCACTGCCAGCATCGCCGATCCTCCCAAACCGGCGTCGATCATGCCCGGTTCGGGATCATTGTGCCAGCGCGATCGGCTTAGTTGGTCAATTCCGCACGGAGCAGCGTGCGCGGCTTGCGGGTGCAGACGCGGGCGCCGACGACCGAGCAGCGGCTGCCGTCATCGCCGATCGCGCGGGCCTTGGCATCGGGATCGAGCGCATCGTCATCGTCGAGGCGGAAGGGGGAACGGGTGGGCTCGGTACCGCAATCCGGACCTTTGCAGGCGGCGCTGAGACGGGTGCCGGCATGCCGCATCAGGTCGCGGCGGGGGAGGTCGTGGGAGGGCAGGGCGGCGCCGATCGCGTCACCGGTTTGCACGCCCAGAAGCAGCAAAGCCATCACCGTCATCATCGGCGCCTATCCCCCTTATATTCAGCCCTCTACATCGACATCTGAACCCGGAGGATCAGTTGCCGGTTGCGTCGGTAATCGGAGCGACCCCCAGACGGGGTATGTCGATGGCCGGGCAGCGGTCCATGACGACCTTCAGCCCGGCGGCCTCGGCACGCGCGGCCGCCTCTTCGTTGATGACGCCCAGTTGCAGCCACACCGCCTTGGCGCCGATGGCGATCGCCTCGTCCACCGCCTCGCCCGCGGCCTGGGGGCGGCGGAAGATGTCGACGATATCGATCGGGTCGCCGAGCTGGGCAAGTTCGCGAAACACGAATTCGCCGTGGACATGCTCGCCGGTGATCTGCGGATTGACCGGGATCACGCGGTAGCCGTGATCCTGAAGCCGTTTCATCACCCCGTAGGAGGGGCGGTCGGGGCGGTCGGATGCACCCACCATCGCGATCGTGCGGGCGCCTTCGAGCAGCGCCTTGATCTCGGCATCGTCAGACAGCGGCATGGATGCATCCCGACCGGGGGAAACCTGGTCCGCTCGTGCCCAGCGGGGGCACGACCGGTGACATCATAACGTGTTACCCCCGGATTGGTTTCATGCGCGCGCAAGCCATACGTTCACCTGTGCGGCGATCGGCGCGAACACCGTATCGTCCGCCTCGGCGGCGGGCGGGCGGCCGGCATCCGATGCGGTGCGGATCGCGACGGTGAGCGGCACCCGACCGAGAAAGGGGATGCCGAGGTCGTTGGCGGCGGCTTCCGCGCCGCCGAGCCCGAACGGGTCGGAAAAGCCGCCGCAATGCGGGCAGCAATAGCCGGCCATGTTCTCGACCAGGCCGATGATCGGGATGCCGGCCTTGGCGAACAAATCGATCGCGCGGCGCGCGTCGATCAGCGCCAGATCCTGCGGGGTGGAGACGATGATCGCGCCGGCCGGGCGATGCTTCTGCACCATGGTGAGCTGCACGTCGCCGGTGCCGGGCGGCAGGTCGAGCACCAGCGTGTCGCTGGCCCCCCAGTCGCCGTCGACGAGCTGGCCGAGCGCGCCCGCCGCCATCGGCCCGCGCCACGCGATCGCGCGGTCGGCCTCCACCAGCTGGCCCATCGACAGGAGCGGCACGCCGTAAGGGGTGGGAACTGGTTGCAGCTTGCCGTCATGCGCCACGGGCTTCGTGCCCTCCGCCGCCATCAGGCGCGGCTGCGAAGGGCCGTATATGTCGGCATCGACCAGCCCGACCCGGCGCCCCGCACGCGCGAGCGCGATGGCGAGATTGGCGGACAGCGTCGACTTGCCGACGCCGCCCTTGCCGCTGGCGACCGCGATCAGCTTGCGGCCGATCCGCTCGGCGGTGACGACGACGCGCACCTCGCTGACACCCGGCCGCCCGGCGGCGGCGCGAACGTCCGCCTCCATCCGGTCGCGGGCGCCCGCATCGAGCCCGGTCGCGTCCAGCACGATGCCGGCTTTGGTGCCCTCCATGCGGATCGCGGCGCGCTTGCCCGCCACTGCGGCCACCGCCGCCTTTACTTCATCGATCAGTGCCATGGCGGCCAGATAGGATGCTTGTCCCCGCTTGGCACTGTTTTTGTCGCGCGACCCTTCCTATACAGTCCCCATGAGAACCTTGCCGGGCTGGTTGAAGCGCCCTCCGATCCTTGCCGCAGAGACACCGAAGGGCCCTTGGGGCGGATCGGGCGACGAGGGTGGCGGATCGGATGGAAACGGATCGGGCGGTGGCCCGCGTAATCCCTGGGCCGTGCCGCCGGGCGGCCGGCGGACCGGTGCCAAGCCGACCGCGCTGGACGAGTTCCTGCGCAAGGCCCGCTCCGGCGGGCCGGGCGGCGGCGGGGGCGGCTTTGGCGGCATGCCGGGATCGCCCAATGCCCGCGCGCTGTGGCTGATCGGCGTTGCGATCATCCTGGGCATCTGGGTGCTTTACACCTCGATCCACCCGATCGGGCCGCAGCAGCGCGGCGTGGTGACCTATTTCGGGCGCTATGCCGGCATCCTGTCGCCCGGTATCCAGATCACGCCGCCGGCTCCGATCGCCAGCGTGCGCGTGCTGGACGTACAAAAGATCCGCACCGAGAATTTTCCGGAAGGGTCGGGCGAGAACCTGACGCTGACCGGCGACCAGAACATCGTCGACCTGACCTATTCGGTGCGCTGGGACATCGCCAATCCGCGCGACTTCACCTTCCAATTGGCCGAGCCGCAGGCGACGGTGCGCGCCGCCGCGGAAAGCGCGATGCGCGCGGTGATCGCCACCACTACGCTGGAACAGGCGCTGGGCTCCGGCCGGACGACGATCGAGCAGCGGGTGCAGGACCTGACCCAGGACCTGCTCAACCAGTATAAGTCGGGCGTGCGGGTGCAGGGCGTGTCGATCAAGCAGGCGACGCCGCCGACGCAGATCGTCGACGACTTCAACAAGGTGACGGCGGCACAGCAGGAAGCGGCCGCCGCGCTGAACCAGGCGCGGTCGTACCGGCAACAGGTGATCGCCGCCGCGCAGGGCGAGGCCGCGTCGTTCGACAAGGTCTATGCCGAATACCGGCTGGCACCCGAAGTGACGCGCCGCCGCATGTATTACGATACGATGGAGGCCGTGCTGGCCAAGACGGACAAGACGATCGTGGAAACGCCCGGCGGGGTGGTGCCGTACCTGCCGCTGCCCCCGACGGCGCGGCGCGTGCCCGATGCCGCCACGACGACGCCGGTCCCGGCGCAGGAGAGCGGCCAGTGAACGGCCTGTCGCTCCGCAACCCCGTGGTGCTCGGCGTGATCGCGCTGCTGGCCGTCATCCTGGCGGCGGCGACCTTTGCGATCGTGCCGGAAACCAAGCAGGCGGTGGTGTACCGGCTGCAACAGCCGATCCGCGTCATCAACCGGTACCAGCCGGGCCAGGAACTGGGCCAGACCGGTGCCGGCCTGATCATGCGGCTGCCCTTTGTCGACCGGATCGTCTGGGTCGAGAAGCGGGTGCTGGACCTGGATCTGGAAAACACCCAGGTGCTGTCGACCGACCAGTTGCGCGTCAATGTCGATGCGTTTGCGCGTTTCCGAGTGGTCGATCCGCGGCTGATGCTGGCGACGGCGGGCAGCGAGGACGGCGTCGCCAACCAGCTTCGCCCGATCTTCGGCTCGGCGCTGCGCAACGAACTGGGCAAGCGGCGCTTCGTCGAACTGCTCAGCCCGGAGCGTGGGCGGGTGATGGACGCGATCCAGGACGGGTTGCAGCGCGTGGCGCAGCAATATGGCGTGCAGATCGTCGATGTGCGCATCAAGGAAGCCGACCTGCCGCAGGGCACGCCGTTGCAGAGCGCGCTGCGCCGGATGCAGTCCGCGCGTCAGCAGGAGGCGATCACCATTGCAGCCGAAGGGCAGAAGCAGGCGCAAATCGTGCGCGCCGAGGCCGACGCCGAAGCCGCGCGAATCTATGCCGGCGCGTTCGGCAAGGACGCCGACTTCTACGACTTCTACCGGGCGATGCAGTCCTATCGCCGGACGTTCGGGGCCGATGGCCGACCGGCGCCGGAGGGTTCGACCTCGATCATCATGTCGCCAAACAACAGTTATCTGAGGGAGTTCGAGGGACGTGGGCGATGACGGAACGATGCGGCCGTAATTCTTGGCCGCATCGGACCTGATCCGCTGTCCAATCGTTCATATTCAAGCAGGGTTCAGCCGAAGCGTGGCAAATAGGCCACGGTTTGCAGAATTCTTCATCTGAGAGGAACACCCTAGACGTGCGTTACGCCTACGCCATTACCAGTGCGCTCCTTCTCGGCGGTGCGACCGCGACCCTGGCGCTTCAGCCGGGCAACGCCCAGGTCGCGCAGAACGAGCCCGGTTCGATCCAGGCAGTCGCCCCGCGCCAGGGCGCGCCGATGAGCTTCGCCGACATGGTCGCCAAGTTGCAGCCGGCCGTGGTCAACATCTCCACCAAGCAGTCGATCACGGTGCGCCCGCAGGCCAATCCGTTCGCCGGCACGCCGTTCGAGGGCCTGTTCGGCCAGTTCGGCGGACCGGGCGGTCCCGGCGGTGGCGGCGGCGGTGCGCCGCAGAAGCGCGAGGGTGCCTCGCTCGGCTCGGGCTTCATCATCTCGCCCGACGGCTATGTGGTGACCAACAACCACGTCATTGCCCCGGCGCAGGGTGCGCAGGTCGATTCGATCACGGTGACGCTGCCCGATCGCAAGGAATATACCGCCAAGGTGATCGGGCGTGACGAAACGTCCGACCTCGCGCTGCTCAAGATCCAGGCGACCGACCTGCCGTTCGTGCGCTTCGGCGACTCGGCGCGGGCGCGGGTCGGCGACTGGGTGGTGGCGATCGGCAATCCGTTCGGGCTGAACTCGACGGTGACGGCGGGTATCGTCTCGGCGGTGCACCGCGTGACCGGGCAGGGCGGCGCGAACGATCGCTTCATCCAGACCGACGCGGCGATCAACCAGGGCAATTCCGGTGGCCCGATGTTCGACATGAACGGCAACGTCATCGGCATCAACAGCCAGATCTTCTCGCAGTCGGGTGGCAATATCGGCATCGGCTTTGCCATCCCGGCCGAGGACGCCAAGCCGATCATCGACACGATGCGGCGCGGCGAGAAGATCGAGCGCGGGTATCTAGGCGTGTCGATCGGCGGCCCCGTCACCGACGATGTTGCGGCCTCGCTGGGCATTCCGAAGAACCAGGGCGAGGTGATCGCCAGTGTCGAGCCGAATGGTCCGGCGGCCAAGGCGGGTCTGCGCGGGTTCGATGTCGTGACCAAGGTAAACGGTCAGGCGGTAAACCCGGACTCGACGCTCTCTTACCTCGTCGCAAACGTGAAGCCTGGCTCGCAGGTGCGCCTCGACGTGCTGCGTAACGGCAAGCCGGTGACGGTGACCGCGACCGCGGCGGTGCGTCCCTCCAATGAGGAACTGACCGCGCTGGCCGGTGGCGATGCCAATGCCTTCCCGGAATCGGATGACGATGCAGAGGTTCCGGCAGCAGCCGGCAACGGCATCGGCCTGACGGTCCAGCCGCTGACCCCGGCGATCGCGCGGGCGGTGGGCGTTGATTCGACGGTGCAGGGCGTGGTGATCGCCGCGGTCGATCCGTCGAGCGATGCGGCCGGCAAGCTGAAGCGCGGGGACGTGATCTCGGCGATCAACGGTACGCAGGTCCGCGCCGCCGCGGACGTGCAGCGGGTCGTGGCCGAGGCCAAGTCGGCGGGCCGTACGCAGGTGCTGATGCTGGTGCAGCGGGCGCGTGGTCAGCGCGGCCTGATCCCGGTGAAGATCAAGTAAGCCATCCGGCATCGAGACGCCTTCGGCATCGAGACAGGGGGCCGTCGCGGGAAACTGCGGCGGTCCTTTTCTTTTGGGGCGGGCGCGATAGGCTGGCGCGATGGACGGCATCTTCCTCGGCTCCGATGGGGCGACGCCCCAGATCCTCGATCTGCACCGCGCCAACCGGCATGGCCTGATCGCCGGTGCGACGGGCACGGGCAAGACGGTGACGCTGCAGCGCATGGTGGAGGGGTTCGCACGCGCCGGGGTGCCGAGCTTCGTCGCGGATGTGAAAGGCGACCTGTCCGGGCTGGGCATGGCGGGATCGCCGACCGCCAGGACGCACGGTGCTTTCACGACGCGCGCGGCGGAGGTGGGGCTGACCGACTGGGCCTATGCGGCGATGCCGGTGCAATATTGGGACCTGTTCGGGCGGCAGGGACATCCGGTGCGCGCCACCGCGAGCGAGATGGGGCCGGTGCTGCTCGCCCGCATGATGGGCCTGAACGCGGTGCAGGAGGGGGTGCTAACCATCGCCTTCCATCTGGCGGACCGGGAGGGGCTGTTGCTGCTCGACCTGGACGATCTTCAGGCGATGCTGGCCGCGTGTGCTGCCAGGGCGGACGAGCTGACCGCGACCTATGGCAATGTGTCCAAGCAATCGGTGGGGGCGATCCAGCGCGCGTTGCTGCAGTTGCGTGCGCAAGGAGCGGAGCATTTCTTTGGCGAGCCGGCGCTGGCGCTATCCGACCTGATCCGTACCGACGATGCCGGGCAGGGCGTGGTCAACATATTGGCGGCGGACCAGTTGATGGCGAGCCCGAAGCTGTATGCGACGTTCCTGCTATGGCTGTTGTCCGAACTGTTCGAGCAACTGCCGGAGGTGGGCGACCCCGACAAGCCGGTGTTCGTCTTCTTCTTTGACGAGGCGCATCTGCTGTTCGACGATGCGCCGCCGGCGCTCATCGAAAAGATCGAGCAGGTGGTGCGGCTGATCCGGTCAAAGGGTGTCGGCGTGTATTTCATCACCCAGAACCCCGTCGATGTGCCGGAGCGGATTGCAGGGCAGCTGGGCAACCGGGTGCAGCATGCGCTGCGCGCCTTTACCCCGCGCGATCAGGCGGCGGTGCGCTCGGCCGCCGAGACATTCCGCGCCAGTCCCGGCGTGGATGTCGCGACCGCGATCACCGAACTGAAGGTAGGCGAGGCGCTGGTTTCGCTGTTGCAGGCGGATGGCGCGCCGGCACCCGTCACGCGTACGTTGATCGCGCCGCCGGTCAGTCGGGTGGGGCCGGTGACGGCTGAGGAACGGCGCGTGCTGGTGGCGACCGATGCGGTGGGCGACCGGTACGACGTTGCGGTCGATCGGGAGTCGGCGGAGGAGGTGCTGGCGGCCAAGGCGGAAGCGGCGGCGGCTTCTGCGGCGGCGGACAAGGCGGAAGCAGCGGCGGCGAAGGAGGCGAAGCGGGGTGGGGCCAGGTCCAACTGGGACGTGATGGCGACCAGTGCGGCGCGGGCGGCGAGCTCTTCGCTGGGGCGGCAGGTGGCCAACGAGATCGGGCGGCAGGTGTTTGGCGGCAAGCGGCGACGCGCCTCCGGCGGGGGCGCTGTGATGGGCGCGGTGGTGCGCGGCGTGCTGGGGGGATTGTTTCGCGGCTGATATGCCGGGAAAGGGGCGGGCAAGCCGTGTTGCGCTGCGTGGCCGCCCCTCACCCTCCCACTGCCTGCCGGCAGTGGGCCCCTCCCTCTCCCCGGAGGGGAGAGGGGTAGGATGTGCTTACTTCTTGATCAGGCCGATTTCGACCAGGCGCTCGTAGAGATAGTCGTGCGCGGTGATCGGCGTTTCGTAGCGGTTGGGATTGTCCGCGGTGATCGTGCCGGGCAGCGTTTCGATCAGGAAATCGGGCGCGGGATGCAGGAAGAAGGGCATCGAATAGCGCGAATGGCCGCGCCGCTCGGGCGGCGGGTTGACGACGCGGTGGGTGGTCGAGGGCAGGACGTGGTTGGTCAGGCGCTGCAGCATGTCGCCGACATTGACCACCATCGCGCCCTCCGGCGGCTTGATCGACAGCCACTGGCCCGAATCGCGGTCGAGCAGTTCGAGGCCGGCCTCCTCCGCGCCGAGCAGCAGCGTGATGAGGTTGATGTCCTCATGCGCGCCGGCGCGCACCCCTTCGGCATCGGCGGGAATGGGGGGATAGTGGAGCAGGCGCAGGACCGAATTGCCGTCGCGGACCGCCGGGTCGAACCAGTCCGGCGCCAGCTTCAGGTGGCGGGCGATGGCGGAAAGCAGGCGGTCGCCGGCGCGGTCGAACGCGGCGAACAGCTCGACAAAGGTATCCTTGAACCCTTCCGGGCGGGTCGGCCAGATATTGGCAGGCATCCGGTCGGCGAAGCGGTGCCCGGCGGGCAGCTCGCGGCCGACATGCCAGAATTCCTTGAGGTCGACGACCTTGGCATCCTTGGCGATCTCGGTCTTGAACGGCGTATAGCCGCGCGCGCCGCCGCCGCCGGGAACGTGATATGCCCGCTTCTCGTCCTCGGGCAGGTCGAACAGCGCGCGGGTCTCACCCCAGGCGCGCTCGATCAGGTCCTGGGGGATGCCGTGATCGGCGACGATGGCGAAGCCGAAGCGTTCGAACGAGCCACCGAAATCGGCGGCGAAGCCATCGGGATCATGGGCCTGATCGTTGAGGCTGAGGATCGGCACCTGGGCCGTGGGCGTATCGAGCATGCAAGCCTGTCCAAACAAAAAGCGTCCTGAAGCCGTCATATAGGATGTGCGGGGCGCGGCGGATAGCGGCGGCGGCAGCCTGCGTACGATGGGTTCCGCGCATCGCACGGCGCCGCTATGGACAGCGATCATGACCGATTCCCCCTCGCATCCCGCGCCGGACAGTCCGGGCGCGCCGATCGGCTTTGTCGAATTCGTACTGCTGGTCGCCGCGCTGATGGCGCTGGCGGCGCTGGGGATCGATTCGATGCTGCCTGCGCTGCCCGCGATCGGCGACAGCCTGGATGTGCGCGATCCCAACGCCCGCCAGTTCGTCATTACCGCCTTCCTGATCGGGTTCGGCGTCGCGCAACTGGCGCATGGGCCCCTGGCGGATCGGTTCGGGCGGCGGCGCGTGCTGATCTGTGCGCTGGTCGGCTATGTGATCGCCAATGCGCTGGCCGCGGTGGCGGGCAGCTTCACGCTGCTGCTGGCGGCGCGGGTGTGCGGGGGCGCGGCGGTGGCGGCGACGCGGGTGGCGACGGTGGCGCTGGTGCGCGACTGTTACCAGGGGCGCGCCATGGCCAAGGTGATGTCGATCGCCTTCATGGTGTTCATGGTGGTGCCGGTGCTGGCGCCCGCCTTCGGCGAATTCATGCTGATCTTCGGCCGGTGGCGGGTGATCTTCTGGGCGATCGCCGGCTTGGCCGCGCTGGTGCTGGCGTGGTTCGCGATCCGCATGCCCGAGACGCTGGTCCCTGAGCGGCGGCTGGCGATCGCGCCGGGGCGGATCGCGCGCGGCTGGTTGCAGACGGTGAGCGACCGGCTGTCGCTAGGTTATACGCTGGCCTCCACCGCGCTGATGGGGGCGCTGTACGGCTATCTGAACTCGGTACAGCAGATCATGGCGGAGACGTTCGGGCGGCCCGCACTGCTGGCCGTGGTGTTCGCGACGACCGCGGCGACGATGGCGGTGGCGAACCTGCTCAATTCCCAGATCGTGATGCGGCTGGGTACGCGGTTGATCAGCCATGGTGCGGTGACCGCGCTGATCCTGCTGTCGGCGATCCATCTGGCGGTGGTTTGGACGGGGCACGAGACGCTGTGGGCGTTCGGCATCCTCCAGGGGCTGACCATGGCGTGCTTCGGCCTCGCGACGTCCAACTTCTCGGCGATGGCGATGGAGAATATGGGCGGGATCGCCGGCACCGCCTCCAGCGTGCAGGGCTTTACCAGCATCACCTTCGGATCGGTGATCGGTGCGCTGATCGGTCAGGCGTTCGACGGCACGCCCGTGCCGCTGGTCGCGGGCTTCCTGGTGGCAGGGCTGATCGCCTTCGGCCTGGTGTTCGTCACCGAGCGCGGCCACGTCTTCCGCCGCGGCTGACGGAACCCGGCCCGGCGCCCCGCCGTTCGACCTCCACGATTTGCATGGGTTGTGGAGAAGGAGTCGATCATGGGCGGACATCAGGTTCAGGGCCGGGGCACGGGCGACGACGGCTGGGACGAGGAAGGCTATGACGAAAGCCAGCGTGCCGAGATCCTGGAAGCGACGCGCAATGGCCCGACCGACGGCGTGCTGCTGACCGATGTCGATCCCGATCTGGGCGACGACGATGCCGAGGACGAGCCGATCGACGAACTGGACATGGATTCCGAAGAGGTGGGCGAAAGCGACGCCACGGTGACCATGGACGAGGACGATATCGACGAGGACGACGTCCAGGACGATTTCGACGCCGATACTGTCGAGGATGACGAACTCGACGACAAGGATGATGCCGCGCTGCGTCCCTGATCCGATACGAAATGCCGGGGCCGGCGTTCCAGCCGATGGAGCGCCGGCTTTTTCGTGTCTTCACAACAGTGTCACATCGCGGCGCAATAGCGGGCGTGGCTTCTCTGCATGCCCCGCGCCGATCCTGCGCCACCGTGAGGACGACAGCTCAGGCTTGATTTGCCTCAATATTGGCGCAAATCCGCCATTCTTGCGGCGTTTCCGGGGCGCGGCCACAGCAAGCCCGCAATTCGTTAATCCAGGTGACAGGAAGTGTTGCGTCGCAGCAACACCGGGGGAAAAGGCGCGCATCCGGGATCATCTTTGTGCAACTCCCGCCGGTTTGCGCGGTTAAGCGGGTCCTGGGCCACGCGGCACACTGGATCGCGGCCCCCCAAATAGAAGAAGAAGGGTATCTCTCATGCGTAAGCTTTCCCTCGCAGCCGCGATTGCGGCCGCGTTCGTCGCCGTTCCCGCAGCGGCCCAGGACACCTATTCCGACTCGTCGGCCCCCGCGACGGCGCCGGACGGCACCAAGGCGTTCGGGTTCGAGCCGTATGTGGCGGTGATGGGCGGCTGGGAAGGTTTCGACCGTCGCGTCGGCCACGGCATCCCCAACACGCCGATCGGCGGCCGCAAGCTGCAGGGCGCGATCGTCAACGGCATCGTCGGCGCGAACATTCCGCTGGGTCCGGTGTTCGTCGGCGCCGAGGGTGAAGTGATGAAGGGCGTCGACGGCGCGATCGACTGGGGCTACGGCGCCGCCGGCCGCTTCGGCTTCCGCTCGGGCGAGAGCGGCCTGTTCTACGGCAAGGTCGGCTATCGCTGGGTCAACTTCGACCGGTTCGGCAACAACAGCCCCGACTATCACGCGATGACCTACGGCGTCGGCGCCGAAGTCGGCCCCAAGGACATCGGCCTGGGCGGCCTGACCGGCAATTCGGGCCTGCGCTTCCGCGTAGAGGTCTCGACCTTCGGCAACGCGGACAGCTTCCGCCCGACGGCCGGCCTCGTCGCACACTTCTGATCGGTTACCGATCCAGTAAAAGCGTACCAGTACCGCGTACATCAGCGGGGTCCGGCCAGGTGCCGGGCCCCGTTTTCTTTTGCGTGTGTGCCACCCCATATCGGCGGCATGAGCGGACGGGTGAAGCGCAAGGCGGCGTTGGCGGCCGGGGAGGCGAGGGCGGCGGCGGTGGCATCCGATGCCGGGCTGTGCGCGCTGTGCGGCCGTATGCTGGGGCGCCGGGTGGAATGGCACCATGTCGTGCCCAAGAGCGAGGGCGGACGCGAGACGGTGCCGGTGCATCCGATCTGCCACCGCACCATCCATGCGCTCGTGTCCAATGCGGATCTGGCGCGGCATTTCGCCGACCTGAAAACCCTGCGCGCGCGAGAGGATATGGCGCGTTACCTGAGGTGGATTGCCAACAAGCCGCCCGATTTCCATGCGCCGACACGGAAAATGCAAGGCTGAGGCTGGTTGCCGTCACGCAGGCCGACTCCTAACGCGTTGTTATGGCACGAAGTGGTTTGCGGGTTTCGTCGGGTGGTTTCCTGCGTGACGGGCGCCTCGTCCTGATCGGACTGGCGCTGGGGCTGGCCCTGCCGCATGTCGCGGACTGGCGGCAGGTGGGCGATGCGGTCGCGGGGGAGATCGGCGTGACCGATCTGGAACGCGTGCTGCGCCGCCTGTGGCCGGGCCAGTGGGCGCCGATGGGCGAGGCGGCGAGCGGCCGGTTCGTCCGCTGCCGGCGGGGTGATCGGGCGGACTGCGTCGTCGATGGCGACACGTTCCGCATGGGCGGCGATACCATCCGCATCGCCGACATCGACACGCCCGAAACGCACCCGCCCCGCTGCGCCGCCGAGGCGCGCAAGGGCGAGGCGGCGACGGAGCGGATGCGCGAACTGTTGAGTGCAGGGCCGTTCGTGATGGAGCCGCAACCCCGCGCGCGCGACAAATATGGGCGCAAGCTGGCGGTGGTCAGCCGCGACGGCGTGTCGCTGGGCGCGCAACTCGTCGAGGAGGGGCTGGCGCGGCCCTATGCGGGGGGCAAGCGGCGGGGTTGGTGTTGAGGAACGGCTGGCGCGGGCAACGCCCGCGCTGACGTCGGCCGACGCTGCTGGCGTCGCCGGCCCGGCGCACCGCCGGGTGGCGCGGGTTAGCAGCCGCCAACCCGCGGCGCGGCGCGGCTTACTCCGCCGCCACCCCGGCTTGCGAGAACATGTCGCCCATGCCCGCGGGAGCTTCCTCGTTCGCCGGCTTGGCGCCCTTGGCCTTTTGACGCTTGTCGAACGAATCCCACACGTCGTTCCACTGGCCCTTGGTCGCGGCCTTGGAATATTCGGTGGCACGCTGCTCGAAGAAGTTGGCGTGCTCGACGCCGTTCAGCATCGGCGCGAGCCAGGGCAGGGGATGCTCGTCGATCATGTAGATCGGCTTCAGGCCGAGCTGGCCCATCCGCCAGTCGGCGATGTAGCGGATATACTTCTTGATCTCCTTGGGCTTCATCCCCTCGACCGGGCCCATTTCGAAGGCGAGATCGATGAAATTGTCCTCCAGGCGGATCGTCGTCTGGCAGACATCGGCGATGTCGTCCTTCACCGCCTTGGTCAGGCACTGGCGCTCGTGGCAGAAGGTGTGGAACATCTTGATGATGCCCTCGCAGTGCAGGCTTTCGTCGCGGATCGACCAGGTGACGATCTGGCCCATGCCCTTCATCTTGTTGAAGCGCGGGAAGTTCATCAGCATCGCGAAGCTGGCGAACAGCTGCACGCCCTCGGTGAAGCCGCCGAACATGGCCAGCGTGCGGGCGATGTCCTCGTCCGAATCGACGCCGAAATTCTGCATGTAATCATGCTTTTCCTTCATCTCGGCATATTCGAGGAAGGCGCCATACTCGCTTTCGGGCATGCCGATCGTGTCGAGCAGATGGCTGTAGGCGGCGATGTGCACCGTCTCCATGTTGCTGAACGCGGTCAGCATCATCTTGATCTCGGTCGGCTTGAACACGCGGCCATATTTCTCGTGGTAGCAGTCCTGCACCTCGACATCGGCCTGGGTGAAGAAGCGGAAGATCTGGGTGAGCAGGTTGCGCTCGTGATCCGACAGCTTCTGCGCCCAGTCGCGGCAATCCTCGCCCAGCGGCACCTCTTCGGGGAGCCAGTGGAGCTGCTGCTGACGCTTCCAGAACTCGAACGCCCAGGGGTATTCGAACGGCTTGTACTGCTTGGAGGCCTGAAGGAGGGACATGGGATTACTCCGGTACGAAGAAGGGGAAGGAATGCGCGGCGCCGGTGACGTCGCGGGAAACGGGGGTGGCGGTCATGGCGCGATGCTCCATGCCTTGAGTGCCGCGGCGGAGGCGGCGAGCGAGGCGGCGCTGGCCAGCGCCATGATGCCGATCATGCGATAGGCATAGACCTTGCCCGCGCTTTGCGGACGGGTGAGCGCCAGCAGCAGCGCGCCGCCGACCAGGGCGAGCACGCCGGCGACGATATACATGATCGCCCAGCCGGTCACGATGCCACCATTTCGGGTGCGGTGCGTTGGCACGTCGAACCCATCACAGGAGGAAAACGATGGTCGATATCAGCCAGATCCAGGAACACGCAGAAGTCATCGGCGCGGACGGCACGCATGTCGGCACCGTCGACCATGTCGAAGGTGACCGCATCAAGCTGACGAAGAACGATTCGCCGCAGACCGAGGACGGGCAGGGCGCCAAGCATCATTACATCTCGGTCGGCCTGGTCGCGGACATCGAGGACGGCAAGGTCCGCCTCTCCGCCAACGGCGCCGAAGCGGTGACGTTCGAAGAGACGGAGTGATCGATCCTGTCCCTCTCCCATCGGGAGAGGGAGGGAACGGCCGTCAGGCCGCGGAAGGGTGAAGGGGCTGTCCGTCAAGAGCGGCCCCTTTGCTTTAAAGCTGTCATCTCGCTTCCTTGCCGCCACGCCGTCAGACGGAGCCGCTGCGCGGCACCGCTGCCCGCCGTGGCGAGGCTTCGGATCGCTTACGCGATCCGAAGTCGCCCGCACCTCACTGACACGCCAGGCATTCGTCATAGTCGGTGGACTCGCCCAGATCGAACTTCGGCTTGTCGATCGTGTTGTCCGCCTCGACGCCGCCCGATCCTTCCGAACCTGCGAAGCCGGCGCGCTGGACGGACTTGGAACGCAGATAATAGAGCGACTTGATGCCCAGTTCCCAGGCGCGGAAGTGGAGCATCAGCAGGTCCCACTTCTCGACATCGGCCGGGATGAACAGGTTGAGCGACTGTGCCTGGTCGATGAACGGCGTGCGGTCACCGGCGAGTTCGAGCAGCCAGCGCTGGTCGATCTCGAAGCTGGTCTTGTACACATCCTTTTCTTCCTGGGTCAGGAAGTCGAGATGCTGGACCGAGCCGCCATGCTCCAGGATCGAACTCCACACCGCCTCGGAATTCTTGCTCTTCTGGTTGAGCAGCTTTTCCAGATACGGGTTCTTGACCGCGAAGCTGCCCGAAAGCGTCTTGTGTGTATAGATATTGGCCGGGATCGGCTCGATGCAGGCGCTGGTGCCGCCGCAGATGATCGAGATCGACGCAGTCGGCGCGATCGCCATCTTGCACGAGAAACGCTCCATCACGCCGACATCGGCGGCGTCGGGGCAGGGCCCGCGCTCGACCGCCAGCGTCATCGACGCCTGGTTCACCTGCGCGTTGACATGCTTGAACATGCGCAGGTTCCACGACTTGGCCATCGCACCCTCGAACGGGATGCCTCGCGCCTGGAGGAAGGAGTGGAAGCCCATGACCCCGAGGCCCACCGAACGCTCGCGCCCCGCGGAATAGGCGGCACGCTCCATGCCCGGCTCGTGCCGGTCGATATAGTCCTGCAACACATTGTCGAGGAAGCGCATCACGTCCTCGATGAACTGCTTGTCGTCCTTCCACTGGTCCCAGGTTTCCAGGTTGAGCGACGACAGGCAGCAGACCGCGGTACGGTCGTTGCCCAGATGATCGACGCCGGTCGGCAGCGTGATTTCCGAGCACAGGTTCGAGGTCGAGACCTTCAGGCCCAGATCGCGGTGATGCTTGGGCATGGTCGAGTTCACGTGATCGGCGAAGACGATGTACGGCTCGCCGGTCTGGAGACGGGTTTCGACCAGCTTCTGGAAGAGCGAGCGCGCGTCGAGCGTGGCGCGGACCTCGCCCGTCTTGGGGCTCTTGAGCTGCCATTCGGCGCCGTCGCGCACCGCTTCCATGAAGGCGTCGGGGATGAGGACGCCGTGATGGAGGTTGAGCGCCTTGCGGTTGAAGTCGCCGCTGGGCTTGCGGATTTCCAGGAACTCCTCGATCTCGGGATGCGAGATGTCGAGATAGCAGGCGGCCGAACCGCGGCGCAGCGATCCTTGGCTGATCGCCAGCGTCAGCGAATCCATGACCCGGACGAACGGGATGATGCCGCTGGTCTTGCCGTTCAGGCCGACCGGCTCGCCGATGCCGCGGACATTGCCCCAATAGGTGCCGATGCCGCCGCCGCGCGAGGCGAGCCACACATTCTCGTTCCAGGTATCGACGATGCCGTTCAGGCTGTCCGGCACCGAATTCAGATAGCAGGAGATGGGCAGGCCGCGCCCCGTGCCGCCGTTCGACAGAACGGGGGTGGCGGGCATGAACCACAGCTTCGAGATATAGTCGTACAGGCGCTGCGCATGGGCGGCGTCATCGGCATAGGCGGAGGCGACACGGACGAACAGGTCCTGGAAGCTCTCGCCCGGGAGCAGATAGCGGTCCTTCAGCGTCTCCTTGCCGAAATCGGTCAGGTTCGCGTCGCGCGCGTGATCGACCTCGACCGGATAGGGCTGGGGCCGAATCGCCTTGCTGTCCGCCACCGCTGCCGCGGGGCAGGGGTGGTGTCGAGCGCCATGCTGGTCTGGCCCTTGTCGATCGTGTCGGTGGTCATGTCGCTGTCCCGGCTGAAGTCCATCGCGAAGCCGCTCCTTGTTCTCAATTCGTTCGACTCGTGGCGTTTGCCCAGTCTAACCCCAAGCGGCTGGATTGTTAGAACAAAAAGAGATCATGCATCGCATTTCGCGCGCACGACACCCCCGCCGAGCCATCATGGATCGGCCGTGTTCATACCAGAGCTTGGGTGGGCCCCTCGCGTCTTATACCAGTGCTTGTGTATAATCCGCGTCAGGCTCGCAAGAGGATAAGCGGTGAGACGAGCATCGGTTCCGGGGGGCGATGCGGCCCCGTCCGGTGCGACGCATGGATGTCTGCGGGGTTCGCGAAGCGCAAGAGGCAAAATATTTTTTTGGGCGGTAAATTGCGCGTGCCGACACAAGGGATGGTGTCCGAAGACATGGCCCACCTACCAGTTCAGGCGGCCGGCCCCGGCGGCAGCGTGACGGGCGCCCGGTGGCCGGAAGGCAGATCGAGCGAGATGTGGACCGCTCACCGGCACCGGCGATCGATCCACATCAGGACGTTGCAGGGCGTAGGGAGGAGCGGCCGGAAGGGGCGGCTCAGCGAGCCCAGGGCTTCTCCCGGAACCACTTGGTCACGATATACTTCGTGCCTTCCAGAACGGGCTGGCCGGCGTGAAGCGTGTGTGGGTTGGACAGGCCCCCCGGCCCGATATTGTTCCAGCACAGCATCGTGCCGGTTTCCGGTTTGAACGCGTGATCGAGATAGTGGAAGAAGGTCTCGCCGCCCTGCTCGGGTTCGTTCAGATAGATCATCGCCGTCCAGGTACGCTGGCCGCAGCGCTGCGTATGGGTGCGTTCCTCGGGGTGATGCGGTTCGAAATAATCGTGGTGCAGCTTGAACTCCTGGCCGACGGCGTACCGCTGACCCTGGATCGGTTCGCCAAGTTCCGGTGCGACGCCCAGGAACAGGGACAGGCGCAGGTCGAGCAGCTGGATGATCGGGGTCGCTGCGTCGAATATGCAGGTTTCGCTGGTGCGCGATACGGTGACGCCATCGGCCACTTCGGAGCGGCGGCGGTTCGCATCGATCAGCCGGACCAGTATTTCGCACTCGTTCGAGTCGAGGAAATTGGGCGCCACCAGCATCTCGACATGAGAATTGAGAAAGCGATGGCCGCCGGCGAAGCGCATGGCGCGTACGGTGGCTTCGTCAACCACCACATCGGTGAAATCGATGGATTGCTGGACGGTCATGGACTTCCTCTCGGATCGGCCGAATGCTGTGGCGGTGCAGGACATGCATAGGGATAGATGGTGAAGATCGATTTAATGGTGGCGTGGCGGCTGGCGAGTTGAACCGCGCGACCGGCGTAGCTACGGGGCGGGCCATGTCCCTCGGCCTGCCCTTCATCCTGATCCTGCTCGCCGGAATCGGCATCGCCGTGCAGGCGCCGACCAATGCGGCTCTTGCCAGAACATCGGGGTCGGTGCTCCTGGCCGCCTTGGTGTCCTTCGTGGTCGGCACGGTGGTGCTGCTGGTCGCCTGGACGGCGCTCGACCGCACCGCGCCGGCGGCGCTGCGGGGGGCGCCGTCCTGGGCGTGGCTCGGTGGCTTCTATGGGGCGGGGTTCGTCGCGGCGATCGCCTTCGCCGCGCCGCGACTGGGGCTGGCGACCGCGCTGACCATCGCGATCGCCAGCCAATTGGCGACCGCTCTCGCGCTCGATCATTTCGGCCTGCTGGGGCTCCGGACCGACCCGGTGACGATGCCCAAGCTGCTGGGCGCCGCGCTGGTGATCGCCGGCGCGGTGCTGGTCCGGCGCGGATAGGTCAGCGCTCACCCGCCTGGCGCAGCGATCGTGCGGGCGGGTTGAGCCGCTCCAGATTGAAATGCTCGGCGAACTGGATGCCCGCGCGACCATCGCGGGCCCAGCGGACCTGGGCGGTGAACATCTGGTCTTCGAGCAGCTCGATCAACAGGTCGACGCCCACCGCCTCGCCGTCGATGGCAAGGCCGTCGATCATCGCCCCCGTCGCGGACATGTCGCGGATGCGGACATCGCCGTCGATCACCGCACCACCCGCATCCCGGACCGCGACGCGGGCGGAGCGAAGCATCTTCACGCGGGGCGCACGGCTGACCCGGAACCCGCTTGCGGTGGCATAGCCGCGCCTGGCGGATAGCTGCGCCAGCGCATCGTCGGCATTGGCCGGCTGGCCATAGACGAAGCCCTGAATATGGCTGCATCC
Source organism: Sphingomonas sp. NY01 (assembly GCF_038809135.1). Taxonomy (NCBI): domain Bacteria; kingdom Pseudomonadati; phylum Pseudomonadota; class Alphaproteobacteria; order Sphingomonadales; family Sphingomonadaceae; genus Sphingomonas; species Sphingomonas sp. NY01. The sequence goes on along the minus strand of NZ_CP101722.1, from coordinate 2,776,230 downwards.
CAGATCGGCAAGGAGCGCGATCTCGTCCTGATGCTCGACACCTTCGGCCGTGGTTTCCATGCCCAGCGTGTCGGCCAGCGTCACGATCGCGCGCACGATCGCGGCGTTGCGGTTGCCGGGCTGCGCGGTGCCGCGGACAAAGGACTGGTCGATCTTGATCTTGTCGATCGGCGCGGTGCGCAGATAGCCGAGGCTGGAATAGCCGGTGCCGAAATCGTCCAGTGCCAGACGGATGCCCAGGCCCTTCAGCGCCTTGAACATCTGGTCGGTATCGGTCGATCCGTCGAGGAACACGCCCTCGGTGATCTCCAGCTCCAGCCGGTCCGGGGCGAGGCCGGCATGGGCGAGCGCGCTGGCGACCAGATCGGGCAGGCGGCGATTGGCGAACTGGATCGGCGAGACGTTGACCGCGACGCGCACCCCGCCCGGCCAGCGTGCCGCCTCGCGACAGGCGGTACGCAATACCCATTCGCCCAGCGGTTCGATCAGGCCGCACTCCTCGGCGATGGGGACGAACTCGGCCGGCGAGACGGCGCCGCGTGTTGGGTGCGTCCAGCGGAGCAGCGCTTCGTAACCGACGATGCGGGCGTCGCCGGTCGCGACGATCGGCTGATAGGCCAGGTGGAAGCTGCCCTGCGCCAGCGCCTCGCGCAGATCGGATTCCAGCCGCTGGCGGGTGCGTGCACCTTCCAGCATCTCGTCGGCATAGAAGCGGTGGACGCCGCGCCCGTCGCCCTTGGCGGCATAAAGGGCAAGGTCGGCATTGCGGACCAGCGTTTCGCCATCCTCGCCGTGATGGGGGGCCATGGCGATGCCGATCGAGCAGCCGATCGTGACCGCGCCGTCATCGATCATATAGGGCTGGGAAAGAGCGGTGATGATCGTGCGCGCCAGCCGCCCCAGCCGTTCGCGGGCATCGATATCGGGGAGCAGCACCTGAAACTCGTCGCCCCCCAGGCGGCCGACCAGCCCGGCGTCACCGACGCATTCCTCCAGCCGCCGGGCCACCTGTTTCAACAGCGTATCGCCCGCCTGATGGCCCAGCGTGTCGTTGACCGCCTTGAACCGGTCGAGATCGAGCAAGAACAGGCTGGCGGGCCGGTATGGGCCGGAATCGCGCGCCAGCGTCTTGTCGAGGGCGGTGCGCATCCGCTGGCGATTGGCAAGGCCGGTCAGGCTGTCGGACAGGGCGAGACGGGTGATCTCCGCCTGCGAACGCCGCTTTTCGGTCAGGTCGGTGCCCGAGCCGATAAAGCCCTGGAACCGGCCGAGCGAGTCGATCATCGGCCGCCCCGAGATCGACCACCAGCGCGCACCCTCCGCATCGGCAGCGGCGCAGACCGAATAGTCCGAAAAGGCGGTGCGGGAGGCGAGATGAAAGGCCAGGGTGCGTTCGGCGCGGGGGGCCAGCGCATCGACCCGGAACAGATCGGCCAGCGCCGCGTCGGTGGTGCGCATGCCGCAGCGGGCCAGGTCGGCGGCAACCTTGTCGGTCAGATAGGTGACGCGGCCATGCCGGTCCGTTTCCCAGAACCAGCCGGTGCCCTGATTCTCGAACTCCGCCACCATCTTGGCGGCGGTGCGGCTCTCGGCCGATTCCTGCGCGTGCGTGTCGGCGGTCGCCCGGTCGACCAGCCCCAGCCGCCGGTTGACCAGGATCAGGGCGCCCAGGCACGACAGTGCGGTGACGAACGTCGCATCCACCCCCTTCAGCGCGCCGATGGTCAAGGCCAGCCCGGCGGCCAGCCCCAGCGTCATCGGCCGCACGTCATGCGCGGCCACGACGCTCAGCCCGATCGCACCGGCCAGCGCCACCATGCAGCCGAGCCGCACCGGATCGGGCAGATCGGTCGCGATCCACATCTGCATGGTCAGCGTCGCGGCGAGCAGTGCGGCGACGGTGGCAAGGACGCGGTGCCGCTGGAAAGGATGCCAGCGTTCGCGCACCATCCAGCGGAGCAGCGGCATGCTGCTCCCCGACAGGAGCAGCGCCAGCCCCGTGAACAGCGCAGCGGGCATCAGCGCGGCGGTCTGGCCACTGCGCGCCAGCATGACGATCAGAAAGGCGGAGGCCGCCGCCTGCGCCACCACCGCAAAGGGCCAGGTGGCGGCAAGCTGGTCCTGCCGGACATGCTGGAGGATCGCCACCTGATCGCGCTCATCCTCGACAAGTCCCAGCAGGCAGGCGATCGATACGGGTCCGTCAAGAAAAGCTGATCGCGGCATGGTGCCGATGCTAGGGGCCCCCAAGTTGCGAAACTGGACAGTGGATGTGGTTAATGCCGGCTGTCCGCCGATTGCATCGCGCGCGCGCATCGCGCAAAGGCCTGCCATGACCACGATCATCCGCGACACCGACCTGATCGAGAGCGTGGCCGACGCGCTCCAGTTCATCAGCTACTATCACCCGATGGATTATATCCGTGCGCTGGGCGAGGCCTATGAGGCCGAGCAGAGCCCCGCCGCCAAGGATGCCATCGCCCAGATCCTGACCAACAGCCGCATGTGCGCCGAGGGGCACCGGCCGATCTGCCAGGATACCGGCATCGTCACCGTGTTCGTCAAATGGGGGCAGGATTGCCGCCTGTCCGGCAACCGGTCCTTGCAGGAGGTGGTCGACGAGGGGGTGCGCCGCGCCTATCTGCATCCCGAAAACAAGCTGCGCGCCTCGATCCTGGCCGATCCGGCCTTCACCCGGCGCAACACGCGCGACAACACGCCCTCGGTGCTGCACGTCGAAATGGTGCCAGGCGCCAAGGTGAGCGTGGACGTCGCCGCCAAGGGTGGCGGCAGCGAGAACAAGTCGAAGTTCAAGATGATGAACCCCAGCGATTCGATCGTCGACTGGGTGCTGGAGATGATCCCGCAAATGGGTGCGGGCTGGTGCCCGCCCGGCATGCTGGGCATCGGCATCGGCGGCACCGCCGAGAAGGCGATGCTGCTCGCCAAGCGGTCGCTGATGGGCGCGATCGACATGGGGCAGCTGCGTGCGCGCGGGCCACGCAACGATATCGAGGCGCTTCGCATCGAACTGATGGACAAGGTCAATGCGCTGGGCATCGGCGCGCAGGGGCTGGGCGGGCTTTCCACCATCCTCGACGTGAAGATCCTCGACTGGCCGACGCATGCGGCGTCCAAGCCCGTCGCGATGATCCCCAATTGCGCCGCAACCCGCCACGCGCATTTCACGCTGGATGGCTCGGGCCCGGTCTATCTGGAAGCGCCCAAGCTGGACGAATGGCCCAAGGTCGACTGGAAGCCCGATGTCGCGGCCAAGCGTGTCGATCTCGACGCGTTGACGCCGGAGGTGGTGCAGAGCTGGAAGCATGGCGACCGGCTGCTGCTGAACGGCAAGATGCTGACCGGGCGCGACGCTGCGCACAAGCGGATCGCCGACATGCTGGCCCGGGGCGAGGCGCTGCCGGTCGAGTTCAAGGGCCGGGTGATCTATTATGTCGGGCCGGTCGATCCGGTGGGCGAGGAAGTGGTGGGCCCGGCCGGGCCGACCACTGCGACGCGCATGGACAAGTTCACGCGCATGATGCTGGAACAGGGCCTGCTGGCGATGGTCGGCAAGGCCGAGCGCGGACCGGCCGCCACCGAGGCGATCAAGGATCACCGCTCCGCCTATCTGATGGCGGTGGGTGGCGCGGCCTATCTGGTCGCACGGGCGATCAAGGGATCGAAGGTGGTCGGGTTCGAGGACCTGGGTATGGAGGCGATCTACGAGTTCGAGGTGCAGGATTTCCCCGTCACCGTCGCGGTGGATGCCGAGGGCCAGAACGTCCACCAGCTCGCCCCACTGGTGTGGCGCGAGAAGATCGCGAAGGAAGGGCTGCTGACGCCGGCCTGAGGCACGCTTGGATGAGCGTGGAGCGCAGGACCGGCTTGCCGGAAGAGACCATCGTCATCCGCGAGGCGTCCGGCGGCGACCACGCGGCGGTGGTGGCCATGCTGGCACCGGTCATTGCTGCGGGCGAAACCTACGCCCTGCCGCGCGACATGGATGCGCAGGCGCTGGCGGGATATTGGTTCGAGAGTGGCAAGCGCACCTTCGTTGCATGTGACGGCGAGGGTGCGCTGCTCGGCAGTTACTATTGCCGCGCGAACCAGATGGGTGGCGGCGCGCATGTAGCCAATTGCGGCTATGTCTCGGCGCCGGCCGCACAGGGACGCGGCGTGGCGCGCGCGATGGCGCTGCATTCCTTCGATATCGCCCGCATGGCGGGCTTCACCGCGATGCAGTTCAACTTCGTGGTGGCGAGCAACAGCCGGGCGGTCGCTTTGTGGCGATCATTGGGTTTCGAGGACGTCGGGCGCGTGCCGGAGGCGTTCGCACATCCGACGCTCGGACTGGTCGACGCGCTGATCCTGTTTCGACGGCTATAACCGAAAACCCTGCGCCGGATATGAGAAGAGGCTGCCGGGAGGCGTCTCTCGACGTCCCGACAGCCCCTAAACATGGTCAGCGGCCGGAGAGCTCCAGCCCGGGAGACCATGCAGGCCTCAAGACCTTGGGGACCATGCCGTTGCTTGGGGGAGGATACCCCCGGCCGGTCCGGCGGTCTTAGAAGCGCGTCCCCCGAACGAACTGAACCGACCCCATTGCTGAACCATGAGACATCGGATCACCTCCTTTCGCTTGTTGATAGCCAATGCGGCCATCACTGGCCGCAGCGCCAATGTGTGATGGCCGGTGCCGATAAACAAGTCTTGTAATGACCGGGCGTTTGGCCGACCCTCTTGCGCCGCCGATGAGTCGATCAGCCGCGGCAATCCTCGATCACCCGACCGATCTCGGCATAGGCCGGCACGACCAGCGGCGGCGTGCCCGGCTGCTCCAGCACGAAGCGGCCGCGGGTGAAGGCCATTGCATCCAGCAGCGAGTCGCCCGCCGCCAATACGGCCGCGCCGCCCGACTGCAGGGGCAATGGGCGCGTGGTACTGGAGGTGCGGATCGTCGCGGTGCCGGCCTGCGCGCCGGCGCGCACCAGCGTGATGCGCCGGGTCGCGGCATCACAGCGCAGCGTCAGCGCTGGCGTACCTGTGCCGAAATTCGCGATCGAGCCGCCCGCCTGACGCGTATAGCGCCACGTACCGGGGGCCAGCGGCCAGTCGCGCCAGTCGGGGCCGAGGGCGACGGTGGGTGCGGGCGGGGGCGGGGTAGGGGCAGCCGGGGCGGGCGGCGGGGGCGATGCCGGCTGGGTGGCGGGGATGCAGGCGGAGACCAGGATGGTGGCCGCGAGTGGTATCAGGCGGAGCAAAGAGGCGAAGCGCATGCCCGCTCTATGGGCGAGGCAGGAGGGCGGCTCAACCTTTCCGGGCGGGCCCGTTGCGACGGAACCGCGCTGCGGGGCGACGGGTTCAACCTGGATCAATGGAGACCCCTATGTCCGACACCGCTGATACCCCTACGCTGCTGCTCGTTCAGGCCAATGTGGCGCACACGATGAAAGTGGAAAGCCGGGACGGCGATACGGTGGGCACCGTATATTCGTTCATGGTCCACAAGCGCAGCGGCAAGGTGACGCATGCGGTCCTGTCGCTGGGCGGCTTCCTCGGCATGGGCAAGAGCTTCTACCCCGTCCCCTTCTCGCTCCTCCAGTTCGATTCGGTGCGCGACCAATACGTCATCACCATCGACCGCCGCCTGCTGGAAGGCGGACCGAGCTGGTCGAACAACGCGCCCGTATTCGACCAGGCCTATGCCGACCGCGTCGCAAGCTATTACAGTGTCGGCAGCGAGAATGTGTCGGTCGAATAGGTAAAGCGATGACGGGGGGCGGTACGATTTGGATCGTGCCGCCCCCCGTTAAGCATCACGCCCGCCGGCCGCTGGCGAATTTCTTGCTCTTGCCGAACCGCGTCTTGCGGGTACCCGGCTTGCCTTCGTTGGAGCGGCCCATGATCGGGGCCTTTTGTTCGTGGACGGGCAGGCCCAGCTCCTCGTTCTCCAACTGACGGATCTCGTCGCGCAGGCGACCGGCCTCCTCGAATTCGAGGTCGGCAGCGGCCTTGCGCATCTTCTTTTCGAGTTCCTCGATATAGGCCCGCAGATTGTGGCCGACCATGTGCGGACGCTCGTCGTCGATCGGCACGGTCACCTGATCGCCCGAGGCGACATGCGCGATGATGTCGCCGATATTCTTGCGTACGGTCGCGGGCGTGATGCCGTGTTCGGCGTTATAGGCCATCTGCTTTTCCCGGCGCCGCGCGGTTTCGCTCATCGCGCGTTCCATCGAGCCGGTGATGCGATCCGCATACAGGATCACGCGACCGTCGACGTTGCGGGCGGCGCGGCCGATCGTCTGGATCAGCGAGGTTTCCGACCGCAGGAATCCCTCCTTGTCGGCGTCCAGGATCGCGACCAGCCCGCATTCGGGAATATCCAGCCCCTCACGCAGCAGGTTGATGCCGATAAGCGCGTCATAGACGCCCAGACGCAGATCGCGGATCAGCTCGATACGCTCCAGCGTCTCGACGTCGGAGTGCATGTAGCGGACCTTGATCCCCGCCTCGTGCATATATTCGGTCAGGTCCTCCGCCATCCGCTTGGTCAGCGTGGTGACAAGCGTGCGGTATCCCCGCTCGGTCGTCTTGCGAACCTCGACGATCAGGTCCTGTACCTGTTCCTCGACCGGCTTGATCTCGATCGGCGGATCGATCAGCCCGGTGGGGCGGATCACCTGTTCGGCAAAGACGCCGCTCGTCTGCTCCATCTCCCAACTGCCCGGCGTCGCCGACACGCACACGGTTTGCGGGCGCATCGCATCCCACTCGTTGAAGCGCAGCGGCCGGTTGTCGATCGCCGAGGGCAGACGGAAGCCATATTCGGCCAGCGTGATCTTGCGACGATGGTCCCCGCGCGACATGCCGTTGATCTGGCCGATGGTGACATGGCTCTCGTCGACGAACAGCACGGCGTTTTCCGGCAGATATTCGAACAGGGTCGGCGGCGGCTCGCCGGGCAGGCGGCCGGTCAGGAAGCGACTGTAATTCTCGATGCCGTTGCAACTGCCGGTCGCCGCGATCATTTCGAGGTCGAAGTTGGTACGCTGTTCGAGCCGCTGGTGTTCGAGCAGCTTTCCCTCCGCTTCCAACTCCTTCAGCCGCTCGGACAATTCATGGCGGATCGCCTCGGCCGCCTGCTTCATCGTCGGGCCGGGGGTGACATAGTGCGAGTTCGCATAGACGCGCACGGAGTTGAGGTTCGCGACCTTCTTGCCGGTGAGCGGATCGAATTCGGTGATCTCCTCGATCTCGTCGCCGAAGAAGGAGATGCGCCACGCCGAATCTTCGTAATGCGACGGGAAGAGTTCCAGCGTGTCGCCCTTTACGCGGAAATTGCCGCGCTGAAAGGCCGCATCGTTGCGCTTGTATTGCAACGCGACGAGCTTGCGCACGATTTCACGCTGATCGACGCTTTGCCCCTTCTTCAGGTCGAAGATCATCGCCGAATAGGTCTCGACCGAACCGATGCCGTACAGGCACGACACCGAAGCGACGATGATGACGTCGTCCCGCTCCAGCAGTGCACGCGTGGCCGAGTGGCGCATGCGGTCGATCGACTCGTTGATCGAGGATTCCTTCTCGATATAGGTGTCGGACCGCGGCACATAGGCTTCGGGCTGGTAATAGTCGTAATAGCTGACGAAATATTCGACCGCGTTGTTCGGGAAGAAGTTCTTGAACTCTCCGTACAACTGCGCGGCCAGGATCTTGTTGGGGGCGAGGATCAGCGCGGGGCGCTGCAACGCCTCGATCGTCTTGGCCATGGTGAAGGTCTTGCCGGAGCCGGTGACGCCGAGCAGCACCTGATCCTTCTCGCCGGCCCGTGCCGCAGCGACCAGTTCGGCAATGGCGGTGGGCTGGTCGCCGCTGGGGGTGTAGTCGGTCACCAGCTCGAAGCGGCGGCCGCCCTCCGCCTTTTCCGGGCGGCTGGGGCGATGGGGGACGAAGGCGGGGCCGGTTTCCGGCTCGTCTAGGGTCGTGCGGATCTGGATGGCCATGGCGGGGATATGGGGCTTTGTTCTCGTTTCGTCACCTGTGCCCACGTAAACGGTTTCGTGCCCTGCAAGTTCAGGCGCGGCGATCGGTCAGAGCGGCGGCCACCGTGAGGATCAGCGCTGCGGCCGTGGCCAGCCACAAGGCATGGGGGCCGGCATGGAGATGCGCGATCGTGCCCAGTGCGGCCCCGGTGACAAGCGCGCTCCACAACAACAGATGCGGGATCCACGCCCAGCCTGCGCCGCCGGTGATCGCGGCGGCGAGCCGCTGGCCCAGCTTGACCAGCGTGCCGGTCATGTAGGTGACGCCGATGCTGACCTCGCCATCACGCTGGAACACGCCATTGGCGGCACCCATCGCCGCGGCCATGACGAAGACGGCGGACGGCCCGTTCAGCAGGGCAGCGACGGCAAGCAGGATGGTGACCAGCAGCAGGACCACTGGCTTTCGCGCCGGGCCCGCCACATGCGCGGCCAACGCGCCGGCGATCACGCCGCCGACAAACGCACCGACCAGTCCGGCTGCGACCGCCGCCATCGGGCCGCCAAGGACAAGATCGACCGCAAGCTGCGTCGAATTGCCGCTCATGAAGGAGACAAACAGGCCGTTCAGGGTGAGAAAGCCGACGGCATCGAGATAGCCAGCCAGCGCCGCGACGCCCGAGGCAAGGAGCCAGAAGCGTTTCCGATATCGGTTCACGAATCGACCCTTACCGGTTGTAGCGGAGGATTGCACGGCGGCTTGCGCGCGCTACGCTGACGATCGTCATCGATCACGGGGGACATCATGCGTCATCTTTGTGCCACCGCCACGCTGCTCGCCCTCGCGACGCCGGCCATGGCCGAGCCGGATTATGCCGCGGCCGTGAAGGCGGATTACGATCGCGACCTGAAGGGCTTGTGGGACTGGTTTCACCGAAATCCGGAACTGTCGTTCAAGGAGGAGAAGACGGCGGCGCGGATGGCGGCGGAGCTGCGCCGGGTGGCGGGGATGCAGGTGACGGAGAAGGTGGGCGGCACCGGGGTGGTCGGCGTGCTGCGAAACGGTGCGGGGCCGGTGGTGCTGGTGCGCGCCGACATGGACGGCCTGCCGGTAGAGGAGAAGTCGGGGCTGCCCAATGCCAGCACGGTGCGTCAGGTGGGTGTCGATGGCGTGGAGGCGCCGGTGATGCACGCGTGTGGGCATGATGTGCATGTCACGGCGATGGTGGGGACGGCGCGGCGACTGGCGGCGTTGAGGGACAGGTGGCGGGGGACGGTGGTGTTCGTCGTGCAGCCGGCGGAGGAGCGCGTGGGCGGGGCGAAGGCGATGCTGGGGGACGGGCTGTATACGCGGTTCCCCAAGCCGCAATATGCCGTGGCATTCCATGTGGATGCGGAGCGTGCGGCGGGCACCGTCTCCGCGGCCGAGGGCATCCAGTATTCGTCGTCGGACTCAGTCGACATCACCGTGCCGGGCATCGGTGCGCACGGCGCCAGCCCGCATATGGGCAAGGATCCGGTCTATATGGCGTCGCAACTGGTGATCGCGTTGCAGGGCCTGATCAGTCGCGAGCAGCAGCCGTTGCGGCCGGGGGTGATCACGGTCGGATCCTTTCATGCCGGCCTGAAGCACAACATCATCTCCGACCAGGCCCGGTTGCAGGTGACGGTGCGCGCCAATGACGAGGAGGAGCGCGCGCGACTGGTCGCCGGGATCGCCCGCGTGGCGCGCGGCGTGGGCGAGCTGAACGGCATGCCCGCCGACAAGATGCCGGTGGTGACGGTGATCGAGGGAACGCCGACGACGATCAACGACGCGGCGCTGGCCGGGCGGCTGAACGCCGTGCTGGCGACGACGCTGGGCGCGGATCATGTTGCGCCGTTCACGCAGAAAGGAATGGGGGCGGAGGACTTCGCCTATTACGTCCAGCCGGATACCGGCGTGCGCGGCTATTATTTCTCGGTCGGCGGTACGCCGGCGGATGTCGTCGCCGCCGCCAGGGCCGGTGGGTCCGCCATCCCCTCGCACCACAGCCCGCAGTTCAAGGTGTCGCCCGAGCCTGCGGTGGTGACCGGGGCGGTGGCGACGACGGCGGTGGTGCTGGACCTGCTGAAGCCGGCGGCGGCGTCCTAGCGGAAGCGGTCGGCACCGGCGGCGTCGAGGCAGCGGAGCAGCCGGTCGCGCGGTGTCTCCGCCACCGCGGTCGGGCGGTAGGGGCCGATCTCGACCGGGCGACCGAGCGCCACGGGGGTGAAGCCGCGCTGGCCGGTGCAGCGCATGGACGCGGCGAGCAGCGCGGGCGGCGTGTCATAGGCCTCGTAGGAGAGGCGGAACGTGCCCCAATGGATCGGTATCGCGTAGGCGGCGCCGAGCCGGCGATAGACCTCCACCGCATCGACCGGGCCGATATGGCTGCCCGATGCCATCTGGCCCGGCGCGAACCGGAACGCACCGATGGGGAGCAGCGCCAGCCGCACGGGACCGAGCCGTGCCGCCTCCGCCGGCCAGCGGCCGTCGCCCATGCCCGTATCGCCCGCAAAGAACAGGTTGCCGCCGGGCAGGGTGATGGTGAAGCTGGACCACAGCGCCCGGTTGCGGTCGGCGAACCAGCGGCTGCCCCAATGGTGGTTGCGGGTGACGACGACCGAGATGGCGGGGCGCAGGGCAAGGCGCTGCCCCCAGTCGAGCGCGGTGGCGGGCACGCCGGCCTGCGCGATGACGCTGTCGTTGCCGAGGCTGGTGACGATACGCGGCCGGTCCCGCAGCCAGAGACGGCGCAGCGTATCCAGGTCCATATGGTCGTAATGATTGTGGCTGACGACGATCAGGTCGATCCGGGGCAGGCGATCGAACGCGATGCCAGGCGGCGCGACGCGCGATGGGCCCATGCCGAAGGGCCCGGCGGTGTCCGCCCAGATCGGATCGGTCAGGATGTTGAGCCCCTGCGTCTGGACCAGCACCGTGGCATGGCCGACCCAGGTGGCGACCATGCGCTGGCCCTGCACCCGGTCGGGGGGTGCGACCGGGTCGATGCGCACCGATGCCGGCCATGGCGGCCGGTCGTCGCTGCCGGTCAGGTAGCGCCAGAAGAAACCGGCACGTCCGCCGCCGCCGGGCGCGCGCATCGTGTCCTCGTCGCCGTCCGGGTTGAAGAAGCGTTCGGTGTCGAAATGGCCGCTGGCGGGGCCGCGATAATAGATGCGGTCCAGGAAGCGCGGCACGATCGTGACCGCAAGGCCGAAGAGGATCAGGAGCAGCGCGACGAGCTTGGCAAGGACTTTCAGAACTGCGGCCACGCCCGCTCCTTCATGCATGATGATGGGACCAACGTATGTCAGGGCCCTCGGGGTCCGGCAAAGTCCGCCATCCGCATATTGCACCGGGCACCGTGCGCGGTAGCATGGCGCGAAAATCGGGGGCAATTTCATGCGGGTAGCGCAAAGATGGCTGGCGGCGACGCTGGCGGTGGCAGTGATGGCGTCGGGCGCGCCGGCGCGGCAGGTGGCGGTGGAGGAACAATCGATCGACGCGTTGCGCGCGATGCTGGCCACGGGGCGCATATCGAGCGTCGATCTGGTGCGCGCCTATCAGGCGCGGATCGCCCGGATGGATCGCAACGGGCCGCGGCTGCGCGCGGTGATCGCGCTGAACCCCGATGCGCTGGCGCAGGCCAAGGCGCTGGATGCCGAACGCAAGGCCGGGCGGGTGCGTGGTGACCTGCATGGCATCCCGGTCCTGATCAAGGACAATATCGAGACGCTGGACCCGGTGCCGACGACCGCGGGCAGCCTGGCGCTGGCGGACAATCTGACGCGACGGGATGCACCGGTCGTCGCCAGGCTGCGTGCGGCGGGGGCGGTGATCCTGGGCAAGACCAACCTGTCCGAATGGGCCAATATCCGCTCGACCCGGTCGATGAGCGGATGGAGCGCGGTGGGCGGTCTGGTGCGAAATCCCTATGCGCTGGACCGCACCGCGTGCGGTTCGTCCTCCGGGTCGGGTGCGGCGGTGGCGGCGAGCTTTGCCGCGGCGGCGGTGGGGACGGAGACGGACGGATCGATCGTCTGCCCGTCGGCGATGAACGGGCTGGTCGGCATGAAGCCGTCGATCGGGCTGGTCAGCCGCACGCATGTGGTGCCGATCAGCCACAGCCAGGACACGCCGGGGCCGATGGCGCGGAGCGTGCGCGACGTGGCGGTGATGCTGACCGCGATGGCGGGCGCCGACCCGGCCGACCCCGCGACGGCCGCTGCGGTGCCGCGCGACTTTGCCGCCGGGCTGTCCGCCCAGGCGCTGTCGGGCATGCGGATCGCCGTTCGCCGGCCGGACATGCCGCGCGCCGTGGCGGCGCGGTTCGATGCCGCGCTACAGGTGTTGCGGGATGCGGAGGCGATCCTGGTGCCGGTGACGGAGCCGAAGGTGGACGGGATCGGCGAGGCGGAGTTGGTGGTGCTGCTGACCGAGTTGAAGGCGGATCTGAACGCCTATCTGGCCAGCACGCCGCCCGCCGTGACCACGCGGACGCTGGATCAGGTGATCGCGTTCAATGCGGCACGGCCGGCAGCGGAAATGCCGTTTTTCGAGCAGGAACTGTTCGTGCAGGCGACGACGACGCACGGGCTGGACGATCCGGCGTACAAGGCGGCGCGGGCAAAGTCGCTGGCGGCGGCGCGGGGCGCGATCGACGGCATGCTGCGCGAGGCGCACGCGCATGTGCTGGTCGAGCCGAGCTATGGCCCGGCCTGGCCGAGCGATCCGGTCCACGGCGACCAATATAACGGCCCGAGCGCCAGCCAGTGGCCAGCCATCGCAGGCTATCCGCATCTGACGGTGCCGATGGGGTTGGTGCTGGGCCTGCCGGTGGGGTTGTCGTTCGTTGCGGCGAGGGACGGCGATGCGGTCGTGCTGAAGGCCGGATATGCGTATGAGCAGCGGGCGCAGGCGCGGGAGCGACCGGGTTATGCGTCCAGTGTCGAGGCGGGGGCGCGGTAGCGGCGGGCGACGCGGAATTGCCAGAGGACGAGGAGGGGGACGAGGACGAGTTCGAGCAGCAGGCCGAGGAGATGGCCGCGCGAGGGGGCGCCGACCGCCATCAGCGAGCCGAGCCGGGCAAAGCCGCCGGCGACGACGAGCGCGGCGAGCAGGCGGAAGCGGGGTCCCTGCCGCTCGACTGCGGGGATGCAGGTGGTGAAGGCCATGCCGACGCCCAGGAATATGCCCGACAGATACCGGACATGGCTGTCCAGATCGACGGGGACGAGCGGCGGACGGCCCATCCAGACGGGGCCGAGCAGCACGCCCGCCGCCCCCGCCGCGATCGGCACGCAGCAGGCGAGCGCCACCGCCACCTGCAGCAGGCGCCGCTCCACCGCCGGCGTCACGACAGGATTTCCTTGCGGACATGGATGGCGCGCAGCGAGATCCGCACCTCGATCATGAAGGCGGCCAGACACAGGATGAGCAGGGACACCGACAGGATGAAGGCGAGCGCGATCCAGGTGCCGATGTGGAATTTGCCCAGGTTCGCCACGAAAAGCAGCGCGATGACGAGGCAGGCCATGACCGCGCTGAGCACCGACATGAAGAGCGCCGCATTGATGATCGACATGCGCCGGTCGAGCAGCCGCAATTCCCATTTCAGGCGGCCGCGGTGCGCCTCGTCCCCGGCGCGTTCGAGCAGCAGTTCGAGCGCGCGGGCACGATCGATGACGCGGGCGAGCCGGCCGGCAAGCACGTTGAGCAACTGGCCGATCGCCGCCAGCATGAAGACGGGCGCGAGCGACAGCTGGATCGTCTGCGCGATGGTGGAGACGGCGGGAAGGGTCGGCATCGCGGGCAAAGGTGGCGCGGTCGCGCGTGCGAGACAAGGCCGAAGCGGCATCATGCGCCCACAAAGGCGTTGGTAACCTGCATCAATATAGACCCTCGCCATGCGGCGATCCGGACGGGATAAAGAACGATCGTGACCATGCCGATGCGCCTTGCCGGAGATGAGGGAACCACGTCGCGGGTGAGGGCGACGCTGGTCGAGGGGCTGTCCACCGCGATCGACGACGTTGCGGCGGCGGCGCCCGCCACGCATCGTTTTTTGCGGTATCAATGGTTTGCCTCGGCAGTCGCGGTATATGGCGGCCCCGCCACGACGCTTGTGGTGGAGGAGGACGGACGCCCCGTGCTGGCGATGCCGCTGGTGCCGGTGGGGCCACGCATGGCGCGCATCGCCGTCGTGCCCGGCTCCTACTGGCCGTTTCGGGCACCGGTGACGGCGGAGGGCGCGACCGGCGCGGTGGCGCGCGCGGCGCTGGCCCTGCTGGCGCGGCACCGGCGGGCGATCCGAATCGGCCCGGTGCCGGATAGCGATTCGGGCGTGACGATGCTGGTGGAGGCGGCGCGGGCATCAGGCTGGACGGCGATCGACCGGGTGATCGGCACGACCTGGATCTTCCGCATGGCCGATGCGGCGGCAGGAGGTGCGTGGCCGCGCAACTCGACGTTGCGCAAGAACCGGTTCTTTGAAAAGCATCTGGGCGAGCATGGTGCGCTGGACTGGTCGTTCCTGACCGGGGGCGACTGGCCGGCCGGGTTCGATGCGCTGGGGGCGATCGAGACGCGAAGCTGGGTCGGTCAGGAGGGGCTGGACGCCAAGTTCACAATGCAGGGGCGGCATGGTGCCTTTTGGCGCAGGGCGATGGCCGATCCGGTGCTGGCGGGCATGGCACGCGCGGCGTTGCTGCGCATCGACGGGGCGCCGGCCGCCTTCTCGTTCGACCTGGATGCCGGCCCGTGGCGCTACGCGATCGCCAACAGCTACGATCCGCAATTCGCGCGGCAGAGCCCGGGCCGGTTGCTGGTTTATCGCAATCTGGCCGACGCGCTGGCGCGGGGGGTGCGCGACGTGGACTGGGGCATCGGCGACTCAGGATACAAGGAAACGCTGGGCAGCGAGCCGGGGCCGGCGATGCGCGACTGGCTGTTGTGCGCGCCGTGCGTGTCCGCGCTGGCCGGGCGCCTGATGGCCGAAACCTGGCGGCGCAGCGCGAGGGTGTAGCCGGCGGCTCAGAGCCCGTTTGGAGATGTGCTGTGAGCGCATTTAGCGGGCTGGCACGGCCCGAAATTGCTCTTTCGCCAATTTCCAGACAGCCGCTCAGCCCGCGTCGGCGAGGATGCGTTCGACCTCTGCCGGAGTGATGCCCAGCACATCGGCGAGGCCGGATATGGTGGCGCCGCGCTTCACCATGTCGCGGACGCGATCGGGATCGGCGGTGACCGTATAGTTTCGCGTGTCGCGCTGTTCGCGCACGACATCCTTGCGGCCCGAGGAACGGCGACGGCTGGCCGCGGCGGCATGCGGATCGCGGGCGGCGAGCGCCTGTTCCTGTTCGCGGCGCGCCTCGCGGGCCTGTTCGCGCGCAGCGATATCGGCCTGGCGACTGGCGGCGCGCGCTTCCAGGCGCTGCGCCATCAGGTCGACGCGGTCCTGTGCGCGGGCTTCGCGGGCCCTGGCGCGCTCGGCGGCGCGGTCCTCCGGGCTGGCGTTCGTCCTGATGCGAAAGCCCGGCGAGGCGGCGGGCACGCCCCAGCTCTTGTCGACCAATTCTGCTGCTCCGGATCCGGTGGCCCGGCCGCCCCGTCGCCGCAGGGACGGGGGCCGGTATCCGGATCGCCGTTATCGCATCAGTCCGGCGGCGCGCAAGGCGTCCTCGATCACCTTGCCGACATTGGCGCCGACGCCGGCCGGTTCGGCGTGTTCGGCCGTGCGGGGGGCGGGGGCCGGCATCCGCTCCAGCACCGCCGTGCGGGCGGCGCCGCTTTCGCGAACGTCGTCGGCGGGGATCAGGCCCCAGAAGCGGCCGATATGGCGGGTGGAGGAAATGCTGGCATCGAGCATATAGGCGCCGGCCTGTCCGCAGCGATCGTCGCCCGCGACGGCGAGCGGGGTGCCGTGGCCCATGCCGGTGATGCTGTATTCCTCGATCACCGGCCGGCCCGATGCGTCATGCCAGACGCGGCGGGGATACCCGTCCACCGTCTCCTGCCGATCGGGTCGCGCATTGGTCCCGTGGAGCGAGCGCCATTGGCGGATGATCGCATCGGCGTTGGAGGGGGCGACGGTCGCATCCCCGCTGCCGTGCCAGATCGAGATGGTGGGCCAGGGACCGTCATGGTCGGAGGCGTCGCGCACCAGTGCGGCCAGCGCGTCCTCACCGGGGATGCCGTGGCCGCGCATGCGGTCGAACGCCTGCGGCATGGTGGTGGCGCTGCCATAGGGCAGGCCGGCGATGATCGCACCGCCGGCGAACACCTCCGGATAGGTCGCCAGCATGACCGAGGCCATCGCCCCGCCGGCGGACAGGCCGGTGACGAAGACGCGCGCCGGATCGATCGCATGCCGGGCGGTGACCGCGGCGATCATCTGGCGGATCGACAGCGCCTCGCCGGTGCCGTGGCGGCTGTCTTCGGGATTGAACCAGTTGAAGCAGAGATTGGGATTGTTCTGCCGCTGCTGCTCCGGAAACAGCACCGCGAAGCCGTAGCGGTCGGCCATGTCCGACCAGCCGGCACCCAGATCATAGCCCGCGGCGGTCTGGGTGCAGCCGTGCAGGACGACGACGAGCGGGGCATCGGGGGCGAGCGCGGCGGGAATGTGGACATAGCCGTGCAGCGCGCCGGGGTTGGAGCCGAACGCATCCAGCCTCGTCAGGCGGCTGCTGTCGGGCGCCAGCCCCGTGTTCATCGCACCGGCGCCGCGCAGTGCGGCGAGCCGGCCAACCGTATCGGAAATCTTTCGCATCGGCCGCGTCCTCATCAAGAGCCATGGCACAGGGATGGCCTATGCGACCTTGCTGCACTGCACAAGAGATGGGGCGCGGGTGGGCTTTTGCAACGGTGTGGGCAGCCAGTGGCGGTGGCTGCGCAGACAGCCGTGCAGTTTACCGGGCCGATCAGGGGATATTGATCGATGTTAGATGGTTAGGTGCACCAACGGGTTTTTTCGCGTGGTTACCATGCGGCCGGATCGGACAATGGGAGGCGACGCATGACGGATCGAGGCAAGAAGGGCCTGCGCGGCATCAACATCATTACCGGCATCTGTGGCCTGACCGCCTTGGGCGGCGCGATCTCGCTCGGGATGCTGGAGGAAAAGCAGGCCGAAAAACAGCAGTTGCGGCAGGCCGACACACGTTCGGACACGCGCCGCGATACGGAGCGTCGAGCCGCCAGAATGGCCGAGCCGGCCATCGCCGACTCGACGGTGCAGTAGGGGGATATTCGGGAGGGGCGATCACCGCGCGTGTCGCGGTGCCCCCTCCCGGACCGGTGGCTCAGCGGCGGATATACCGGAAGTACCAGACTTCGTGACCCTGGCGGCGGGCCTTGCGCTCGTAGCGGGTTTCGGGCCAGTCGGCGGGCCGCTCAAGAAAGTCGCGCGGGGTCTGCGCCTGCCAGACGAAGTCGGTGCGCGCGTTCATCACCATCATCGACCAGCGGCAATAGGTGGGATCGTCGGTGCCGAGGCGGAACTCGCCGCCGGGCTTCAGCTTGGCGGCGATCGCGTCGAGTGGACCGTGGTTCATCATCCGACGCTTGGCGTGGCGCGCCTTGCGCCAGGGATCGGGGTGGAGGAGGTAAACACGCTCCAGGCTGGCATCGGGCAGGCGCTCGACCACCTCCAGCGCATCGCCCATGTGCAGCCGGACATTGGTGAGATCGCGGTCGCGAATATGGCCGAGGGCGCCGACGACGCCGTTCAGAAAGGGTTCGCAGCCGATGAAGCCGGTGGCGGGCGCCGCCTCGGCCTGTCCGGCGAGATGCTCGCCTGCACCGAAACCGATCTCCAGTTGCAGCGGGCGATCGTCGCCGAACAGCGTTTGCGCGTCGATGGGGCCGGTTTCGGGCACGCTGAAGGTCGGCAGGGTTTCCTCGACCAGGGCGGCCTGGCCCTGGCGAAGCTTGTGGCCCTGGCGGCGGCCATACAGGCGGCGGATGGCGACGGGATCGTTCATGGCCGCCGCCCTTAATCCGATGATGCGCCGGAGCAAAGTGGCCGCACCGGCGGTTGCATCGCCGATCGGACAGTGACGGGCGGCGATCAGCACCGGGAAGGACGGCGATGGGCAAGAAGAAGGATGCCAAGAAGGCGGGCAAGGCGCTGCTGAAGGCGGATACCGAGGCGACGCACGATGTGGCGCAAAACCGCGATACCCTGTTGGTGCGGGTGGCGGGGGGCGCCAGCGAGATTGCGGATCAGCCGCCGTTGATCGCGATCTCCGCCGTGACCCTGGTGGCCGGCGTCGTGCTGCGCCGGCCGGTGCTGGCGCGAACGGGCGCGCGGATGCTGACCGCGCATCTGATCGCGACGGGCATCAAGAGCGCGGTGAAGCGCAGCGTGGTCCGGGCGCGGCCGAACCATGCGGAAAAGATCGGCAAGCCGGTATTCGAGCCGGGCAAGAAGGATACGCCGCCGCTCAATTCCTTCCCGTCGGGGCATACGGCGGGCGCCGTTGCCGTCGCCAACGCGGTTGCCCGCGACGCGCCGCTGGCGGGGCTGGCGACGCAGGGTGCCGCCGGGGTCGTCGCCGCCCTGCAACCACCGCGGGGTACGCATTATGTCAGCGATGTCGTGGTCGGCGGCGCGATCGGCTGGGTGTCGGAACGGGCAGCGCGGCTGATCGTCGACCGGTGGGTGCCGCGGATCTGGCGCCGCATCGCCAAATGACCGGATGGCAAAAGGGCCCCGACCGGCTGGCGGTCGGAGCCCTTGCGTTCATCGGTCGGGGACCGTGGATCAGTCGGCCAGTTCGGCCTTCAGCGCGTCGACCAGATCGGTCTTTTCCCAGGTGAACAGCGCACCCTCCGCATCGCGGCCGAAATGGCCATAGGCGGCGGTCTTCGAATAGATCGGCGCGTTCAGCTTCAGATGCTCGCGAATACCCTTGGGGGTCAGGCGAACGAGTTTGGGCAGCGCATGCTCCAGCTTCGATTCCTCGATATTGCCGGTGCCGTGCAGGTCGACATAGACCGACAGCGGCTCGGCGATGCCGATCGCATAGGAGAGCTGGATGGTGCAGCGCTTGGCGAGGCCGGCCGCGACGACGTTCTTGGCGAGATAGCGCGCGACATAGGCGGCCGAACGGTCGACCTTGGTCGGGTCCTTGCCCGAGAACGCGCCGCCGCCGTGCGGCGCGGCACCGCCATAGGTGTCGACGATGATCTTGCGCCCGGTCAGGCCGGCGTCGCCATCGGGGCCGCCGATTTCGAACAGGCCGGTCGGGTTGACGTAGATCGCCTTGTCGTCCGGCAGCCAGCCCTCGGGCAGAACCTCGGCAAAGACGCCCTTGACGTAGTCGCGCAGCTTGGCCTGGCCTTCGGGGTTCGACAGGTCGGCGGAATGCTGCGTCGAGACGACCAGGGCGGTGGCGCGGACGGGCACGCCCTGTTCATATTGCAGCGTCACCTGGCTCTTGGCGTCCGGCTCCAGGAAGGGGGCTGCGCCGGAGTGACGGTCGGCGGCCATCTTTTCCAGGATTTTGTGGCTGTAATACAGGGTGGCGGGCATCAGGCCGGGCGTCTCGTCGGTGGCGTAGCCGAACATGATGCCCTGGTCGCCGGCGCCCTCGTCCTTGTTGCCGCTCTCGTCCACGCCCATCGCGATATGCGCCGACTGGGCATGGAGGTTGTTCGAGAAGTCGAAGCTTTCCCAGTGGAAGCCGTCCTGCTCATAACCGATTCGCTTGACCGTCTCGCGCACGGTCTTCTCGATCTCGTCGAGCGCGCCATCGACCCAGGCGCCGTTCTCGAACACGCCCTTGCAGCGGATCTCGCCGGCCAGCACGACCTTGTTGGTGGTGGTCAGCGTCTCGCACGCGATGCGCGCTTCCGGGTCCTTGGAGAGGAACAGGTCGACGATCGCGTCGGAAATCTGGTCGGCGACCTTGTCGGGATGGCCTTCGGATACGGATTCGGAGGTGAAGATGTAGGAACTGCGCATACCCGTCCTCATAAGGATATAAAGATAGCTTTATATGTGCGTCTAACGACCACGGCGGCGGATGGCAACGGCGATGGCGAACAGGGCGATGGCGACCAGCGCGGCCAGGAGGTTGCCCAGCCGGGCAAAGAGTGTCGGCGGCAGGGCGGGGGGGATCGGCGCCTCTACCGCGCCCGCTTTCTCATGGGGAATGCGGGCGACGACGCGGCCGTCTGCGGCGATGATCGCCGAGATGCCGGTCGGGGTGGCGCGAACCACGGGCAATCCCTCCTCGATGGCGCGCAACTGCGCCTGCGCCAGGAACTGGGGCGGGCCCCAGCGGCCGTACCAGGCGTCGTTGGAGGGGTTGAAGATCAGGCGCGGGCGGTGGGCGCGGTCGACGACCTCGCCGGAGAAGATGATCTCGTAACAGACCTGGATGCCGATGGCGCCGTAAGCGGGCCAGTCGAGCGATGCCGGGCCGCGACCGGGTACGAAGTCGATATCGCCGGGGACGAGGCGCGCGAGGCCAAGCGGGGTCAGCAGCGAGGACCAGGGCAGATATTCGCCAAAGGGCACGAGATGCGCCTTGTCGTACCGGCCGGCAATCCGCGCCTCCGGCGTAATGGCGAGCACCGAGTTGCCGGCGCCGTCGATATCGCCGCGCGCATCGAAGGTCAGCGTGGTGGCATTGGTCATCACCATGTCGCGCGGACCCAGGATGCTGGCGATGCGGCGGCGGGTGTCGACCGGCCAGCGGCGATCATAGACATAGGCGGGATAGCCGTTTTCCAGCAACTGCTGGAGCAGCCCTTCCGGCCAGACGATCAGGCGGGGTGTCGCGCCGGGGCGGCCCGACCCGGCGATGAGCGCGTCGAGGGTGTAATCGCCGGCATCGGCGGTGCGCAGGTCGTTGCCGATATTGGGCTGGACGACGCGGATGCGGGGGGTGCCGGGGGCGGGGGGCGGCGCGTGGGTGAAGGGGGCGGAGGCGGCGGCGAGCGCGAAGGTGGCGGCGGCGATCGCGGGGAGCGTCCAGCGGCGCCGGACGGCGAGCAGCAGCGCGCCGGCGGCGACGATCGTCAGCCCGGACAAGGCATAGGTGCCGACCAGCGCGCTGATCCGGGCGACGCCGATCACGGGCAGCCAGAGGACCGCCAGCGGGTCCCAGGCATAGCCGGTGAGGAGGGTGGCGCGGAGATATTCGGTGGCGATCCAGGCGGCGGCGAAGACGAGGACGAAGGGGGCGTCCGGCCCGGTGTCCGTGCGGCGGGCGCGCCAGGCGATGCCGGCGGCGGCCATGGGGAAGATGCCGAGATAGAGGGCAAGGGCAACGGACGCGAAATACCCCAGCACGGGCGGCATCTTGTCCTGAAAATCGAAGGCGTGCTGAAACCAGTTGTTGTTGATGGTGAAATGGCCGAGCCCGAACAGCCAGCCCTGCCACAGCGCGGTGCGCAGCGTCGGCGCACGGTGGATGAGCAGCATCCAGCCCGCCAGCGCCACAAGGGTGAGCGGCCAGAGATGAAGGGGCGCGAAGCCACAGGCGGCAACGGCACCGAGGATGAGGGCGAGCAGGGCGGGAGAACGGGTCACGCGCTCTGCGATATGGCGCGGGCGGGGCAGGGGCAATCGGGTAGATGGGGGACTCGCCAAGCGGGTGGGCCGTACCTAGCTTGGCGGCGATGACGCCGTGCCCGTTCCGGCCCGCTTTTCACGTCCATCATCCCGCTACCAAGGAGACCAAGGCATGAGCGCACCGATCACGATGGATATCCCGCACCAGTTGGGCAAGGCGGGCGTGCGGGCGCGACTGGATGGCGGGGTCGGCAAGATCGGGCGGCTGATCCCCGGCGGGGCGCAGGTCGTGCATCGCTGGGAGGGGGACAGGATGCTGTTCACCGTGCAGGCGATGGGCCAGGCGATCGAGGCGGAAGCGACGGTGTTCGAGGACAATGTGCATGCGGTGGTGAACCTGCCTGGCTTCCTGGCGCTGTTCGCGGGGAAGATCCAGGAGGCGATCCAGCGGGAGGGGCCCAAGCTGTTGAAGTAGGGGGCGGGTGGGGCTCGCGCGGCGTTGCGCTGCTGGGCTGCCCCTCACCCTCCCGCTGCTTTGGCAGCGGGCCCCTCCAGCATCAGGTCGTCCATGCCCCCGGCATGTACTAAACGGCGCGGGGCGCTGTTTCCCTGATGCTCCCCGGAGGGGAGAGGGTTTGGATTTACCGGGCGGTGACGCGCCAGATCTTGTTGCCGACATCGTCGGCGACCAGCAGGGCGCCGGTCTTGTCGATGATGACGCCGACCGGGCGGCCCTGTGCATCGCCATCGGCGTTCAGGAAGCCGCCGACGACATCGAACGGCTTGGCGCCCGCGACCGGGAAGCCGTTGGCGCCGAAGGGAATATAGACCACCTTGTAGCCCGACACCGGCTTGCGGTTCCACGAGCCGTGTTCGCCGATGAACACGCCGTTGCCGAAGCGGCTGCCCAGTTTCGCTTCGTTCGCGAAGGTGAGGCCAAGGGCCGCGACATGGGGGCCGAGCGCGTAATCGGGCCGCTTCGAATATTGCTGAAGCTGCGGATAGGCGGGCTCGACGCGGGTGTCGGGATAGCCGCCCCAATAATACCAGGGCCAGCCGAAATGGTCGCCAAATTCCACCTGGGTCAGGTAATCGGGGGCGAGATCGGAGCCGAGCATGTCGCGCTCGTTGACCACGGTCCAGAGCCGGCCATTGGCGGGGTTGAGCGCCATGCCGTTCGGGTTGCGCAGGCCTGCGGCATAGATCCGCCAGTTCTTGTCGGCGGGCCAGACCTGGAGGATGTTGGCGCGGTACTTCTCCGCCTCCATGCCGCCTTCCGCGATATTGCTGGCCGAGCCGACGCTGACGAACAGGGTGCGGCCGTCACCCGAGGGGATGACGTTGCGCGCCCAGTGATTGCCGCCGGGGTTCAGCTTGATGACCAGTTCGGGCTTGGCGGTGATGCGGGTCGCGCCCTCGGTATAGGGTACGCGGACCAGGGCGTCGGTGTTGGCAACGTATAGCTGCCCCTCGAACAGCGTCATGCCGAAGGGCGAGTTGAGCCCGGTCATGAAGGCGGTGCGGGTATCGACGCGGCCGTCGCCATTCGCGTCGCGCAACAGGGTGATGCGGTTGGCGGAGGGAACGCCGGCACCGGCGCGGCCGAGCAGGACGTTCATCACCTTTTGCACGATGCCGCCGCCCTCGCGCGGCGGCGAGTTCGTCTCGGCCACCAGCACGTCGCCATTGGGCAGGCGGTAGAGCCAGCGGGGATGATCGAGCCCGCCGGCAAATTCCTCGATCCGCAGGCCGGGCGCGACGCTGGGTTTGGCACCCGCCTGCCAGCCGACCGCCTTGGCGACCTTGACCGTGGGAATGGTCTGCTGGCGCGGTGCGGTGATGGTCGGTTGACGGCCGACGACCTGATCGACCGGCAGTTGGGCGGTGTCCGGCCAGGCGAGCCAGGTGACGATGCCGGCCACGACAAGGAGCAACAGGCCGAGCACGATCAGGATGTGTTTGCGCATGGGCACCTTGCTAGACGTAGCCGCGGCCGAGGGAAAGAGCGGGCGCGTCAATGACAATGGCCGCCGGCGTGGGAGAAACGCCGGCGGCCGATCGGGCCCGTCAGGGAAGCAAGGGGGTTACTTCACGGGCTCGAACTTGGGTGCCTCCGCCTCGGTATTCTTGTGCGGTTCGTTTACTGCCATGCGGTCGACATCCTTGTGCGTCTCTCTGTCCTCCTCGGACTTGTCGAGATGGGCGAGCGCGTTGCGGACGCCCTCGGCATAGGAGGGGTCGACCTTGGCGAAGTGGCCAAGCTGGCGGTCGATGATGAACTGCGGGATGCCGTGCATCGCGGCGGCGATGTTCTTGAACAGGCGGCCCTTCTGCTCGTCGTCGAACATGGTGTAGAGCGCGCGCGGCTGGACGAAATCGTCATCGCCGACCGGTTGCTCCCACCGCTTGGCGACACCGTGCACCTCCAGCGGC
The DNA here is from genome assembly GCF_038809135.1 of Sphingomonas sp. NY01. NCBI lineage: Bacteria > Pseudomonadati > Pseudomonadota > Alphaproteobacteria > Sphingomonadales > Sphingomonadaceae > Sphingomonas > Sphingomonas sp. NY01. The sequence continues at coordinate 2,752,262 of NZ_CP101722.1, read as the reverse complement.
GGCTCGTTGTAGCGCGGGTCCTGCACCGGGCCGTCGAAGCTGTTCGGCTCGTAATAGGCATCCGGATTGTTGTTGTCCGCGAAGAAGCGGAGCAGGCCGTCCTTATGGTAATGCGCGACGGGCGACTTGGGCTGGTTGACCGGCAGCGCCTCGTAATGTGCGCCGAGACGATGACGGTGCGCATCGGCATAGGAGAAGATGCGGCCCTGCAGCATCTTGTCCGGCGAGAAGCCGATGCCGCGCACGACGTTGGACGGGCTGAACGCGGCCTGCTCCACCTGGGCGAAGTAGTTTTCCGGGTTCTTGTTCAACTCGATCTCGCCGACCTCGATCAGCGGGAAATCGGCGTGCGGCCAGACCTTGGTCAGGTCGAAGGGGTTGTACGACGTCTCGTTCGCCTGCTCCTGCGTCATGACCTGGACGTACATCGTCCATTTCGGGAAGCGGCCCTCATGGATCGCGCCGTAGAGTTCCTCCTGATAGGATTCGCGGCTCTTGCCGATGATCTCGGCGGCTTCCTCGTTCGTGTAGAATTTGTGGCCCTGCTGGGTCTTGAAGTGGAACTTGCACCAGTAGCGCTCGCCCGCGTCGTTCCAGAACGAGAAGGTGTGGCTGCCATAGCCGTTCATATATTGCGGGCCGATCGGCAGGCCGCGGTCGGACATCAGGATCGTCACCTGATGAACGGACTCAGGGCAGAGCGACCAGAAATCCCACATCGCGGTCGGCGAGCGCAGGTTGGTGCGCGGATGGCGCTTCTGGGTGCGGATAAAGTCCGGGAACTTGTAGGGATCGCGCACGAAGAAGATCGGCGTGTTGTTGCCGACCAGATCCCAGTTGCCTTCCTCGGTATAGAATTTGAAGGAGAAGCCGCGCACGTCGCGCTCGGCGTCGGCCGCGCCCTGCTCGCCCGCGACGGTGGAGAAGCGCAGGAGCAGATCGGTCTTCTTGCCGACCTCGTTGAACAGCGCGGCGTTGGTGTATTTGGTAACCGCGTCTGAGGTGACGGTCAGCGTGCCGAACGCGCCCCAGCCCTTGGCATGGACGACGCGTTCCGGGATGCGCTCCCGATTTTGGTGCGCCAGCTTCTCGATGAGCTGATAGTCCTGGAGCAGCAGGGGGCCGCGCGGGCCGATGGTGATCGCGTTCTGATTGTCGCCCACCGGCGCGCCGGCGGAAGTGGTGAGCGTCGGGCGCTTCTTGTCGTCTGCCATGGAGTCTCTCCCGGGTTCCGTTCGAATTCTGGAACGGAGAGTGACAGCTTCGGTTCAAGCGGCAAAATGCATTGATTGCCCGTCTGTGATCGACTGCCTGAATTTCGCGACGGATGACATCGGCGGCCCGCCTGCGCGTCAGTCGTCCGTTTCCTCCGGGACCGGCGGGTGGAGGCGCAGGCGGTGGATGCGGCGTTCATCCGCTTCCAGCACCTCGATCGTCCAGCCGGTGGGGTGCGCGACCAAGGTACCGATATCGGGCACCTGCCCCGCGATCACCGCGGTGAGGCCGCCAAGCGTGTCGACATCCTCCTCCGCTTCCTCCAGCGCCGGGTCGACCGTGCGGGCGACCTCCGCCAGACCGACGCGGGCGTCGGCATCCCAGGCGCCGCCGTCGAGCGGCACGAGCAGCGCCTGGGGCGCATCGTCATGCTCGTCCTCGATCTCGCCGACGATCTCCTCGATCAGGTCCTCGATGGTGACGAGCCCTTCGGTGCCGGAATATTCGTCGAGCACGACCGCGAGATGAACGCGCTTCTGGCGCATGTCGGCGAGCAGATCGAGCGCGCCGCGGGACATGGGCACATAGAGCGGATCGCGGATCAGCCCGGCAATGGTCGCGGGATGCTCCGCCCCGGTCGCCAGGATGTTGAATACGTCCTTGATGTGGACCATGCCGATCACCTCATCCAGGCTTTCGCGGTAGACGGGCAGGCGGCTGTGCCCGGCCTCCGCAAAGATCTGCACGAGATGGTCGAAGGTGGTGCGTTCCTCCACCGCGATGATGTCGGCGCGCGGCACGCCGACGTCGCCGGCGTCGCGCTCGCCGAAATGCAGGAGGTTGCGGACCATCTGCCGCTCCAGCGGGGTCAGGTCGCCCTTGGCATCGGGGCCGGGATCGCCCTCGTGCCGGTCGATCGCCTCCTCAAGCTGCTCGCGCAGCGATTCCTCCTGCTGCTCGCCGAAGATCAGCGAGCGCAGGCCGCTCCATATCCCGTTTTCCTGGGAGTCACCGCCGACGGTGCTACTTTGGCCCTCTGACATGGGAAGGTCTTCTAGTCCTCGCGAACGCTGTAAGGGTCGTCGATGCCGAGCGAGGCCAGCGCGTCGCGCTCGATCGCCTCCATCGCCTCTGCCTCGTCGTCGTCCATATGGTCGTAGCCTAGCAGATGAAGCACGCCGTGCACCATCAAATGGGTGGCATGGGTTTCCACCGCGATGCCGCGCTCGGCCGCCTCCGCGACGCAGACGCCGTGCGCCAGGACGATATCGCCGAGCAGCAGCTCGCCATCGTCCGAATTCTGGCTGACGGTTTCGATCAGGTCGGGCTGCACCATCGGGAAGGACAGGACGTTGGTCGGCTTGTCCTTGCCCCGATACTGTTTGTTGAGGTGGTGAACCTCGTCGTCGGAGGTCAGGCGGACGCTGATCTCGACCAGCGCCGGCGTGGTGAGCAGGGGGCCGTGCGGCGTCCGCTCGATCGCGGCACGCGCGGCGCGGGTGGCGAGGCCGTCCCAGTCGGCATGCGCCCACGGCTCCTCACGGGAGAGTTCGATCTGGATCATGCGTCGGGGCCTTCATACGCCTCGACGATGCGACCGACGATCGGGTGGCGGACCACGTCGGCGGCGGTGAAGCGGCTCATCGCGATGCTCTCCAGCCCCTCCAGCCGGCGGACGGCATCGGCGAGACCCGAGGCGGCGACCCCGCCGGGCAGATCGACCTGGTTGGGATCGCCACAGATCACCATGCGGCTGTTCTGGCCGAAGCGGGTGAGGAACATCTTCATCTGCGCCGGCGTGGTGTTCTGCGCCTCGTCGAGAATGACGAAGGCGTCGCCGAGCGTGCGGCCGCGCATGAAGGCGATCGGGGCGATCTCGATCTCGCCACTGGCGATGCGGCGTTCCACCTGCTCGGCGGGCAGGCAGTCGTAGAGCGCATCGTAGAGGGGGCGGAGATAGGGATCGACCTTCTCCTTCATGTCGCCGGGCAGGAAGCCGAGCCGCTCGCCCGCCTCCACCGCCGGGCGCGACAGGATCAGGCGCTGGACCGAGCCGGTGATGAGCTGCGCCACCGCCTGCGCCACCGCCAGATAGGTCTTGCCCGTGCCCGCCGGCCCGAGCGCGAAGATCATGTCGTTGGACACGAGCTCCTTCATGTAATGCGCCTGGGCGGGGGTGCGGGGCACGATCGTCTTCTTGCGGGTCCGGATCATGATCGGCGGGGGCGAGGACCGCTCCGCCGAGACGATGCCGTCCAGCGTCGGTTCCGCCGCCATCGCGATCGAAGCGTCGACCAGACCGGTATCGACCTCCTCGCCGCGGCCGATGCGGGCGTAGAGATCGTTCAGCACATCGCGGGCCATCGCCACCTGCTCGGCGGTGCCCTCCAGCCCGACACGGTTGCCGCGCGCGGTGATGTAGACCCCCAGCCGGTTTTCCAGCGCGACCAGATTGCGATCATATTGGCCGAACAGATGGGCAAGCATCTGCGGCTTTTCGAACACCAGTTCCACCCGGCTGCGTTCACCGGCACGGGCGGGAAGGGGCTTACGGCTCATGCGATCCTTTCTTCGCGGATTGCCGTGAAGATGGTGCGCGAACGGGCGGAGCGCCAGTGGGAAAATCGGTTGCCCACGATGCGCAGTCAGGCCGCCGCGCGCAGCGTCTGCGTGCCGGTCAGCGAATTGGGGCCGGCGGCGCTCAACTGCACCGTCACCACGTCGCCGATGGCGTGGTCGCCGATCAGGTGAACCGACTGCAACCAGGGCGATTTGCCGAGCATCTGGCCGGGCAGCTTGCCACGACGTTCGATCAGCACGTCGCAAGTGCGCCCGACGCTGGCGAGGTTGAAGGCGTGCTGGTCCCGGTTGAGTGCGGCCTGAAGCCGCTGGAGACGGTCGTCCATCACCTCCGCCCCGACCTGATCGGCCATGTCGGCGGCCGGCGTGCCGGGGCGCGGCGAATATTTGAAGCTGAACGCCTGCGCATAGCCGAGCGCGTCGACGAGGCTGAGCGTGTCGGCGAACTCGGCCTCCGTTTCGCCGGGGAAGCCGACGATGAAGTCGCCGGACAGCGCGATGTCCGGCCGCACCGCGCGGATCCGGTCGATCAGGCGCAGATAGGAGTCGCGGCTGTGTGCGCGGTTCATCGCCTTCAGCACGCGGTCGTTGCCCGCCTGCACCGGCAGATGCAGGAAGGGCATCAGGCTTTCGACGTCGCCATGCGCATCGATCAGCCCTTGCGTCATGTCGTTGGGGTGGCTGGTGGTGTAGCGGATGCGGTGCAGCCCCTCGATCCGGTCGAGGGTGCGGATCAGGCCGTGCAGGCCGTGATCCTCGGCATCGTTCCACGCGTTGACGTTCTGGCCGAGCAGCGTGATCTCGCGCGCGCCGGCATCGACCAGCGCCTTTGCCTCGTCCACGATCGCGGCGAAGGGGCGGCTGATCTCCGCACCGCGGGTATAGGGCACGACGCAATAGGTGCAGAACTTGTCGCATCCCTCCTGCACGGTCAGGAAGGCCGACGGGCCGACCTTGCGGCGGCCGGGCAGCTTGCCGAACTTGCTGGCGAGCGGCATGTCGGTATCGAGCGCGGCCTCGCCCTTCGCGGCCTTTGCGACGAGTTCGGGGAGGTTGTGATAGGCCTGCGGGCCGACGACGACGTCCACATTCGCGCGGCGGACGATCTCGTCGCCTTCGGCCTGCGCGACGCAGCCGGCGACGGCGATCATCGGGTCGTGACCTTGCTGGCGCGCGTGTTTGCGCAGGCGGCCGATGTCCGAATAGACCTTTTCGGTCGCGCGTTCGCGGATGTGGCAGGTGTTGAGCACGACGAGGTCGGCCGCGGTCGCATCATCGGTCGCGGTCAGGCCCTGGGCGGCCATCAGTTCGGCCATGCGCTCGCCGTCATAGACGTTCATCTGGCAGCCGAACGACTTGACGTGGAAGGTCTTCGGATTGGACTTCATGGGCGGGGCCCATAGCAGAGTCGCGCGGCCGGCGGGAGGGGCGGCGCGCGGAAGTGGACACTACGTCCCCCCGTCCGTGTCCACTTACCTTTTTTGCAATCGTGCGGTTGGATGAAGGCGCAAACGGGGAGGGGCTGTCCCATGGCTGCAATGTAGCAGAATCGGGTATTGTAGGACAGCGATAGCTACCCTCACCGGGCGCTCGCGGCCCCAAGCCCTGCCCGAAGGGAGGGGCGTTTCAGGCCTGTTCCTCGATCCGGCGGCGGGCCTCGGCGGCGATGGCTTTGCGGCCGGGGTGGTCGGCGGGGTCGAAAGGGGGGCAGAAGGTCAGGGTTGCCGTGAAGCGGCCGGGGCGGCGAAGGACGCGGACGGCGTTCGTCTGGCCATGTTCGCCATCGGGCCAGGCGAGATCGGCCATGGCCGGGCCATAGTCGATGCGCACGGGCTGGACGCGGATGCCGGGCGGGGCGGGGTCGAGCGCGGCGAAGAGGGCGGGCTTGAAGGGGAGCAATGCCCGGCCGTCGCCGGTGGTGCCTTCGGGAAAGATGGCGAGCGGCTGGCCGCGGGCGAGGGCGTCGCGGATTGCCTGCACCTGGTCCGCAATGCCGAGACGGTCGGCGCGCTCGATGAACAGGGTTCGGTTGAGGCTGCACAGCCAGCCGACCAGCGGCGTGCGGGCGAGTTCGGCCTTGGCGACGAAGCTGGTGCCGGTGGCGCCGGCGAGCAGGGGAATGTCGAGCCAGCTCTGATGATTGGCGACGAACATCACGTCGCGGGTCAGCGGCTGGCCGACGATGCGGGCCCGCGCGCCGGCGATGCGCGCGACGCGGGCCAGAAACCGCCGCGGCCAGGGAGAGGCGCGCCGCCCGCTGCGCCAGGCGCCGTGAAGGGCCAGCGCGCCGGCGAGGCTGGCGGAAAGGCCGGCGACCCGGATCGCCAGCCAGCCCTGCTTCAACGATCCGGCTTCGGCTGGCGATCGAGGCTGACGCCGTAGAGTTCCATGCGGTGATCGACAAGGCGGAAACCGAGCTTCTCGGCGATCGCCTTTTGCAGCTGTTCGAGTTCGGGATCGACGAATTCGATGACGCGGCCGGTCTCGACATCGATCAGATGGTCGTGATGCGCCTCGGGCGAAGGCTCGTAGCGGGCGCGACCGTCGCCGAAATCGTGGCGGTCAAGGATGCCGGCCTCTTCGAACAGGCGCACGGTACGATAGACGGTGGCGATCGAGATGCCGGGGTCGATCGCGGCGGCGCGCTCATAGACCTTTTCGACATCGGGATGATCCTCGGCCTCGGACAGCACGCGCGCGATGACGCGCCGCTGCTCGGTGATGCGCAGCCCCTTTTGCGCGCAGAGCGCTTCCAGATCGATTTTGCGGGCCATGCTTCACTACTCCTTGGGACGCGCCATCATATAGGCCCAAAGCGTTTTTGCGAAAAGAGGATAGCGATTCGCAATAAGTGGGACTTTCTGCCCTCTACCCTCCGGGGGGCTTCCGAAGCTATCCCACCACCCGCGCGTAGGTATGCGCATCATAAGCCACGCCGTCATGGCCCCGGTAATAGCCGCGGCGAATGCCCTGACGCGTGAAGCCGTGACGCTGGTAGAAGGCGATGGCGGGATTGTTCTCGCGCACCTCGAGGTGGAGGTGGGTCACGCCGCGGGCGGCGCAGTCGGTCAGCACACCCTGCATCAGCGCGGTGCCAACGCCGGCGCGGCGATGCGCCGGCGTGACGGCCAGCAGCAGCAGCTCGGCCTCGTCCAGCACCGCGCGGGTGAGGGCGAAGCCGGCGGGGATGTCGTCAACCAGCGCGAAGACCAGGTGGATGCCGGGCATCGCCAGCACGCCCATCGCCTGCGAGCGGGTCCATGCCTCGCCCCAGCGGGCCTCGAAGGCGGCGGCCATCAGCGCATCCATCACGCCCACGTCGCGCGCATCGCCGGTGCGCAGCGTGAGGCTGCGCGTCGCCATCATGCAGCGACCCCGAGCGCGGGCCTGGGCGTGGGGGGCTTTGCATCGGGCGCCCGACCATAGATCGGCCGCGGCGGCAGATCGGCCTGGGCGGGGGGCAGGCGATGCGCCTCGGCAGCGTCGGGCAGCGCCTCGATCACGGGCAGGTCGGGGGCGAGCGCGGTCAGCCGGTGGACGCCGTTGCCGACCGCGGTGCGGCCGGCGAGGTCGGCGAGCGCGGCATCGGGCTTGCGCGATGCGGCGGGGGCAAGCGGGGTGAGATCGGCGGCGAAGGGTTGCACGAAGACCTCGCCATGCCCGCCCTCCAGCACGACGCACACCTCCGCCAGATCGTGCGCGGCGAGGGCAGCGGCGGCAACGAGCGCGAGCGACTGAAAGCCCGCGACCGGCACCTGCCAGCCAAAGGCGAGGCCGCGCGCGGCGGCGAGCCCGACGCGGATGCCGGTAAAGCTGCCCGGACCGCAATCCACCAGGATGCGGTCCGCCCGGCCGCCGCCATCCAGCGCGGCGATCATCGGCACCAGCTTTTCGGCATGACCGCGGCCGACCACGTCATGCGCATGGTCGATCACCCGCCCGTCCTCGATCAGCGCGACCGAGCAGGCGGCGGTGGCGGTCTCGATGACGAGCGTGCGCAAGGGATCAGGCGATGCGGTTGAAGCGGTCGAAGTCCGGCCGCGGGTTGCGCGGGTGGAGCGTCGAGCGATCGCCGTAACCGAGCGTCGAGATCAGGTTGGTACGCACGCCGGGCTGATCCGCGAAAAAGGCGAGATCGACCTGTCCGGCGTCGAAGCCCGACATCGGACCGGTATCCAGCCCCAGAGCGCGGGCGGCCAGGATGAAATAGCCGGCCTGGAGCGAGCTGTTGCGGAAGGCGGACGCCTCGCGCAGTTCCGTATTGCCGTCGAACCAGCTCTTTGCGTCCACATGCGGATAAAGATCGGGCAGGTGTTCGTGGAAGTTCACGTCCATGCCGATGACGACCGCGACGGGAGCCTTGCGGATCTTGGCCGCGTTCGAGTCGCTGGCGCAGGCGGCGAGCCGGTCCTTGGCCTCCTGGCTGGTGCACCAGACGAGGCGGGCGGGAAGCTGGTTGGCGGAGGTGGGGCCGAACTTCATCAGGTCCCAGATCGCGTGCAGCGCCGAGGTTTCGACGGGCGTATCGAGATAATGATTGAAGGTGCGAGCTTCGCGAAACAGCCGGTCGAGCGCGGCGTCGTCGAGCGGCTGCATCAGACGGCCCTCACTTCGGTGACTTCGGGAACATAGTGGCGCAGCAGCTGCTCGATGCCGTTCTTGAGCGTGGCGGACGAAGACGGGCAGCCGGCGCAGGCGCCCTGCATCCGCAGGTATACCTTGCCCTTGTCGAAGCCGCGATAGACGATGTCGCCACCGTCATTGGCCACCGCTGGGCGGACGCGGGTTTCGATCAACTCGCGGATCTGGGCGACGATGTCGGCATCGGCGGGATCGTCGGCAAAGCTTTCTTCCTCGACGGGCACGGCGAAGTCGGCGCTGCCCTGGCGGAAGAGCGGCATGTTGGCAGAGAAATGGTCGAGCAGGATGCCGAGCACGTCGGGCTTCACGTCCGCCCAGTTGATGCCGGGCGCGATGGTCACCGAGACGAAGTCACGGCCGAAAAAGACGCCGGTGACGTCGCCCAGGTCGAAGATCGCCTCGGCCAGCGGGCTGGCGGTGGCCTCTTCAGGAGTGGCGAAATCGCGGGTGCCGGCATCCATCACCGCCCGGCCGGGCAGGAACTTCAGCGTCGCGGGGTTCGGCGTGGCTTCGGTTTCGATCAGCATGGGGAGCATGTGGCGCGGCGCGGGGCGGGGATCAAGCGGGTTGGGGGAAAGGGATCGTTTCCGGGGGGATAGCGGGGTGCGTCAAATACCCTACTCCCCGCCGGGGAGGGGGTAGATGGGGGTGATCGCGGTTCACACTCTTCGACGCGCACCGCATCTGGGCCGACGGAACCGAGTTCCGGTGGACGCGCAAGGAAGCCACCGCATGATGGTCTGATCCCGCACGACCCGAATCAGCTCCGCCGCGAGGCGGGGGCAAGCCGAGAGAACGAGGCCGAGGCGACTGCGCTGTGATCGGAGTGCCACCAGAGCCCGTCAAGGTAGATAGCAGCCCTCGATCACTTATCGAACGACCCATGGTGAGGCGGCTTCGCGCCGACCTCGGACACAAGCTGGAACCGCGATAGCCCACCGATAATATCACCGACCAAGCGCCCCGCCTGGTCGCGATCCGCGCTGCCCACGCTTGCGGCAGCACCTAGACTTGCTGGTTAGCTGTTGTTCGACATGGTAACGCAAGTCGCGCCAGCGTGACGAAATTGGTAGACGTATCGCTACAGCGATCCCGGCGACGGGGTGCGGGTTCGATCCCTGCCGCTGGCATTAAGACTGAGCAGGACGGATCATGGATCTTGAAAACCGCGACTTCGCCCTCTTGGTCAAGAGAACGCGAGAGAAATTCGGCGTGAGCATTGATGCCGCTTACGATCTGATCTTTGCCGACCCGGACATGAAGCGTCTTGTAGCATGGCGGATCAACCACGATCCCGAATGCCGGAAGCAAGCACTTGGGGATATCCGGCGCAAAGGTGATAACTCACGTTTCATCTGTGACGGTGACCGTATCAGGTTTCGCGACCACATCTCCTTGCGTTGAAAGTCCGGTTCCCGCTTCCGGCGGGGACCGCAATCACACAAGGTTACACGTCCATCTGTTTTACGGCGGCGTTCCAGGTGTCGATGTTGGTGCGCGCTTCCTGGACGAAGGCGGAGCGGCGGACGAAGCCCATGAACAGGTCGGCGAACCATTTGCCCGGCTGGCGCAGGGGGCGTTCGAACTGGATGAGGAGGACGACGCGGGTGCCGTTCGTCTCGTTCCAGACCTCATGCTGGTAGGTATCGTCGAAGACCAGCGTCTCGCCCTCCGCCCAGCGGACGATGCGGTCGTGGACGCGCATCCGCACATCGCCGTCACGCGGCACGATCAGGCCGAGATGACAGGTGATCAGCCCCTTGGTGACGCCGCGGTGATCGGGGATGTGGGTGCCGGGCGCGAGGATCGAGAAGAAGGCGGAGTTGAGGCCGGGGATGGAGGCGACGACCTGGGCGGTGCGCGGGCAGCGCGCCAGATTGTCCGCGATCGGATAGCTGTAGCCCCACAGGAAGAAGGAGCGCCACTTGTTCACCTCCGCGATCGAGCGGTGGTCGGGCGAGATGGTGGCGAGGCTGGGGCTGGCCTGCCCCTGGAGCGCGACGGAGACCGCCTCGTCACGGATCGCCTGCCAGTTGTCGCGCAGGGCGGCGGTCCAGGCGAAGTCGCGGGTGTCGAGGACGGGGTCGTTCGAGACGAGCGAGGACGAGCCGATCAGCCGGTCGAACACGCCGCGGATCTGCTTGCCGAAGCGGATGATGAAGGGGCGGCCGCGTTCGGCCTGCATCGGGGCACCGGGTTGCGGTGCGCCCGAGATCGAGCCGAGATCGGGGGTGACGGCGCGGCCACGGGGTGCGTCGTCCGCGTTCCGCCATAAAAGACGGTCCTGTCCAACTTTTACCTCAACGCCCATCGGATCAACCACTTGTCTGTTGTTGCCGTGCCGTGGCCGGCCAGTATCGGCGCCCTAGTCGCGCTATGGGTCGAAATGATGGCGGGATCGGGCAAGGATGCGGCAGGCGTGGCTGGCGGAGGGGGCCGCGAGCGGGTACAGGGTGATGCCTATGGCGTTTCCTTCGCGCGCATATCGCGCTCCCGTCCTTCTCTTCCTCGGGCTGGGACTGGCCGGCCTGGCGCCGGTGTCCGGGCAGCAGGCACCGGCCCCGCAGGCCGCCCCCGTCGCGCCGGTGCAGCAACCGGCACCCGCCGCGGTGCCGCCGATCCCCGGCGTCGACCAGACCCCCTGGCTCTACAAGGGGTCGGACCTGCCGCAGGACAAGGCCTGGGCCTTTGGTACGCTGCCCAACGGCCTGCGCTATGCGGTGCGCAAGAACGGGGTGCCGCCGGGGCAGGTGGCGGTCCGGGTGCGGATCGATGCCGGGTCGTTGAACGAGCGGGATTCGGAACGCGGTTTCGCGCACTTCATCGAGCATCTGAGCTTCCGCGGATCGGAATATGTGCCTGACGGCGAGGCCAAGCGCATCTGGCAGCGGTTCGGCGCGACGTTCGGATCGGACTCGAATGCGTCGACCACGCCCACCCAGACCGTCTACAAGCTGGACCTGCCGGGCGCGACCGAGGCGGGGCTGGACGAAAGCCTGAAGATCCTGTCGGGCATGATGGAAAAGCCTGCGCTGACCGATGCGGCGCTGGCCGCGGAACGCCCGGTGGTGTTGGCCGAGCGGCGCGAACAGCCGGGGCCGCAGGTACGCTGGTCCGACAAGCTGCGCGAAACCTTCTTTGCCGGGCAACCGCTCAGCCAGCGCTCGCCGATTGGGCAGGTGGAGACGTTGCAGGCGGCGACCGCGGCCAGCGTGCGCGCGTTCCACAACCGCTGGTATCGGCCCGAGCGGGCGGTGGTCATCATCTCCGGCGACATGGACCCGGCGGTGTTCGCGCGGCTGATCGCCAAGAATTTCGCCGACTGGAAGGGGGTGGGCGAGAAGCCGGTCGATCCCGATTTCGGCACGCCACAGGCGGATCAGCCGCCATCGGCATCGATCGCGGAGCCCGGCCTGCCGCCGGTGGTGGTGATGGGCGTGATGCGGCCGTGGCGGTATCAGGACGACACGATCATCTTCAACCAGAAGCGGCTGGTCGACATGCTGGCGACGCGGCTGATCAGCCGGCGGCTGGAGACGCGCGCGCGGGCGGGGGGCAGCTTCCTGCAGGCGGGGGTCAGCCTGGACGACGTGTCGCGATCGGCGAACCTGACCGCGGTGAACATCGTGCCGGTCGGCGACGACTGGGAGGCGGCGCTGAAGGACGTGCGCGCGGTGATCGCCGATGCGATGGCGACCGCGCCGGGGCAGGCCGAGGTCGACCGCGAACTGGCCGATTTCGACACCATCATGCGCACCCAGGTGGAGACCACGCGGGTGGAGGCCGGCGCACGGCAGGCCGACGACATGGTCGAGGCGCTCGACATCCGCGAAACGGTGACGGGGCCGGAGACGTCCTACGCGATCCTGAAGGACGCGATCGCCAAGAAGATGTTCACGCCGGAAACGCTGCTCGCCTCCACCCGCAAGATCTTCCAGGGGGATGCGACACGGGCGCTGGTCAACACGCGCAGCCCCGACCCAGGTGTCGCGACGAAGCTGGCGGCGGCCTTGAAGGCGGATGTGTCCGCGCTGGCGGGCAAGCGGCGGCAACAGGCCAACGTCACCTTTGCGCAACTGCCCAGGCTGGGAACGCCCGGTAAGGTCGTCTCGCGCCAGGCGATCCCGGCGCTGGACATGGAACAGGTGGTATTCGCCAATGGCGTGCGCCTGCTGCTGTTCCCCAACGCGTCGGAAACGGGGCGCGTCTATCTGCGGGCCCGGTTCGGGCAGGGGTATAACGCGCTGCCCGCGAACCGCAAGAGCCCGATCTGGGCGGCGGACCTGGCGTTGATGGCGGGCGGCATCGGCAAGCTGGACCAGGGCGACCTGGACCAGTTGAGCGCCGGGCGCCGGCTGGGGCTGGACTTCGGCATCGAGAATGACGCGTTCGCGCTGGGGGCGATCACCTCGCCGAGCGATTATGCCGACAATCTGCAACTGATGGCGACCAAGCTGGCGGCACCCGCCTGGGACCCGGCACCCCTGACCCGCGCCAAGGCCGTGGTGCGCGCGGCCTATGCCGGGTTCAGCGCCTCGCCCGACGGGGTGATCAGCCGCGATCTGGAGCGGTTGCTGCACGACGGCGATCCGCGCTGGGGAACGCCCACGCCCGAGGTGGTGGCGGGGACGACGCCCGCCGCGTTCAAGGCGCTGTGGGCGCCGCTGCTCGCCTCCGGCCCGATCGAGGTGTCGGTGTTCGGCGATGTGAAGGCGGACGAGGCGATCGCGGCGGTGGGCCGGACGTTCGGCGCGCTGAAGCCGCGTCCGGCGGCGACCGGGGCGGCGCCGGCGATCCGGTTTCCGGCGCATGTCGCGGCGCCCGTTGTCAGGACGCATGACGGGGCGGCGGACCAGGCGGCGGCGGTGATCGCGTGGCCGACCGGCGGCGGGAGCGCGGACTGGCGCGACCGGACGCGGCTCGACGTGCTGGCGCAGGTGTTCTCCGACCGGCTGTTCGACCGGCTGCGCTCGGAGGCGGGGGCGAGCTATACGCCGCAGGTGGCGAGCCAGTGGCCGATCGGCCTGTCGGGCGGCGGGCGGATGATCGCGATCGGGCAGGTGGCGCCGGACAAGGTGGACTTCTTCTTCACCCTGGCGCGGGAGATCGCCGCCGACCTGGTGGCGAACCCGATCGGGGCGGACGAGTTGCAGCGCATCAAGCGGCCGATGGGGCAGTTCATCCTGCGCGCATCGTCGGGCAACCAGTTCTGGTTGCAGCAGCTGGGCGGCGCCTCGTTCGATCCCAAGCGGGTGGAGGCGACGCAGCAGCTGGCGCAGGATTTCGTATCGATCGATCCGGCGCAGTTGCAGGCGGTTGCGGTGAAATATCTGCGGCCGGAGCGGGACTGGACGTTGAAGGTGGTGCCGAAGAAGTGAGGCTTGGCGCCCTCTCCCCGGAGGGGAGAGGGGGTTAGTGGTCACCCCTTGTAGAGCGCGTCCAGTTTCTCGCCGTAGATCTGGCGGATGATGTGGCGGCGAATCTTGAGCGAGGGGGTCATCTGCTGGTTTTCGATTGCGAAGGGTTCGTCGGCCAGGATGAAGCGGCGGATGCGCTCGGTGACGGACAGGTCGCGGTTTACCCGGTCGACCGCGGCGGTGAGGGCGGCGCGGTAGTCGAGATCGTCCCATAACGCGTCCGCCCGGCAGGCGGTGCCGCGCTTCGCGCACCATTCCTGCGTCCATTCGGGATCGGGGACGATGAGCGCGACCATATAGGGGCGGCGGTCGCCCGCGATCATCGCCTGAAGGATCTCGGGCTGGAGGGTCAGCATCCCCTCCACCTTCTGGGGCGCGACATTCTCGCCCTTGTCGTTGATGATGATGTCCTTCTTGCGGTCGGTGATCTTGATGCGACCGGCCGCGTCGAACTCGCCGATATCGCCGGTGTGCAGCCAGCCATCCTGCAGCACGCGGTCGGTTTCCGTCTCGTTGTGCCAATAGCCGTGCATGACGAGTTCGCCGCGCACCAGTATCTCGCCATCCTCGGCGATCCGCACCTCGGTATCGGCGAGCGGCGGGCCGACCGTGTCCATGCGCAGGCCCGCGGACGGGCGGTTGCAGGCGATGACGGGCGCCGCTTCGGTCTGGCCATAGCCTTGCAGCACGGTGAGCCCGATCGAGTGGAAGAAGATGCCGATTTCCGGGTTGAGCGGCGCGCCGCCCGATACCATCGCCTTCAACCGGCCGCCGAAGCGTTTGGAGATCTTGGGTTTGAACAGCGTGCCCACCGCCAATTGGCGGGGGCGGTCGACGAGGCGCAGGCGGCCGTCATAGGATTTCGCACCGAGATCGAGCGCGTGGCCGAGCAGGCGCGCGGCAAGGCCGCCCTTTTTCTCGATACCCTTGGTGATGCGGGTGCGCAGCACCTCGAACAAGCGGGGCACGACGACCATGATCGTCGGGCGCACCTCCTCGATATTGGCGGCGAGCTTGTCGAGGCCTTCGGCATAATAGATGTGGCCGCCCAGGCCGATGGGCAGAAACTGGCCGCCGGTATGCTCATAGGCGTGGCTGGGGGGCAGGAAGGACAGGAACACCTCCTCGTCGTCCCAGGAGAAATCCTCGGCGATGATGCGCACGCAGCCGTTGACGTTGTGAAGGATCGCGCCGTGATGCTGCATCACCCCGCGCGGCGCGCCGCCGGTGCCCGAGGTGTAGATGATGCACGCCAGATCGCCGCGCACGAAATCGGCGCGCGCGGCCACCGTGGCGGGGTCCGCGGCATGCTTGTCGATCAGTGCGTCATATTGGAAGCATTCGATCTGGCTTTGCCCGAGGCGCAGCGACTCGATCCCGATCACCTTTTCGAGATGGGTGGAGCGCAGAACGGCGGGCATCAGCGTGTTGGCGAGCTTCTGCGTCGAGACGATGACCGCGCGGGCGCCCGAATTCTCGATGATGTGCGCATGGTCGCGCTCGGTATTGGTGGTGTAGGTCGGCACGGTCACGCAGCCGGCGGCCATGATCGCGAGGTCGGCGATGCACCATTCCGGCCGGTTCTCGCTGACCAGCATCACCCGGTCGCCACGTTGCAGCCCGATATCGGTCAGCGCGTTGGCGAGGCTGGCCACGGCGCGCGCAGCGTCCGCCCAGCTGATCGAGACCCAGGCGCCGTTCTGCTTGCGCGACAGAAAGGGCGCGTCGCCCTTCTCCGCGGCGCGGGTGAAGAACATGGTGACGAGGTTGGGGAAATGTTCCAGCGTTCGCATCGGCCTCTCCTGATCGCCCGCATCATCGTCGGTGCGACGCACGGGGTTCTGTTTTCGTTGCTTATTCCGCCGGGCGGTCGAAGATCGAGCCCTGACGGCGGATGCGGGTGACGTTGCCGGCGACATCGATCGCCACGCCCTCGCTGCGCGGATCGGCGGCGCCGACCCAGCGGCCGTCCACCCGCTCGATGGCGTTGGCCTTCAGGCCGAGCGGTGCGACGCGCACCTGTTCGCCCAAGGCCTGAAGCTGGGGGACGAGGGGTTCGAGGGTGGTGCCCTTCTCGACCGTCGCGACCTGACCGGGGGCGTAGACGAGGCCGAGGCCGATCGCATCCTGCGCGCTGAGTTTCCAGTCGATGACGCCGATGATCGCCTTGGCGACCTGCGCGATGATGGTCGATCCGCCGGCGGCCCCGACCGCGAGGCGGACCTTGCCCTGCGGGTCGTAGACGATGGTCGGCGACATCGAACTGCGCGGGCGCTTGCCGCCCTCCACCCGGTTGGCGACGAGGCGGCCGTCCCTGACGGGCACGATGTCGAAATCGGTCAGCTCGTTGTTGAGCGAGGTGCCGTCGACGGACAGGCCGGAGCCGAAATAGCCCTCGATCGTGGTGGTCACCTGTACCGCGTTGCCGGCGGCATCGACGGCGGCAAGGTCGGAGGTGCCGGGTACCTCGCTGACGGGCGCGCGGACGCGCGGCGGGGCGCCCGGCGGCGTGCCCGGCGAGACGCTCGCCATGGTGCGGTCCGGCGCGATGAGGGCGGAGCGGGTGGCCAGATAGGTCGGATCGGTCAGCCCCCTGACCGGCACCTGCACATAATCGGGATCGGCGAGGTACATGTCGCGATCGGCATAGGCGAGGCGCGAGGATTCGGCGAACAGGTGCCAGGCGGTGGCGGAGGCGGGGCCGAGCCTGCCCATGTCGAAGCGTTCGAGCTGCTTCAGGATCATCAGCACGGTGACGCCGCCGGCCGATGGCGGCCCCATGCCGCAGATACGGTAGGCGCGGTAGGTGCCGCAGACGGGCGGGCGCGACTTGGCGTCATAGGTGGCGAGGTCGCCGGTGGTCATCCTCGACGGATTGCGCGCGGCGGTGTTGACGGTGGTGACGATCTTTTGCGCCTGCGGGCCGACATAGAAGCTGTCGGGCCCTTGCGCGGCGATGCGTTCGAAGAGTGCGGCCTGATCGGGGACGCGGACGGTGGCGCCGACGGGAAGCGGCTTGCCGTCGGACCCCGAGAAGCGCGCGCGGGTGGCGGCATCGACATGGGCACCGAAGCGGATCAGGCCGCCGTACAGCCGCTCGCTGACCGTGAAGCCGTCGCGGGCGAGGCGGATGGCGGGGCCGAACAGCGTCTTCCAGGGCAGCCTGCCCGACTGGCGATGGGCGAGCGCCATGCCGCGCAGCGCGCCGGGCACGCCGACGCTGCGGCCGCCGGGCACGGCATCGCCATGCGACAGGGGCGTGCCGTCGGGTGCGAAGAACCAGCGCGGGTCGGCGGCGGCGGGCGCGGCCTCACGCGCGTCGATGGTGGAGAGCCGGGCCGTGCGGGCGGCGTGGGACACCCAGAAGCTGCCGCCGCCGATGCCGGAATTCTGCGGCTCCACCACGTTCAGCACCAGCATGGTGGCGATCGCGGCGTCGGTGGCGGTGCCGCCCATGCGCAGCATGTCGACCCCGGCCTGCGCGGCGCGGGGGTCGGCGGCGCTGACCATCCCTTGGGTAACGGGGCTCTTTGTAACGGGTCTGGTGGTGGTGCGGGCGGATGCGGTGGCGGGCAGGGCGAGCGCGGCGGCGGCGAGCAGCAGGGTCTTCATCGCGCGCGAACCTACCGGCGCGGGTTGCCTGCGCCAAGTCGTAACGTCAGGCGTTCACCGCCTCCGCCACGCTGGCGAAGCCGTCGCGCGCCAGCAGGGCATCGAGCCCTTCCAACATGCGGCCGGGCAGGCCGGGGCCTTCATAGACCAGCGCGGAGTAGAGCTGGACGAGGCTGGCCCCGGCGCGGATGCGGGCATAGGCCTCTTCGGCCGAGCCGATGCCGCCGGCCGCGATCAGCGCGATCTGCGCGCCCGTGGCGCTGCGGAAGGCGGCAAGCTTCTCGCGGGCAAGCGGAGCCAGCGGCGCGCCGGACAGGCCGCCGGTCTCGGCGGCATTGGAGGAGGCAAGGCCGGGGCGGGTGATCGTGGTGTTGCCGATGATGATCGCATCCAGCCGGTGGTCGATCGCGGCGCGGGCGATGTCGTCGATCTGTGCCGTATCGAGGTCGGGGGCGGCCTTCAGGAACAGGGGCGTGCTGCCCGCCGCGGCGCGGGAGGCGGCGAGCAGTTCGGCAAGGGCGGCGCCGTGCTGCAGATCGCGCAGGCCGGGCGTGTTGGGACTGGAGATGTTGATGGTGACGTAATCGGCGACGGGGGCGGCGGCGCGCACGCCGTGCGTATAGTCGGCGATGCGGTCGGCGGCGTCCTTGTTGGCGCCGACATTGATGCCGAGCGTGGCGGTACGCTTCGCGGTGCGCGCGCGGGCAAGGCCGGCGTCGAGGCCGCCATTGTTGAAGCCGTAGCGGTTCACCACGCCCTTGTCCTCGACCAGCCGGAACAGGCGGGGTCTGGGGTTGCCGGGCTGTGGCTTGGGCGTGAGGGTGCCGATCTCGACGCTGCCGAAGCCGAGGCCGGAAAAGCCGGTGATCGCCTGTCCGTCCTTGTCGACGCCGGCGGCGAGACCGACCGGATTGGGAAAGTCGAGGCCGGCGACGCGGGTGGCGAGCCGGGGGAAGCGGCGCGGATCGACCGCCAGCGGGGCGCCCACCGCCCCCAGCGCGACAGCATCGCGATCGTCAGGCCGTGCGCGCGCTCGGCATCCATGGCGAACAGGAGGGGGTGGTAGAAGGCCATGGCGGCGGCGTTAGCGCGTCGGGGGCACATGCGCAAAGCCGCTTACTCTGATCGCAACGCTTGGTGCCGCAGCGGCCCGATTTGCGGTTGACGAATCCCGTCCCCATAGCCATCTGCCCAATCGGAACGAAACGGTCCGATTGGAATAGATGCGCCTCTCCAGCCTTGCCGACTATGCGGTCGTGATGATGTCGAGTGCCGCGCGCCTGGATGGCGGCGCGGTGCGGCTGACCGCGACCGTATTGGCAGGCGAAACGGGGGTGCCGCTGCCCACCGCGCAGAAGCTGGTCAGCCGGCTGTCGGCGGCGGGCCTGATCGAGAGCGCGCGTGGCACCGGCGGCGGCTTTCGGCTGGCGCGCGAGGCGGAGGCGATCAGTCTTGCCGATATCGTCGAGGCGGTCGAAGGGCCGATCGCGATGACGGCGTGCGTCGAGGCGGGCGCGCATGACTGCGCGATCGAGAAGGATTGCCGCATGAAGCCGCACTGGAACGCGGTGAACCATGCGGTCAGGGGCGCGCTGGCGGGTATCACGCTGGCGACGCTGGCAAGCGGGCCGGAGGCGGTTCGGCAGGATTCAGCAAGCGCGCATGATGGCGCGGGGGTGATGGCATAATGGCGACGAAGAATGCCGAGGCCCATGCGGCCGTATCGAAGAAGTATGAGTGGGGCTTTGCCACCGATATCGAGCAGGACTTCGCGCCCAAGGGGCTGAGCGAGGACACGGTTCGCTATATCTCCGCCAAGAAGGGCGAGCCCGAATGGATGCTCGACTGGCGGTTGAAGGCGTTCCGCCTGTGGCAGACGATGGAGGCGCCCGACTGGGCCAAGCTGAACGTGCCGCCGATCGATTATCAGGACGCGTATTACTACGCCGAGCCCAAGGCGAAGGCGACGATCGCCTCGCTTGACGAGCTTGATCCCGAGATCCGGCGGACCTATGAAAAGCTGGGCATTCCGATCGAGGAGCAGAAGGTGCTCGCCGGCGTCGAGGGGGCGCGCAAGGTGGCGGTGGACGCGGTGTTCGATTCGGTGTCGGTGGCGACGACGTTCCGGGCCGAGCTGGAAGCGGCAGGCGTCATCTTCCGTTCGATCTCCGAGGCGGTGCGCGAATATCCCGACCTGGTTCGCAAGTGGCTGGGCAAGGTGGTGCCGCAGCGCGACAACTATTTCGCGACGCTCAACTCGGCGGTCTTCTCCGACGGGACGTTCGTGTACGTGCCCGAGGGGGTGCGCTGTCCGATGGAATTGTCGACCTATTTCCGCATCAATGCGGAGAATACCGGGCAGTTCGAGCGCACGCTGATCGTGGCCGACAAGGGCGCCTATGTGTCCTACCTCGAGGGTTGCACCGCGCCGATGCGCGACGAGAACCAGCTGCACGCAGCCGTGGTCGAACTGGTCGCGCTGGACGATGCCGAGATCAAATATTCGACCGTCCAGAACTGGTATCCGGGCGACGAGAACGGCGTCGGCGGCATCTACAACTTCGTCACCAAGCGCGCGCTGTGCCAGGGGCGGAACAGCAAGGTAAGCTGGACGCAGGTCGAGACGGGATCGGCGATCACGTGGAAATACCCGTCCTGCGTGCTGGCGGGCGACGGATCGGTGGGCGAGTTCTACTCGGTCGCGGTCACCAATAATCGCCAGCAGGCCGATACCGGCACCAAGATGATCCATCTGGGCAAGAATACCCGCTCGACCATCGTGTCCAAGGGCATCTCGGCCGGGCGTTCGGACAATACCTATCGCGGGCTGGTGCGCGTGACGCCGACTGCGGAGAATGTCCGCAACTTCACCCAGTGCGACAGCCTGTTGCTGGGCGATCAGTGCGGGGCGCACACCGTGCCCTATATCGAGGTGAAGAACCCCAGCGCGCAGATCGAGCATGAGGCGACGACGTCGAAGATCAGCGAGGACCAGCTGTTCTACGCCATGTCGCGCGGGCTGGACCAGGAGGCCGCGGTCGCGCTGATCGTCAACGGCTTTGCGCGCGAGGTGTTGCAGCAACTACCGATGGAATTCGCGGTCGAGGCGCAGAAGCTGCTGGGGATTTCGCTGGAAGGCTCGGTCGGCTGATCCGCTGACGCGTATTCGCTCCCCGTGCTGTCGGGGAGGTTCAGAGATGAAGATGCCCCGCGGGGCCGTTGAGGAACACGATGCTCAAGATTGAAAACCTCCATGCCGAGATCGACGGCAAGCCGATCCTCAAGGGCCTGTCGCTGGAAGTGGGGGCGGGTGAGATCCATGCGATCATGGGGCCGAACGGGGCGGGCAAGTCGACGCTTGGCTATGTGCTGGGCGGGCGCCCGGGCTATGAGGTGACGGCGGGATCGGTGACGTTCGACGGGCAGGACCTGTTGGCGCTGGAGCCGCATGAGCGTGCCGCCGCGGGGATGTTCCTGGGTTTCCAGTATCCGGTCGAGATTCCGGGCGTGTCGAACGTGCAGTTCCTGCGCGAAAGCCTGAACGCGCAGCGCGGCAGCCGGGGCGAAAAGCCGCTGTCGGGTGCCGAGTTCTTGAAGCTGGCCCGCACGCAGGCCGACGGGCTGGGGCTGGACCAGGAGATGCTGAAGCGGCCGGTCAATGTCGGCTTTTCCGGCGGTGAGAAGAAGCGCAACGAGATGGTGCAGATGGGCATCATCGACCCCAAGTTCGCGATCCTGGACGAAACCGACAGCGGGCTGGACATCGATGCGCTGCGCATCGTGGGCGACGGCATCAACCGCATCATGCGCAAGGCCGACAAGGCGGTGCTGCTGATCACGCATTATCAGCGGCTGCTGGATTATGTGAACCCGGACAAGGTGCATGTGCTGGCCGATGGCCGCATCGTCCGGTCGGGCGGCGCGGAACTGGCGCTGGAACTGGAGCGCGAGGGTTACGCCGGGGTCGCCGCATGAGCGAAACGCTGGAACTTCCCTCGACGCGTGACGAAGCGTGGCGCTGGGCCGATCTCGCCGCGTTGAAGGCGGCGGCGGAGAGCGCGCGCGGACCTGCCGAGGACGGTGCGCGACACTTCCTGGACCTGCCCGGCGCACGGCTGCTGTTCGTGGACGGCGTGCTGGACGAGGGCGCGAGCGACCTGCACCGGGTGACGCTGGGCACCGTCGAGGCGGGGGATCATCCGCTCGGGCGCCATGCGCTGGGGCAGGGCTGGTCGCTGAGGCTGGACGAGGATGCGGTCGCCTGGCCGGTGCAGATCGTCCATGTCGCGACGGGTGCCGCCAATCACCTGCCCGCCGAAATCGTGCTGGGCCCGGATGCGGCGGCGCAGGTGGTGGAAACCTATGTCGGGCGGGGCTGGACCAACCGGCTGACGCGGGTGCGGCTGGGCGCTGCGGCGCGGCTGATGCATGCGGTGCGGCTGGTGCAGGACGCCGGGTTCGTATCGATGCGCACCGAGGCGGAATTGGGCGAGGGTGCGAGCATCGTTGCGACGCATTTGGGCGCGGGCGATGCCGGGTCGCGGATCGATGCCGGCATCGTGCTGGCGGGCGATGGCGGCTTTGCCGAGTTCGGCGGCGCGCTGCTGACCCGTGGCAGCCAGCGGCAGGAATGCGCCGTGCGGGTGCGCCATGCCGCCCCCAACGGCCAGTCGCACCAATTGTGGCGTGCGGTGGCGGCCGATACCAGCGCGGCCAGCCTGGCGGCGGCGGTCGAGGTGGCGCGGCATGCCCAGAAGACGGATGGCGAGCAATCGCTGCGCGGGCTGCTGCTCCAGCGAACGGCGACGGTGAACCTGAAGCCCGAACTGGAGATCTTTGCCGACGACGTGAAGTGCGCGCACGGCGCAACCGTGGGCGAGCTGGATGCGCGGGCGCTGTTCTACATGCAGAGCCGTGGCATTCCCAAGGCCCGCGCGCAGGCGCTGCTGACGCGCGCCTTCGTGGCGGATGCGCTGGAGCGGATCGGCAACGAGGCGGTGCGCGCGGCGTTCGAGGCGGATGCCGACGCCTGGCTGGAAGGGGCCCTGTGAGCATGGTGGACGCCGCCACCATCGCCCGCGAGCAGCCGCTCGATACGCTGGCCGATTTCCCGGCCATTCCATCCGGCTGGGCGTATCTGGATACCGCGGCGACCTCGCAAAAGCCGCAGGTCGTGGTGGATGCGATCACCCGCGCCTATGACACCACCTATGCGACCGTGCACCGGGGCGTGTACCAGCGTTCGGCGGACATGACGGTGGCGTATGAGGCGGCGCGGCGGCGGGTGGCGGCGTTCATCAACGCCGGTTCGGATGCCGAGATCGTCTTTACCCGCGGCGCGACCGAGGGGATCAACCTGGTCGCGCAGTGCTGGGCGGGCGTGCAGTTGAAGGCGGGCGACCGCATCATGCTGTCGATGCTGGAGCATCATTCCAACATCGTGCCATGGCAGATGGTCGCCGAGCGCGTCGGTGCGGCGATCGACGTGGTGCCGCTGACCGAGGATCACCGCATCGACCTGGACGCGATGGCGGCGATGCTGACCCCCCGGCACAAGCTGGTGGCGCTGGCGCATGTCTCCAACGTGCTGGGATCGGTGCTGGACGCGCGGCGTGCCACCGAACTGGCGCACGGCGTGGGCGCGAAGATCCTGATCGACGGGTGTCAGGCGGTGCCGCGGATCGCGGTCGACGTGAGCGAGATCGGGTGCGACTTCTACGTCTTTTCCGCGCACAAGCTGTACGGCCCGACCGGGATCGGCGTGTTGTGGGGCAAGCCCGAGCTGCTGGACGCGATGCCGCCCTATCAGGGTGGCGGGTCGATGATCGACCGGGTAAGCTTTGCGCAGACCACCTATGCGCCCGCGCCCGGCCGGTTCGAGGCGGGGACGCCGCACATCGTCGGTGCGCTGGGGCTGCATGCCGCGATCGACTATGTCGAGGGGCTGGGGCTTGAGCGTATCCATGCGCACGAGACCGCACTGGTGCGCGCGACGCGCGAAGCGCTTTCGGGCATCAACAGCGTGCGCGTGCTGGGGCCGGCGGATTCGGCGGGCATCGTCAGCTTCACCATCGAGGGGGTTCATCCCCACGATATCGGCACCATATTGGACGAGGGCCGGGTGGCGATCCGCGCGGGGCATCACTGCGCGCAGCCACTGATGGAGGCGATGGGCGTGCCCGCCACCGCGCGGGCGAGTTTCGGCGTGTATAACGGGCCGCAGGATGTCGACGCGCTGGTCGCCGGCATCGCGCGCGTCACGAGGATATTCGGATGAGCTACGAAGTCGAACAGGTGGACAGCGTGCCGCAGCCGGCCAAGGCGCGGGTGGGCGACGCACAGGAAGCGGATGCAGGCGGCGAGCGCCGGCGGGATTATCTCGACGGGTTCCTGACGCAGAAGCCGGTGGGCGATGCGCCGCACGAACCGGGCGGCGCGCTGTATGAAGCGGTGATCGACGCGCTGAAGGATATTTTCGACCCCGAGATTCCGGTCAACATCTATGACCTGGGTCTGATCTACGGCGTCGAGATCAGCGCGGACGGCCATGCCGTGGTGATGATGACGCTGACCACGCCGCATTGCCCGGTGGCCGAATCGATGCCGGGCGAGGTGGAATTGCGCGTGTCAGCCGTGCCGGGGATCGCGACCGCGGACGTGAACCTGATCTGGGATCCGCCATGGGACCCGCAGAAGATGTCCGACGATGCCAAGCTGGAACTCGGCATGCTGTGATGGGCGCTCCTCCCGCGCGGCGGGAGGAGAGGAGATGATATGATGACGGCCACTACCACCACCTTGCGTCCGCGGCCCGCGGCGTTGAACCTGACCCCGTCCGCGCTGGCGCGGATCGCGGACCTGATGGGGCGGGCGCCCGAGGGATCGGTCGGCGTGAAGCTGTCGACACCACGGCGCGGCTGCTCGGGTCTTGCCTATTCGGTGGATTATGTGAGCGAAGCCAAGCCGTTCGACGAGCGCATCGATACGCCCGGCGGCACGCTGTTCGTGGATGGCGGATCGATCCTGTACCTGATCGGATCGACGATGGATTGGGTGGAGGACGATTTTACCGCCGGCTTCGTCTTCCAGAACCCCAACGCCAAGGGCGCGTGCGGGTGCGGGGAGAGCTTCACGGTCTGATCGTGGTGCGCGGCAGTCGCGGGTGTCTGATGGTCCCCGCCCGCCACTGCGCGACTAGCCATGCCGCGGGCCAAGCCAGCACGGGATAGATCAGGAAGCTGTAGCGCGGCATCGGCTGGAACATGGCGAATTGCAGCGCCAGGGCGGCCACATAGAGGGCAACCGGCGCGAATGCACGCTGCCCGCGCCAAAGTCCGACGATCAATCCCGCCAGCCCCAACATCGACACGGTACAGGCGATCAGCGAACGCGCGGCGCGCATGCCCTGCCATCCCGTGAAGTAGAACTGCCACGGCTGCGGGGCGAGAAACTCGACGAGATGGCGGACATAGAGACGCGTCATCGCCCACGGGTGCCGCACCATCCACGTCAGCGTCACGCGTTGCAGAGCGAGCGCATAGGCCCGTTCGCCATAGGAGCGTACCGCCGCCTGTGCCCGGCGGCTGGCGGCGGGATGGACCGCAAACAAGCGCGCGTTGAAGCGGTCTTCCGGCGCCGTGGCGTCCAGCGCCTGGGGGTAGTTCGCCATGGCAAGTTCGACACCCAGATTGCTGCGCGACGGCAGCGCGACGCCGATGGCCGCTTCGTTGCGCACCGCCCAGGCCAGCGACATCGCCGAAAATGCCGCGAGGCCGATGGCGAGGACGATCATCGTCGAGCGGATCGCCAGATGCCGCCACGCGGTCCACCCCCAGGCGACCGCTACGGCAATCCCGACGGGTGGCGCGACAAAGGTCAGCAGCGCGCCGGTGAACGCGACCGCCAGCAGACCGACCATGGCGGGCGGGGCGCCCCGCTGCGCGATCATCATCCACCGGAGATGGCATGCGGCCAGCAACAGCGCCGTGCCGCCCTCCCAGTAGCGGAAATCGATCACCTCCTGCGGCACGAAGACAGGTAGCAGCAACAGGATCGCCGCACCGCCACGAAGCGCGATCCGCTCCAGGCCGGCATGAGCAAAGGCGGACAACAGCACGAGATAGGCGAGGAATACCTGCCCCACCGACCAGAGCGTGAGCACGGTGGCGGAGGCGAGGGTGGCGGTGCCCAGCCACCCCATCATCCATCCCGCGATGGCCGGATTCAGGGGCATCAGATGCGCGGTCGGGCCTTGGCCCGGAAAATAGGCATCGGCAAGCGTGCCGGTCTGCGCGAACGCGATCGCCACATCGCATGCCTCCGCCGCCGACAGCGCGACGAACGGCGCGCCGTGAACGATGGTCAGCCACAACAGGCGGAGCAACAGGCCAAAGGCGATCAGCGCCAATATCGCTCGGTCAAAATGTGGGTGTGCGGCCCTCATGCGGCGCCTTCTGCCACCGGGCCGCTAAGATCGGGTAAGCACCCACGAAAAAGGCCCGCCCTCCGTGTGTCGGAGGACGGGCCTTTTGCGGTTCGGCTGACGCCGCCGGGATTATGCGGCGAGCTTGCGCAGCACGTATTGGAGGATGCCGCCGTTCAGGAAATATTCCAGCTCGTTGACGGTATCGATCCGGCAGCGGGTCTGGAACGTCTCGGAGGTGCCGTCCGCACGGACCAGCATCACCTCGACCTCCTGGCGGGGACGCAGGCCGGCGACGTTCTGGATGGTGAACGTCTCGGTGCCGTCCAGCTTCAGCGTCTGGCGGGTCACGCCCTCGGCGAACTGGAGCGGCAGCACGCCCATGCCGACGAGGTTCGAGCGGTGGATGCGCTCGAAGCTCTCGGCGATGACCGCGCGCACGCCCAGCAGGTTGGTGCCCTTGGCCGCCCAGTCGCGCGACGAGCCGGTGCCATATTCCTTGCCCGCGACGACGACGAGCGGCGTGCCGTCCGCCTTGTGACGCATCGCCGCGTCGTAGATCGGCATGACCTCGCCGTCATACTGGGTCATGCCGCCCTCGACGCCCGGTACCATCTCGTTCTTGATACGGATGTTGGCGAAGGTGCCGCGGACCATGACATGGTCGTTGCCGCGGCGCGCGCCGTAGCTGTTGAAGTCCTTCTTCGAAACCTGGCGCTCCATCAGCCACTTGCCCGCCGGGCTGTCCGCCTTGATCGAGCCGGCCGGGCTGATGTGGTCGGTGGTGATCGAATCGCCCAGGATGGCCAGCGGCTTGGCCTCGATGATGTCGGTGGTCGGCTTCGGCGTCATCTCCATGCCCTCGAAATAGGGCGGGTTGGCGACATAGGTCGACGCGGCGGGCCAGCTATAGGTGTCCGAGCCGGTGACGTCGATCGCCGACCACCGGGCATCGCCGGCATAGACGTTGCCGTAGCGCGAACGGAACATCTCGTCGTCGATGTTCGCATCCATCAGGGTGCGGACTTCCTCGTTCGAGGGCCAGATGTCCTTGAGATAGACGTCCTGGCCGTCCTTGCCCTGGCCGATGGGCGTGTCGCGCATGTCCTGCGTGACGGTACCCTTCAGCGCATAGGCCACGACGAGCGGCGGCGAGGCGAGGAAGTTGGCGCGCACGTCGGGAGATACGCGGCCCTCGAAATTGCGGTTGCCCGACAGGACCGAGGCGGCGACCAGATCATGGTCGTTGATCGCGGTCGAGATCGGACCCGGCAGCGGCCCGGAATTGCCGATGCAGGTGGTGCAGCCATAGCCGACGAGATTGAAGCCGATCGCATCGAGGTCGGCGGTCAGGCCGGCCTTGTTAAGATAGTCGGTGACGACCTGCGAACCGGGGGCCAGCGAGGTCTTCACCCAAGGCTTCGGCTTCAGGCCGAGCGCGTTCGCCTTGCGCGCGACGAGGCCGGCGGCGACCAGCACCGACGGGTTCGAGGTGTTGGTGCAGCTGGTGATCGCGGCGATCACCACGTCGCCGTCGCCGATGTCATGGCCGCGCTCGGCCACGTCGACGCGCTCGGGGCGCTCCTTGTGATAGATCTTGAACAGGTCGCCGTTGAAGACCTCGTCCACCTTGGTCAGCGCGACCTTGTCCTGCGGGCGCTTCGGACCGGCGAGCGACGGCACGACCGTCGACATGTCCAGTTCCAGCGTGTCGGTGAACACGGGGTCCGCCGCATCGTCATGGCGCCAGAAGCCGTTGGCCTTCGCATAGGCCTCGACCAGCGCGATGTTCTCGTCCGAACGCGCGGTGAGGCGCATATAGTCGAGCGTCTTGTCGTCGACGGGGAAGAAGCCGCAGGTCGCGCCATATTCGGGCGCCATGTTGGCGATCGTCGCGCGGTCGGCGAGCGTCATCGACGACAGGCCCGGACCGTAGAACTCGACGAAGCGGCCGACCACGCCCTTGGCGCGCAGCATCTGGGTGATGGTCAGCACCAGGTCGGTGGCGGTAATGCCTTCCTGCAGCGCGCCGGTCAGCTTGAAGCCGACGACCTCGGGGATCAGCATCGACACCGGCTGGCCGAGCATCGCGGCCTCCGCCTCGATACCGCCGACGCCCCAGCCGAGCACGCCCAGGCCGTTGATCATCGTGGTGTGGCTGTCGGTGCCGACCAGCGTGTCCGGATAGGCGATCGCGGCGGTGCCGGTCGCGTTCTCGCCGGACTCGGTCGAGGACCAGATCGCCTGACCGATATATTCCAGGTTCACCTGGTGGCAGATGCCCGTGCCCGGCGGCACCACCGAGAAATTGTCGAGCGCCTTGGAGCCCCACTTCAGGAACTCGTAACGCTCCATGTTGCGCTGATATTCCAGGTCGACATTCTCTTCGAACGCCTGCGGCGTGCCGAACTCGTCCACCATCACCGAGTGGTCGATGACGAGGTGGACGGGGACCTGCGGATTGATCTTGGCCGGGTCGCCGCCCAGCTTGGTGATCGCATCGCGCATCGCGGCGAGGTCGACCACGCAGGGAACCCCGGTGAAGTCCTGCATCAGCACGCGGGCCGGGCGATACTGGATCTCGCGGTCCGACCGCTGCGTCTTCTGCCAGTCGACGATCGCCTGGATATCCTCGCGCGTGACAGTCTTGCCATCCTCGAAGCGCAGGAGGTTTTCCAGCAGCACCTTCATCGAGAAGGGCAGGCGGCTGATGTCGCCGAGCTGTTCGGCAGCCTTGGCAAGGCTGTAATAGTCATAGGTCTTGCCCGCGACGTCGAGCGTCGTGCGGGTCTTCAGGCTGTCCTGGCCGATGGCAGTCATGCGCGTCCCTTCAAGGTAAGCCGGCGGCTCGGGGGACGCGGCGGGAGAAGGCCGCGCAAGCGCGCCGGGCTATGAAACCGGTTGCCAGAGGCCCTTAGCAAGGGGTGGGGCCGGGGGGAAGGGCCGCGGGCGGGTAAGTGGAAGGAACCCGAAAAGGTGGGGAACAGGCCGCCCCCATCGGTGGTTGGACCGCGCACTACGGGAGCATCGACGATGAGCAAGCCTTCGGCCATGCCCATGCTGATTCTCTCCGGTCTGGCCGGTGCGCTGGCAAGCGTCACCGCAGGGGTGCTGATCGGCGAGTATACGGTATCGGGCACCAATCCTCTCAGCGTGTCGGCATGGCACGCGCCGGCACCACCGGGCGCGGGGCGCGTGTCGGGCGGCGATGCCGATCCGTTCGGTTCGGCAAGCCAGGTCGCATCGTGACGGCCTCCCGCAACCCGCAAACAGGGCCGGACCGGATCGTCGCCATCGGGCTGTTGACGCAGCGTGACCTCGACGTGCTGGGCTCGGGCTTTCGCCGGTCTTTCTCGGTCGAGGACGATCACGCCTTTGCCGATCTGCTGGAGGCGCTGGACGAGATCGAGGAGGTCTCCGTCACCCTGCCCCCCGGTTGAGCTCCGGCATCCGCCAATTCGCTCCGTTTCGGTGCAACCATGTTCGGCGGCGGGTGTGCGGGTTGGAAAAGACCCGTCCTTGCGGCTAGGGCGGGGCGAAGGCGGCCGGGACGGTGCGCCGGGATGGGGACCATGACACCCGAACGTTTCAACCTTCTGACCCGCCGGCATCGCGAATGCCTGCGCGGCGTCCGTGAACTGAAGGGCTCCAAGGAGATCGCGGCCGAGCTCGGCCTCGGCAAGTCTACCGTGGACGGATATCTGACGGAGGCGGTGCGCCTGCTCGGCGCGCGCAATCGCCGCGACGCTGCGCTGATGCTCGCCGAGCATGAAGCATCCGTCGACCAAGACATTGAAAATGAACAGAATGCATACCCCGATAAAGTCATGCCTGATTCTGCGCGGCTGGTCGCGCCGCCGGAAGTCATGCCAATCCCATCGGCACCGGATGGGAGTACGGTCGGCGGGGTGGTGTCGGCAGGCCATGCTTCGGCACTGCCCCGTTTGAATCTCCCGATCCGGCGGCGTGGACAGCATCGCAACGATATGGGGCTGGTCGAACGACTGCTCTGGATACCCACCATCGCGGTCGGGCTGGCCATCGGCTTCGGCATGCTGGCGACGGGCCTCGACGTGATGACGCGGGTGATCGACGCGGTGGCGAGCCATGCCCGGTAGCAACGGGTGGCGTACGGCGAGGCCGACGCAGGGGAGATGGCGCGATGAATAACGAGCATGCGGCGGCGGTCGACGTCACGCACCTTTTGTGGAAGCTGGAAGAGCAGCTGGACGCGGCCTTCGCGACCAGCGGCGAACTGGCGGCGGCCCTGCCACGCGCCCGGACGGCGGCGCGACTGCCCGCGATCGCCGGTCAGCAGGCGTTCGAACTGGTCAGTCAGGCGATGATGGCGATCGGTGCCGCACGCGGCCACACCGTGCAGGGCCACCGCGTCCTGGAAAAGGTCGGCCGGACGATCGGGTACGATGCCGATTACGGCGACACCCGCCCCAAGCCCGATTTCATGCCCGGCGCATCGGCGAAGATGGGGGCCGATACCGGCCACCTTCGCGTCGCGGCCTGACGCATGCGCGGCATGCCCCGATCGACCCATGGCCGGCGGGGCATGCCGTGATCCATATCTATGTCTTTCATGCCTTTCAGGCGCTGGTCTGCATCTATGCGCTGGTCGCTGGTGGCAAACCGGAACGCGCGGTGGCGGTGATGTTGCTGGTCGCATCCTTCGCCACGCTGGCGCTGCCGTTCGACGCGCGCAGCTTTCATGCGCTGGAGGTGGTTGGCCTGATCATCGATCTCGGCCTGATGGGGGGGCTGGTGGCGGTGGCGCTTGTCGCCAATCGCTTCTGGCCGCTTTGGCTGTCCGCCATTCACCTGCTCGCCATCGGTATCCACGGGGTGAAGGCGCTGGATGCCGACCTGATGCCGTGGATGTATGCCGGGGCGGGGGGCAAGCTGGCCTATCCGATGCTCATCATCCTGGCGGCCGGCGTCATGCGCCACCGCAACCGCATCGTTCAACAAGGCAGCGATCCCGACTGGTCCTGGCCCGTGGAGGCGCGACGATGAC
Source organism: Sphingomonas sp. NY01 (assembly GCF_038809135.1). Lineage (NCBI taxonomy): Bacteria > Pseudomonadati > Pseudomonadota > Alphaproteobacteria > Sphingomonadales > Sphingomonadaceae > Sphingomonas > Sphingomonas sp. NY01. Next base: position 2,721,349 of record NZ_CP101722.1, on the reverse strand, counting down.
CCTGTGCCTGTACCGCTGGTCCGCCAAGGACCGCGACGAATTCGAACGGTTTACGGCGACCCTGACTGATCTCCAGACCCGGGTGCGGGCGGTATCCGGGCATGATACCGGGGTGCCGGTCCCGCGTGGACCCCGACGCCCGAGCCTGATGGAGCGTGCGCAGACGCTGCTCGACCACCGGCGGCACCGGGCCGCGATCGCCGGGGAACTGGCCGAGCTGTTCGCCGACCCGGCATGGGACCTGTTGCTCGCGCTCTACGTCGCGGGCGGGCGGGAAAAGGCTACGGCTCTGGCAGAGACGGCCGGGATCAGCGGATCGCTGGCGGGGCGCTGGATGACCGTGCTGGAAACGCGCGGCCTGACGCAGCCGGTCGGGGACGAACTGGCCCTGACCGATCGTGGCAAAAGCTTCCTCACGCGCTACCTCGATTCCCTTTAAACACCGCGCAACCCGTAGCGTCGCTGCGGGTTGATGCAGGATAATACGGGAGAGGAGCAGATTATGGCCGACACGAACGAAGCGGGAAACACCGGCGGCGCCGGCGCGATTGGTGGCGACATGGCATCGGGCATGCGCAACTTTTCGGACCAGATGAAAGGCGCGGGCGATGCGATGAAGGCATCGGGTCAGAAGATGGCCGAGGGCGGCTCCACCATCGGTCTGAAGATGCTCGACCAGGCCGAGTCGAATACGCGCGAAGCATTCGCCGCCATGCGCGCCGCCGCTGGTGCCAAGGACATCAGCGACGTGATGCGCATCCAGAGCGAATTCATGCGCGACCAGGGCAATCGCTCGATGGCGCAGGCGCGCGAGATTGGTGAACTGATCATGCAGTTCGGCCGCGATGCGGTAGGCTCGGCCCGCGGTCAGGGCTAAGCTTAGACGGCCTGCCGACGGGAATGTCGCCGGACCGGGATAAGCTTTCCGGTCCGGCTATCGACGTGTTCCGTCGGGGGCCACCTCCACCGGGCCGTTGCGGGTCGCCTCCAGCAGCGAGTCCCCGCCCAGCACCCGGTACAGCGTAACCCGGTTCGACGCCGCGACCAGCTGTGTCGTGATGACCGTCTGTTGCGCGGCATAGAAGGAGCGCTGTGCATCCAGCGTATTGAGGAACGGCGTGATGCCGCCGCGATAGCTGGCATCCGCCAGCCGCAGCGTGTCGGCCGCGGCCGCCAGGAAGCGCTGGTTTGCGGATAGCTGCTCGGCGATCGTCCCTTGCCGTGCGAGCGCGTCGCTGGTTTCACGGAATGCGATCTGGATGGCGCGCTCGTAATTGGCGAGCGCCGCGTCCCGCTGCGCCTCCGAATAGCGGACGCCGGCCACGCCCGCGCCGGCGCGGAAGATCGGATAGCTGACCGAGGGGGCGACCGAATAGTTGAAGCTGCCGCCCGAGAAGAGGGAGCCGAGCGCGGTGCTGGCAAAGCCGACGAGACCGGTGAGCGAGATACGGGGGAACAGGGCGGCGCGGGCGGCACCGACCTCGCCGTTCACTGCACGCAGCTCATATTCGGCCTGCACCACATCGGGGCGGCGCAGGAGGATGCCCGAATCCAGTCCGGCCGGCAGCGCGACGATCGCCGGTGCCGCCTCTTCGATCGAGGCCGGCAGCAAGGTCGGGTCGACGGGGGCGCCGACCAGCAGTTGCAGCGCGTTGATGTCCTGCGCAACCAGCGTGCGTTGCTGCGCCAGATCGGCGCGCGCGGTTTCCAGTATCTGTTCGGCCTGACGCAGATCGGTGCGCGGTGCGATCCCGCCGGACAGCCGTGCCTGGGTCAGGCGCACGCTCTGTTCGGCGACGCGGGCGGTGTCCTCGGCGATCTTGAGCAGGCTGCGATCCGCCCCGTAGGTCAGCCACGCGTAGCCGATCTCCCCGACCAGCGACAACCGTGTCGCGCGCGCCGCCGCTTCCGTCGCGAAATAACGGTCCAGCGCCGCACCGGTCAGCGCCCGGATCCGGCCGAACAGGTCCAGCTCGAACGCGGTCGCGCCCAGATCGACCGAGAAGGCGCTGCCACCCGATGAACTGGTGACGACGGTGCCGCCCGTCCCCGTACCGCCGCCGGTGCCCGGGGTGGCTCCCGTACCGGTGCCGGTTCCCGTGCCCGTACCCGTTCCCGCGCCTGTGCCCGCGCCTGTGCCGCCGCCGCTCGTGGCGGTGCTGCGGGCACCGCGCCCCCCGCCGGAGTAGGTGTAGCGGCCGCTGGCGTCGAGCTGGGGGAGGAGGTCGGCGCGCTGGATGCGGTATTGGGCGCGGGCGGCGGTGATGTTGGCGGCGGCGACACGCAGGTCGCGGTTGGTGGCGAGCGCCTGGGCGATGAGCTGTTGCAGACGAGTGTCGCGGAAGATGTCGCGGTAGGTGACGGCAGGCAGCGTCGCCTCCGACTGGCGCAGATAGGCATCGCCCACCGGCCACGACATCGGGACGGGCAGTTCCGGGCGCACATAGTTCGGCGTCATCGAACAGCCCGCCAGCGCGCCGGCCGCGAGGAGAAGGGAGAGCGTTTTCGTCATCAGGCCTGCTCCGCCTCCTTGCCGCGGTGGCCGGTCGGGCGGCCGCGAACCTTGGCCAGACCATCGCGCACCCCGCGCCGGACCAGCACGAAGAACAGCGGAATGTAGAAGATCGCCAGCACGGTGGCGGTCAGCATGCCGCCGATCACCGCGGTGCCGATCGCGATGCGGCTGTTCGCGCCCGCACCCGTCGAGATCGCCAGCGGCAGCACGCCGAAGATGAAGGCGAAGCTGGTCATCAGGATCGGCCGCAGACGGATGCGTGCCGCCTCCAGCGCCGCATCGATCACGCGCTTGCCCTGTTTTTCCGCCTGTTCGGCAAATTCGATCATCAGGATCGCGTTCTTGGCCGCCAGACCCATCGTGGTGAGCAGGCCGATCTGGAGATACACGTCGTTGGTCAGACCGCGCAGCGTGACGAAGGCGATGGCGCCGATCAGGCCTAGGGGGATGATGAGGAGGACGGCGATGGGGATCGACCAGCTTTCATAAAGCGCGGCAAGGCACAGGAAAACCACGAGAATCGACAGGCCGTACAGGATCGGCGCCTGACCCGCCGACAGGCGTTCCTGGTACGAAAGGCCCGCCCAGGCGACCGACGTGCCCGGAATCTGCGCGGCAAGCTCCGCGATCCGCTCCATCGCGTCGCCCGAGCTTTTGCCCGGGGCCGCCGAACCCTGAAATTCGAAGGACGGGATGCCATTGAAGCGCGACAGCGTGGTCGGCGCCTGGCCCCAGGCGATCGTCGAGAAGGACGAGAAGGGGGCCATCTGCCCTGCCGAGCCGCGGACGAACCACTGCTTCAGATCGTCGGGCTGCGACCGGAACGGCGCATCGCCCTGCACGAACACGCGCTTGACGCGGCCGCGGTCGATGAAGTCGTTGACATATTGGCCGCCCCAGGCGGTCGACAGGGTGGAATTGACGCTGGCCTGGGTCAGCCCCAGCGCCGCCAGCTTCTGCTGGTCAATATCGACGCGCAGCGTGGCGATGTCGGGCAGTTCGGTCAGACGCACCGAGGCAAGATCGGGATCGGCATTGGCGGCGGCGAGCAGCTTGTCGCGCGCCTCGGCGAACTTCTCCTGGCTCATGCCCGAGCTGTTCTGCAACTGCATGGTGAAGCCGTCCGACTGACCGAGGCCGCGGACCGCGGGCGGCACCAGTGCGAAGACCTGCGCATCGCGAAGCCCGCTAAAGGCCGCGGAGGCGCGGCCGACGACCGCATCCGCGCTGTTCTCCTTGCCCTTGCGTTCGCTCCAGTCGACGAAGTTGATGAAGCCCTGGCCGGTATTCTGGCCGCTGGTGCCGCCACCGCCGCCGCCGGCGACGGTGAAGAGCACGCGGACGTTCTTGCCCTCATGCTGGGCGAAATACTGCTCCACCTGACGCTGGATCTGGAGCGTGCGCCCCTGCGTCGCGCCGGCAGGCAGGCGGAACTGGACGATCGCGGAGCCCTGATCCTCGGTCGGCAGGAAGCCGGTGGGCAGGCGCAGGAACAGCACCGCGAGCAACGCCAGCGTGCCGGCATAGATCAGCAGGAACAGCCATTTGCGGTCGACCACATAGCGAACGGCGCCGGTATATTTGTCGACGCCCTTGTCGAAATTGGTGTTGAACCAGGTCTTGGCCCGCTCGAACCCATGCGCGACGCGGGGGAACTTGCGCTCCAGCCATTCGGCTTCCTCGCCCTCCTGCTTCTTGCGCTTGAGCAGGGTGGCGGTGAGCGCGGGCGAGAGGATGAGCGCGACCAGCACCGACAGGATCATCGCGGCGACGACGGTGACGGAGAATTGCCGGTAGATGACGCCGGTCGAGCCGCCGAAGAACGCCATTGGCAGGAACACCGCCGACAGGACAAGGGCGATGGCGATCAGGGCGACGGTGATCTCGTCCATCGACTTGATCGTCGCGTCGCGCGGGGACAGTTCGGGGTCCTCCTCCATCAAACGCTCGACATTCTCGACCACGACGATCGCGTCGTCGACGAGCAGGCCGATGGCGAGAACGAGGCCGAACAGGGTCAGCGTGTTGATCGAGAAGCCGGCGAGATAGAAGACGCCAAAGGTGCCGAGCAGCACGACGGGCACCGCGATCGTCGGGATGAGCGTCGCGCGCCAGCTTTGCAGAAAGACGAACATGACGATGACGACGAGGATGATCGCCTCGAACAAGGTCTTCACCACCTCGTCGATCGACAGCTTGATGAAGTCGGTGGTGTCGTTGGCGTAGGCGATCTTCAGGCCGGGCGGGAATCCCTTGGCGACGCGCGCGATCTCCGCCTTCACGGCTTCCGCGGTCTTCAGCGCGTCGGCGCCCGGCGCCATCAGCACCGCGATGCCGGCGCCCGGATGGCGGTTGATCCGGCTGACCGCGGCATAGCTTTCCGCGCCCAATTCGATCCGGGCGACGTCCGACAGGCGCACGGTGGCGCCGCTGACCAGCGTCTTCACGATGATGTTGCGGAACTGTTCGGGGGTCTGAAGGCGCGACTGGGCGGTGACGGTCGCGTTCAGCATCTGGGTGGTGGGCGAGGGCAGGCCGCCGACCTCGCCGGCCGCGACCTCGGCATTCTGGTTCTGGATGGCGGTGGTGATGTCGGACGGGATCAACTGGTAGCTGTTGAGCCGTTCGGGATTCAGCCAGATGCGCATCGCATATTGCGAGCCGAACACGTTGGTGTCGCCGACCCCCTGGACGCGCCCGAGCGGGTCCTGAAGATTGGACACCAGATAGTCTGACACGTCCTGGTTCGTCATCTTGTCGGTTTCGTCATAGACGCCGGCGATGAGCAGGAAGTCCGGGTTGGACTTGCGGACGGTCAGGCCCTGTTGCTGCACCTGTTGCGGCAGACGGGCGACCGCCTGCTGCACCTGGTTCTGCACCTGGACCTGCGCGATATCGGGGTCGGTGCCCTTTTCGAAGGTGGCGGTGATCGTCACCTGGCCGCGGCTGGACGAGGAGGACGAGAAGTAGAGCAGCCCGTCGATGCCGGTAAGCTGCTGTTCCAGCACCTGGGTGACCGAGTTCTGCAACGTCTGCGCCGAGGCGCCGGGGAAATTGGCGCGGATCGACACCTGTGGCGGGGCGACGTCGGGATATTGCGCAATCGGCAGGCCCATGATGCCGCCGATGCCACCCAGCATGACGAGGATGGCAAGAACCCAGGCGAAGATCGGGCGATCGATAAAGATACGGCTGATCATGGCCGGGTCAGCCCGCCTTCTGCTTGGACTGCATCTGCTTCATCTGTTCGGGCGATGGCGGGGCGACGCGCTGCGGCGACGCGGCGGCGACGGGCTTCACCGTCTGGCCGGCGCGCAGGTTGTTCAGCCCTTGCGTGATGATCCGCTCGTTGCCGTCGAGGCCGCCGGTGACGACCCAGGCGTCGCCCTGGGTACGGTCGGCACGAATGGTCTTTTGCGCGGCCTTGTTGTCCGGGCCGACGACGAACACGGTCGCATTCCCCTTGGGATCACGCGACACCGCCTGTTGCGGGACGAGATAGGCCCGGCGGTTGATCGCCTGCGCAAAGCGGGCGCGGACGAACATGCCGGGAAGCAGCAACCCTTGCGGATTGGGGAAGCGGGCGCGCAGCGTGACGGTGCCGGTCTGCTGATCCACCACATATTCGGCGAACTGCACGGTGCCGGCGGGGCCGTATTCGCTGCCGTCCTCCAGCTTCAGGTGAACCTGTGCGGAGGCGGGAACGATGCCGTCGCGCGTCAGGCTGCGGCGCAAGCCGAGCAGGTCGGCGGCGGATTGCTGGATGTCGACGAACATCGGATCGAGCCGCTGGATCTGCGCCAGCGGATCGGCCTGGTTGGCGGTGACGAGCGCGCCGACGGTGAACAGCGAACGGCCGATGCGGCCGGTGATCGGCGCGGGCACGGTGGTGAATTGCAGGTTGACGCGCGCGGTCTGCAGCGCGGCCTGGGTCTGGGCGACGCTGGCCTGCGCCTGGCGGCTGGCGGCGAGTGCGTTGGTGTAATCCTGCTTCGACACCGCCTCGATCTCGGCGAGCGGGCGGAAGCGTTCGGCCTGGATGCGCGTCGCCTCCGCATTCGCGCGGGCGCTCTGGAGGTTGGCGGCGGCCTCGTTGACGGCGGCGCTGTAGACGCGCGGGTCGATCTCGTAGAGCGGCTGGCCGCGCTGGACAAGTGCACCCTCGGTGAAGAAGCGGCGGCGGATCACGCCGGAGACCTGCGGGCGCACGTCCGAGCTTTCGAACGCAAAGGTCCGTGCGGCGAGTTCGACCACCATCGGGGCATCGGTGGGCTGGAGCGTGACAAAGCCGACCGTGGGCGTGCGCTGACCCGGACCCTTGCCCGCCGCCTTTTGCTCACCGCCGCCGCCACACGCGGCAAGCAGCAGGGCGAGGGTGAGGAGGGCGACACCGGCCGGCAGCCGGCGCCCGCGAATCGATGCTGTGTTCAAGTCGTTCTACCTGTGTCTCGTATCGCGCAGCCGTTTCTGCACGGCCGACGGCGCGGCGCGGGAAATGGGTTGTGCGATCTGACCTAATGGCGGCGAGCGGGACGGAAATGCAAGCCGGTGGACGCGTTATATGTGTCGCAATTTGTCGCAACGCCCGCTTTCCCGAAATACCCAAGGATCAACAGGATCATGACGATCGATACCGACAAGCGGGCCGCCGCCGCCGCCGCCGTGGAGATGGTGCGCGACGGGATGCTGGTGGGGCTGGGCACCGGCAGCACGGCGGCGCACCTGATCGCCCTTCTGGTCGATCGCCGGCCGGCGATCGAGGTGGTCGCCACGTCCGAGGCGAGCGCGCGCGCGGCGCGGGAGGGCGGGCTGGTGGTGCGCGATTTTGCGGGGATCAGCCGGGTCGACCTGACCATCGACGGAGCGGACGAGATCGATTCGATGCTGGTCGCGGTCAAGGGCGCGGGCGGGGCGATGCTGCGCGAGAAGGTGGTGGCCGCCGCGTCCGACCGGATGGTGGTGATCGCCGATGGCAGCAAGCGCGTGGACCGGGTGGGCGCGGCGAAACTGCCGGTGGAGGTTCTGCCCTTTGCCGAGCGCTTCGTGGCGCGCGCGCTCGCCGGGTTGTTCGAGCGGGTGGAAAAAAGGGAGGGGGTGGAGACGGATAACGGCAACGTCATCCTGGACGGCCATGGCTGGCGCGATGCCGATCCGCAGCGGATGGCGGCCGCGGTGGCGTCGATCCCCGGCGTGGTGGGGCACGGCCTGTTCCTGTCCGAGGTGGATGCGGCGATCATTGCCGAGGATGGTGTTGTTACGAGACTGGAACGGAGGGCACTTGGCCGTTAAGGCCGAAAACGTCTTGGCAACCAGATCGGATGCGCGGGCGTTCGGTCGCTGACGAGAATGAGGCCCCACTTTCATGACTGACGCAGCCACCACCGCTTCGAGCGCGGACTCGCACCTTCACGAGGACGGTTCGATCGAGCGCCTGACGATCGATACGATCCGCACCCTGTCGATGGATGCGGTGCAAAAGGCCAATTCGGGCCACCCCGGCACGCCGATGGCGCTGGCGCCGGTCGGGCACACGCTCTGGTCGCGCTATCTTCGCTTCGACCCGGCCCATGCCGACTGGCCGAACCGCGACCGCTTCGTGCTGTCGGTGGGGCATGCGTCGATGCTGCTCTACGCCCTGCTGCATCTCGCGGGGATCGAGGAGATCGACGCGGACGGCAACAAGACCGGCAACCCGGCGATCAGCCTGGATGACATCAAGCAGTTCCGGCAGCTCTCGTCGCGCACGCCGGGCCATCCCGAATATCGCCACACCACCGGGGTCGAGACGACCACGGGGCCGCTGGGCGCCGGTTGCGGCAATTCGGTGGGCATGGCGATCGCCGAGCGCTGGCTGGCCGCGCATTTCAACCGCGAGGGTTTCCCCGTCTTCGACCATGACGTGTACGTGGTGTGCGGCGACGGCGACATGATGGAGGGCGTCGCGTCCGAGGCGGCATCGACCGCCGGGCACCTGAAGCTGTCCAACCTGTGCTGGATCTACGACAGCAACCATATCTCGATCGAGGGCGGCACCGACCTCGCTTTTGACGAGGATGTGGGCAAGCGGTTCGAGGCCTATGGCTGGAACGTGCTGCACGTGGACGACGCCAACGACGTGGCCGCGCTGTGCAAGGCGCTGGATACGTTCAAGGCCACGCGGGACAAGCCGACCTTTATCGTGGTGCACTCGGTGATCGGCTATGGCAGCCCCAAGGCGGGCAGCGAGAAGGCGCATGGCGAGCCGCTGGGCGACGAGGCGATCCGCGCGACCAAAAAGGCCTATGGCTGGCCCGAGGATGCGCAGTTCCTGGTGCCGGACGGGGTGCGCGAGGCGTTCCAGGGCGCGATCGAGGCGCGCAGTAAGCCGCTGCGCGACGAATGGGTGGCGATGGTCGATCGCTATCGGCAAGCGCATCCGAAACTGGCGGCCGAGCTCGATGCGATGCTCAAGGACGAACTGCCCGAGGGCTGGGACGCCGACCTGCCGGTCTATGAGGCGGATGCCAAGGGCGTGGCGAGCCGCGAGTCCGGTGGCAAGGCGCTGAACGCGATCGCGGCCAAGGTGCCGTGGCTGGTCGGGGGATCGGCGGATCTGGCGCCGTCGACCAAGACGCTGATCAAGGATGGCGGATCGTTCCAGGCGGGCTCCTATGGCGACCGCAACATGCATTTCGGCGTGCGCGAGCATGGCATGGGCGCGATCGTGGATGGCATGGCGCTGTCGCACCTGCGCTCCTACGGCGCGACCTTCCTGGTGTTCGCCGACTATATGCGCGCACCGATCCGACTGGCGGCGATCATGGAGATCGGCGCGATCTTCGTCTTCACGCACGATTCGATCGGCGTGGGCGAGGACGGGCCGACGCACCAGCCGATCGAGCATCTCGCCACGCTGCGTGCCATTCCGGGGCTGGACACGATCCGGCCGGGCGACGCCAACGAGGTGTCGGAGGCGTGGCGCTGCGCGATGACCAACAGCAGCCGGCCGACGGTGCTGGTGCTGTCGCGCCAGCCGCTGCCGACGCTGGACCGGGGCAAATATGCGCCCGCGTCGGGCGTGGAGAAGGGTGCTTACGTGCTCGCCGATTGCGACGGCACGCCCGACGTGATCCTGATCGCGACCGGATCGGAACTGGCGCTGGTCACCGAGGCGTATGAAAAGCTGTGCGCCGACGGGGTGAAGGCGCGGGTCGTGTCGATGCCGAGCTGGTATCGCTACGAGATGCAGGACGCCGCCTACAAGGAGTCGGTGCTGCCGGGCCATGTCACGGCGCGTCTGGCGGTGGAGCAGGCCGGGTCGATCGGGTGGGACCGTTATGTCGGCCTGGCGGGCCGCACGATCACCATGTCGACGTTCGGGGCCTCCGCCCCCATATCCAAGCTGCAGGACAAATACGGCTTCACCGTGGACAATGTCGTCAAGGTGGCGCGCGAACTGCTGGAGACCAAGTGATGAGCACGCTCAAGGACATGAGCGCCGCGGGCTGCGCAGTGTGGCTCGATTTCGTGGATCGCAAGTTCCTGGAGGCGGGCGGGCTGGACGCGCTCGTCGCCGAGGACGGGCTGACCGGCGTGACGTCGAACCCGTCGATCTTCGAAAAGGCGATGGGCCACGGCGACGCCTATGACGGAACGCTGGCCGCGTTCGACAAGGAGAACCCCGGCGCGGCGACGATCGACCGTTACGAGCATCTGGCGATCCAGGACATCAAGGCGGCAGCCGAGACGCTGCGCCCCGTCTACGACCGGCTGGACGCCAGGGACGGCTATGTCAGCCTGGAGGTGTCGCCCTACATCGCCGACGATACCGACGCGACGATCGCCGAGGCCGAGAAGCTGTGGCATGCGGTCGACCGGCCGAACCTGATGATCAAGATCCCCGGCACGCCGGCGGGCGCGCCCGCGATCGCGGCAACGATCGCCAAGGGGATCAACGTCAACGTCACGCTGCTGTTCTCGCAAGGTTCCTATGCGCGGGTGGCGGAAGCCTATGCGATGGGACTGGAAGAGCGGGTGAAGAAGGGCGAGCCGATCGACCGGATCGCCAGCGTCGCCAGCTTCTTCGTCAGCCGCATCGATTCCTCGATCGACAAGGCGATCGACCAGCGCGTGAAGGACGGCGATCCGGAGGCCGAGGCGCTGAAGGCGATCCGCGGCAAGGTGGCGATCGCCAACGCAAAGCTCGCCTATCAATGGTATCTGGACTTCATCAAGTCCGACCGCTGGCAGGCGCTGGCCGCAAAGGGCGCGCAGCCGCAGCGGTTGCTCTGGGCATCGACGGGTACCAAGGACCCGGCCTATCCGGACACGCTGTATGTCGACACGCTGATCGGGCCGGACACGGTGAACACCATGCCGCCCAAGACGATGGACGCGTTCCGCGAGCGTGGCACGGTGGCGAACACGCTGACCGCCGATGTGGACGAGGCGCGCCACGTGCTGGCCGAAGCCGAGCGGCTGGGGCTGGACCTGAACGGCGTGACGGGTCGGCTGGTCGAGGAGGGCGTGGCGTCCTTCACCACCGCGTTCGACGATCTGCTGGGTGCAATCGCCAAGAAGCAGCCGGCCGAGGCGTAAAGCCGATCAGGGGGAGGGACCTTAAACCGGGTTGCGTTGTTCGCAGCCCCTCACCCTCCCCACGGCAGGGCCGTGGGGTCCTTCCCTTTCCGCCGGGTGGCGAGGGCAATATTGAGTAGGAGCGTTTGCATGAAAATCGGTCTGATCGGTCTTGGCCGGATGGGCGGCAACATCGCGCGGCGGTTGATGAAGGCCGGCCATGAGGTCGTCGCCTGGGATCGCGATGCGGCGGCGGTGGAGAAGCTGACCGCGGACGGCGCGCAGGGCGCCAGCGGTATCGCGGACATGGCGACCAAGCTGGACAGTCCCGCCATCTGGTGGGTGATGCTGCCCGCAGGCGGCCCGACCGAGGACACGATCCAGCAGATCTGCGCCGACGCGAAGGCGGGCGACATCGTGATCGATGGCGGCAACAGCTTCTACAAGGACGATATCCGCCGCGCCAAGGAGCTGCGGGAAAAGGGCATCGAATATGTCGATGTCGGCACGTCCGGCGGCGTATGGGGCCTGGATCGCGGCTATTGCATGATGATCGGCGGCAGCGAAGAGACGGTGCGCTATCTCGACCCGATCTTCGACACGCTGGCGCCGGGCACGGGCGACATCGTCCGCACGCCGGGCCGCGTCGCCGAAAAGGCCGACCCGCGTGCCGAAAAGGGCTATATCCACGCCGGACCCGCGGGTGCCGGGCATTTCGTGAAGATGATCCACAACGGCATCGAATACGGCCTGATGCAGGCCTATGCCGAGGGCTTCGACATTCTGAAGTCGAAGAATTCCGATAAGCTGCCGGAAGATGAACGCTTCGACCTGAACCTGACCGACATTGCCGAGGTGTGGCGGCGCGGCAGCGTGATCTCGTCCTGGCTGCTCGACCTGACCGCAAGTGCGCTGGCCAAGGACGAGATGCTGGAACAATTCTCCGGCCATGTCGCGGATTCGGGTGAGGGCCAGTGGACGATCGATGCGGCGATGGAGGAAAAGGTGCCGGCCAATGTGCTGACCGCCTCGCTGTTCGCGCGCTATCGTAGCCGCGTGGAGCATACGTTCGGCGACCAGGTGCTGTCGGCCATGCGCTTCGGCTTTGGCGGCCATACCGAAATCCCGCAATGACGACGCCGATCCGGCTCGTCGTCTCCGATGTCGACGGCACGCTGGTCGATCCCAACAAGACGCTGCGCCCCGCCACAATCGCGGCGGTGCGGCGGCTGGAGGCGGCGGGCGTCGGCTTCACGATCATCAGTGCGCGACCCCGGTCGGGGTTGATGGCGCTGGTCGAGACGCTGGGGGTCGATGCCCCGGTTGGCGCGTTCAATGGCGGGACGGTGTTTCGCCGGGACGGGACGATCGAGGCGCGCTTTCGCGTGCCCGAACCTGTGGTGCGCGGTGCCCTGGAAGCAGCCCGCGACGTGGCCGTCGATATCTGGGTGTTCGCCGCCGATCGCTGGTATGCCAGCAATCCGGAGGGCGAACATGTCGATCATGAGCGCATCGCCTCCGCCCAGGAGCCGGTGATCACGCGGGATTTCGATGCGCTGGCAGGCGAGGTCGACAAGATCACCTTTGTCAGCGACGACCCGCCCGTGCTGCGTGCGCTGCATGAGCGGATCGCGGGCATGCACGGCGACGATGCCACCATCGCGCAGTCGCAGACCTATTATCTCGACATCACCGCACTGGAAGCAAATAAGGGCGAGGGTGTCGCGTCGCTCGCCAAGGCCTTCGACGTGGGCCTGGCGGAGGTCGCCGCGATCGGGGACCAGGCGAACGACCTGCCGATGCTGCTGCGCGCCGGCCTGCCCATCGTGATGGGAAATGCGCCCAGTGCCGTAAAGGCACAGGTGGCGACACATACCCGTTCCAACGCCGAAGACGGCGTGGCACACGCCATTGATACCATTATCTTTCCCCGTACCGGAGTTCGTACATGAAGCAGCTCGTCGCCTTCGACCTCGATGGCACCCTGGCCGAAAGCAAGCAGCCGCTGGGCGATCCGATGGGCGAGGCACTGGCCGATCTGCTGGACGTTGCGCATGTCGCGGTAATCTCCGGCGGGGACTGGCCGCAGTTCGACAAGCAGGTGGCGAGCCGCCTGCCCGAGCGCGCCGACCGGTCGAAGCTGTGGCTGATGCCGACGACGGGCACCAAGCTGTTCACCTGGCAGGACGGGCAGTGGACCACGGTCTATGCCGAGCTGTTCGACGATGCGACCAAGGCCAAGATCCTGGAGGCGTTCGATGCCTCGCTGGAGGCGACCGGCTTCGTGCCCGAGCAGACCTGGGGCGAGCGGATCGAGGATCGCGGCAGCCAGATCACCTTTTCCGCGCTGGGCCAGCAGGCGCCGGTCAAGGAAAAGGAGCATTGGGACCCCAAGTTCGAGAAGCGCAAGGTGATCCAGGCCGACCTGAAGAAGCGCCTGCCGGGCCTGTCGATCAACATGGGCGGCGCGACCTCGATCGACATCACGCAGGAAGGTGTCGACAAGGCGTACGGCCTGAAGCGCCTGCGTGACGAGAGCGGCATCGCGCTGGATGCGATGATGTTCATCGGCGATGCGATCTTCCCCGGCGGCAACGATTATCCTGCCAAGGAGCTGGGTCTGGACACGGTGCGGGTGCGCGATCCGGAGGAAACGCTGGCGGTGATCGCCGGGATCGTCGCCTGCCTGAAGTGAGCGCGGCGCTGGCATTGCGCGAACGGACCGCCGCCGCGCATGCGGCGGTGGACGCGGCCTTTGCAGGCTATGACCTGGCGGATGCCGGGGGCTATCGGGCCTTCCTGATCGCGCATGCGCGGGCTTTGCCGGCGGTGGAGGCGTGGCTTTCGGGCCGCGCGGGGATGCCCGACTGGCGGCCGCGTGCGGGGGCGCTGGCGGAGGATCTGGCGGCGCTTGGCGTCGAAATGCCCGCACCCTTGCCGTTCGCGTTGCCCGATGACGATGCGGCGGCCTGGGGCGCGCTGTACGTGGTCGAGGGATCCCGGCTGGGCGGGGCCATGCTGGCGCGCGACGTCGGGGCGGGATTGCCGCGGGCGTATCTCTCCGCGGTGTTCGCGCCGGGCGAGTGGCGTTCCTTACGCGCGGCGCTGGATGCGGCGCTGGTGGACGAGGGCGCGCTGGACCGGGCCGTTGGTGCGGCGGAGGCGACGTTCGGGTTGTACCAACAGGCTTTGTTGTAGCTCTCTCCCCGTCGGGGAGAGGAAAGGGGCCCGCGGCGTGAGCCGTGGGGAGGATGAGGGGTAGACCAGCAGTGCTGCGCGTGGGGTAGCCCCTCACCCCAGCCCTCTCCCCGAAGGGGAGAGGGAGCAGGATTGTCACTGCTTAACGGGTGTCAGCTTGGCCGATCCTCGATCGGGGCGGTGACGATCACGCGCAGGCCGGGCTGGTTGTCGACATGGTCGATGGTGCCGGACAGGCGGGACATCATGGCGGTCATCATGCGGCTGCCGAAGCCGGCCCCGTCACCCGTCTTGCCGCGGCCATCGTCGGCCACGATCAGGCGCAGGCGGTTGCGATGCTGTTCCAGCGAAATGGCGATCGGGCCGGCCGCGCCGCCATAGGCATATTTGGTCGCGTTGATGAGCAGTTCGGTGGTCACCAGCCCAAGATTGATCGCCCGGTCGGTGGGCATCAGGACGGGGGCGAGGTCGAGGCGGATCGACTGCGCCCAGTCGGCGCCCAGCGATGCCTTCATGTCGCCGACCAGTTCCTCCAGATAGCGGGCGAGGTCGACCGTCTGGATCTGGTCGTCGCGGTAGAGGCGGCGATGGACCAGCGCGACCGCGGACAGGCGCGCCTGCGCCTCCGACAGATGCGCGCGCACGGTGGGGTCGTTGGCCGCCTTGCTTTGCAGCGACAGAAAGGCCGAGACGAGTTGGAGGCTGTTCTGGACGCGGTGGTCCACCTCCTTCATCAGCACGTCCTTCTGCTGGAGCAAGGCGTCCTTGTCGGCGAGCGTCCGCTGCAACTCGGTGTTCAGCGTGCGCAGGCGCTGCGTCTGGTGGATGTCGTGCAACGCGCGGCGCAGGCGATGCGCAGCCTCGATCTCCTCCAGCGTCCAGTGACGGGCGCGACCGCGCACCGTTTCCACCCAGCTTTCGAACGAGGCGCGCGGCGACAGGATCTCGCCGGGCTTCAGGTCGACCGCCTTGTGGGGGTTGCCGGCCCATTCGACCTCCTCGACCTGTTCGGCGCGGAACCAGAGCAGGACGGCGCCGTCATCGACCAGCGGCAGTGCGAGCAGCCCGCTGGCACGGTCCGAATAATCCGCAGCTTCCGGTACATGCTGCGCCAACTCGTGCGTCGCGAACAGGTCGCTGGTGCCGCGTGCACGCACCCAGCGCGCCAGTTCCTGAATGTCGAACGATCCCGGATGGATGCCGTGACAGGCGACCGCCGGACCCTGGACCAGGGCGAAGCCGTCGCTGCGGAACATCTGGCACAGTTCGTTCGACAGCGCGTCCACCGCCTTGCGCAGCGATCCGCTGGTCGCGATGCGGGGCAGCAGGCTGTCTTCCGCGGCACGCAGGCGCAGGCGCTCGCGATAGGTGTCCGCTTCCTCCTTGGCGCGGATCTGGCGGGCAAGGCCGCTGGCGAGCATCGCGGCGGCGGAGCGGGTGGCGGGCGACAGGCGGCGCGGCGCGGCATTGTGGCACGCGATCAGGCCCCAGAGCAGCCCGTCCTTGACGATCGAGATCGACGCCGACGCGCCCACACCCATATTGTTCAGGTAGCGCAGGTGGATAGGCGATACGCTGCGTAGTGCCACGTCGGACAGGTCGGTTGCCTCGAAGCCGATCGGGCGGAGCGGGGCCGGAGTATAGTCGATCGCCGGGATCACCCGAGTCCGATTGCGGACATAGAGCGCGCGCGCCTGTTTGGGGATGTCGGACGCGGGAAAATGGTGGTGGAGAAAGGTGCCGAGATCGGGCGCGGCATCCTCGGCGACGACGCGACCGGCATCGTCGTCGAGAAAGCGGTACACCATGACCCGGTCGAAGCCGGTCAGCGCACGAAAGGCGACCGCGGCACGCTCGCACAGCGATTGCAGGTCGCTGGCACGCTCGAAGGTGGTGGCGGCCGCATCCAGCCAGGGCAGCACGCTGCCGCGCCCCCAGGGGGCGTCCTGCTCGGCGGGTTCCAGCTCGACCAGCAGCCGGTCGCCGCCGCGGTGAAGCGCGACCTCGAACTGCTCGGTGGCGGTGGTCAGCGGCTGGGCAGTCAGGGTGGAGCCCAGGCCGACCATGGTGTTAGCAAGAAGCGCGGAGATATCCTGCGCGAGCAGATCGGACAGCGTGCGGCCCAACCAGTCGGGCGCGAGCCGTTCCTCCAGCGCGCCGGCGCCCGCAATCACGGTCAGCGTGGCGGGATCGGCGACCAGCAGCAGGCCGTGGGGCTGGATGGCACCCGGGATATGGATCGGCTCGCGATCGCAGACCGTTAGATCGGCGCCGATCGGCGGCGTTACGGGCAGCGTTGCCATGGGTACACATCTCTCACTGGATGGCAGCCGCATGCCGGTTTTCGAGCGACGTTGCAAATTTGGAAGAGAAATGCCGAATACCGTACAAAGAGCGCTCTTCCCCTCAAGACCGAATTGAAGCTAGAAGCGAAAGAAAATTACAGACCCGGAGAGGCCATGATCGACGATTTCGACTTCGCGCTCGGCGAGAGCGCGGACATGATCCGCGATGCCACGCGACGCTTCGCCACCGACCGTATCGCCCCGCTGGCTGCGCGGATGGATGCGGAGGACTGGTTTCCCCGCGACATCTGGCCGGAAATGGGCGCACTGGGCCTGCACGGCATCACCGTCGGCGAGGCGGATGGCGGGCTGGGACTGGGCTATCTGGATCATGTCGTCGCGATCGAGGAAGTCAGCCGCGCCTCGGCCTCGCTCGGCCTTTCCTACGGCGCGCATTCCAACCTGTGCATCAATCAGATCAGCCGCTGGGGAAGCCCCGAGCAGAAGGCGAAGTATCTGCCCAAGCTGATCTCCGGCGAACATGTCGGCAGCCTGGCGATGTCGGAGGTGACGGCCGGGTCGGACGTGGTGTCGATGAAGCTGAAGGCCGAGGCGGTCGAGGGCGGGTTCCGGCTGAACGGCACGAAGTTCTGGATCACCAACGCCGCCTATGCCGACACGCTGGTCGTCTATGCCAAGACGGGGGAGGGGAGCCGCGGGATCACCGCCTTCCTGATCGAGCGCGACATGCCGGGCTTCGCGATCGGGCAGAAGATCGACAAGATGGGCATGCGCGGATCGCCGACCGCCGAGCTGGTCTTTACCGACTGTTTCGTGCCGGCGGAGAATGTGATGGGGCCGCTGAACGGCGGCGTCGGCGTGCTGATGAGCGGGCTGGATTACGAGCGCGCGGTGCTGGCGGGCATCCAGCTTGGCATCATGCAGGCCTGCCTCGACGTGGTGGTGCCCTATGTCCGCGAGCGCGAGCAGTTCGGGCAGGCGATCGGGACGTTTCAGCTTATCCAGGCCAAGGTGGCCGACATGTATGTCGCGCTCAATTCCTCGCGCGCCTATGTCTATGCGGTCGCGCGGAGCTGCGACGCGGGGCGGACGACGCGGTTCGATGCGGCGGGCGCGATCCTGCTGGCGAGCGAGAATGCGGTCAAGGTTTCGCTGGAGGCGATCCAGGCGCTGGGCGGGGCGGGCTATACAAAGGACTGGCCGGTGGAGCGCTTCGCGCGCGATGCCAAGCTGCTCGACATCGGCGCAGGGACGAACGAGATCCGCCGCATGCTGATCGGCCGCGAACTGATCGGCGCCAAGCCGAAGGTCGCGCAATGAGGGTGCTGCCGAGCGCGGTGCAGACGGAGGCCGAAGCATTCCGCGCCAATGCCGCGCATAATCGCGCGCTGGCCGAGCGGCTGCGCGCCGATGTCGCGGTCGCCGGGCTGGGCGGCAGCGAGGCATCGCGCGAGCGCCATGTCGGCCGGGGCAAGCTGTTGCCGCGCGAACGGGTGGAGCGGCTGCTCGACCCCGCCTCGCCGTTTCTGGAAATCGGGCAGCTGGCGGCGAACGGCCTTTATGGCGGGGAGGTGCCCGGCGCGGGCGTGATCGCCGGGATCGGCCGGGTATCGGGGCGGCAGGTGATGATCGTCGCCAACGACGCGACGGTGAAGGGCGGCACCTATTACCCGCTGACCGTGAAGAAGCATCTGCGCGCGCAGGAGATCGCGGCGGAAAACCGGCTGCCCTGCCTGTATCTGGTCGACTCGGGCGGCGCGAACCTGCCGCATCAGGCGGAGGTGTTTCCCGACCGCGACCATTTCGGGCGCATCTTCTTCAACCAGGCGCAGATGTCGGCGGCGGGCATCCCGCAGATCGCGTGCGTGATGGGCAGCTGCACCGCGGGCGGGGCCTATGTGCCGGCCATGTCGGACGAGACGGTGATCGTGCGCGAGCAGGGCACGATCTTTCTGGCCGGGCCGCCACTGGTCAAGGCGGCGACGGGCGAGGTGATCTCTGCCGAGGAACTCGGCGGGGCGGAAACGCATGGCCGGCGATCGGGCGTGGTCGATCATGTCGCGGAGAATGACGAGCACGCGCTGACCCTGTTGCGCGATATCGTCTCCACGCTGCCGCCGCAGATGGCGGCGCCGGTCAACATGGCGCCCCCGCGCGCGCCGCTCTATCCGGCCGAGGAACTGTACGGACTGATCCCGTCGGACGTGCGGGCGCCCTATGACGTGCACGAGGTGATCGCCCGGATCGTCGACGGTTCGGAATTCCATGCGTTCAAGCCGCTCTACGGCACCAGCCTGGTCTGTGGCTTTGCACATATCCATGGCCAGCCGGTCGCGATCCTGGCGAATAACGGCGTGCTGTTCTCCGAGAGCGCACAAAAGGGGGCGCATTTCATCGAGCTGGCATGCCAGCGGCGTATCCCGCTGCTGTTCCTGCAGAATATTGCGGGTTTCATGGTGGGCGGCCGGTACGAGGCGGAAGGGATCGCCAAGCACGGGGCCAAGCTGGTGACCGCGGTCGCCACGGCGCAGGTGCCCAAGATCACGGTGGTGATCGGCGGCAGCTTCGGCGCGGGCAATTACGGCATGTGCGGGCGGGCCTATTCCCCGCGTTTCCTGTTCACCTGGCCCAATGCGCGGATCAGCGTGATGGGCGGCGAACAGGCGGCGAGCGTCCTGGCCACCGTCCACCGCGATGCCGCGCGCTGGAGCGAGGAGGAGGCGGATGCCTTCAAGGCGCCGATCCGCGCCAAATATGAGGAAGAGGGCAATCCCTGGTACGCGACGGCGCGGTTGTGGGACGATGGCATCATCGATCCCGCGCAGACGCGCGACGTGCTGGGCCTGGCGCTGGCCGCGACGCTGAACGCGCCGATCCCGGAACGCGCGGCGTTCGGCGTGTTCCGGATGTAGTGCGCGATGGCGATGGATCTTCGCATCGACGGCGAGAGCATCGTGGACGAGGCGGACTTCCATGCCCGCATCCGTGATGCGTCCGGCGTCGAATGGTATGGCGGCAGCCTGGATGCGCTGTTCGACCTGCTGGTTGCCGTTGTCGATCCGCCGATCGCCATTCGCCTGCGCCATGCCGCGGCTGCTCGCCTGAAGGTCGGTGCGCGGTTCGATCGTATCCTGACCGTGATCCTGGACGCCATCGCCCTGCGGGGCGGCACCGCGATCACGCTTGTGCTGGAATCCTGATGATGATCTCTACCCTGTTGATCGCCAATCGCGGCGAGATTGCCTGTCGGGTCATTCGCACGGCGCGGGCGATGGGTATGCGTACCGTGGCCGTCTATTCCGAGGCGGACGCGAGCGCGCTGCATGTCGCCTTGGCCGATACCGCAGTGCTGATCGGACCGGCGGCGGCGCGGGACAGCTATCTGCGCGGCGACCGCATCCTGGAGGCGGTACGGGCGAGCGGGGCGGATGCGATCCACCCCGGCTACGGCTTCCTCAGCGAGAATGCCGACTTCGCGCAAGCCGTGATCGATGCCGGGCTGACCTGGGTCGGCCCGAACCCCGACAGCATCCGCGCGATGGGGCTGAAGGATGCGGCGAAGGCGCGGATGATCGCGGCAGGGGTGCCGGTGACGCCGGGTTATCTGGGCGAGGATCAGGGCGAGGCACGGTTGGCGGCGGAGGCCGATGCGATCGGCTATCCCGTGCTGATCAAGGCGGTTGCGGGCGGCGGCGGCAAGGGGATGCGGCGGGTGGATGCGCCCGGCGACTTCGCCGCGGCGCTCGCCTCGTGCCGGCGCGAGGCGGCGGCGTCGTTTGGCGACGATCGCGTCCTGATCGAGAAATATATCCTGTCGCCGCGCCATATCGAGGTGCAGGTGTTCGGGGACCGCCACGGCAATGTCGTGCATCTGTTCGAGCGCGATTGTTCGTTGCAGCGGCGGCATCAGAAGGTGATCGAGGAAGCGCCGGCGCCGGGGATGGACGAGGCGACGCGCGAGGCGGTGTGCGACGCGGCGGTCAGGGCCGCGAAGGCGGTCGATTATGTCGGCGCGGGCACGATCGAATTCATCGCCGATGCGGGCGAGGGCCTGCGCGCCGACCGCATCTGGTTCATGGAGATGAACACCCGGTTGCAGGTCGAGCATCCGGTGACCGAGGCGATCACCGGCGTCGATCTG
Source organism: Sphingomonas sp. NY01 (assembly GCF_038809135.1). Taxonomy (NCBI): domain Bacteria; kingdom Pseudomonadati; phylum Pseudomonadota; class Alphaproteobacteria; order Sphingomonadales; family Sphingomonadaceae; genus Sphingomonas; species Sphingomonas sp. NY01. The sequence continues at coordinate 2,700,633 of NZ_CP101722.1, read as the reverse complement.
GTGGAGTGGCAGTTGCGTGTCGCGGCGGGCAAGCGCCTGCCGGCCGCGCAGGCGGACCTGTCGATCCGGGGGCACGCGATCGAAGCGCGGCTCTATGCCGAAGACCCGGCGCGCGGCTTCCTGCCGTCGATCGGACGGCTGGAGGCGTTCGACCTGGGCGACGGGGCCGGCATCCGCATCGATACCGGCGTGCGGCAGGGCGACGCGGTGACGCCCTATTACGATCCGATGATCGCCAAGGTGATCGCGTGGGGACACACGCGTGAGGACGCACGCGTGGCCCTGCGCGACAGGCTGGCCGGCGCGACGGTGTGGCCGGTGCGCAGCAATGCGGGCTTTCTGGTGCGGGCGCTGGAGCATCCGGCGTTCGTGTCGGGGACGGTGGATACCGGGCTGATCGCGCGGGAGGGCGACGCGCTGTTGCCGCCCGCTGAGCCCGATGCGGCGGTGCTGGCGGCGGCGGCGACAGCGATGGTGCAGCCGGGGCCGTTGGCGGGCTTCCGGCTGAATGCCGCGGCGCGGTGCGAGGCGCGGGTGCTGCTGGACGGGCAGGCGGTGACGGTGACGCTGGGGGCGGCGGCGGAGCGGCCGGCCGCACCCTATGTGATGCAGGGCGGGCAGAGCTGGACGCTGGCGCCGTGGCGGGTGGATGGTGCCGCGGCCGGGGGCGCGTCCGATGGGGCGATCCTGTCGCCGATGCCGGGACGGATCATCGCGGTCGCCGTGGAGCAGGGGGCGCAGGTGGTGCGCGGCCAGCCGCTGGTGACGATGGAGGCGATGAAGATGGAACATGCGTTGGTCGCGCCGTTCGACGGGGTGGTCGCCATGCTGGACGCGGTGACGGGCGGGCAGGTGGCCGAGGGGCGGTTGCTGGTGCGGATCGAGAAGGACGCGGCATGAGCGGGCGCACATTCGAGGGGTGGACGATCGGCGACCGGATCGAGCATCCGATCCGCCGGACGGTGACCGAGACGGACAACCTGCTGTTTTCCACCATGACACACAATCCGCAGCCGCTGCACCTGGATGTCGAGGCGGCGCGGGCAAGCGAGTTCGGGCAGATCCTGGTCAACGGCACCTTCACCTTTGCCCTGATGGTCGGGCTGTCTGTGGGGGAGACGACGCTGGGGACGCTGGTCGCCAATCTGGGCTATGACGAGCTGGTGATGCCCCACCCGGTGTTCCTGGGCGACACGCTGCGCGCGACGACCGAGGTGGTGGCGCTGCGCGACAGCCGTTCGCGGCCCGAGGCGGGGCTGGTGACGTTCCGGCACGAGGCGCTGAACCAGCGTGACCAGATCGTCTGCCGATGCCTGCGGACCGCGCTGGTACGGCGGGGCTGAGCGGGCCGGCACCGCAAAACAAGCAGGCGTCCCCCGCTACAGGCGGTAGCGCAGGCCGATCCACAGCGTGCGGGGGACGGCGCGCTCGACGATGCCGGCGCCGGAAAAGCCGGTTTCCACCGTCTCGTCGCCGATATTCTCGGCCCGGGCCTCGACCGCGAGGGTGGGGGTCAGGGGAAGCGAGGCAAAGGCATCGACCGTGGTCGCCGCGGCCAGCGCGCGGCTGTTCTGGTCGTCATCGAACTGGCGGGCGACGTGGCGGACGGTGGCGGTCAGCGCGGCGCGCCCCTGCGTATAGCCGAGCGTGCCCGAGACCTGATCGCGCGGCGTTTGCGCCGGGCGCAGATCGTCGAGCGCGGCGGCGGGGCCGGATCCCTCGACACGGGCATTGGTGTGGGACCAGCTTGCGCGGGCGAGCAGGGGGCCGCGCGTCCAGCGGCCGTCCAGCTCGAAGCCGTGGGCGCGGACCGCATCGAGGTTGCGGCGGACGCGGTAGGTGCCGCCGGCGGCGACGAAGCCGACGCCGGGGAAGGTGTCGGGGCCGGCGCCGGCGGTGACATTGGCGATGGCGTCGCTCAGCCGGTTGTAGAAATAGGTGGCCGAGACGCGGACGCCGGGCAGCGGGGTCAGGTCGATCCCGCCCTCCACCCCGGTCAGATGTTCGGGGTTCAGGTCGGGGTTCGCCGCGGTGGCGTCGGCACCGACGCGAAAAGGACGATAGAGTTCGTTTAGCGTCGGCAGGCGCCAGCCGCGATAGCCGGCAACCCGCACGGTGACGGGGTCGGCGGGGCGGAAGGCGAGGCCGGCGCGGCCGGTCCATTCGGTGCCGGAGCGATCGGCAAAGCGCGCATCGGTCAGCACCGCGGAGGTGGCCAGCGTACGCTCGGCCAGCATGCCGCCCCTGATCTGCCACCCATCGACCCGGCCGCCGGCGGTGAGGGTCAGCGCGCCGGCCTCCACGCTGCCATCGGCGAACAGGCCGGCGGTGCGCGAGGCACCCCCCGCCTCGCGCCGGCGGGTCGGAAGGCCGGCGACGAAGGTGTAGAGTTCCTGCGTCTTGCCCGACACGTCGCGGATATCGGCGCCGAGGCGCAGGGCGACCTGCTCGCCGATCGGGGGCGCGACCTCCAGCCGGGCGCCGAGGCCGGTGGCGGGGGTGTTATACTGGTCCAGCGTCTGCGTGGCGGTGGTGCGGGCGGCGTTGATGGCGGCGAAGCTGGAGGCGAAGGCGCGCGTCTGAAGATAGGCGAGCGCCGACCAGCCCCAACGTCCGCGCCCGACGAGGCGGATGCTGGCGTCGGCGCCCTCCGACTGGTTGGCGGTAAAGGCGGTGCCGCGCTCGCGCCGGTCGGTAAAGGCGGAGACGTTCATCTGCACCTCGGTATCGGCTGTGATGCTGGCAACGCCGCGGATCGCGCCCGAGGCCTGTTCGAAGGGGGCGGGGCGATCGACCGGGCCACGCTGCGCGGCGATCGTCGGGATGAAGCCGTCGCCGCGCGTATAGGCGCCGGCGATCGTCGCGAAGCCGCCAGGGCGGACGAGCGAGGCGGCCCCTTGCGCATCGACCGAGTCGCGGCTGCCATAGGCGGCGTAGAGGTCGACCGGGCTGAGCTGGTCGGGGGTGGCGCTGTCCAGTTCGATTGTGCCGGCGAGCGCGCCGGGGCCCTGATAGCCCGAGCCGCCGCCGCGGGTGACGCGCACGCGGCCGAGTCGACCGGTGGCATAAGCCGGGAAGGCGACCCAGCCGCCGAACGGATCGGTCTGCGGCACGCCATCGAGCAGGAGGAGCGTGCGGCTGGCGGCGTTGCCACCCAGTCCGCGCAGGGTGATGCCCTGGCTGGTCGGATTGGCGGAACGGCTGTCGGAGCGGCGGAACTGTTGCAGGCCGGTGACGTCGGCCAGCACGCTTTCCAGACGGTTGCTGCCGCTTTGCAGGATGCGGTCGCGGTTGATCGTCACCACGTCGAAGGCGCGGTCGCCGGGGGCGTCGTCCAGCCCGCGCCCGGTGACGATGATCGGCGCTTCGCTGGCGGCAGGGGCAGGGGCGGGGGCCGTCTGGGCGATGACGGGGGTGGCGCCGAGCAACAGGGGGGTGAGGATCGACAGCGGCTTGGCGGGGTAGGAATGCATCGCGCGTCCATGCAGGGAAGCGTGCCGAGCCGCAACGACCGGGAACGTGCACGCGGACCGGTCGTTGCGGAAATAACAGGAGAATGCCCGCCCTTATGGCCTATGTTATCGATCGACGCGCCGCCCCGACCGCTGGATGCCGGGCATGAAGCGGCTGTTCCACGTCAGCGACGTCCATTTCGGCGCGGAAGACCCGGAGGCGATCGCCTGGTTTTCCGACCTGGTCGCGACGGAAAAGCCCGATGCGGTCATCATGACCGGCGACCTGACGATGCGGGCGACCAAGAGCGAGTTCGCGGCGGGTGGCGCCTGGTTGCGGTCGCTGGGCGTGCCGGTGACGCTGGAGGTCGGCAATCACGACATCCCCTATTACTGGGACCCGTTCCGGCGGCTGTTTTCGCCCTATCAGCGCTATGCCACGGTGGAAAAGATGATCGAGCAGCCGCTGGATCTGGCCGGCATCACCGTGGTGCCGCTGAAGACGACGGCGCGGGCGCAGTGGCGGTGGAACTGGTCCAAGGGGCGGGTGAGCCCCGGATCGCTGTCCCGCGCGCTGTCGCTGATCGAGCAGGCGCCCCGGGGCAACCTGATCTTCGTGGCGGCGCATCACCCCCTGATCGAAGGGGGAACCAAGGGCACGGCAAAGACACGCCACGGCGACGCCGCGCTGACCGCGCTGGCGGCGGCGGGGGCCCATGCCGTCCTGACCGGCCATGTCCATGATCCCTTCGACGTGCCGATCGACCGCAACGGGTGGACGATCCGGATGATCGGCGCGGGCACGCTGTCGAAGCGGGTGCGACACTCGCCACCGGCGTTCAACGAGATCCGGGTGGATGGCAGCCGGTTCGAGACGCTGTCGCGGACGCTGGATACCCAACCGAAGCAGCCGATCAGCGAGGATAGCCGCCCGGCCGCCGTGTAGAGCAGCGTGCATCAGCGCAGGATGACATCCCCGTGGTCCGTTCGTGTCGAGAGCTCGTATCGAGACAGTGCCACATGCGGCGACGTGTCTCTCGATACGCCGTCTCGATACGCGGCTGCGCCGCTGCTCGACGGCTACTCGAGATGAACGGGGCCGGGGGGATCAATCCGATGTCGTCCAATGCTGGAGCAGGATGACGTTCCCTCGATCCGTTCGTGTCGAGTGGAGATCGAGTAGCTCCGCAGGAGCGTAGCGAGAGCGCGTATCGAGACCGGGCGACACGCGGCGACGTGTCTCTCGATACGCCGTCTCGATACGCGGCTGCGCCGCTACTCGACGGCTACTCGAGATGAACGGGGAGGGGGATCAACCCGATGTCATCCAACGCCGGAGCAGGATGACACCCCCTTGATCCGTTCTTGTCAGGTAGAGATCGAGTAGCTCCGCAGGAGCGTAGCGAGAACGCGTATCGAGACATTGCCGCATGCCGCGACGTGTCTCTTGATACGCGGCCTCGCCGCTACTCGACATAAACGGGGAAAGGGGTGGAGCAACCCGGTGTCATTCGACTCCCGGTCGGGCGCGTATGGGCTCAGGCCGATCGGGGCAGCATCGGGCTGCTCATCACAGAATGGCTATACACGCGGTCCAGATAATGATTGGCGATGATGTAATGGGCGCGCACCGCGGCGGGGTGCGTCGCACGCTGCGCCAGTTGCAGTTCGGCCTCGGCGCGTTGGTAGAAATAGTCCTTGTCTGTCGTCATTGCCTCAACTCCCGCGCCGGCTGTGTCGCATGGGCGCGCGTTTGGCCATCATGCATATTAGGTACGGTCGGGAATTGGCGACGAACGGCATCAGTTTTGTGTCATTCCGAGGCGATAACATACCAGGTTTCAAAGAAACTCTCCGCCGACGCAAGGGCGCCGGCGGGGACATCGGATCGGATCAGCGGCAAACCCGCCGGCCGTTTCGAATCTCGTAGGTGCAGGGACGATAGCCGCGACCATAATAGTTCGTATTGTCGCCCTGCGAACGGGGATCGACATAGCCGGGCTGGCGCTCGGCACGGCGGATCGCCTGGGCGGTGGTGTCGCGGCGCGGGCCGTCGCGGCGATCCCAGCGGTTGTCGCGGCCACGCCGGTCCCAACGATCGTCACGGCCGCGCCAGTCATCCTGGCCGCGCCAGTCACGACGGTCGTACCGTGCACGCCGATCATCACGCCGGTAATCGCGGCGGTCGCGATCACCCTGCCAGCGGCCCTCGTTGCGGTCACCGCGCCAGCTCTGCGCCTGCGCCTCGGACGGCTGGAGGGATAGGGCGGTTCCGCTGACCACGAGGCCGAAGGCGGCGACCATCTGCAACAGCTTGTGCATCGTGTTACTCCCTGGACCCAACAGGGATCCGTTGATGGAGCAACCCGCCAAAACGGCCGGCTGTTCCATCTGCCGCTCTAGGCGGGGGCGGGTGAATGGTGGCTGTCGGGCATGTTCATCCCAACAAAAAGGCCGCCGCCCGGTTGCCCGGACGGCGGCCCCTTTTCAGGTCATGAAGCGACCGGTCAGTCGTTCAGATACTCGCCCGCATCGGCGTCGGTGCCGGTGCCCGACGGCACCACCTCGGCCAGCGGATCGCTGCCCGTGCCAGTGTCGTCACGCGTGGAGCGTGCATCCTCGGCCGCCTTCTGCTCGGCGGCGTTGATCGGTGCGACGATCGCATCGGCCAGACGACGCTGCTGGACGCGGAGCGCCGCATCGCGGCTGGAGGCCGCCACGCGCAGGCGGTTCATGCCGGCGCCGGTACCCGCCGGGATCAGGCGGCCGACGATGACATTCTCCTTCAGGCCCATCAGCGTGTCCTGCTTGCCCTGGACCGCCGCCTCGGTGAGGACGCGGGTGGTCTCCTGGAACGACGCCGCCGAGATGAAGCTGCGGGTCTGCAGCGACGCCTTGGTGATGCCGAGCAGGACGGGCTTGCCCTGCGCACGCGCCTCGTTCGGCCCGAGCTTGGCGTTGGTCGCGTCCATTTCCTCGCGATCGACCTGCTCGCCCTTGAGCAGCGTGGTGTCGCCGCCCTCGGTGATCTCGACCTTTTGCAGCATCTGACGGACGATCGTCTCGATGTGCTTGTCGTTGATCTTCACGCCCTGCAGTCGGTACACTTCCTGGATTTCCGACACGAGATATTCGGCCAGCGGCTCGATCCCCATCGTCTCCAGAATGTCGTGCGGGTTGGGCGAGCCGCCGATCAAGTTGTCGCCACGCTTGACGTAGTCGCCTTCCTGAACGTCGATCACCTTGGACTTCGGCACCAGATACTCGACGACGTCGCCGCCATCCTCGGGTTGGATGCCGATCTTGCGCTTGGCCTTGTAGTCCTTGCCGAACACGACCCGGCCGGAGACCTTGGCGATGATCGCCGCCTCCTTGGGGATGCGCGCCTCGAACAGCTCGGCGACGCGCGGCAGACCGCCGGTGATGTCGCGGGTCTTGGCGCTTTCACGCGCAACACGCGCGATCACGTCGCCGCCCTGCACCTGCTGCCCGTCCTCGACCGACAGCGTGGCGCCTGGCGCCAGCATGTACCGGCCTGCCTCGCCGCTGGCATCGTCGTGCAGTGTCAGGCGGGGACGCAGGTCCTCCTTCGACTTGGACGCGGCGCGATACTCGATCACGACGCGCTGGGCGATGCCCGTCGCCTCGTCGACCTGCTCGGTCAGCGTCTTGCCCTCGATCAGGTCCTGGAAGCGGATCGTGCCCGGGTTTTCCGTGATTACCGGCATGGTGAACGGATCCCACTCGGCCATGCGGTCGCCCTTCGACACGATATGTCCGTCGTCGAACAGGACATAGGCGCCGTAGGGGATGCGATCGACCGACAGCTCGCGGCCGTCCATGTCGACGATCGCGATCTCGCCCGAGCGGCTGAGCACCACGCGACGACCGCGCTGGTCCTCGATGATGCGCAGGTCGCGGAACTCGACCGTGCCGTCGACCGCCGCTTCGAGGTTCGACTGCTCGTTGAGCTGTGCCGCGCCGCCGATGTGGAAGGTACGCATGGTAAGCTGCGTACCCGGCTCGCCGATCGACTGCGCCGCGATGACGCCGACCGCTTCGCCGATGTTGACCGGCGTACCGCGGGCGAGGTCACGGCCGTAGCACTTGCCGCACACGCCGATCTTCGACTCGCAGACCAGTGGGCTGCGGATCTTGACCGACTGGATGCCGATCTTCTCGATGCCGGCGACCATCGGCTCGTCGAGCAGCGTGCCCGTCGGGATGCTGATCTCGTTCGTCTTGGGGTCGACGATATCCTCGGCCGTGGTGCGGCCCAGGATACGCTCGGCAAGCGACGCGATCGTGCTGCCGCCCTGGACGATCGCCTTCATCTCGAGGGCGCGGGACGTGCCGCAATCCTCTTCGATGACGACGCAGTCCTGGCTGACGTCGACCAGACGGCGGGTCAGGTAGCCCGAGTTCGCCGTCTTGAGCGCGGTATCGGCCAGGCCCTTGCGGGCGCCGTGGGTCGAGTTGAAGTATTCAAGGACGGTCAGGCCTTCCTTGAAGTTCGAGATGATCGGCGTCTCGATGATCTCGCCCGACGGCTTGGCCATCAGGCCGCGCATTCCGGCGAGCTGCTTGATCTGGGCCTGCGAACCGCGGGCACCGGAGTGGGCCATCATGTAGATCGCGTTGATCGGCTTTTCGCGACCCGTTTCCTCGTCGCGCTTCACCGCCTTGATCTCGTCCATCATGGCGCCCGCCACCTGGTCGCCGCAACGGCTCCAGGCGTCGATCACCTTGTTGTACTTCTCCTGCTGCGTGATCAGGCCGTCCTGATACTGCTGCTCGTAATCCTTCACGAGCGCACGCGTCTCCTCGACGAGGGCGTCCTTCTCGTTCGGGATGATCATGTCGTCCTTGCCGAACGAGATGCCCGCCTTGAACGCGTGCCGGAAGCCGAGCGCCATGATCGCGTCGGCGAACAGCACGGTCTCCTTCTGGCCGGTGTGACGATACACCTCATCGATCACGTCGCCCACGTCCTTCTTGGTGAGGAGGCGGTTGACGATCTCGAACGGGACCTTGTGGCTCTTGGGCAGCGTCTCGCCGAGCAGCATGCGGCCCGGCGTCGTCTCGAAGCGCTTGAGATACTGCTGACCGCTCTCGTCGGTCTGCGGCACGCGGCTGATGACCTTGGTGTGCAGCGTCACCGCGCCGGCGTCGAGTGCCTGATGCACCTCGGCCATGTCGGCGAGCAGCATGCCTTCGCCCGGCTCGCCGGTCTTCTCCATCGACAGATAATAGAGACCCAGCACCATGTCCTGCGACGGCACGATGATCGGCTTGCCGTTGGCGGGCGACAGGATGTTGTTGGTCGACATCATCAAGACGCGCGCTTCCAACTGAGCCTCAAGGCTCAGGGGAACGTGCACGGCCATCTGGTCGCCGTCGAAGTCGGCGTTGAACGCCGAGCAGACCAGCGGGTGAAGCTGGATCGCCTTGCCCTCGATCAGCACCGGCTCGAACGCCTGGATGCCGAGACGGTGGAGCGTCGGTGCGCGGTTGAGCATCACGGGATGCTCGCGGATCACCTCGTCCAGGATATCCCAGACTTCCTTGCGCTCCTTCTCGACCCACTTCTTGGCCTGCTTCAGCGTCATGCTGAGGCCCTTGGCGTCGAGGCGGGCGTAGATGAACGGCTTGAACAGCTCGAGCGCCATCTTCTTGGGCAGGCCGCACTGGTGCAGCTTCAGCTCCGGACCGGTCACGATGACCGAACGGCCCGAATAGTCGACGCGCTTGCCGAGCAGGTTCTGGCGGAAGCGGCCCTGCTTGCCCTTCAGCATGTCGCTGAGCGACTTCAGCGGACGCTTGTTGGCACCGGTGATCGTGCGGCCGCGACGGCCGTTGTCGAACAGGGCGTCGACCGCTTCCTGCAACATGCGCTTCTCGTTGCGGACGATGATGTCCGGCGCGCGCAGCTCCATGAGGCGCTTCAGGCGGTTGTTGCGGTTGATGACGCGGCGGTACAGGTCGTTCAGATCCGACGTCGCGAAACGACCGCCGTCCAGCGGCACCAGCGGACGCAGCTCGGGCGGGATGACCGGCACGACTTCGAGGATCATCCATTCCGGACGGTTGCCCGACTCCAGGAAGGACTCGACGACCTTCAGGCGCTTGATGATCTTCTTGGGCTTCAGCTCGGACTTGGTGGTCGCCAGCTCTTCGAGCAGCGCGACCTTCTCGCCCTCGAGATCGAGGCTTTCGAGCATGATGCGCACGGCTTCGGCGCCGATGCCGGCGGAGAAGGCGTCCTCGCCATATTCATCCTGCGCGTCGAGCAGCTCGTCCTCGGTGAGAAGCTGATACTTCTCCAAGGGCGTCAGGCCCGGCTCGATGACGATATAGGCTTCGAAGTAGAGCACGCGCTCCAGCTGCTTCAACTGCATGTCGAGCAACAGGCCGATGCGGCTCGGCAGCGACTTCAGGAACCAGATGTGCGCGACGGGCGCGGCCAGTTCGATATGGCCCATCCGCTCGCGGCGGACCTTCGACACGGTAACCTCGACACCGCACTTTTCGCAGACGATGCCCTTGTACTTCATGCGCTTGTACTTGCCGCACAGGCACTCGTAATCCTTGATCGGACCGAAGATGCGCGCGCAGAACAGGCCGTCACGCTCGGGCTTGAACGTGCGATAGTTGATCGTCTCGGGCTTCTTGATCTCGCCGAACGACCACGAACGGATCTTGTCGGGCGAGGCGATGCCGATCTGGATCTGGTCGAAGGTCTCGGGCTTCGCGACCGGATTGGCGAAATTGGTCAGTTCGTTCATCTTGATGAACCTCTTTTGAAACTCAACTCCTCTCCCGCCGGGAGAGGAAGGGGCCCGCCAGCACCGCTGGTGGGAAGGTGAGGGCAGGGCAGTTACCTGTCCTCACCCTTCCGGCGCTTCGCGCCTCCCTCCCTCTCCCGCCGGGAGAGGGAGACGAAGGTCACTCCGCCGCGATGGCAACATCGTCCTCGTCGACCTCGGCGGTCCGCAGATCGACGTTCAGGCCCAGCGAGCGCATTTCCTTGACGAGCACGTTGAAGCTCTCGGGAATGCCGGCCTCGAAGGTGTCGTCGCCCTTGACGATCGCCTCGTAGACCTTGGTGCGGCCGACCACGTCGTCGGACTTCACCGTCAGCATTTCCTGCAAGGTATACGCCGCGCCGTAAGCCTGGAGCGCCCAGACCTCCATCTCGCCGAAGCGCTGGCCACCGAACTGCGCCTTGCCGCCCAGCGGCTGCTGGGTAACGAGGCTGTACGGCCCGATCGAACGCGCGTGGATCTTGTCGTCGACCAGGTGGTGCAGCTTCAGCATGTAGATGATGCCCACCGTGACCTTGCGGTCGAACTTGTCGCCGGTACGTCCGTCGAACAGGTCCGACTGGCCCGACGTGTCGAGACCCGCCAGCTCCAGCATCGCCGACACGTCACCTTCGCGGGCGCCGTCGAACACCGGGGTGCCCATCGGAATGCCGGTCTTGAGGTTGCCGACCAGCTCCATGACTTCCTCACCCGTGCGGGCGTTGATGTCATCGGCATAATGGTCGCCATAGATCTCGACCAGGCGCTCCTTGACCGGCTCGGGCATCGCCCCCGCCTTGGCGTCCGGATTGGCCTCGCGCCACTCCTCCAGCGCGGTCGCCACCTGCATGCCCAGGTTGCGCGCCGCCCAGCCGAGATGCGTCTCGAAGATCTGTCCGACGTTCATGCGGCTCGGCACGCCCAGCGGGTTCAGCACGAGATCGACCGGCGTACCGTCCGCGAGGAAGGGCATATCCTCCTGCGGCAGGATGCGGCTGATCACGCCCTTGTTGCCGTGACGGCCGGCCATCTTGTCGCCTGGCTGCAGCTTGCGCTTCACCGCGACGAACACCTTGACCATCTTCAGCACGCCCGGCGGCAGCTCGTCGCCACGCTCCAGCTTGTCGCGGCGGTCGTGGAACTTGTCCGTGATCCGCTTGGCGGCCTCGTCATACTGGGCCTTGACCGCTTCCAGATCGCTCTGGCGCGCATCGTCGGCGACCGCGAACTTCCACCATTCGTGGCGGTCGACGCTTTCCAGCACCTCGGCGTCGATCACCGAACCCTTCTTGACGCCCTTGGGGGCGGCCGTCGCGGTCTGGTCGAGCAGCATCTCGCGCAGGCGGCTCCAGGTCGCCCGGTTGAGGATGGTGCGCTCGTCATCGGCGTCCTTCTTCAGGCGCTCGATCTCCTCGCGCTCGATCGCCATCGCACGCTCGTCCTTGTCGATGCCGTGACGATTGAAGACGCGCACGTCGACGATCGTGCCGGCAACACCCGGCGGCAGGCGCAGCGAGGTGTCGCGCACGTCCGATGCCTTTTCACCGAAGATGGCGCGGAGCAGCTTCTCTTCCGGCGTCATCGGGCTTTCGCCCTTCGGCGTGATCTTGCCGACCAGGATGTCGCCCGGCTCCACCTCGGCACCGACATAGACGATGCCCGCCTCGTCGAGGTTGCGCAGCGCCTCCTCGCCGACGTTCGGGATGTCGCGGGTGATGTCCTCCGGCCCCAGCTTCGTGTCGCGGGCCATCACCTCGAACTCATCGATGTGGATCGACGTGAACACGTCGTCCTTTACGATCCGCTCGGAGATGAGGATCGAGTCCTCGTAGTTGTAGCCGTTCCAGGGCATGAACGCGACCAGCGCGTTGCGGCCCAGCGCCAGCTCGCCGAACTCGGTCGACGGACCGTCGGCCAGCACGTCGCCGACGTTCACCACGTCGCCCACCTTCACCAGCGGACGCTGGTTGATGCAGGTCGACTGGTTCGAACGCTGGAACTTCATCAGCGTGTAGATGTCGACGCCCGACTTGCCCGCATCGACCTCACCGGTCGCGCGGATCACGATGCGTGCGGCATCGACCTGATCGACGATGCCGGCGCGCTTGGCCGAGATCGCGGCGCCGGAATCGCGCGCCACCGTCTCTTCCATGCCGGTGCCGACGAACGGCGCCTCGGCCTTGACCAGCGGCACCGCCTGGCGCTGCATGTTCGAGCCCATCAGCGCGCGGTTGGCGTCGTCGTTTTCCAGGAAGGGAATGAGCGACGCGGCGACCGAGACGAGCTGCTTGGGGCTGACGTCCATCAGCGTCACCGTGTCCGGCAGCGCCATCAGGAATTCGCCGGCCTGACGCGCGGACACCAGTTCCTCGGCGAAGGAGCCATCCTCGTTCAGCTCGGCCGACGCCTGGGCGACGGTGTGCTTCTGCTCCTCCATCGCCGACAGATAGACGACCTCGTTGGTCACCTTGCCATCGACGATCTTGCGGTACGGCGTTTCGATGAAGCCGTACTTGTTGACGCGCGCAAAGGTCGACAGCGAGTTGATCAGACCGATGTTCGGGCCTTCCGGCGTTTCGATCGGGCAGATACGGCCATAGTGCGTCGGGTGAACGTCGCGAACTTCGAAGCCGGCGCGCTCACGCGTCAGACCGCCCGGCCCGAGGGCCGAGACGCGGCGCTTGTGCGTCACTTCGGACAGCGGGTTGGTCTGGTCCATGAACTGCGACAGCTGCGACGAACCAAAGAACTCGCGCACCGCGGCGACCGCGGGCTTGGCGTTGATCAGGTCGTTCGGCATCACGGTGGACACGTCGACCGACGACATGCGCTCCTTGACCGCACGCTCCATGCGCAACAGGCCGACGCGGTACTGGTTCTCCAGCAGCTCGCCGACCGAGCGCACGCGGCGGTTGCCGAGATTGTCGATGTCGTCGATCTCGCCCTTGCCGTCCTTCAGGTCGACCAGCGTCTTGACCACCGCCAGGATGTCCTCGGTACGCAGCGTCGTCACCGTGTCCGGCGCGTCGAGGTCGAGGCGCATGTTCAGCTTGACGCGGCCCACCGCCGACAGGTCGTAGCGGTCCGGATCGAAGAACAGGCCGGCGAACAGCGACTCCGCGGTTTCCAGCGTCGGCGGCTCGCCGGGGCGCATCACGCGGTAGATGTCGGACAGCGCCTGCTCGCGCTCCTCGGCCTTGTCGGCCTTCAGCGTGTTGCGGATCCACGGGCCGGTGGCGACATGGTCGATGTCGAGCAGTTCGATCGTGTCGACGCCCGCCTTGTCCAGGCTTTCCAGATTCTCGGCGGTGATCTCGTCACCCGCCTCGACATAGATCTCGCCCGTCGCCTCGTTGATGAGGTCATAGGCCGAGTAGCGGCCGAAGATTTCCTCGGTCGGGATCAGCAGCTCGGTCAGGCCGTCCTTGCCGGCCTTGTTGGCGGCGCGGGGGCTGATCTTCTGGCCGGCGGCGAATACCACCTCGCCCGAATTCGCGTCGACGATGTCGAACAGCGGCTTCACGCCGCGCCAGTTCTCCGCCTGGAACGGGATGCGCCAGCCGCCGTCGCCGCGCACAAAGGTGAGGCGGTTGTAGAAGTGGTTGAGGATCTCTTCCGAGTTCATCCCCAGCGCATAGAGCAGCGCGGTAACCGGCAGCTTGCGCTTGCGGTCGATACGGACGTTGACGATGTCCTTGGCATCGAACTCGAAATCGAGCCACGAGCCGCGATAGGGAATGACGCGCGCGGCGAAGAGATACTTGCCGGACGCGTGCGTCTTGCCACGGTCATGGTCGAACAGCACGCCCGGCGAACGGTGCATCTGGCTGACGATAACGCGCTCGGTGCCGTTGATGAAGAAGGTGCCGTTCTCCGTCATGAGCGGCATGTCGCCCATGTAGACGTCCTGCTCCTTGATATCGATCAGCGACTTGGCTTCGGTCTCCGGATCGACCTCGAACGTCGCGAGCGTCAGCGTGACGCGCATCGGCGCGGCATAGGTGATGCCACGCTGGCGGCATTCCTCGACGTCGAATTTCGGGTCCTCGAGGACGTAGCCGCCCTCCTTCTTGATATCAAGCTGGGCGGTGCCCGCGAAATCGGTGATCGGGAAGACCGAGCGCAGCGTCTTTTCGAGGCCGGACACATAGCCGGTCGCGGGATCGGAGCGCAGGAACTGCTCGTAGCTTTCGCGCTGCACCTCGATGAGGTTGGGCATCTGCACGACTTCGTGGATGTCGCCGAACACCTTGCGGATGCGCCGCTTGGCGGTGCCGCTCTCGATCGCCTTGGTTGCCATGGTCTGGTTTTGCCTCGTCAGCCGTATTTTCGCTGCCCGGATACCTCCGGGCGGGACGCACGACGGGACGCCGAAAGGCCGCGCGCAACACTTGTGCGGCGGCATCCGGCGTCCGATGAACCATCAGCTTCCCATTCGACCGACCCGGTGCGCGACGCCGTGCCATTTCCCGAAAGCTGTGGTGGATGAGATGCCATATAGGTTCCGTGTTGGAAACTGTCAAAGGGAATGGCATGGGGCTCGCTCGCCGATCGACCCGTTCAGTCACGAGGATAGCGTTTCCATGACCTCGCCCGGCCCGCGCGCCGCCGCCGGCTTCTTTGCCCTGTTGATGGCCGGCACTGCGGCTGCCCAGACCACTACCACGCCCGCCGGCCCGCCGGCCGGACTGGAAAGCTTCAGCCTGCCGCCGCAAGCCGCGCCGACCCCTGCGCCGGTGCCCGTGCCCGATACGCCGCGGCTGAACCTGCCCGTCGCGCAACCGACCCCGCGCGCCGCACCCACGCCCCGCGCCGCGCCCACCCCGACCCCGGCTGCGTCGCCCACGCCGCGACCGACGCCGACCCCGCGTGCGACACCCGCGCCGTTGCCGTCCGCCACGCCCGCGCCCATCGCCACGCCGGTGCCCAGCGCGCCGCCCTTCGGCCCGGTCGCCGCCCCGACGCCGGCTGCCGCCGCGCCCGGCACGGTGGCACCCGAGGCGAATGCGATGCGCGAGGAGCGGGCGCCGATGTGGCCGTGGTTGCTCGGCACGGCGGTGATCGCGCTGGGTACCGGGATATGGCTGGGTCGTCGCGGTGCGCGGCCCCGTGCGCTGCCGGCGCCCGTCGCCGAACCGGTGCGGCCTGCGCCGGTACCGCCAAAGCCGGCGTCGCCTCCCTCGGCTCCCCCTGCGCCGGTTCTGCCGGTCGCGCCCGTGCCGCCGCCGATCCCGCCGGCGCCGATCGCGATCGCCGTTCGACCGCAGCGCGTCGGGCTCAACATGCTCAGCGCGACCGCGGAGGCGGAGGTGACGTTGACCAATAACGGCGCGGTGACGATCGAGCGCGTGATACTCGATGCGCGGTTGATGAGCGCGCATCAGGGTCTGGATGCCGAGCTTGCGGCACTGTCGCCGCTGCCGCGTCCCAGCGTGCCGCCCTTCGCGCTGGCACCGGGCGAGAGCCGCACCGTCCGTACGGTGACCGCGCTCGCCCGTGATGCGATCCACGTCATCACCGCCGCCGACCGGCCGATGTTCGTTCCCGTGCTGGCGATCGTGGCGCGGGCAGGGGGCGGCGTCGCCCGGCAAAGCTTCGCACTGGGTATCGAACGCGCGGACTCGGCCAAGCTGTCGCCGATCTGGCTGGATGGGCAGAACCGGATGTACGATCAGGTCGGCGTACGGCCGCATCGCGGGGCGATGGGGTGATTCGGTCAGCCCCCCGGCCTCCAGCGCGGGGGAAGTTCCGCGCAGGCAATGGCTTGGCGACCGCGCTTGCAAACAGCCTGCTGCACTGCCCAGACTGGCGCCATGAACGGACCGATCCTTCGCCGCATGGTGCTGTTCGGCATGGCCGGCAGCGTGGCAATTTTCGCTATCCGCCGGCTCGGAGCTTCGGCGCCGCCGCAAGCACCTCCGCGGCAGGACGGTGCTTCGCCTGACAGCCGGGCGATCCGTGCTCGTTTGTTGGGGGCGTTGCCTTATGAGCGGGTGGAGGTGCCGGGCGGGGAGGCGTTCGCCAGATGGGCGCAGTTGAAGGGCGAGGGGCGGGGCTGGCCCGTGATCGTGGGAAGCGATGAGGACCTTCGCGCCATCGCCGACCAGTTCAGCATCGACGATCCGACCCTCCCGGGCGGGCCGCCCCCTGGCACGCGGCCGCCGCCGTCGCCAGCCGAGATCCTGAAGACGGCGGAGGGACTGCATATGCCGCAGGACCTGTCCAAAGGGTCCGGTGCGGTGGCGGAAGAGGATTTGCGCGCACCCGAGGGCGTGTGGCCCGCGACCGTTTCAGGCGGCGATGAAGGCACCGGGCTGACGGTCGCGACGGACGTGCTGACCAATAAGCCTTATGAACGCGTGCATATCCTGCTGATCCCGGCGCGCCATGGCTGGGAGGTGCCGGCCTATCTACGGTACGGCAACTGGAATGCCTGTCCGCCCGCGGAATATCACGTCGCGATGCTGCGTGACTGGCACGCGCGATATGGCGCGGAGCTTGTCGGGCTGAACGGCGATACGATGAATGTGCGGGTCGCGCGCCAGCCGCGTGATCGCGCCGCAGCCCTGGCGTTGGCGCGCGAGCAGTATCGATACTGCCCGGACGTGATCGAACAGGGCGTGGAGAGTGTTGCCGCGCTCGCCGCCGGGTTGATGCACGAAAAATGGTGGTTCTTCTGGTGGGATTGATCGCGGCTTTCGGACAAGAAAAAGGGCGGCATCCCCGTGGGGAGCCGCCCTTTTTCCTGGATCAAGCCGTCATGGACATGTCCATGACGCCCGACGGGCCTTTGCCCGCCGGCCGGCCTCGGGATCGGGGCAGCGTGCTGCCTCGATCCCTGCGGCTTACTTGAGCTCGACGGTCGCGCCGGCTTCCTCGAGCTGCTTCTTGATCTTCTCGGCTTCGTCCTTGGCGATGCCTTCCTTGACCGGCTTCGGAGCACCCTCGACGAGCGCCTTGGCTTCGGTCAGGCCGAGACCGGTGATCGCGCGGACCTCCTTGATGACGTTGATCTTCTTGCCACCGTCGCCGGTGAGGATCACGTCGAACTCGGTCTTCTCTTCAGCGGCCGGAGCCGCTGCGCCGCCACCGGCGGCCGGCGCTGCAACCGCTGCTGCGGCCGAGACGCCCCACTTCTCTTCGAGCAGCTTCGAGAGCTCGGCGGCCTCGAGAACGGTCAGCTCGCTCAGCTGGTCAACCAGCGCGTTCAGGTCTGCCATGTGTATTCTCCGATATGGGCCGACATGAAGGTTCGGCCCGATAGTGTCAGTTCAGTCGGTTTCGCCCGAAGATCAGGCGGCTTCCTTGTCCTTGTCGGCATAGGCCGCGAGGACGCGGGCGATCTGCGCCGCGGGAGCCTGGGTGATCGTCGCCAGCTTCGTGGCGGGTGCCACGATGAGGCCGACAATCTTCGCCCGAAGCTCGTCCAGCGAGGGCAGCGTCGCCAGCGCCTGCACGCCTGCAACGTCGAGGACGTTCGCGCCCATCGATCCGCCGACGATCTCGAACTTGTCGGTCGTCTTGGCGAACTCCACGGCCACCTTTGCGGCAGCCACGGGGTCGATCGAGGAGGCAATGCCGACGGGGCCCGTCAGCATGTCCGAGACACCGGCATAGTCGGTGTCCTGGAGCGCGATCTTGGCAAGCCGGTTCTTCGAGACCTTGTAGACGGCGCCGGCTTCACGCATCTTCGTACGCAGGGTCGTCGACTGGGCGACGGTCATGCCGAGGTTGCGGGTGATGACCACCACGCCGACCTCGTTGAAGGTACGGTTCAGTTCGGCGACGGCCTGGGTCTTTTGATCACGATCCATGCCATTCTCCACATTCTGGAAGCGCCGCAAGCGGCCCTTCCGGTTACAAACCGGACGGTGAAACACCCTCCGGGGTGTCCAGCGATGGGGGCATGGGAACCGACGCGGACGAAACCGCGGCAGACCGGCGGGCACAAGTGGCCGAGCCGGTGAAATCCTAGTCCCCGTCTCGGCAGGAGATTAAGCCGGGCATATTCCCGACACCTGCTGTCTTGGACGGAACCCGACGCGAACGCCGGGTGCGTGGGGGCGCTTATACGAATCGGTGGATAAGTCAATCGCCGGGGGGCGGGTTGAGGGAGTTGGAAGAACGTTTGTTCGCGCGGAGGCGCGGAGGCGCGGAGGAGTCGCGCTTCGGGGAGCTCGCCTGCGTCCCATTGACCTGGGAGTGGTTCACGCGAAGACGCGAAGACGCGAAGACGCGAAGAGGGCGTGCGAGCCGAAGGCTCATTCACAATCATCGGGCTACGGCTTGTCTCCCGATCGATCGGTCACGCTCGGGGCGCGGCAGGCGAACCTCTCCGCGCCTCCGCGTCTCCGCGCGAACAAACCTTCTTCTTAACTCACCTTCTTCTTAACTCTTCGCGTCTTCGCGCCTTCGCGTGAACTCAGATCTTCGCCATCGCCGCCGCGTGCGCGCGGATGATTGCGAGCGTGGAGGCATCGGTGTCGAACACGCCGTACCAGCCCTGCGGCTCGTGCGGGGGGTCGCCCATATAGGCGAGGTCGCCGCGCTGGAACCGGTAGTCGGGATGGGCCGCGCGCGCCTCGCCGTTCCAGGCCCAGAAGTTGGAGCCGGCCAGCGGGCCGCTGGCCTTCGCATCCGCCTCGACCGCAGCGAAGATCTGGCGGTAGAAGCGATCCTTGTAGCTGGTCGGCACGCGGGGATCATAGGCGTCGGCGCCGTCGCGGGGGTAGCCGAACTCCTCGATCACCAGCGGCTTGCCAAGGGCACGCGCGATGCGGATGTGCGCCGCGATATAGTCCGCCACCTTGGCCGCACCGGCGTCATAGGTGCCGGCCAGATTGCCTGCGTCCATCCAGCTCCAGTTGTTGGGCCAGATATGCGTGGTGAGATAGTCGATCGCGGGCGAGCGATGCGCCTCCAGCACGATGTTCTCGCGCTCCATCGAGCCCTTCAGCCCTTCGGAGCCGGTGCACACCAGTTGTCGCGGCGCCAGTCCCTTGATGTAGCGCGCGGTGCCGTCGATCCAGCGATAGAAATTGGGCAGGTTGGGGATCGCCACGGCGTCCGACCCGCCGGGTCGCGGCTCGTTGGCGAGTTGCCATGCCATGATCGTCGGGTCGGCCGCATAGGCGGTGCCCGTCACGCTGTTCGTCCGGCCGACGACCGCGCGGATATAGTCGCGGTACAGGCTTTGCGCCTGTTCGTTGGCGTAGAAGGCGGCGTTGCGGTTCGGGAATTCCGGCCACGGATGGGCCGGATCGTTCATGTCGATATAGTTGCCGCCATTGACCCAGTAGAGATAGGTCATCATGCCGCCCGACCATTCCCAGAAGTTCGTCAGATAGACGACCGCGGTCATGTCGCGCTTGGCCATTTCGGCCAGCGTCCAATCCAGGCCTTTGAGCAGATCCTCGTTGTAATTGGCGCTGCGATCGCGAAATCCGGGCGTTACCGAGTTCTTCAACGGGGACAGTTCACCCGAGCCGGCGATGCGCAGGTTGCGGATGCCGAGCGCCTGCAGCCGATCCAGTTCGCGGGTCAGCCGTGCACGATCGCCATAGGATGTCGCCGCGCCCAGCCATGGGGCATACCAGAGATTGGCGCCGGCATAGTGATAGGGTCGGCCATCGCGCATGAAATGCAGCCCCTCGACCGTGACGAAGCGGTCGTCGGCGCCGCTGCGGCCCGGCCCGACACCGCCCGCGCACCCCGCGACCAACACGGCGCCGCCGGCCACCAGCGCACGCCGGCTGATCATCTGCCTCTGCATCCTCAATCCCCTTGTTCGCTCAATCCTGGCGTCGCGCCTTCGCTAAGGGCAACCGGCTGATGCGTAAAGAGAGCGCTCTCATCGCCAAGACCGCGGCTGTCATCATGCCGTCACAGCGATGTCATCGCGGCGACGCCGAAGTGCAGCCGTGCTGCCTTTTTGGCAGGCCAAAGGGGCGCGGCACGTCGCGGGCATGAGCGCGGCGATTTCCGGGGGATTTTCAATGACCGATCCGATGCAGCCCGTCGCCTATGACGACGGGGATATCGATACCAATCCGACGGCCAATCCGCATCTGAACGACATCATCGCCACGCGCCTGTCGCGTCGCGCGACGCTGCGTCACGGCGTGTCCGCGATGACGGCGGCGTTCTTCGGGGGCGCGCTGCTCGCGGGTTGCGACGAGGAAGACAACGAGGCCGTCACCGCGACCGCGTCGGGCCCGAACGCCGTGACCGGCGGCCGGATGGTGATGTTGACCGGTGCGGTGACCAGCGGGACGCTGTCCAACGCCGCATGGATCCAGACCAGTGGTCCGGCGGTCGCGCTGACCAACGCCAACTCGCTCAACGCCAGCTTCCGCGCACCCGCGGTCGCGGCCGCGACGCAGCTCGGCTTCCGCCTTGAGACGACCAGTGGCGACGGGGTCACCACCAACACGGCCGTCACGGTGACGGTCAACCCGATCGCGCTCGACTTCACCGCGGTGCCCAAGAGCCTGGCGGACGTCGTGGCGGTGCCGGCGGGCTATAACGTCACCGTGCTGTACCGGCTGGGCGATCCGCTGGCCGCCGGCGTGTCGGCCTATGCCAACAACGGTACCGACTCCAATTTCGCGCAGCGCGCGGGCGACCATCATGACGGCATGAGCTATTTCGGCCTGGCCGCCACCGGCACCGCGCCGAGCGCCAGCAACAGCACGCGCGGCCTGCTGGTGATGAACCACGAGAACATCACCGAAAGCTATCTCCACCCCAACGGCCCCACCGGCCTGAGCGCGGGCAGCGTGCGTCCGACCGCCGAGGTGCTGAAGGAGATGGAATGCCACGGCGTCAGCGTGGTCGAGGTCACGCGTGGCAGCGCGGGCTGGTCCTATGTGCAGGGGAGCAGCCTCAATCGCCGCATCACCCCGTTCACGCCGACCAGCTTCTCCGGCCCGGTGGCGGGCAACGCGCTGCTGTTCACCGCCTTCTCGCCGAACGGCACGGCCGGTCGCGGCACGATCAACAACTGCGCCAACGGCATGATGCCGTGGATGACCTATTGCACCGCCGAGGAGAATTGGGCGGGCTATTTCCGCCGCGATGCAGGCGATAATGCGCGGCGCACTGCTGCGGTTGACGCCAAGTCGATTACGGCATTCAAACGCTATGGCCTCGACACGGTGAACAACCGCGACGTCACTGACGGTGCTCGCATCGGCAACTACAACTGGACCAGCGCCGCGGCGCCGGCGGCGGGCGATACGCGGATCGCCAAGTTCAACGCCACGGTCGACGCCAGCAAGGCCGCGAACGGCACCGGCGATTATCGCAACGAGCCCAATCAATATGGCTGGATCGTCGAGATCGATCCGTTCGATCCGAACTCCACACCCCGCAAGCGCACGGCGCTGGGCCGGATGAACCATGAAGGCGTCTGCCCCGGCCGGATGATCGCCGGGGTGAAGCCCGCCTTCTACATGGGCGACGACGCACAGGGCGAATATATCTACAAGTTCGTGTCGAACACCGCCTGGGCCGCGGCGGATGCGACGGCGGCGAACCGCCTGGCCGTCGGCGACAAGTATCTGGACGCCGGCACGCTGTATGTCGCGCGCTTCAATGCGGATGGTTCGGGCCAGTGGCTGCCCCTGGTGTTCGGGCAGGGGGTGCTGACCCCGACCGGCTATCCCACCTATGCCTTTGGCGATCAGGCCGATGTGCTGACGCACTGCCGCCTTGCCGCCGATGCGGTGGGCGCGACGCGGATGGATCGTCCGGAATGGACCGCGGTGAACCCGGCCACCGGCGAAATGTACTGCACGCTGACCAACAATTCGTCGCGTCGCCCGACTGGTGCCAACGCGGTCGATGCGGCGAACCCGCGCGCCTATGTCGATACCAAGGTGACCGGCGGCAGCAGCACCGGCAACGTCAACGGCCATGTCATCCGCCTGCGCGAGACGAACGACTCGACCGAGGCGACCGGCTTCACCTGGGATGTCTATGCCTTCGGTGCCGAGGCCGGTGCGGATGCGGCGAACATCAACCTGTCGGGCTTGGATGCGACGAACGACTTCTCGTCGCCGGACGGCCTGTGGTTCAGCGAACCGACCAACACCGCCGGTCAGGCGACACCGGTGATGTGGATCCAGACCGACGACGGCGCCTACACGGACGTCACCAACTGCATGATGCTGGCGGCGATCCCGGGCCGGGTGGGTGACGGTTCGACCAAGTCGGTGACCAGCACCGTACAGGGTGCCAGCGCCACGGTGCAGGCCCGCGTCGGCAAGGCGCCGGGTGCGTCGCTCAAGCGCTTCCTGGTGGGGCCGAAGGGCTGCGAGATCACCGGCATCACCTCCTCGCCGGACGGCACCTCGCTGTTCGTGAACATCCAGCATCCCGGTGAGGGCGGCGATCCGCAGAACATCACCAGCAACTGGCCGGCAAACCAGACGGGCACCGCCGCGGCCGGTGTTCGCCCACGCTCGGCGACGATCGTCATCACCAAGGCCGATGGCGGGATCGTGGGGATCTGATAACCCGACGGGCCCTCTCTCCGAACAGCAGGGGAGAGGGCCTAAAGGAAAGGCCCGCTTCCTTTGCAGGGAGCGGGCCTTTTTCGTGTTCGGCGGGTCAGGCGCTCAGCGGAACTTGCCGCTGAGCGTGACGCCGATGATCCGCGGTTCGTTGAACACGGCGGCCATGTAGTTCTCGATCACGCCCTTCAAGTTCTTCTCGTTGGTGATGTTGCGTGCGAACACCGCGATCTGCCAGTCGTCGTTCGGTGCGGCATAGCCGACCTGCAGGCCACCTTCGAAGTTGCCGTTCGCATTGAACTCCTTCGTCTTGTACAAGACGAAGTTGGTAAAGCCCTGGATATTCCAGTCGGTCGAGATGAAGATCTTGCTGTCGTCGGCCAGCGGCACGTCGTAGCGCGCGGCAAGATTGACGTTGTATTCCGGCGCGTTGGGCAGCGGGTTGCCGTCGATCTGCGCCAGCACGGCGGGGGCGCCGAAGATGGTGCGGGTGATCGTCGGGTCCTGCACGGTGCACACGACCTGTCCGTTCAGCGCGCACACCTGGGCATAGACGCGGCTGTCGCGGATTTCCGAATGCAGCAGGCTGACGCCCGCCGACAGCGCCAGGTTGCGCACCGGCAGCCACTGCGCATCGGCCTCCAGCCCGTAGGCCACCGCCTTGTCCGCGTTGAACAACACGCCGTTGCCGTCGGCATCGTTGCCGTTCAACTGGATGTCGCTGACCCGGTAGGCAAAGGCCGACGCGTTCAGGCGCAGGGTGTTGCCGAACAGGTTGCTCTTGAAGCCCGTCTCGAACGACAGGTTCTTTTCCGAGTCCGCCGTGGTGAAGTCGGAGTTGAACACGGCAGAGCGGCCTTGGATCGTCGGGCCGCGGAAGCCGCGTGCGGCGCGGACATAGACCGACAGGTCCGGGTTCACCTGATAAAGGGCGGACAGGTCCCAACTTGGCTGCGTGTCCGACAGGCTGACATCGGTACGGCCGCGATAGACGACGCCGCCATCCGGGCGGCCCGGCGCCTTGACCAGGCGGGTCCGCTTGCTGTCCTCGCTGATCCGGCCACCGGCGGTGATCGTCAGGTCGGGCACCACTTCGTAGCTGACCTGGCCGAACACGCCCCACGACGTGTTGGTGTTGCGCAGGCGCACCCAGTTGTCGGGATTGTTGGTGTTGGGATTGCCGGGCTGGAGCGGGTTATAGGCCGGCAGCAGCAGGAAGCGACGCTGGTAGAAGTCCGTCGTGTCGCGGCTGTCGAAATAGATGCCGCCGACCTGCCAGCGGAACGGGCCGGTGCCGTTGGAGGCGAGGCGCACCTCCTGCGTCCACTGGTCGAGATCACGGACCCGGCCGAGGCTCAGGCCATAGCCGTTGGCAACGCCGTTGACCGGGAAATTCGCCGCCGCACCGCCGTCCGTGTCGCCGGCGCTGAAACCGCTGGTCCGCTCATAGGCGGTGATCGAGGTCAGCGACGCCGCGCCCATATCCCAGTTCGCACGCAGCGAGGCGCCTTGCGTCTCATAGGACTGCGGATTGTCGCGCCCTTCGTCCAGCGCGATGCGGTCGCGCGGTTCCCCCGACACGTCGTTCGACCCACGCTTCAACGCTGCCCGATGAAACACCGTCGACGTGCCGTCATACCAGCGTGCATGGCCGGACAGGTCGAAGGAGAGCCGGTCGGTCGGCGTGAAGGCGAGTTGCAGGCGCACGTCGCGTTCGGTGAAGCCGCCCATGGCGTTTTTGCGCGGGGTGAGGGTGCCGTCGAGGCTGGGGCCGGCGTAGGTGTTGTCGATCCAGTCGTCGCGGTGCTGTATCAGCGCGGAGGCGCGGAAGGCGAGCACGTCCCTGATGATCGGGCCGCCGACGCCCGCGTCGAGGTGCATGGTGTTGTACGAGCCGATCGAGGCGGTGGCGCGGCTCTGAAAGGTCTGGGTCGGCTTGATCGTGTCGATCTTGATGATGCCGGCGGTCGTGTTGCGACCGAACAGCGACCCTTGCGGACCGCGCAGCACCTCGACTTGCGCCACGTCGAACGCCGGGTTCGACTTCAGCACGACATGTTCCAGCACGACGTCGTCCTGGATCACCGACACGGGCTGCGACGCGCCCAGGTAGAAATCGATATTGCCGAGGCCGCGAATGTAGAAACGCGGGAAGATGCGACCCGTCGTCGTCTCGGCATACAGGCCGGGTACGCGACCAGACAGCGCCAGGATGTCCTCGCCGCCGGTCTGGAAGCTGCGCAGATCGGCGCCGCCGACGACCGCGACCGACACCGGCACGCGGTTCAGGCTTTCGGAGCGCCGCTCGGCGGTGACGGTGATGTCCTCAAGGCCCTCGGCGGCAGGCTGGGTGTCAGCTGCGCTGGTGGCGGTATCTGCGGTCTGGGCCGCGGCCGGCACGATCGCCAGCACGCCCAGCGCCGAACCCAGCAGGGCGGCGCGCTTGATCCACGATGTCATGATGGTCTGCAATTCCCACGCTCGGGCCCGCCTCCCCGGCGGAGCCCCTTTGATATGTCCCGGTATTTCGGGCCGCTAGAACTGCTTTATGGCGTTTGCGTGACAGAGGTGATGCGAGCGTGCAACAGTCGGCGCAAATGGCGCCCCCACCGCAGGCATCGGGCGGGATCGGCGCGGCTATGGCGCGCCGGTGGCCGACGGCGCACCGGCCAGTTGGGCGCGCCACGCTGCGAGCGAGGCGGCAGGCGCATCGGGACGCAGCGGCGCTGCGCGACCCTTGCGGAGTCTGGCGCGGTCGCGTTCGGGTGGATCGACGCGGCGGACGCGGACGGAGGCGATGCCGCGTCCCTCTATGCCCAATTGGCGTGCCGCCCCGCGGCTAAGATCGATGATGCGCCCGCGCACGAAGGGGCCGCGATCGTTGATGCGGACGAGGATCGTGCGCCCGGTATCCAGCGCGGTCACCTCGACATAGCTGGGCAGCGGCAGGGTGGTGTGCGCGCCGGCGATCGCCTTTACCCGGAAGCGTTCGCCATTGGCGGTCTGATGACCGGATTCGCTGCCGTACCAGCCGGCCAGGCCCAGCATGTCGTAATCCGGTTCGGCGGCGGGCGTGTAGGTGACGCCGCGAACCGTGTAGGGGCGGCCGATCTTGACCGGAGTGTCGACGGCGGGGCGATAGTGGGTGGTGCTGCACGCGGCCGCGGCCGTGAGCAGGGGGAGGGCAAAGAGCGTTCTGGGGAAGGGCAAGCGGTCGGCTCCTGAGGGGGCGGGCCGGGTTTAGCGTTGATGGACGAGCGTGCCAGCTTTTTGGGGTGGACGTTTTCGTATCAGCGTTGCGCTGCCTGGATGCCCTTCACCTTTCCATCGCGGGTGCGTCGGGCTTCTTCTTCCCGGCGGGGGGAGGGGGTATTCGGCCGGCAGACGCGCCTCAGGGGCTGGCAGGCGATACCGGGGGTGGAGCAGGCCTGTTTGCCGTTCACCGTCCAGCAGGCGCGGCAGATCTGGCGGGTGTCGGTGCAGATGGGCGTGGTGCCGAGCAGCGCGAGGGTCAGCAGGATCATGGGTGCCAGCGTCCGCCTTTCGACAGGAGCGGTCAACAACGAAAAACGCCTGTGCGGAGGGGTCCCCGCACAGGCGTTTTCATGTCGGATCGGTGAACCGAACGAGGGCTCAGGCGCCCGCGATCTCGGCCACGTCCACCTTGATGCCGGCGCCCATCGTGGACGACACGGCGACCTTGCGGACATACTTGCCCTTGGCGCCCGACGGCTTGGCCTTGATGACCGCATCGACCAGCGCGTCGAAGTTCGCGCGCAGGTCCTCGGCCGGGAAGCTCGCCTTGCCGATGCCTGAGTGGATGATGCCGGCCTTCTCGACGCGGTACTCGACCTGACCGCTCTTGGCGGCCTTCACGGCGTCCGCGACGTTCATCGTGACCGTGCCCAGCTTCGGGTTCGGCATCAGGCCCTTGGGACCCAGCACCTTACCCAGGCGACCGACGATGCCCATCATGTCCGGGGTGGCGATGCAGCGATCGAAATCGATGGTGCCGCCCTGGATGGTTTCCATCAGGTCCTCGGCGCCGACGACGTCCGCACCGGCCGCCTTGGCTTCCTCGGCCTTGGCACCGCGGGCGAACACGCCGACGCGCACCGTCTTGCCGGTGCCCTTGGGCAGGTTCACCACGCCGCGGACCATCTGGTCGGCGTGACGCGGATCGACACCCAGGTTCAGCGCGATCTCGATGGTTTCGTCGAACTTCGAGGTCGCACCCGACTTGGCGAGGTTGATCGCCTCGTCGATGGCATGCAGCTTCTCGCGGTCGACCGTGATCGCCTTCTGCTTCTTGGTCAGCTTGGCCATGTTATCAGCCCTCCACCACTTCGAGGCCCATCGCGCGGGCGGAGCCTTCGATGATCTTGGTCGCAGCCTCGATGTCGTTGGCGTTCAGATCCTTCATCTTGGTCTGGGCGATCTCGGCGAGCTTGGAGCGCGCGATCTTGCCCGCCGACACCTTGCCCGGCTCCTTCGAGCCCGACTTCAGGTTGGCGGCCTTCTTGATGAGGTAGGTGGCCGGCGCCGTCTTCGTCTCGAACGAGAACGAACGGTCCGCATAGACGGTGATGACGGTGGGCAGCGGAGTGCCCTTCTCGACGTCGCCGGTCTGCGCGTTGAACGCCTTGCAGAATTCCATGATGTTCACGCCGCGCTGACCCAGCGCCGGGCCGATCGGCGGCGAGGGGTTTGCGGAGCCCGCAGGCACCTGCAGCTTGATATAGCCGGTAATCTTTTTTGCCATGTCACTCTCGTTTCGAGTCTAGCGGTACTGGCGGGCGAGGGGCTTCGCCCCGCACCCTCCCGCGGATTTCCGTCGCTGTCGCTTGGGAAGGCGCGCGCATAGCCGAACGGGGGGCGGAACGCAATGCCGGTGGCTGCTTGCCTGGGCTTGGGCAGTAGAGGCGTATTTCACGCGAAGACGCGAAGATCAAAAGTGAGGTTCTCGCGCGGGGATGGTATGCGAGCCGAAGGCTTCTTCGATATCGGGCGAGGCTTGTCTCCCGAATGGTCGGGAAAGGGTCAGCCGACCGACCCATCTTTGCGCCTTCGCGTCTTCGCGTGAACAACCCTGCCTGGGGATGTAATCGGGAGGCGCGTCAGAGGCTCCTGTATTTCAAAGGCGGGTCAGCGGGCCTGTTGCGACAACCGGGCCGGTGGGGACGGGCCCCGGCGCACCGCCCGGCGGTTCGAGCGAGATGGCCAGAACGGCGCCGGGCACCAGCCGGGCGCGGTCGGCGCTGGCGATCGTGATCCTGGCTTCGGGGGTGCGGGCCAGAACGGCGAGAGCGTGAGGGATGCCGTCCGCTCCGATCGCCCATAGCTGCGCACTCCGGTTCGCCGGCGCTATGTCGGCGCCGGACAGGCGGAGCATGCCGGTATCGGGCTCGTAAAGCGCCGGCAGGGGGGCGGCGGGAGCCGCGGGGTCGGTGGCCGGCACGATGGCGGCGATCAGCGGCGCCGTGGCCGTGCGCGCCGGAGGTGGGGGAGGCGCATGTCGGGGCAGCACGAGCATCAGGGCGAGAACCGCTGCGACACCGGCAAGGGCGACCGTCGCGACGCGCCACCAGGGGGCGACGCCGCGTATCGAATCGGGGGCGCGGCTGGCCGATGGCCCATGGGGTGTGGTCGATGCAATCACCCGCGCTTCCAGCCCCGGTGGTGGCTCGACAGCGGGCCACCAGGCGACGAGGCCTGCCAGCGTCTGGCGCCACCATGCCACTTGCGCCGCGAAATCGCGATCAGTGAGCGCGCGGCGCGTGGCCGCCGCGCGTTCGTCGCCATCCAGCAGATCCAGTGCCAGATCGGCGGCGGTCATGTCGGGATCGACGGGGTCAGTGGTCGCCATCGAGACAGGTCCTCAAGCGCGCGAGCCCGCGATGTACCCAGCTTTTCACCGTGCCCAGCGGCAGCGTCAGCCGGCGAGCGATTTCCGGATAGCGGACACCATCGAAAAAGGCGATACGGATCGCCTCGCGCTGGCGCGTCTCCAGCGTGCCCAGACATGCCTGGAGGCGGGCGACCGTTTCCTCGTCCACAAGCCGGTCGACAGGCGCCTGCGCGGGATCGGGCAGGGCCAGCGCCGCATTGTCGATCGGGTCGGCGGGATGGCGGGTGCGGCCGCGCTGCCAGTCGATGGCGCGGTTGCGGGCGATCGTTGCAAGCCAGGTGATCGGGCTGGCCCGGCCGGGCTCGAATGCGCCGGCCCGTCTCCAGACGATGACATAGACATCGTGCAACACATCCTCCGCATCCTGACGATCACCACAGATACGAAGGCAAATGCCGAACAGCTTCGCGGAAGTAAGACGATAGACGGTGCGAAAGGCTTCGCGATCCTCGTGACCGGTTGCGACCAGTGCCTCCACCAGACGCGCGCGTGCCGACGCCGCGTGATCCTGCCGATCTGCTGCCACGCAGGGCAGGCTAGGCGCGATACACTTCACCGGCAAGATACGTCAGCGTACTCAAAAGGCATTTTCGTTCAGACCGATGGGGGAGGTCGATGCCGATCGATGCAGGATCACCCCGTGGACAGATGATCGACCGCTGTTCGGGAAATGGGGATTGTGACGTCGTCTGTGCCGACCGTTTGCCGCGGAACAGCCCGGCAGGCTCTTCTCCCCGATATTGCCCGCGCATCCGCTTTATGGCATGATGGCAGCGGCCGGGAGACCCCGGATACAGGTGGCCCCCGGCTCCTTTTGGAGAGGATAGGCCATGACCACGATCAAATCCGTCGGACATCATACCGCCGTCGCCGCGGCAGGCGCAGCCGTGCTGGTGAGTGTGATGTTCTTTGCGCGCTTTGCGGCAGATGCGGTGATCTACGCATCCGAGATGCTGATACGATAAGGCCGCATCGCCGCAGATACGAAAAGGCCGAGGTGCGGTCGCCCGCGCCCCGGCCCGTCATGCCAGCCCGAATGAGCGGCCGTTTGCTTATTTGGAGCGTTCGACCTGTTCGAAATCGAGTTCGACCGGCGTCGCGCGGCCGAAGATCGACACGGACACCTTGACCTTCGACTTGTCGAAATCCAGTTCCTCGACCACGCCGTTGAAGCTGGCGAAGGGACCCTCCAGCACCTTGACCGCGTCGCCGATCTCGTAATCGACCTTGATCTTGTGCTTCGGCGCGGCCGCTGCCTCCTCCTTGGAGTTCAGCATGCGCGTGGCTTCGCTCTCGCTGATCGCCTGCGGCTTGCCGCTGGAGCCGAGAAAACCGGTGACCTTGGGCGTGTTCTTGACGAGGTGATAGACCTGATCGGTCATGTCGAGCTTGGCAAGGACGTAGCCGGGCATGAACTTGCGCTCGACCGCGATCTTCTTGCCGCGACGCGCCTCGGTCACTGTTTCGGTCGGGACCTCGATCTGCTCGACCAGTTGCTCCAGCCCCATGCGGGCCGCTTCGGCCATGATCGAGTCGCGGACCTTGCCCTCGAACCCGGAATAGGCGTGAATGATGTACCAGCGCGCCATCGGCGTGACCTTTACTGAGCGAGGCTGAGCAGGGCGCGGACGAGCGCTTCGAAGAACGAATCGACGCCCAGGAAGAAGATCGCGAGGATCGTCGTCATGATGACGACCATGACGCCGGTCATCACGGTCTCGCGCCGGGACGGCCAGACGACCTTCTTGGTCTCGGCCTTGACCTGGTTGATGAACTCGATCGGAGTCGTCTTTGCCACGGTTGCTCGCACCCTTGGATGGAGATGACGACGGAGGCGTGAAGCCCCGACCGCCGCCCCGTCGGAGCAAGCGGGCGGATACCACCACCGCTGTCGGATGAAGCACGGATGTAGCCGCGCCTTGGATCAGGCGCAAGGGGGCTGGCAGGGCGCGCGTGCCGGACCCGCCCTCAGGCGCTTGCGGTCAGTGCCCGTAGCGCTTGATGCCGCGGCGGCGCAGCTTGTCCCGATGCCGCTTGCGAAGGGTGGCGACGACAAAGGGCGCGCCCAGCACGACGATGCCACCGATGATGCCGTAGGCGACGATTTCGCGCGTAATCTCGAACATGGTTAGCGTCTTTTGCAGGCGACAATCATCTTGTCATCTCAAAAAGGCATGCGAAGCTGTTGTAATTCGCTCAACGACATCGTGCTGCGCGATGCGCTTGCGGCGGATTACCCGTCGATGTCGGAGAAAATGGCAGGAGTGGAGGGACTCGAACCCACGGCCCTCGGTTTTGGAGACCGATGCTCTACCAACTGAGCTACACTCCTAGCCTGCGGCGGCCCTTAGCCGGCGTTTGGGGGCAGGGCAAGCGGTGCTTTTCGCTGGAGGATCAAATATTCGATGCCCGGCCGTGGGTGCGGTCCTGGTCCCTGGTGGTGGTGCCGTTGACGCTATACGCGCAACTGCGTATACGCGCCGCTGCTCGAAGGAGGATTCTCCGGAGGGCAAGCTTGAACATTGCTGGATGCATTTATGGGCCTGGACGGTGGTGAAAAGCCGGCCATCGCCCCTTTTTGTATTCCTATGTGCTGTGAAGGCTCCAGCAAAGTAACCCTAGATGAGGTGAAGGCTTCAATGCCCACGATCAACCAGCTGGTCCGCAAGGGCCGCGAACCGCAGAAGGCCAAGTCCAAGGTCCCTGCGATGGAGCAGAACCCGCAGAAGCGCGGCGTCTGCACCCGCGTGTACACGACGACCCCGAAGAAGCCGAACTCGGCTTTGCGCAAGGTGGCCAAGGTCCGCCTGACCAACAGCCGCGAAGTCATCAGCTACATTCCGGGCGAAGGCCACAACCTGCAGGAGCACTCGGTGGTGCTCATCCGCGGCGGCCGTGTGCGCGATCTTCCCGGCGTTCGCTACCACGTCCTGCGCGGCGTGCTCGATACGCAGGGCGTCAAGGATCGTCGTCAGTCCCGCTCCAAGTACGGCGCGAAGCGTCCGAAGTAAGCCGGTCGGGCCCGTGCAAACGGGCATCTGGACCATCCAAGGCTGAAGATTTGTAAGGAAATACGAGAATGGCTCGTCGTCGTCGTCCCGAAAAGCGGGAAATCCTGCCCGATCCCGTATACGGGGATCAGGTCCTGTCGAAGTTCATGAATTCGGTCATGCTGGACGGCAAGAAGTCCGTCGCGGAGCTGATCGTCTACAGCGCACTGGAAACCGTCGAGACCCGCGCCAAGCGCGAGCCGCTGGGCGTGTTCCACGATGCGCTGAACAACATCAAGCCGGGCATCGAGGTCCGTTCGCGCCGCGTCGGCGGTGCGACCTACCAGGTGCCGGTCGAGGTGCGCCCCGAGCGCGCCCAGGCGCTGGCGATCCGCTGGCTGATCTCGGCCGCGCGTGCGCGTTCGGAGAACACCATGTCGGCGCGCTTGTCGGGCGAGCTGATGGACGCCGCGAACAATCGCGGCAATGCGGTCAAGAAGCGCGAGGACACGCACCGCATGGCGGAAGCGAACCGCGCATTCAGCCACTACCGCTGGTAAAACGGTCGGTGCCGGCGGTCTTCCGCTGGTAACGCATGCTACCTATATGAGGGGAGCCGGGCCGACCGGCTCCCCCGCACGCTTGAGGAAGATCGATCATGGCCCGCAGCCATCCGCTCGACAGATATCGCAACATCGGCATCATGGCCCACATCGATGCCGGCAAGACGACCACGACCGAGCGCATTCTTTATTACACCGGCAAGTCCTACAAGATCGGCGAAGTGCATGAAGGCACGGCGACGATGGACTGGATGGAGCAGGAGCAGGAGCGCGGCATCACCATCACGTCGGCCGCGACGACCTGTTTCTGGAGCGCTGACGAGGGCAAGGGCCTCGAGCACCGCATCAACATCATCGACACGCCCGGCCACGTCGACTTCACGATCGAAGTCGAGCGTTCGCTGCGCGTCCTCGACGGTGCGGTCGCGTGCTTCGACGGCGTTGCCGGCGTGGAGCCGCAGTCCGAAACCGTGTGGCGTCAGGCCGACAAGTACGGCGTGCCGCGCATGTGCTTCGTCAACAAGCTCGACCGCACCGGCGCCGACTTCTATTTCTGCGTCAACTCGATCATCGAGCGCCTCGGCGCGCGTCCGGCGGTGCTGTATCTGCCGATCGGCATCGAGGGCGGCTTCAAGGGTCTGGTCGACCTGGTCGAGAACCGCGCGATCATCTGGCTCGAAGAGAGCCTGGGCGCGAAGTTCGTCTATCAGGACATCCCCGAGGACATGGCGGAAAAGGCCGCCAAGTACCGCAGCGACCTGATCGAGATGGCCGTTGAGCAGGATGACGCCCTCATGGAGGCGTATCTGGAAGGCAACGAGCCGTCGGTCGCCGATCTCAAGAAGCTGATCCGCAAGGGTACGCTGGAGATGGCGTTCGTGCCGGTCGTTTGCGGTTCGGCGTTCAAGAACAAGGGCGTCCAGCCGCTGCTCGACGCGGTCGTCGACTATCTGCCGTCGCCGCTCGACGTGCCGGCGATCAAGGGCGTGAAGCTCGACGGCGAAACGCCGGACGAGCGTCCTTCGTCGGACAGCGAGCCGTTCTCGGCGCTGGCGTTCAAGATCATGAACGACCCGTTCGTCGGTACGCTGACCTTCGCGCGCATCTATTCGGGCAAGCTCGAATCCGCCTCGACCGTCCAGAACTCGGTCAAGGACAAGAAGGAAAAGGTCGGCCGCATGCTGCTGATGCACGCGAACAGCCGTGAGGACATCCAGGAAGCGTTCGCCGGCGACATCGTCGCGCTGGCGGGCCTGAAGGACACCACGACGGGTGACACGCTGTGTGCCCAGTCGGCGCCGATCATTCTGGAGCGGATGGAGTTCCCCGAGCCCGTGATCGAGCTGTCGGTGGAGCCGAAGACCAAGGCCGACCAGGAGAAGATGGGCGTCGCGCTCAATCGTCTCGCACGCGAGGACCCGTCGTTCCGCGTGTCGTCGGACGCCGAGTCCGGCCAGACCATCATCAAGGGGATGGGCGAGCTCCACCTCGAGATCCTGGTCGACCGCATGAAGCGCGAGTTTAAGGTCGAGGCCAATGTCGGCGCGCCGCAGGTGGCGTACCGCGAGTACCTCAAGAAGCCGGTCGACATCGACTACACGCACAAGAAGCAGTCGGGTGGTACCGGCCAATTCGGTCGCGTGAAGGTGAAGCTGTCGCCGGGCGAGCGCGGCAGCGGCTTCGTCTTCAAGGACGAGATCAAGGGCGGCAATATTCCCAAGGAATATATCCCCGCGATCGAGAAGGGCTTCCGTGAGACGGCGGAAACCGGATCGCTGGTCGGCTTCCCGATCATCGACTTCGAGGTGCTGCTGTATGACGGCGCCTATCACGACGTCGACTCCTCGGCGCTGGCGTTCGAAATCTGTGCCCGCGGCGCCATGCGCGAAGCGGCTCAGAAGTCGGGCATCACGCTGCTAGAGCCGGTCATGAAGGTCGAGGTCGTCACCCCGGAGGACTATCTGGGCGACGTCATCGGCGACATGAACAGCCGTCGTGGCCAGATCCAGGGCACCGACACGCGCGGCAACGCGCAGACGGTCGAGGCTATGGTCCCGCTGGCGAACATGTTCGGCTATGTGAACGCGCTCCGCTCGTTCACCCAGGGCCGCGCACAGTACAGCATGCAGTTCTCGCACTATGACGAAGTTCCGCAGAACGTTGCGGACGAGGTCAAGGCGAAGCTGGCGTAACGGCTCCTGGTGCCGGGGGCGGACGGGCAACCGGAGCGTCCCCCGCGCAGGGCTGGCATTCGTTGCAAACACCCGCTATGTGGCCGCGTTCGCGTGGCCCCGTCGGCGGCACCGAATTCGAATCAGAAGGTAGGAAAATGGCAAAGGCAAAATTCGAGCGGACCAAGCCGCACCTCAACATCGGCACCATCGGCCACGTCGACCACGGCAAGACCTCGCTGACGGCTGCGATCACCAAGGTGCTGGCCGACAACGTCGCGGGCAACGCGGCGGTTGATTTCGCCAACATCGACAAGGCTCCGGAAGAGCGCGAGCGCGGCATCACCATCTCGACCGCGCACGTCGAGTATGAGACGAACTCGCGCCACTATGCGCACGTCGACTGCCCGGGCCACGCCGACTATGTGAAGAACATGATCACCGGCGCGGCGCAGATGGACGGCGCGATCCTGGTCGTGTCGGCTACCGACGGCCCGATGCCGCAGACCCGCGAGCACATCCTGCTCGCCCGTCAGGTCGGCGTGCCGGCGATGGTCGTGTTCATGAACAAGGTTGACCTGGTCGACGACGAGGAAATCCTGGAGCTGGTCGAACTGGAAGTTCGCGAGCTGCTGTCCTCGTACGAGTTCCCTGGCGACGACATCCCCGTCATCAAGGGTTCGGCGACCTGCGCGCTTTCGGGTTCGAACGACAAGTTCGGCAAGGAAGCCGTGCTGGAGCTGATGCAGGCGGTTGACGACTACATCCCGCAGCCGGAGCGTCCGCTGGACAAGCCGTTCATGATGCCGATCGAGGACGTGTTCTCGATCTCGGGTCGTGGTACGGTGGTGACCGGCCGCGTCGAGACCGGTGTGGTCAAGGTCGGTGAGGAAGTCGAGATCGTCGGCATCCACCCGAACGTCCGCAAGACCACCGTCACGGGCGTGGAAATGTTCCGCAAGCTGCTCGACCAGGGCCAGGCTGGCGACAATGTCGGCGCGCTGATCCGCGGCGTGGCTCGCGACGAAGTCGAGCGTGGCCAGGTGCTCTGCAAGCCGGGCTCGATCAAGCCGCACACCGACTTCCAGTCGGAAGTGTACGTGCTGTCGAAGGACGAAGGTGGCCGTCACACGCCGTTCTTCGGCAACTATCGTCCGCAGTTCTACTTCCGTACCACGGACGTGACCGGCACCGTCGAGCTGCCCGAGGGCACCGAGATGGTGATGCCGGGCGACAACGTCGCGCTGGGCATCAAGCTCATCGCGCCGATTGCCATGGACGTTGGCCAGCGCTTCACCATCCGCGAGGGTGGCCGGACCGTCGGCGCCGGTGTCGTCAGCGGCATCAGCAAGTAATCTCCTGACCGAAAGGTCGTGAGAAGGATCGGCCGGCTCCGGAAACGGAGCCGGCTTTTTCCTTTTGCAAGGGGCGCAGGACCGGGAACCTTTTCCATGCGGATGCGATGCGAAGAGGGTTGCCACCTTCGGGTGGTCGGGATATAGGCGCCTTTCTTGAGTGAATCGGCCGCTCTGGGAAACCGGAGTGGCCGTTCGCTTTTAGTGAGAGCATCGTCGGTATCGCCGGCGATGCCGCAACAACCAGAGTTCGTTTCGGAGCGTTTCGTCGGCTTCGTCGCTTGTCCCGGTCGCCGATCGGGGTCCGCTTGTCGGGTGGTCGGATAAACCGACGCAAGGGATAGGGTCGAAGCTGCGTTCCCGCTCTTTCGCATCGGTAGGGATCATGGACAGCAATATCCGCATTCGTCTGAAGGCGTTCGACCATCGCGTGCTCGATCAGGCGACCGGCGACATCGCCGACACCGCACGCCGTACCGGCGCGCTCATCCGCGGTCCGATCCCGCTTCCCACGCGCATCGAAAAGTTCACGGTCAACCGTGGCCCGCACGTCGACAAGAAGTCGCGCGAGCAGTTCGAGGTGCGTACCTACAAGCGGATGCTCGATATCGTGCAGCCGACCCCGCAGACCGTCGACGCGCTGATGAAGCTCGATCTCGCTGCGGGTGTTGATGTTGAGATCAAGCTGGCGTAAAGCGCCCGCTTCCCGCGGTTGACGTTCTCGTCCCGCGGGCCTTTCGCGTATTTCGGGGTTCGCCCTGATCTGCGCGGTCCAAGGGATACCGCCCGGCGGTTCGGCTTCGGCCGGAAGGGTGCCGGGGACAGCGTCCCCCGTCTGATCGGCCATGCGCTGATCGCCAGCCCGGGACGGGGGCTCGTTTCGATTTATCCGGGCTGGATATGCCCCCTTGAATGGTTCTTGGGGGCCTCTGTCGAGGAAGGAACAGGATCATGCGTACCGGCGTGATCGCGAAGAAGATGGGGATGACCCGCCTGTTCCAGGACGATGGTCGGCACGTGCCGGTTACCGTTCTGGCGCTTGAAGGCGTACAGGTCGTCGCCCGCCGCGAGATGGATCGTGACGGCTACACTGCCGTCCAGCTTGGTGCAGGTGTCGCCAAGGCTAAGAATGTCGCCAAGCCGCAGCGCGGCCATTTCGGCAAGGCCGAAGTGGAGCCCAAGGCTATCGTTGCCGAGTTCCGCGTGAACGAGGACGGCCTCCTCGACGTAGGTGCCGAGATCGGTGCCGACCACTTCGTTGCCGGCCAGATGGTCGACATCCAGGGTCGTACGCAGGGCAAGGGCTTTGCCGGTGCGATGAAGCGCTGGAACTTCGGCGGTCTGCGCGCCACGCACGGCGTGTCCGTCTCGCACCGTTCGCATGGTTCGACCGGTAATCGCCAGGATCCGGGTCGCGTCTTCAAGAACAAGAAGATGGCCGGCCACATGGGCGACAAGAACCGCACGCAGCAGAACCTGGAAATCGTGTCGACCGACGTCGAGCGCGGCCTGATCTTCGTCAAGGGCTCGGTGCCCGGATCGAAGGGTGGCTGGCTGATCGTCAAGGACGCGGTGAAGGTCGCGCGCCATGCGGACGCCCCGTTCCCGGCCGCGCTGAAGAGCGTTGCCGCCAACAATACCGCTTCTGCCGAGCCCGCTCCGGAAGCCACCGATGGCCAGGAGGGCTAAGTCGTGAAGGTCAAGGTTTCATCCTTTGCCGGCACCGACGCCGCGGACATCGAGCTCAACGACGAGGTCTTCGGCCTCGATCCGCGTGCCGACATCCTGCACCGCGTCGTGACCTGGCAGCTTGAGAAGCGTCGCGCCACCGCGCGCGGCACCCGCGAGCGTGCGGACGTCGCCCGTTCGGGCAAGAAGCTCGGTCGCCAGAAGGGCGGCGGTGTGGCACGTCACGGCGATCGCCGCGCTCCCGTCTTCATCGGCGGTGGTAAGGCTCACGGTGCCCGTGTTCGCGACTTCGATCCGTCGCTGAACAAGAAGATCCGCGCGCTGGGCCTGAAGATGGCGCTGTCGAGCCATGCAAAGGCCGGTTCGCTGGTCGTGATGGACTCGCTGTCGGTCGAGGGCAACAAGACGAAGACGCTGATCGGCGACATCGCCAAGCTCGGCTTCGGCAAGTCCGCGCTGGTCATTGATGGCGATGCCGTCGAGACGTCGTTCGCTCTGGCCGCAGGCAACCTGAAGGACATCAACGTCCTCCCGGCCGCCGGCGCCAATGTCTACGACATCCTGAAGCATGACACGCTGGTGCTGACGCGCGCTGCTGTCGAGAAGCTGGAGGCCCGTTTCCATGGCTAAGCAGCAGAAGGCGATCGACAACCGTCATTATGACGTGATCGTCGCGCCGCACATCACCGAGAAGGCGACGCTGCTCTCCGAGCACAACGCCGTCGTGTTCAAGGTCGCCGGTGACGCGACCAAGCCGCAGATCAAGGCTGCCGTCGAGGCTCTCTTCGACGTCACCGTGACGGGCGTGAACACGATCGTCCAGAAGGGCAAGACCAAGAAGTGGAAGGGCGCTCCGTACCAGCGCTCCGACATGAAGAAGGCGATCGTGACGCTGAAGGACGGCCAGTCCATCGACGTGACGACGGGGGTCCAGGGCTAATGGCACTCAAGCAATATAATCCGACGAGCCCGGCCCGCCGCGGCCTGATCCTCGTCGACCGTTCGGCGCTCTGGAAGGGCGCCCCGGTCAAGTCGCTGACCGAAGGCAAGCGCAAGACCGGTGGCCGCAACAACAAGGGCCATGTGACGTCGCGCGGTATCGCGGGCGGCCATAAGCAGCGCTACCGCTATGTCGACTTCAAGCGTCGCCGCTGGGACGTCGAGGGCACCGTGGAGCGGATCGAATATGATCCCAACCGCACCGCCTTCATCGCGCTGGTCAATTATGGCACCGACGAGGCTGGCAAGGCTGATGTCGCGTACATCATCGCGCCGCAGCGCCTGGGCGTGGGCGACAAGGTGATCGCCGGCAAGAAGACCGACGTGAAGCCGGGCAACGCGATGGAGCTGGGCCAGATGCCCGTCGGCACCATCGTCCACAACGTGGAGATGAAGCCGGGCAAGGGTGGCCAGATCGCCCGTTCGGCCGGCACCTATGTGCAGGTCGTCGGCCGTGACCGCGGCATGGTGATCGTCCGCCTGAACTCGGGCGAGCAGCGCTACATCCGTGGCGAGTGCATGGCGACGGTGGGCGCGGTGTCGAACCCCGACAACGCCAACCAGAACCTGGCGAAGGCGGGTCGCAACCGCTGGCTCGGCCGCCGCCCGCTGACGCGCGGTGTTGCGAAGAACCCGGTCGACCACCCGCACGGCGGTGGTGAAGGCCGGACCTCGGGCGGCCGTCACCCGGTCACCCCGTGGGGCAAGCCGACCAAGGGTGCGCGCACCCGGCACAACAAGGCGACGGACAAGATGATCATCCGTAGCCGTCACGCGAAGAAGAAGGGCTAAGCGATGGCTCGTTCCGTATGGAAGGGTCCTTTCGTGGACCTCCACCTCCTGAAGAAGGCCGAGACCGCGCAGGACGCGTCCGGCCGCTCGGGTCCGATCAAGACCTGGTCGCGCCGCTCGACGATCCTCCCGTCGTTCGTCGGCCTGACCTTCAATGTCTATAACGGCCGCAAGTTCGTTCCCGTCTCGGTGAACGAGGACATGGTCGGCATGAAGCTCGGCGAGTTCGCGCCCACGCGCTACTTCCCCGGTCACGCTGCCGACAAGAAGGGTAAGCGCTGATGTCGAAGCCCGCATCCCCCCGCAAGGTCGGCGAGAAGGAAGCTCTGTCGGTCGGCACGCAGATCCGTGGTTCGGCCCAGAAGCTGAACCTGGTCGCGGGCCTGATCCGTGGCCGCAAGGCCGGTGACGCGCTGAACATCCTGACCTTCTCGAAGAAGGCCATGGCGGTCGACGCGCGCAAGGTGCTGGCGTCTGCCATCGCCAATGCCGAGAACAACCACAACCTCGACGTCGACGCGCTTGTCGTCGCCGAGGCGTCGGTCGGCAAGTCGATCACCATGAAGCGCTTCGCGACCCGCGGCCGTGGCAAGTCCACCCGCATCCTGAAGCCGTTCAGCCGTCTGCGCATCGTCGTGCGCGAGCAGGAAGAAGCCTAATGGGTCATAAGAGCAACCCGATCGGTCTGCGCCTGCAGATCAACCGTACCTGGGACAGCCGCTGGTTCGCGGAAGGCCAGGACTATGGTCGCCTGCTGCTGGAGGATCTGAAGATCCGCCAGTACATCATGAAGACGCTGCCCCAGGCCGCGATCTCCAAGGTGGTGATCGAGCGTCCGGCCAAGCTGTGCCGCATCTCGATCTTCGCGGCACGCCCCGGCGTGATCATCGGCAAGAAGGGCTCGGACATCGAGAAGCTGCGCAAGCAGATCGGCTCGATGACCTCGTCCGACGTGTCGCTGAACATCGTCGAGATCCGCAAGCCCGAGATCGACGCCAAGCTCGTCGCGCAGGGCATCGCCGATCAGCTGGAGCGCCGTATCGCGTTCCGCCGTGCGATGAAGCGCGCCGTGCAGTCGGCGATGCGCCTGGGTGCCGACGGCATCCGCGTCGCCTGCGGCGGTCGTCTTGGCGGTGCGGAAATCGCCCGCTCCGAGAGCTACCGCGAGGGTCGCGTACCGCTCCACACGCTGCGCGCGAACATGGACTATGCCGAGGCGCAGGCCCACACGGCTTACGGTGTGTGCGGCGTCAAGGTCTGGGTGTTCAAGGGCGAGATCCTGGGTCACGACCCGATGGCGCAGGACCGGCTGATGATGGAGGCTCAGACCTCCGGCGTCCGTCCGGCCCGCGACGATCGTCGCTAAGGAATAGATGAGATGCTGCAACCGAAGCGCACCAAATTCCGCAAGGCCTTCAAGGGCCGCATTCACGGCGACGCCAAGGGTGGCACGAGCCTGAACTTCGGCGCCTATGGTCTGAAGGCCATGGAGCCGGAGCGGATCACCGCCCGTCAGATCGAGGCGGCTCGCCGCGCGATCACCCGTCACATCAAGCGCCAGGGGCGTTTGTGGATCCGTATCTTCCCGGACGTGCCGGTTTCGTCGAAGCCTGCCGAAGTCCGCATGGGATCGGGCAAGGGTTCGCCCGAGTTCTGGGCGGCCCGCGTCAAGCCCGGCCGGATCCTGTTCGAGCTGGACGGCGTCGAAGGCAAGATCGCAGCGGAGGCTTTCGAGCGCGCCGCGATGAAGCTGCCGATCAAGACCAAGGTCGTTGCCCGTCTGGGCGACACCTCGCACCTCGGAGGCGAGTAATGGCCAAGACCGACTATAACGCGCAGAGCGACGACCAGCTCGTCGAGGCGCTGGGCAACCTGAAGCGCGAGCAGTTCAACCTGCGCTTCCAGGCGGCGACCAGCCAGCTGGAGAAGTCCAGCCGCGTGAAGGAAGTCCGTCGCGACATCGCGCGGATCAAGACCCTGCAGGCGCAGCGCACCGCTGCGGCTGCCAAGTAAGGACCGAGACACATGCCGAAGCGCGTGCTGACCGGGGTGATCGTCTCGGACAAGACCGACAAGACGGTTGTTGTCAACGTGGAGCGGAAGGTTCGCCATCCGCTGTACGGCAAGATCATCCGTCGGTCGAAGAAGTATCATGCCCATGACGAGGGCAACGAGTTCAAGGCCGGTGAGACGGTGCGCATCGAAGAGACCGCGCCGATCTCGAAGCTGAAGACCTGGAAGGTGATCGAGCGGGTGAACACCCACGCGACGCCGGAGCGGGCCTCGGCAGAGGGCTGATACGGAACGCCGCCGCCCTGGTTTCGACCGGGCGGCGTTTTCCGTGAAATGGGCAAGGGGCCTTGCGTTCCTTGCCAGGGGCGGCTAGGTGGCCGCTCCCCCTGGTGCGGCTTCGCTGCGCCGGGGGTCGTTTTTTAAAGGCGGGGTAGGGTCGGAATCCACCCCAAGAGAGAAGGAAGCAGGATCCATGATCCAGATGCAATCCAATCTCGACGTCGCTGACAACAGCGGCGCGAAGCGGGTACAGTGCATCAAGGTGCTTGGCGGTTCCAAGCGCCGTACTGCGGGCGTGGGCGACATCATCGTCGTCAGCGTCAAGGAAGCGCAGCCGCGTGGCCGCGTGAAGAAGGGCGACGTGCATCGCGCCGTCATCGTGCGCACCGCCAAGGACATCCGCCGTGCAGACGGTTCGGTGATCCGTTTCGACGGCAACGCCGCCGTTCTGGTCAACAAGAACGAGGAGCCGATCGGCACCCGTATCTTCGGCCCGGTCGTGCGTGAACTTCGTGGCAAGAAGCACATGAAGATCATCTCGCTGGCGCCGGAGGTTCTGTAATGGCCGCCGCGAAGATCAAGAAGGGCGACCGCGTGATCGTCCTGTCCGGCAAGGACAAGGGCAAGACCGGCACCGTGACCGTCTCGATGCCCAAGGACGCCAAGGTCGTGGTCGAGGGCGTCAACGTCGCGACCCGCCACCGCAAGCCCAGTCAGGCGAACCCGCAGGGTGGCCTGGAGCGCATCGAAGCCCCGCTTCACATCTCGAAGGTCGCGCATGTGACCGCCGACGGCAAGCCGACCCGCGTTCGCTTCGAAACGCAGGATGGCAAGAAGGTCCGCGTGGCCGTCAAGACCGGAGACAAGATCGATGGCTGATTACAAGCCCCGGATGAAGGCGATCTACGAGGATCGCATCGTCGCCGCCATGGTCGAGAAGTTCGGCTACAAGAACGTCAACGAAATCCCGCGGCTCGACAAGATCGTGCTGAACATGGGCGTTGGCGAGGCGACGCAGGACAAGAAGCGCGTCGATCAGGCCGCGTCCGAGATGGAGCTGATCGCCGGTCAGAAGCCGGTCATCACGAAGGCGAAGAAGTCGATCGCGCAGTTCAAGCTGCGCGAGGGCATGCCGATCGGCGTCAAGGTGACGCTGCGTCGCGAGCGCATGTACGAGTTCCTCGATCGCTTCATCACGATCGCGCTGCCCCGCGTCCGCGACTTCCGCGGCCTGAACCCGAAGAGCTTCGATGGCCGCGGCAACTATGCCTGCGGCATCAAGGAGCAGATCGTGTTCCCGGAAATCAACTATGACCGCATCGACAAGGTGCGCGGCATGGATGTGATCGTAACGACGACCGCGAAGACCGACGACGAGGCGCGCGAGCTGCTCCGTCTGTTCGGCTTCCCGTTCCCGCAGGAAGAGGCCGCCGAGGAAAAGCAGGCGGCATAATCCCAAACCCCTCCTGCCTTCGGGTGGGAGGGGATCAGTAGAGAGAAGAGCTTAAGTCCATGGCGAAACTGAGTTCAGTCAACAAGAACGAGCGGCGCCGCGCCCTCGTCAAGAAGTATGCGGGCAAGTACGCGAAGCTGAAGGCCGTCGCGAACGACACCAGCCTCGACGAAACCGAGCGCCTGATCGCGCGCCTGAAGATGGCCGAGATCCCCCGCAACGGCAACCCGACCCGCATCCGCAACCGTTGCGAGATCACCGGTCGCCCGCGTGCATATTACCGCAAGTTCCGTCTCGCTCGCGTCATGCTGCGTGATCTCGCCAACAAGGGCATGATCCCCGGCGTCACCAAGTCGAGCTGGTAAGGACCTAGAGATGGCAGTGACCGATCCCCTGGGTGACCTGCTCACCCGCATCCGCAACGGCCAGCGTGCGAAGAAGGACTCCGTCCTCTCGCCGGCGTCGAAGCTGCGCGTCCGCGTGCTCGACGTTCTGCAGCGCGAAGGCTATATCCGTGGCTACAGCGAAGAGCAGATGGGCCCCGCGGCCGGCATCCGCATCGAGCTGAAGTATTTCGAGGGCCAGCCCGCGATCAAGCATATCGCGCGTGTCTCGAAGCCCGGGCGCCGTATCTATTCGGGCGCGCAGGAGCTTCCGCGCGTTCGCAACGGCCTTGGCATCACCATCGTGTCGACGCCGCGTGGCGTTCTGTCCGACGCCGAGGCGCGCGAGCAGAATGCCGGTGGCGAAGTGCTGGCGGAGGTGTTCTGATGAGCCGCATCGGTAAGAAGTCCGTCCCGGTTCCGGCCGGCGTGACGGCGAACATCGAGGGCCGCACCCTCAGCGTGAAGGGGCCCAAGGGCACCCTGACGCTGCCGCTCGCCGACGAGATCACCTATGACGTCCAGCAGGACGGCATCTCGGTGCAGCCGGCGAACGACACCAAGCGCGCTCGCGCCTTCTGGGGCATGCAGCGTACGCTGGTGCAGAACCTGGTGACCGGCGTGACCACCGGCTTCTCGAAGAAGCTGCTGATCACGGGCGTCGGCTACCGTGCCGCGGCACAGGGCAAGACCCTGAAGCTGCAGCTCGGCTACAGCCACGACGTCAACATCGACGTGCCGGAAGGCCTGGAGGTGAAGACGCCCGACAACACCACCGTCGAAATCAGCGGTGCGGACAAGCAGAAGGTCGGCCAGCTGGCCGCCGAGATCCGCC
This sequence comes from Sphingomonas sp. NY01, assembly GCF_038809135.1. Taxonomy (NCBI): domain Bacteria; kingdom Pseudomonadati; phylum Pseudomonadota; class Alphaproteobacteria; order Sphingomonadales; family Sphingomonadaceae; genus Sphingomonas; species Sphingomonas sp. NY01. The sequence goes on along the minus strand of NZ_CP101722.1, from coordinate 2,656,433 downwards.
GCTGGCGCAAGCCGGAGCCGTACAAGGGCAAGGGCATCAAGTACGACGGCGAGTTCATCTTCCGCAAGGAAGGGAAGAAGAAGTAATGACCAAGGGTCTCTCTCTTTTCGAGAAGCGCCGTCGGCGCAACCGTACCGCGCTCAAGGCGCGCTCGGGCGGTCGTCCGCGTTTGTCGGTGCACCGTTCGGGCAAGCACATCTATGCGCAGGTGATCGACGACGAGGCGGGTCGTACCGTCGCATCGGCCTCCACGCTGGAGAAGGGCGCGCGCGATACGTCGGGCGCCAACGTTGCAGCGGCAACCGAGGTCGGCAAGCGCGTCGCGGAAGCAGCCAAGGCTGCCGGCGTGACGCAGGTCGTCTTCGATCGTGGCGGCTTCCTCTTCCATGGCCGCGTCAAGGCACTGGCCGAGGCCGCGCGTGAAGCCGGATTGGAGTTCTAAGAATGGCTGACGAGAACAACCAGCCGCAGGTTGCGGCGGGCGCCGAGGGCGGTTCGCAGGACGCACCGCAGAATGGCGGCCAGAACGCCGGCGGCTATAACGCCGGTGGCCAGGGCGGCTTCGGCGGCCAGGGCGGTCGTGGCCCGCGCGGTGGCGGCGGTGGCCGTGGCCGTGGTGGTCCGGGCGGTGGCGATCGTGGTCGTGGCGGCCGTGACGGCAACCGCGGCCGTCGTGACGATCGTCGCGGCGCCGAGGACCAGGGCGAGGAGCTGATCGAGAAGCTCGTCCACATCAACCGCGTCTCGAAGACCGTGAAGGGCGGCAAGCGCTTCGGCTTTGCGGCGCTGGTCGTCGTGGGCGACGGCAAGGGTCGCACGGGCTTCGGTCACGGCAAGGCGCGCGAAGTGCCGGAAGCCATCTCCAAGGCGACCGCGGCGGCCAAGAAGGCCATGATCCGCGTTCCGCTGAAGGATGGCCGTACGCTGCACCATGATGGCAACGGCCATTTCGGTGCGGGTCGCGTGACCGTGCGGTCCGCGCCGCAGGGCACGGGCATTATCGCAGGTGGCCCGATGCGCGCCATCTTCGAGAGCCTGGGCGTCGCCGATGTGGTGACCAAGTCGGTCGGCACGTCCAACCCGTACAACATGATCCGTGCTACCTTCGAGGCGCTTGGCGAACAGACCAGCCCGAAGTCGGTGGCGCAGCGTCGTGGCAAGAAGATCGCCGACCTGCTCGGCCGCGGTGGGTCGCAGACCGCCGAGGCCGATGCCGCGGCCGTCACGGAGTAATCCGACATGGCTACCATCAAGATCAAGCAGACCGGTTCGCCGATCCGCCGGACCAAGGATCAGCGCGCGACGCTGATCGGTCTGGGCCTCAACAAGATGCACCGGGTATCGGAGCTGGAAGACAGCCCCGAAGTCCGTGGAATGATCCGCAAGGTGCAGCACATGGTGGAAGTGCAGGGCTGAGCCCTTTCACTTCACCGGTGACAAACACGGGGAAGGGGGCTAAGCGGCCCCCTTCCTTTTATCCGTTCCCGACGTGGGAACAGCGCGCAAAAAGCGAAAGCGAGTGCATATCATGAAGCTGAACCAACTTTCCGACAACGCAGGTGCCCGCAAGTCCAAGATCCGCGTCGGTCGCGGCATCGGGTCGGGCAAGGGCAAGACCGCAGGTCGCGGCCAGAAGGGCCAGAAGAGCCGTGAGGGCGTGTCCATCGCGGGCTTCGAGGGCGGTCAGATGCCGCTCCACATGCGTCTGCCGAAGCGTGGCTTCAACAACATCTTCGCCAAGGATTACGCCGAGGTGAACCTGGGCGCGATCCAGAAGGCGGTAGATGCCGGCAAGCTGGATGCCAACGGCACGATCGACCATGCTGCGCTCAAGGCGGCAAACCTGGCCCGCGGTGGCAAGGACGGCGTCCGTCTGCTCGCCAAGGGTGAGTTGACCACGAAGCTGTCCTTCCTGGTTGCCGGCGTGTCGGGCAGCGCCCGCGAAGCGGTCGAAAAGGCCGGCGGCGCGGTGGAAGTCATCAAGGTGGTGCCTGCCGCCGAGAAGGCTGCCGCCAAGAAGGGCACCGTCAAGGCTGCCCGCAAGGCCAAGTAAGGCGCTGTTGCCCCGGTGCCACGCTGGGGCATTCAGTATCGGGCCGTCGCATCCGGGTTGTCGCGCTTTGGCCGGCAACCATTAGACAAGGCGGCTCGGCTGCCTATATGAGCGGCGGGGCGGGTCAAAACGCATCCCGCCGCTTTTCGTTTCCAGGATAAACGCAGCTTATGGCATCCGCAGCCGACCAGATGGCGCAAAGCATCAGCCTGGCGAAATTCGCCAAGGCCACCGACCTCAAGAAGCGGCTGTGGTTCACGATCGGCGTGCTGATCGTCTTCCGCCTGCTCAGCTATGTTCCGCTCCCGGGCGTCGACCCGACCGCGCTGGGCATTCTCAGCCAGCGCACCAGCGGTGGCGTGCTCGACTTCTTCAACACCTTCTCCGGCGGTTCGCTGAGCCGCATGTCGCTGATCGCGCTGGGCGTGATGCCGTACATCACGGCCTCGATCGTGGTGCAGCTCGCGACCTCGCTCAGCCCGCAGCTTGCCGCGATCAAGAAGGAAGGTGAGAGCGGTCGCAAGAAGCTGAACCAGTATACGCGCTACGGCACCGTGTTGCTGACGGCGATCCAGGGCTATTTCATCGCTGTCGGTCTGGAGGCGCTGGGCGCCAATTCCGGTGTGCAGGCGGTGATCGAGCCGGGCTTCACCTTCCGCATCGCTGCGGTCGTGTCGCTGATCGGCGGCACGATGTTCCTGATGTGGCTGGGTGAGCAGATCACCAGCCGCGGCATCGGCAACGGCGTGTCGCTGATCATCATGGCCGGCATCGTCGCCCATCTTCCGACCACGCTGATCAATCTGCTGGAGGGTGGCCGCTCGGGCAGCATCGATCCGCTGCGCCTGATCGGTATCATCGTGGCGGTGATCGTGCTGATCCTGTTTATCTGCTTCATGGAACGGGCACAGCGTCGCATCCTGATCCAATATCCGAAGCGCGCGACGCAGCGCGGCATGCAGGCCGACCGCAGCCACCTGCCGCTGAAGCTGAATACCGCGGGCGTGATCCCTCCGATCTTCGCGTCGTCGCTGTTGCTGATGCCGCTGACCATCTCGCAATTCGCGGGGCAGCGCGTGGCTGGTGAGAGTGCCTGGGGCGATTTCATCATCAGCCTGAACCAGTATCTGCAGCACGGCTCGCCGGTTTACATGCTGCTATACGGCGCCGGTATCATCTTCTTCTCGTTCTTCTACACCGCGGTCGTGTTCAACCCGGAAGAAACCGCGGACAACCTGAAGCGCTATGGTGGGTTCATTCCCGGCATCCGCCCGGGCAAGAACACCGAGACCTATCTGGATTACGTGCTGACCCGGATCACGGTGATCGGCGCGGCCTATCTGACGATCATCTGCCTGTTGCCGGAATATCTCGTCTCCGCGTTGCAGATCCCGTTCTATCTGGGCGGCACCAGCCTGCTGATCGTGGTCAACGTGACGATGGATACCGTGACGCAGATTCAGAGCCACTTGCTGGCGCATCAATATGGCGATCTGATCAAGAAGGCGAAGCTGAAGGGCGGGCGTCTCCGCTGAGGCGGTGCCGGCCAGCATAATCGGAAGGGGAAGACGCGCGTGAACATCATCCTGTTGGGGCCGCCGGGGGCGGGCAAGGGGACGCAGGCGCAGCGGTTGGTTGCGGAGCGGGGCATGGTGCAGTTGTCGACGGGGGACATGCTGCGGGCCGCGGTAAAGGCCGGTACGCCGGTCGGTCTGCAGGCCAAGGCGGTCATGGATGCGGGCGAGCTGGTGTCCGATGCGATCGTCTCCGCGCTGATCGGCGAGCGGCTGGACGAGGCGGACGCCAAGGGCGGGGCGATCTTCGACGGCTATCCGCGGACCGCGGCGCAGGCAGAGGCGCTGGACCTGCTGCTCGACGAGCGCGGGCGTGCGCTCGACTATGTGATCGAGCTTGAGGTGGACGAGGATGCGCTGGTCGAGCGGATCACCGGCCGCTTCACCTGCGCCAATTGCGGCACCGGTTATCACGACAGCTTCAAGCCGACCGCGGTCGCGGGCGTGTGCGATGTCTGCGGCGCAACCGAGTTCAAGCGCCGTCCCGACGACAATGCCGAAACGGTGCGCACGCGAATGGCCGAATATCGCGCCAAGACCGCGCCGATCCTGCCGATCTACGAAGCACGCGGGCTGGTGCGGCGTGTCGACGGCATGGCGGACATGGCAGAGGTCGGTCGGGCGGTGAGCGCGATCCTCGACGGCAACTGACCGACGTCGCAACATGACGTAAAGTTCATGTGCCTGTCAGGATCAAATGGTTCGCGGCAGCGTATAGGGGATGCATCGGCGCCCGAACTCCCGGGGGCGCCGCCGGGGCCGGCGGAAGGGGTCTTCCGTCGGCCTTTAGCTTGCCGATGAGGTGCGGGCGCACGCGATCCTGTCTCCATGCCCCGCATTAGCGGTTTGGCAACCGGCGTTGACCAGAAGGGAGGGATGCATACCATCACCTTCCGCCACGATATCAATTTGTTGGATATCGCCTGGATGGGACAGTTCACGCGCGACAGCGCTGCCGATTATGCCCGCGAGGTGCTTCATCGCTTCGCCGCGGAACGCTTCAAGCCGGGCTATCTTCTGCGGATGGACATGAGTGCCAGCCCGGTGCAGTCGCAAGTCGGCGCGTCGGTGATCCATGAGCAGCTTCGCGGCTTTCCCCGTGCCAGCGCCATCGCGATCGTGACGCCGAGCGCCATCACCCGCATGCAGGTTCGCCGGCTGATGACCCAGCCCTATTTGCAGGTGTTCGATACAGCGGAGCCTGCGCTCCAGTGGCTTTTGGCAGGCGACAGCGCCCGGACGTCGCCAGGCATATCGTCAGGCGTGGCAGGCACTCTATAGGCGAGCGATGGATACCCTGTCCCTGTTCGGCCTGGTCGCCGTTTCGTTCACGCTGATCTGCTATGCGATGGAGAGCGGGGCGCACTGGTGGACCCTCGGCTTCGTTCTGGGATGCCTCGCCGGGTCGGCCTATGGTTTTCTGCAAGGGGCATGGCCATTCGGCGTCGTCGAGCTGTTCTGGGCGGCGGTTTCGTTCCAGCGATGGCTGCGGTTGCGACGAATGCGGGAACCTCTCGCTTGACAGAGTGTTGCGAGGCGCCTAACTGACCGTCCTTCCACTATACCATGGTTTCGGCGCCGCTCTGCGCGTGCGTCGCGATCGTGCGTGGTGGAGCCAACGCGTCGAGATGGGGTGTGCGCTGCCATGCCATGCCCCGTGGAGCTAGGAGAATATATTCCATGGCACGTATCGCGGGTGTTAATATCCCGACCAACAAGCGCGTGGTGATCGCGCTGACCTACATCCACGGCATCGGTCCGGCCAAGGCCAAGGAAATCACGGCCAAGCTGAACATCGCGGCCGACCGCCGCGTCCAGGACCTGTCGGACCAGGAAGTCCTGCAGATCCGTGAGACGATCGACGCCGACCACACTGTCGAGGGTGATCTTCGTCGCGAAACCGCGATGAACATCAAGCGCCTGATGGACCTGGCTTGCTATCGCGGCCTGCGCCACCGCAAGGGCCTGCCGGTCCGCGGCCAGCGCACGCACACCAACGCGCGCACCCGCAAGGGCAAGGCTAAGCCGATTGCGGGCAAGAAGAAGTAAGAACAGTCCCGGGGACTGTTTTCATTCTTCTCCGCCGGAGGCCGGTACGAGGCGCACTGCCTCCCGGCCGCCGTACCACGAGACAAGGTCAGGATTTCATCAATGGCACAAGCACCGCAGCGTCTTCGCCGTCGCGAGCGCAAGAACATCACCGCCGGCGTCGCGCACGTGAACGCCAGCTTCAACAACACCATGATCACGATCACCGACGCGCAGGGCAATGCCATCGCATGGTCGTCGGCCGGCATGATGGGCTTCAAGGGTTCGCGCAAGTCGACCCCGTATGCCGCCCAGGTCGCCGCCGAGGATGCCGGCAAGAAGGCTGCCGAGCACGGTGTCCGCACCCTCGAAGTCGAGGTCAAGGGTCCCGGTTCGGGCCGCGAGTCGGCGCTGCGCGCGTTGCAGGCGGTCGGTTTCCAGATCACCTCGATCCGCGACGTGACCTCGATCCCGCACAACGGCGTCCGTCCGTCCAAGCGCCGTCGCGTCTGATGGCCTACATGGCCGGCTGACGAGCCGGCCGTGCTTTTTCTTGGCTGGAACCGTCCCCGTTCCGGCCCCCAACGCAGGGGAACCCCGTGTCTGTCAATGCAAAGAACTGGCAGGAACTGAAGAAGCCCAACGCGCTCGAAAAGAAGGGCGGCGATGGCAAGCGCAAGGCGACGTTCGTCGCCGAACCGCTGGAGCGTGGCTTCGGCCTGACGCTCGGCAATGCGCTGCGTCGCGTGCTCCTGTCGTCGCTCCAGGGCGCGGCGGTCACCTCCATCAAGATCGAGAACGTGCTGCACGAGTTCTCGAGCCTCGCGGGTGTCCGTGAGGACGTGACCGACATCGTGCTGAACGTGAAGCAGATCGCGATCCGCATGCAGGGCGAAGGTCCGAAGCGGCTCCAGCTTTCCGCCACCGGTCCGGCCGAGGTGAAGGCAGGCGACATCGCGGTGTCGGGCGACATCGAGGTCATGAACAAGGACCTGGTGATCTGCCATCTCGACGAAGGCGCCACGCTCAACATGGAGCTGACCGCCGACATCGGGAAGGGCTATGTTCCGGCAAACGCCAATCGCCCTGCGGATGCGCCGATCGGCCTGATCCCGGTCGATGCGCTCTACTCGCCGGTGCGCCAGGTGTCGTACAAGGTCGATCCGACCCGCGTCGGGCAGGACCTGGACTATGACAAGCTGACGCTGACGATCGAGACCGATGGCACGGTGACCCCGGAAGACGCGGTGGCTTATGCCGGCCGCATCCTTCAGGACCAGCTTGCGCTGTTCGTCCACTTCGACGACTCCTCGGTCACGCGTGCTGCGCCCGTCGGCCAGGCCGCCGTGCCGGTCGCAGGGGCCGAGCCGCAGAGCGACACGCAGCAGATCAACCGCTACCTCCTCAAGAAGGTGGACGAGTTGGAGCTGTCGGTCCGTTCGGCGAACTGCCTGAAGAACGACAACATCATCTATATCGGCGATCTGGTCGGCAAGACCGAAGCCGAGATGCTGCGCACCCCGAACTTCGGCCGCAAGTCCCTGAACGAGATCAAGGAAGTGCTGTCGTCCATGGGCCTGCGCCTTGGCATGGAAATCCCGGGCTGGCCGCCCGAGAACATCGAGGAAATGGCCAAGAAGCTGGAACAGGAGATCATGGGCTGACGCGCACCGGTGCAGCGCTGCTGCACCGGAGACGCGGCAGGCCCGGCCGGCGGGTCGGCGACAAACCGACCCGTTCGACGTCACGACGCGGGCTCGCCGCGGCGCGACTCAGCCGGTCAAGCCGGTTTCTTCCGTCCATCGCGGACGGGGAGGATCAAGACAGGCAAAGGGTGGCCGCCTCAAGTGCCACCGGGTCTGGGGTTTTCCGTAAGACGGCCCCTTAACGAACAAAGGAATTGAACATGCGTCATCGCGTAGGCGGCCGTAAGCTGCAGCGTACCTCGGCCCATCGTACGGCCCTGTTCCGCAACATGTCGGCCGCGCTGATCAAGCACGAGCAGATCACCACCACGCTCGCCAAGGCGAAGGAGCTTCGCCCCTATGTCGAGAAGCTGGTGACGCTGGGCAAGAAGGGTGGCCTGTCCAACCGCCGTCTGGCGCATGCCCGTCTGCTGGACGACGCGCAGCTGGTTAAGCTGTTCGACGTGCTGGCGACCCGCTACGCCGATCGCGCCGGCGGTTATACCCGCATCATCAAGGCCGGTATCCGGGCGTCGGACGCGGCACCGATGGCGATCATCGAGTTCGTCGACCGTGACGTGTCCGCCAAGGGCCAGGATTCGGGCCCGGTGCAGACCGAAGAGGATTTCGACGAGGCCGCCTGAGCCCGTCGGGACATCGTCCAAACCGATCGAACGGCCGCCCCCTCACCGGGGCGGCCGTTTTCGTTTCGGGGGCGGTTCATCGTGTCGAAAGCGAGGCCGGACCAACATGGCGCGATAAAACCTGACGGGAAACGGGTGATGCGCAAGGTCGTGCTGGGGGTAGCTTTGGCGGCATGGAGCGTGACGGGCGCGACCGCCATGCAGGAGGCCGTTCCTCCCCCGGCAAGGCCGCTACTGATACCGGGCATGTCCGCGCCGGGCCGCGCCTGCCACCTGCCGACCGGCACATCCTGCGAGAGCGTCGCCGCCAGGCAAGGCGCGAGGCGCGCACCGGCGGCATCGTGATCGGCACGCTGCTGGCGGCGGGCAACCTCGCGTTACGCGGCAGGACGCGCGGGAGCGATGTTACCGAAGAGCTGGTCGCGCAGAACGGGGACGGCGCGGCAATGATCCCCGTGGCCGCCACGCCGCCGATGCGCGTGGACACGGATGCCGACGCCGCGGTGCAGGCCTGCGCCGGTGCGGTGGAGGGCGAAGCGCGGCGGGTTTCGCGCTTGGCGCGGGTGGGGCAGATCGAGACGGTCGAGCCGCATGGCGACGGCTATGCGATCCGTGGCGACGTGCTGGTGCGTGCCAGCTACCGCGATGCCGGGGATCTGCGCGGCTTTCGCTGTACGGTCGATTCGCAGGCGGTACGCAGTGTCGTGATCGATGATCCGCAACGGCCACCGGCACGGTAGCATTTCGCGTCCGACGTCGCTATCGGACCGCCATGGAGCACCCCGACAGCATCCTCATCGTCGATTTCGGCAGCCAGGTCACCCAGCTCATCGCGCGCCGCGTGCGCGAGGCGGGGGTCTATTCCGAGATCGTTCCCTTTCAATCCGCCGCCGAAGGCTTTGCGCGCATCCGGCCCGCCGGCATCATCCTGTCCGGCGGCCCTGCCTCGGTGCCCGACGAGAACAGCCCGCGCATCCCGCAGCAGATTCTCGACAGCGGCCTGCCGATGCTGGGCATCTGCTACGGCCAGCAGGCGCTGACGGAGCAATTGGGCGGCAAGGTCGAGAAGGGCGACAGTGGCGAGTTCGGCGAAGCCTATGTGACGATCGACGAGCCTTGTGCGCTGTTCGATGGCCTGTGGGACTTGGGCGATCGTCATCAGGTATGGATGAGCCATGGCGACAAGGTGACGGCGCTGGCGCCCGGCTTCCGTGTCGTCGCCACCAGCCCGGGCGCGCCGTTTGCGATCATCGCCGACGATGCACGGCGCATCTATGCGATGCAGTTCCATCCGGAAGTCGTGCATACCCCCGATGGCGGCAAGCTGATCGCCAATTTCGCGCGGCATGTGGTCGGCCTGTCGGGCGACTGGACGATGGCCGAATTTCGCGAGGCCAAGATCGCGGACATCCGCAAGCAGGTCGGCACGGGGCGGGTGATCTGCGGCCTGTCCGGTGGTGTCGACTCGGCGGTGGCGGCGGTGCTGATCCACGAGGCGATCGGCGACCAGCTGACCTGTGTGTTCGTCGACCATGGGTTGATGCGCTCGGGCGAGGCGGAAGAGGTCGTCGGCCTGTTCCGCGGTCATTACAACATCCCGCTCGTCCATGTGGATGCCGAGGAATTGTTCATGACCGGCCTGGCCGGGGTGACCGATCCGGAAGCCAAGCGGAAGTTCATCGGCAAGACCTTCATCGACGTGTTCGAGGCCGAGGCCAAGAAGATCGGTGGCGCCGAATTCCTGGCGCAGGGTACGCTGTATCCGGACGTGATCGAGAGCGTCAGTTTCACCGGCGGCCCGTCGGTGACGATCAAGAGCCACCACAATGTCGGCGGTCTGCCGGATCGCATGAACATGAAGCTGGTCGAGCCGCTGCGCGAGTTGTTCAAGGACGAGGTGCGCGTGCTGGGCCGTGAACTCGGCCTGCCCGAGGCATTTGTCGGGCGGCATCCGTTCCCCGGCCCCGGACTGGCGATCCGCATCCCCGGCGAGGTCAGCAAGGAACGCTGCGACATCCTGCGCAAGGCGGATGCGATCTATCTGGAGGAGATCCGCCGCGCCGGCCTGTACGATGCGATCTGGCAGGCGTTCGCGGTGCTGCTGCCGGTACGAACAGTGGGGGTGATGGGCGACAGCCGGACCTATGACCATGTGCTGGCGCTGCGCGCGGTGACGTCGGTCGACGGCATGACTGCGCAGGCGTTCGACTTTCCCGGCGACTTCCTGCCGCGGATCGCGACGCGCATCATCAACGAGGTGCGCGGCATCAACCGGGTGACCTACGACTATACGTCCAAGCCCCCGGGGACGATCGAGTGGGAATGATCCTCTGACATGCGGCGGCCCTGGTGCCGCCGTTTTTCATTTGGGGAGGGTGGCGCGCCCGGAGGGATTCGAACCCCCGACCGAGGAGGTAGAAGCTCCTTGCTCTATCCAACTGAGCTACGGACGCGCGGACGTGGCAGCGTTTAGCGCGGTTTGATGCCGGATGGAATGGCGATAAAGTCCTTGTCCATGGACATGAACGTTTCACCGGCCGTGAGGGTCACGGCGCGCGACCTGCGGGGGCGCGACTTCCGCTGGTTCGACTATGTGATGGCGGCGTTCGTCACCATCCTGTTGCTCTCAAACGTGATCGGGGCGGGCAAGGTCGCGACCATCACCCTGCCGCTGTTGGGGCCGTGGCCGTTCGGTGCGGGTATCCTGTTCTTTCCGCTCAGTTACATCATCGGCGACGTGCTGACCGAGGTGTACGGCTATGCGCGGACGCGCCGGGTGATCTGGGCAGGGACGGGGGCGGTGCTGTTCATGGCGCTGATGAGCTGGATCGTCGTGGCGCTGCCGCCGGCGCCGAGCTGGACCAACCAGGCCGCGTACGAGACGGTGTTCGGGCAGGTGCCGCGGATCGTGCTGGCCAGCGTCTGTGCGTTCTGGGCGGGCGAGTTCGTCAACGCCTATGTGATGGCGCGCATGAAGCTGTGGTCGGGCGGGCGGCATCTGTGGATGCGGACGATCGGGTCGACCGTGGTCGGACAGGGCGTCGACAGCCTGATCTTCTATCCGCTCGCCTTCTGGGGGGCGCAAGGGTGGACAACCGGACTGGTGGTGACGGTGCTGTATACGCAATGGGCGCTGAAGGTCGGGTGGGAGGTGCTGCTGACCCCGCTCACCTATCTGGTGGTTGGCGGGCTGAAGCGCGCCGAGGGCGTCGACGTGTTCGACGCGGGCACCGACTTCACGCCGTTTCGTGCCCGCGTCTGAGCGGTCCGCTTACCGCACCCGCTCGGCAACCAGCGTGTCGACCACCGCCGGATCGGCGAGGGTCGAGGTGTCGCCAAGATTGCCGACGTCGTTCTCCGCGATCTTGCGCAGGATGCGGCGCATGATCTTGCCGGAGCGCGTCTTGGGCAGGCCGGGCGCGAATTGCAGCGCATCCGGGCTGGCGATGGGGCCGATTTCCTGCCGGACCCACTGCCGCAATTCGGTGCGCAGCTCTTCCGAAGGCTCCTCGCCGGCGTTGAGCGTCACATACGCGTAGATGCCCTGGCCCTTCACCTCGTGCGGCATGCCGACGACCGCGGCTTCCGCGACCTTGGCATGGGCGACGAGCGCCGATTCCACCTCGGCGGTGCCCATGCGGTGGCCGGAGACGTTGATGACATCGTCCACCCGGCCGGTGATCCAGTAATAACCGTCCGCGTCGCGGCGGCAGCCATCGCCAGTGAAATATTTGCCCGGATAGGTGGAGAAATAGGTCTGGAAGAAGCGATCATGATCGTTCCAGACGGTGCGCATCTGACCGGGCCAGCTGTCGGCGATCACCAGATTGCCCTCGGTGGCGCCCTCCAGCACCTTGCCCTCGGTATCGACGATCTGCGGCTGGACACCGGGTAGCGGCTTGGTGGCGGAACCGGGCTTGAGATCGGTGGCATAGGGCAGGGGGGCGATGAGCATGCCGCCCGTCTCCGTCTGCCACCAGGTATCGACGACCGGGCAGCGGCTATCGCCGACGACGCGGTAATACCAGTCCCACGCCTCTGGATTGATCGGCTCGCCCACCGTGCCGAGCAGGCGCAGTGACCGGCGGCTGTATTTCGTCACCCAGTCCTGGCCCTCGCGCATCAGCGCGCGGATCGCGGTGGGGGCGGTGTAGAGAATGTTGACGCCGAGACGATCGATCGTCTCCCACAACCGGCCATGATCGGGATAGTTCGGCACGCCGTCGAACATCACCGTGGTCGCGCCGTTGGCGAGCGGGCCGTAGACGACATAGCTGTGCCCGGTGACCCAGCCGATATCGGCGGTGCACCAATAGACTTCGCCATCGCGGTAGTCGAACACGTCGCGGAACGTCTTGGTCACCCAGACCAGATAGCCGCCGGTGGTGTGCAGCACGCCCTTGGGCTTGCCGGTGGAGCCGGAGGTGTAGAGGATGAACAGCGGGTCCTCGGCATTCATCGGTTCGGGCGCGCAATCGTCCGACACCCCCTGAAGCGCGTCGTGCAGCCAGACATCGCGGCCCTCGGTGAAGGCCACGTCGCCACCGGTGCGGCGGATGACGAGGACGTGTTCGACAGACGGGCACTGCGCCAACGCCTTGTCGACATTGGCCTTGAGCGGGATACGCTTGCCGCCGCGACAGCCTTCGTCGGCGGTGATGACGATGCGCGAATCGCAATCCTGGATGCGGTTCGCCAAGCTGTCGGGCGAGAAGCCGCCGAAGACGATGGAGTGGATCGCGCCGATCCGCGTGCAGGCGAGCATCGCCGCGGCGGCCTCCGCGATCATCGGCAGGTAGAGGGTGATGCGATCGCCCTTCTTCGCGCCGAGGTCCTTCAAGACATTGGCAAAGCGGCAAACGTCGCGGTGCAGTTCGCGATAGGTGATCGAGCGGGTTTCGCCGGGCTCGTCGCCCTCCCAGACGATTGCGACCTGATCGCCGCGGGTGGCAAGATGGCGGTCGACGCAGTTGACCGAGACGTTCAATTCACCATCGGCGAACCAGCGGATGCGGAAATCCGCCTCGTCGAACGAGGTGTCCTGCACCTGCCGGAACGGGGTGATCCAATCGATCGCCTGCGCCTGATCGCGCCAATAGGCGTCGCTGCCCTCGACCGAGGCGCGGTATTGCCGTTCATAGTCTGCCCGGTCGATGCTGCCCTCGACGCCGGTGGGTGCGGCATGGATGGTTTCGGTCATGGCCTCTCCTTGTTGAACTATCCCTCGGGCGAGGTGGCTCTCTGGTCAAGCGCGTCGCGGTGGGACCATCGCAGCACTTCCTCTATCGACCGTGCCGGCCGACGCTGTCATCCTTACGCACCGAGGATCGCCCCGTTCCAACAGGGCCGCCCGGAGACAGGAAGAGGATGCACATGGCGACCATCTATGGCGCGGAACGAAGGGGCACGACGCAGAACGAGAAGCTGGTGATCGGCGCATCGTCGCTGGGCACGGTATTCGAATGGTATGATTTCTACCTGTACGGTTTGCTGGCGACGCACATTTCGAAGCAGTTCTTTTCGGGCGTGAACGAGACGACCGGGTTCATCCTGGCACTGGGGGCGTTCGCCGCGGGCTTTGCGGTGCGGCCGTTCGGGGCGCTGGTGTTCGGGCGAATCGGCGACCTGGTGGGGCGCAAGAACACGTTCCTGGTGACGATGGGGATCATGGGGCTGTCCACCTTCGCGGTGGGGCTGCTGCCGTCCTATGCGACGATCGGAATCGCGGCACCGATCATCCTGGTCGGATTGCGGCTGTTGCAGGGGCTGGCGCTGGGCGGCGAATATGGCGGGGCGGCGACCTATGTCGCCGAGCATGCGCCGGACGGCAAGCGGGGGCTGTATACCAGCTTCATCCAGACCACGGCCACGCTGGGGCTGTTCGCGGCGCTGCTGGTGGTGATCGGGTTCCGCAACATGCTGGGCGAGGAGACGTTCGGCAGCTTCGGCTGGCGGTTGCCGTTCCTGGTTTCGATCATCCTGCTCGGCGTATCCATGTGGATCCGACTGCAACTGTCGGAAAGCCCAGTGTTCCTGAAGATGAAGGAAGAGGGCACGACATCGAAGGCGCCGCTGACCGAGGCATTCGGGCGGTGGGGCAATCTGAAGGTCGTGCTGATCGCGCTGTTCGGGGCGGCGATGGGACAGGCGGTGGTGTGGTACACCGGGCAGTTCTATGCGCTGTTCTTCCTGGAAAAGATGCTGAAGGTGGATGGCGCCACGGCGAACGTGCTGATGGCGGTGGCGCTTGCCCTGGGCACGCCTTTCTTCGTGATCTTCGGCTGGTTGTCGGATCGGATCGGGCGAAAGCCGATCATCATGGCCGGCTGCGCGCTCGCGGCGGTGACCTATTTCCCGCTGTTCGGCGCATTGACCGGGGCCGCCAACCCGGCGCTGGCGCGGGCACAGGCGGCGGCGCCGGTCAGCGTGGTGGCGCATGGCGGCGACTGTTCGTTCCAGTTCGATCCCGTCGGGCGCAACACCTTCGATGCGCGCAGTTGCGACATCGCCAAGTCATATCTGGCCAAGAACGGCATCAGCTATGACAATGTCGAGGCGGCCGAAGGGGCGGTGGCGGAGGTGCGGATCGGCGTGCGGCGGCTGGTGACGCCCGATCCCTCCATCGTGACCGGCGAGGCACGCAAAGCGGCGGTGGCCGCGTATCAGGCCGCGTTGAAGGGAGCGCTGGCCGAGGCGGGGTATCCGGCCAAGGCGGAGGGCATGAACACGGTCGCGGTGGTGGCGATCCTGTGGTTCATGGTGCTGCTGGTGACGATGGTCTATGGGCCGATCGCGGCGTTGCTGGTCGAGCTGTTCCCGACGCGCATCCGGTACACCTCGATGTCGTTGCCCTATCATATCGGCAACGGGTGGTTCGGCGGGTTCCTGCCGACGACGGCGTTCGCGATGGTCGCGGCGACCGGGGATATCTATTACGGGCTCTGGTATCCGGTGGTGCTGGCGAGCGTGACGCTGGTGCTGGGGGTGCTGTTCCTGCCGGAGACGTTTCGGCGGGATATTGGGCAGTGACAGTCGCTTAGGGGGCGTTTGGGGCTGCCCCTCACCCTCCCATCGCTGTGCGATGGGCCCCTCCCTCTCCCCGGAGGGGAGAGGGGTTTCAGGGATTATGCGCTTACCGTTTCCAGGACGGCTTCGAACAGGCGGCGGCCGTCGGTGCCGCCATGGGCGGCCTCGATGCGGCGTTCGGGGTGGGGCATCATGCCGAGCACGTTGCCCTTCGCGTTCAGCAGGCCGGCGATGTTGCGGGCGGAGCCGTTGACGGGCTCGGCGTAGCGGAACGCGACCTGGCCTTCGCCCTCCAGCCGGTCGAGCGTGTCGGCGTCAGCGAAATAGTTGCCGTCATGATGCGCGACCGGGACGGTGAGCGTCTCGCCCGCAGCGTAGAGGCGGGTAAAGGCGCTGTCGGCGTTCGCCACCTCCAGCTTCACGTCGCGGCAGACGAAGTTGAGCGCGCCGTTGCGCATCAGCGCGCCGGGCAGCAGCCCCGCCTCGGTCAGCACCTGAAAGCCGTTGCAGACGCCAAAGACCTTTAGGCCCTTGTCCGCCTGTTCGACCACCGAGCGCATGATCGGCGAGCGGGCGGCGATCGCGCCGGAGCGCAGATAGTCGCCGTAGGAGAAGCCGCCGGGCACCGCGACGAAGTCCAGCCCGTCCGGCAGGTCGCTGTCGCCGTGCCACACCATGGCGGGCTTCACGCCGGTCACCTGTTCCAGCGCCACCGCCACGTCGCGGTCGCAGTTCGAGCCGGGGAAGACGATGACCGCGGTCTTCATCAGGCGCGCTCCACCCGGTAATTCTCGATCACCGTGTTGGCGAGCAGCTTGCGGCACATCTCGTCCACCTGCGCATCGCTGGTGTCGTCGGCGACCTGCATCTCGATCAGCTTGCCGGCGCGCACATCCTCGACCCCGCCGAAGCCGAGGCCTTCGAGCGCGTGGTGGATCGCCTTGCCCTGCGGGTCGAGCACGCCAGGCTTCAGGGTCACGAAAATACGCAGCTTCATCACTTACCCCGGCTCTTGCGGTGTTCTTCCAGGTCGAGGACCGAATTGTCGCCGCCATCGGGCAGCAGGCCAAGACGGCGCGCAACCTCCTGATAAGCCTCGACTTCGCCACCAAGGTCGCGGCGGAACCGGTCCTTGTCGAGCTTTTCGCCCGAGGTCATGTCCCACAGGCGGCAGCCATCGGGGCTGATCTCGTCGGCCAGGATGATGCGACCGAAGTCATTGTCCCAGATGCGGCCGAATTCCAGCTTGAAGTCGACCAGGCGGATGCCGACGCCGGCAAACAGGCCGCACAGGAAATCGTTCACCCGGATCGCCAGATCGGCGATGTCGTGCATCTCTTCCTGGCTGGCCCAGCCGAAGGCGGCGATATGCTCGTCCGAGATCATCGGATCGCCGAGCGCATCGTCCTTGTAGTAATATTCGATGATCGTGCGGGGCAGCTTCGTGCCCTCCTCGATCCCCAGCCGCTTGGACAGCGAGCCGGCGGCGACGTTGCGCACCACGACCTCGATCGGCACGATCTCCACCTGGCGGATCAACTGCTCGCGCATGTTGAGGCGGCGGATGAAGTGGGTGGGCACGCCGATATGATCGAGCAGCGTGAAGACATGCTCGGAAATACGGTTGTTGAGCACGCCCTTGCCGTTGATCGTCCCCTTCTTCTGCGCGTTGAAGGCGGTGGCGTCGTCCTTGAAATACTGGATCAGCGTGCCGGGCTCGGGGCCCTCGTACAGGATCTTGGCCTTGCCCTCGTAGATCTGGCGGCGGCGAGCCATGTGGCGGTCCCCTGAAAATGAGCGACCCCGGCGCGCGTGGGTGCGAGGCCGGGGCGGAATGCGCGCGCCTATAAAGGAAGGGTGGCGAGCGCGCAATCGGGTGAGGGCGGATGGATCGCGCACACCGATTCGCAGACGCCCCGTGTGGGTCTGCGGGGCCGGGGCGCCGGAAGTGGACACTACACCCCCCGCCCGTGTCCACTTACCATTTTTGCAATCGTCGTTCGTGCCGGTGCGGACAGGCAGGATCGAGGACAAGGCATGCGTCGGGGATAGCAGCGCGGCGCCCTGTAGGACAGCGATCGATGCAGCGGCGGCATACATCCATATCGATGCTAATCCAGTTTGTTTAGCCCTGAAAACCATATGGTGGCCGCTGCGACCCGCCGGGTATCGATGATCGGCCGGGCAAGGGGGCCGGGCGGGCGTCGGTGGCGCCATCTGGGGGGCGCGATGGCCGCGATGCTGAAGATCATGCGCCGGGTTTCGGCGGCGGGTGCCTGGGTGCCGATCCTGTCGCGGGCGCCAAGCGCGCACGAGGTGGTGCTGAGTTTCGACGACGGACCTTCCCCCGCGACGACGCCGGCGATCCTGGACCTGCTGGCCGCGCATGGGGCGACGGCGGCCTTCTTCCTGGCGGGACAGCGGGTGAAGGCGCATCCCGCCCTGGCCGCGGCGATCGCGGATGCGGGACACGAAATCTACGCGCATGGGTACAGCCATATGCGGATGGACCGGTTGAGCGATGCCGAGATCGTCGCCGAGATGGAGCGGACCGAGGCGCTGCTCGCCCCGATCCGGCCGACGCCGCACCCGTATCTGCTGCGCCTGCCCTATGGATCGGGGCATGGCGATGCGCGGGTGCACCGCGTGTTGCGCGGGTGGCGCCCGGACGTGCAGATCGTCCATTGGCGCTATTCCTTTCTGGACTGGACGCTGGCCGATGGATGCGAGGGGGAGGCGAACGTGGCGGCGCGATGCGGCGTGGCGGTGGCACGGGCGCGGCGATCGAAGCACTTCCCCGGTTCGATCGCGCTGTTGCACGAGGACCCGTTCGACGCCGCTTCGCCGCTGGCCGCGCGGATCGCGCCGCTGCTGCTGGCGCGCACACTGGCGATGATGGCGGAGCAGGGGCTGCGTACCGGGCGATTGGCGGCGCGGGAGCGGGTAGGGCGGATGGGACGCCACCTGCGGCTGGCGAGATTGCGGGCATGAGCGGATCGCCGGTCACGGTGGCGATCTGCACCCATGATCGCCCCGACATGCTGGAACGGCTGGTCGCGGGGTTATTGCCGGCGCTGCGCGACCGAGGGGTGGCGTTGCTGGTGATCGACAGCGCGAGCGTCGAGCCGGTGGCGCCGCGGATCGCCGCACTGGATGCGGATGTGTGCGTGGTGCGGCTGGAGGTGCCGGGGATCGCCCTGGCGCGCAATGCCGCGCTGCTGGCGTGCGATACGCCGTGGATCGCGTTTCTGGACGATGACGAGGTGCCGGTCGCCGGTTGGCTGGATGCGGTGCTGGCGCTGATCGCCCGGCTGCCCGCGGATTGTGCGGGGTGCGGCGGCGATGTGGTGCCGGACTGGGAAAGGCGCGACGCCCCGCGCATCGGGCGACGCTGGCTGACCTATCTGAGCATGATCGAGCAGGCCGGCGAGTTCGACCAGAGCGAGCGGCCATGGTTCGGGATCGGGCATGCGGTGATGCGCATGGCGGCGATGCGCAGCGTCGGGGGCTTCGATCCCCGACTGGGCCGGGACGGCGCGACGCTGCTCAGCGGCGAGGAGTCGCATCTGATCGCGCTGCTGATCGCGCGGGGGTGGCGCATCTGGCATTCGGACAGCCTGCGCGTGCTGCACCATGTGCCGCCCGAACGGCTGGAACGGGCCTGGGTCCGTGACCGTGCCTATTGGGAGGGCGTGTCGACGCTGCGGCGGTTTCGGCTGGAAGGGCGGAACGGCCTGCGGCGCTATGTCGCCAAGGCGTGGGTGAAGGCGGTGATGCTGCGCGGCGCGGCGCCGCTGGGCAGACGCTTCGACTGCGACCTGCGTCGCGGTTTCGTGGAGGGCGTGCTGGCCGAGCATGGCGGGGGTGCGATCGCCGCCTGACGGTGCGGGGGGCTCTGGCGAACGGGTGCGGGGCGCACCAGATCGGGGGCGTGAGGACGTGGCAGGAGCGATGGGCGGCGCGGGCGCGCGCGGGGGTGCCGACCCTGGTGGTGGTCGGGCTGCTGGGCGCGGCGCTGGTGTACGGGCTGGGCGTGGAAATCGGGGCACCGGTTCGGGAGGACGGGTTGTCGGTGTTCACGGTCGTGCCGCCGGTGCCGCCGCGACCCAGAGCGGTGCCCGATCGGATACCCTCGCAACGGGCGGCGGGTCGGGCCTCGCCGCGCAACCTGCGCTCCGAGGCGACCGAGCTGGTGGCGCCGGTGCCGATCGTGCCGCTGCCGGTGGTGGTGCCGGTCGTGACCGCGCCGGTGGCGCGCACCGGCAACGATCCGACCGCAGGGGCGTCCGACCGGCCGGGTCCGGGAACCGGGGCGGGCGGCCAGGGCGATGGCAGCGGCGCGGGCGGCGACGGCGACGGCGATGGCGACGGGTTCGAGACGCCGCCGCGGCGGATCGCGGGACGCATCCGCGACTCGGATTATCCGGAAGCGGCGGCGGATGCCGGCGCCGGGGGTACCGTGTCGGTGCGCTATTATGTGGAAACCAATGGCCGCGCGACGCACTGCGCGGTCACCCGGTCGAGCGGCAATGCGGCATTGGACGCGGTGACCTGCCGCCTGATCGAGAAGCGCTTCCGCTACGATCCGTCACGCGATGTCGATGGACGGCCGGTACGCTCGATCATCGTGGTCGATCATGACTGGCAATTCGAGCGGGAGCCGGCTCAGCCGCCCGACGGGCGGTGAAGGGCAGACTTGGTGGTCCGGTCGGTATTGACTATATCCATGCCATGAGCAGTGGACGCATCAATTCGCCTGGGTCCCTCCGCATGGCCGCCAAGGTGGTGGCTGCTTTTGGCGGAAGTTGGCAAGCGGTGGAAAATGCATCCGAATTGCGCGAAGACGGCGTGCGGGTGATCCGCCGTAGCGCGATCGAGAAGGCGCAACGCGAGTCGGCCAAGCGTGCATGCTGATGCCCGGCCGCTGATCGGAGATCGGCGGCAATGGGACTGACCTTGGTCGCCATCCTGACGGCGGTAATGTTGTTGCCGGGCATTTTGGCGGTCAGGATCTTCTATCGTGCGGGGCAGACCAACGAGGTCGAGCCTACGGTGCCTAGCCTGGGCAGCACACAAGGCATTGCACTGGTCGGCATGTTCAGCGTGATCGTGCACTTTCTATATGCATTTCTGCTGCGCGAAGGGCCAGGCTGGTTGCGGGCGACGGGGGTACAGCTGATCGACCTGCCGGCGCCCAATCCGTATGACATTCTGCGGATGCGGGAAGCCGGGCAGGCGACACCCGATCATGTGTTTGCACTGTTCTTCGGGCTTGCGTGTCTGTGCCTGTTGGCGATGGCCGTGGGGTGGGTGAGCGGCCTGCTGGTCGTGCGTGGCGGTGACCCTGCGATCTTCCATGGGCCGTTGGGCGGATTGTTGACCACCAGGCGGGACGATGACGGGTTCGTCACCGCTTATGTCTTGAGCAAGCTGGAGAAGGACGGACGCGCCGTGGGATACCAGGGAACCGTGGCCAGCCTGTTGCGCGATGACGATCGCTTTCCCGCCAAGGTGTTGTTGCGACAAGTGTCGGTCTTCTATCTGGAATTTGCAGACGACCGACCCGTCCGACGCGAAATGGCGGAGACGATCGACTGGATCGCCCTTTCTGCGGCGGATTGGCACAACATAGCCTTCCGGGTCTTCAAGGTGGTGGACGACATGCAGGAACAGCCCGCATCCACCGGTGGGCCGACCGCACCCTTGCCACGATGGCTTCGTGTACCTGTTATGTTCCTGGCGATTGCGTCCGGCGCGCGTTTGCTGCTAGGCTCGCGGCCGAACCATGGCGACCAACCTTTCCGACAATCCCCCGATCGGCATCCTTGATGCCCCCTTCGACAGTGCGCTGTCCGAGCGTTACCTTGTCTATGCGCTGTCCACGATCACCGCGCGCTCCCTGCCGGACGTGCGCGATGGGCTGAAGCCGGTGCATCGGCGGCTGCTCTGGGCGATGCGGCTGCTGAAGCTGGACCCGGCATCGGGGTACAAGAAGTGCGCGCGCGTCGTGGGCGACGTGATCGGCAAATATCACCCGCATGGCGACCAGTCGGTCTATGATGCGATGGTGCGCCTGGCGCAGGATTTCGCGCTGCGCTACCCGCTGGTCGACGGGCAGGGCAATTTCGGCAATATCGACGGCGATAACGCCGCGGCGTACCGCTATACCGAGGCGCGGCTGACCAGTGTCGCCACCGACCTGATGGACGGGCTGGACGAGGACGCGGTCGCCTATCGCCCGACCTATAATGGCGAGGAGCAGGAGCCCGAGCTGTTTCCCGGGCTGTTCCCCAACCTTCTGGCCAACGGGGCGAGCGGGATCGCGGTGGGGATGGCGACGAGCATCCCGCCGCACAATGCCGCCGAACTGCTTGATGCCGCGATCCTGCTGATCGACGATCCCGCCGCCGACGACGACGCGGTGCTGGCGCTGGTGAAAGGCCCGGATTTTCCGACCGGCGGGCTGGTGGTCGATCCGCCGGCGGTGCTGCGCGAAAGCTATACCACGGGGCGCGGCGGCTTTCGGGTGCGGGCGCGCTGGGAGATCGAGCGCGAGAAGGGCGGCGGCTGGCAGATCGCGGTCAGCGAGATCCCGTACGGCGTGGCCAAGGGCAAGCTGATCGAACAGATCGCCGGGCTGATCAACGACAAGAAGCTGCCGATCCTGGCCGACATTCGCGACGAATCGGACGAAGCGGTGCGCATCGTGCTGGAGCCGCGGGCGCGTACCGTCGATCCGCAGGTGCTGATGGACGGGCTGTTCCGTTTTTCCGATCTGGAAACGCGCATCAGCCTGAACCTGAACGTGCTGGACAAGGATCGTACCCCGCGCGTCATGTCGCTGCGCGAGGCGCTGGCGGCGTGGGTGGAGCATCAGTTCGTGGTGCTGCGGCGGCGGTCCGAGCATCGCCTGGGCAAGATCGCCGACCGGATCGAGCTGCTCGACGGTTATCTGATCGCCTATCTGAACCTGGACCGGGTGATCGAGATCATCCGCACCGAGGACGAGCCCAAGGCGGTGATGATCGCCGAGTTCAGCCTGACCGACCGGCAGGCGGAGGCGATCCTCAACATGCGGCTGCGCTCCCTGCGCCGGCTGGAGGAGTTCGAGATCCGCGGCGAGCGCGATGCGCTGGACAAGGAGCGCGACTCGCTGACCACGCTGCTGGGCTCGGAAGCGCGGCAGCGGACGCGGATGAAGCGCGACCTGGGCAAGGTGCGCGACCGCTATGGCCCGGAGACCGTGCTGGGCAGGCGGCGGACCGGCATCGAGGAAGCGGCACCGACGCGCGACATCCCGCTGGAGGCGATGATCGAGCGCGAGCCGATCACCGTGATCCTGTCGCAGCGCGGATGGGTGCGGGCGATGAAGGGGCATGTCGATCTCGCCTCGGCCGACACCGCCAAGTTCAAGGAAGGTGACGGCCCCGCCTTCGCCTTTCACGCGCAGACGACCGACAAGCTGTTGCTGGCAGCGGAGAACGGGCGTTTCTTCACGCTGCCCGCCGACAAGCTGCCGGGTGGGCGCGGTTTCGGTGAGCCGGTGCGGGCGATGATCGATCTGGACGGATCGGTCGGGATCGTCGGCTTCCTGCCCGCCGCACGCGCGGCCAGGCTGCTGGTGGCGGCGTCGGACGGGCGCGGCTTCGTGGTGCAGACCGGCGACGTGATCGCGGAAACGCGCAAGGGCAAGACGGTGGTGACGACGCGCGCCGGCGCCGTGCTGAAGGTGGTGCGGCCGGTAAAGCCCGAGGACGATTATGTCGCGGCGATCGGCGACAACCGCAAGATGCTGGTGTTTCCGTTGACGGAATTTGCCGAGCTGTCGCGGGGTACCGGGGTGCAGTTGCAGCGGTATCGCGACGGTGGCCTGTCTGATGCGACGACCTTCGTGTTCAAGGACGGGCTGAGCTGGCCGATGGGCGGCGATACCGGGCGCGTGCGGGTGGAGCATGACCTGTCGGCGTGGCGCACCGCGCGCGGGGCGGCGGGGCGGATGCCGCCGACCGGCTTCCCCAGGGATAATCGCTTCACCTGACTATCCCGTGCTGGCCGTTCGTGCCTGTGAAACGGATGGTTCCGGTGAAAACGGGCTGATGCTTTTAGGTCGCCTTAACGAACCGAGTCGTAGACCGGTCTGGCAATGGCTACCGCTGCACTCGATCCGACCGACTATCCGCTGGGGCTGGACGCCTCCGTCGCGGCGCGGATGATCGACATGATGTCGATCCCGGCGGCGATCGTCGGGCTGGGCAATGGGGCGGTCATCGCCTCTGCGACCAACATCGCGTTCCGGCGCGCCGGGTTGGGCGTGGTGAACGGGCGCGCACGACTGCTGACCGCGCTGGGTGAGCGGATCGAGGCGTTTCTGGCGTCTGGCGAGCGGCAAAGCGCCTTTGCCCATGCGCATGGCGAGGCGATCGATTGCCGCTTCTTCCAGGTGACACTGTCGCGATCGAGCCCGATGGTGCGCGACGAATGCATCGTGATGCTGGTCGACCAGACCGCACAGCATCTGAGCGAGCGCTCTCTGCGCCGCGAGATGAAGACCGATGCGCTGACCGGATTGCCCAATCGCGAAGGATTCGGCGACCTGATCGAACAGGCGATGGTGGGCGGGCGGCATCACGCGGTGCTGGTGGTCGATCTGCACCGATTCGGGCAGTTGAATGCCTGCATGGGATCGCTGGTCGGCGACGAGCTGCTGATCACGGTGGCGCGCCGCATCAAGGGGGCGCTGCGCGGGCGCGACACGCTGGGGCGGATCGGCGGCGACGAGTTCGGCATCCTGATGGCGATCGACGACCAAGCCGAGGAAGCGCAGATTCTGGCCGAGCGCATCCAGCGTGCGTTCGCCGCGCCGTTTCGCCTGACCGATTACGAGATCAGCGTCGAGGGGGCGGTGGGCATCGCCTATGGCTTCGAAGGGGATGACGACGCCGAGGAGATGATCCGCCACGCGCAGTTCGCGGTGAAGCGGGCCAAGGAGAGCGGCCGGTCCGAAGTCTATCAGCCGGCGGCGTTCACCATCGCGCGCGCGCAATTCGCGATGGAAACCGAGTTGCGCCATGCGGTGGAGGAAAAGCGCCTGCGGCTGCATTATCAGCCGATCTGCGACCTGGCATCGGGGCGGATCACCAAGTTCGAGGCGCTGGCGCGGTGGCGGACGCAGGACGGGCGCGAGATTTCACCGACCGAGTTCATCCCCGTGGCAGAGGAATCCGGCCTGATCGTGCCGCTCGGCCGCTGGGCGATCGAGGAAGCGGCGTCGACGCTGGCGGGGTGGGACCAGGCCGCGGGCGGCAATTGCGGCGTGCGCATGGCGGTGAACCTGTCCGCGATCCAGTTGCAGCGCGATACCGTGGTGGACGTGATCGAGCGGACGCTGACCGCCGCCGGGCTGACCGGCGACCGCTTCACGCTGGAATTGACCGAAAGCGTGATGGTGAGCGACCCGGACCGGATCGCGGACACCATGCTGGCGCTGAAGGGACTGGGGGCGACGCTGGCGCTCGACGATTTCGGCACCGGCTATTCGAACCTGGCCTATCTGCAGAAGCTGCCTATCGACATTCTGAAGATCGACCGCAGCTTCGTGACCGGCATGCTCGCCGATCGCGACAAGCTCGCGATCGTACGCGCGATCCTGGGCCTGGCCCAGGCGCTGGGGATGCGGACCACCGCCGAAGGGGTCGAGACGATCGAGCTGGGCCAGACGCTGGGGGCGCTCGGCTGCAACTACGGGCAGGGTTATGTCTATGCCCGGCCGCTGGATGCGGCGGCCGCCTGGTCGATGCTGGCCGAGCGCAACGCCTGAGCCACCGCATCGTCGGCGAGTTCGAGCACGCGGGGGCAGGGGGAAAGCCCTCCGCGATCCACTGCGTCTCGATCGCGCGCAACACGGCGGCGACCTGCGGCCCTTTGCGCAAACCCCGTTCGACCAGTGCACCGCCGCCGATCGGCAGCGTCGGCGGGGTCCAGCCGGCCAGCGCCGCCGGGTCGGCCCCGGACAGCAACAGGCGATCGATGGCGAGCGTGGGGCCGTGGCGATAGGCGAGCGCGCGGGCGCCTTCCTCGCCGGGACCCTGGGTGGCGCCGACCAGCCGCTTGCGATCGGTGTTGGAAAGCTTCAGCCGCGCGCCCACGCTTTCGGCGGATGCGGCCGGCACCAGCGCGGCCAGCCGGCGAACGGCATCGGCCGCCATGCCCGCCTCCGCCTCCCGCCCGGCGAGCAGCGCCAGACGGGCGACGCCGTCGCTGTCGATTTCCGGCAGCACCGCCCGTAGGATGCCGCGATCGACCATCAGGCCGAGGACCGGGACCGCACCGGCGGTGACCAGCAGCTTCAGCAGTTCGCTCGCGATCCGTTCGCGGGACAGCGCCATCAGGTCGTTGGCGCGCTGCGTGCACGCCTCCAGGCCGGCATCGTCGATCGCATCCCCGAAACGCGCGTGGAAGCGGAAGAAGCGCAGGATGCGCAGGTGATCCTCGGCGATGCGTTGCCGCGGATCACCGATGAAGCGGACGCGGCCGGCGTGGAGATCGGTCAGCCCGTCGAAATAGTCGTACAATTCCCCAGTGACCGGATCAGCATACAGCGCGTTCATCGTGAAGTCGCGGCGACCGGCATCCTCGCGCCAATCGTCGGTAAAGGCGACAACGGCATGCCGGCCGTCGGTGGTGACGTCGCGCCGCAGCGTCGTCACCTCGACCGGGCCACCGGGCAGGACCGCGGTGATCGTGCCGTGCGCGATGCCGGTCGGCACCGCCTTGAACCCGGCCGCCGCGACGCGCTCCATCACCGCATCCGGCGGCAGGGGGGTGGCGAGATCGATATCGGCGACCGCGATGCCCAGCAGCGTGTCGCGCACTGCCCCGCCGACGATGCGGGGGTTGCCTGGTACGGCGGCAAGCGCGGCGGCGAGCGCCGGCAGTCCGTCATGCGTCTGCCACGACGCGGTGGAGAGAAGGGTCGTCATGCCGCCGGGCGCACCCAGGCCGGCGTGGCGGCGAGGCGCCGCGACAGGTTGACGATCATCGCCGCGGTGGCGCCCCAGATGCGACGGTCGTTCCACATGATCTCGAAGAAATGGCGATCCTGCCCGCGCCAATGGGCGCTGGCACGCACATGGTTGGCGGGGTCGAGCAGAAAGGCGAGGGGGACCTCGAACACGCTGGCCACCTCGGCCTCGGCCGGCACGAGGGGCAGGTCCGGGGGGACGATGCCAATGACGGGGGTGACCGCATAGCCGGTGACGGTGCGATAGCGATCAGCGATGCCGACCACGGTCACCGCAGCGGGGGGCAGGGCAATCTCCTCCTCCGCCTCGCGCAGCGCGGTGGCGACGATGTCGGCATCCTCCGCATCGGCGCGGCCACCGGGAAAGGCGATCTGGCCGGCATGACGGCGCAGCGTTTCGGTCCGCTGGGTCAGGATCACGCCGGGGGCGGCGCGGTCGGTGATCGCGACGAGGACGCCGGCATCGGTCAGCGACGACGGATCGGCGATGTCGTCCGCCATGTCGCCGGCGAGCAGGTCGACCACCGGCGTCTCGGCCATCGCGGCGGCAAGCCGCCGGGCCAGCGTCATGCCGCAGGCTCCAGCGGAAAGAAGGCGCCGTTGCTCCACAGACCCGGCACCGCATCGTCGCCAGCAAGCGCGCGCTCGACCAGTTCGTAATAGACCGGCCGCGCCACCAGCGCCTCCAGCCCGCGGCGGACGTGGAGATAGGGGCGGGGGCCATCCTCGCCCGGCACGAAGCGCAGCGCATGGTCGGGGCCGGCGGTGACGAGGTCGCCGGTGTTGAGCTGGAAGGCCAGGCGCGCGGTGCGGCCTTGCCCTTCCGCCTGCATCGCCACCGCGACGAAGGGCGCATCCTCCACCGCGATGTCGAGCTTTTCGACCGGCGTGACGAGAACATGGGACCCATCCGCCTCACGGCGCAGGATGGTGGAGAACAGGCGGACCATGGCCGGGCGACCGATCGGGCTGTTCTGGTGATACCAGGTGCCATCGCGCGCGATCCGCATCTCGCTGTCGCCGCAATGCGCGGGCGTCCAGCTGTCGACCGGCGGCAGGCGCGCCTCGTCGACGGCGCGGGCGATCTCGGCCAGGCTCATCGTGGCGATATCGGGGGGAAGATCCATGGGCATCGCCGTGCGAGGTAGGCGCGCGGGCGAGCGGCGTAAAGGTTCAGGCGGGTGCGCGGTGGCGGGGCCCGAGCAGGCCGGGGGCATCCGGCACGTCGCCACCGCGGGCGAGCAGGCGGTGCCGCTCGACCGGGCCGGGCAGGCGCCAGCCGGTGGTATGCTCGGCGGAAAAGCCGAAGAAGCGGCCATAATATTCCGGGTCGCCGATCAGCATCAGGGCGCCGTCGAGGCCGTGTTCGGCGGCGGCCGCCAGCGCACGGGCGACGAGGCGGCGACCGATGCCGTCGCGCTGACGATCGGGCGAAACCGCGACCGGGCCGACCATGACGAGCGGATGCGCGGTGCCGTCGTCGCGGGCGAGCGCGATCGGCCAGCACTGGATCGAGCCGATCAGCGTGCGATCTTCCCGCGCCGCGAAGCCGAGCTCGGGGATCGCCTGCGCGTCGCCGCGGACCTTGTAGGCGGTACGGGTGTGGCGGCCGGTTCCGAACGCACGGTCGAGCAACGCCTCCACGTCGGCATCGTCGGCGGGATCGAGCGGGGCGATCGCTATCGGGGAGGTCGTCACGGGCGCAAAATTCCTGGCCGGGCCGGAAGGCCACGAAACGCGCGCGCCTTACCGCGGCGGGCGGCGAACGCAAGCGGCATTGCCTTTGGGGGCCAAGCGAGTAGAGGCCGCTGCCCATGGAAGACAGCCTTCAGCTCGAAGTTCACGATCTCGAAGTCCAGGTGCTGACCGGCATCTATTCGGAAGAGACGCATCTGCCGCAACCGCTGCGCATCTCGTTGACGGTGGACCTGGAATGCCCCGCCCGGTTCGCGCCCGACACGCCGCTGGGCGCGTCTAAAAACTATCTCGACCTGAAACACGCCGCGACCACGGCGCTGCCGGCGGGCGTGCATTTCACCCTGATCGAGGGGGTGGCCGACCATATCTGCGAAACGCTGTTCCTGCAGGATGCGCGGGTGCGGCGGGTGCAGGTGAAGATCGTGAAGCTGGCGATCGCCGAGGATGGCGAGGCGATCGGCATCACGCTGGTCCGCCATCGGCGCTGAACCCGGTGCGGGTCGATGCCCATCCCGGTGACGATGTCGCCGGCCTGGTCCGCGGCACGCGCGGCGAATCGGTGGTGCTGGTGATCCATCCCGGTCGCGACGATCTGGCGCAGGCGCTTGCGCTGGCGGCGATCGGGCCGCTGGCGGTCGAACGCGCGCCGGACCGGATCAACGCGGTTGTGGTGGGGGAGGGGGCGGGGGCCGCCGCGGTGGAGGCCGCGGTGGAGGCCGCGGTGGCGTTTCTGGACGCCGCCCCGTCCACCACGGGTCAGGTGTTGGCGGTCGGCACCTGACGCGCGCGCCCGCAAGGGCCCAGCGCCGCCACGACGAAGCGATAATCCTCGCGCGCGATCTCGGCATCGCTGCCCTGCAGCTGATCCGTGCTGGCATCGGGCAGCGTGTCGGGCAGCGCGCAGGCAAGGCGGTACCAGAGCAGCGTGTCGCGCTGCGGCGGGCCGGCGGCCTCGTCCACGATCTCGCTGAGCGCGACCGCCCAACGCGGCTGTTCGCCCGGCCGGCGCAGCACCGACAGCGACACCGGCCGATTGTCCGAGGTCGTGAGGAAGATCTGCGTCTCGCCCTCACCCGGCAGCGACCCGGGGACATGGAAGGCGTTGCCGACGCCGGTGATGACCGGGGGCGCCGCCTGCGCCAGGGCATCGCGGGTGATGGCGCGGGTGCGCGCATCGAGATCCGCGGACCAGGGCAGTTGCGCGTCCGGTGCGACCAGCTGCAACTGATCGGGCGCGGAGGGCACGCGCCGCGCGAACAGCAGTACGCGCATCTTCTTCAGCTTGGGCGCGCGACCGCGTGCGTCCAGCCCGACATCTAGCAGGTAACCAACCCGCGGCGGCACTCCACCGGCACCGCGTACCAGCGCGGTCACGTCCGCCTCGATATAGAAGCGTTGCTGTCCTGGTGGGACCGAGGCGGCTTCCGCACCCTTGATCCTGGTCGCCGAACGGATGGTTGCGTCGACGATCACCGGTGCCGACAGGACCAGATCGGCCAGATCGGCATAGCCGGGGCCGGCCGGTGCAATGGCGGCTGCCTGATTCGCGGCAACGGCCGGCTGCGGGCCGATCGCGGCGAATGCGAGCGCCAGGGCGGGCATCGCGGTGGCGGCGGCGAAAAAAGAAGAGCTACAGCGCATCATGCGCTTGCACATAGGCGGTTGCGGATTAACGATACAGAAATAATTCCGTCACGGCTGGATTGTAGGATTATTACGTCTGACAAAGCGTTTGCACCACGGCATGGGTCGCGATAGGGTTGAGGCTCTGCCGTGCATGCTATGCGCCTTGGCAGGAGTTTCCGCATTCCCGACCACGGCGAAGCGAAACTGGCAGATTGAGGAGTGTCGTTGCTGAATGGCCTATACTGACCAGAAGATGTCTGGGGGCAAAATCGGCGCCATCGTAATCGTGGTGCTGATCCACGCCGTCCTGGGCTATGCCCTCGTCACTGGTCTTGCGACCAATTTCGTGAAGAAGGCTGCCGAAAAGCTGAATACGTTCGACGTCGAGGAGCCACCGCCCCCGCCGCCGCCGGACGAGCCGCCGCCCCCGCCGCCGGATCAGCCGAACCTGCCGCCGCCGCCGACCACGGTGGTGACGCCGCCGCCGATCGTCAACGTGCCGGTTCCGGCACCGTCGATTTCGACGACGAGCATCATCCCGCTGAGCCAGCCGACGGCGCCGCCCGCTCCGCCTGCTCCGCCCGCCCCGCCTGCGCCGCCTGCGGCTCCGGTGGTCAGCAAGGCTGCGGGTGCAAAGGGTGATCCCGCGCAGTGGATCTCGACGGACGACTATCCGCCGAGCTCGATCCGCGCACAGGAAGAGGGCACGACCGCCATCAAGTGGGACATCAACACGCAAGGCCGTGTGGAGAACTGCGTGGTGACCCAGTCGAGCGGATCCAGAGCGCTGGACGACGCGGCATGCCGCGCGATCACGCGCCGCGGTCGCTACAGCCCCGCCATGGATCAGTCGGGCAATCCGATCCGGTCGAGCTCGTCGCGACGCGTGACGTGGCGCCTGCCGCAAGAGTGACGTTCAGCACCATCCCGTTTTTACGATTTAGTCAGAGGACCTAACCAATCATGCTCACCACCATCCTCGCCGCGGGCGGCGCTGCGGCCGGAGCCGAGGCAAACCCTTACGGCCTCGGCGCTGCGCTTCGCGAAGGCGGCCTGATCTCGCAGTCGGTGTTCACGATCCTCGTGCTCATGTCGGTCGTGTCCTTCTACATCCTGTTCTCGAAGCTGTTCGAGCAGCAGAAGATCATCAACCAGGCGAAGCGCGTCCGTCAGGGCTTCTGGAGCTCGAACTCGCTGCGCGAGGGTTCGGCCAAGCTCGAGAAGAACTCCGCCTACAAGCAGATCGTCGACGACGGTCTGGCGGCTCAGGACCAGCACTCGAAGCTGACCGATCCGGTCGAGGCGCATGACTGGCTGCACGGCTCGCTGGCGCGTTCGGAAGCGGCGATCAACTCGAAGCTGGGTGGCGGTCTCGCCTTCCTCGCGACCGTGGGCGCCACCGCACCGTTCATCGGTCTGTTCGGCACCGTGATCGGCATCTACCGCGCACTGATCAAGATCGGTTCGTCGGGCCAGGCATCGATCGACGCGGTCGCCGGTCCGGTCGGCGAGGCGCTCATCATGACCGCACTCGGCCTGGTCGTCGCGGTTCCGGCCGTGCTCGCCTACAACTGGCTGCAGCGCCGCAACAAGGGCATCGCGGAAGACCTGTCGGCCTTCTCGAACGACGTGCTCGGCTTCCTGGCGTCGAACGGCGCGGTTCGCCCGACGACCGGTTCGGCTGCCGCCGGCAAGCCCGCAACCGTGAAGGCGACCCCCGCCACGACAACCGCCGGCCAGGCCGGTGGTGTTCAGACGCGCGCCTGAACCAAGCAGGGGCAGGGTCGCCGTGGTGGCGGCCCTGCAACCCGGCCGCGGGTATGAACCCTCGGTCGGGCCGGTGTAATCACACCGGCGACAGAATGATGGATAGGATAGCTCGCACATGGCGATGAGCGTTGGAGGGGACTCCTCCGAGAAACCGATGTCGGAGATCAACACGACGCCCCTCGTGGACGTCATGCTGGTGCTTCTCATCATCTTCCTGATCGCGGTTCCCGTTGTGATCCAGTCGGTGCCGCTCAAGCTGCCCGATGTGCGGTTCGACCCGACCACGACCAAGCCGGAAAACGTGTCGCTTTCCGTCACGTCCGAGAACGGCCAATGCGCGGTCTATTGGAACCTGACCCGGGTCAATTCCAACGAACTGCGTGAACGTGCCGTCACCAAGCTCCAGGCCGAGGTGGATCGGCTTGGCCCGAACATCACGCCGGATCAGCTGCCCGAAGCACATATCCGCGGGGACGTGAATACGCCCTACCGGTGCATCGGCGGCACCATCTACACGATGCAGCAGGCCGGTTTCGCCCGCGTCGGCTTCATTTCCGAGCCGGCCCCCGGCCAAAACCCGCGCGCCTGACACGCGGCCTGAAGGAGTAGCTTGCCATGGCAATGAGTGCCGGATCTGACGACGGCGAGCCGATGATGGAAATGAACACGACGCCGTTGATCGACGTCATGCTCGTTCTCCTCATCATGTTCATCATCACCATCCCGATCCAGACGCACGCGGTGAAGGTCGACCTTCCGGTCAACTCGAAGAACGCGCCGCAGAACCCCGTCGACCCGCAGAAGAACAAGGTGGGTATCGATGAGGCGGGTGTCGTCACCTGGAACGGGTCGCAGGTTGATGAAGTGACGTTGCGCCAGTATCTCGACCAGTCGGCTGCGATCAATCCCGAGCCGGAACTCCACTTCCAGCCCGCGCCCAACGCGAAGTATGAAGCGGTGGACCGCACGCTCGCGGTGATCAAGCGGTCGGCGGTGACGAAGCTCGGCTTCATCGGCAACGAGCAGTATCGCAACGATTTCTGATCGCTGACGATCAGGTGAAAGAAGACAGGGCGGTCCCTAGGGGCCGCCCTTTTTCGTTTCTGGATGCGGAGATGGTGAAGCAGGGCAAGGCGCGTCCGGAGCATATGCCAGCGCAGTGATCAGGCCTCACACCCCTCCGGCATGAGGAGCGATCGGGCGGACATCGGGGCGACCCTCCGCCTGTTGGAGGTCATCGTTCATGATGCCGAGCGACCGAGGGCCGAGTTAGCGGGCTTCCTGTGGACCCGGCAGGAAGTGCAGAGCGGAGTGGGTTATGGGATCGCGGGTGAGGTGGCGGGTGTCGCGGGAATAGTCGACGGTCATTTGCCAGGGGGCGGCGTCGCCCTGTCTGGGGAGGGTGTCGAGGGAGCGGGTGACGTAGCCGGCGGCGAAGTCGAGCAGGGGGCGGGTTTCGATCGGACCCTTCGGCCGTTCGGCGACGACGATCCGCGCGTCGCGTGCATCCATCATTTCCAGCAAGCGACAGAAATGGCGGCAGATCAGGCCGACCTTCAGCGTCCAGGAGGCGTTGGTATAGCCGACGGTGAAGCTGAAGTTCGGAACGCCGTCCAGCATCATGCCCTTGTAGACCAGGTGCTCCGCCGGATCGATCGTCCTGCCATCGATCGCGAGGGTCGCGCCGCCGAACAGTTGCAGCTTCAGGCCGGTCGCGGTCACCACGATATCGGCCGCGATCCGCTCGCCCGAGGTCATGACGAGGCCCGTTTCGTCGAAGCGGGCGACGGCACCGGTGACGATCGATGCCCGCCCGCCCCGCAGCGCGGCGAAATAGTCGCCATCCGGCACCGCGCACAGCCGCTGATCCCATGGCGCATAGGGGGGGTGAAATGGGGATCGAGGGGGAAGCCGGCGGGGAGCGACCGGCGGTTAGCCCAGCGGATGAAGCGGCGGGCGGCGCGGGGGTAGCGCTGGAACAGCGTATAGACCCAGCGTTGGCGGGCGATGTTGAGGCGGCGAGTGGCCGCATAGGCGGTGGCGGCGGGCAGGAGGCGGCGGAGCGCGGCGTGGATGCGGTCGCGGCTGGGGACGGGGAGGATGTAGGTGGGGGTGCGCTGTACCTGCACGACATGGGCAGCAGTGCGGGCAAGCGCGGGGACGAGCGTGACGGCGGTGGCGCCGCTGCCGATCACCGCGACACGCTTGCCGGTGACGTCGAGGTCCGCGGGCCAATGCTGGGGATGGACGATCGGGCCGGTGAAATCCCGCTGCCCGCCAAAGTCCGGCGCATAGCCCTGCGCATAGTCGTAATAGCCGGTGGCGCCGAACAGCCAGCGACATAGCAGGGTGATCGTCTCGTCCCGGTCGGTACGGCGCACCGCAACCCGCCAGAGCGCCGCGCCGCTGTCCCAATCCGCCCGCAGCAGGCGATGATGATAGCGGATGGCGCGATCGACGCCATATTCGGCCGCGGTGTCGCGCAGATAGGACTGGATCGCGGGGCCGTCGGCGATAGCCTGATCGGAGGTCCATGGCCGGAATTCATAGCCAAAGGTGAAGAGATCGGAATCGGAGCGGATGCCGGGATAGCGGAACAGATCCCAGGTGCCGCCGAGATCGCCCCGCGCCTCCAATATGGCGAAGCGCTTGTGCGGCATCAGGCGGCGCAGATAGCAGGCGCAGCCGATGCCCGACACGCCCGCGCCGATGATGAGGACGTCAAGGATGTCAGGCGGCGCGGCCGCCGATTGCGCGTCGTAGGACGGTCCGGTCAGGCGTGCAGCCTTTTGGCAAGCGCGCCGCGCTGCTCGGCGATTTCGGATTGGGCGCGGCGCAGCGCCTCCACCTCGGTTGCGGCGAGGACGTCGTCGATCACCCGGCGCAGATGGTCGCGCATCGCCTTGCGGGCGGCAGCGGAATCGCGGGCACGCAGCGCATCGACGATCAGGCGATGCTCCTCGACGCGGGGGTGAACGCCTTCCCGCCGGGCCTCGGCAAACATATGCGCGCTGAGCGGGGCCCGGTCGCGCAACGTCCACAGCATGTCGACCACCGTGGTGATGACGGTATTCCCCGTCGCCTCGGCGATGCGCAGGTGGAACAGGCGATCGGCCTCTACCGCCTCGGGACTGGAGGAGGCGACCGCGGCCATGTCGCCAAGGATGCGATCGAGTTCGGCCACCGCCTCGTCATCGATCACCGTCGCGGCGACGGCGGCAGCCTCGCCCTCGAACAAGATCCGCGCCTCGATGAGTTCGAACGCGCCGATGTCGAGTTCGGGCTGGTCGGTGGTCTGCGGCGTGATCGCCGTGACGTACAAGCCGGAGCCGTGCCGCGCCTCGACCAGCCCGCGTATCTCCAGCGCGATCATCGCCTCGCGGATGGTGGGGCGGCTGACGGAATATTCCTCCGCCAGTTCGCGTTCGCCGGGCAGGCGCGTGCCGGTGGTATAGCGCCCCTGGTCGATGGCCTCGACGATCGCATGGACGATGCGCTGGTACAGCTTTTCGCCGCGCTGCTTCATGGGGTTCTCATGTCACGCCGCGGGCGGGGGTACAATAGCCCGCACGCGGCGGGCGTGGATGGATATGGGCCGGTTGATCTTGTCCGGCAAATCGGCACAGTGTCGCAAAAGACCAAGGGGGAGAAGGCATGCTGGATCGACGCACATTTTGCGGCCGCGTGGCGCTGGCCGCGACGTTGCCGGCCTTTGCGCAGCGTGCCGCGGCGGCACCTGCGGGCGGCGGATACGCCTTCAGCTATTTCCGCAATGCCGACAATGGCGGGGCGGGCATGCGGCTGGCGATCAGCGAGGACGGCTACCGGTACCGCGCGGTGCGTGACGGCGCGCCGATCCTGGTGCCGATGGTGGGCGAGAACAAGCTGATGCGCGATCCGTGCATCGCGCGCGACCCGCAGACCGGGCTTTATCACATGGTGTGGACGACGAGCTGGACGGGCGTGACGATCGGCCATGCCTCGTCCCGCGACCTGATCCACTGGTCCGAGCAGCAGGCGGTGCCGGTGATGGCGGCGTTCCCGGACACGCGCAACAGCTGGGCGCCGGAACTGGTGTGGGACGCGCGGGCCCGGCATTTCGTGATCGTGTGGGCAAGCACGGTCGGCAAGGCCGGAGACGAGGGCGATCACCGGCTGTACGCCACCACGACGCGCGACTTCCGCCGGTTCACCCCGACGCAGCTATTCTACGATCCGGGCTTCAGCGTGATCGACGCGACCTTTCTGGAGCGGGATGGCCGGATGCTGATGTTCGTGAAGGACGAACGCAGGGACCCGCTGCGCAAGGTGATCCAGTGGTGCGAGGTGTCGCTGTCCCCGCCGCGTTTCGGGCCATTGTCGGCGCCAATCACGCCGGCATGGAGCGAGGGGCCGACCGCGGTGATGGTCGATGGCGAGATCGTGCTGTTCTTCGACCGCTATACCGAGAAGCATTATGATGCGGTCGCCTCGCGCGACGGGCGCACGTGGCGGGACGTGTCCGACCGGATCGCGATGCCGGCCGGGGCCAATCATGGCACGATCATTCCGATCGGCGCGGAGCGGTTGAAGGCGCTGGCGGCGCTGGGCTAGGCGCAAGCCCCCTGGACGTGGGCGATGCCCGCTTCCAGCCCGCGCAGTTCGGCGAGGCCGCGCAGGCGGCCGATCAGCGAATAGCCGGGATTGCAGCGGCGGGTGAGGTCGTCGGCCATCTGGTGGCCGTGATCCGGCCGCATCGGAATGCTGCGTCCCTGCGCCCGCGACAGGCGGTGGATCGCGGCGACCACGGCGGGCATGTTCGCGTCGCCGCCCAGATGCGCCGCCTCGTGAAAGGCGTGATCCCCTTCGCGCTGCACCGAGCGGAGGTGAAGAAAGCCGATCCGGTCGCCCAGCCGTTCGATCATGCCGGGCAGGTCGTTGTCGGGGTGGGCGCCGAGCGAGCCGGTGCAGAAGCACAGGCCGTTGGAGGGGGCGGGAACCCGGTCGAACAGCGCGGCGAAGTCGGCCTCCGTGCTGGCGATGCGGGGGAGGCCGAACAGCGGAAAGGGCGGATCGTCGGGATGGAGCACGAGGCGGATGCCGAGCGCATCGGCGTGCGGGCACACCGCGCGCAGAAAGGCGACGTGATTCTCGCGCAGGCGTTCGGCATCGATGCCGGCATAATCCTGCATCGCGGCCAGAAAGCCGGCGGAGGTGAAGCTTTCCTCGCTGCCCGGCAAGCCGGCGAGGATCGTCGCCTCCAGCGCATCGCGGTCCGCCGGCGACAGCCGCGCGAACAGCGCGGCGGCGGCGGCGACGCGGGCCGGCGGGTAATCGGCCTCGGCACCCGGACGACGGAGGATGTGGATGTCGTAGGCGGCGACGGCATCCCATTCGAAGCGCAGCGCGAGCGCGCCATCGGGCATGGGGTAAGCGAGGTCCGTCCGCGTCCAGTCGAGCAGGGGCATGAAATTATAGGTGACGACGGTGATGCCACAGGCGGCAAGATTGGTCAGGCTGTCGCGATAGGCGGCGATGCGGTCTTCCCACAGGGGCCCCCGCGTTTTGATGACATCATCCACCGGCAGGCTTTCGACCACGGTCCAGCCAAGGCCCGCCGCCTCGATCATCGCGCGGCGCGCGGCGATGGCGTCGCGCGGCCAGACCGCGCCGTTGGGAACCTCATGCAGCGCGGTCACCACCTCGCTGGCGCCGGCCTGCCGGATCGCGGCGAGCGAGACCGGGTCGGCCGGGCCGAACCAGCGCATCGCCTGCGTCATCCACGGTCCCGTGGTCCGATCATGCGACGCCGACATCCGCCATACTCCCGACAAACTCATCTCCGGGCAGGGCTGTAGCGCGATCCTGACAGGCCAGTCTACGGAAAATGGACAGGCCAATATTGATGTTCGATCACAAGCGATTCCGGGGGGTCGATGCATGTCCGGACCCGATACTGTCCCGCGGCGGATCGCAGGTCGCGTTGCTGCGTTTCCAGCCCCATGCTAGAGGCCGCGCCATGCCAGGGGGTATCCGGAACTTCGCCGCGGCGCGCGCCGCCTCGTTCATGAGCCTGCGGGCGATATGAGCGTCTCGCCAACGGGGGTGGCGACCACCGGGCCGGCCGGCCATGACGAACAGCATCACGGCGGCATGATCAAGCTGGCGCTGGGTGCGATCGGCGTGGTGTTCGGCGATATCGGGACCAGCCCGCTTTATGCGTTCCGCGAAACCTTCGCGAGCCCGCACCATCCGCTGCCCGTCGATACCGCGCACATCATGGGCGTCATCAGCCTGATCTTCTGGTCGATGATGATCGTGGTATCGGTGAAATATGTCGCGATCATCATGCGCGCCGACAATAATGGCGAGGGCGGCAGCCTGGCGCTGCTGGCGCTGGTGTCCGGACAGACCAAGACGAAACGCTGGACGCGGGGGATCATCCTGCTGGGCGTGTTCGCCACCGCGCTGTTTTACGGCGACAGCATGATCACGCCGGCGGTCACCGTCTTGTCGGCGGTGGAGGGGCTGGCCGTGGCGGCGCCTGCCTTTGGCGGGTTCGTGATCCCGATCGCGGTGGCCATCCTGATCGCGCTGTTCTCGATCCAGCGATCGGGGACCGAAAAGGTGGGGTTGTTCTTCGGACCCGTCATGCTGCTCTATTTCGGGGTGATCGCGGTGCTGGGCGTGATCAGCTTCGTGCAGACGCCCGCAATCCTGTGGTCGCTGTCGCCGCATTATGCGGTGCAGTTCTTCCTGATCGATCCGCTGCGCGGCTTTCTTGCGCTGGGTTCGGTGGTGCTGGCGGTGACCGGCGCCGAGGCGCTGTACGCCGATATGGGGCATTTCGGGCGGCGGCCGATCGGACTGTCCTGGCTGTTCTTCGTGCTGCCCGCGCTGATGCTGAACTATATGGGGCAGGGGGCGCTGCTTTTCCGCGAAGGCGAGGCGGCGCTGGAAAGCCCCTTCTACATGCTGGCGCCCGACAGCCTGCAATTGCCGCTGGTGATGCTGGCGACGGCGGCCGCGGTGATCGCCAGCCAGGCGGTGATCACCGGCGCCTTCTCGGTCACGCAACAGGCGATCCAGCTCGGCTTCATGCCGCGGCTGCGCATCGAGCATACCTCGGCGACGACGGCGGGGCAGATCTACATTCCGCTCATCAACTGGATGTTGATGGTGATGGTGATCCTGCTGGTGCTGTTCTTCCGCACCTCCTCCAATCTCACATCGGCGTACGGAATCGCGGTGACGGGGGCGATGTTCATCGACACCTGCCTGCTCGGCGTCGCGCTGACCCGGTTGTGGAAGTGGCCGCTTTACGCCGCGATGCCGCTGCTCGCGCTGTTCTTCCTGGTGGACGGGGCGTATTTCTTCGCGAACCTGACCAAGGTGCCGGCGGGCGGGTGGTTCCCGCTGCTGGTCGGCTTCATCATCTTCACCTTCCTGACCACCTGGTCGACGGGGCGCAAGCTGATGATCGAGCGGCTGCGCGAAGGCACGATGCCGGTGAAGGTCTTTATCGAATCGGCGGCCAATGCGGCGTCGCGGGTGTCGGGCACCGCGGTGTTCATGACCAGCACGTCGGAGGGCGTGCCCCATGCGCTGCTCCACAATCTGAAGCACAACAAGGTGCTGCACGAGCGGGTGATCCTGTTGACCGTCAAGATTGCCGGCCGGCCCTATTGGCCGGACCATGACCGGGCGGCGCTG
The DNA here is from genome assembly GCF_038809135.1 of Sphingomonas sp. NY01. NCBI lineage: Bacteria > Pseudomonadati > Pseudomonadota > Alphaproteobacteria > Sphingomonadales > Sphingomonadaceae > Sphingomonas > Sphingomonas sp. NY01. Next base: position 2,617,617 of record NZ_CP101722.1, on the reverse strand, counting down.
GAGGAACTGGGGCACGGCTTCTACCGGCTGGTGCTGCGCTTCGGCTTCATGGAGGAGGCGAACGTGCCGGCCGGGCTGAAGCGGGTGGAGATCGAGGGAGGCGCGTTCAAGATGATGGACACCAGCTTCTTCCTGTCGCGCCAGACGCTGCTGCCCTCGTCGCGGCCGGGCATGATGCTGTGGCGCGAGAAGCTGTTCTCGTGGATGCTGCGCAATGCGGAAAGCGCGATGGAATTCTTTCGCCTGCCGACGAACCGGGTGGTCGAACTGGGCAGTCAGGTGGAGATTTGACCGACGCGCCCGCACCTGCGCCGATCATCGTCACCGCGCTATTCGGCCGGCACGACCAGGGCTGGCTGGACGGATTGCGGCGCGAGCATTTTCCGCCCGAGCGCAACCAGCTGGATGCGCATTGCACGCTGTTCCACCATCTGCCCCCGTCGGCGGCGTACGAGTTGAAGCACCGGCTGAACGGCATGACGCGCGGCGTGCGGGCGCCGCAGGGGAAGGCGGCCGGGCTGATGTCGCTGGGCCGCGGTGTGGCGATCCGCATCGAATCGCCCGAGCTGGTGGCGATCCGGCACGAGCTGGCGGATGCGTTCAGCGGCCTGCTGACCCCACAGGATGCCGGCGGATGGCGGCCGCATGTGACGATCCAGAACAAGGTCACGCCGGCGACCGCCCGGCTGTTGCTGGCCAATCTGTCGCGCGGGTTCGAGCCGCGGATGGTCGAGGTGATCGGCCTGGGGGCGTGGTGGTATCGCGGCGGACCCTGGGAGTTGCTGTCGCGGCATTTGTTCGCTTGACCGGCCCGAACAGCCTGCTTATAGGCGCCGCTCCAACGATGGTTTGCCTTCAAGGCGGAGTAGCTCAGCTGGTTAGAGCACGGGAATCATAATCCTGGGGTCGGGGGTTCAAGTCCCTCCTCCGCTACCATCGTTCCCGACATTTGTCCCAATTCGGTACTTGCTTTGGCCCTCGGCCGGAGCGATGATCTGGTGTGACGCGGCGGTCCGGATTCTCCCATCCCTGCTCCCGCCGCGTCACGCCTCCTGCCTGGAATCGGGAACAACGGGCGTGCCCGGGCGTCGGTAGCGCTGCACCGTGTGGTGCGTGCCCTACCACAGCCGGGAGTATTCAATTATGATCGCAAAGTTTCTGACGGCGGCGGCCGCGTCCGCCCTGGTTGCCGCGCCCGTTGCGGCAGCGCCCGCCAATCCGGCGGCCAGCCTGTCGGTCGCCAAGTCGGCGCGTGCGTCGGCACCGAGCGCCAAGAAAAACGAACTGGCCGGCGGCGGCGTGATCGTGGCAGTGCTCGCCGCAGCCGCGGTCGTTGGTGGCATCATCCTGATCGCCGATGACGACGACGATTCGGACAGCAACTGACGCCTGACCGATGATGTGACGGGAGCCCCTGACCGGGCTCCCGTTTTTATAACAGCAGCGCGAACAACAGGCCGACCGATCCCCAGCCGACAGGCCCGAGCGCGACGAGTATCGCGATCCGCCACCGCGCATGCCGCCGCGGTGCAGGCCGCAGGGCCGGACCAGCCACGATCCGTCCGAAATGCATCATGCCTGTTCACGCTCCCAGGCGGCGACCGCTGTTGCCAGCGCGCGGACAAAGGCGAACGGGCCGCCGCGTGGAGTGGGCTGATCTTTGGCCATCACCTGCGCGAGGTGGCGTAGGTCGGCGGGCGGCGGCACTTCCTCTGCCGCGATCCATTCGGCGTCCTGTCGCATCGTTGCTGTTCCCGTCACCAATGATGCCGCTTCCTGGCGGAGAGACGGTTAAGCGCGGGTAAGACCTGCGCCGCTATTCCGGATCAGTCGTGAACCATCCAAAAGGATCATGTGCGACGAGCATGGCGTCGGGGCGGGCCAGGGCGACCAGGGTGAGGTCGTGGGTGCGCGCGTGGGAGAGCGCGAGCGTGGTGGGGGCGGAGATGCCGACCAAGATCGGCGCGCCGATGACCAAGGCTTTGTCGACCATTTCGTAGCTGATGCGGGAGGTGACGAGGAGAAAGGCGGGGACGGTGGCGCCGGCGAGATGGCCGATCAGCTTGTCGAGGGCGTTGTGGCGGCCGACGTCTTCGCGGACGGCGAGGATGGTGCCGGCGGCGTCGCAGGCGGCGGCGGCGTGGACGGCGCCGGTCTGGACGTTGAGTGGTTGGTGGGTGCGGAGGGCGGAGAGGGCGGCGAAGAGGGCGGGGGCCGGTGCGGCGGGGCGGGTGGCGCGATAGGTGACGGGGCGGGCGACCTGCTCCAGCCCGGAAATGCCGCACAGGCCGCAACTGGTGTCGCTGGTGCGGTGGCGGACACGGTCGTGGATGCGGGCGCGGCAGCGCTCGACGAGCGCGACGCGGACGATCCAGCCCCGTTCGGTCTCGAACGGGTCGATGTCGAGAATGTCGGCAGGCGCATCGATCAGGCGTTCGGTGAGCAGGAAGCCGGTGGCGAAGTCGCCGAAGTCCTGCGGCGTCATCATCATCACCGCATAGCCGAAACCGTCAATCTCGATCGCGACCGGCACCTCGCAGGCGATGGCGCGGTCGATGGCGGCAAGGCTGCCATCGACGCGCAGGATCGTCAGTGCCGCGTCTTCCGCAGCGTTCACAGCGTCTCCAGATCGGCGGGGGTGTTGATGTTGGCGAGCGGGACGGGCGAGGGGACGGGGATGGCGCCGACCGAGCGTGCCCAGCCGCGCACCGATCGGTCGCCGTTCAGCCCGAGATGCGCCAGCAGATGCGCGCCGAGCGCCGCCGGCCACAGCCCCAGCACGGGTGCATCGGCGCAGTAGGACGGTTCGCGGTGCAGCAGCGCCTCGATCAGACCATCGGGAAGGCGGGGCATGTCGCAGCCGATCGTCAGCACGCAGCGAAACCCATGTTCCGCGGCGTAATCGAGCGCGCCGGCGATGCCGCCCAGCGGCCCGAGCCCCGGTTCGGGCAGGTCCGGCACCCCGCCCTCTCCACCAATCATGACGACGTCGGCGCAGTGCGGCGCGATCAGTGCGCGGGCGTGGGCGGCAAGCGAACGCTCGCCGAGCAGCGCCTGCGCCTTGTTCGAGCCGAAGCGGGACGAGCGCCCGCCGGTCAACACCGCACCCAGGATCGTCATGAGGGCACGCGCACGCGCACGGGCACCGACTTGCCGGCCGGCACATGGCTTTCAAGGGCATGGTGTTCGAGGGCGATCAGATAGTTCAGCTCGGGATAATAGCCGCCGATGCACCCCGCCGGAATGTCATAGGCGGTGACGCGCAGATCGCCGACGACCCGCTCCACCCCGTCCTCCGCATCGCTTTCCAGCGCGATCCGGTCGCCGTCCTTCAGGCCCAGCCGGGCGATATCCGCCTCGTTCATCATCGCGACCTGGCGCGTGCCCTTGATGCCGCGGAACCGGTCGTCATAGCCATAGACGGTGGTGTTGAACTGGTCGTTGGACCGCAGCGTGATGAGGCGGAAGCGGCCATCGGCATCGTCGAAGCCGGCGGCGTTGAGCGCGCGGGGCGTATTGAATTCCGCCTTGCCGCTTTCGGTTTCCCACTGGCGATGCGCGGCGGGATTGCCCTTCCAAAAGCCGCCGGGTTCGAACAGGCGTTCGTTGAAGTTGGCGAACTTGTCGGGATAGACATCCTCGATCGCCTTGCGGACGAGGCTGTAGTCGCCGACCCATGCGTCCCAGGGGACGTTGGGGTTGGGCGGCAATACCGCCTTGGCGAGACCGGCGACGATCGCTGGTTCGGACAGGAGGGTGTCGGACGCCGGGCTGGCCTTGCCGACCGAGCCGTAGATGTGGCTGAACGAATCCTCCATCGACACCGCCTGGCGGCCGCTTTCCTGCATGTCGCGTTCCATGCGGCCGAGGCAGGGGAGGATGTAGCTTTCCACGCCGGGATAGAGGTGGCTCTTGTTCAGCTTGGTGGCGATGCTGACGGTGATCGGCAGCTTTGCCCAGCCTTCCTTCATCTTGGCATGTTCGGGCGTCGCGCGCAGGAAGTTGCCGCCCAGTTGCACAAAGCCCTCGCACGTGCCGTCGATGATCTGTCGGCAGCTTTCCACCGTGTCCCACCCCTTTTCGGTGGGCGGTTCGAACTCGAACAGTTCCTTTAAACGGTCGACGGGGGCCAGCTCGGTCTTCTCGGTGATGCCGACGGTGCGCTGGCCCTGTACGTTGCTGTGGCCGCGGACCGGGCCGGGGCCGGCACCCTCGCGACCGATATTGCCGCGCAACAGCAGGAAATTGACCAGCATATACAGGCTGTCCATGCCGTAGCGGTGCTGGGTGATGCCCATGCCATAGACGACGATGACGCGCTTGGCCTTCATATAGACCTGCGCGGCCGCCTCGATCGCGTCGCGGGTCAGGCCGCTTTCGCGGGTGATGTCGTCCCATTTCGCGGCGCGGGCGAAGGCGGCGAATTCCTCGAACCGGGTGGTGTGCTGTTCGAGGAAATGATGGTCGAGGACGCGTTCGTTGCCGAGCGCGCGGGCGCGATCATCCGCCTCGATCACCAGCTTGCAGATGCCGAGCAGCGCGGAAATGTCGCCGCCGGCGCGGACCTGATGATATTGGGTGGCGATGGTGGTCGAGCCGCCCGTCGTCATCTGCACCGGGTTCTGCGGATCGGTGAAGCGTTCCCAGCCGCGTTCGCGCAGCGGATTGAACACGACGATCTCGACACCGCGGTCGCGGCAGGATTTCAGCGTGTGAAGCATGCGCGGCGCATTGGTGCCGACATTCTGGCCAAAGGCGAAAATGGCGTCGCACTTCTCGTAATCTTCCATCTGGATCGTCGCGACCGGCGAGCCGATCGCGTTCTTCAGACCGACGCTGGTCGTCTCGTGGCACATGTTGGACGAATCGGGCAGGTTCTGCTGCCCCCACATGCGGGCGAACAGGCCGTACATGAACGAGGTTTCGAGGCTGGCGCGGCCCGACGCGTAGAGCACGACCTTTTTCGGGTCGCAGCGTTTCAGCCTGGCGCCGATCGCGGCGAATGCCTCGTCCCACGGCACCGCGACATAACGGTCGGTGGCGCGGTCATATTTCATCGGGTGGGTCAGGCGGCCGGCCTGTTCCAGATCATGGTCGGGCCACTCGGCCAGTTCGGAAACGCTGTGCTTTGCAAAGAAGTCCGGCGTGACGCGCAGGTTGGACAATTCCCAGGCGGTGGCCTTTGCGCCGTTCTCGCAGAACTCGGCGATATGCGGCTTGGCGGGTTTGCCCCATGCGCAACTGACGCACATCACGCCTTCGGGTTTGTTCTGGCGGCGCAGAGCGTCCAGCACATCGGGGCCGGGGCGCTCCTTGGGCACCACCTGCGCCATGCCGCGCATGGAGCCCCATCCGCCGGCCGCGCCGGCATATTCCGTGATCTTCACGTCCTTGTCTTCGTCGCGCATGCATACCTCTCCGCTTAACAAAGGTAACGAAGCGGAGCGGCGATCGGTGCCAGCGGAGCGGTTCATTTTTTGTATGGTTGCGCCTATCTAGGCGCCAAGGACGCAACAGGACGCAAACGCTCTCATGACGACGCACACCACCCGCATGCTTATCCTGGGGTCTGGCCCCGCCGGCCTGTCGGCCGCGATCTACGGCGCACGCGCCGGCATGGCGCCGATCGTGGTGCAGGGCATCCAGCCCGGCGGGCAACTAACCACGACCACCGATGTGGAAAATTATCCCGGTTTCGCCGACGTCATCCAGGGCCCCTGGCTGATGGAGCAGATGCAGAAGCAGGCCGAGCATGTCGGCACGCGCCTGATGTGGGACACGATCACCGAGGTCGACCTGTCCCGGCGCCCGTTCCGCCTGATCGGCGACGGCGGCGACGTGTATGAGGGGGACGTGCTGGTGATCGCGACGGGCGCGCAGGCCAAGTGGCTGGGCCTGGACAGCGAGGACGCGATGAAGGGCAAGGGCGTATCCGCCTGCGCGACCTGCGACGGCTTCTTCTATCGCGGCAAGAAGGTGGCGGTGATCGGCGGCGGCAACACCGCGGTCGAGGAAGCGCTGTACCTGACCAACCATTCCGACGACGTGACGCTGATCCATCGCCGCGACAGCTTGCGCGCCGAGCGCATCCTGCAGGAGCGGTTGCATGCGCATCCGAACGTCAAGGTCCTGTGGAACAAGGAAGTTCGCGAGTTCGTGGACGGCGGCGGCAATGCCGGGCTGGTCGCGCTGGACCTGGTCGACACGGTGACGGGCGAGCATAGCCGGATCGATGTCGAGGGCGGCTTCGTCGCGATCGGGCATCACCCGGCGACCGAGCTGTTCCGCGGGCATCTGGAGCTGGATGCGGACGGCTATATCGCGGTGGAGGCGGGATCGACCCGCACCAGCGTGGAGGGCGTGTTCGCGTGCGGCGACGTGGCCGACAAGGTGTACCGGCAGGCGGTGACCGCGGCGGGCACCGGGTGCATGGCGGCGCTGGATGCCGAGCGGTTCCTGGCGGCGGCGGAGTTCGCCGAGATGGCCGAGGCGGCGGAATAGGGTTCCTGCTCCCTCTCCCCTCCGGGGAGAGGGTTGGGGTGAGGGGGTGCCAAGCCGTGCTGCGCTGCTGGGCGGCCCCTCACCCTCCCACCGCTTTGCGGCGGGCCCCTCCAGCATCAGGTCGTCCATGCCCCCGGCATGGACTCAACAGCGCGGGGCGCTGTTTACCTGATGCTCCCCGAAGGAGAGAGGGGTAGTGGTCAGCCAATCCAGGGCTTCTCTCTGAACCATTTGGTGATGACGTATTTCACCCCGGCGCGAACCTTCATCCCCTGATGCAGCGTCGCGGCGTTCAGCGACCCATCCGGCCGGCGGTTGTTCCAGGCGAGGAGCTTGCCGGTTTCGGGCTGGATCGTCTTGTCGACCGACTTGAAGCGGGTCGCGCCGCCCGCCTCGGGCGTGTTGAGGTAGATCATCACCGTCCAGGTGCGATTGCCCGAGCGGCCGCAATAGCGATCATAATCGATGCCGAGTGGCTCGAAATAATCGGTATGGCCCTTGAACTCCTGACCAACCGCGTAGCGCTGGCCCTGGATCGGCTCGCCATGGTCCGGCGACAGGCCGGTCAGCGCGGCGATGATCCCCTCGGTGGCGATCACCGCAGGATCGGCGGGGTCGAGATCGCCGGTTTCGCTGGTGCGGTAACTGGCGTCGCCGTTCGAATCGGAGACGGTGGAGGGGCGACGCACCGCGTCGATGCGCGCGATCAGGGTGGCGCATAGCTCGGCGGGAAGCGCCGCGCGCTTGACGAACAAGGTGAGCTTGGGACTGGGCAGACGCTGGACACCCGGTTGACCGAGCAGGCGCTGCACGATCGGTTCGGCGTCGAGGCCACTGCCAAGGGTGGGAATATCGAGGTTCGGCATCGTCATGACAGGCATCATATCAGCGGCGCGGTGCCGTACCAATGTGACGCCCGTGTTTCGGGGCTTTGACGCAAAGCTGTAACATGGCATGCCTAGGGCGCGTGCGGCGGTTGGGGTGTTTGGTTCATGCGTTTGAAGCTCGACGCGCGGGGTCGCCGGCTGTTGCGGCGCCTGCCCGTCGTCAATGTCTATTCGGTGGCCGAACTGCTGCTGATGGCCGGGCTGGCCATTCAGGCGGCACGGCTGGTGTGGGCGGTGGTGACGCCGGTCGCGCCGCTGGGCGACTGGCGCCCGGCGCAGCCGGTGGTGCCGGGATCGCCCTCCACCATCCTGTCGGGCTTCGATCCCTTTTTCCGCCTGCAAGGGGCGACCCAGGCGCCGGCCACCGTTACCGCGCTGCAACTGACGCTGTTCGGCACGCGGATCGACGAGGCGATGGGGCGCGGCTCCGCGATCCTGGCTGGGCCCGACGGGGTGCAGCAATCGGTGGCGATCGGCGACGAGATCCAGCCGGGCGTGCGGCTGAAGGCGGTGGCGTTCGATCATGTGGTGATCGATCGCGGGGGGGCGGAGGAGACACTGTATCTCGACCAGTCCGATGCACCGGGCGCGTCGGGGGGTGAGGCGGGGGCGCCGCCGCCGTCCGCCGGCGGGGCCGGGGTGCGGATCGGACAGCTGCGCAGCGATATCGGGTTCATCCCCCGGCTGGACGGCGGGCGCGTGTCCGGGCTGGTGGTGCGCCCGCAAGGCTCGGGCGCGGCGTTCCGCGCGGCGGGCTTGCAGGAGGGCGATGTGGTGACCGCGATCGGCGGGCGCCCGGTGACCGGGCCGGGCGATATCGACCGCGTCGCCGCCGATTTCGGGCAGGGCGGCAATATTCCTATCACGGTCGAGCGCGGCAATCAGACGCTGCCGCTCGCCATCACGATTGTGGCGGGGCAATGAAGAGACTGGTTCTGGGTTCGGTTCTGGCGATCGCGCTGTCGGGCGCGCTGGCAGCGGGCGCGCATGCGCAAACCACGCTGAACGTGCGCGATGCCGATATCCGCGCGTTCATCGCGGATGCCGCCAAGGTGACGGGGCGGACCTTCATCATCGACAGCCGGGTGCAGGGCAAGGTGACGGTGGTGACCGACCGGCCGCTGTCCCGGTCGGAATATTTCGAGATCTTCCTGTCGACGCTGCGCTCCAACGGACTGGTCGCGGTGCCGACCTCGGGCGGGGCGTTCCGGGTGCAGCCGCTGGACAATGCCGCCTCGCAGCCGAGCCGGATCGGGGCGGGGGGTGCCAATCGCAACGCCTTCGTCACCGAGATCATCCGGCTGCGATCGGGCGATGCGGCGGCGGCGGTGGAGACGGTGCGGCCGCTGGTCAGCGCGCAAGGGTCGGTCACCGCGAACCGCGGCGGCAACAGCCTGGTCGTGGTGGATTTTGCCGACAATGTGCGGCGCATCCGCGAAGTGGTGCGCCGGATCGACACGGACAATGCCTCGACGCGGGTGATCGCGCTGCAAAATGCCGGCGCGCGCGAGATCGCCAGCGCGTTGCAGGCACTGGCCGGTGGCGGCAGCGGCGGCGCCGCGGTGCAAAGCGGCGGCGGCAACCAGGGTGCGGTGGCGAGCGGCACGGCGGGGGGCGTGTCGGTGGTGGCGATCGACAGCTCCAACTCGGTGGCGCTGCGCGGTGACGCGAGCAGCGTCGCGCGGCTGGCGCAGGTGGCGCGCGAACTGGACGAAAAGGCGCGCAACGGCACCGAGATCCGCGTCGTGTTCCTGAACAATGCGGATGCCGAGCAGCTGCTGCCGGTGTTGCAGCAGCTGGTCGGGCAGACGCCCGATGCGGTGCAGGAGACGACGCTGTCGCGGGGCAGCTTCTCGCAGACCAACGGGACGACGGGGGCGGCGGGGATCAATTCGACCGCGGCGCGCCAGTCGCAGCCGGTGCAGCAGACGCAGAGTGCGAGCACGCCGGGGAGCGGGGGGCAGACGGGGCAGCAGGCGGCGATCAGTACGCAGGGCGGGCGCACCGCCGCGGTGGTGACGCGCTTCGTGGGTGCAAACGCGATCGTGATCGCGGGACCGGCGGACGTGCAGCGGCAGTTAGGCGAGGTGATCCGGCAACTGGACGTGCGGCGCGAGCAGGTGCTGATCGAGGCGATCGTCGCGGAGGTGTCCGACCAGACGGTCAAGCGGCTGGGGGCGCAGTTCCTGCTCGGCAGCCTGTCGGGCGGGGCGTTCGGCGCGTCGACCTATTCGAACACCGCGCCCAACATCCTGCAGATCGCCGGCGCGATCGGCGGGCAGCGGCTCGGCGGCACCAGCACGACGGTGATCGCCCCCGACGGAACGCGGACCGAGACGCGCACCCCCAACCCGGCGTTCGACCAGTTGACGCAGTCGGCGGTGCAGTCGATCCTGGGGACGACGGGCGGCGCGCTGGGCTGGGGCGGGCAGATTGGCGACACCGTGTTCGGCGCGATCATCAATGCGGTGAAGAGCGACACGACATCGAACCTGTTGCAGGTCCCGCACCTGATCACGCTGGACAATCAGCAGGCGCACAGCCTGGTCGGGCAGGAGATCCCGGTGACGACGGGGCAGGCGCTGTCGAACAATTTCGACAATGCCTTCCGCACCGTGCAGCGCCAGAATGTCGGCATCCAGCTGGACGTGAAGCCGCAGGTGAATGCGGGCGGGTCGCTGAAGCTGTATGTCCGCCTGGAGGTGAGTTCGATCGCCGGGCCGGTATCGAGCGACAATTCGGAGCTGATCCTGAACAAGCGCGCGTTCGAGAATGTGTTCACCCCCGATGACGGGCAGATCACGGTGATCGGCGGCCTGCTGGACGATAACGAGCGGCGCACGATCGAGAAGATCCCGTTGCTCGGCGACATTCCGGGGCTGGGCGCATTGTTCCGGTCCAAGGCGCGCAGCCGGGCCAAGACGAACCTGATGGTGTTCATCCGCCCGACGATCCTGCGCACGCCCGAGGATTCGCGCCGGGTGACCGAGCAGCGCTATGGCTATCTGCGCCAGTTGCAGGGCTATGCGCAGCCGGGCGTGGAGCCGTCGATCGACGAACTGGTGCGCGATTACATGAATGCCGCGCCGCCGATCCCGCGCGCGCCGATGCCCGGCAATATCGAGGACCCCAATATCGCGGTGCCGGTACAGCGGTTGCCCGAAACCCCGCGGCGGCGCCGGTGATCATCCGCAAGGGGCATGAGGGGACCGGCGATACGGTGCCCCTACCTTCTTCCCTTCCGCTCGGGGGAGGGCAGGTGCCTTTGGCCGATGCGCCTGCTGCACTTCCCTCCCCCGACCCCTCCCGCGAGCGGGAGGGGAGTGACGGGGCGTCCGCCCGCGAGCGGGAGGGGCGTGACGGGGCGGCGTTTCACGAGGGGGACGGGCGTGATGGCGGGATGCTGGAGCTGGTTGCGCCGCTGTCCATCCCTTATGCCTTTGCACGCAAGTTCGGGACGTGCCTGGCGGCGCAGGAGCCGCTGGCGGTAGCGCTGCGCGAGGGGAGCGATCCCAAGGCGTTGATCGAGTTGCGGCGGCATCTGGGGCGGCCGTTCGCGGTGTCGGTGGTCGAGCCGGCGGCGTTCGACCGGCTGTTGTCCGATGCCTATGCGATGGACGGGCAGGCGACCGCGATGGCGGCGGCGGGGATGGGCGACGAGCTGGACCTGCTGGCCGAAGGATTGCCGACCGCCGAGGACCTGCTCGACACCGCGGACGATGCGCCCGCGATCCGGCTGATCAACGGCATATTGGCCGATGCGGCGCGCAATGGCGTGTCGGACATCCATATCGAGCCGTACGAGACGGGTCTGGTCGTGCGGATGCGGATCGATGGCGTGCTGCGCGAGACGCTGCGCATGCCGCCGCATGTCGCGCCGGTGGTGGTCAGCCGCATCAAGGTGATGGCGCGGCTGGACATTGCCGAGCGGCGCGTGCCGCAGGACGGACGCATGGGCCTGACGCTGGGCGGCAAGCTGCTCGACGTGCGTGTCTCGACGCTGCCGAGCCGGGCGGGCGAGCGGGTGGTGCTGCGTATCCTGGACAAGGAGAATGCGGGCATCGACCTGGATGCGCTGGGGATGAGCCCGGCGATGTACGCGCTGCTGCGCGAGGCGCTGGCCGAGCCGAACGGCATCCTGCTGGTCACCGGGCCGACGGGTTCTGGCAAGACGACCTCGCTTTACGCGTCCCTGCGCCTGTTGAACGATGGCAGCCGCAACATCCTGACGGTCGAGGACCCGGTCGAATATGCGGTGGACGGCGTCGGCCAGACGCAGGTCAATGCCAAGGTCGGGCTGACCTTCGCGGCGGGCCTGCGCGCCATCCTGCGTCAGGACCCCGACGTGGTGATGGTCGGCGAAATCCGCGACCGCGAGACTGCCGAGATCGCGGTGCAGGCATCGCTGACCGGGCATCTGGTGCTGTCCACCGTCCACACCAACGATGCGGTGGGCGCGATCACCCGGATGCGCGACATGAAGGTGGAGCCGTTCCTGCTCGCCTCCACGCTGCGCGCCGTGATCGCGCAGCGGCTGGTGCGGCGGCTGTGCCCCGTCTGCCGCCACGGCGTGCCGGCCAGCGAGACGGTGGCGCCGATGCTGGGCATTGCCGGCGACACGATCGTCCATGTCGCGCGCGGGTGCGAGCAGTGCAACGGCACCGGCTACAAGGGCCGGATCGGCGTGTACGAGGCGGTCAGGGTGGACGAAACCGTCCGCCGCCTGATCAACGAGGGTGGCGACGAGCAGGCGATCGCCGCGCACGCCTTTCAGAAGGCGCCGACGCTGGCCTCCTCCGCGCGCGACCTGGTGCTGGCCGGGCAGACCACGGCGGAAGAGGCGATCCGCGTGACGCGACGCGATGCGACCGATGGCTGATTTCGACTATGTCGCGATCGACACCAAGGGCGCGGAGCGGCGGGGGCATGTCGCCGCCGCCGATGCCGATGCGGCGCGCGCGGCGCTGGACCGGCAGCGCCTGTATGTCGTGTCGCTCAAGCCGGGCAGCGCGCCGGTGGCGGGCGCCCGGCCGCTGTTCGGGCTGCAACTGGGCCGCCCGCGCATGTCGGGCAAGCAACTGACGCTGTTCACCCGGCAGCTGGCGACGCTGAACCGCGTGTCGCCGCTGGAGGAAAGCCTGCGCACGATCACGCGCCAGACCGAGACCGACAAGGTGCGCGGCGTGGTATCGGCGGTGCATGCCGGCGTGGTCGAGGGGCGGCGGCTGGCCGATGCGATGGCGCGCGAGCCCAAGAGCTTTCCGCCCTTGTACCGCGCGATGGTGGCGGCGGGCGAAAGCTCGGGCACGCTGCCGACGATTTTGGAGCGGCTGGCGGCACTGCTGGAGCGGCAGGCGGAGATTCGCGGCAAGCTGATCACCGCGCTCGCCTATCCCACCATCCTCGCGCTGGTGGCGCTGGGCGTAGTCACCGCGCTGATGATGTTCGTCGTGCCGCAGGTCGTGGAACAGTTCGATACGGTGGGGCAGGAACTGCCCTTCCTGACGCGGATGGTGATCGGCGTATCGGACCTGCTGGTCGGGTGGTGGTGGCTGATGCTGCTGTTCGTCGTGCTGGCGGGACTTGGTGGGTGGCAGGCGTTGAAGGTGCCCTCCATCCGGCTGTCCTTCGATAGCTGGCTGCTGCGCGTGCCGCTGCTCGGGCGGTTGCTGCGCGACCTGCATGCGGCGCGGATGGCGCGGACGCTGGGGACGATGGTGGCGAGCCGGTTGCCGCTGCTCGAAGGGCTGACGCTGACCGCAGGCACGATCCACAACCGGCGGTTGCGCGTCGCCTCCGACGATATCGTCGAGGCGATCCGCGGCGGCGGCAGCCTGTCCGCCGCGATGCGACGCGCCAGCGTGTTTCCGCCGCTGCTGACCTATCTGGCGGCGTCGGGCGAGGCGGCGGGGCGGCTGGACGAGATGCTGGAGCGTGCCGCCGACTATCTGGAACGCGAGTTCGACCGCTTCACTGCGACCGCGCTGTCGCTGCTGGAGCCGGCGATCATCGTCGTGATGGGCGGCATCGTCGCCACCATCGTGCTATCCATCCTGCTGCCGATCCTGCAACTGAACACGCTGGCAGGACAATGAGGTGACCATGCGTATCGAGATGAACAAGGCGCTTCGCCTAGCTAAAGCGCGCCGCCGTCGTAATGAGGATGGCTTCACGCTGGTGGAGCTGATGGTGGTGATCGTCATCATCGGCCTGCTGGCGACGATCGTCGCGCTGAACGTGCTGCCCTCCGGCGACACGGCGCGGATCGAAAAGGCCAAGGCTGATATCGCGCAGATCGAGGGCGGGTTGGAACTCTACAAGTTGCAGAACCTGACCTATCCGACGACGAGCCAGGGCTTGCAGGCGCTGGTGACGATGCCCGCCGGGCTTTCCGATCCTTCGCGTTATCAGCGGGGCGGCTATCTGAAGAAGCTCCCCGACGATCCGTGGGGGCGGCCGTATCTCTACGCCTCGCCCGGCCAGCATGGCGAGGCGGATATCTGGACCTACGGCGCCGACGGTAAGGAAGGCGGCGAGGGGATCAATGCCGATATCGGCAACTGGCAGTAAGACGGCCAGGCGCCGCCGCGAGGCGGGGTTCACGCTGGTCGAACTGATGGTCGTGGTGACGATCATCGGGCTGGCGTCGGCCGCCGTGGTGTGGGCGATGCCCGACCGGCGCGGACGGCTGGTGGACGAGGCGACGCGCTTTGCGGTGCGGGTGCGTGCGGCGCAGGACAGTGCGGTGGTGAACGCCGCGCCGGTCAGCCTGTGGGTGACGCGCGGCGGCTACGGCTTCGACCGGCGGGTGTCGGGCGGCTGGGTGCCGGTGGCGGACAAGCCGCTGCGGGTCGAGCGTTGGGCGGAGGGCACGCGGCCCGAGATCGCGAACACCAGTGGGCGGCTGCGCGTGACGTTCGACGTGACCGGGCTGGCGGATCGCCCCGCCGACCTGAAGCTGGCGCGCGATCGGGTGGAGACGGTGGTGCGGATCGGCGCGGACGGCAGCGTGCGCGTCGATGGATAATAGTCGCGGCTTTACCCTGATCGAGATCATGGTCGCGCTGGCGGTGTTCAGCCTGGCGGCGATGGCGCTGGTGCGGCTGGAGGGCGCGACGATCCGCGGCGCGGGCACGCTGAGCAAGACGATGGTCGCGCAGATGGTGGCGCGCAACGTCGCGATCGAGGCGGTGACCGAGCCGGAGGCGCCGACGCTGGGGCGCAGCGACGGGGCCGAGCCCAATGGCGGGCAGGCGTGGCGCTGGACACGGGTGGTGAGCCCGACCGGCGACCAGCGCGTGGTGCGCATCGACGTGTCGGTGTTCGGCCGCGGCGGCAACACGCTGGGGCGGGTGACGATGATCCGGCCGGCGACGCTGCCGCCGCCGGTGCTGGTCGCGCCGAACCCCGATCCGGGTGGCGGCGGCGACCGGAACCGGCCGAACCGGTCACCGGGCCTGCGATGACGGTCGCACCCCTCCCGCGGCGCGAGGCCGGCTTTACGCTGGTCGAGGTGATGGTCGCGCTGCTGATCTTTGCGATGCTGGCGTCGGCGGCGGTGGCGATCCTGGCGCTGAGCGTGCGGACGCAGGCCAGCGTCGGCGGACGGCTGGACGATGTGTCCGCGCTTAACCGGACCTTGTCGATCCTGTCGGCCGATCTGGGGCAGGCGGTGGCGCGGCCGGCGCGGGACGAGGGCGGCGTGCTGCGCCCGGCGCTGGTCGGCGAGGCGGCGGGGATGACGGTGGTGCGCGGGGGGTGGACCAATCTGGATGCCGCGCCGCGGGCGTCACTCCAGAAGGTGACGTACCGGGTGGCGGGCGATGCGCTGGAGCGGGTGGCGTATCCGATGCTGGACGGGGCGCAGCCGCTGCCGCCGACCGTGCTGTTGCCGCGGGTGCGCGCGCTGCATCTGCGCTACCGGTTCCAGGGGGCGTGGCTGGACCAGTGGCAGGGGGTGCAGGGGGCGGCGCTGCCGCAGGCGGCCGAGGTGACGATCGAGCGGACGGACGGCACCCTGTATCGCCAGATGTTCCTGGTGGGGACGGGCTATGCGCCCGCAAGGCAGGTGGCCGGTGCGTGAGGGCGAGCGCGGGGCGGCGCTGCTGACCGTGCTGATCCTGGTGGCGGTGATCGCGGTGCTGGCCGCGACGGCGCTGGAGAAGCTGCGCCTGTCGACGCGGCTGGGCGGCAATGCGCTGGCGGTGGAGCAGGCGCGCGCGTTCGCGCAAGCGGGCGAGGCGCTGGCACTGGTGCGGATCGGCGGGCTGTTGCAGCGCAGCCCGGACCGGGTGTCGCTGCTGGGCGACTGGAGCGACCGGCCGTTCGGCCTGCCGCTGCCCGGCGGTGGCAGCGCGGTGGCGCGGGTGACGGACGGGGGCAACTGCTTCAACCTGAACAGCCTGGTGCGCAGCCTGCCCGATGCGCCGGGCGTCTATGCCAGCGATCCGCAGCGACAGGCCGAGTTCATGCGGCTGATGGGCTATGTCGGGGTGCCGGCACAGGTGGCCGCACAGGTGGCGGCGGGGGCATCGGATTGGATCGATACCGACCAGGACCAGCAATCCGGCGGCGGCGAGGACCCGCTCTATCTGGCGCGCGAAACGCCGTACCGGACGCCCGGCACGCTGATGGCGGACGTGAGCGAGCTGCGCGCGGTGAACGGGGTGACGGCGGAGGTGTACGAGACGCTGCGCCCCTGGCTGTGCACGCTGCCGACGAACGAGCCGAGCGCGATCAACGTCAACACGCTGTTGCCCGAACAGGCGCCGCTCGTCGCGATGCTGTTCCAGACGGGGGTGAACCCGGAGACGATCCGGCAGCAATTGCTGCGCCGGCCACCGCAAGGCTTTGCCGAGGCGAGTGCGGCGTGGCAGGGCGTGGGTGGTGAGCCGACGAGCCAACCGGGGGTGAAGACGCAGTGGTTCGCCCTGCGCATCGACGTGACGCTGGGGACGACGCAGATCGAGGAACGCGGGCTGGTCGATGCCCGCACGCTTCCCGTCCGCCTGACCCATCGGCAATGGGGGGAAGATCTATGAGCGCGACCAATCTTGTGTTTCTGCCGCCGCCGGGGGGCGCGCTGCGCTGGATGCGGCTGGAGGATGGCCGCGTCGCGGGCGAGGGCGACGGGCCGCCGCCGGGGGATGCGCCGGCGATCGCGGTGGCGCCGGCGGAGGCGGTGACGCTGCACTGGGCGGAGCTGCCCGCCCGGTCGAGCGCGCAGGCGGCGGCGGCGGCGCGGATCATGGCGGCGGAGGCGAGCGCCGCGCCGATGAGCGAGCTGCACGTCGCGGTGGGCGGGGAAGAGGCCGAGGACGGTGGTCGCGCGATCGGCGTGGTCAATGCCGGCGCGATGGCCGGATGGCTGTCGATGCTGGCGGAGGCCGGGATCGATCCGGTCGCGCTGGTGCCGGCGCCGCTGCTGCTGCCGCGCCCCGACAGCGGCTATGCGCTCGGGTCCGTGGGCGGGCAGGCGGTGGTGCGCGGGCGGCATGCGGGCTTTGCCGACGATGCGGCGCTGACCCCGCTGGTGACGGGCGGCGCGCTGCCCGAGCCGGTGCCCGAGCCCGAGCTGGTTGCGGCGATGGCGGCAGCAGTCGCGGCGGTGCCGCTGGACCTGCGGCAAGGGGTGTTCGCACGGCGGCGGCGGCGCGCGATCGACTGGCGGTTGATCCGGCGGCTGGCGCTGATGGGGCTGGCGATACTGGCGCTGACGCTGGCGATCGATCTGGTGCGGATCGCGCGCTACAGCTTTGCCGCCGATGCCGCCGAGGCGCGCGCGGACGCGCTAGCCCGCACTGTGCTGCCGCGGGGCGAGACGGTGACCGATGCCGACCGGCAACTGGCGGAGCGGCTGGCAGGCGTGCGCGGCCCTGGCCTTGGCTTCAGCCGCAGCGCGGCGGCGGTGTTCGCGGTGGTGCGCGCGGTGCCGGGTACCGAGATCACCGCGCTGGACTTCCAGCCATCGGGTGACATGCGGCTGGGCATCGCGGTCGAGCGCGAGGCGCTGGCCACCGACCTGAAGCGGGCGATCGAGGCGGCGGGCTTTGACGTGCAGGCCGGCACCTTCACCGCGGCAGGCGGGCGGATCACGGGGGAATTCACGGTGAGGGTGCGATGAGCGCGTTGAAGACGTGGTTCGACGGGCGGTCGCTGCGCGAGAAGCGGCTGCTGCTGGTGATGGCCGCGCTGATGGTGGTGACGATCCTGTGGGCCGGGATCGTGCGGCCGGTGGACGACGGGCTGGCGAGTGCGCGCGAGCGGCACAGCGCCGCGGTGGTGCGGCTGGGCGAGACGCAGGCCCAGGTCGAGGCGCTGACCGGCATCCGCCGGCCGCCGCCGCTGACCGGGTCGCTGGCCGACACGGTGCGCGCCGCCGCCGACGAGGCGGGCTTCGCGCTGCAATCGCTGAACGAGGACGGACCCGGCCGGGTGCGCGCCCAGATCCAGTCGGCGCGGGCGGCGGCGCTGATCCCCTGGCTGAACCGGCTGGAGCGCGGCGGCATATTGGTGGAGCAGGCGACGTTGACCGACAATGGCGACCGCACGGTGGGCGTGACGCTGGTCCTGCGGAGCCGCGCGGCATGAGGCGCATCCGGTTGACGACGCGGCCGTCGGTCCTGTTCGGCGCGATGCTGTTCCTGGCGCTGATCGTGCTGTTACCGATGCGCATCGTGCTGGGTGCGGCGGCGGCGGGCGAGGAAGGGCTGTCGGCGCGGCGTGTGTCAGGCAGCATCTGGGACGCACGGCTGCGCGAGGCGCGGTTCGGCGACGTGGTGCTGGGCGATGTGAAGGCGCGGCTGTCGCCCTTTGCGCTGCTGATCGGGCGGGCGCGGCTGGTCTTTTCCGGGCCGGGGGGGCTTGCGCCACCACTGGAGGGCGCCGCCGAGATCGGCCGGCATCTGGTGGCGCTGGACGATGTGACCGCGCGACTGCCGGTGGCGGGGGTGTTCAATCCGCTGCCGGTGGCGAGCCTGGACCTGGAGGGCGTGAGCGTGCGCTTTCGCGACGAGACCTGCGAATCGGCGGACGGGCGCGTGCGGGCGGTGATGGCGACGGAGGACGGCGTGTTGCCGCTGCCGCCGACGCTGTCCGGCATGGCGCGGTGCGACGCAGGCGCGCTGCTCTTGCCGCTGACGGGCACGTCGGGGACCGAAGGGGTGACACTGCGCATCCGGCCGGACGGGCGCTATACCGCGGACCTGACGCTGGCGGCGGGGGATGCGGCGACGATCGAGCGATTGGGGCGGCTGGGTTTCGCGCCCGGGCCGGGCGGCTATCGACTTTCGGTGCAGGGAAGATTCTGATAGCCTTGACGCGAGGAGAGGCCCCGGCTAGGGGCGCAATCCTTCAGTGGCGATCGTAGCTCAGTTGGTTAGAGCATCGGTTTGTGGTACCGAGGGTCGCGGGTTCAAGTCCCGTCGGTCGCCCCATTTTTCCCACAGCATCGGAAACGACATGGCGGACTGGGGCTTCCCTGATTTCGACGGGCATGAGGGCGTTCATCTGTTCAGCGATCCCGCATCGGGGTTGCAGGCGGTGATCGCGGTCCATTCGACGCATCTGGGCCCCGCCGCCGGCGGCGCACGCTTCTGGCACTATGCCACGCCCGATCGCGCGATCACCGATGCGCTGCGCCTGTCGCGCGGCATGAGCTACAAGAACGCGATGGCCGGGCTGACGCTGGGCGGCGGCAAGGGCGTGGTGCTGGCGGCGAACCCCGGCGACACGATCACCACCGCGCAGCTGGAAGCCTTTGGCCGCGCGGTCGAATCGCTCGGCGGCCGCTATGTCACCGCCGAGGATGTCGGCATGTCCGAGGAGCGGATGAAGGTGATCGCCGGCCAGACCCGCTATGTCTCGGGCCTGCCGGTCGCATCGGGCGCCGCGGGCGGCGATCCGGGACCCTATACCGCGCACGGCGTGTATCTGGGCGTGAAGGCCGCCGCCAAGCGCGGCCTGGGCACCGACGACATGAAGGGCGTGCGCGTCGCGATCCAAGGCGTCGGCTCGGTCGGGGGCGGGCTGGCCCGGCTGCTGGCTAGGGACGGCGCGATCCTGACGCTGGCCGATGTCAACGAAGGCCGGGCGCAGGCGCTGGCGGGTGAGCTGGGCGCGGGCGTGGTGGCGGCCGAGCAGATCCTGTTCGAGGACGCCGACATCGTCAGCCCCAATGCGTTGGGTGCCGTGCTGCACGAGGGATCGATCCCGCAGTTGAAGGCGAAGATCGTCGCGGGCGGCGCGAACAACCAGTTGGCGACGCGCGCCGACGGGCGCCGCGTGCACGAGGCGGGCATCCTGTACGCGCCCGATTACGTCATCAATGCCGGCGGCATCATCAATGTCGGGCTGGAATATCTGGGCCAGGGCGACGAGGCCGAGGTGATGGCGCGTATCGCGAAGATCCCGGAGCGGCTGGAGCAGGTGTGGAGCGAGAGCGCTGCCAACGGCCATCCGGCGTCGGATGTGGCGGACGAGATCGCGCAGCGGTTGATCGGGCGGTAATTTCTTGATCCCTCTCCTCGCCGGGGAGAAGGGTTTTGTGCGTGGCTCCCTCTCCCCTGCGGGGAGAGGGAAGGGGCCCGCTGCCTTCAGGCAGTGGGAAGGGTGAGGGGCTGCCAAGCGGCGCCGCACTGCTGGTCTGCCCCTCACCCTCCCACCGCTGTCGCGGCGGGTCCCGCCAGCATCAGGTCGGTCATGCCCCCGGCAATGACCTGAAGAGCGCGGGGCGCTGTTCACCTGATGCTCCCCGGAGGGGCGAGGGGTCTTATGCGCGGTTCCCTCTCCCCGGGGAGGGGGGAGGGCTCGATACACGCTGCGCCGCATACCCGCCCGGCATATCCAAACCCCCGTGACGGCGCGGTCAAAGGGCCCTAAGACGGGCGGATCGTGCCGAGCCTTCATGCCCTTGCCAATCCTGCCCGGTTTCTGAAGATCGCCCGTCCGCTGACGGGGGTGTTCTTCTGGCTGGGCGCGCTGCTGATCGCGGTGGGGGTATGGGCCGGGTTGACGCAGACGCCGCCCGATTACCTGCAGGGCGAGACGGTGCGGATCATGTATATTCATGTGCCCGCCGCCTGGCTGGGCATGGGCGGGTGGAGCAGCCTGGCGATCGCCAGCATCGCCTATCTGGTGTGGCGCCATCCGCTGGCGCAGGTAGCGGCCCGCGCGATCGCGGTGCCGGGCGCCGCCTTTGCCGCGATCTGCCTTGTCACCGGCGCGATCTGGGGGCGGCCGACCTGGGGGACGTGGTGGCAATGGGATGGGCGGCTGACCTCGATGCTGCTGCTGTTCTTCGTTTATCTCGGCTATATCGCGTTGGCGCGGGCCGATGCGGAACAGGGCGGCGACGGCCGCATCCCGGCGCTGTACGGCGTGGCGGGCAGCGTGCTGCTGCCGATCATCCGCTATTCGGTGGTGTGGTGGAACACGTTGCACCAGGGCCCCTCGATCGGGCTGACCAAGTCGACGATCGACGGCACGATCCTGTGGCCGCTGCCGATCACCATGGCCGGTTTCACCTTTCTGTTCGGCGGCATCGTGCTCATGCGGATGCGGATGATGCTGGCGCGCACCAAGGCCGAGGCGCGGGCGCGGCGGATGGCGGCGGCATGAACCATTGGAGCTTCGTGTCGGCGGCCTATGCGGTGGCGCTGGGCGGCAGCGGCGTGCTGGCGCTGGTCAGCTGGCTGGCGATGAAGCGCGCCGAGAAATGACCGCAAAGCATCAACGTCTCGGGCTGGCGCTGCTGGCGGTGGCGGCGATCGTCGCGGCCGCGTTGCTGGCGCTGTCCGCGCTGAAGGATCAGGCGGCGTTCTTCTATGCCCCGTCCGATGTCGCCAAACAGGGCCTGCCGCTGGGGCGTGCGGTGCGGCTGGGGGGCATGGTGGCGGCGGGATCGGTGCAGCGCGCCGCCGACGGGGTGACGGTGCATTTCGCCGTGACCGACGGCGTCGCCACCACGCCCGTCGTCTATGCGGGCATCGTACCCGACCTGTTTCGCGAGCGATCGGGGGTGGTGGCGGAAGGCCAGTTCCGGCCCGATGGCGGCTTTGTCGCGACCAACCTCCTGGCCAAGCATGATGAAAAATACATGCCGCCGGAAATGGCGGGCAAGATGCACGAAACGAAGACCCTGAAGCCGTGATCGCAGAGGCCGGGCTTGCCGCCTTGTGGTTCGCCGCGGCGCTGGCGGGATTGCAGATCCTGCTGGCGGTGCTGGGCGTGCGGCGCGGTGACGCCATTGGCGATCAGGCGCGCGACGGCATCCGCGCGGTCGCGATCGTGCAGGGTGCGCTGGCGTTGCTGGCGATGGCGCTGCTGATCGCGCTGTTCCTGCGATCGGACATGTCGGTGCGGCTGGTGGCGGAGAACAGCCATTCGGCCAAGCCGTGGCTGTACAAATTCGCCGGTGCCTGGGGCAATCACGAAGGATCGATGCTGCTCTGGGTGACGATCCTGGGGGTGGCGGGGGCCGCCGTCGCCCGGTTCGAGCGCGCGCTGGACGGGCGGACGCTGGTCGCGACGCTGGGCGCGCAGGCGGGGATCGCGCTCGGCTTCTATGCCTTTTTGCTGTTCTCCTCCAACCCGTTCGACCGGATACCCGCGGCGATCGACGGCATGGGGCTGAACCCGCTGTTGCAGGACCCCGGCCTCGCCTTCCACCCGCCGACGCTGTACGCGGGCTATGTCGGGTTGTCGGTGGCGTTTTCCTTTGCGGTGGGGGCGCTGGTTACGCGCGACGTGGGGCCGGCGTTCGCGCGGGCGATGCGCCCCTGGGTGCTGGGCGCCTGGGTGTTCCTGACGCTGGGGATCACCGCCGGATCCTACTGGGCCTATTACGAACTGGGCTGGGGCGGCTGGTGGTTCTGGGACCCGGTGGAGAATGCCTCGCTGATGCCGTGGCTGGCGGCGACCGCGCTGCTCCATTCGGTTAACGTGCTGGCGGCGCGCGACGGCCTCAGGGCGTGGACGGTGATGCTGGCGGTGGTCGCCTTTTCGATGTCGATGCTCGGCACGTTCCTGGTGCGCTCGGGCATCCTGACCAGCGTCCATGCCTTTGCCGTCGATCCCAAGCGGGGCGCGTTCATCCTGGCGCTGCTCGCCCTCTATATCGGCGGGGCGCTGGCGCTGTTCGCAGGCCGCATCGGCACGGTGAAGGCGGGAACGGTGTTCGCCTCGGTCAGCCGCGAGGGCGGGCTGGTGGTCAACAACCTGTTGCTGTCGGTGATCCTGGGCGTGGTGCTGATCGGGACGCTGTACCCGATCGTGGCGGCGGCGTTCGGGGTGCAACTGTCGGTGGGGCCGCCCTTTTTCAACAAGGCGGCCGGGCCGATCGCGCTGGCGATGGTGGTGGTGATGGCGGTGGGGCCGCTGCTGCGCTGGCGGCGGGACGACGGCCGCGCGCTGCCGCGGCGGATGGCGGTGCCGGCGGGGGTCGCCGCGGCGGTGCTGGTCGCGCTGCTGGTGCTGGCGCCGATCGGGGTGCTGCCGCTGCTCGGGCTGGCGCTGGCCGCCGGGCTGGCGGTGGCGAGCGTCATGCCGCTGGGCGGGCGCAACCTGCGCCGGACGCCGCTGCCGATCTGGGGCATGGTGGTCGCGCATCTGGGGCTGGCGGTGAGCCTGGTGGGCATGGCGTGCGACAGCGCGTTCACCGCCGAGCGGCTGGCGGCGGTGCGTCCCGGCGAGACGGTGACGGTGGGCCCGTGGCGCGTGACGCTGGACGGGATCGCGCCGGTGGTAGGCGAGAACTGGTCGGCCTTGCAGGCGCGGCTGACCGCGCGCACCGGGAATAGCGTGCGGGTGCTGCGCCCGCAGTCGCGCTTCTTCGCGACGCCGCCGACGGTGACCAGCGAGAGCGCGATCCTGACGCGGTGGAACGGGCAGCTTTATACCGTGCTGGGCCAGCCCGATGGATCGGGGCGCTGGCAGGTGCGACTGTGGTGGAAGCCGTTCGTGACGCTGATCTGGGCCGGCGGCGGGATGATCGCGCTGGGTGGGTTGCTGGCGCTGGTCGGGCGGTGGTGGCGGACGCGGCGGCAGCGGAGGGCGTGGAACTGATGCGGCGGTGGTTGCTCTGGGTGCCGTTCGGGGCGTTCGCGCTGCTGTTCGCGGTGGTGGCGAGCGGGCTGTTCCGCCCCGCCGACCGCACGGTGCGCTCGACCCTGGTCGACAAGCCCTTGCCGGCGTTCAAGCTGGGCGCGGTGGTGCCGGACAAGCCAGGGCTGGCGAGCGGCGATTTCGGGCACGGGCAGGCACGGCTGCTGAACGTCTTCGCGAGCTGGTGCGTGCCGTGCATGGCAGAGGCACCGCAACTGATGCGGCTGAAGGCGATGGGCGTGCCGATCGACGCGATCGCGATCCGCGACACCGGGCCGGCGGTGCAGGGCTTCCTCAAGCGCTTCGGCGACCCCTATACGCGGATCGGCAACGACCGGGTGAGCCGGGTGCAGCTGTCGCTGGGGTCGTCGGGCGTGCCCGAGACGTTCCTGATCGATGGGCGCGGGCGGATCGTGCGGCAATATGTCGGCGATATCCAGCCGGACCAGGTGGCGGGAATCGCGGCGGCGGTGAAGGCGGCGCAGTGATGCGGTGGCTGTTGCCTTTCGCACTGATGCTGACCGCGCCCGTAGCAGCGCAGGTCGCGGCCCCGGCGGAATATGCCGATACGCAATTGCCCGACGGGCGCCAGGAGGCAGCGGCGCGCGGATTGATGGAGACGCTTCGCTGTCTGGTGTGTCAGGGACAGTCGATCGCGGACAGCGACGCGCCGATGGCGGGCGACATGCGCGCGCTGGTCCGCCAGCGTATCGCGGCGGGCGAGGAGCCGGCGGCGGTGCGCGACTGGCTGGTCGAGCGGTACGGGGCATATGTGACCTATGACCCGCCGCTGGGGGCGGCGACCTGGCCGTTATGGCTGGCGCCGCTGCTGCTGCTGGGCGTGGGGGCATGGCTGGCGCGGGGCAGTTTCCGGCGGAAGGAGCGCTGATGGGCTGGGCGATGCTGCTGCTGGTCGGGCTGGGCGCGATGGCGCTGGTCGTGGCGTTGCGGCTGGCGCGGCCGTTATGGCCGATGATGGGCGCCGCGCTGATGCTGGGTGCGGCGGGCTATGCGGTGCAGGGGCATCCCGGCGTGCCCGGCGCGCCGGTGTCACCGCGCGCGGAGGGGCTGGCCGAGGATGACGGGCTGCTGGACATTCGCAGCCGGATGTTCGGGCGGTTCGGACCGGATGCAGCAATCTTTACCGCGGCGGATGCGATGAACCGCTATGGCCGCGACCGCGGCGCGGTGCAGGTGATGCTGGGGTCGATCGGCGGCAATCCCCGAAGCGTGCCGTTCTGGACGCATCTCGGCACGACGCTGGCACGA
Organism: Sphingomonas sp. NY01; assembly: GCF_038809135.1. NCBI lineage: Bacteria > Pseudomonadati > Pseudomonadota > Alphaproteobacteria > Sphingomonadales > Sphingomonadaceae > Sphingomonas > Sphingomonas sp. NY01. Next base: position 2,592,859 of record NZ_CP101722.1, on the reverse strand, counting down.
CATGACGGGAACCAGATGTCGCCGGCGGCACGCTTCGCCTTTGCGCAGGCGCGGCGCCTGGGGCCGCGCGACCCGGCACCGTTGTTCTTCGAAGGACAGGCGCTGATCCGGGCAGGCGATTTCGCCGCCGCCCGGCCGCTATGGGCGCGGGCACTGGCCCTGTCCGATCCGCAGGCCGGATACGCACCGGAGGTGGCCAAGCGGTTGATGGTGCTCGACCGGTTGCTGGCGGCGCAGGGCGGGGGGTGAGTGTTCGGGGTGCGGTGTTACCCGATAGGGGTTGAGTGACTTCGTTGAATCATCGTTTCCGGGCAAGAGTGTCCTAAAAGCGATCAAATTCCGAGAATGCCCGGATTGGGGTAGAAAGCCGACGTTCTGGTTTACGACGAACAACCGCAAATGCTCTTTTGGTTATTCTAAACATCGCCGATCCAGCTATGATCCTGCTACTGTGACGCGCTAGGCAGGATGGAGAACCGTGCGCGATAATACAGGTCGGGCAGGCGTGTCATATTTGCCAGCGGCTGGGTAGGAATACGGGGGAAACGGTCGCCCATTCTTGTCTGATTGCCCTCTCGCGAAACCCTGTCAAAATCAGGCCGTAGGCGGGTCGCATAGGAGTTGCGGATGGCAGGAGGTAGCAAGGATCGAGCTAAGCATACGGCTGCTCGCGGAGTTAAGAAGCCTACCCGACAGCAGCTTATGTCTGAAATACCCGATCCGGCCGACATGCCCGCTTATTTGAAGATGCTACACTTCGAGGCTGATGACCGGGGTTGTGCCATCATGGGCGGGGGTCTGGTTGAGCACTACCTTACGCAGGCGATCAAATGCCGCTTAATTGATCCGGGAGCCAAGCTAGCGGGTGAGTGGTTCACTGGACCTAGTGCGCCATTCTCTACCTTCTCTGCTAAGATACAGTTAGGCATGGCGATTGGTATTTATGGCCCCTTGATGCATGGACGCCTTAACGCGATCAAGGATGTTAGGAATGTGTTCGCTCATAGGGCGCTACCTTTGACCTTTGACCATCCGACTTTGCTAGAGTCGATTTTGAAGCTAGCTCCATTCTTAAAGGGGTCGAAAGAAGATAACTACAAATTGGTCTATGCTACCGGGTGTGTGGCTATGGGGGATGCTCTAATCCAGGACGCTGCCGCCCACTCTGGTCGAGACATGGAGACGACATATCCATGAAGCGGTTGCTAATGCCGGGTTTGGTGTTGCTGCTAGGTGCCGCGAACGCGCCAGCCGTGCAAACCAAGTATCCATCGAGCAAGGCACAAGCGGCTGTAGCCGCAGCAGTTCCTGATCAGGATAGAGGATGCTTGGGCAAGCCGTCAGATCGGTCATCGGAGTTATGCGCTCAGTGGTCCGCTGTCGATGTTTCAGCATCGGCCCTGAAATGGTCCGAAGCCAGTTTTTGGCTTGGGATCATCGGGGCGGCTCTCGGCCTCCTTACTGCTGTGGCAGCATTCCTAGCAGCCCGGTATGCAAAGAAAGCATTTGAAGCCGCAGAGATTGATCTACGCCCATGGCTTCAATTTACCATAGAGCCGGGTTGGGCAAGTGGTCGTGAAGATGGCTACACTGCTGCCATTGTGGTCAAAGCTACCAACATCGGCAGAACTCCCGCTACCGACGTGAGTTGCCTTTCCGAAACACACAGATACGATAACAGGGTCGTGGAAGATCACTTCCTGCCATTCTTCAAAAGCGATGTATTCACCGATCAAAATACTGAGCTAGTCTCCCTCCTGCCCGGAGAGAGTTACACATTCCAAGTTCTGTCTGACGTTCCCAACGATGACACAAAGCGCATTCCTACCATTGGCATCAAGCTAGGATACAAGTGGTCAAACGGAAAGCGAGCTAGGACATGTCGCGCCTTCCACTCTGATTACCGCTGGGAAGGGCCGACGATCAATCCTCATACCGGCAATCCCCAATGGCATTCCACGGAACAACGGTTCTGGGTCGCTCCCGTCAACGTGACCGAATGACGGCTTGGCGGTTCGAGTCCCTGTTGCGGACTCACGTCGACCTGCCCTTTGCCATTCGCCTAGGCAAAATGTTACATCACGCGTTGCCAACAGTGACAGCGGCCCAAACAAAAGTGTTTTTCAATGCCTTAGGAGGATGTCGGTAAAATCCTCATCTGGCCACTCGCGGTGCGTCGACTAATGGACGAGCGTGCTTGGGAACTTGAAATGACGCCTTGAGGGAGCGAGGCGCGCCCCGCTCCCCCGGATACGACAAAGGGTCGGTTTTACTGCCCGCGACCGGTCTTGGCCTGCAGTTCGTCGATACGCTTCGATGCATCCGCCTTGGTCAGTGTGTCGTCGAAGGGTTCGCCCGCTTCCTCGGACAGCGTCTTGAGGTAGCTGGCCTGGGCGCCGGTCATCGCCTCGTCGCCGGTGGTCCAGTCGTCGGGGTCCTTCTCGGCGTTGGAGAAGGGTTCGCTCTTGGGATTGTCGGTCATCGCGATCGGTATCCTTTCGCGATGACCAACCAACATGTTCCTTATCCGTTCCCTTATGCCGTCCATGCCTGGTACGGCAGGTCCAGATCGTCGGCGACCGCCTTGTAGGTGATCTTGCCGTTCATCACGTTCAGGCCGTTGGCGAGGTGCGGGTCGGCGCGCATCGCCGCCTCGGCGCCCAGATTGGCGAGCTTGAGCGCGAAGGGCAGGGTCGCGTTGTTGAGCGCGAAGGTCGAGGTGCGGGCGACCGCGCCGGGCATGTTGGCGACGCAGTAATGCGTCACGCCGTCCACCTCGAACACCGGGTCCTCATGCGTGGTGGCGTGGCTGGTTTCGAAACAGCCGCCCTGGTCGATCGCGATGTCGACCAGCACCGATCCGCGCTTCATCGTCTTGAGCATGTCGCGGGTGACCAGCTTGGGCGCGGCGGCCCCGGGCACCAGCACCGCGCCGATGACGAGGTGCGCTTGTCGAACCGCCGCGGCGATCGCCGCCTTGCTGGCATAGGCGGTCTTGATCTGGCTGGAGAAAAACATGTCCAGCTCGGCCAGGCGGTCGTTGCTGATGTCGTAAATGGTAACGTCGGCGCGCATGCCGACCGCCATCTGCGCGGCGTTGACGCCCGAGACACCGCCGCCCAGGATCGCGACCTTGGCAGGCGCGACGCCGGGCACGCCGCCGAGCAGCACGCCGCGTCCGCCCTGGAACTTCTCCAGATAATGCGCGCCGACCTGTACCGACATGCGGCCGGCAACCTCCGACATCGGCTTCAGCAGCGGCAGGCCGCCGCGCGGGGCGGTGACGGTTTCGTAGGCGATGCAGGTGGCGCCCGACTTCATCAATCCTTCCGCCTGCGGCTTGTCGGCGGCGAGGTGGAGATAGGTGAAGAGCAGGTGATCGGAGCGCAGCATCGCGATCTCGCCCGCCTGCGGCTCCTTGACCTTTACGATCATGTCGGCGCCCGCGAAAACCTCGGCGGCGGTCGGCAGGATGGTGGCACCGGCGGCGACGTAATCGGCATCCTCGAAGTCGATGCCGCGTCCGGCGCCGGTTTCGACCACGACGCTGTGGCCGGCGGCGGTCAGCTCTGCCACCGAAGGCGGGGTGAGGCCGACACGATATTCGTGGTTCTTGATTTCCTTGGGAACGCCGACGCGCATGACTTGTCTCTCCTGTAACGTGTTGCGCATTGCTGTACCGCCAACAGGATCGGAGAGGCTCGCAAACTCCTCCCGCCTTGCTATGTTCGCTGCATGATATGTGCGTTCAAGACGGGTAACGCAGGATCGTTATGAGCGATGCGATCGAGCGAAAGATTCTGGCGCTTTTGACGCAGAATGCCGATCTGACCAGTGCGCAGATCGGGGAGCGGGTGGGACTGTCGCCCAGTGCGGCGCATCGGCGGGTGGCGGCCTTGCGCGAGGCGGGGGTGATCACGGGGTACCGGGCGGTGCTGAGCCATGCGGCGCGGGGCAGTCCGACGATCGTGCTGGTCAACGTGACGCTGCGCGACCAGCGGCAGGATACGATGGCGGCGTTCGAGCGGGAGATCGCCGACCGGCCGGAGATCGTGCAATGCTTCCTGATGAGCGGGGAGGCGGACTATATGCTGCACGTCGAGGTGCGGCGCGACGACAGTTTCGAGCGCATCCACCGCGAAACGCTGGCGCAATTGCCCGGCGTCACGCGGCTGGCGTCGCATTTCGTCATTCGCGAGGTGGTGCGGCGGGGGTGAGCCGGTCGGCGACCGCGGCGGCGGTCATCGGCATGCCGAACAGGAACCCTTGCGCGGAGGGACAGTGCTGGGCGTGCAGATAATCGGCCTGGGCCTGCGTCTCCACCCCCTCGGCGACGACCTCCATGCCGAGGCGGCGGCCGAGCCCGACGATCGCGTCGACGATGGCGGCGTCGCCGGAGCCGGCACAAAGATTGCCGACGAAGCTACGGTCGATCTTGATGACGTCGACGGGAAAGTCCTTGAGATGGGTGAGCGAGGCGTAGCCGGTGCCGAAATCGTCCAGCGCGATGCGTATGCCGCCGGCATGGAACGCCTCCAGCATCGTGCCCACCGCTTCCGCGCCGCGGCCGAGGAACACGGTTTCCGTCACCTCCAGCTCCAGCCGCTCGGGCGGGATGCCGGCATGGTGGAGCCGGTCCATGATCCGCTGCACCAGATTGTCGTGACGGAACTCGGCAGGCGACAGGTTCACCGCGATGCGACCGGGATCGAGGCCGGCGGCGAGCCATTGGCGGATGTCGGCGATGACGCCGTCCAGCATCCGCTCGCCCAGCGCGGGGGCAAGGTCGAAATCCTCGAACGCGGCGGCGATCGTCTCGGGCGCCTGGATGCCGTGATGGCCGTGATGCCAGCGAAGCAGCGCCTCGAACCCGGTGATCCGGCCGTCGTGCAGCGACACCTTGGGCTGGTAGAAGGGCAGGATGCGCGCGTCGCGCACCGCGGCGCGGGCGATGCCGAGCATGGAGGCGCGGCGTTGGAGATGCGCGCGCATCTCCGGCCGGAACAGCGACAGCGTGCCGCGGTGCCGCGCCTTGCCCGCATAGAGCGCGATGTCCGCCGCCTTCAGCAGGTCGGCGGTGTCGCCGCCGTCGCGCGGGTATAGCGAGGCGCCGGCGGTCGCCTGGCAATCGAGAATGTGGTTGTCATGGGCGAAGGGTTCGTGGAGCGCGCGCAGGGCGGCACGCACGGTGTCGCCCACCGTATCCACGTCCTGATCGGGGGCCAGGGGGATGAAGGCGGCGAACTCGTCGCCACCTAGGCGGCCAAGGACTGCATCGTCGCCCAACGCCCGGGCAAGGCGGGCGGCAAAGGTGGAGAGCAGCCGGTCGCCCGCATCATGGCCGATGGTGTCGTTCGTTTCCTTCAGGTGATCGACGTCGAACAGCGCGAGCGCAAGGCGACGACCGCTGGCGCGGGCCCGTTCGATCGCGGCGTCGAGATGCATGGTGAAATGTGCGCGGTTGGGCAGGCCGGTCAGCGCGTCGTGATTGGCGGTCCAGCGGATGCGGTCCTCGGCCGTCCGCTCCTCGGTCACGTCGCGCACGGTGACGAGGACACGCGCCAGCGTGCCGGATGGAGCCTGGATGCGCCAGCCATCGGTGCGCATCCAGCGTTCCTCACCCGTGTCGGCGCGGCGGATGCGCAGCGTCACGTCGAAGCGATAGGCGCTGTCACCGGCGCGGACCGCCTCCACCAATGCGGAAAGCAGGTGGCGATCCTCAGGCACGACCAGCGCGAGCGCGGTGGCCACTTCGGGGGCGGCATCGGGGGAAAGGCCGAGCATCGCCTTGAACTCGGGCGACCATGCGCGGCGGTCGCGCACCGCGTCATAGTCCCAGATACCCAGGCCCGTGGCCTCCGCGGCGAGGCGGAAGCGCTCCTCGCTGGCGCGCAGTGCCTCCTGCGCCAGGGTACGATCGTCGATATCCTCCAGCGTGCCGTACCAGCGGACGACCCGGCCTTGCTCGTCCAGTCGGGCGGAGGCACGCGACCGGAACCAGCGATACGCGCCGGTCGGGGTGCGTAGCCGGTATTCGATGTCGATCGGCTCCCCGCTGGCGACGGCCCCCCGCCAGACGGCGATGGCCCGGCCCTTGTCGTCGGGATGCACCGCGTCCAGCCAGCGCGCGTCCAGCGCCTCGTTCGAGGTGCAGCCGGTGACGTCGGACCAACGCAGACTAACCGTCTGGATCGCGCCGTCCGGGCTGGCGGTCCATCCGATCTGGGGATTGAGTTCGACGGTGTGGCGGTAATGCGCCTCGCTTTCGCGCAACTCCTGTTCGGCGATGCGCTGCGCGGTGATGTCCTGCGCGACCGTGATGGTGGAGGCGACATGGCCGTCCGCATCGCACAGGAAGGAGACATGGACGGCGCACCACACCACGCTGCCATCGGGGCGGCGATAGCGTTTTTCGATGCGAAAGGGCTCGGCGCGTTCGCGTTGCGCGCGGTAGAGCGCGCTGCTGCGGGCGACATCGTCGGGATGGGTGAAAGCCTCCATCGACACACCGTCCAGCACGTCGGCGCAGCGCCCGATCAGGTCGCAGAAACAGCCATTGACGGCCAGGACGCGTAGATCGACGTCGCGGTGCAGAATGCCGATGCGCGCACGGCTGAGTACCTCCGACAGCGGCGGCCCAGCCGAGGCGTCCCACGGGCCGCCCAGTTCGTGCAGCAGCGGGCTGCGCCGATCGGGACCCAGCGCGGCGGGGGGCAGCCCGGTGACCTTGCCGAAACCTCCGCGATCCAACCGTCCCAACCCCAAGTCCCCCAAATCATCTGCCGGTGATGTCGACCGCGCGACAACGATCAGGCGAGAATATAGGTATTCAGGTCAGAGGTTTAACAATGGGTGACAGACCCGTTTCGGGTGGATCGCGGCGCGTGGGGAGATGGGCCGGCGCGGTGATGGGGGGCACCGCGCCGTGCAGCGAAGCTGCCGTGTCAGACGCCGCTTCGCTGCTGCTAGGCCGCCATTGGAAACAAACGGGCAGAAAGATGCCGGCGCATCGCGCGAGCCATCAGAAGCGGACGAGCAGGCTGCCGCGAACCGACAGCGCCAGATCGTCCTGCCGCTCCTCGGCGTTGAATTCGCCCGCCAGGCGGAAGCCGTAGGAGCCGCCGATCGCACGGACCCGGCCGATCCAGCCGCTGGTGCGCTGCGTCGGGTCAAGCGTGAAGCGCTGCCCACCCTCGAACTGACCGGTGGTGGCGCCGAGTTCACCGGCAAGGATCTCGCGCCGGCCGCCTTCGACCTCGACGCGGAACCAGCTCTGGTTGACGACCTGGCCCATCCAGTTGCGCGAATTGCCAAGGAAATCGATGCCCGCCGCCAGGCTGGCGGTGCCGGCCAGTTCGTCGCTGGTGCGCGTGTCGATGCGCAGCGCGAAGCCTTTGCCACCACCCTGATCGGCATGCGCCTTTTCGCTCAGGCGGTAGTAATCGATCGCGGCGACAGGACGGACGAAGAAGCGTTCGCCGCCCATTTCATAGGACATGGCGCCCGAGGCGGAGAACAGATCGCCGTTCCAGTCGCTGCGTGCCAGGCGATTGACCTGGGTGGTGCCGGCCGTGCCGAGGAAGCGGCGCTCGCCATCGAAGTTCACGCGCGCGGCGGAGATGCGGGCATTGGCGGCAAAACTGCCCCAGTTGCCGCGCCAGTATCCGGCCGCCTCGTACTGGCCGCTGTTCACGCGGTTGGCGTTGGCCTTCATCGTCTGGCGCCCGTCCAGATAGGCGAGGGCGACGCCGAAATGGCCGATGCCGGTGGCGCGCTCGACGCCGCCGGCCGCGCCCCAGCCCGACACGTCATAGCCGCCGCTGGCGACGCTGCCCGTCTTCAACTGCCACGCAGCGGGCGCGATCCAATAGCCCCAATCGCCCTCCTGGCGCAGCAGGCCGGTGGGGTCGGCGATGACGCGGGCGATGGCGCGCGAACCCATGGTGACCATCTCGAACGTGCCATCGGCCTGGTCGGGCAGCATCTGGTCGACGGTGCGGCGGAACACGGCGCCGTCCGAGATCCCCAGCACGACATTGCCCAATTCGGCATCGGTGGCGAGTGCGGCATAAGCGGCGTCGTACAGTTGCGCGGTCTGACGACGCAGGCCGAGTTCGGTGGTGGTTTTGCGCGCGATATCGACGCTCACCTGATTCGCAGTGGCGGTCAGCGTCCCCTTGAACAGGAAGGGGATGGAGGTGGCGGACAGGGTCAGCCCCTCCACCCCGGCGAGGGTACCGGCGCGAAGTGCGACGTGGCGGCCCTCCACCCCGGTCAGGCTGGTGATGCCGACGGCCAGCGTCGCACCCTTTTCGATGGTCGCGCCGCCGATCACGTCGAGCGCGGGCGTGGTGCGCGTGCTGCCGTCCAGCGTCACGCCCAGCGTCGCCTTGGCGCCCATGGAAAGCGAGGCGATGTGCGTCGGTGCGGTGAGCGCAAGCGTGCCGCCGGCCAGATTGACCGCCAGCCCGGCGGCGTTGGCGAGGGCGCCGCGGAAGCCGGCGGTGTCGCCGATGCGCAGCACGTCCGCGCCGCCGCCGAAATCGGCGGTGCCGGCGAAGCGGCTGGTGCCGGCCAATATCATGGTGTCGTTGCCCGCGCCGAAGCGCAGCGTGCCGGCGACGGTGCCGGTCTGGATATCCAGCGTGTCGTTGCCGCCGCCAAAGCGAATGTCGCCGTTGATCGCGGCCCCGGCCACGCCCGACTGGCGGATGGTGACGTCGCCGGTGGCTGCCGACACATCGATCGCGACCGAACGTCCGGCGGTGGCGAGACCCCCGGTGGCGGCGATCACGCCGCTATTCTCGATCGTCCGGACGGTGCCGGATGCGTCGTGGATGGCGATGGCGGTCGCATCGGCGCCGCCCGCGGTCGCCTGGATCGTGCCGGCATTGCGGATCAGCGGCACGGTGGCGCCGGTGTCGATGCGCAGCGCGGTGGCGATCGACTGTGCGGTATCGCCGCCATTGGCCGCGACGGTGCCGGTGACGTTGACCTGCGGCACGCTGGCCCCCGCACCGATACGGATCGCGGTGGCGCTGGCCCCGTTCGCCACGGCAGCGACGCGCCCTGCCACACCCAGACCACCGGCGATGGTCACGGTACCGCCCTGTCCACCGATGACGAGAGCCTGCGCGGTGATGCCCTTGTAGACGCCACCGGCCTGGATCGTGCCGTCGATCACCATGCCGAAGCCGTCGCTGCGCCCGGCAAGCGCACCGACCGCGACCGTGCGGTCCGCCGCGCCGACCAGCACGGCAGGGGCAGCGCCGAAGGACGTGACGAGGGCGGTGCCCTCCTGCGCGTCGTCGATGCCGTCCTTGTCCTCGTCGCGGTCGCTGGGGCTGGCGTCGCGCGGGGGCACGGCGAAGATGATGCCGCCTGCGACATTGTCCGCGACCAGAAGCGCCGGGCCGCCCTGCAACAGATCGTCGGCATCGAGCTTGTCGACCGAGGCGGGCAGGGTGGTCGAGCGATAGCCGGTCGCGGTCAGCGTGCCCTGAACCTCCAGCCGGCCGCTGACCGGTCCTTTGATCCGCGCGGCGCTGGCGTTCAGGCCGGTGGCGCCGATCGCGCCGGCGAGCCGGACATTGCCGGTGACCGCACCGGTGCGCACGCCGACCGCGCGGTCGCCGGTCACGGTGGTGGTGCCGTTGTGCACGAGGTTGCCGGTCAGCGGGCTGTCGACCCGGATGCCCGCGGAGTCATTGCCCTGGACCGTGATGACGCCGGCCTGCGCATGGGTGATGTCGCCGGCATAGGCGCCGGTGACGCGGATGGCGACGCGGTCGCTGCCCTTGGCGAAGGGGCCGTCGAGATCGCCGTCCTTGTCGTCGTCGGTGGGCTTGTAGGTCTCGTCCAGCGTGATCTTGCCGCTGTTGGTGATGCCGCCACCCCCGGCGGTCGCGGCAATGCCGGTCGCGCCATTGGCGTCGCGGATGGCGATCGTGCCCTGGTTGACGACGGCGTTGCGGCTATCCTGCGTGACCGCGGTGCCGGTGGCGATCTCCACCGATCCCTTGTCGGTGATGGTGATGGCATCCGCCGCGCCGCCCTTGACGGTGGCGGTGCGCAGCGGTGCGGTCTGCTTGGTGGCGATGCTGGTCTGCGCGGCAGCGGGCATGGCAGATACGGCAAGCATGGCGGTGGACGCCATGAGGCAGGTACGCATGGAGAAGACCCTTTTTCTGTCCCTTTGTGGAACCAGACGGAGCCGAAAGCGTGCAGCCTTGATCGGGTGGTCAGAAGCGCGCGTCGAGCCCGAGGCGCAGGGTGCGCGGCCGGAGCGGCGTCACCTGCCCCATGCCGACGCGGAACGGGGTGCCGAGCGCGAAGCGGTTGCCGCGCGTGTCGGTCAGGTTGTCGATCGCAAGCGAGATCCCGAAGGGGCCTCTGTTCATGCGCACGGTGGCGGCGCTGTCGACATAATCGCCCTGCCACTCGCCCAGATAGGGGCCGATGCCCAGGCGCGAGCGGCCGACATAGCGCGCCCAGCCATCGACCGCGATGTCCCAATGGTCGTTCAGCGCGGCGCGGTAGCCGACGCCGAGGCGTGCGGTGCAGTCCGCGACATTGGGGATGTCGCCGCCCAGCCGCAGCGCGGAGACCGCGGCCTGTGACAGCGCCTCGGCAACCCAGGGGGAACGCGCGCTGGCGAACAGCGCCGCGCCCGTGCCAAAGGCGGTGACCCGGCTGCTGTTGACCGCGCCGGCGGCGTCGATCTGCCAGCCCGGTGCCGGGCGCCAGCGCAGCCCGAGCGTCGCCGACCAGATGGTGCCGTCGCCGAGATTGGCGGTGGAGGGCAGGCCCCAGGGGTCGAGGTAATTGGCCTGGATGCCGTGCCAGCGACTGCGCGACAGGGCGAATTGCGCGGACCAGCGGCCCGCCTCGTCGCCCAGCCGGGCGCCCGCCTCCAGCGCATAAAGCCGGTCGCTGAGGAAATGGCGCACCGTCTCGCCCTCGATCGCCAGGCCGCCGGGGCGGAACCCCTGCTGATAGCGCGCATAGAGCGTCGCTGCGGGCAGGCGCCAGGTGAGTGCCGCCGAGGGCAGGGCGACGCGCATGGTGCGGGTATCGGTCAGTTCCGGGGCGGCACGCAGGGCGAGTGGTGCCGCTTCGTCGGCACGGCCGCGCAACTCGACCTGCGTCAATCGCCCGCCGGCGGTGGCGAGCAGGCGAGGGGTCAGCGCCACCGCGCCCTCGCCATACAGCGTCGCCTCGGTGACCGACTCGCCGCTGCGGATGGTGGGGGTGAGGCCGATCGGGGGGACGAAGCGGCGGTCGAGGTCGCGGCGATGGTCGATCAGGCTCAACCCCGCGACCCAGCCGCTGCCATCGCGGCCCGCCTGCCATGCGCGCGTTTCCGAGGTCAGCATCCGCGTCGTCTGGCGCTGGACCAGCAATTGCGGGTCGCCGCCGGGCAGGGTGGCATCGAAGCGCTCGGTCAGCGACTGCCGGACGATGCCGGTGGCGGAGCGCAGCGACACGCCGCCGATCCGCCCGGTGATCGCCAGCTGGCCCAGGCCGAAGCCGGTGCGATAGCCTTCACGCAGGGCCCGGTTGTTGACCAGCGGCGGTGCGGCCTCGTCGGCATATTGGCTGTCGCGGCCGTCGATCGACTGGCCGGCGCCCGATGCCTCGACATACCAGTCGGGTGCGACCTGCCAGCCGATCGCCGCGCGTCCGCCGGCCATGGCGACGCGGTTGGCGTTGTCGCGGCCGAGCAGGGGTTTGTCGATATAGCCGCCCTCGCGTCTGGCGTAGCCGACGATGCGGGTGGCGACGCTATCGGTGACGGGCAGGTTGAGCATCGCGGCGATGTCGCCGCCGGGCTCGCCGTCGCTGGTCGAGGACAGGCCGGCGGTCAGGCTGGCGCCGGGGCGGGTGGCGTCGGGGGCGGCGGGGACCATGCGGATGATGCCGCCGAGCGCGCCCGATCCGTAAAGCGTGCCCTGTGGACCCTCCAGCACCTCCACCGCACGAACGTCGTAAAGCTGCAGGCTGGGGTCGGCGCCGTTATAGCCCAGGCGCAGGTCGCCCCAATATTGGCCGACGATCGCCTGGGCGGGGCCGGTGAAGCTGGAATCGGCGATGCCGCGGATGAACAGCTTGTTGCGACCCTGTCCGAGATGGGTGGAGCCGACGCTGGCGGTGCGCGAGACGATGCGTTCGGTGCCGCCCGCGCCGCCGCCGAACGCCAGATCGCCGCCATCGATGCGCAGCGCGGTGCCGGGAAACCAGCGCGCCGGCACCGCGCGCTTGCTGGCGATGACGACGATCTCGCCGGGGGGCTCTTCGGTCGGCAACGGCACAAAGGGGCGCGGCGGCGGGGGTGCCGGTCGGGGGCGGGGGGACAGGCGCCAGATCGTCGCACCCGCCCGCTGAACCTGCGCGCCGCTCGCCTGCGCCAGCCGATCCAGCGCGGCGCGGGTGGACAGGCGACCGGCAATCGAAGGGACGGGGCGGCTCCACAAGGCGGGGTCGACCGCGATGCTGACGCCGTGCTGTCGACCGAGAACGGCGACCGCCTGGCCCAGTGGGCCGGCGGGCAGCGCGATCCGGGGCTCGCCGGCCATTGCCGGCGCCGCCCCGATCAATCCGGCCGTCAGCAGGAGGTGCCGCATCAGGACCCCGGACCAAGCTCCCACCCGTCGCCGCGGCGGACCATCGCCACATCGACGAGCGCCCCCAGGCTGGCGGGATCGCGGCGGATGCCGTCCAGCGCGACGGTGCCGGTAAAGGGGCGGGTGGCAACCGCGGGGGCCACGGTGATGCGCAGGCCGAGCGCCTGGCCGACCTCTGCCGCGACGGTGCCGAGGGGGGTCGCCAGATAGCTGAGCTGTCCGCGTTCCCACGCCCCGACCGAGGCGACCGCGACGTGCGACACCACGCGGCGCGCGCCCTTCACCTCCAGCCGGTCGCCCGGGCCGAGCGCGAGCCGCTCGCCGGCAGGGTCGACCATCACCCCGCCTTCCGCCACCGCGACGCGCAGGCCGGTGGCGGCGCGCGCCACATCGAAGACGGTACCGGTATCGACCAGTTCTTCTCCCCCGACGCGGACGCGGAACGGATGCTGCGCGTCATGCCGGATGGTGAACAGCGCCTGCCCGCGCTCCAGCGCGGCGAGGCGGGTATCGGCACGGTCGAGGATCAGGCGGGTGCCGCCGGCCAGCGCGATGCGGCTGCCGTCCGCCAGTGCCACGGTGCGGGTGGCGCCGGCCGCCGTCTCCACGGCATAGGGCTGCGCCGCCGGATCAGGGTCGCCGACGAGGAAGAATACCGCAGCGGCGGCGGCCGCCGCGGCGGCGACACCGGCAGGCCACCAGCGGCGACGGCGCGTTGGTGCAAAGGCGGGGGTGGGCGCGGGGACAGCCACCGGGGCATGACGCAGCAGGTCGGTCATGTCCGCCAGGTTCGCGGCGGCATGGTGATAGCGATCGGCGCGCGCAGGATCGGCCGCCAGCCAGTCGGTCAGCGCGTCCCAGTCATCGAACGCGGGATCGGCGCTGCGTATCGCCCAATCGCGTGCCGTCTCGTCATCGCCGTCACCTGCCATCATGGCCTCCTGCGGTGAAGGACGGAGACATGGGCGTCAAACCTCATCCCATCGCTCCTTCAGGTCGATGAGCGCGCGGGACGCCTTGCGCAGGTCGCTTTCCACGGTGCTGAGGCTGACGCCGTTTTCCTGCGCCACGTCGCGCTGGGCGACGCCGTCCAGCCGGTGGCGGCGGAACACGCGGGCGACGCGGTCGCCCAGCGACTGGAGAACGCCCTGCGCCTCGGCGGCACGCTCGCGGGCGATCAGGACGCGCTCGCCCGCCGGATCGTCCGACTGGCCGGGGGTGGCGGGGCCGGTGGCATCGCCCCAGGCATCCTCGCGCCGGCGCTGGGCGCGCTCGGCGCGGTAGCGGTCGATCATCAGCGTGTCGGCGGCGCGGTAGAGATAGGCGAGCGGCGCGGCGATCGGCCGGGTGGGCGGGGCGGCGGCGACCTTCATCCACAGGTCCTGCAACAGATCCTCCGCCGCGTCGCCGGCACCGCGCGCGGCCAGAAAGCGCAGCAGTTGCGGCCGGTTCGCGAGGAACACGGCCTCCAGTCCGGCGGGCGGGGACGGGGGATCGGGCGGCGACACGGCGGCGCGATAGCCGATGGGCGGGGCGTGATCCAGATCAAGCAGGCGGCTGATCGGGACGGATAAGTTCCAGCCGTTGCGGAATGGTGCCGATATCGATCCCCTGTTCACGGAAGCGGGCGAGCAGCATCATGAACACGTTGCTGCGCGCGCCATAAGCCGCCCGCGGTGTCGCGACATGCGCAAAGGCGTTGAACAGGATGCGCCCGTCGGTGATCGCATCGATGAACACGGCGGGCGCGGGATCCGCCAGCACCGCCTCCTCGGCGGTGAAGGCGTCGAGCACGATTCCACGCACCGCCTCCGCATCCGATCCCAGGGGGACGGAGAACTGGATCTGGATGCGGCCCAGCGGGCTCGCCAGCGTCTTGTTGAGCACCGATTTGGTGATGAGTTCGGAATTGGGAACGATCAGGGTGGAATGGTCGGCCAGCTCGATCTCGGTCGATCGCACGCTGATCCGCTTCACATCGCCCTCGTCCAGCCCCACGCGGATCAGGTCGCCGATCTTGATCGGGCGCTCGGCCAGCAGGATCAGGCCGGACACGAAGTTGGACGTGATCGCCTGAAGGCCGAAGCCGATGCCGACGGACAGCGCGGACAGCAGCAGCGCGATCCGCTCCATGCCGATGCCGAGCGACGCCAGCGACCAGACCACCGCCAGCGCCACCCCGACATAGCGCGCGACCAGGCTGACCGAGTTGCGGCCCGACCCGTCCAGGTCGGTCGCGGGCAGGTAGCGCGTTTCCAGCCAGCGCATGAACAGGCGGACCAGCGCCAGCCCCAGGAACAGCGCAACGATCCCGCGCAGGATCGTACCCGGCGAAATCGCGATGCCGCCGAACTGGATGCCCTTCGCCAGCGCTCCCAGCCGACCGAACAGCGTGTCCACCCCGCCGCCCGCTCCGAAGGGCGAGACGAGCATGACCAGCGCGACGATCACCAGGGCGATACGCAGGCTACCCGACAGCAGCAGCCCGAACTGGTCCACCGCGCTGCCGCGCACGCCGAGCGCGCGGGTGAGCATGATGCCGACCCGGCTGTCGCGGGTGAACACGCTGGTCGCGATGTCGTCCACCGCGACGAGGAGCAGATAGACGGCCGATCCCAGCACGGTCGCCCAGGCGATGAACTGCGCGACGATCAGGCTGAACCCGATATAGCCGAGGAGCAGCGCGATCAACGCGACACCGACCAGGATCCAGGCGAGCAGGGTGGCGGCACCCAGCCCGGCGCTGGTCGACTGGCTGACGGCATCGTCGCGCGCGGCGCGGTCGGCACGCAGGCGGCCGATGGCGAACAGGAAGGCGGCGATCAGCAGCAGGTGGAGCAAGGCCTCGCCCGCCTGGGTCGCGACGTTCAGCGCGGCGCTGACGCCGACGATACGGATCGTCGCGGTCGCCAGGATGCTGAGAAAGGCAAGAACGGCCAGCACCCAGGAGAGCGGGCGCAGCCGGGTCGCGGTCTCGTCGTCCAGTGGCGCGATCCGCCACGAGGGCTGGGTCCGCATCAGCACCGCGCCGCTGACCGAGGCGGTGAAGCTGCCGAAGCCGACCGCCAGCACCAGCGCATCGAGCAGATCGCCCCAGCGATCGGGCAGCAGCCCGGACCAGCGCAGCCCCTGCACGAAGAATGTGGCGCCGAGCAGCGGGGCGAGCGTGCCGATCAGCACCCGCCACAGCGCATTGGCGGAGCGGCGGACGCGGTGACCCGGCGCCCCGTCGATCAGGTGACGCTGGCCCAGCCGCTGCACGGCGAGCCGGATCGGCATGGCCAGCGCCAATCCCAGCACCGTGCCGAGCAGCGCCTGCCAGGGGAAACCGCCGCGCCACTGCGCCCGGATCTGGGTGGTCCCCTGGGTCAGGAACAGTTCGACGCGGCGCATGTCGCGGGGGATGGCGGTGAACACGGCGTGCCAGAAACCGGGCGACAGCGGGGAGGCGACGCGGGCCGAGATGGTTTCGTTGAACTGTTCGGCCTTGCTGCGGTCGATTTCGTCGACCAGTTGCTGTGCCTCGACGCCGGCAAGGCGGCCGCGCTTGATCGTGGCGTCGATGGCGGCGCGCTGCCGGTTCAGGTTCGCGCGTTCGCGCCGGATGTCGGGGGCCTCGTTGGCGGTGGCGGCTCCCAGCCCGCCGAGGCGTGCATCGACCAGCTTCAACTGGTCCTCCAGCGCAGTGGCCGCCGCCGTGGCCGCCGCCTGGGCGGCGAGCGCCTTGGTGCGCTGCGTATCGCGGTCGTCGTCGTCGAGGCGCGTGTCGAGCGCGCGGTCGACGGCATGGAGATCGGCCTCCGCCTGCGACAACTGGCCGGACAGGGTGGCGATCGGCGACTGCGCGGCGGCCGGCGTCGTTGGCAGCAGGCATGGGGCGAGCAGCAGGAACAGGGCGAGCGCCAGCCGGTGGAGCAGGGTGACCGAAACCGAAACAGGCTGGAGGAAGGCAGGGAAACGTGGCCGCATGGGCGGGGGTGTAACCGAAGCAAGGCGTGCAGGCCAACGCCCTCTCCCCAACGGGGCGGGGCACGCGAAAAAATGCCCGGCACGCTTGCGCGCCGGGCGGAGGTTACGCCTAGGGAGCATTCCAGGCGATAGGGGTGCCGCCGGAGAGAAGGGGCGGCGAAAGGGAAATCAGAGGCCGTTGGCGAGCGCCGTATTGCCGCCCGCCGTGGCGGACAGATTGTCCTCGCCGGCCGACAGGTTTCCGGCGTCAAAATTGTCGATCGCGGTCAGGTTCTCGTCCACGGTCCCCTCGTCCGCGTTCAGCGCGACGGTGTCGGCGGAGTTCTGCGTCGACCCCGAGCCGCCGCAGGCCGCCAGACCGATCGTCGCGACGGCCAGCGTCGCCAGGGTGAAAGCTTTCTTCATCAGGTCCTCCTTGTTGAAACGGGTGTGGGCGCAGGGGCGCCGCCGCGCAGCGCATCCCCGACCAGCGCGAAAAAGGCGCGGCTGTTGGCGCAGCGGTCGGCCTCCCATTCGGGATGCCACTGCACGCCCAGCACCTCAGCCCCGCAGGGGCGGGCGGACACCGCCTCGACCAGCCCGTCATCGACCGCACGAGCCTCAACGCTCAGGCCGCAGCCCAGCCGGTCGATCCCCTGCTGGTGAACCGAATTGACCGACAGGCGGCAGGTGCCGGTGGCACGCGCCAGCCGGCCGCCGTCCGCCAGTTGCACCTCGTGCCGGTGGCCGAACATGGCGGCATAGTCGCCGTCCCAGGGGCCGCGGAAATGCCGGTCGGCGCAATCCCCGCCGGTCAGCGTGCCGCCGAACAGCACGTTGATCTCCTGCAGGCCGCGGCAGATGCCGAAGACGGGTTTGCCGATCTCGATCATGCGGCCGGCCAGGGCGAGGGCGACGGCGTCGCGCTGGGGGTCGGTGGCGTGGCCGGCGGCAAGCGGGGTGCCGCCGTAGCGGGTGGGGGAGACGTGGCTGCGCGAGCCGGTGAGGAGCAGTCCGTCGAACAGGGCGGCGAGCTGGCGCGCGTCGGTGGCGTCGCTCATGGCGGGGACGAGGAGGACGGTGGCGTGCGCCAGCGTGGCGAGGGGAGTGACGAAGCGGCTGGCGACCGCCTGGACGGGTCGGCCGGCGACCTCGTTGCAGCACAGGACGCCGATGACGGGGCGGGCACGCTCCATCAGTCGACCGCCTCGGCCAGGGTTTCGCGAATCCGGTCGCGCGCGCCGCGGTCAAGGCGTTGCGCCTCGGGCTGGGTGACGATGGCGTCGGCGGGCACGTCGGACAGCAGCCAGACATTGCCGCCGATGGTGGCCGCGCGGCCGATGGTGACGCGGCCGAGAATGGTGGCGCCGGCATAGACGACGACATCGTCCTCCACGATCGGATGGCGGGCCAGCCGGTCGCGGGGCGTGGCGCGCGCGGCACCCAGCGGGCTGCGCGCGCCGAGCGTCACATGCTGGTAGAGGCGGACGCCCCGCCCGACGATCGCGGTTTCGCCGATGACGACGCCGGTGCCGTGGTCGATAAAGAAATGCTCGCCGATGGTGGCGCCGGGATGGATGTCGATGCCCGTGCGCTCGTTGGCGAGTTCGGAGATCAGCCGCGCGACGATCGGCGCGCCGAGTTCGTAGAGCGGATGCGCGATGCGGTGGTGCAGGCTGGCGATGGCACCGGGATAGCAGAGCAGGATCTCGTCCACGCTGCGCGCGGCGGGATCTCCCAGAAACGCGGCCTCGACATCGCTGTCGACCAGGCGGCGGACCTCGCCCAGACCGGCGGCGAACAGGCGGGTGATCGTCGCGGCCTGATCGGCATCGAAGCGGGCCTGCGACTCATGTTGCCAATAGGCCAGCTCGTTCTCGATCTCGCGCTCCAGCTCGCCAAGCGCGGCGATCAGCTTGGCGGCGACGAAATGATCTTCCTCGGTGACGGCGCCGCGAAAACCGCCGAGCCGGCGGGGATAGAGCGCGGCGGCGAGCAGTTCCACCACCCGCTCGACCGCGCCGCGGGCGGGAAAACGCGCGGTGCTGGCGGGATGGCGGCCCCGCCAGTCGCGGCGGGCGGAGGACAGCGCATCCACCGCATCGGACAGCGTCGAGCGGGCGGGAATGGCGGTGGTCTGCGTCATCGAAGTCCTCCTTCCTTACCGGCCAGCATATCCCATCATCTTAGTAGGGATAACAAGAAAAGCTATACCCCGGCCAAGCGGGACATTCACTTACAGCATGCGATCGTTTGCGTTGGACTTGCGCGCGGCGCCATCGGCATAGGTGGCGATATGACGGGAGAGAACGGGGACATGCAGGCGGACGGGCAGGCGGGCGGGCAGGCAGGCGACGGGGCGATACGCAGCATCCTGATCGTCGGCGGCGGGACCGCGGGCTGGATGACCGCGGCGGCGCTGGCGCACGCCTTGCCGCGCGGCTGCACGATCACGCTGGTCGAATCGGATACGATCGGGACGGTCGGGGTCGGCGAGGCGACGATCCCGCCGATCCGGCTGTTCAACGACACGCTGGGCATCGACGAAGGCGAGTTCCTGAAGGCGACAAAGGGCAGCTACAAGCTCGGCATCGAATTCGTCGGCTGGGGGCAGGAGGGGCATCGCTACTTCCACCCGTTCGGCACCTTCGGCAAGCCGTTCGACCTGCTGGCCGTTCACCAGCACTGGCTGCGTGCGCGACGTGCGGGCTCGACCATCCCGCTCGATGCCCTGTCGATGGCATGGGGGGCGGCGGCACGGAACCGCTTTGCGCCGCCGCTGGCCGATCCGCGCAGCGTGGGATCGACCTTCGACTATGCCTATCATTTCGATGCCGGGTTGTATGCCGCGTTCCTGCGCCGTTTTGCCGAGGCGCGGGGTGTGGTGCGGGTCGAGGGGGACGTGGGCGATGTCGCGCTGCACGGCGGGAACGGGCATGTGGCACATGTCGCGCTGCGCGATGGGCGGCGGCTGGCGGCCGACCTGTTCGTGGATTGCAGCGGCTTTCGCGGGCTGCTGATCGCAGGGGCATTGGGGGTCGGGTTCGAGGACTGGACGCACTGGCTGCCCTGCGACCGGGCGGTGGCGGTGCCCAGCGCCAATACCGGGCCGCTGACGCCCTATACCCGCTCCACTGCGCGGGCGGCGGGGTGGCAGTGGCGCATCCCGCTGCAACATCGCACCGGCAACGGCTATGTCTATGCCAGCCGGCATCTGTCGGATGACGAGGCGGCGGCGACGTTGCTGGCCAATCTGGACGGCGAGGCGCTGGGCGATCCGCGGCCCTTGCGCTTCACCACCGGGCGGCGAACGGCATTCTGGCGGCGCAACGTGGTGGCGATCGGTCTGGCGAGCGGCTTCATGGAGCCGCTGGAGTCGACCAGCATCCATCTGATCCAGGCGGGTATCGCCAAGCTGCTCGCCTATTTCCCGACGCGTGCGTTCGAACCCTCGGGCATCGCCGAATATAACCGCGTCGCGGTGACCGAGAGCGAGCGGATCCGCGACTTCCTGATCCTGCATTATGTGCTGACCGAGCGCGGCGACACCGACTTCTGGCGCGCATGTGCGGCGATGGACATCCCCGATACGCTCAAGCTGAAGATCGATCACTTCCGCGCGCATGGCCGCCTCGTCGCGCGCGAGATGGACCTGTTCGGCCCGGCGAGCTGGCTGGCGGTGCATATCGGGCAGGGCAACTGGCCGGCGGCACTCGATCCGCTGATCGCCTATGCCGGCGAGCCGGCGGAGAGCGTGCGTTTCGTCGAGCGGCTGGCCGAGGCGATCGCGCGGGGGGCGGAGACCATGCCCGAGCATGCCGCCTTCCTCGCCCGCCGCATCGCCGGCTGATTTTTCCGACAAGATGCTGCTGCTGCGGCATTTTCGCAACAGCATCGCCAATCCTGCAATCCATTGCATAAACTGCTTTGCAAACGATTGTGGGATCGGTATCCCGAAATCCTGTTTCGCCTGCCGATGAGAGAGCAGGGCCATGAGAGGAAGAGCTGAATGAGCAAGGTTGCGCTTCGTTGCTGTGCGTCGGGGATCGCGCTGTCCCTGGCGTGGACCATGCCCGCCACGGCGCAGACCGCTCCCGCCGCGACCGAGGCACCGGCCACGGATACCGACGCGGCGCCCCAGGCCGCCGCCGAGCAGAGCGACGACATCGTCGTCACCGCGACCAGCGGCGAGCGGTCGCGCTTCCGCAGCTCGATCTCGGTGTCGCAGGTCAGCCAGGATGCGATCCGCAACTTCACGCCGCGCTCCGAAGCCGAGGTGCTGCGCAACATTCCCGGCCTCCAGCCGTCCGACACCGCCGGCCCCGGCGGTAACGCCAATATCGGCGTGCGCGGCATTCCGGTGTCGACGGGCGGTTCGGAATATGTGGCATTGCAGGAGGACGGCCTGCCCGTCACGCTGTTCGGCGACATCAACTTCGGCAACAACGACTACTGGATTCGCTTCGACCAGAATGTCGAGCGGGTGGAAGCGGTGCGCGGCGGTTCGTCCTCCACCTTCGCCAGCCAGGCGCCGGGTGCGGTGATCAACTATCTGAGCAAGACGGGCGACCGCGCGGGCGGTTCGGCCGCGTTCTCCAAGGGCCTGGATTTCCGCGAGAACCGGGTCGATTTTGATTATGGCGCGCCGATCAGCGACAGCTTGCGCTTCCATGTCGGCGGCTTTGCGCGCAACGGCGGCGGCCTGACCAACGAGGATTTCAACATCCTGCGCGGGTATCAGATCAAGGCCAACGTCACCAAAGATCTGCCCGACAATCGCGGCTATGTCCGCCTGTTGTTCAAGCGGCTGGACGAACAGGCGCCGACGAGTTCGGCGACGCCCGCGCTGGCGCGGGTGGAGAACGGCAAGATCACCGACTTCTCGGCGCTGCCCGGCCTCGATCCGCGCGATGGCTCCACCTATTCGATCTACAACCGCGCCTTCCAGTTCCGCGATTATGACGGCCAGCTCCGCTCCGCCGAGGTGGAGGGTATCCACCCGCGCGTCACCTCGATCGGCGGCCAGCTCCATTACGAGTTCGACAATGGCGTGACGGTGGACGACACCATCCGCTACCAGGACATGAGCGGCAACTTCACCACGCAGTTCGCCAATGCGCTGTCGACGTCGAGCCTGCTGGGATCGACGGTGAACGGCCAGCGGGTGGGCGCGATCCGCTATGCCGCCGGGCCGAATGCGGGGCAGCTTTTCACCGGCCAGTTCGTCAACAACAACCCCAACATCAACACCTTGATGAAGGACATGGGGAATTTCGCCAACAACCTGACGGTGTCAGGCAAATATGACGTGCTGGGCGGGTCGCTGCGCGCCACCGCCGGCTGGTTCCACATGAGCCAGACGATCCGGCAGGACTGGCACGTCAATCGCCAGTATAGCGAGCTGGTCGGCGAGAATGCCGCGCCGCTCGACCTGTTCTCCACCACCGGCGCGCGGCTGACCGCGGCGGGACAGGCGGGGTTCAACGACAATTGGGGCACCTGCTGCGCCCGCCGCGTCGACCTGACCTACACCAACGATGCGCCCTTCGTGTCGCTGTCCTACGAGAATGGCGGCCTGGACTTGGACGGCAGCGTCCGGTTCGACACAGTGAAGGGTGAGGGCACCGCGCAGGGCGGCGTGCAGGGCCCGGTGACGGTGGTGAACGGCGCGGCGATCCCGTCACTGGTGCTGAACCCGGCCGCCGAGCGAATCGATTACCGCGACAGCTATGTCAGCTGGTCGTTCGGCGCGCTCTATGCGCTCAACACGCATACCAGCCTGTTCGCGCGGGTCAGCCGCGGTGGCCGCTTCAATGCCGACCGGCGCGTGCTGAGCGGCAACTTCAACGCGGATGGCTCGCTCAACGCGCAAGGCCGCAACACCTCGGTTAACTTCCTCAACCAGCAGGAAATCGGCTGGAAGCAGCGCGGCGAGGTGATGAGCGGCAGCTATTCGGTCGAGGTTACCGGCTTCCGGTCGACGCTGACCGAGAATAATTTCGACTTCACCCGGCTGACCAACCTGCCGCCGAACAACAATCCCAACATCTCGAACAGCTATCGTTCGATGGGTATCGAGTTCACCGGGCGGTTCAATCTAGGCAATTTCCGCTTGGCGGCCGACGCGACCTATATCGAATCGAAGATCACCGACAGCGCGACGCCAGCGCTGCGCGGCAATCGTCCGGGCGGGCAGCCCAGGCTGATCTACCTGATCTCGCCATCCTACGATGCGGGCTTCTTTGCCGGCGGCGTCAGCGTCAGCGGCCAGACGAGCGTGCCGCTGGACGACTTCAACACACTGAGCGTGAAGGGGTCTACCTTCCTCAACGGCTATCTGAAGGTGCGTCCGACCGATCAGATCGAGGTGGGGCTGAATGCCAACAACCTGCTGAACACACTGGGCTTCCGTGGCGGTGGTTCGGTGGTGCCGCTGGTGCCGGCGTCGGCGACCAGCACGCTGTTCCAGGCGACCGCGGTCTATGGCCGCACGGTGACGGCGTCGATCCGGTATAATTTCTGATTGTTTGGTAGGGGTGACAAGGGCGGGGTCGGCGTAAAGCCGGCCCCGTTTTTTGTTTGGTTGATGCCCTCTCCCCCTCGGGAAGGGGGGGCGCCGCGCAGCGGTGGGAGGGTGAGGGGCAGACCAGCAATGCTGCGCCTGTGGCTACCCTCACCCTCCCCACTGCCTTACGGCAGCGTGCCCCTTCCAGCATCAGGTCGTTCATGCCCCCGGCATGAACTAAATAGCACGGGGTGCTATTTCCCTGATGCTCCCCGGAGGGGAGAGGGTGAGCAAATCACTTGATCGTCACCCGGTCGCCATCGATGCCCAAGCGGAAAAACGGCGCGGCCGTGCCGCCGAACTGTGCGCGGCGCACGGCCGGATCGGCGGGATCGCGCCCCGCCAGCCCCCAGGCGTCGACGAAGCTGATCACGTCCAGCTCGCCCGTCACCCACCAGCAATAGGCCTGATAGGGCTCCGCCGCCGGGTTCGCTGCGACGAGGCCGGTGCCGTTCACCGGCCGCCATGGCCCCGCCATCGATTCCGCGACCATACCGTACAGCCCGGTGACGCCGGGCAGGCCGGGGGCAAAGCGCTTCCCTTGCGTCGACCAGAACAGATAATAACGGCCGTCGCGGTGGATGACATGCGGGCGTTCCAGTTCGCTGTTGGTGCCGATCGACTCGACCGGCGGCGCGATCAGCATCCAGCGGTCGCCCTCGCGCCGCGCCGCGCCGATCACGCCGTCATGCACATCGTCCACCCAGCCGGCCGATCCGACGAACAGCAGATATTCGGCGCCGTCGGCGGGATCGCGGAAATAGCCGGGGTCGCGGAAACCCTTGATCCGGTCGTCCACCGCCTCGCGCTGGTCCGCGACCAGATAGGTGGCGCCATCGGCGGCGACCGATTCGACCGGCGTGGTCCAGTTGCCGGTGCGCGGGGCCCCAGCATCGACCAGGAAGCGCCCTTGCGTCTCGAACAAGCGCTGCTCGAAGGTGCGCAGGGCCCCGGGCCGGCCGGAGGCGGTGAAATACAGGGTAAGCGTCTCGGCATCGTCGCCCAGCACCGCACAGCCGGACCATTCGCGGCTGCCGGGCGTGACGCCGGGATCGAACGTCCAGCCATGATCGCGCCAGCCATCGGCGCCGTGGCTGGTCAGGCGGATGCGCGCTGCGTCATGGCGCATGTCGGGGTCGGGAAACCGCTCGGTCGCCAGAAAGAACCAGAAGCTGCGACCATCGACGATCACCGTCGAGCCGTCCGCGCGCTGGATCTGCCACATGTCCCACAGGTCCAGCCCCGGCGCGATCGGCACCACGTCGGCCGCGCCGAACACGGGCAGCGACGCGTGCGGCATCTGCTCCGGGATGCCGGCCACCGCGTCGGCGGACCAGTGCGAGGGAAGGGGATCGAGTAACGGCATCGACAATGGTCCTGGCATGGAAGGAGTGACGGTCAGGAAGCACGGGTGAGGCGGAACAGCGCGACGCTTTCCGCCTTCATCGCCGGCATGGGCAGGCCCGCGGTCGCCAGCGCATCGCCGCCGATCACGACGCCGCCGCCCCGCATCGCGGCGAACAGCGGCGCATCGGGCGCGGGGTGGCCGGGCACGGTGGCGATCTCCAGCAGCGCGACGCGTACGTCACCCGCACCGGCCAGCATCGGCAGCACGATCGGCGGCGGGCGGCGCAGGGTGGTGGGCGCGACGCGGGTGACGTGCAGGATCAAATCGTCCGGCTCCCCATGCGCCTGCCAGACCAGTCCGTCCGGCCCTTCGCCCAGCCACACGCGCCCGCTGTGCAGCCGGTCGCGCAAAGCCTTGTAGCGGGCGATGCCGGCGGCAAGGACGCCCGCCTCGTCCGCGGCCATGTCGGCCGGGTCCAGCTCGACGCCGAAATGGCCGGGCAGCGCGACCGCGGCGCGGAACGCCATGCCCTGGGCGCGGCCGGTGGAATGGGCGGGTGCGGCGCCGACATGCGCGCCCATCATCTCGGGCGGCATGAACATCAGGAAGCCGCGCTGCATCGACACGCGCGACACCGCGTCGATGCAGTCGCTGGTCCAGAAGCGGTGCGTGCGCGCCGCGATGCCGGCATCGATCCGGCCGCCGCCGCCGGCGCAGGACTCGATCTCCACCGCCGGGTGCGCGCCACCCAGCCGGTCGAGCAGATCATAGACGCCGCGCACCTGCGCCACATAGGCTGCGTGGCCATCCGCCCCGGCGGCGGGCGCCAGATCGCGGTTATGGTCCCATTTCAGATAGGCGATCGGCAACCCGGTCAGCAACGCGTCCAGCCGCGCGAACAGATGGTCGCGCACCGCAGCCCGGCCGAGGTCGAGGACGAGCTGGTTGCGCGCGGTGATGCGCGGCACGCCGTCCACCGCCAGCACCCAGTCGGGATGCGCGCGATACAGGTCACTGTCCGGATTGATCATTTCCGGTTCGACCCAAAGGCCGAACTCCATGCCCAGATCCATGACATGGGTTGCCAGCGGCGCCAGTCCGTCCGGATATTTGCGTGCATCCGGCTCCCAGTCGCCAAGGGCCGCGGTGTCGTCGTCACGGCCGCGGAACCAGCCATCGTCCAGCACGAAGCGTTCGACGCCCAGATCGGCGGCGCGCGTGGCAAGTGCCTTCAGCGCGGCCTCGTCATGGTCGAAGTAGAAACCTTCCCAACTGTTGATGTGCACCGGGCGGGGGCGCATCCCCTCCGCCGGCCAGGGCACGCGGGCGCGGATCGCGGCGTGGAACGCCTGCACCGCGCCGTTCAGGCCAGTGTTCGAACAGGTGGCGAGCAGGTCGGGCGCCGTCAGGCTCTCGCCCGGCGCCAGCGATACCTCGCCGGGGGCCAGCGCCATCCCCATCTGCAGGACCCAGTAACCTTCGTCGTCGCGCTCGACGAGCAGCCGGTGATTGCCCGACCAGGCCAGTTGCGCGGCATGGACCCGGCCGGCATGGCGGGTCGCCCCCGGCCCCTCGACGAACAGGCCCGGCGGGCCGGCATGGCCGGTCAGCCCGCGACGGCCCTCCCGCGTCCAGCCTTGCGCGGGCATCGGCTCCACCGCTTCGACGAACTCGGCATTGTGGCGACCGGTAAAGTGGCGGATCGCGGTGCAGTCGTGCGGCAGGGGCAGGGTGCCGCTCGCCAGCCAGTCGACGCTCAGCGACGTGTCGCCGGTGTTGGTCAGCGTGGCGGACAGGGTCAGCATGTCGCCCGCCGCCGCGATCCGCTGCACCAGCGTCAGGCCGGCGTCGTCGTCGCGCAGATGCACGGTGATCGCATCCGCGCCGCGATCGATGTCCTGCGTCGTGAAGCGATGTGTGAAGTGGCGGCCGCCGCGATGCGCGCGCAGCGCCGCCGGGCCGAACCAGCCGGCGCCATAGGCGGGGACCACCGCCAGCGGTTGATCGACATCCAGCGAGAAGGAGGCGGGGGCCCGCAGATCGGCCAGCGTCGGCAGCGTCTCGTCGTCCAGCCAGCCGCCCCACCAGCGCCACAGCGGCGTGCCGTCGCCGCGGCGTTCCAGCACCATGCTCGTCGTCGGGCCGTGCAGGGCGATGGCGCTCATGCCGCGGTCGCGCCCACGGGCAGACCGGCGGCATTGCGCTCCCGCACCGAGAAGACGGCGGCGGCGGCGGCGAACATCAGCACGCCGCACAGGCTCAGCACATGACGCGGATCGCCGCCCAGCAGCGGCTGATAGGCAAAGGGCATCGTTGCCGCGAACAGCAGCATCGGGATGACGATCATCATGTTGAAAATGCCCATATAGACGCCGTTGCGCTCCGGCGGGATCGACCCGGCCAGGATCACATACGGATTGCCCATGATGCTCGCCCAGCCGAGGCCGACGCCGATCGCGGGCACGAACAGCAGCGCCTTGGTCTCGATATGCGGCAGCCACAGCATGCCGATCCCGGCAAGCACCAGACAGGCGGCATGAAGCGGGGCCGCGCCGATGCGCCGGGCAAGCGGCACCATCGCAAAGGCAGCGATAAAGGCGACGCCGTTGTAGAAAGCCGCCATCTCGCCATTGGCCAGCACGGCGGAATGGAAGCCCGACGAATTGGCCTGGGCGGTGCCATAGACCGACCGGCCGATGGCATAGATGATGTACGCCCAGTATCCGCCCATCGCATACCATTGGAACAGGCTCATCAGCGCCAGCTTGCGCATCGCCACCGGCATGTCGCGGATCGCGGTGCCGATCTCGGCCAGCACCGCGCCGGGGGACTTGGACTGCGCGGCGATGCGGGCCTTTTCCTCCGGCTCCAGCGGCAGTTCGGGCACGCGCCGGATCGACCAGAGGATGGTGGTCAGCGACAGGACCGCGCCCGCCATGAACGTCACCCGCGCGGTATAGGGGATGTTGTGCGCGTCGACCCAGTCCTGGTTCATGCCCAAGAAGACGAGGATGGAGGGCGTGAGAAAGGCGAGCATCTGGGCCAGGCCGGTGAACGCGCTTTGCGTCAGGAAGCCCAGTCCGTGCTGCGGCGCGTCCAGCCGGTCCGCGACATAGGCGCGGTACGGCTCCATCGTGATGTTGTTGCCGGCGTCCAGGATCCACAACAGTGACGCCGCCATCAGCAGCGATGCGCTCAGCGGCATGAAGAACAGCCCCAGCGCGCACAGCACCGCGCCGAACAGGAAATAGGGGGTGCGCCGCCCGAACCGGCTGTCCGTCCGATCGCTCATCGCGCCGATGATCGGCTGCACCACCAGCCCGGTGATCGGCCCGGCGAGCAGCAGCAGCGGCAGGCTCGCCTCCTCGGCGCCCAGATAGCTGTAGATCGGGGCCATGTTGCCCTGTTGCAGGCCGAACGAGAATTGCAGGCCGAAAAAGCCCAGGTTCATCTCCAATATGCGGGCGAGCGGCAGATGGGGCTTGGGTTTGCGCATCCGGAACGATCCTCTGTCGGGAAAACCCGTCTTTTGCGGATTTGGCCGCATCCTAGCTGTTCGTGCGCAAACCGCAACAATCGTTTGCAGAAGCGTGAACATGCCCGATAACGGGACAGTTGCAACGATTGTCCCGAATTGAGCCCGGCTGCCGGCGCTCCTATGCTGACCGGCAAAGGGGGGGAGCGAGGGGTGGCAGCACAGCCGGGGGAGGGCGCCGTCGGGCGTCTCGCTATCGCATTGTCACTCGGGCATTTCCTCGCCTTTGTGGACCGTTTCACGCTGGCCGCGCTCATGCCGGTCCTCGGCCCCCGCCTCGCCCTGGGCGACGCCGCGACCGGCCTCCTCCTCGGCCCCTGCTTCGCCCTCCCCTACGCCACCGCCGCCCTCTTCCCCCACAAACCCATCCACGGACTGGCCGGCGGGATCGCCCTATGGTCGGCGAGCGGTGCGGCGATGGGATTTGTCAATTCGTTCGAGGGGCTTGCTGCCGTCCGCTTCGGCTTGGGGGTTGGGCAGGCGGCATTCATTCCCGCCGCAATGGCGCTGGTTGCGGCGCGGCCGGGGCGGGCGCGGGCGGCGGGGCTGGCGATGTTCACCATGGCGTCGGCCTTTGGGCGGAACGTTGCGTTGGTGAGTGCGGGGGCGGACTGGCGGCGTTGGCGTGGTTCGGGGTGGGGGCGGCACCCTATGGGTGGCGGTGGCTGTGCGTGGTGACGATCCTGCCCAACATCGTGCTGCTGATCGTGCTGATCCGGTGGCGGGCGAAGGTGAGCGGAGCCATAGCGGCGCCGGGGAGCGCGGCCGCGCCGACCCCGACGCCGGCGGGCGGGGTGAGGACGATGCTGCTGTACCTGCTGGCCGCGATGCCGGTGCTGGTGATCCAGAGCCTGGCGGCGTGGCTGCCAACGCTGATGGCGCGGCAGCATGGGCTGGAACCGGCGCGGGCGGCGATGGTCGGGGGGATCGCCATGCTGATCGGGTCGCCGCTAGGGCAGGGGCTGGGCGGGGTGATGATGGCGCGGTGGCCACAGGCGCGCGAACGGGGAGGGCCGGCGCTGGTCATGCTGCTCGCGCTGGCGATCGTGCCGGCGCTGGTGGCGGTCAGTGCCGGCACGACCGTGGCGGTGGCGGGGATCACGCTGGCCGCGACGATGCTGGGGATGAGCGCGTTTGCCGGGTTGTTCATGGTGCAGCAGGAAATCGCCCCGGCGCGCAGGGCACAGGCCAGCGGCGCGTTCCTGACCGTGATCACGCTGGTCGGCATCGGCATCGGGCCGCTGGCGGCGGGCGTGGCAAGCGGGCTCAATGCGGGGGGCATTGCCGGGGGACTGATGATCGTGATGATCGCAGCCGCGGCGACCGCGCTCCTGCTGCTGATCGTCAGTCGGACGATGGGACGTCCATCCATGGGGCCGGCGGTGCCGTGACTGCGCCCGACCAATGGCAGTTCGACAGCGACGAGTTGTCCCCCGACGACAGCTTCGTCCGCTACCGCGAACTCTACGCGCCGGGTGCGGACGCCGTACGGTTGAGCCGACCCTTTGCGGCAAAGGTGCGGGCCTGGCGATTGCACCGCGGCCTGTTGTTCGACCGCCGATTGCGCGGGGTGGGCCATGAGCGGGACGCCGCCCGCGTGCAGCGCGATGCGTTCGACCATTTCACGCTGACCTTTGTCCTGTCGGGCGACCAGGCGGTGGATACGGGCGAAGGCTTTCGCCAGCTCCTGCCGGGCGAGGCGCTGTTGCTGGACATGATGCTGCCGATGCGCCTGCGATCCTATGACGCGCATATCGTGACCGTCAGCATCGCGCGCGACCGCCTGGCGGGGGCGGCGGGCCAGCTGGACGGGCTGCACGGGGCGATCCTGACCGGGCCGGGCGCGGGGTTGCTGGGCGATTATCTGCGGGCGCTGGTCGACCGGATCGCGGCCTTGTCCGACGCGGCGCACGAACCGGCGATGACGGCGCTGTCGGCGCTGGTCGCGGTGGCGCTGGGCAAGGCGGTGGACGAGGATCCCGAGCTGTTGGCGGCCCGGCGCGCAACCGCCCGGATCGAGCGAATTCGCGCGTTGATCGACGCACGGCTGAGCGACCCCGATTTTACCGCCAGCGAGGTCATCGCGACCAGCGACCTGTCGCGCGCTACACTGTATCGCACGTTTCGCTCTTATGGCGGATTGGCCGGCTATATTCAGTTGCGGCGGCTGGAACGGGTGCGCCGGGCATTGGGCGATCCGCGTGACGAGCGGCCCTTTGCCACCATCGCGCTGGACAGTGGCTTCGAAAGCTCCAGTCATTGCAGTCGCTTGTTCACCGATCGTTTTGGCGTGCGGCCCGGTGCGTATCGGCAGATGATGGCGCTGGACACCGACACCGATGATCCACGCATCGCCATGCGGATGTGGCAGGCGGAAGTCAGTTAGCCGGATGGAATTTGATCGAGATCAACTTGTCTCACAAGTGAGACGTAGAGGCATTGGCGAAAACTTCATGCCCGTGCATGACGAAAAAGGCCCGGTTTCGGGGTGGGGATGACATTGGGGGGGCATGTGGATTTGGCGGTGGAGCGCAAATCCACGCCTGCAGCGCAAGAGGCAGGCGTCCGGGAGAATATGGTTGCCTATCGGTTGAAGCCGCCGACGTCGTTGGCGGGGCTGATCGCGGGCGCGGGCATCTATCATGCCGGGGGCGGCGTGGGACAGGTGGCGGTCGACTGGCTGCTGCCGGGGCCGGCGCAGATCTGCGTGATGCTGGGTGGCGGGCCGATGACTGCGATGATCGGCGCACGTCGCTTCGATCCAGTGCCGTCAGTGGCGCTGTGCGGCCCGACATCGCAGGTGGTGCGGGTGCAGACGCAAGGGGGGCGGGTGCTGTCGCTGGGGCTGACCGCACAGGCCTGGGCACGGCTGACACGCCACTCCGCCAGCACGGCGCACAACCGCTTCATGCCATTGCATGCGATACTGCCCACCGGGGCGGCGGCGACGCTGGCGGAGGCGATGGTGGTCGCGGCGACGGGCTCCGATCCGATGGACACGATCGAGGCGGCGCTGGCACCGCTTCTGGCCGTGCCGCATGACGACGAACCGATGATCACGGCGCTGATCGCAGTGTTGAACGAGGGCGGGCATCACAGCGCGTCGGCGGTCGCCGAGCGGCTGGGCATGTCCGAACATACGTTGCGGCGGATCGCGGTCCGCTATTTCGGTATGACGCCTAAGCTGTTGCTGATGCGCGTGCGCTTCCTGCGGGCGTTCGTGCGGCTGTTCGTGCTGGGGCCGAACGGGAAATATGATCCGCTGGAGGACGGCTATTTCGACGTGCCGCATTTCCTGCGCGATGCCCGCTACTTCCTGGGCATGACGCCCAGGCAGTTCATGGCGATGCCGACGCCGTTCCTGGATGCGGTGTTGCGCAACCGGTAAGGCGGCGGAGAAGCGGGATTTTGCGCGGGGCGAGCGGGCGGGCTATGGCGCCAACCCCACGCCCATGCAGGAGTTCGCCCCGATGCCCACCCCCGACCTGACGCCGATCGAACAGGCACGGTTCGTTGCCGATACGCTGGCGATCGCCGAGCAGCTGGCGGCGGACACGGCGTGGCGGGCCGACTTCATCGTCGGCATCGGGCGGGGCGGACTTGTGCCCGGCACGTTCCTGAGCCACGCCACCGGCCTGCCGATGCTGTCCGTGGATTATTCCTCGCAGGAGCCGGCATTTTCCGCAGACCTGCTGGTGCAACTGGCGCGGCGCACGGCGGGGGGCACGCGGTTGGTGTTCGTCGACGACATCAACGATAGCGGGCGCACGATCCGCTTCATCCGGGCGGCATTGGCCGATGCGGGAGCGGATATGGCGGCGGTGCGCTTCGCGACGCTGATCGACAACGTCACCTCGACCGAGCGGGTGGATTATTTCGCGCAGCGGATCGACCGGACCGTGTTCAAGAACTGGTTCGTCTTCCCCTGGGAGGCGGTAGCCCCGGCCGAGAGCGTGGTCGAGGATGCGCAGGCCGTGCCCGAGCGGCTGGGCTGACGATCATGCATTTCGACGATCTGCTGCACCATTATTTCGGCACGACCGACCTGTCCGCCCTGTCGCCCGAGGCGATGCTGGATGGTGTGGAACAGGTGAAGATCGCGTTTGGCACCGAGCGCGAGCCGGGGCGGCGATTTGCCTTGTGGGTATTGCTGGATGCGCTGGGGGCGGCGCCCCTTCCGGCGGATGCGTTCACGGACCCGGCGCAGCGGCGGGCGGCGGAGGATTATCTGGATGCGATGGGGCGGCTTTCGCCCGACGCAGGGTGATCCGGGGGTGTCGAGAGAAGGGGTTCTCAAGCGAAGACGCGAAGACGCCAAGGGGTGGCGTTTGGCGGGGTGTTGCGTGACCCTTTGGACGGAAGACCGGCGTTAGCTGTGCGGGATGAGTGAGCCTTGGGCTCGCAAGACATGTTCGCGTCTTCGCGTGAACCTGTTCCGGCGGATTTATTCGCCGGGCTTCCGTGTGAAGTCGAAATGGATGCGGACCCAGGCGCCGATCATCGGTTTGCCGCCGATGCGCGGGGGGCGGATGCGGAATTGCCAGGCGGCTTCGCGCAAGGTTCGGGCGAGGCCGCTGCCCATGTGCGAATCGCCCAGAACCCGGCAATTTTCGACGCGGTTGTCGGGCGCCGTCTGGCAGGCGATTTCCGCCCACGCATTGGGCGGGATGTTGCGCGGCAGATAGCCGTTCAGTTCGGCGTCGGTCGGCTCGCGCAGCCAGTCGGCCTTGTAGAGCCGCTGACCGCCGGGACCGGCGCCCGGGCCATAGGCGGCGACACTGTCCGCGCCGCTGTCATCACCCTGCGCCGTGCCTGCGCCCCGGCCGACCGGGCCGGCATTGGGGATGCGCGCGATATCGCTCGCCTCGAACAGGGACTTGTCGCCCCAGAGCCAGGGCGTGGCGGGCGCCTCCTCGACCGGTTTCGTCTTGGGCTCGACCGGGGTGGGGGGCGTGGGCGCCTTGCTGGCCGGGGGAGCGCCGGCCGAGGGACTGGATTTCTCCGCGCTGGGGCGCTTGGTCGGGGACGGAGCTTCACCGCCCTCGGTATCGGGGGACAGCGAGAAGCTGTTGGTGGTCGGCCCCTTCTTCTGCGGCGTGAAGCTGGGCGCCAGGTGGAGCAGCAGCCAGGCGAGCAGCAGGTGCGCGACAAGCGTCAGCCCGAGCGAGGCACCGCGGCGGCGGAGGAACAGGCGATGACGCTCCGGCAGGCGACGGAGCAACAGAGCCGGGCTCACGGACGATGGGGACCGTGGCGCCCGGCCGTGCATGGTTACGCTCGGTTTGCCGCGCTGAGTACCGCGCGGACGCTGGCGGTCGCTATGTCGGTGTCCATGCCGACGCCGAACACGGTGCGGCCGTCCGCCGTACGGGCCTCGACATAGGCGGCCGCTTGCGCATCAGCGCCGTGGCCGATGGCATGTTCGTTATAATCGACGATCTCGAGTGCCGGGCCGGTGCTGTCGGCCAGCGCCGCGATGACGCCCGAGATGAGGCCATTGCCGCGGCCGGAGATCGAGCGCTGCTCGCCCTCCACCGCCAGTCGGCCGACGAACAGGCGGTTGCCCGCGCTTCCGCTTTCCTCGTAGTCGACCAGTTCGAAGCGGTCGCCGGGGCGGGGCAGATAGGTCGCCTCGAACCGGTTCCAGATATCGGCGGCGTTCAGTTCGCGGCTGGTTTCGTCGGCCATGGCCTGAACATGCTGCGAGAAATCGGCCTGGAGGCGCTTGGGCAGCTTCAGCCCCTTGTCCTGCTCGATCACCCAGGCGACGCCGCCCTTGCCGCTCTGCGAGTTGACGCGGATCACCGCTTCGTAGCTGCGGCCGAGATCGGCGGGGTCGATGGGGAGGTAGGGGACTTCCCACAGGCCGTCGTTGCGCTGGCCTTGCGCGGTGAAGCCCTTCTTGATCGCGTCCTGATGGCTGCCAGAAAAGGCGGTGAAGACGAGATCGCCCGCATAGGGCGTGCGCGGGTGGACGGGCAGGTTGGTGCAATAGGTGACCGTGTTCACCACCGCATCGATATCCGACAGGTCGAGCCGGGGATCGACCCCTTGCGTGTACATGTTGAGCGCGACCGTCACGAGGTCGCAATTGCCGGTACGCTCGCCATTGCCGAGCAGGCAGCCCTCGACCCGGTCGGCACCCGCCATCAGGCCGAGTTCGGCGGCCGCGACGCCCGTGCCGCGATCATTATGCGTGTGGAGCGAGACGACGACGCTGTCGCGGTTCGGTACGTTGCGGCAGAACCATTCGATCTGGTCGGCATAAACGTTGGGGGTCGCGCATTCGACCGTGGCAGGCAGGTTCAGGATCAGCGGATTTTCAGGGGTGGGGCGCAGCACGTCCATGACCGCTGCACACACCTCCACCGAGAAGTCGAGTTCGGCGGTGGAGAAGGTCTCCGGGCTGTATTCGAACTGCCAGGCGGTGTTCGGGCGTTTGGCCGCCTCGTCGCGAAGGATCTTCGCGCCGGCGACCGCGATGTCGCGCACCTCGTCGCGGGTCATGCCGAAGACGATCTTGCGCCATGCCGGCGAGACGGCGTTGTAGAGGTGGACGATCGCCGATGTCGCACCGTCGAGGCTTTCGAAGCTGCGTTCGATCAGGTCGCGGCGCGACTGGGTGAGGACCTGGATGGTCACGTCGTCGGGAATGCGGCCCTCGCGGACGAGGCCGGAGATGAAGTCGAATTCGGTGGCACCGGCCGAGGGAAAACCGACCTCGATCTCCTTCAGGCCGACCTTGACCAGGAGGTCGAACAGGCGGGTCTTCTTTTCCGCATCCATCGGATCGATCAGCGCCTGGTTGCCGTCGCGCAGATCGGTCGACAGCCAGCGCGGCGCGCGGGTGATGACGGCATCCGGCCATGTCCGGTCGGGCAGGGCGATGGGCGGGAAGGGGCGGTATTTGGTCGTGGGATCGCGGAGCATGATCGAGTCTTCCGGTCGGACCGCGTGGGAGGAAAGATGACGCGGTCGGTTGGCGCTAGCGGTTCATCTTGCCCTTAGGGAAGCGCGCGCGTCACGCCCGTCCACCCTAAGGGCGGATAAGTCGTAGCAGCAGGCCGGCGCGATCGATCATCGTCCGCGTTCATGGCCGGTGGGGGGGCGTTTGTCTACTGTTCTTGGGCGAGGGGGCGGCGAACGCTTCGTTAAACTATGGCGGGCAAGGAAGGGCGCTGTTCAAACGCTGCCCCGATCGGATCCGCCACCATGCGCCAACTCGTCTATATCAGCACCGTCCGCAGCGGCGCGCCGGTCGAGGCCGACGCGATCCTGGCGGCGTCGCGGCGTAACAATGCACGAGCCAATGTGACTGGGTTGCTGTTCTTCGACGGCAAACGGTTTCTGCAGGCGCTGGAAGGCGATGACGCGGTGGTGGATGCGACCTACGCCCGCATCCAGGCGGATCCGCGGCACCATGCGCTGGTCGTGCTGTCCGATCGCAACGTCGAGGAGCGCAGCTTCGGCCCATGGGCGATGGCCTATCGCGCGCCGGGCGAGGATGACGGGGCCAGCCTGGCGCGGATCGAACTGCTCACCGCAAACGCCTCCGCCACGGTACAGGCAACGTTTGCGAGTTTCGCGCGGATCAAGCGCGCCGCCTGATCCGCGCGGGCAGATTTACTGCGCGGCGAAGGCGGCGTTGATCGTCAGGTCGACCTTGTCGGATACGACGGGGACCGCCATGCCCAGGCCGAAATCGCTGCGCTTGATGGAACCGGTGGCGCGGAAACCGATGTTGAGCTTCTTGCTCATCGGGTTGGCGCCCGCGCCGATGAAGGTCGCGTTGAGGGTGACAGGCTTGGTGATGCCTTTGATGGTGAGGTTGCCGGTGATGACGGCGGTGTTGCCCGAGGGTTTGACCGAGGTGGAGACGAAGCGGGCGGTGGGGTGATTGGCGACGTCGAAGAAGTCGGCGCTCTTCAGGTGTTTGGCGAAGGCGGCGCTGGTGACGGAAAGGTCGTCGATCTTGAAGGTGACGTCGACCGTGGTGGCGGCGGGGCGGGCCGGGTCGATGGTCAGGGTGCCGTCTGAGGCGCCGAACTGGCCTTCGAGCATGGTGAAGCCCATGTGGTTGACCTGCCAGGTGACCTGGGTGTGCGCGGCATCGACGGGGTAGGTGCCGGCGGTGACGCGCGAGGCGACGGGGGCGCCGGGGAGCGACTGGGCGATCGCGGGGGTGGAGGCGAGGGACGCGGCGAGGGCCGCGGCAAGGATCAGGCGCATGGGTGTTCGGTCTCCTGTTGGATGACCGATTTGACCATGAAGTGCAGCGGGCCGAAAGGTCCGGAATGGAAACAGACGGTTGCGCGAGTAGCGCTCCCCCCGCCCGGCGCGCGGGCGAAGGGAGGGCCGATGCGGGTCAGTTCTTGGTCTGGTCGACCAGCTTGTTCGCGCCGATCCACGGCATCATCGCGCGCAGCTCGGCACCGGTCTTCTCGATCGGATGCGCAGCGGCCAGCTTGCGCGCCGCCTTCAGCTCGGGCTGGCCGGCGCGGTTGTCGAGCACGAACTTCTGCACGAAGCGACCCGACTGGATGTCGGCGAGGACGCGCTTCATCTCCGCCTTGGTCTCGTCGGTGATGATGCGCGGGCCGGTGACGATGTCGCCATATTCGGCGGTGTTCGAGATCGAATAGCGCATGTTGGCGATACCGCCCTCATAGAGCAGGTCGACGATCAGCTTGGTTTCGTGGAGGCATTCGAAATAGGCCATTTCGGGGGCGTAGCCGGCCTCGACCAGCGTTTCGAACCCGGCCTGGATGAGGTGGGTGACGCCGCCGCACAGCACGGCCTGCTCGCCGAACAGGTCGGTTTCGCACTCTTCCTTGAAGTTCGTCTCGATGATGCCCGAGCGGCCGCCGCCGACGCCCGAGGCATAGGCAAGCGCCACGTCATGCGCATTGCCGCTGGCATCCTGATGGATCGCGATCAGGCAGGGCACGCCGCCGCCCTTCACATATTCCGACCGCACGGTGTGGCCGGGACCCTTGGGCGCGATCATGATGACATCGACGTCCGCGGGCGGCTCGATCAGGCCGAAATGGACGTTCAGGCCGTGCGCGAAGGCGAGCGCGGCGCCGGGCTTCAGATTGCCCTTGATATCCGTCTCGTAGATCGCGGCCTGATGCTCGTCGGGGGCGAGGATCATCAGGATGTCGGCCCAGGCGGCCGCTTCCTTGTTGGGAAGAACCTTGAAGCCGGCGCCTTCGGCCTTGGCAGCGGAGGGCGAGCCGGGGCGCAGCGCGATCGCGATGTTCTTGACGCCCGAATCGCGCAGGTTCTGCGCATGGGCATGGCCCTGCGAACCATAGCCGAGGATGGCGATGTTCTTCTCGGAGATCAGGTTCAGATCGGCATCGCGATCGTAATAGACACGCATTCTGGCACTTCCTTTCTATGGATTGGGGAGCGGGTGGGGTGTTCGCCCTCACCTTCCCATGGCCTTGCCATGGGCCCCGTCCTCTCCCGGTGGGAGAGGGGTTTGGATCAGGCGGCTTCGCGGCCGCGGGCGATGGCGACGATGCCGGTACGGGCGACCTCGACCAGACCGACCTCGCCCATCAGTTCGACGAACTTGTCGATCTTCTCGATCGTGCCGGTGACTTCGAAGACGAAGGAGCCGATGGTCGCATCTACGACGCGGGCGCGATAGACCTCGGCCAGGCGCAGCGCCTCGATCCGGTGGTCGCCGGTGCCCTTGACCTTTACCAGCGCCAGCTCGCGTTCGACATGCGCGCCCAGTGCGGTGAGGTCGGTGACCTTGTGGACGGGCACGAGGCGGTCGAGCTGCGCAATGATCTGTTCCATCACCGGCGGCGAGGCGCTGGTGACGATGGTGATGCGGCTGACGCCCTTGTCGGCGGTGATCTCCGACACGGTCAGGCTCTCGATATTATAGCCGCGCGCGGTGAACAGGCCGGCGATCCGGGCGAGGATGCCCGGTTCATTGTCGACAATGACCGCCAGCGTGTGGCGTTCGGTGGCTTCGGTCTTGATGTGCAAAATCGTTCCTCCCGGACAAGGGGAAGGGGAACCGCTCGCGTAGCGCGTGGTGGAGGGGACACTCCACCGACGCTTTCGCTTGCCGTACTCCCCCTCCACCATGCCGCTTCGCGTCACGGTCCCCCTCCCCGTGCTGGGGAGGAAAAAAGTTTCAGACCAGCGCCTTGGCCTCGTCGTCCATGGTGCCCGAGACCTCGTTGGCCTGGAGGATCATGTCCGTGT
Source organism: Sphingomonas sp. NY01 (assembly GCF_038809135.1). Taxonomy (NCBI): domain Bacteria; kingdom Pseudomonadati; phylum Pseudomonadota; class Alphaproteobacteria; order Sphingomonadales; family Sphingomonadaceae; genus Sphingomonas; species Sphingomonas sp. NY01. The sequence continues at coordinate 2,554,610 of NZ_CP101722.1, read as the reverse complement.
GCGCCGCGCCGCTCGGGATCATCGGGAAGCAGTTGGCGAGTTTCGCCACGCGGCAGTCGACGATCACCGGGCCGTCATGGTCGAGCATCGCCTGGATACCGTCATCCAGCTCGTCGCGCTGTTCGATGCGGATACCCTTCCAGCCATAGGCCTCGCCCAGCTTCACGAAATCGGGCAGCGAGTCCGAATAGCTTTCGGCATAGCGGCTTTCATAGGTCAACTCCTGCCACTGGCGGACCATGCCCATATATTCGTTGTTCAGGATGAAGATCTTGACCGGCAGGCGGTACTGGCTGGCGGTGGCCAGTTCCTGGATGTTCATCTGGATCGAGGCTTCACCCGCGATATCGATGACGAGCGCGTTCGGGTTGCCGATCTGCGCGCCGATCGCGGCGGGCAGGCCATAGCCCATCGTGCCGAGCCCGCCCGAGGTGAGCCACTTGTTCGGCTTTTCGAAGCCGAAATGCTGCGCGGCCCACATCTGGTGCTGGCCGACCTCGGTGGTGATGATCGGATCGCGGGCGTGCGTCGCCTCCCACAAGGCACGCACCGCGCGCTGCGGCATGATCGCGTCGCCGACTTCCGGGAAGGACAGGCAGTTGACCGCACGCCATCCGGCGATGCGCCGCCACCAGTCGCCCGTCTCGGGCCGGGGATGCTGGCGCGCCTTCCACACGCGAACCATGTCCTCCATCGCATGGCCGACATCGGCGATGATGGGCAGGTCGACGCGAACATTCTTGTTCACGCTCGACCGGTCGATATCGACATGCACCTTGCGGCTGTTCGGGCTGAACGAGTCGAGGCGGCCGGTGACGCGGTCGTCGAAACGGCTGCCGAGCGCGATCACCAGATCGGCCTGGTTCATCGCCATGTTCGCCTCATAGGTGCCATGCATGCCGAGCATGCCGAGGAACTGCGGCGAGGAGGCCGGGAAGGCGCCAAGGCCCATCAGCGTCGAGGTGACGGGCGCACCACTGATCCGCGCAAGCTCGCGCAACAGTTGCGAGGCGGCCGGACCCGAATTGATGATGCCGCCACCCGTATAAAGGATCGGGCGCTCGGCGGCGGCGAGCATGTCGACCACCTGCTCGATCTCGCTCGGCTCCGCCTTGATGCGGGGGCGGTAGGTCTTGTGCTGGATGGGCCCCGGCTTCGCATATTTCGCGGTGGCGACCTGCACGTCCTTGGGAATGTCGATCACGACCGGCCCCGGGCGGCCCGAAGTCGCGATATGAAAGGCCTCGTGAACCACGGCGCCGAGGCGCGCGGGGTCCTTCACCAGATAGTTATGCTTGGTGCAGTGGCGGGTGATGCCGACGGTATCGGCTTCCTGGAACGCATCGGTGCCGATCAGCGCGGTCGGCACCTGACCGGTGATGACGACCATCGGGATCGAATCGAGCAGCGCGTCGGTGATGCCGGTGACCGCGTTGGTCGCGCCGGGGCCGGAGGTGACGAGCACCACGCCAGGCTTGCCCGTGGCGCGGGCATACCCCTCCGCCGCATGGGTCGCCGCCTGTTCGTGGCGAACGAGGATGTGACGCAGCCGCCCGCCGCTCTTTTCCGCATAACGGAACATCGCGTCGTAGATCGGCAGCACGGCGCCACCCGGATAGCCGAAGACGACCTCCACGCCGAGATCGCACAGCGCCTCGACCAGAATATCGGCTCCGCTCTTCTCCGTCATCATCGGTCCTTTCACTGGCACACGGGACGAACCGCCGTAGCGCCTCGTCCAAGGGGCGGCTACCGATGATAAAAGTTCGTGTCAACCATCAGTTTCGTAATAAAATGTCTGCTGCATTGCGGCGCGTTTCGTTGTCATGGTCGGAAATGCGATGCCAATGATCGTCCAACTGGTTGCGAAACCACGTATATTGCCGCTTCGCATAGCGCCGGGTGGCGAGTGCGCCGGCGGCAGCGGCTTCGTCGGAAGAAAGATGGCCGGCGAGCAGCGCGGTGGCCTCGGGCACCCCGATCGCGCGCCGGATGGGCGCGTCTGCGGGAAGGTCGGTGCGGGCGACGAGCGCGGCGACCTCCTCCAGTCCGGTGGCAAGCATGTCGGCGAAGCGGGCGTTGATGCGCGCGAACAGCCAATCCCGATCGGGGAGGAGAACGAGGGCACGGGGGTCGATCGTGTCGGCGATGCCGCCATGCCTGTGCGCCTGCCATGCGGCGAGCGGGCGGCCGGTGGAGCGGACGACCTCCAGCGCGCGGGCGACGCGGGTGGTGTCGGCGGGGTTGAGGCGGGCGGCGGCCGCCGGATCCTCGATCATCAGCGCGGCATGGGCCTGTGCGACGGGTACGGCGCGAACGGCGGCGCGGACGCTTGCGTCGATGGCGGGAACCGGCGCGATGCCATCCAGCAGGGTGCGCAGATAAAGGCCGGTGCCGCCGACGAGGATGGGAAGCCGGTCCTCGGCCAGCGCCTCGGCGATCGCGGCCTTTGCATCGCTGGCCCAGCGGGCGGCGGAGTAGCCGGCATCCGCACCATCGACATGGCCGAACAGGCGGTGGGGCACGCGTGCTTCCTCCTCGACCGGGGGCCTTGCGGTCAGGATGCGCAGGTCGCGGTAAACCTGGGCGGAGTCGGCGTTGATGATCGTGCCGCGGTGCGCCAGCGCAAGGTCCAGCGCGAGAGCGGACTTGCCGCTGGCGGTTGGCCCTGCGATGAGCGCGACCTTCGGTAAAGGAGCCTTCATGTTCACAGCGACGCTGATAGCAGCAGGTGGCCGGCTGGCCGACGGGGATTTGCAGGCGGCGGCAGATCGGCTGGCGGCCGCATCCATCGAGCCGGGCGCACGGCGCTGGATCGATCACGGCGTGGCCGCCGATATCGACTTTGCGGGCGACCCGCTGGTGGCCCGCGAGGCGCTGGAGGGCGCATTCGCCGCGACGGATATCGTGGTGCAGCCGAGCGAGGGACGCGAAAAGCGGCTGCTGGTCGCGGACATGGATTCGACCATGATCACCGTCGAATGCATCGACGAACTGGCCGATTATGCCGGGATCAAGGCGGAGGTCGCCGAGGTGACCGAGCGGGCGATGCGCGGCGAGCTGGATTTCGGGGCGGCGCTGGATGCGCGCGTCGCGCTGCTGGAGGGGCTGGACGAGGGCGTGATCGCGCAGTGCCTGGCCGAACGCGTGACCCTGATGGCGGGCGCACGGACGCTGGTGCGCACGATGAAGGCGCGCGGCAGCCTGACCGTGCTGGTGTCGGGCGGGTTCACCCGCTTTGCCGAGCCGGTCGCAGCCGAGATCGGGTTTGACCGGGCGATCGCCAATGTGCTGGAGATCGAGGGCGGACGGCTGACAGGCCGGGTGCGCAAGCCGATCGTGGGGTCGGACACCAAGGAAGCGACACTGCTGGCGGCACTGGCCGAGCGCGGCCTGGAGCCGGGCGCGAGCATGGCGGTGGGCGACGGCGCGAACGACCTGGCGATGATTCGCCGCGCCGGCCTTGGCATCGCGTTCCGGGCCAAGCCGATCGTCGCGGGCGCAGCGGGCGCGCGGGTGGATCAGGGCGACCTGACCGCGCTGCTCCATGCGCAAGGGATTGCGCGGAGCGCGTGGGTGGAGGGCTGACCCCTCCACCCGGTCGCGATCAGCCGTTCACCACCACGCAGGGCACGCCGGAGCGGGCACAGGCCTGGGTCGCGGCGGCGCGGGTGGCATAGCCGCCGGCCTGAAGCCGGGTGACGCCGCCGGCGGGAACGTAGAAGGGCTGCGCGCCGGTCAGGCGGGCGCGGACCTTGCCCCACTGCGCCTCGGCATTGGCGCGGTCGCGAAAGGCGCCGAGCTGGATGCGCCACGCACCGGATTTGGCGGGGGTCGCCGCGGGCTTGGCCGCAACCGGGGTCGGCTTGGGGGCCGGCGCCGGCTTTACGGCGACGGGGGTGGGTTTCGGCGAGACAGGGGACGAGGCGGGCAGCGGCGTGGTGCGGATGGCCGGCTGGCGCGGTGCCGGCGGCGTCGCGGTCGGGGTGGCGGCCAGCGTCGGCCGGGGAGCGAGGGTGCGAGCCTGCGCGGCATATTGCTGGGCCAGGCGCGTTCCGCGTTCGCGATCGGCGGGCGTGATATACTGGTCCATCTGCAACAGCGTCTCGGACGCGGCGTTGAGTCCGGCCTGCGACGCGCGGGTCATCAGCGCATAGGCGCGCGGATAGTCGCGCGCCACGCCATCGCCGTTGAAGAGCATGGTGCCGAGCACGAGCTGGGCGCGCGGTTCGCCGCGGCCGACCGACTTTTCCAGCCAGGGCACGGCGTCGCCCTTCTTGCCGGACTGGAAGAGGGCGAGGCCGTAATTGTCCTGCGCCTGTTCATGGCCCTGCTGCGCGGCTTTGCGGAACCAGCTTTCGGCGAGCGCGGGGTCCAGCGGCACGCCGCGGCCGAGCTTGTAGGCCTGCGCCAGATTGAACTGCGCGTCCGGGTCGCCGGCGACCGCGGGGCCGCGCCATTGTTCGACCGCAGCCTTGTAGTCGCCGCGGCCCCAGGCATCCACGCCGGCTTTCACATCGGCGCCCGCGGGCCATGCCGCGCCCATCGATGCCGCCACCAACAGCAAGCCAAGCATCCGCTTCATCACCATCGACCCTTATTCCTGTTCATCGGCCCTGCGACACGTTCCAACCATAGTGGACCGGATCGGACACGGAACGGTGTTAACCCATCCTTATCGGGCCTGGTGCCATCAGAGCGCTTAACAAAGGGCTCCATAGCGGAGAACGGGGGAATATGCGCGTTCTGGCGATGGCATCGCAAAAGGGCGGGTCGGGGAAGACGACCCTGTCCGGACATCTGGCCGTGCAGGCCGAACTGGCGGGGCAGGGCCCGGTCGTGCTGATCGACATCGATCCGCAAGGTTCGCTGGCGGACTGGTGGAACGAGCGGGAGGCGCCGACGCCCGCCTTTGCGCAGACCAACGTGACAAGGCTGGCGGCCGACTTGGAGACGCTGCGGCAGGAGGGTTTCCGGCTGGCGGTGATCGACACGCCGCCCGCGATCACCATGGCGATCCAGAGCGTGATCACGGTGGCCGAGCTGATCGTCATCCCGACGCGGCCGAGCCCGCACGACCTGCGCGCGGTGGGGGCGACGGTGGATCTGTGCGACCGGGCGGGCAAGCCGCTGCTGTTCGTGGTCAACGCCGCCACGCCCAAGGCGCGGATCACCACCGAGGCGACGCTGGCGCTGGCGCAGCATGGCACGGTGGCGCCGGTCACTATCCACCAGCGCACCGATTTCGCCGCATCGATGATCGACGGGCGCACGGTGATGGAGGTGGATGCCAAGGGGCGCTCCGCCGCGGAGATCGCCGCCTTGTGGACCTATGTTTCGGATCGGCTGGAGAAGAACTTCCGGCGGACCGTGTTCAGCGTGCCATCCGCGGTGATCGGCGCGGGCGTGCGGCCGCAGGCGAACGGCTTTGGCCGGCGGGTGGTGAGCTGATGGCCGCGCAGCCCAAGCCCGCGGCGTCGCTGTCGTCCGGGTTGCTCGCCCGCAAGGGCCACGCGCGCCCGGCGATGCGGCGGCAGGACGCGGCCGGACCGGACGATCTGGGCTGGAACGACATGGGCGCGGGCGCGCCGGCACCGGACGTGTTGCCGCCCGTGCTGGTCGAACGCGCCGCGCTGGCGCGCGAAGTGGCTGGTGGACCGACGCTGTCGGCGGCGGCCGCCGCGCAAATCGGGCGCGACAGTGCTGCACAGGTGCGCAAGACGGGCCGGGCCGCATTCACGTTGCGCCTGGACGGCGAGCGGCACCTGCGGCTGCGGTTGGCGAGTGCACTGGCGCATCAATCCGCGCAAAGCCTGGTGACGCAGGCGCTGGACCAGTTTCTGGCAACGATGCCCCAGGTGGATGCGCTGGCCGTCCAGGTGTCGGCAAAGGACGGCTGATATGACGCGATCGATCATTGTGCTGGGCGTGTCCGCCCTGGTGCTGGGCAGTGCCGTGAGCGGCTGTGCGGTGCAATCGCGCAGCGTGACGCCCGCGGTGGCGAATGGCGGCGATGCGCAGGCGGTGAAGGCGGCGGCCAAGGCGGCGAAGCGTGCGCAGCGTGCTTTGGCGAAGCAGGATGCCGTGGCGGCGGTCGGCTTTGCCGAGGAGGCGGTGCGCCTGCGGCCACGCGAAGCCGGACACCGGCTGGTGCTGGCGCAAAGCTATCTGAAGACGGGGCGGTTCGTCGCGGCGCGAGCGGCCTTTGGCGATGTGCTGGCGCTGGAGCCGGACAATGGGCGCGCCGCACTGAACCTGGCGCTGATGACGATCGCGGGTGGCGACTGGCTGGCGGCGCGGGGCGTACTGGCCGAACATGCCACGCGGATTCCGGCGGCGGACCATGGACTGGCGCTGGCGCTGGCGGGTGATCCGGCCGGCGCGGTGGCGATGCTGACCGCGGCGGCGCGCGAACCCGGTGCGGGCGCACAGGTGCGCCAGAACCTGGCGCTGGCGCTGGCGCTGGCCGGCAATTGGCAGATGGCGCGGGTAGTGGCGGCAACCGACATGTCGCCGGCGGATGTCGATGCGCGGATGCAGCAATGGGCGGACTTCGCGCAGCCGCATGGCGCCGCCGACCAGGTGGCGACGCTGTTGGGGGTGACGCCGGTTGCGGACGCAGGACAGCCCCTGACGCTGGCACTGCACGCGCCGACGCCGGTGGCGCCGCCCCAGCTTGCCGAGAAGGTGGGCGCCGAGCAGATCGAGGACGCGCCGATGCAGCCGGTGCAGCCGGTGCAGCCGGTGACGAGGCCGCCGGCGATCGTGTTCGCGGCGCCGCGTGAAGTGGTGCAGTCCCTGCACGGCAGGACCCGCATCGGCGGGAACCCGGTGGTGCCGCGGCGCGCCGATCCGGCAACGGGGGAATGGTACGTCCAGCTGGGCGCCTATGGCAGTGCGGAGGGCGCGCGCGAGGCGTGGAGCCGGAGCGCGCAGCGGCTTGCCCGGATCGGGGAACATGCGCCGCGCAGCACGACCTTCCGGTCGGCGGACGGCACGGTGTACCGGCTGTCGGTCGGCGGGTTCGCACGGGGCGATGCCGAGGGGCTGTGCCGGCGATTGAAGACGGCGGGCGGCGACTGTTTCGTGCGGCGGCAGGCGGGCGACCGGGTGGCGGCATGGGCGCGCGGCGGGATCATGCTGGCCGCGCGCTGACCGGGCGTCACAGCGTCTGTGCGCAGGCCCAGCCGCTGGCCCATGCCCATTGGAAATTGTAGCCGCCGAGCCAGCCGGTGACGTCCACCGCCTCGCCGATCGCATACAGGCCGGGGACGCGGGTGGCCTGCATATCCTGTGACGACAGCTCGGCGGTGGCGATGCCGCCAACGGTAACCTCCGCCTTGGCAAGCCCCTCGGACCCGTTGGGGGTGAAGGACCAGCGCGACAGCCGATCGGTGGCGGCACGCAAAGCCTTGTCCGTGCAGCCGGCAAGATCGGGGGCGAGGGCGAGGCGATCGGCCAGCGTTTCGGCGAGACGGTCGGGCAGGTGGGTGGCCAATGCCCGGCGCGGCGAGAGGCGCGGCGTCGCGCGCTTGGCGGCGATCAGCCAGTCGGCGTCCATGTCGGGCAGGAAGTCGATCGTCACCGCATCGCCGTGGCGCCAATAGGACGAGACCTGCAGGATGGCAGGGCCGGACAGGCCGCGATGCGTGAACAGCGCCGCTTCGCGAAACTGCGCCTTGTGACAGCGGGCGACGACCTCGGTCGCGACACCCGACAGGCTGCGGAACAGGGTTTCCTCGCCGCCCAGCGTAAGTGGGACGAGCGCGGGCCGCGGCTCGACCACCTTCAGGCCGAAGCGACGGGCGAGCTCATAGGCGAAGCCGGTCGCGCCCATCTTGGGGATACTCGGCCCGCCGGTGGCGATGACGAGGCGGTCCGCCTCATGGGTGAGGCCGCCATGGCGGACGCGGAAGCGGCCATCGGCATGGGCGACATCGGTGATCGGCTGGCCCAGTTCGATGCGGACGCCGCCCCGGTCGCATTCGTCGAGCAGCATGGTGACGATCTGGCGCGCGGAGCCGTCGCAAAAGAGCTGCCCGAGCGTTTTTTCGTGCCAGGCGATGCCGTGCGCCTCGACCAGCGCGAGGAAGTCGGCGGCGGTGTAGCGGCGCAGCGCCGATTTGGCGAAATGCGGGTTCGCCGACAGGAAGCGGTCGGGGGCGGTGCCGATATTGGTGAAGTTGCAGCGGCCGCCGCCCGAGATCAGGATCTTCTTGCCCGGCGCATCGGCATGGTCGAGCACCAGGATGCGCCGCCCGCGCTGGCCGGCGACGGCGGCGGCCATGAGGCCGGCGGCGCCGGCGCCGAGAATGATCGCGTCATAGTGCATTGTTGGATTCGCCGGCTTGACGGGGGTGGGGCGGCTGCGGCGACTCGTAAGTGGACACTACACCCCCTGGGCCGTGTCCACTTACCGTTTTTGCAATCGTCGGTTTCGGCGAGGGGGGCGGGCTTTGCGCGGCCGGGGTCATGGGCGGGACATAGGGGATGGGGGGTGTGTAGGACAGCGGATTTGGTTCTTGCGGAGGCGCGGAGAGAAGGAAGAAGGTCGGTTCACGCGAAGACGCGAAGACGCGAAGAGAAGAAAGAAGGTTGGTTCGCGCGGAGACGCGGAGACGCGGAGGTGTTGCGTTCGTGGTGAAGTCGCGCCTCCTCTCGTTCGGAAGACGATGTTGAGGCCAGTGGGGTTCGAGAGCCTTCGGCTCGGGAAACTCTCCGCGTCTCCGCGTCTCCGCGTAAAACGAACTTCTTCGCGGCTTCGCGGCTTCGCGTGAACCAGCTCTTTAACGCAGCTTGGCGATAGAAAGACCGTCTTCCTTGGCGCGCTGTTTGATCGACTCCTCGCTGCGGGTCATCGCCTTGGATATCGCTTTGAGCGCCATGCCCTTCTTGGCGAGGGTGTGCAGCTTCTGGATCTCGTCGGGGCGCCAGGGCTGGCGGTGGCGTTCGAACTTTTCGGCCATCAGATCGGCTCCACGCTGTCGAGGGTGATCGCATCGGTGCGGCCGGCGAAGTCGAGTTGCTCGCCGGGGGTGGCGCCGATCAGGGCGCGGGCGAGAGGGGCGGAGAAGGCGATGCGGTCGGCGGCGGGGTCCGCCTCGTCATGGCCGACGATTTCCAGCGTGCGGCTCTGCCCGTTCAGGCGGAAGCGGACACGGGTGCCGATGCCGGCCTCTTCCGACCCGGGCGGGGGTGCGAGTTCGGCGGTGGCGGCGCGCGTGTTCCAGTAGCGGAGGTCGCGCTTGAGCGCGTCCCTGGCGTCGGCGGGGGCCGCGGCGATCCGGCGTTCCAGTTCGGCGACGCGGTCGCGGATCATCGCCAGACCGCGCGGCGTGACGAGGTTGGGGCCGGGCGGGATCGGCAGCTCGAACTTGGGTTCGAGATGTTCCTCGTCGGATTCTCGGCGAAAGGCTACGCTCATGGATGAACAACGCTTTGGGGCATGGCGCGGGTCCATGGCCGGGGCGGGCGCCGCCCGCAATAGCGGCCTAGCGCTGCCCCGCCAGATAGCGGGCCAGCCGGTCGATCATCTCGTCGGGAATACGGCGGGCGATGACCGGCATGGTGGCGTGGGTCTTGCGCGCGTCGACGACATTCTTGTCGCCCTTCCAGTGCCGTAGCCGCTGGGCGAGGTAGAGGGGCTTTTGGCCCGACAGGACGGGGTAGGGTTTGCCGGGGGCGTGGCAGCTGGCGCAGGCGGGAAGTTGCAGGCGGGGGATGCCCTGCTGGACGATGCGTCGTGCCATGGGGTCCGGCGCGGGGGCGACGGGGGCGAGGCCGGGCATGGTGGCGAAGTGGGTGGCGAGGGCGCGCATCTCCTGCTCGGTCAGCGCGGCGGCGGCGTTCTGCATCACTGCGCTGTGACGGGCGCCGGTGGCGTAGGCGCGCAGGGCGGTGAGCAGATAGGCGGGGCTCTGACCGCCGAGGACGGGGATGTCCGGCTGGTTGCGGCCGCGGCCGTCCGCGCCGTGACAGGCGATGCAGCCGGTGAGCGTGGCGGTGCGAATGCCGCGGACGCCGACGGTGCCGGCAGCGGCGGCATCCTGGGTCAGCGCGCGGTACTGCGCGGGCGTCATGCCCGGCAACGCGCGGACGAAGGCGACCATGGCCCGGATCTCGTCGCCGCGTTCCGGTGCGGGCCAGGCGGGCATGCCGCTATATTTCACGCCGTGTTTCAGGATCCAGTAGAGCTGCTTGTCGGTCCATTGCCGGGCGTTGACGGACAGGTCGGGGGCGGGGGGCGTGGCGGCCTGCATGACGGGGGAGGGGCGCTGGCCGGGGGCGCCGTGGCAGGAGGCGCAGGCGCCGGCGAAATGGCCGGCGGCGCTGACGAGGACGCGAGGGGCCTTGGGGTCGTCGGGCGCGGAAAAGGCGGCGTGCGTCTTCACCGAGTTGCGCATGACCCAGTGAAGGAACCAGTCGGTGACCGGCCAGTGTCCGCTGGAGGCGGCGACGTTGAAGAGGCCGGACCAGGCAAAGAGCATGCCGGCGGCGAACAGGCCGAACAGCGTGGCGGCGACGCGTTTCCAGGTGAGGCGTATCGTCATGACCGGGCTTCCCGCAGGCGGAGCAGGCTGGCGAGCATGGCAAGCCCGCCGAAGAAATAGGCGGCCGCGCCGATCATCAGCATGACGACGCCGCCGACCTGTTGATCGGCGAGCGGCTCCATGCCGTGCGCGGCGTGGAGGCCGGCATAAAGCGGTCGGGGCGCCAGGCCGATCAGCGCACCGAGCAGGGTCATGTGCATGGAGGTGAGCAGCATCGCCGCCACCCCGCCGGCGCGGCGCGCCCAGCGGGCGTCACCCGCCGCCCCCAGCGCGGCGGACCAGAGCAGCAGGCCGGCGACGAGGAAGCTGGCCTGTTCGGCGATCAGGACGAGCGGGTAAGCCTCGGCGGCGAGGCGGAGTGCGGGTACGTGCCAGCTCCAGACCACGACCAGTTCGACCACCGACATGGCGAGCGGCGTGACGATGCGGGGAAAGCGCGTCGCGGGATCGGCCGGCGTGCCGGCGATGGCGAAGGCGAGCAGGGGCGCCGCCACCGCGACCGCGATCATGTGCCCGGCCATGTGGCCGATCATGCCAAAGCCGCTGCCGGCAAAGGCCCAGCCCAGCAGGAGAAACGCCGCGCCGGCGGCAAGGCACAGGCGCGTCATCGGCAATCGTTCAGCAGGATGACGGGCAGCGCGGTGAAGATCACGCCGACAAAGCTGAGCGCGGCGAGAAGCAGCGTGGCGGTGGCGAGAAAGCGCAGCCGGTCGATATCGGTGCCCTGTTCGTGCGGGGGCGGATCGCCCGGCGTGCGCGACTGGACAAAGGCGATCCAGCCCGAGACGAGGATGATCCCGAGCGCCACCACCGTGCCGATGGTGAAGGCGGTGGGAAAGAGCGACCATTCGCCGAGCTTCGCGCAGGACACCGCCGCCCAGATATAGGAAAACAGGAAATGCACCGCCCAGACGCCGGGCGGCACGATGAGCGTCCAAAGCGTGACCTTCAGCCGCTTCACGCGGTTGCGGAAGCCCGGTTTCATGCGGATCGCTCCTGCGCCCGCCCCATCACGCCACCGCCGGGAACAGGCCGATCGTCGCATAGGCGACAAGGGCGGTGAGGGCGAGGAAGTGCTGATACACGGTGATGTTGCGAATGTCGGCGTCGTAGGTGGGGGTCATGCGCCCCGCGAGGCTGCGGGCGAGCGTATAGCTCTGCATGATCGCACCGATGCCGGCGTGCACCGCGGTCCAGATCGCGAGCGTCCAGACGATGGCGGGGTAGACATGCGCCTCCGGGTTCATCGCATATTGCCACGGCCCCGCCAGCCCCGCGAACAGGCTGGCAAAGGTGGCAAGCAGGCTGACGACGAGCAGGGTGCGGGCCAGCGTCACCTTGCCGCGGGCATGCACCTCGCGGGTCGCGATCGTGCCGGCCCAGCCGACCAGCGTCAGGGCCAGAGCGACCATCGGCCAGACCATGCCGGGGCCGGGGAAAGCAGGCGGCGGGAATTCGGCATGGATCGTCCAGAAGAAATAATAGCCGAAGACGAGGCCGGAAAAGGCGGTGGCGTCGGCCATCATGGTGATGAACATCGCCCACCAGCCCGAGGACGACGGGCCGGAAAGATAGAGCGGCACCTCCAGCCCGTGGCCGATCGGCTTGCACGGCTTTTCGGGGATCTCGGCGGTGCCGGTCCACAGCCACCAGAGCACCATGGCAAGCGTGGCGAAGGCGGCGAACAGCGCGGCCATGTAGAGATGATAGGTGGTCAGGATGAACACCGCGCCGAGCACGATGGCGGTCAGCATCGGCTTCCAGCTCGGCGTGCCGAGGCGGATGACGGCAATGGGGCGCGCATCGAGCACGGTGGTGATGATCGTCTCGCGCCGGCCCTCCTCCGCATCGGGCAGGAAGAAGCGGCCTTCATCGACCTTCTTCACGAAATCCTTCTGGTCCCAGATCGGATAGCGGCTCTCGATCAGGGGGACCGAGCGGATGCCCCAGTCCTCGTCATCGGGCAGGGCCAGCCATTCGAGCGTGCCGGCGTTCCACGGGTTGCGCTTGCCCTTGGGCCGGGTCGGGGAGAGTGCGAGGTCGAGGCAGACGATCGCGACGCCGGCGGCGAACAGATAGGCGCCGATCGTCGAGGCGAGGTTCAACCCGCCGATGCCCAGTTCGGCCGGATAGGTGAAGACGCGGCGGGGCATCCCCTCCAGCCCGGACAGGTGCATGGGAAAGAAGGCGAGATTGGCGCCGACGAACATGATCCAGAAGGCGACGCGGCCCATGCGATCGGAAAGTTTCTTGCCGGTGATGAGGGGCCAGTAATAATAGAGGCCGCCGAAGAGCGGCAGCAACGTGCCGCCGATCAGCACGTAATGGAGATGGGCGACGACGAAATAGGTGTCGTGCGCCTGCCAGTCGAACGGCGCGACCGCGACCATCACCCCGGTCAGGCCGCCGACGACGAAGATGGCGAGGCTGCCGGACGCATAAAGGAGCGGCGTCGACCATTTCACCTTGCCCGCCCAAAGGGTGGCGATGAAGGCGAAGATCTGGATCCCCGTCGGGATCGCCACCGCCTCGGACGCGGCCGAGAAGAAGGCCAGGCTGATCTTGGGCAGGCCGGTCGCGAACATGTGGTGCACCCACAGGCCGAACGATAGAAAGGCGGTGCCGACCGCGGCCAGCACGATCCACGGATAGCCGAGCAGATGCCTTTGCGCAAAAGTGGGGATCAGCATGGCGAACAGCGCGATCGACGGCAGGAAGACGATATAGACCTCCGGGTGGCCGAAGATCCAGAACAGGTGCTGCCAGAGAAGCGGATCGCCACCGCGCGCGGCATCGAAGAAGGGCCAGCCGAGCAGCCGCTCCATTTCGAACAGGACGTCGCCGGCGATCAGCGGCGGGAAGGCGAACAGGATCATCACCGCCACGACCAGGATGTACCAGGCATAGAGCGGCATGAGGTTGAGGCGCATGCCCGGCGGGCGGCATTTGAGGACGCCGACGATCAGTTCGACTGCGGCGGCGACCGAGGACACCTCGATGAAGGACAGGCCCAGCATCCAGATGTCGGCGCCCAGCCCGGACAGGTCGGTGCGGGTGGTGAGCGGCGGATACATGAACCAGCCGCCGTCGGGCGCGGCGTTGAAGAAGATCGAGCCCGACACGAAGACGCCGCCGATCAGGAACGACCAGTAGCCAAAGGCCGACAGGCGCGGGAAGGGCAGGTCGCGCGCGGCTAGTAGCTGCGGCAGGAGGATGATCGACACCGCCTCGAACATCGGCACGGCGAACAGGAACATCATCATCGAGCCGTGCAGCGTGAACAGCTGGTTGAAGGTGTTGGCCGAGACGAGGTCGTTGTCGGGCACGGCAAGCTGGGTGCGCATGATGAGCGCCAGGACGCCGGCGAACAGCATGAAGCCGAAGGCGGTCAGCGTGTACCACACGCCGACGCGGTTGTTGTTGGTATCCGTCCAGCGCAGGAACAGCCCCTCGGGCGGCTTCCACACGGCCCGCAGGCGTTCCTCCTGCGCGCGGCGGAGGTCCGGATCGTCTTGTGCGTGGAGGCTCATTTGAGGCCCTGAAGGTAGCGGGCGATGGCCGTGGCTTCGGCTTCACGCATCTGGGGGAAGGCGGGCATGCGCACGCCGGGCTTGGTCGCCTCCGGATGGCGGATGAAGCGGGCGATGTTCTGCGTCGTCGGCTCCAGGATGCCGGCGGCAAGCGTCCGGCGGCTGCCGAAATGGGTGAGGTCGGGGCCGATCGTGCCCGCCTGCGTCGTGCCGCGGATGCTGTGGCAGGCGCCGCAGCCATAGCTTTCGAACGCCACCATGCCGACCAGCACGGGATTGTTCGGCACCATCTGAAGTGGCACCGGGCGAGGCGGCTGCGCCTGCGCGGCGAGCCACGCGTCGAACGCGGCGGGCGGCATGGCGACGACGTCGAACGCCATCAGCGCATGACTGAGCCCGCAAAATTCGGTGCAGACGCCGCGATAACGCCCCGGCTTTTCGGCGCGGACGACGAGATTGGTGACGCGGCCGGGGATCATGTCCATCTTGCCGGCAAGGCCCGGCACCCAGAAGCTGTGGATCACGTCTCCGGCGGTGAGTTCGAGCGACACGGTGCGGCCGACGGGCAGGCGCAGCTCGTTGGCGCCCTCGACCGGGCCGCTGGGGGTGCGATACTGGGTGCGCCACCAGAATTGCTGCGCATCGACGCGGATGCGCAGGTCGGCGGGGCCGACGGGGGCGGGCTTCATCATCGGCAGCGAATAGACGAGCAGCCCGCCGAGCAGGATCGTCGGAAAGACGCCGCCCAGCCACAGCACCATGCGCATGCCCTGTTGATGGGTGATCGCACCCTCGGCCGAGGTGACGGCACGGCGCATCAGCCAGAACAGGCCGGCGGCGAGCAGGACGGCACCGATCAACAGTAGGATCAGGAGCGAGCGCAGCGCATCCGCCTCCGCCCCGAACGGCGCGAGCGCGGACTGGTGCGTGTTGCAGCCGGAAAGCCAGGCCAGTCCCGAAACGGGGCACAGCCAACGAAGTGCACCCCCACGATCCCGGGTGCCTATCACCTTGATACGAAAGCCGCTGATCGCCGGCACCCCTTTTGCCCACCCCCCTGTAAAGAGTGGACCCAGCGCCGCGTCTGTGCCATGTGGCCGACGCATTTCACGGGACGCACCTAATCCAGGCTGGTCTGGATAACACTCGGAAGCCGGGAACGATCCTTGGTTTTCGAGATGCGATCCCCATTTCTGGAGCCTCATGCCCTTTTCGTCTCTCCCGACGCTTCTCTCCGAAGCGCTTGGTGCCCGCGGTTACGCGGCACCCACCCCCGTCCAGGCCGCCGTCATCGAGCCGGAGGCCATCGGCCGCGACCTGATCGTGTCCGCACAGACCGGTTCCGGCAAGACCGTCGCCTTCGGCATCGCCATGGCCGGCGAGCTGCTGGAGGACGGCACGCTGCCGCCGCCGCGCACGCCGCTGGCGCTGGTCATCGCGCCGACGCGCGAACTGGCATTGCAGGTCAGCCGCGAACTCGCCTGGCTGTACGAAGGGGCGCGCGCGCGCATCTCCACCTGCGTCGGCGGCATGGATGCCAGCCGCGAGCGTCGCTCGCTGAGCAACGGCGCACATATCGTGGTCGGCACGCCCGGTCGTCTCCGCGACCATCTGGAGCGCGGTGCGCTCGACCTGTCGTCCTTGCGCGTCGCGGTGCTGGACGAGGCGGACGAGATGCTCGACATGGGCTTTCGCGAGGATCTGGAAGAGATACTCGACGCAACGCCGAACGAGCGGCGCACCTTGCTGTTCTCGGCCACCATGCCGCGCCCGATCGCACAGCTTGCCAAGCGGTATCAGCGCGATGCCCTGCGCATCGAGACGATCGGCGAGGAACGTGGCCATGCCGACATCGCCTATCAGGCGGTGACGGTGGCGCCGGCCGATATCGAGGCGGCGGTGGTCAACCTGCTGCGCCTGCACGAAGCGGAGACGGCGATCCTGTTCTGCGCGACGCGCGACAATGTCCGGCACCTGCACGCCAGCCTGGTCGAGCGCGGCTTCGCGGCGGTGGCGCTGTCGGGTGAGCATTCGCAGAACGAGCGCAACCACGCGCTGCAAGCCCTGCGCGATGGCCGTGCGCGGGTGTGCGTGGCGACCGACGTCGCGGCGCGCGGCATCGACCTGCCGGGCCTGACGCTGGTGGTGCATGTCGAGATCCCGCGTGATGCCGAGACGTTGCAGCACCGTTCGGGCCGGACCGGCCGCGCCGGGCGCAAGGGCACCGCGATCCTGCTGGTGCCGTATCCGCGCCGTCGGCGCGTCGAGGGCATGTTGCGCGGGGCGCGCATCCAGGCGGAATGGCGCCGCCCGCCGACCCCGGAAGAAATCCGCGCTGGCGACCGCGAGCGGCTGCTGGCCGCGCTGCTCCAGCCGGTCGAGGTGGACGACGAGGACAAGGCGCTCGCCGAAAAGCTGATGGCCGAAAAGCCGGCGGACGAGATCGCCGCGGCCCTGGTGCGTGCGCACCGTGCGGCCATGCCGCAGCCCGAGGAGATGGTGGACAGCGGCGAGCGCGACGGTCGCAGCGACCAGCGCGAGCGACGTGCCGGGTTCGAGGACACCGCCTGGTTCCGGATGAATGTCGGCCGGCGGCAGAATGCCGATCCGCGCTGGCTGATGCCGCTGCTGTGCCGTCGCGGGCATATCACCCGCAACGAGATCGGCGCGATCCGCATCCAGCCGAACGAGACGCTGTTCGAAGTGCCGAGCGCGATCGCGGCGCGTTTCGCGGCGGCGCTGAAGCGTACCGCGGCCGAGCATGCCGATGACGGGATCGAGATCGAGCCAGCCGAGGGCGGTGCGATGTCGAGCGGTCGCCCGCAGAGCCGTGCGCCGGCGGGTGCGGGTGGCCCCGGCGGCCCGCGTCGTCACGCGCGTGGACCGAAGGGCCCGCGGCGGTGATTTTCTGATTTCCCTCTCCCCGCCGGGGAGAGGGCTTTTGCTACATCAGACCTCCCGGCCTGCCTTCCACAAGCGCAGCGCCTTGCCCTGTACGGGGAGGCCGTCAAACGGGGTGTTGCCCGCAGACGCGAAGCGGTCGCCGAGGATCTGCCACGGCGCGCCGGCGTCGAACAGCAGCAGGTCGGCGGGCTTGCCCGGCTCCAGCGTGCCGGTATCGAGCCCCAGGATGCGGGCCGGATTCGTCGCCAACTTCTCGAACAGTTTAGCCAAGCTCAGCCGCTCGTCGCGGACCAGCATCAGTGCCAGCGGCAGCAGCGTTTCCGCACCCGCCATGCCGGGCGCGGCGTCGACGAAGGGCAGGCGCTTTTCCTCCGGCCCATGGGGATCATGACCCGATGCGATGACGTCGATCGTGCCGTCCGCCACCGCGGCAAGTGCGGCCTGACGATCGCTTTCGCTGCGCAAAGGCGGTGACAGGCGCGCGAAGGTGCGGAAATCCGTCGTCGCGATGTTGGACAGGTGCAGGTGGGCGGGCGTGATGCCGCAGGTGACGCGCACGCCGCGGCGCTTGGCGGCGCGAACGAGGTCGAAGCCGGCGGCGGTCGTCACCTGGCGAATGTGCAGGCGGGCGCCGGTGTCCTCGGCGAGCATCAGGTCGCGGGCGATGGCGAGCGCCTCGGCGATGGCGGGGGCGGCGGGCAGGCCGAGGCGGGTGGCTGTTTCGCCCTCCGTTGCGACCGCGCCTGCCGCGAGGCCGCCATCCTCGGCATGGGTGATGACCGCGAGATCGAGGTCGTGCGCATAGGCGAGGACCCGGTGCATCACCCCGGCGTCCGCGATCCAGCCGCGCCCGGTGCCGACCGCGCGCGCGCCGGCCGAGGCGCAGATCGCCATTTCGGCCATGTCGGTGCCGGCAAGCCCGCGCGTGGCGGCGGCAATGGGGTGGATCCACAGATCGGGCTTGCCGATCAGCGCGGCGCGCTGGACGATGCCGGGATCGTCGAGCACGGGCGACTGGTCGGGCATCAGGCCGACGCGGACGATGCCGCCGGCGCGGGCAGCGGCGCGGTCGACCTTGAAGATGCCAAGGTCGATCAGGCCGGGGGCGAGCGTCTTGCCCGCGCAGTCGATGACGGTCGCGTCGGCGGGCGCGTCGCCGGTGCCGAGGATGGTGCCGTCCTGCACCAGAAGCGTGGCGCGCTGCTCGCCGCCCACGGGGCAGACCAGGGCGGCGTTGGTGAAGGCGGTGACGGTCATGCCCAGCCCTCCACGCCGCGCGCCCTTCGCGTCAGGACATCCAGGCAGGCCATGCGGACGGCGACGCCCATCGCCACCTGTTCGGTGATCGCCGATTGCGGGCCGTCCGCCACCTCCGAATCGATCTCCACCCCGCGGTTCATCGGGCCGGGATGCATGACCAGCGCATCGGGCTTGGCGCGCTTCAGCCGTTCCGGCGTGAGACCGTAGCGGAGGCGATATTCGCGGGTGGAGGGGATATAGCCGCCGCCCATGCGCTCATTCTGGACGCGCAGCATCATGACCACGTCGGCATCCTCGATCGCACGGTCGAAATCGGTGAAGGGGGTCACGAACATCCGGTCGATCGCGGCGGGCATGAGGGTGGAGGGCGCGCAGACGCGGACCTCTGCGGCAAGTGCGGTGAGGGCGAGGATGTCGGAGCGGGCGACGCGGCTGTGCAGGATATCGCCACAGATGACGACCCGCTGGCCGGCGACATCGCCCCGGGCGCGGCGGATGGTCAGCATGTCGAGCAGTGCCTGGGTCGGGTGTTCGTGGCGGCCATCGCCGGCGTTCAGCACCGGGCAGTCGACCTTGTCGGCGATCAGGCGGACCGCGCCGCTCGCCATGTGGCGGATGACGATCACGTCGGCGCGCATGGCGTTGAGCGTCTGCGCGGTGTCGATCAGGGTTTCGCCCTTCTTCACGCTCGATTGCGCGGCGTGCATGTTGACGACATCGGCACCCAGCCGCTTGCCAGCGATTTCGAACGACAGCAGCGTGCGGGTCGAATTCTCGAAAAAGGCGTTGATCTGGGTGAGCCCGGCGAGGCGCGTATCGGGCACGTCGCGCGTTCCCCGGCCGATCCACTGCTCGGCTTCGTCGAGCAGGAAGCTGATCTCGTGGGGCTGAAGCCCCTCGATCCCGGTCAGGTGCCGGTGCGGGAACACGGCGCCGCCCGGTAGGACGGCGGCGGGGCGGTGGTCGGAGGTCTGCATCAAAGCCGCCGGGTAGCGAGCGGGCGGGGTGGGGGCAAGGGATTTGGGGTTTGTCCCTCTCCCCGCCGGGGAGAGGGAGGGGATCCGCGGCGTAGCCGTGGGGAGGGTGAGGGGCTGCCACCTAGTGAGGCGCTGCTTGGCGGCCCCTCACCTTCCCACTGCCTAAGGCAGCGGGCCCCTTCCTCTCCCCGGAGGGGAGAGGAGGTTGAGTTCATGCCATGGTCAGGGCGTCGATGGCGGCTTGCAGGATATGGGCGGCGGCGAAGTTGTCGATCTTCTCGGCGCGTTTGGCGCGGCTCATGTCCTGTTCGATCATGAAGCGTTCGACCGCGACGGTGGACCAGCGTTCGTCCCAGAGCAGGACGGGCCCCAGATCCTCGCAATTGCGGGCAAAGGCGCGGGTGGATTGCGAGCGGGGGCTCTCCGAACCGTCGAGATTGAGGGGAAGGCCGATGACGAGCCCCTTGACCGACTGCTTGGCGATCAGGTCGGCGAGCAGCGCCTTGTCCTGCGCGAACTTGGTGCGGCGGACGAGGGTAGCGGGGCTGGCAAAGGTCCAGCCGGCATCGCACAGCGCGGTGCCGATCGTCTTGGTGCCGACGTCGAGGCCCAGCAGGCGGCCGCCGGTGGGAAGCGCCTCGCGAAAGACGTTGCGGTCGAGCGTGATCACCGCGCGAACGCCGCCAGCCGGCGGTTCGCATCCGCGCGGACATTGGCCCAGAACAGGCTGTAGTCGTAGACATGGTAGTTGTTGCCGGGCAGCACATAGGGGCCGACATTGGGGCCGTCGCCGATCAGCAGGAAACCGCGATCGCCGCAGCGGGCGGCGACGCGGTTCGGCAGCAGGTCGGCGGTCTTGAGATCGGGCGAGGGGTAGAGCGTGCCGAGATTGGCGGTGGCGGGTGCCTGCACGTTCGGGGTGCCGGTCAGCGGGTTGGTGCACAGCATCGGCGTGTCGCGGCGCGGGGCGCCGTTGAAGCCGTGCGTCTGATCATACAGGTCGAGGATCAGCGACGGGTCCGCCGGCTCGGCAAAGGTCTGCCACGAGAGGATGCAGCCGGTCTGGTCCGCCGTCCCGCAGGCGGGCAGGCCCATGCGCGGCAGATCGGTGGTGACGGAGACGGGCCAGCCGACCACATAGGCGGCGACGATACGGCGGGTAAGCGCAGGGTTGCCCGCCACCCGGTCGCGCAACAGCCGGGTCAGGTGGAGCGCGCCCTGGCTGTGCCCGGCGAGGATGATCGGGCGATCCGGCCCGATCGTGTCCAGAAACGAACCGAACGCCGCGTCGATGTCGCCATAAGCGAGCGCCAGCGCCCGTTCGGCATCCGCCACGCTGGTCAGGAACGCGCCGAACGTCGCCTGGCGATAGCGCGGCGCCCAGACATCGCCGGCCGCGTTGAACGCGCTGGCCTGGCCGCGCAGGAACAGCGCGGTGCGCTCGTTGGTCTCCGCATCGTCCAGCGGCGCGTTCCAGCTCGCCTTGCTGATATAGGAGGTCGGGTGGATGAAGAAGATCGCGGCCCCCGTGCCAGTCTTGCCCGGCGCATGGCCGGCGGGCGTCCATTGTGCCGGATTGTTCGGCAGTTCGGGACGCGCGAGCCACAAGGCGGTGCGATCGTAGAGCGACGGCGGGGCCGCCGGCTGTGCCCGGAACGACTCGCCGGGCACCGTCGACCAGCGCAGCAACTGGTTGCCGAACAACCGGTAGGCGAAGGTCGCGGCTATCGCGAGCACGATGAGGCCCGCGACGACATAAAGGAATTTGCGGGCCACATCATATCTCCGTTGTGCAGTGCAGCAATAGCATCGCCGCCGCAACCGCCAACTCCGTGCCGTAGCGTTGCGCATGTTGCAATCGGCGTCACGTGGCAAAAGCGTTGCGCGCGGAGTGGCGGCATTGTAGCCGCAGGGGCATGTCCGTAGATACTGCAACCGTGAAACGGATCGCGAGCCTGGCGCGCATCGCGATCACCGACGAGGATGCCAGCCGCCTGGCGCCCGAACTGGGCAACATTCTGGGCTGGATCGAGCAACTGGGCGAGGTCGACACCAGCGGGGTCGAGCCGATGACCGCGGTGATCCCCAATACGCTGCGCCTGCGCGACGACGTGGTGAACGCCGATCCGCTGACCGGCGGCGACCTGCGCGATGCGCTGATGGCCAGCGCGCCCCAGGCCGAACATGGCTTCTTCACGGTGCCCAAGGTGATCGAATAATGAGCGACGTGACCAATCTGGGCATTGCCGGCATCCGCGACGGTTTCCGCGCGGGCGACTTCTCCGCACGCGAGGTGGCCGAGGCCTTCAACGCGAAGGTGGCGGCTGCCAAGGCGCTGAACGCGTTCCTGTTGGAAACGCCCGACCATGCGCTGGCCGCGGCCGACGCCGCCGACAAGGCACGCGCGGCGGGCGATGCGGCCAAGCCGCTGGCCGGCGTGCCGATCGGCATGAAGGACCTGTTCTGCACCAAGGGCGTGGCGACCACCGCGGCGAGCCACATCCTGGAAGGCTTCGTGCCGCCCTATGAGTCCACCATCTCGCAGAAGTTGTGGGATGCGGGCGCGGGCATGCTCGGCAAGCTGAACATGGACCAGTTCGCCATGGGGTCGTCCAACGAGACGAGCGCGTTCGGCAACGTCATCTCGCCGTGGCGGCGGAGCGACGGCGGCAATGCCGCGCTGGCGCCGGGCGGATCGTCTGGCGGATCGTCCTCGGCGGTCGCGGCGCGGCTGTGCCCGGGTGCGACGGGGACGGACACCGGCGGGTCGATCCGCCAGCCGGCCGCGTTCACCGGCATTTCGGGTATCAAGCCGACCTATGGCCGCTGTTCGCGCTGGGGCACGATCGCCTTTGCTTCCTCGCTCGACCAGGCGGGGCCGATGGCGCAGGACGTGCGCGACTGCGCGATCATGCTGGAGGCGATGGCGGGTTTCGACGCCAAGGACGCGACGTCGCTGCAACTGGACGTGCCGAACTGGGAAGCAGGGCTGAACGCGGACCTGAAGGGCAAGCGGGTCGGCGTGCCGCGCGAATACCGGGTCGACAACATGCCCGCCGAGATCGAGGCGCTGTGGAGCCAAGGTATCGACTGGCTGCGCGATGCAGGCGCCGAAATCGTCGAGGTGTCGCTGCCGCATACGAAGTACGCGCTGCCGGCCTATTACATCATCGCCCCGGCCGAGGCCTCGTCCAACCTCGCGCGCTATGACGGCGTGCGCTATGGCCTGCGCGACCTGCCCGAGGGGGCGGGGTTGCAGGACATGTATGCCGCGACGCGCGCCGACGGCTTCGGCCCGGAGGTGAAGCGCCGCATCATGATCGGCACCTATGTGCTGTCCGCCGGCTTCTACGACGCCTACTACACGCAGGCGCAAAAGGTGCGGGCGCTGATCGCGCGCGATTTCGAGCGAGCGTTCGAGCAGTGCGACGTGCTGTTGACCCCCACCGCGCCGTCCGCGGCGTTCGCGCTGGGCGAGAAGCAGGCCGATCCGATCGCGATGTACCTGAACGACGTCTTCACCGTGCCCGCCAGCCTTGCCGGCCTGCCGGCGATGAGCGTGCCGGGCGGGCTGGATGCGGGCGGTCTGCCGCTGGGCCTGCAGATCATCGGCAAGCCGCTGGACGAGCAGGGCGTGCTGAACGCCAGCCTGGCGATCGAGCAGCGCGCGGGCTTCACCGCGCGGCCCGAGGCCTGGTGGTAGGCCTTGGACGCAGCCGATCTTCTTGAGGCTTGTCTCGAGTTGGTCGGCTGGGTTGTCGAGGCCGCGGGGGATCGTCCTGAACGGGATGACGATGCCCCGGCCCGGCGGCGAAGTGCGGCTGTGTTGAAGAATATGGGGTCGTCGGTCGGGCCCCGTTTGCATGTGTGGAGCAAAGGTCGCCGCGGTGAAGACCTGACCGGTACCAAGCGCTCCGACGGATTTGGGCAGGAAGCGAAATGACGGAATCAACCTACCGCATCCAGGGTGCCACCGGCGAGTGGGAGGTCGTGATCGGCCTGGAGGTGCACGCGCAGGTGACGAGCCAGGCGAAGCTCTTTTCGGGCGCGGCGACCGCGTTCGGGGCCGAACCCAATACGCAGGTGTCGCTGATCGACGCGGCGATGCCCGGCATGCTGCCGGTGCCGAACCGCGAGTGCATCCGCCAGGCGGTGCGCACCGGCATGGCGATCGATGCGCAGATCAACCGCTGGTCGCGGTTCGACCGCAAGAATTATTTCTATGCCGATCTCCCACAGGGTTATCAGATCAGCCAGCTCTACCACCCGCTGGTCGGCGAGGGCGCCATCGAGATCGCGCTGGACGAGAAGGACCCCGAAGGCTCGGTCAAGTCGATCGGCGTCGAGCGCATCCATGTCGAGCAGGATGCGGGCAAGCTGATGCATGACCAGCATCCGACGCGTTCCTATGTCGACCTCAATCGATCGGGCGTGGCGCTGATGGAGATCGTCAGCCGGCCGGACATGCGGTCGCCGGCGGAAGCGGGGGCTTATTTGCGCAAGCTGCGCGCGATCCTGCGCTATGTGGGTTCCTGCGACGGCAACATGGAAGAAGGCTCGATGCGCGCCGACGTGAACGTCAGCGTGCGCAAGGTCGGCGATGAACTCGGCACGCGGACCGAGACGAAGAACGTCAATTCGGTGCGCTTCGTGATGGCCGCGATCGAATATGAGGCCAAGCGCCAGGTCTCCGTGCTGGAGGATGGCGGCAGGATCGTCCAGGAAACGCGGCTGTTCAACGTCGAGAGCGGCACGACGCGGTCGATGCGGTCGAAGGAAGATGCGCATGATTACCGCTACTTCCCCGATCCCGACCTGCTTCCGCTGGAGCTGGACGAGGCGTTTCTGGAGGAGTGTCGCGCCAGTCTGCCCGAATTGCCCGATGCCAAGCGCAAGCGGTATGAGGGCCTGGGGATCAGCGCCTATGCCGCCAATGTGCTGACCGCCGAGGTGGAGGCGGCGCGCTGGTTCGATGCGCTGCTGGAGACGGGCGCCAAGCCGGTGCCGGCGGCGAACTGGGTTACGTCGGAACTGTTCGGGGCGTTGAACCGGACGGGGAAGGGGATCGAGAACAGTCCGGTGAGCGTGGACCAGGCGGCCGAGCTGCTGGCGCTGGTGGCGGACGGGACGCTGTCGGGCAGTCTGGCCAAGCAGGTGTTCGAGGTGATGCTGGAGACGGGCGACGGCGCGGCCAGAATCGTGGAGGAGCGCGGCCTGAAGCAGACCAGCGACACCGGTGCGATCGAGGCGGTGATCGCGGGCGTGCTGGAGAAGAACCCCAACCAGCTGGCGCAATATCGCGGCGGCAAGGAGGCGCTGTTCGGCTTCTTCGTCGGGCAGACGATGAAGGCGATGGGCGGCAAGGCGAACCCGGCCGTGGTCAACGACCTGCTGAAAAAGGCGCTCGGCTGAGGCTCGGAGGCGGGCAGGCAGCTTGTAAGAAGCTGCGCTTGCCCGCCTCGCCCACCCCGGATTAGGTTTCGTGCGGCTCGTGACGCGGGCCGGAACCGGGGGGTTTTAGCATGTCATCGCGCTGGTTCGCTGCGTTTGCGGCGATGCTTCTGGTCGTGCCGGCAATGGCGGACGCCAAGATCCGCTTCGACCGCAACTTCCGCTTCGACGGTGGCAAGCCGGTGCGGATCATCGTCTTTCGGCCGGACGTGAAGGTGGGGGCGATGGGCGCGGGCGGGGTCGAGGAGGCGAATGCCGACTGGACCGCGGCGGCGCGCGACAAGCTTGTCGCACAGGTAAAGGCGAACCAGCAGGCAGCCGGCAACGAAGCGGTGTTCCTGGCCGAGCAGGACGGCGAGGCGGGGCAGCTGATCGCGGAGTATCAGGCGCTGTTCCGCACGGTGGCGGGCGCGATCGTCCAGCACAAGATGAACCCGGCGGCGAGCCTGCCGACCAAGAAGGACCGGTTCGACTGGACGCTGGGCGAAGGCGCAGCGCGGCTGGGGCCGATCGGCGGCGGGGACTATGCATTGTTCCTGTCGACGCACGACGCCTATGGCACGGCAGGGCGCAAGGCGTTGCAGATCTTCGCCGCGCTGGCGATCGGTGCGGTGGTGCAGGCGGGCGTGCATGAAAGCTATGCCGCGCTGGTCGACCTGAAGACCGGCAACATCGTATGGTTCAACGTCGATCCGGGATCGGGTGGTGACGTGCGCACCGACGAGGGCGCGGCCAAGCGGGTCGGGCAGTTGCTGGCCGAGTTTCCGACGGCGCAAGTGCGGCAGGTCGCGGCGAAATGATCGCGCATGTGCTGGCGGCGCTGGCGCTGCTTGCCACGGGGCCGGCGCAGGGTGGTGCCGGGCAGGCTGGGCCGGGTGCGGGGATCGGCATGGGCTACCAGCCGGCGGACAAGGACGAGCGCGGACTGTGGATGGAGGTGGACGAGCTGGAGCGCCAGTTCCGGACCAGCGCCTTCGTCATCCGCGATCCGGCGCTCAACGCCTATGTACGCGGCGTCTTCTGCCGGATGGTGGACGCGGCCGCATGCCAGGGGGTGCGCATCTATCTGGTGCGGACCGCGGATTTCAACGCGTCGATGGCGCCGACCGGCATGATGATGGTCAATACCGGCCTGTTGCTGCGCGTGCGCAACGAGGCGCAGCTGGCCGCGGTGCTGGGCCATGAATATGCGCATTTCACGCGGCAGCATTCGCTGCGCAACCTGCGCGACATGCGGGGCAAGGCCAATGCGCTGGCGTGGCTGTCGGTGTTGCCGGTGCCGGGGCTGGCGGGCGCGGCGGCGATGGGCGCGATGCAGTTCGGGCTGATCGGCGCGATCTTCCATTTCTCGCGCGCGATGGAAAGCGAGGCGGACGCGGGATCGGTGCCGTTGATGGTCAAGGCTGGCTATGACCCGCGCGAGGCGGAGAAGGTGTGGGAGCAGTTGCGCGCCGAGCAGGACGCGACCGCCGCGGCACGCCACACCCGCAGCCGCAAGAACGACAATGGCGGGCTGTTCGCCACGCATCCCCCCAGTGCGGAGCGGATCGCGGCCCTGCACGCGCTGGCGGCCGGCGGGACCGGCGAGGACGGACGCGCGGCGTATAGCGCCGCACTGGCGCCGTGGTGGCCGCAACTGGTGGACGATCAGGTGAAGCTGAACGACACGGGTGCGACCGACTTCCTGTTGACCGCGCTGGCCCATGAGGGGTGGACGGCCGACCTCCTTTATGCGCGGGGCGAATTGTACCGGGCGCGGGGGCAGGCGGCGGATCTGGGCCAGGCGGCGGGGTTCTATCGCGAGGCGATCGGCCTGCCGGGTGCGCCGGCCGAGGCGTGGCGCGGGGCGGGGCTGGTGGCGCTGCGCACCGGGCGGGCGGACGAGGGGCGCGCGGCGCTGGCGGAATATCTGCGGCGCAAGCCCGATGCGACGGACAAGGCGATGATCGGCATGATGGCGGAGGGGTTGTGATGCGCAGGGTACGGGGATGGGCGGTGGCGGCCGCGCTGATGATGGCCAGCCCGGCGCTGGCCTATAAGCTGGTGCCGCACGGCGTCCGCGTCGCGGTGGCGAAGTCGGCGCTGACGGTGCAGCCGCCGATCGACTGGAACCGGATGCAGTCACGCCCCGGTCGCAATGCGGAAGCCTGGACGCTGGACGGCATGCCGTTGAACGAGGTGACGTTTTATGGCGGCATCGCGGACGGCCAGACGCTGTTTCGCGAAGTGGACAAGAAGCGCACGCCGCTGCCGCGGTTCGGTGCGACGATGCTGGCATCGGATGTCGTGCAGTTGTTCGAGAGCAGCTACCGGCTGGCGGGCGGCTCCGCGCTGTTCAGCGTGGACGATGTGGCACCGGCGACCTTTGCGGGGCGGAAAGGCTTCCGCTTCGCCTATAGCTTCACGCTGAAGGATGATGAGGTGAAGCGCCGCGGCGAGGCGATGGGGGCGATCGTGGACGGGCGGCTGTATCTGATCAGCTTCGAGGCACCGGCGATCCATTATTACGAGCGGAACCTGGCCGACTATCGTGCGCTGGCCGGTACGGCGCAATTGCCGGGTGCCAGCGTGAAGGTGTCTTGAGCGGGGTCCTATAAGGTTGGCACTGGTTCGAGCACGTCCGGTCGCCCTCACCCTTCGCCGCCTTCGGCGTCTTTTCCCTCTCCCGGCGGGAGAGGGAGTAGCGAACCGCGGACAGGGTGAGCGCGAACAGGGCAATCGAAAAGCGACTCGCGGGGCTCGCTGGATGACCGTTGGAAATGTTTCCAATCGTCGAGCCGACCGGGATGACGCGTTGTACGCACCGCTTCGACCATAGTCCGCTCGGCGGAAATGGAGCAGGGCGACGTCACCTCAATCCGTTCGTGTCGAGTAGAGATCGAGTAGCTCCTCAGGAGCGTATCGAGAGCTCGTATCGAGACAGTGCTACACGGGGCGACGTGTCTCTCGATACGTCGTCTCGATACACGGCTTTGCCGCTACTCGACGACTACTCGAGACGAACAGGGGAGGGATCAATAGGATGTCATCCAACTTCAAGTCGAAATCCAGAGGTTGGAGGCTGTGCTTCGACTTCGCTCGGCACGAAGGGAGACAATAACAGCCTTATTGCTGCGTCAGGTCCTGGTTCTTCACGACGCCGCCGGTGCCGCTGTTGCCGTCGAATGCGCCTGCATCGGTGAAGGTGCCGGGTTCGTCGCCGCCCTCGCCGCGCTCGACCGCGTCCGAGCGCGCCTCGACCGCCTGTTCGATGTCGCTGCGCGCGTCATCGTCCTGCGCGGCGGGTGGGCTGTCCGGATGCGCGTCCGGGCGATCTTCGGGAAGGCTGTCGGGATTGGGTTCGGGATCGTTCATGACTGTTCCTTGTTTCAACGGCTCGTACCGGCAAGACCGCCGGTTTCGGCGCGCATCGCGTCGGTACCGCCAATGTCGTCGGTGTCGCCGGGCTTGCGGGCGCCGACGTCGCTGGCCGTTGCGCCCTCCTCGGGGGTGAGGGGCTGCGGCGGTAGCGGGTCCTGGCCTTGCTCGTCCTGGGCCATGCGATCAGATTTCCGCGGGCTGGCCGGTGCCCGGATCGCCCGACGGGGTGCCGGGGGAGGGCTGGTCAAAATCCGGGCCGGGGGGCGCGATTTCGGGCGGCGGGGCGTCGGGCTGTGCCGGCTGGGTCGGCTGCGGCGGAACCTCGGTCGGGGGCTGCGTGGCCATCAATTCTCTCCTTGGTACGATGGGCAAACGCGCGGGCGCTGCGCGGGTTGCCTGTTCCTCTTGCTCCGCCATGCCATGCTGATATAGACGCGCGCCCATCGGCAGTGTCCTGTGCGGGCGTGGCGGAACTGGTAGACGCGCTGGATTTAGGTTCCAGTATCGTAAGATGTGGGGGTTCGAGTCCCTTCGCCCGCACCAGTCCCGCCGCCCGGCGGGACGGAAAGCCGTCAAGAAATTTCTCCAGATTGAAGGCCTTAGGATGCAGACTGTCGAGACGCTGAACGAGGGGCTGAAGCGCGCCTACACGCTCACCATCACCACCCAGGACATCGACACCAAGGTCGATGCCGAGCTGAAGCGCCTCGCCCCGCAAATCCGCATGCCCGGCTTCCGCCCCGGCA
Source organism: Sphingomonas sp. NY01 (assembly GCF_038809135.1). Classification (NCBI taxonomy): domain Bacteria; kingdom Pseudomonadati; phylum Pseudomonadota; class Alphaproteobacteria; order Sphingomonadales; family Sphingomonadaceae; genus Sphingomonas; species Sphingomonas sp. NY01. Next base: position 2,525,832 of record NZ_CP101722.1, on the reverse strand, counting down.
AGGTGCCCGCGAACCTGGTGCGCAAGATGCACGGCCCGGCGCTGCAGCAGGACGCGCTGAACGCGGCGGTGCAGGAAGGCATCCAGTCGCTGATCGCCGACAAGGGCCTGCGCCCCGCGATGCAGCCGCAGGTGGAGCTGGGCGAGGGGTATGAGCCGGGCAAGGATGCGACGCTGACCGTGACGATGGAAGTGCTGCCGCAGGTGCCGGCGCCCGCCATCGACGGCCTGAAGCTGGAGCGTCTGACCGTGCCGGTCGCCGACGCGTCGATCGACGAGCAGCTGAAGAAGTTCGCCGAGCAGCAGAAGCGCTGGGACGATGCCGGCGACAAGGCGGCCGAGCAGGGCGACCTGGTCACCGTCGATTTCGTCGGCAAGACCGCCGACGGCGTCGCCTTCGAGGGCGGCACCGGCACCGACATGGGCGTCGAGATCGGCTCTGGGCGCCTGATCCCCGGTTTCGAAGACCAGATCGTCGGCGTGAAGGCGGGCGAGGAGAAGCAGATCTCCGTCACCTTCCCCGAGGACTATCCCGCCAAGGAACTGGCCGGCCAGCCGGCGACCTTCGACCTGGTCATCAAGTCGGTGAAGACCGCCGGCGAGGCGACCGTCGACGACGAGATGGCCAAGAATCTGGGCTTGGAGGGTCTGGACCAGCTTCGCGAGCTGCTGAAGGGGCAGATCGAGCAGGAGCATAACGGCCTGACGCGCACCTACATGAAGCGCAAGCTGCTCGACCAGCTGGCCGAGGGGCATGACTTCGAAGTGCCGCCGTCGATGGTCGAGGCCGAGTTCTCGCAGATCTGGGCGCAGCTCGAGCATGAAGCGACGCACGAAGCCGATCCGGAAAAGGCCAAGGCCGAGATGGAAGGCGAGCGCGACGATTACCGCAAGATCGCCGAGCGCCGCGTGCGCCTGGGCCTGCTGCTGTCCGAAATCGGCCAGGCGAACGGCGTCGAAGTGACGTCGCAGGAAATGAACCGCCTGATCGCGCAGGCCGCGCAGCAGTATGGTGCGGAAGATCGCCAGCGCTTCATCCAGTACATCCAGCAGGAGCCGATGGCGGCAGCCCAGCTCCGCGCGCCGCTGTACGAGGACAAGGTCGTCGACTTCCTGTTCGGCAAGGCCGAGATCACCGACCGCGAGACCACGCGCGAGGAACTGGAAGCGGCGATCGAGAGCGAGGACGGCTTTGCGACCGGCACGCACATCCACAACCATGATCACGATCACGATCACGACCATCATGACCATGGTCACGATCATGACCATGCGCATGGCCATGACCATGATCACGGCACGCCGGTGGCCGAGACCGAGGTGACCGGCGACGCGGAAGACGCGCCCAAGCCGAAGGCCGCCAAGAAGAAGGCTGCGTCCAAGGACGAGACGCCGGCCGCCGAGGGTGAGCCCGCGGCGAAGAAGCCGCGCGCCAAGAAGGCCGCTGCCGCCGAGGGTGAGGCAACGGACGCCGAGGAAGGCGCCGAGGCCGCCCCGAAGAAGCCGCGCGCCAAGAAGGCTGCACCGAAGACCGAGGCGTAAGGCCTTGATGGGTGGGGTTCCCTCTGGAGCCCCGCCCGCTGGCGCTGCGGCCGGGTCACCCTCACCCTTCCGCGCCTGCGGCGCTCCCTCCCTCTCCCGGCGGGAGAGGGAAGGGGCCCATCGGCAGAGCCGATGGGAAGGGTGAGGGCGGATCGCCGACGCAGAACTTTCCTTTCAGACAGGCGCCCGCCATGTCCGCCGCTTTGCCCCGTATCGCCGTCCTGCTCCCGTGCTACAACGAGGAAGCCGCCATCGCGCAGACGGTTGCCGGGTTCCGCGCCGCGCTGCCGGATGCCGCGATCTACGTTTATGACAACAACTCGTCCGATCGCACCACGCAGGTGGCCGCGGCGGCGGGGGCGATCGTCCGGCGCGAGCGGATCCAGGGCAAGGGCGCGGTGGTCCGGCGCATGTTCGCCGATGTCGATGCCGACATCTATGTGATGGCGGACGGCGACGCGACCTATGACGCCGCCTCCGCACCGGCGCTGGTCGCGCGGCTGGTGGACGAGCAACTGGACATGATCGTCGGCCAGCGGGTCAGCGAGGCGGAACTCGCCTATCGCCGCGGCCACCGCTTCGGCAATGCGATGCTGACCGGCATGCTGGCGCGACTGTTCGGGCGCAGCTTTTCGGATATCCTGTCGGGATACCGGGTGTTTTCGCGCCGGTTCGTCAAAAGCTTCCCCGTGCTGTCGGTCGGGTTCGAGATCGAGACGGAGATCAGCGTCCATGCACTGGAGTTGAAGATGCCGTGCGCGGAGGTGGCGACGCCCTATTTCGCGCGGCCCGAGGGGTCGGCGTCGAAGCTGAGCACCTATGGCGATGGCTGGCGCATCCTGCGCACGATCCTGAAGCTGTACCGGATCGAGCGGCCGATGTGGTTCTTCGGCGCGATCGGGGCGCTGCTGGCGGCGGTCGCCGTGCTGCTCGCGGTGCCGCTGATGCTCACCTATTTGCAGACGCATCAGGTGCCGCGTTTCCCGACCGCGATCCTGTCGACCGGCCTCATGCTGCTGGCGGCGCTGAACCTGTTCGCGGGGCTGATTCTGGACACGGTGGTGCGCGGGCGGCTGGAGGTCCGGCGGCTGGCCTATCTGTCCCATCCGGCACCGTCTGCCGGGGCTTGAACTCCGCTCGCGGTCACGCGACATAGGGGGCCTTCAGGGCATCAGAGAGAGTTTCATGCACAATCCGTTCGAGACCGGCGATTTCGCAAGCCCGCTGGCGCAGGCCGGCGTCGGTCTTCGGCAGACCCAGGCCGGTCTGGTGCCGATCGTCATCGAGCAGTCCAACCGTGGCGAGCGTTCGTTCGACATCTTCTCGCGCCTGCTGCGCGAGCGTATCGTTTTCGTGACCGGCGGCGTTGAGGACGGCATGGCCTCGCTCATCACCGCGCAGCTGCTCTTCCTCGAGTCCGAGAACCCGAAGAAGGACATCTTCATGTACATCAACTCGCCGGGCGGTGTCGTCACGGCGGGCATGGCGATCCACGACACGATGCAGTATATCCGTCCGCGCGTCGGCACGGTGTGCATCGGGCAGGCGGCGTCGATGGGCAGCTTCCTGCTGTCGGCGGGCGAGCCGGGCATGCGCGTCGCGCTGACCAATGCGCGGATCATGATCCACCAGCCGTCGGGCGGCGCACAGGGCATGGCGTCGGACATCGAGATCCAGGCCAAGGAAATCCTGCGCATCCGCCAGCGGATGAACGAGCTGTACGCCAAATATACCGGTCAGCCGATCGACGAAATCGAGCGCCGCATGGACCGCGACACGTTCCTGTCGTCGGACGAGGCGAAGAATTTCGGCCTGATCGACGAGGTGTTCGACAAGCGGCCGGTGCCGAGCGAGGACGCCGCCGCGGCATGAGGCGAAACGGGATGAGCCGTTCTGTGTAAACGGCTTATTTCGATTGTGCGTTTACTGGGGTGCGATACGATGGGCACCCCACCAACGGAGCGCATCCGCCGGGCGGATGCGAGAGGTGATTGAATGACGAAACTGAGCGGTGGCGACTCGAAGAGCACCCTCTATTGCTCGTTCTGCGGCAAGTCGCAGCACGAGGTGCGCAAGCTGATCGCCGGACCGACGGTTTTCATCTGCGACGAATGCGTGGAACTGTGCAACGACATCATCCGCGAGGAAACGAAGTCGGCGCTGGTATCCAAGAAGGACGGCGGCGTGCCGACCCCGCAGGAAATCTGCAACGTGCTCGACGACTATGTCATCGGGCAGAAGCAGGCGAAGCGCGTGCTGTCGGTGGCGGTGCACAACCACTACAAGCGGCTGAACCACGGCGCCAAGGGTGCGGACGTCGAACTCGCCAAGTCGAACATCCTGCTCGTCGGCCCCACCGGCTGCGGCAAGACGCTGCTGGCGCAGACGCTGGCCCGTATCCTGGACGTGCCGTTCACGATGGCGGACGCGACCACGCTGACCGAGGCCGGCTATGTCGGTGAGGATGTCGAGAACATCATCCTGAAGCTGCTTCAGGCGTCGGACTACAACGTCGAGCGCGCGCAGCGCGGCATCGTCTATATCGACGAGATCGACAAGATCAGCCGCAAGGCCGAGAACCCGTCGATCACGCGCGACGTGAGCGGCGAGGGCGTGCAGCAGGCGCTGCTGAAGCTGATGGAGGGCACGACCGCCAGCGTTCCGCCGCAGGGTGGCCGCAAGCATCCGCAGCAGGAATTCCTGCAGGTCGACACGACGAACATCCTGTTCATCTGTGGCGGTGCGTTCTCGGGTCTGGAAAAGATCATCGGCGACCGCTTGCAGGGCAAGTCGATCGGCTTCGGGGCCTATGTCGCGGCGCCCGAGGAGAAGCGCACCGGCGAGGTGCTTCGCCAGACCGAGCCGGAGGATCTGCTGAAGTTCGGCCTGATCCCGGAATTCGTCGGCCGTCTGCCCGTCATCGCGACGCTGGAGGACCTGGACGTCGACGCGCTGGTCAAGATCCTGTCCGAGCCGAAGAACGCGCTGGTGAAGCAGTATCAGAAGCTGTTCGAGATGGAGGAGGTGGAGCTGGACTTCACCGACGACGCGCTGGTCACGGTCGCCAAGAAGGCGATCGAGCGCAAGACCGGTGCCCGCGGCCTCCGCTCGATCCTGGAGGCGATCCTGCTCGACACCATGTTCGACCTGCCGGGCATGGACGGCGTGGACGAGGTGATGATCGACAAGGATGTGATCGAGGGCCGCAAGGAACCGATCCGCGTCTATGCCGAGAAGAAGCAGAAGGATGGTGCCGCCGCCTGACGGTGACGACGCCAACCCTCTGGACGATCAGGAAAAGCGGCTCGCAAGGGCCGCTTTTTTTGTGCGTGGATGCCAGGCGTCGGAGCGAGCGACACGGCCAGCAGCCTGCCTTATTGATGCCGTGTTTCGGAACGGGACAGCGTGGCTGAAGCCGGCCCATTTTGGGTGGATCGCAAAAGGTAAACGCCACGTTAACGTTTGGCTATGACCAGACGTCTCGTTCTTACCAATGAAGCCGCCGGCCACCCGTTTCGGCGCAGTCTGCCGCCGCCGCCACGCGCGCGGCGTGTGCGCAACGACGACAGCGACTGGCGGTTGTTCGCGCTGAGCTTCGCGGCGTTCTTTACCTGCTTTTACAGCTTCATTTTCTGACGGCCGCGCACGGCTCGTCACAGGCGCGGTGCAGCTTGTAGGCGAGCCAGGCGGAGACGAGGCACATTGCCGCGACCACGAACAACATGTCCTGCGGCGTTACGCCGAAGGAGGAAATGCCCAGCACCACCGCGGACCCTATCGTCATCGCGGCGCAGTTGACGATATTGTTGGCCGCCACGGTGCGTGCGGTCTGATCCTTCTCCACGGTCGTGGTCAGGAAGGCGTAGAGCGGCACTACGAACATGCCGCCGAAGACCGCGATGGCGAGCAGGGCGAGCAGGATGCCGATCGCGCGCGGTTCGTGCAGGAAGGTGAGCCAGGTGTAGAGGGTGCCGGCCGGTGCGGGCGTCCAGTGGCGGCTGAGCAGCGAGAACAGCACCACGCTGGCCCCCATCGCGATCACCGAGGCGGGCGCGTAGCGGGCCGAAATCTCGCCCTTCAGCAGCGTGTTGATGACTACGGACCCGATCGCGACGCCGACCGAGAAGGTGGCGATGGCAAGGCTGGCAACCTCCTTGTCGGCGGTCAGCACGTTCTTCACCAGCGGCGGGAAGATGATGATGAGCATCGAGCCGATGCTCCAGAAGAAGCTGATCGCGATGATCGCGAGGAACAGGCGGCGGATATGCAGCGTCGCCGCGATCAGCCGCCAGGAAGCGGTGAAGGGGTTGTAATTGACCTTGAGCGGCGGCCCCTCGCGCGGGGCGGGGGGCACCATGCGCCCGGTGACCCAGCCGAGCGCGGCGACCGCCAGCACGGCGATGCCGGCGCCCTCCACCGAAATCCAGCCGGCGGTGACGGTGCCGAGTAGGATGGCAAGATAGGTTCCCGCCTCCACCAGACCGGTGCCGCCCAACACGTCGTCGGTGCCCAGATGCTGGGGCAGGATGGCGTATTTGATCGGCCCGAAAAAGGTGGAATGGACACCCAGTGCCAGCACGGTGCCGAGCATCAGCGCAAGCCCGGCACCGGTATAGCCCGCCTGCGCGATGAACAGCCCGGTGGCACCCACGGCCATGATCGCGATCTCCGCGGTCTTCACCAGGCGGATGATGCGCGCCTTGTCATGACTGTCCGCCAATTGCCCGGAAAGGGCGGAGAGCAGCACGAACGGCACGATCGACAGGCCGGTTGCCAGCGCGTTGAAATTGGCTTCCTGATGCGCGTCGTTGAAGATCGTGTAGGTGGCGAACAGCACCATCGACGTCTTGAACAGATTGTCGTTGAAGGCGCCGAGGAACTGGGTGACGAACAGCGGCAGGAAGCGCCGCCGCGTAAGGAGCCCGAGGGCATTGAGCATAATGAACGATAGCCCGATCGTGGCAGAAGGATGCCGATACCCATAGCCGAGCCGGGGGCGGGACGCCAACCGCTTATGAACATCGGTGAAGGTTCGCTTCCCGGGAAAAGGGTTTGTCCGGGGCGGAAGGGTGGTTAGAAGACGGGGATGCTCACGCTGCCCAACCTGCTGACGCTTTCGCGGATCGTGGCCGTGCCGCTTCTGGTCGGCCTGTTGTGGTGGCCGCACTGGACGCCCGGTTACGGCATCGCCTTCGCGCTCTACTGCCTGATGGGGATCACCGATTATTTCGACGGCTATCTGGCGCGCGCGCATGGTGCGGTGTCGAAGCTCGGCATCTTTCTCGATCCGATCGCCGACAAGATCATGGTGGCCGCGGTCATTCTGGTGCTGGTCGGTACGCATGACATTGCGGGCATCGATGTCGTCGCGGCGCTGATCATCCTGCTGCGCGAGATCGCGGTGTCGGGGCTGCGCGAATTTTTGGCGCAGTTGCAGGTTTCGGTGCCGGTCTCGCGACTGGCCAAGTGGAAGACGACGCTGCAACTGGTGGCGCTGGGCGGCCTGATCCTGGGCGGGGCGCTGCCGGGCTGGCCATGGGTGAAGGATGTCGGGCTGGCGTCGCTATGGCTGGCGGCGGCGCTGACGCTGGTGACGGGGTGGGATTACCTGCGCGTCGGCCTGAAGCACATGGATTGACCGCGATGCCCATTCACATGCTGTATTTCGCCTGGGTGCGCGAGCGCATCGGGGTGGCCGAGGAACAGGTGACGCCGCCGGACGATGTTCGCGACGTCGCCGGGTTGATCGCGTGGCTGGCCGGGCGCAGCGACGGTCATGCCGAAGCCTTTGCCGAGCCGGCGCGACTGCGTGCGGCGGTGGATCAGGATTTCGTGGCGCTGGATGCGCCGATCGCCGGGGCGCGCGAGATTGCGGTGTTTCCGCCGGTGACGGGCGGATGATCCGGATCGTGGTGAGCCCGGCGCCGATCGACCTGCCGAGCGAGATCGCAGCGGCCGAGGCGGACGGCGCCGGGGCGGTGGCGACCTTTACCGGGCTGGTGCGCGCCGATGACGGTGTCGATTGCCTGGAGTTGGAGCATTATCCGGGGGCGACGGAGGCGGCGCTGATGCGGGTAGCGGAGCAGGCAGTGGAGCGCTGGTCGTTGCAGGGGGCGACGATCGTGCACAGGGTGGGGCCGATGCGGCCGGGAGAGCGGATCGTGTTCGTCGCAGCGGCAGCACCGCATCGGGGCGATGCGCTGGCGGCGTGTGCCTATCTGATCGACCGGTTGAAGACCGATGCGCCGTTCTGGAAGCGTGAAACCCGTGGGGGTACCGCATCCTGGGTCGAGGCGCGGGAGAGCGATACGGCAGCGGCCGCGCGGTGGAGTGCGACCGGGGCGGGATGATCCGCCCCGGTCCGCCCCGGATCAGCCGATCTTGGGGATGCTGATGCCGTTGGTCAGGTGTGCGACACCGTTGGTGGCGCGCACGTCGGCCTGATCGACATAGGCCTTCTGGCCGTTCACGTCGGTCAGCATGATGTTGCCATTGGGGCCGATCTGCGCGGTGAGCGGCTGTCCGGCGAGCGTGGTGAGCGTCGCGGTGCCGCCGCCGGCGGTGATCTGCTGCTTCAACTGGTCGGCGGTCAGGGCGCCCGACACGACGTGATATTTGATGATGGTTTCCAGCGCGGCCTTGTTCTCCGGCTTCGACAGCGTGTCGAGCGCGCCGGCGGGCATGCGGCTGAACGCCTCGTCGCTGGGTGCGAAGACGGTGAAGGGACCGGGGCCGGCGAGCTGCGCGTCGAGGCCGGCGGTCTTGACGAGGCGGGCGAGGGTGGCGCGGCCGGGGAGCGTGGACAGGGCCTGGGCCAGCGTGGTGGTGGGCGCAGCGGTCGCGGCACCGGTCGCGGGGGCGGCCGGAGCGGTGCCCGTGGCGGGCGCCGCCGGAGCGGTCTGCGCAGGGGTCGTGGTCTGGGCCGGATTGGTCGTCGCCGGCGCGGTCGGGGCAGGCGCCGTGGTCTGCGCGGTGGCGCCGGTGACGAGCATCAGCGAGGCGGCAATTGCGGTCGAGGAAAGACGGACGTTCATCAACAGGGTCTCCCGTGGTTATGCGGTGCAGCGTGCATCACGCCGCACCGGCGTGTAAAATTTAGAGGCCATGCCGCGCGGCGGAGCGAGCCGCCGGCGGGGCGGGTGCCATCACCCCAGATTGGGGACGAGCACGCCGTTCACGACATGGACCAATCCGTTGGACTGTCGCGCGTCCGCGACTTCGACATAGCTTTTGTTGCCGTTCACGTCGGTCAGGGTGATGACCGACTGCGTCATCGTGGCGGTGAGCGGGTCGCCCGCCAGCGTGGCGAGCGTCGCCGTGCCGCCGCCGGCGTTGATGCGGGCGGTCAGTTCCTGCGCGGTGAGGTTGCCGGCGACGACATGGTAGCGCAGCAGCCTGGCGAGCGAAGCGCGGTTGGCGGGGAGCAGCAACTGGTCCTGCACGCCCGGCGCCAGACGCGCAAAGGCGGCGTCATTGGGCGCAAAGACGGTGAACGGGCCGGGCCCGGCCAGCGTCGCGGTCAACTCCGCGGTCCGCAGCACAGTGGCAAGCGTGGAAAGGGCGGGCGCCGCGGCAATATTGTCGGCGATGGTGCGCGTCGGGGTCATGGTCGCGCCCCCGACGACGGGATTGGTCGGGGCGGTGACCGGCGCCGTGTCCGTTGCCGGTGTATCGGACGGCGCCACCGGCTTGTCCCGATCCTTGCCACATGCCGCCAGCGACATGGCCAGACCAAGAAGGGGAAGCATCAGGACGCGCAAATGTCGATCTCCAGCGATGTCGCATGACGAACATGCAACCAATGTGGAGATAAGACGAAGATGACGGAGTTTGGTTGCAGAACCGAAACATGGACGGTCCCGCAACGGCGGGATCAATAGGCGTCGGCAAGCACCTGGGCGAGCAGGCGGAAGTCCTTTTCGCGCGGAGACGCGCGGCGCCAGACCAGCGCGATGCTGCGCACCGCATTGGCGGCATCGAGCGGGCGGGCCGAGATGCTGGTGTTGTTCAGGATGCCGGCACGCACCGCCATTTCGGGCAGCATCGTCATGCCAAGGCCGTTGTCGACCATCTGGACGATGGTGTGGAGCGAGGTGCCGAGCATCGTCGCCTCCGCCCGGATTTCCGGCCGGTTGCAGGCGGCAAGGGCATGATCCTTGAGACAATGTCCATCCTCCAGCAGCAGGAGGCGGGTCTCGTCGATCGCGGACACGGGGATGCGCGGCGTGGGCCGGTCGATGTCGATCGCCTGGAATGCGACAAACAACGGGTCCTCGAACAGGATCTGGCTGGTCACTTCGCCGCACGAATAGGGGAGGGCGAGCAGGACGCAGTCGGTGCGGCCGTTATGCAGCCCTTCGCAGGCGGGGCCGCTGGGTTCCTCCCGCAGGAACAGCTTCAGGTCGGGATATTGTTCGCGCAGGTGGGGCAGGATGCGGGGCAGCATGAAGGGCGCGATGGTCGGGATCACCGACATGCGCATCTCGCCCGACAGCGGTCGACCGGCGGCGCGGGCCATGTCGCCAAGCTCCTCGGCCTCGCGCAGGACGCGGCGCGCCTTTTCCGTGATCCGCTCGCCCAGCGAGGTGAAGCGGACGACGCGGCGGGTGCGCTCCACCAGGGTGACGCCGATCAGCGTCTCCAGCTCGCGCAGGCCCGCCGACAGGGTGGACTGGGTAACGTAGCACGCCTCCGCCGCACGGCCGAAATGACCATGGTCCTTCAGCGCGACCAGATATTGCAACTGCTTCAGCGTGGGGAGGTAGGTGGCGGCCATGGGAAAGCCAGATACCCGGTTCGTCGGGCGATGCCAGCCGCTTTCGTGGCTGGCGCGCGCGGAGGGGGGCGATCAGGCGAGGGCGCGATAGAGGCCGTAGATGCTGGTAAGGGTCAGGATCGTGCCGACAAGGGCCAGCAGCGTCTTGGCGGGTACGCGCTTGGCGAGGAGCGCGCCGAAGGGGGCGGCGACGACACCGCCGATGAGCAGGCCGATCGTGGCGAGGGTGAAGGCGGCGAAGCCCAGTTGGGTGATGAAGGTGATCGAGATGGTGAGCGTCAGGAAGAACTCGGCAGTGTTGACCGTGCCGATGGTGGTGCGCGGCGTCGCGCCCTGCACCAGCAGGTTCGAGGTGACGACCGGCCCCCAGCCGCCGCCGCCCGCCGCATCCAGGAAGCCGCCGACCAGACCCAGCGGCTCGACCACCTTGGGCTCCTTGTTGTGCGGCGGATAGTGGAAGGCGCGGACGAGAAGATAGACGCCGATCAGCGTCAGATAGCCCAGGATAAACGGCTTCACCGTGCCGGCATCAATGTTGGACAGGACATAGGCGCCGAGCGCCCCGCCGATGACGCCCGGAATCATCAGGCGCAGGAACAGCTTCCAGTTCACGTTGCGGTGAAGCGCGTGGCTGATCCCGGAGACGGCGGTGGTGAAGGTTTCCACGGTATGGACCCCGGCCGAGGCGGCGGCGGGTGGCACGCCCAGGCTGAGCAGCAGCGTGTTCGAGATGACGCCGAACGCCATGCCCAAGGCTCCATCAACGACTTGCGCGGCAAAACCGACGGCGATGAAGGGCAGGATGTCGATCAGGTTCACGCTCGTCGGGTCCATTGATGATCCTTGTCCTGTCGCGGTGCTACCGCCTTTGGCCTACAGCAAGAGCGAACGCCTACAACAAAGATAGACTTTAGCGCCATGCTCGTCGGGAAAGGTTGGCAGGGGGGAACGGCCGGAGGGAGAACGGTCGTCGGGCGGGCAATATCCGGCGAAAGTCTGGATTTCGGGCGTGCAGGTGCATAGATGCGGGATACCCCGATGCAAGGATCCGCGTATGCCGAGCCGTTTGGTGGCTTATCTCGATTCGATCCGGTCGCGCGATCCAGCCCCGCATTCGCGCGCAGAAGTGCTGACCTATCCCGGCGTCTGGGCGCTGGCGGGACACAAGGTCGCGCACCGGCTGTACAAATCGCGGCTGTTCTTCCTGGCGCGGTGCGTGAACCACATGACCCGGTTCCTGACCGCGATCGACATCCATCCCGGAGCAACGATCGGCCGCAACTTCTTTATCGATCACGGCTTCGTGGTGATCGGCGAGACGGCACAGATCGGCGACGACGTCACCATCTACCAGTGTGTCACGCTGGGCGGCACCAGCCCGGACAATGGCGTGGCGGGCAAACGGCATCCGACGCTGCTCGACGGGGCGATCATCGGATCGGGCGCGCAGGTGCTGGGGCCGATCACGGTCGGGCGACGGGCACGGGTGGGCGCCAATGCGGTCGTCACCAGGGATGTGCCCGAGGGGGCGGTGATGGTCGGCATCCCGGCGCGCGCGACGATGGTGGAGGGTGGCGCCGCGCCCGAGCCGCGCTTCGTGCCCTATGGCACGCCCTGCTCGGACATGTTCGACCCGCAGACGCAGAAGGTCGAGATGCTGCGCTGCGAACTGGAGACGATGCGTCGGCGGCTGGATACGCTGCTTGCCGAGCAGGATGAACGGCGCGACCGGGCCTGATGGGAAGCTGGGCCTGATGGGGGTCGTACCCTTTCCCCGCGCACCTTTGCAGGTCGGGTTCGACCGCCTGGAGCTGACGCGCATCCTGGACCTGTATGGCCGCATGGTCGCGGCGGGGCACTGGCGTGACTATGCGATGGATTTCCACCGCGACGTGGCGACCTTTTCCGCCTTTCGCCGCGCGGCCGAGCGGCCGGAGTTCCGCATCGAGAAGCGCCCCGCCCTGCGCCAGCGCCAGGGCATGTGGGCGCTGATCGGCGAGGGCGGAGCGGTGCTGAAGCGCGGGCATGAACTGGGCCCGGTACTGGCGCCGGTCGAGCGCCGGCTGATGAAGCTGGTGGAGGAATAGGCCGGGCGGTCAGGCCGCGGCCATCTCAACCGGGGGCAGGCGGCGCCCCGCCTTGCCGAGCAGGCCGACGACGCGGCGGCGCATCGGGTGCCAGAAGACCGACAGCGACAGCAGCGCGGCGCCGATGACCAGCGCGGTGAGGGCGGCCGACAGCTCGACCGCGCCGGCGGTACGGAACAGCGACCCCATGGCGCACAGCACATAGACCAGGCTGGAAACGAGCAGCGCCCGGCGGTCGACCGCAAGTGCCACGAAGCCGAAGACCGCGTAGAGGACGAGCGCGGCCAGTGCCGTGTCGATGCCGCTATTCTCGCCGAATACGCCGAGCAGTTGGAACACTGGATGCGCGATCATCGGCGCGGCGGCGAGATGCAGCCAGAAGGCGACATCGGCCCGCCGGGTGCGCCTGGCAGGATCGGACAGGTCCCAGCGCATCGCGAGCGCGAACATCGCGAGGCCCGCAACGAACAACAGCGGCCACATGGCAGCCTGCAGGCCGGGTGCGATGGCAAGAACGGTGCCGAGAACCAGCGCGGCGACGGCGCAGGCACCGGCCGCGACGGTGATCGGGACCATGAACCGGCGCCAGTGCAGCCAGGCGGCCGCGGCGGCACCCAGACCGGCAAGGGCGGTGACGATCGCGGTCGTCCGTTCGTCGCCGCTGTTCGGCGCGGCCGACAGAACCAGTGTCGTCAGGGTGGTGGCGATGCTGAATGCCACCCCGCCGACGAACGCGCCGAGCAGGATGATGCTGGGCAGCGCCATGCGGCGGCGCGCGGTGAAGACGATCGCCAGCATCCAGGCCGCGGCGGCGACGAACGCACCCGACAGATACGTCGCGATCGTGTCGCCGATCTGGCCGACCGCGACGAGCAGCAGGACAAGCGCGATCGACACGAAGATGTCGTTGAAGCCGGTGAGCAGGCGGAAATGCTCTTCGTCGACGGCAGGCGCGTGCCGCTCGCGTGCGACATGGGCGCGAAACGCCTGTGCCGCTTCTGCCGAGATCGCCCCGGCCTTTACCGCCGTATCCAGATCGCTTTCGCTATACATCCGCACCTCCCTACATCCGCACCTCCCTGTTTCACGGGATGGTGACAGGCGTGTATTACAACGTCAACACACGATTGGATCGTATCATCGGGCGGACGCAAAGGCGGCGGCGATCCGGGTGGGATCGCCGCCGCCTTCGCTACTCATGGAGACGGGTGATACGTGCCCGTCCGCCCGGTCTTACTTGCCGCCGCGCTGGCGGCAGCCGTCATACTGGCCCTTCTTGCAGACCGGATAGCTGTCCTTGGCCGCGGGCGGGGGGAACGCCTCGCTGGGGCTCGGGGCCGGGCGGAACACGACCTGCGAACCCGGCTGCGGCGTGCCCTGCATCGCGCCGCCCTGGGGGGCGTAGCCGCCGGCGGTCGCGGCGCCGCCCGTGGTCTGGGGGCCCATGGTCTGGGCGGCAGGCGGCGTCGACTGGGTCGGATCGGCGGCGGGATCCGGTGCCGTCGGGTTCGCGGCGGCGGCGGGATCGGCGGCGGCCTCCGTCTGGGTCTGGGGGGCGGTGTCCTGAGCGATGACAGGCGTCGCGAACATGGCGGTCGCGGCCAGAAGAATGAGCTTCATGCGGATCTCCTATAGCAGAAGTGCAAGTGCGTTAGCGCGATGCCCCAACGCCCTTTGCCGCACTTGGCTCCCTCGTTTCGGCCCCGACCCAGTCTTTCGCTTGATTTCGATCAGTCAGATGCCGGTGTCCAGCGAGTAGCCTGCCGACCGCACGGTGCGGATGATATCGGGCCGGTCGCCGACGTTGATCGCCTTGCGCAAGCGGCGGATATGCACGTCGACGGTGCGGCTCTCGATGTCCGAATCATGCCCCCAGACCGCATCAAGCAGCCGCTCACGCGAAAAGACCCAGCCGGGATGTTCCAGGAAGTGCTTGAGCAGGCGGAACTCCGTCGGGCCCAGCGCCACGACCTCGCCGGCGCGGCGGACCTTGTGGCCAACCGTATCCATCTCGATATCGGCATAGACCAGTGCCTCGCCAGCGAGCGCCGGGCGCACACGGCGCAGAACCGCCCCGACGCGGGCGACCAGTTCGCGCGGCGAGAAGGGCTTTGTGACATAATCGTCCGCGCCCGTCTCCAGCCCGCGCACCCGGTCCTCTTCCTCGCCGCGTGCGGTGAGCATGATGATGGGCACGTTGGCGGTTTCGGCGGCACGCCGCAGGCGACGGCAGACCTCGATCCCGCTGATCCCCTCCACCATCCAGTCGAGCAGGACGATGTCGGGTGCGGTTTCCCGCGCGAGCAGCAGCGCCTCCTCCCCGTCCGGGGTGTGCGTGACCTCGAAATCCTCGCGCTTGAAATGGAAGACGAGCAACTCGGCGAGTGCCGCATCGTCCTCCACCAGCAACATCTTGACGCGTGCCATGTGCTTGTCCCTCAGTCCTGAGTTCGGCCGCGGTCGCGCTCACCCATGCGGGTGCCGGTTGCCGCGAAATAGACCATTTCCGCCACGTTGGTCGCATGGTCGCCGATGCGTTCGAGGTTCTTGGCGACGAACAGCAGATGCGCGACCTGGCCGATCGTCTTGGGATTTTCGACCATGTAGGTGACGAGCGTGCGGAAGATGGAATCGTAGAAATCGTCGAGCGCGGAGTCGCTGGCGCAGACCTCCAGCGCCTTGGCGGGATCGCGCGCGGCAAAGGCGTCCAGCGCCTCGCGCACCATGGCCGAGGCCATTTTCGCCATGGCGGGCAGGACCGATATCGGCTCGATCCGATCCTCGCTTTCGATCAGCGGCACGCGCTTGGCGATGTTCTTGGCATAGTCGGCGATGCGCTCGACCACGTTCGCGATCTTGAGCGCGGCCACGACCTCGCGCAGGTCGTTCGCCATCGGTGCCCGCAGCGCGATGATGCGGACCGATAGGCGCTCCACCTCGGCCTCCAGCGCATCCACCGCCTTGTCGCCGGCGCGCACCTCCTCGGCCAGTACCAGGTCGCTGCGCTGGAGCGCCAGGATCGCGTTGGCGATCGCCGCCTCCGCCATGCCGCCCATCTGGGAAATCAGACCGCGCAGCCGCCCGATATCGGTGTCGAATGCCTTGACCGTGTGTTCTACCATCCTCGCCTCGCTCAACCGTATCGGCCGGTGATATAGTCTTTTGTCCGCTCTTCCCTCGGGTTGGTGAAGATGTCGGACGTTTTGCCATATTCGACCAGCGTGCCGAGATGGAAGAAGGCGGTGCGCTGGGACACGCGCGCTGCCTGTTGCATGTTGTGGGTGACGATCGCGATCGCGTAGCGGCCACGGAGCGCGTGGATCAGTTCCTCGATCTTGGCGGTGGCGATCGGGTCGAGCGCGGAGCAGGGCTCATCCATCAGGATCACCTCGGGGTCGACCGCGATCGCACGCGCGATGCACAGACGCTGCTGCTGGCCGCCCGACAGCGCGGTGCCGCTGTCCGACAGGCGGTCCTTCACCTCGTTCCACAGGCCGGCGCGGGTCAGCGACTGTTCGACCACCGCGTCCATGTCGCTGCGCGAACGGGTGAGCCCGTGGATGCGCGGGCCATAGGCGACATTCTCGTAGATCGACTTGGGAAAAGGGTTCGGCTTCTGGAAGACCATGCCGACGCGGGCGCGGAGCTGCACCACGTCCATGGCGGGCGCATAGATATCCTCGCCGTCCAGCCGGATGTCGCCGGACACGCGCGCGGAGGCGACGGTATCGTTCATCCGGTTGAGCGTGCGCAGAAAGGTGGACTTGCCGCAGCCCGACGGGCCGATGAAGGCGACGACCCGGTCCATCTCGATATCGATCGAGACGTCGTCGATCGCCTGCTTGTCCCCATAGAAGACGTTGACGTTGCGGGCCGCCATCTTCGGGCGGGCGGCGGTTTTGGGGGAAGCGGTCACCAGCGGGTCTCGAATCGGTTGCGGAGGTAGATGGCGAGCCCGTTCATCGCGAGCAGCACGACGAGCAGCACGATGATCGCCGCGGAGGTCTTCTCGACGAAGCCGCGATCGACCTGGTCGGACCAGAGGAAGATCTGGACGGGGAGGACGGTGGCGGGGGCGGCAAGGCCGGCGGGGGGGGCGGCGATAAAGGCGCGCATGCCGATCATGAGAAGGGGCGCGGTTTCGCCTAGGGCGCGGGCCATGCCGATGATGGTGCCGGTGAGGATGCCGGGGAGCGCCAGGGGGAGGACGTGGTGGAAGACGACCTGGACGGGGGAGGCGCCGATGCCGAGGGCGGCGTCGCGGATGGAGGGCGGGACGGCCTTGATCGCGTTGCGGCCGGCGATGACGATGACCGGCATGGTCATGAGCGCGAGCGTCAGGCCGCCGACCAGGGGCGCGGAGCGCGGAAGGCCGAAGATGCCGAGGAAGACGGCGAGGCCGAGCAGGCCGAAGATGATCGAGGGCACTGCGGCGAGGTTGTTGATCGACACCTCGATCAGATCGGTCCAGCGGTTCTTTGGCGCATATTCCTCCAGATAGAGCGCGGACAGCACGCCGATCGGAAAGGCGAGCGCCAGCGTGACCAGCATGGTGAGCAGCGAGCCCTTGAGCGCGCCCCATATGCCGATGCGGGTGGGATCGGTGGCGTCGGCATCGCGCAGGAAGCCGAGATTGAAGCCCGTCGAGATCGCGCCGCGCGCGCGCAGGCGGGCGACGACCGCCTCCGCCTGGGGCGTGCCATCGCCCTTGGCCGCGACGTCATAGGGGCTGGCGAGCGGCAGGTCGAAGCGACGCCGGCCATGCAGCAGGCCCGGATCGGCCTTGATCGCGTCGCGCACCACCATCCAGGCGCCGGGCGACAGCAGGCCCTCGCCATCGCGGCCGAACACGCGCGTCGGGCTGCGTTCCACCACATCCTGAAGCCCGGCGCCCGCAAGCGCGAGATCGGCCCCGCGGCCGCGCAACTGGGCGGGCATGACGGGGAGGCGCGCGGCGGCGAGGTCGATCGGCACCGTCACCCGCGTCTCGGTAAAGCCGCGCGCCCCTTGCGCCACCATGGTGAAAAGCAGGAAGGCGAGGAACATCGCCGACAGGGCGACGGCGCCCAGCCCCAGCCAGCGGAAGCGGCGTTCCGCGGCATAGCGGCGGCGGATGCGACGCCGCATCTCGGGCGTCGTCCAGTCGGTCGGCTGCCTATTCATACGCTTCCCGGTATTTCTTCACAACGGCGAGCGCGATGATGTTGAGAAGGAGGGTGACGACGAACAGCGTCAGGCCGAGCGCAAAGGCGGCAAGCGTCTTGGGGCTGTCGAACTCGGCTTCGCCGGTCAACAGGTCGACGATCTGGCGGGTCACGGTGGTCGCGCTGGCAAAGGGATTGGCGGTGAGGGTGGCGACGCCGCTGGCCGCCATGACGACGATCATCGTCTCGCCGATCGCGCGGCTGACCGCCAGGAGGACGCCGCCGACGACACCGGGAAGGGCGGCGGGCAGGAGTACGCGGCCGATCGTCTCCGACGAGGTGGCGCCCATCGCCAGGCTGCCATCGCGCATGCTGGCGGGAACGGCGGCAAGGCTGTCGTCCGCCATCGAGGACACGAAGGGGATGATCATCACGCCCATGACCAGCCCGGCGGCCAGCGCGCTTTCCGACGAGGCCCAGCGTACGCCCATCGCGACCGCGAGATCGCGCACGGCAGGCGCCACGGTGAGCGCGGCGAAATAGCCATAGACGACGGTGGGCACGCCGGCGAGCATCTCGAGCAGCGGCTTCATCCAGCGGCGGGTGGCGGGGGCGGCATATTGGGTCAGATAGATCGCGCTCATCAGCCCGAACGGGATCGCCACCGCCATGGCGATGACCGCGCCGATGAAGAAGGTGCCCCAGAAGAGCGGCACCGCACCCAGATTGGCGCCGGGATCGGCAGGGTCGATGACCTGTGGGCTCCAATGCGTGCCGAACAGGAAATTGGTGATCGGCACCACCGAGAAGAAGCGGGCCGCCTCGTACAGCAGCGACAGCACGATGCCGGCAGTGGTCAGGATCGCGACCAGCGAGGCGCCGAGCAGCAGGCCCATGACGATGCGTTCCACCCGTGTGCGCGCGGCAAAGGCGGGCTTGACGCGCAGATAGGCGAAGGTGCCGCCGGCAAAGCCGAGCAGCAGCGCGATGGCGGTTGCGATCCAGTCGTAGCGGGTCTGCGCCGCGGCATAGGCGGGGGCAAGCGCGGTGGACAGTTCGTGAAAGGCGCCGTAGGCACGGCCGGCGGCAAGCGCGCGCGCCTCCGACAGGATCGCGGCCCGCTCGAAACCGGGAGGTGGCAACTGCGTGGCGGGCGGGGTGGCGAGTACCGCATCGGTGACGAGTGCCGGCGCGTTGAGCGCCCAGAGCCCCAGGAACAGCAGCGGCGGGATCATCGTCCACAAGGCGACGTACCAGCCATGATGGCCGGGCAGCGCGCTGAACCGCTGCGTCGTGCCGCGACGGAAACGCGCGGCGCGGACGCGGGCACAGGCCCAGCCGATCAGGCCGAAACCGATGACGAGCAGCAGGATCAGCGGCAGGCTCATCCGTGCAACGCGCCCGGATCGAGCGGGATTTCATCGGCGATCACCGCAGCGGCGCGCGCCTGCACCGCGGGCGGCGAGGCGATCAGGCCGCGCCGGACGAGCGGGCCGCCCCGGCCCCAGTTCGCGGCATACAGCTTCAGGAAATCGCGCAGGCCCGGAATGGCGCTGAGATGCGCCTTCTTCACATAAAGGTAGAGCGGCCGCGAGCCCGGATAGCGGCCATCGGCGATCGTGTCGTAGCTGGGGGCGACGCCATCTATGGCCACACCATCGACGGTGCCGGCATTCTCCTCAAGATAGCTGTAGCCGAAGACGCCGATCGCATCGGGGTTCGACTGCAGCTTCTGCACGATCAGATTGTCGTTCTCGCCGGCGTCGATATAGGCGCCGTCCTCGCGCACCGCGGTGCACAGCGTCAGGTGCGCGGCGGGATCGCTATGGGCGAGCGCGGCGGCACGCGGGTTCGTCGCCTCGCACCCCTTGACCATGATGAGGTCGGCGAGCGCGTCGCGCGTGCCGCTGGTCGCGGGCGGGCCATAGACCTGGATCGGGATGGCGGGCAGGCGGGGGTCGACATCGGCCCAGGTGCGCGTGCGGTTCGGGTGGCCGCCGGGACGCGCGGCCAGCGCTTTGTAGATGTCGACGGCGCCCAGTTGCAGCCGCTGTCCGCCATTCGCCTGCGCAAAGGCGATGCCATCGATGCCGATCTGGATTTCCAGCAGTTCGCGGGCGCCGTGGCGGGCGCAGGCGGCATATTCGCTGGCCTTCATCCGGCGCGAGGCATCGACGAGGTCGGGGTGCCCGGCGCCGATCCCGGCACAGAACAGCTTCATGCCGGCACCGGTGCCGGTCGATTCGATCACCGGGGCCCGGGCATCCGGATTGTTGGCAACGAAGCGTTCGGCGACGATGGTGGTAAAGGGATAGACGGTGGACGACCCGACCGCCGCGATCTGGTCACGCGTGCCCGCACCGCCGCCATTGGCCTGATCTTGGCAAGCCGCCAGCGCGAGCGCCGCGGCGATGAGGCAGGGGATGCGCATTAAGGTCCTTGGGGCTCACCGGGTGGTGCGAACCTGTCGCTGCCACCGCTTGGCAACCCTTGTGTGACATTGCGGTTACCCTTTTGTGACAGCGCCTTCCTTGGCGGGCGCGCATCTTCTTTCTTCTGCGGCCCGATACGGGCTCCGAGTCCCGTATCGTCGGTCATGGCGGTGCCATGCCGGCCGTGCCGGCACGTGCGCCTTTGGCGCATCGGCGCGTGCTACGCGCCTCGTGTCGTCAGCAGGGGCAGGCGCACGGTGACGATGGTGCCGACGCCCACGGTGCTGGCGATCTCCAGCCGGCCGCGATGCCGCTCCACGATATGCTTGACGATGGCGAGGCCCAGGCCGGTGCCGCCCAGCGTGCGGCTGCGCCCGGCATCGACGCGGTAGAAACGCTCGGTAAGGCGCGGCAGGTGGACGGTGGGCACGCCCTCTCCCTGATCGGCGACGATCAGCCGGACGGCGGCGGCATCGGTTTCCAGCGACAAGGCGATCGGCGTGTCGGGCCGGCCATATTTCATCGCATTGCCGAGCAAATTGTGCAGCATCTGCGACAATTGCGCACGGTCGCCGGCTACGGGCACCTGTTCCGCGACGATGCAGTTGATGTCCTGTGCGCGGGGCGCGCCGGAGTCGCGCAGTTCCTCGCACACATCGGCGATCAACAGGCCGAGATCGACCGGCTGGGCGGGCAGGCGGTATTTATCCGCCTCGATCCGGCTGAGCGAGATCAGATCCTCGACCAGCCGCTGCATGCGCCGCGCTTCGTCGAACATCACCTTCAGGAAGCGGGCGCGCAGGGCGGGTTCCTCGCCCGCCTCGTCGCCCAGCGTTTCGATGAAGCCGAGGATGGAGGCGAGCGGGGTGCGCAGTTCGTGACTGGCATTGGCGACGAAATCGACCCGCATCCGCTCGGCCGCATCCTGGTCGGTCTGGTCGATCAGGTGGACGATACGCTGTCCGTCGGAGGCCTGGCCGACGCGCATCTCCCAACGCTGGTCCGGCGCGCCGAGCCCGACGAGCATGACCGGTTCGTCGGACACGGGCGTGTCGGCGACGAGGCGTTCGGCGGCGGCCGGGTGGCGGATCGCGACGCGCGCATCCTCGTCCACGATATGGTCGCCGAGCAGGTCGCGGGCTGCGGCATTGGCCATGGTGACGCGCCCGCCATCGACCAGCAGCACGGGTTCGACGATCGCGTCCAGCACCTCGCCCAGATGCGGATCGGTGGCGACGGGCGCCTGCACGCGCGGGCGCTCCTCCGCCTCGCCGCTGCCCGCCAGCAGCGTGGCCGCCAGCCCGCCCACCGCCGCGATCACCGCGGCGGTCAGGCCGGCCAGGACGAAAACGGTGCCGGCCGTGACCAACGCCACCACGACCCCCCAGACGGTGCGCATCCCGAATCCCATGGGCAGCTTCTCTAGAGAGGTTCCCGCCCAGGTTGAACCACCGTCGTCGCCCTTTGGGCGATCGCTTCGCGGCGGGGTACTTTCGGCGCGGCGCGGCGTTGCTCGTCCGTCACGATGCCATCCGCATCGCGCCGTCCTCCCGCCTTGCGCCGAACCGGAATTTCGTCCGTGCCGGTGATCCAACCTGATCGGGACTCTCTCTAGACGGGACAGGCGGGTCTTGTCGCGCCTCGCGTGCCGCTTGCTGGTGCTTCACGATTATGAAAGAGCAGGCGCACTATGGACGCCCGATGACCGACGATACGCCCCCGACCTGCGTCCCGACGCCGAGGACGGCGCCAGCCGCCGCCGGGTGCTGATGCTGGGGGCGGCCGGCGCGACCGCGGTGCTGTCGATCCGGCCGGCGCTGGCGCAGAGCGCGGGGTCGGTGCTGACCTGCGAGATACCGGTGCCCGATCCGGGCCGGGCGGGCAGCTATATCGCGCCGGACGGCCGACTGGTGCCGGCGCGGACCAAGGGGGCGTTTCCGCCGGTCGCACGGCCGTTCAAGGGCGAGGAGGTGCGCCGCGCCCTTCAGGGCGGGCAGTTGCCTGGCACCGACTGGAACAGCAATCGCGCCTATGTGAACTATATCCGGCGGCTTCAGCGCGGGCAGGGCGGTTTTACCTGTTTCGCCTCGCTCCAGATGCCACGCGGCTGACGCGTGTGGCGCCGCCGCGCTACCGTGCCGCTGCGCCCGATACGCTGCTGACGGCACCGCTCGATCCGTTCGTGGCGGTGTTTCACCGCGCATCGGGCATCACCCATCTGCTGACCGAGCCGGCGCCCGAGATCCTGGCGATGCTGTATCCCGACCCGCTGACCGCGGCGGCGTTGTTCGAGCGGCTGGCCGCGGCCTATGACCTGGCCGATGGCGACCGCGAAACCTTGGTCGAACGGCTGGACGAACTGGTCGCGACCGGGCTGGTCGAGGCGCTGTGAGGCATAGCCTGTCGCTGAAGGTCGGGCCGGTGGGCTTTCGTGTCGGATCGGACTGGCGCGCGCCGATCGCGCAACTGGCAGCGCTCTACGAGGGCTATCCGTCGGTCGATGTGCCCGATTTCACCGTCCGGCTGGAGGCGCTGCGGCCGTGGCGGCGCTGGGTGCGGCCGTCGGTGGCGATCCATGGCGATTACCGGCTGCCCGAAGCGGCGCCGTTGCCGCTGGCGCAAGGGCTGCTGGCGGCGGAGTTGGGGATGAACCTGCAAATGGCGCTGGGCTATCGCCGGCATCTGCTGCTCCATGCCGCGGTCGTGGAGCGGGACGGGCGGGCGGTGGTGATGAGTGGCGTTTCGGGGGCGGGGAAATCGACGCTGGCGTTGATGCTGGGGCAGGGCGGGTGGCGGTTCCTGGGGGATGAATTTGCCCTGCTCGATTGTGCGAGCGGGGGGGTGGTTCCGTTTCCGCGGGCGGTGAGTTTGAAGAACGGGAGCATCGCGGTGGCGGCGGAGGGGGCGAGGCTGGGGCCGATGCTGAGGGGGACGCCCAAGGGGGTGATCCGGCATGTCGCCCCGCCGGGCGATGCGGTGGCGCGGATGGACGAGGGGGCGAGCCCCGTGCTGCTGGTGTTTCCGCGGTTCGGGTTTGCGGGGGCGGTGCGCGGGCTGGACGCGGCGGAGACGTTCGTGCGGCTGACGCAGGCGTCGACCAACTATGCGATGCTGGGGGAGGCGGGGTTCAGGGCGCTGACCCGGTTGGTGGCGGGGGTGCCGGCGGTGGCGATCGACTATCCGGACGGGGCGGCGGGGGTGGCGCAGGTCGAGGCGCTGTTCGCAGGCTTATGAAGACGCTGATCCAGATACTTGGTGATCCCGCGCGGGCGGCGGACCTGGACGCGGATGGCTGGACCGGATTGCTGACCATGGCGCGGGCCGAGCAGTTGGCGGGCACGCTGGCGCAGCGGCTGGCGGGATTGCCGGTGCCGGCGCGGGTGGCGGCGGTGCTGGCGGATGCGCAGGGCTCGGCGGAGCAGGGACGGCGCGCGGCGCTGTGGGAGGCGGAGATGGTGCGCCGCGCGCTCGCACCGCTCGGCGTGCCGGTCGTGCTGCTCAAGGGCACCGCCTATGTCGCAGCGGGGCTGGCGGCGGGGCGGGGGCGCAGCATCGGGGACTGCGACATATTGGTGCCGCGCGAGGCCCTGGCGCCGGTCGAGGCGGCGTTGCTGGCGGCGGGGTGGGAATGGGTGAAGCCCGACGCTTACGACGACGCCTATTACCGGCAATGGATGCACGAATTGCCGCCGCTGATCCACCGCGAGCGGGACCGGATGATCGATGTGCATCACACCATCCTGCCGCCGACCGCGCGGCCGACGCCCGATGCCGACGCGCTGATCGCGGATGCGGTGCCGCTGGAAAACGGGCTGTCGGTACTGGCGCCGATGGACATGATCGTTCACGCCGCCGCGCATCTGTTCGCCGATGGCGATCTGGCCGGCGGCCTGCGCAATTTGTGGGACATACACTGCCTGATCGGCGAGTTCGGGACCGGGGGCCTGGGCGAGCGGGCGGCGCATCACCAGCTGGAAGGTGCGGTGGCGCGGGCGGTACGGCTGGCGGAAGCGCTATATGGCAGCAACGGGACGGCCGGGCTGGGCGCGGTCGATCGCCTGTATGTGCGCCGGTTGCTGGCCCGCGACGGATGGGGACGCGAAACGCGGCAGGGCGTGCGGTTCGGCTTCTATGTGCGCTCGCACGCCCTGCGGATGCCGCCCGCCATGCTGGCGCGGCATTTGTGGATCAAGTGGCGCCGCCGAGGCGGGCCAGCGTCGGGATGAGTTCGCCATAGCCGTCGATGATCGCGTCGGCGCCGAGTTCCCCGACCGGTTGCATCAGGAAGCCGAAGGAGCAGGCGACGACCGGCAGCCTGGCGGCGCGGGCGGCCTGCACGTCGTAGATCGAGTCGCCGACAAAGGCCGCCCGGCCGCCGCCACAGCGGTCGACCAGCGCCTGGATGGGCACCGGCGAAGGCTTTCCGATGCCCATCGTGTCGCCGCCGATCAGGCAGGCGAAGCGGTCGGCAAGCCCCAGTTCGGCGAGGATGCGGGCGGCCAGCGCCTCCAGCTTGTTGGTCATGATGCCGATGGTCACGCCCATCGCCGCCAGTTCGTCGAGCGCGTCCAGCGCGCCGGGGAAGGGGCGGGTGTGGACGGTGATGTTCGCCTCGTAATGGTCCAGCAGGCGGCGCTGGAGGATATCGAGAGTCGCCTCGTCGCAGCCGCCGGTCGCGGCCAGCCCCTGCGCCAGCATGTGGCGCGCGCCGCCGCCGATCATCGGCTTGACCTGTTCGACGGTCAGCGTCGGCCGGTCGATCGAGGCAAGCGCGTGATTGACCGCGGCGGCAAGATCGCCGCTGGTGTCGAGCAGCGTGCCGTCCAGATCGAACCCGATCGTGTCGAATGGGAAACGCGCGGATGAATTTATGTCCATGTCGGGGGCGGGTGCCAGTCGCGCTATGGCGTTGGCAAGCCTTTCGTGGCAGGCGACCGCCCCATGACGCGACCGGTAGCCGCCATCATCCTCGCCGCGGGCAAGGGCACCCGCATGAAATCCGACCTGCACAAGGTTCTCCACCCGATCGCCGGGCAGTCGATGCTGCTGCATCTGCTGGACGCGGCGGGCACGCTGTCGCCCGAACGGACCGTGGTGGTCACCGGCGCCGGGCGCGAGCAGGTGGAGGCGGCGGTGGCGCCGCTGGGCGTATCCACCGCGCTGCAGGCCGAGCAGCTGGGCACCGGCCATGCGGTCGCCCAGGCCGAGGATGCGCTTGCCGGGTTCGATGGCGACGTGCTGATCCTGTATGGCGACGTGCCGCTGGTGCGGGCCGAGACGATGCGCGCGATGCTGGAGCGGCTGAATGCCGCCGACGCGCCGGCGGTGGTGGTGCTGGGCTTCCGCCCGGCCGATCCCGGCGCCTATGGCCGGCTGATCGTCGCCGAAGGGGGCGACCGGCTGGAGAAGATCGTCGAATATAAGGACGCCAGCGACGCCGAGCGGGCGGTGACCCTGTGCAATACCGGCCTGATGGCGGCGCGATCGGCCGACCTGTTCGCGCTGCTCGGCCGGCTGGGCAACGACAATGCCGCGGGCGAATATTACCTGACCGACGTGGTCGAGATGTCGGGATCGGCAGCGGTGATCGAGGCGGACGCGGGCGAGGTTACCGGTGTGAACAGCCGCGGCGAGCTGGCCGCGGTGGAAGCGCTGTGGCAGCAGGCACGGCGGGCCCGCGCGATGGCGGAGGGCGCGACGCTGATCGCGCCGGAAACCGTGTGGTTCGCGCATGATACGGTGATCGGCCGTGACGTGACGATCGAGCCCAATGTCGTGTTCGGCCCCGGCGTGACCGTGGCGGACGGCGTGACCATTCACGGCTTCTGCCATCTGGAAGGTGCCAAGATCGGCCCCAAGGCGGAGGTCGGCCCCTATGCGCGGCTGCGCCCCGGTGCGGTGCTGGAGGACGGCGCCAAGATCGGCAATTTCGTCGAGATGAAGAAGGCCGTGCTGGGTCGCGGTGCCAAGGCCAACCACCTGACCTATCTGGGCGACGCCGAGGTGGGCGCGGGCGCCAATATCGGCGCAGGGACCATCACCTGCAATTACGACGGCTATCTGAAATATCGCACGGTGATCGGCGAGGGGGCGTTCGTCGGCTCCAATTCCGCACTGGTCGCGCCGGTCACGATCGGCGCGGGCGCGATCGTCGCGGCGGGATCGGTGCTGACCGCGGACGTCGAGGCCGATGCGCTGGCGCTGGTCCGGCCGACCCGCGTGACCAAGCCGGGCTGGGCGGCCCGTTTTCGAGAGATCATGCGCGCCAAGAAGAGCGCGGCCAAGACCGGGGAGTAAAAGGCCATGTGCGGAATTGTGGGGATCCTGGGCACCGAGGGCGTGGCCGACCGGCTGCTCGACGGGTTGAAGCGGCTGGAATATCGCGGCTACGACTCGGCGGGTATCGCGACCATCGATGGCGATGCGATTGCCAGGCGGCGGGCGTCGGGCAAGCTGGTCAATCTGGCGCGCGAACTGGCCGAGCATCCGCTGCCCGGCACGACGGGGATCGCGCACACCCGCTGGGCGACGCATGGCGGCCCGACGACCAACAACGCGCACCCGCACGCCACCGAGCATGTCGCGGTGGTGCACAACGGCATCATCGAGAATTTCAAGGCGCTGCGCGAGGAACTGACGGCGCGAGGCCGTACCTTCACCAGCGAGACCGATACCGAGGTGGTCGCCCATCTGGTCAGCGAGAAGGTGGAGCAGGGGCTGGAGCCGGTCGCCGCGGTGCGCGAGGTGCTGCCCCGCCTGCACGGTGCGTTCGCGCTCGCCATCCTGTTCAGGGATGCGCCCGACATGCTGATCGGCGCGCGGCTCGGCTCGCCGCTGGTCGTCGGGTACGGCGAGGGCGAGACCTATCTGGGTTCCGACGCGCTGGCGCTGGCGCCGCTGACCCAGCGTATCGCCTATCTGGACGAGGGCGACTGGGTGGTGTGCACCGCGGGCGGTGCGCAGGTCTATGACCGCGAGAACAATCCGGTCGAGCGGCCGGTGACGATCTCCGGCGTGACCGGCGCGTTGATCGACAAGGGCAATCACCGCCACTTCATGCAGAAGGAAATCTACGAGCAGCCGATCGTCGTCGCACAGACGCTGCGTTCGTATCTGCAGCGGATGGAGGAGCGGATCACGCTGCCCATCCCGGATTTCGACCTGTCGCAGATCAAGCGCGTGACGATCGTCGCGTGCGGCACCAGCTTCTATGCCGGCATGGTCGCCAAATACTGGTTCGAGCAGTTCGCGCGCGTCCCCGTCGACCTGGATGTCGCGTCCGAGTTTCGGTACCGCGCGCCGGTGATGGAGACGGGCGGGCTGATGATCGTCATCAGCCAGTCGGGCGAGACGGCCGATACGCTGGCGGCGCTGCGCCACGCCAAGAGCGAGGGGCAGACGATCGCCGCGGTGGTGAACGTGCCGACCAGCTCGATGGCGCGCGAGGCGGACCTGTTGCTGCCCACCCATGCCGGGCCGGAGATCGGCGTGGCATCGACCAAGGCGTTCACCTGCCAGTTGGCGGTGCTGGCCGCGCTGGCCGCCAATCTCGCCAAGGCGAAGGGGCGGCTGACGGCCGAGGAAGAGAAGCATATCGTCCGCCATCTGGCCGAGGCGCCCGCCGCGATCAACGGCGCGCTGGCCTATGACGAGGCGATCGAGGGCATGGCGGGCGTGGTCGCCGCGGCCCGCGACGTGCTGTATCTGGGGCGTGGCACCGATTATCCGCTGGCGCTGGAAGGTGCGCTGAAGCTGAAGGAAATCAGCTACATCCATGCCGAGGGCTATGCCGCGGGCGAGATGAAGCACGGGCCGATCGCGCTGATCGACGAAAATGTGCCGGTGATCGTCATCGCGCCGTCCGGCCCGCTGTTCGAGAAGACGGTGAGCAACATGCAGGAGGTGCAGGCGCGCGGCGGCCGCGTCGTCCTGATCTCCGACTATGACGGGATCGAGGCGGCAGGCGACGGCTGCGTCGCGACGATCACCATGCCCAAGGTCCATCCGCTGATCGCGCCGATCGTCTATGCGGTGCCGGTGCAGTTGCTGGCCTATCATGTCGCGGTCGCCAAGGGCACCGATGTCGACCAGCCGCGCAACCTGGCCAAGTCGGTGACGGTGGAATGACCGTTATCGGCTAGGCCGCGATGACTTCACCTTAATCCGTTCGTGCCGAGTAGAGATCGAGTAGCTCCGCAGGAGCGTATCGAGAGCTTGTATCGAGGCGCCGCCGGCGAGCTAACCTGTCTCTCGATACGCCGTCTCGATACGCAGCCTTGCTGCTACTCGACGGCTACTCGAGACGAACGGGAAATGGTTCAATCTGAAATCATCATGCTCCACGCTCGTCCGGACGATCGTTTACGGCGCCTTAAGCATCCTTGCCTACCTCATCGGGAAAGCGCCCCGCGGGCGATAGATGAGGAACGGACGGGCATGCGCATTCTGATCGTGGATGACGAGCCGGCGATGCATGCCAGCTATGCCCGCAGCTTCGCGCCGGTGCGCGCGGAGAATGCGGGCGCGCTGGATGCGATGGCCGCCGCGTTGTTCGGCGATGCCGCGGCCGGCGACGTGGAAAGCGATGCGCCCGCCTTCACGCTGACCCGGTGCGATCAGGGGCTGGATGCGGTGGCCGAGGTGGAGCGCGCGCTGGCCGAGGGGGCGCCGTTTCCGGTCGCCTTTATCGACATCCGCATGCCGCCGGGGATCGACGGGCGCGAAACCGCACGCCGCATCCGCGCGCTGGACCCCGACATCAACCTGGTGATCGTCACCGGCTATTCCGATTTCTCACCGCTGGAGATCGCCAAGGTCGCCGGGCCGACCGACAAGATCTTCTACATCGCCAAGCCGTTCGAAGTGGCCGAAATCGTGCAGACGGCCACCGCATTGACCCATCGCTGGCAGGCGGACCGGGAACTGCGCGCCGCGCGCGAGACGCTGGCCGCGCAGGTGAAGCAGCTTGAGGAACAGGGGCTGGAACTGGCGGCGAACGAGAGCCGCGCGCTGCATCTGGCGACGCATGATTCGCTGACCGAGGCGCCCAACCGGCTCGCCTTCCTGCGCGCGCTGGGCGAGCGGGCGCGCAAGCCCGGACTGTTCGGCACCGCGATGCTAGACCTGGACCGGTTCAAGCTGGTGAACGACACGCTGGGGCATCTGGCGGGCGATGCGCTGATCCGCGAGATGTGCGCCAAGTTGCAGCAGTCGTCGCCCGAGGGGGCGGTGGTGGCGCGGCTGGGCGGCGACGAGTTCGGCGTGCTGTTCGACACGGCCGGGCAGGAGGCCGCGGTGATGGCGTGCGAGCGGATGATCGCGGCCTGCTCGGTCACCTTCAGCGTGCTGGGCAATTCGGTGCGCGGCGGCGCCTCGTGCGGGCTGGTCGCGGTGGACGGACGCGACGACCGCGACCCGCTGGATATCGTGCGCCGCGCCGATCTGGCGCTGAACGATGCGAAGCGATCGGGGCGCGGCGTCGTGCGCCTGTTCGACGACAGCATGGACGACAGCATCCGTTTCCGCCGCGACGTCGAGGATCGGCTGTCGCAGGCGGTACAGCGCGAGGAGCTGAGCCTGGCCTATCAGCCGATCGTGTCGCGCGACGGGCTGGAGATCGACGGGTTCGAGGCGCTGGTCCGCTGGAACACCAACGAGTTCGGGCTGATCAGCCCCGACACCTTTATCCCGATCGCCGAGGAATCGAACCTGATCCACGAACTGGGCGACTGGATCCTGGGCGCGGCGCTCAAGGAATTGCAGCATTGGCCCGGGCAATATGTGTCGGTGAATTTCAGCCCGCGCCAGTTCCGGCGGCACAATTTCGTCGGCCATGTCATGGAAAGCGTGCAGCGTGCGGGCGTATCGCCGGGCCGGGTGCAGATCGAGATCACCGAGACCGCGATCTTTGACGATGCCGAGCGCGCTGCGGAAACGCTCTACAAGCTGCGCCAGATGGGCTTTCGCATCGCGCTGGACGATTTCGGCACCGGCTATTCCAGCCTCTACAATATCCGCAAGTTCGCGCTGGACTGCCTGAAGATCGATCGCAGCTTCATCGACGGGATGGGGCGTGAGCGCGAATCGGCGGCGATCGTCCATTCGATCATCCATCTGGGCCGCGCACTGGGGCTGGGAGTGGTGGCCGAGGGCGTGGAAACCGAGGCGCAGGTACAGGCGCTGCGCGTGGCGGGGGCGAGCCACATGCAGGGCTATTATTTCTCGCAGGCGGTGCCGCCGGAGCGGGCACGCGCGCTGGCCGAGCAACGGTCGATGGCGACGCCGCCGCTGATGGCGTCCGGGGCGACGCGCTGATGCAGCGGCCGCTCGCGCGGCCCATGACGCGGGGCGGGGGCTCGCTGGGGGGAAAGCTGGTCCGGCTGTTGACGCTGGTGGGGGTGGGCGGTGCGATCGCGATCACGCTGCTGCTGATCGGCGTCATCACCCCCAGCTTCAACCAGTTGGAGAACCGGGCGGTCCACGGCCATGTCGAGCGGATGCAGGCGGCGCTGGCCGAATATGCGTCCAAGGTCGAGAGCGCGGTGCGCGATTATGGCGACTGGACCGCCAGCTACGACTATATGGCAAGGCCGAGCGCGGCGTTCGAGCGCGACAGTTTCTCCACGCTCGCCATGGCCAATCTGGGGGTGGAGGGCATGGCCTATGTCGCGCCGGACGGCCGGGTCGTGGTGGCGCGCTGGCGCGACCTGACGAGCGGGGCCGAGCGGCCGGACATGCGCGGACAGCTGATGGCGATGATCGGGCGCGTGCCGTTCGCGCGGGTGCTGGCAGGGCGCAGTTCGGGCCGCTTCTATGCGCGGCTGGGCGATGTGGTGGCCGCGGTCGGCGTGGCGCAGATCCGGCGGTCGGACGGGACGGGAGCCCCGCGCGGCCATGTGCTGATGGCGCGGGTGATCAGCTCGCAGCGCCTGTCCGAACTGCTGCAACTGGACGCACGGATCGATCCGGCCGCGCGGGGCGACAGCGCGGTGGTCGGGCGACGCGCGCGCGCGGTGGACATCGCCGTGCCGATCCGGGGGGCGGACGGGCATGCGGTGGCCGCCGCGCGGTTCAGCGTACCACGCGCGGTATCCAATCTGGGGCGGCGGATGGTGCTGCTGGCGGTGGCGGGCTCGACCATGTTGCTGCTGATCGTGCTGATGGTGCTGCGCCGGGCGATCGCGCGGCTGGTGCTGGCGCCGCTGCGGCGGGTGGAGGCGCATATGCAGCGCGTGCGCGTATCGGGATCGCTGACGCTGCTGGACGAGGAGGGCGCGCGGAGCGACGAGATCGCCTCGCTCGGCCGCAGTTTCAACGCGATGCTGCGCCAGTTGAAGGACCTGCGCGAGCAGATCGAGATCCAGAGCTTCGCGCTCGGCCGCTCGGAAAGCGCGGTGGCGGTCATGCACAATGTGCGCAATGCACTGAACCCGATCAGCACGATATTGAGCCAGGGGATCGCGCAGGCGCCGCCGGTGGAGCGGGGAATGCTGGACCGGGCGGTGGCGGAACTGGCGCGGGGGGACGTGTCGCCGGAGCGTCGCGAGAAGCTGGCGGCGTTCGTGGCGGCGGGGCTGGAGGCGCAGGTGCAGGCGCGCGAGGCGATGCGCAGCGAGCTGGTGGTGGGGCGCGAG
This sequence comes from Sphingomonas sp. NY01, assembly GCF_038809135.1. NCBI lineage: Bacteria > Pseudomonadati > Pseudomonadota > Alphaproteobacteria > Sphingomonadales > Sphingomonadaceae > Sphingomonas > Sphingomonas sp. NY01. The sequence continues at coordinate 2,494,219 of NZ_CP101722.1, read as the reverse complement.
GCGATGGCGCATGTGCTGGACATCATCGGCCAGCAACAGGCGCAGGCCCATGAGCGCCCGCCGCTGGATGCGTGCGACGTGACCGAGATCATCGCGCGCAACGCCACCATCGCGCGCTATTCGGAAGGCGTGTCGATCGCCTTCACCTTTCCGGCGACGCCCGCCCTGGTGCTGGCCAGCCGGGTGATCCTGAGCCAGGTGATCGGCAACCTGTTCGGCAATGCCGCGGAGGCGATCGCGGCGACCGGGCGCGATCATGGGTCGATCATCGTCGCGATCGAGCAGACCGGCGAGCGCACCACGATCCGCATCAACGACGATGGCGAGGGGTTCGACGCGGAAACGGCCGCGACGCTGTTCCAGCGCGGTTTTTCGACACGGGCGCACAAGTCGGGCGGGCTGGGCCTGCACTGGTGCGCCAATTCGATGGTCGCGATGGGCGGGGCACTGCACCTGCACAGCCGCGGGCGCGGGCTGGGTGCGGAGGCGGTGCTGACGCTGGCGAGCGTACCCGCCGATGCGCTGGCGACCGCCGCCTGAGCTATGCGGCGCGGGCTTCGCGCGGGATCAGGTGGGGGGCGACGAGGCCGCGTTCCAGATACCAGGCGCGGCGATCGGCGGGCAGCGTGCCGAAATGCGCGACGACGCCGCGGCAGGCGGGCGCACCGCAGGCGCAGGGCATGCGCCAGTCGGGATCGGCCAGCGTGGTGGAATAATCCCAGACGATCTCCTCGCCGGGGGCGATGGCGCGGATGGCGATCAGGAACACGCCGTGCGCCGAGAAGCGCAGGCCGGCATTGGGCGCGCAGCTGTGATTGATGAGGTCGTCGATCCGGCCGGAGGGCCCCAGATAGGTGTCGGCGGCGATCTGCACGAAGCGGTCGGCAGGACCGGCGAGCGCCGCCGGCACGCGCGCGGCCGGCACGCTGGGGCCCGAGAAGCGGATGATCCTGCTGCCCTCCGCAAAACCTCTCGTGGCATAGACTGCCTTGCCGAGATGGTTTTCGCGGATGGCGAAGGGATTGCCGCGCGGGATATGGGCATCGCGGATCTGGAGCGGACCGACCGCGCGGCCGAGCGAGCGCAGCGGATTGATCGAGGGCAGGCCGATCATCAACCAGATGCTGGCATGGCAGAGCAGTTCGACGAAGACATAGACATATTCGCCCGCACCCCCGCCGGGATTGCGCATCGCGACGATCAGCGTCGCCAGATCGCCCATCGTCCACAATCCCCAGGCGGGGGAGCGTTCGCGCTCCGCATCCTCCCACACGCTGCGCCAGGTTGGCCAGAAGCTGACCGGCACGGCCGCGACCACCAGCAGGTGCGCCCAGAAGGCTTCGCGAAAGGCGACCCACAGCAGCAACGCGGCCAGGGCCGCGGCCATGCACAGGCTTTCCCCCGCATCGGGCGCGCGCCAGCGCGAGCGGCGCCACATGATCAGGGTGACGAGGATGCAGGCGAGCGCCGAGAGGGCAAAGATCGTCGCCTGCGGCGTGCCGGGATTGACCGCGGCATAGGTTGCCGCCTCGATCCCCGTCGCCGACGACCAGATCAGCCAGGATGCCCGGTTGGGTTCGACCAGGTGGCGGCGCAGCCCCGCCAGGTAGAGCGCATAGCCGGCAAGGCCGAGCGCCACCGCGCCGATGAACCACATCCCCATGCCCCGCCCCAATCGTGGTAAACGAATGGTAAGCGCAAAGCCGGCCGCTCGTCCAGCCGGGCTACGCCTATAGGGGTAGCCGGGGCTGGATTTCGGTATCGACCGCGTCGGCGGCGGTGAGCCCGGACAGGGTGAGGCCGAGCAGCCTTACGCCGCCGACGACCGGCAGTTGCGCATCGAGCAGCAGCCGGCCAGCGGCGAGGATCGTGGGCCGGTCGCCGACCGGATGGGGAAAGGAGCGGGCGCGGGTGATGGTGCGGAAATCGGCATGGCGCAGCTTCAGCGTCACGGTGCGCCCGGCGATCCCGGCGCGCTCGATCCGCACCCAGGCGGCATCGGCCACCCGCTCCAGCGCGTCGTGCAGGTCGGCGCGGGCGGACAGATCGGTCTCGAACGTGCGCTCCGCCCCGACCGACTTGGGCGTCCGTTCGACCCGCACCGGGCGTTCGTCCACGCCGCGCGCGGCGCGATAGAGATAATCGGCATAGCTGCCGAAATGCGCCTGCAGGAAGGGCAGCGGCCGGTCGCGCAGGTCGGCTCCGGTCAGGATGCCCAGCGCCTCCATCTTGCGCGCGGTGACCGGGCCGACGCCGTGGAAGCGCGAGACCGGCAGGCTGGCGACGAAGGCGGGACCCCTGGCCGGGGGAATGACGCACATGCCGTCGGGCTTGTTCTGGTCCGAGGCCAGCTTGGCGATGAACTTGTTGTAGCTGACCCCGGCGGAGGCGGTGAGATGCGTTTCGGCCTGGATGGCGGCGCGGATCGCCTGGGCGATGGCCTGTGCCGAGCCGAGACCCATCCGGTCCTCGGTCACGTCCAGATAGGCCTCGTCCAGCGACAGCGGTTCGATGAGCGGCGTATACCGCGCGAAGATCTCGCGGATCTGGTGCGAGACGGCCCGGTACACCTCGAACCGCGGCTTGACGAAAACGAGGTCGGGACAGCGTCGCACCGCAGTGGACGAGGGCATGGCCGAGCGCACGCCGAAGCGCCGTGCCTCGTACGACGCCGCCGCCACTACCCCGCGCGCCCGCGATCCGCCGACCGCAACGGGGCGGCCGCGCAGGGCGGGATCGTCACGCTGTTCGACCGAGGCATAGAAGGCGTCCATGTCGACATGGATGATCTTGCGGTTGGCCGCGGGGGTATCCTGCGCGCTGCTCAATGACTTGGCTCTTCCGGGCGACCGACTTTGCGCCACCGGATTTACGCGGCCACGACGGTGAAAGCCAGTTTTTCGTGAGAACGGTTGGGGAACATGCATCCGCGTCCGGAAAATATCCGGATCGTCAGGAGAGCGGCATCTGGTCAGGAGCGGGGACGTGCAAACGGCGTGACGCTCCGTCCTGCTTGCGGGCGGGGAACAATTGCCGGTGTGTCGTGACCTGTCTTGGGAGCAAGGGCGAAATGACGATGGATACCAATGCGGCTGGCGATGGTGCGGGGGCTTTGCTTGCCGAACTGCGGGCGCGCTGTCCCACGGCGATGTCGGTTCGGGCAACCGACATACCGGACCTGCGCATCCATCTGGGGCGTCGGGTTCTCGTTGCGCTGTCATCGCGGGCGGATGGTCATCTGCGGTGCGGGACCTATGCGACGGTGGCGGCGTGTCGTGCCCTGGGCTTCACGGCGGAGCCGGATAGCGGCCAGATGACCGCGCGTTTCGATTTCCGGCCCGATCGGGACGATATCGGCAATCTGTTCGCCGTTGCCGGCGCAGCCGCGGCTGCGATCACCGATTAGCCGGCTCGGCCCGGCCCCCTGCGCCATCATCCCGTCATGCCATGCAGATAGGCGAGACTTGGCGAGCGCTCCCCGTTTGTGCATGGGGGGTGGGCGCAGCAAGGGAGACGTCATGCGGGTCGGCAAGGAAGTATGGCGCGTCGAGCGGGCCGATCGCATGGCCGTGATCATCGATGCCGATGATTATTTCCGGCTGGCCAGGCGCGCGATGCTCAAGGCCAAGAAGCGCATCCTGTTGATCGGGTGGGATTTCGATGCGCGCATCGTGCTGGACCACCGCGAGGGGCAGCCGCGGCGGCTGGGCGACTTCATCTATTCGCTGGTCCAGCGTGAGCCGGAGTTGGAGATCTTCCTGCTGCGCTGGGACGTGGGCGCGCTGAAGTCCCTGTTCCGCGGATCGACCGCCTTTACCATCCTGAAATGGATGCAGCATCCGCGTATCCATACCAAGCTGGACGGTCATCATCCCACCGCGGCGTCGCATCACCAGAAGATCGTCATCATTGACGACCAGCTGGCCTTTTGTGGCGGCATCGACATGACCGGCGACCGTTGGGACACGCGCGAACACCGCGATCACGAGCCGTATCGCAAGCGGCCCTTCGGCATTCCCTACAAGCCGTGGCACGATGCGATCAGCGCGATGCAGGGGCCGGTGGTCGGTGCGCTCGCCACGCTGTTCCGCGACCGCTGGCATGCGGCGGGGGGTAAGGCGATGGCGGCCGAGGTGCCGGGCGTCGATTGCTGGCCGGAGGGGCTGGAAAGCGACTTTTCCGATATCGAGGTGGGGATCGCGCGCACCATGCCCGAGATGCCGGGCGAGCCGGCGGTGCTGGAGAGCGAAGCGCTGTTCATGACGCAGATCGCGAATGCGCGGCGGCATCTCTATGTCGAAAGCCAGTATTTCGCGTCGCGCCGCATTGCGGAAGCGATCGTCAAGCGGCTGGAGGAGCCCGATGGGCCCGAGATCGTCATCATCAACCCGCTGACCGCGCAAGGCTGGCTGGAGCCGATCGCGATGGATACCGCGCGCGGGCGGCTGATGGAGGCGCTGCGCCGGCGCGATCCGCACCGGCGGCTGCGCATGTATCATCCGTTCACCGCGGGCGGCACGCCGATCTATTGCCATGCCAAGATCCTCATTTCCGACGACCGGGTGCTGCGGCTGGGATCGTCGAACATGAACAACCGGTCGATGCGGCTGGACACCGAATGCGACGTGGCGATCGTGGCGCAGACCGATGCGCATGCCGCGTGCATCCTGCGCATCCGCGACGGCCTGATCGCCGAGCATCTGGGTTGTCCGGTCGAGACGGTGACCGAGACGATCGCGGAGACGGGATCGTTGATCGACACGATCGAGCGGCTGCGCGGGCAAGGCAAGACGCTGCGCCCGTTCGAGTTGCCCGACCTGAACGCGGTCGAGGAATGGCTGGCCGACAATGAGGTGCTGGACCCCGAAGGGCCGGACGAGATGTTCGAGCCGTTCGCCAAACGCGGGCTGTTCCGCCGCTGGCGGCGGCGCCACCATCGGCGCTGATCGGTGGGCGAGGTCGTCAACCTGCGGCAGGCGCGCAAGCGGCGGGCACGCGATGATGCGGCGGTGACGGCGGCGGAAAATCGCGCGCGCTTCGGCAGGACGAGGAGCGAGGTCGCCGCCGAACGGGCGGAGGAGGCGCGGCGACGGGCGGTGCTGGACGGTGCGCGGCTGGACGAGCCTTCGGACTGAGGATCAGGCGGCGCGGCGGGCGTTTCCGAGCGGGACGAGCGCGTCGAGGAACTCCTGCGCGCTGCGGCGCCAGGAGAAGGACCGGCCATAGGACGCGCACGCCTGTCGATCGCATTGAAGCGCGCGGAGGATCGCGACGGAGAGGTCTTCGTCGAGGGCGCCGTGACGCGGGCCGATCAGGTCGAGCGGGCCGGTGACGGGCAGGGCGGCGACGGGAGTGCCGCAGGCCAGCGCCTCGATCATGACGAGGCCGAAGGTGTCGGTGCGGCTGGGAAAGACGAACACGTCCGCACTGCGATAGGCGGCGGCGAGGGCGGCGCCGAAGCGGCTGCCGAGGAAATGGGCGTGGGGGAAGCGCTGTTCGAGGGCGGCGCGGGCGGGACCGTCGCCGACCACGACCTTGCTGCCGGTGGTGGGGGTGGCGAGAAAGGCGTGCAGGTTCTTCTCGATTGCGACGCGGCCGACATAGAGGTGGATGGGGCGGGGCAGCGCGGCGATCGCCGGGTCGACCGGTCCGTCGGGGGTGAAGAGGTCGAGGTCGACGCCGCGGCCCCAGCGGCGCACGCGGGGCAGGCCGTGGGCGTTGAGGCTGGCCTCGACGCCGGGGGTGGAGGCCAGCACCGCGGCGGCGGGGGCGTGGAACCAGCGGACATAGCGCCAGATCCAGGCGGCGGGGATGCGGGTGCGCGCCGACACGTAATCGGGAAATTGCGTGTGATAGGCGGTGGTGAAGGGCAGGCGGCGGGCGATGCACCAGCGGCGGGCGGCAAGGCCCAGCGGGCCTTCGGTGGCGATGTGGATCGCGTGCGGGGCGGTGGCGGCGAGGCGGCGGCCGAGTGCGCCGGGGCGAAGGATCGCGAGGCGTATTTCGGGATAGGTGGGGCAGGGAACGGAGGCGTGTGCGTCGGGCGCGAGGATGGCGACCTGGTGGCCCATCGCCTGCAACTCGGCCCGGACCGCGCCCAGCGTGCGCACGACGCCGTTGACCTGCGGCGCCCAGGCGTCGGTGACGATCGCGATCCGCATGGAATCAGGCCGCTTTCGCAGCACTGATCGCCTCGGGAGGCGCGGCGCGGCGGGCGATCTCGTCACCCCAATGGAGCAGTTCCATCCGGCCGTCATGATGCTCGACCAGCGCGGTGCAGCCCTCCACCCAGTCGCCGTCGTTATAATAGGCGATGCCGCCGATCTCGCGCATTTCCGCGGTGTGGATATGGCCGCAGACCACGCCGTCCACCCCGCGCGAGCCGGCGGCATGGGCGACCACCTCCTCGAAATGCGAGATAAAGGCGACGGCGTTCTTCACCTTGGCCTTGGCGTGCTTCGACAGCGACCAATAGGGCATGTTCAGCCGCCGCCGGATGCCGTTCACCCAGCGATTGGCGATCATCAGCAGCGTATAGGCATGGTCGCCGACATGGGCGAGCCAGCGATGCGCCAGCGTGATCGCGTCGAACTCGTCGCCATGCAGCACCAGCAGGCGGCGGCCATCTGCGGTGATGTGGATCGTCTTGCGACAGATGGCGATGCCGCCGATGTCCATGCCGGAAAACTGGCGAAACATCTCGTCATGATTGCCGGGGATGTAGACGACGCGGGTGCCGCGCCGGGCGCGCTTGAGCAAGCGGCGGACGACGTCGTTATGCGCGGGCGGCCAGTAGAAGCGGCGCTTCAACCGCCAGCCGTCGATGATGTCGCCGACGAGATACAGCGTGTCGCTGTCGACATGGTCGAGAAAGTCGATCAGCATGTCTGCGTTGCAGCCGCGCGTGCCCAGATGCACGTCGGAAATCCAGATGGTGCGGTAATGCCGGCGACTGCCCGCGCGGGCAGCCGTCAGGCGCGGCGTGATGTCGAGAATGTCGGCGGCAGCGTCGATCGGCATCATGGGCTCCCTGCGCTTTTCGCAACGAGCCTCTACGCGCTCACTGTTACGGCGGCGTCGCACTTCGGTGACGCCATCATGTCAGCGGGTGGGCAGCGTTTCACCGTCTCTCAATCTGCGTTGGTAAGTTTAGCGGAAACCTTTGGTTCGCATCGTCGTTGTTTGAGAACGGTTCGCCGATAGACCAGGGAGTGAAGACATGGCCACGCATTCCGTGCCGATCCGGATTTCCGATTTGCCGCGTGAAGAGCGGCTGACCGCCTTGTATCGCCGCGCCGCCGAAGAGCGGGTTCGTTATGAAGCGAGCCGCAATGCCACCCCGTCGCTGATGGAACGCCTGCGCGCGCTGTTCTGAGTTCGGCGGGTCTGAGTTCGGCGGGGAGGCAGGTCGATCGAACGGCCTGCGGCTGCGTGCCATGCCCGACACGGTCTTTCGCGTGTCGGTGAACCGGGAATTTGCAGGGTCTAAATGGTCGGGGAGAGAGGATTCGAACCTCCGGCCCCTGCCTCCCGAAGGCAGTGCTCTACCAGGCTGAGCTACTCCCCGACGGAGTACGAACCGGTTTGCGAAGCCTTTCGGGAAGGCCGGTCCGTGCTGGAGGCGCGCCTATACCCAGCCGCTCAGGGTGGCGCAAGCGGGTTTTTGAGGGGCGTGCGAAAACTCGGGCGCGCACAAACTCGCGGCGCACGAGGCCATCCTTTTGGCATTTGGGCGAGAGCGGTGCTAACGGCGGGCGAAACCTCTACCCAGGAAGACCCCGACCCCCGTGTCCACTCCGCTCGACAAGATCCGCAACTTCTCGATCATCGCGCATATCGACCATGGCAAGTCGACGCTGGCCGATCGCCTGATCCAGCAAACGGGCGGCCTGACCGACCGCGAGATGTCGGAACAGGTGCTCGACAATATGGAGATCGAGAAGGAGCGCGGCATCACCATCAAGGCGCAGACGGTGCGCCTGGCCTATACCGCGTCGGACGGCGAGACCTACACGCTGAACCTGATGGACACGCCGGGCCATGTCGACTTCGCCTATGAGGTGAGCCGCAGCCTGGCCGCGTGCGAGGGCGCGTTGCTGGTGGTGGACGCCGCGCAGGGCGTCGAGGCGCAGACGCTGGCCAATGTGTACCAGTCGATCGAGCATAATCACGAGATCGTGCCGGTCATCAACAAGATCGACCTGCCTGCCGCCGAGCCGGAAAAGGTGAAGCAGGAGATTGAGGACGTGATCGGTCTCGACGCGTCGGAGGCGGTGCTGGCGTCGGCCAAGTCGGGGATCGGCATTGCCGAGATCCTGGAAGCGATCGTGAAAAAGGTGCCTGCGCCCAAGGGCGACGTGGATGCGCCGCTGAAGGCGATGCTGGTCGATTCGTGGTACGACCCGTATCTGGGCGTGGTCATTCTGGTGCGCGTGATCGATGGCACGTTGAAGAAGGGCCAGCAGATCAAGTTCATGCAGGCCGGGACGACGCACCTTGTCGACCGGGTCGGCTGTTTCCGCCCCAAGATCGAGCAACTGACCGACCTGGGGCCGGGCGAGATCGGCTTCATCACCGCGCAGATCAAGGACGTGGCGCAGGCGCGGGTCGGCGACACGCTGACCGATGCCAAGCGGCCGGCGGCGGCGGCACTGGAGGGCTTCAAGGAAGTCCAGCCGGTGGTGTTCTGCGGCCTGTTCCCGGTCGATGCCAACGACTTTGAAAAGCTGCGCGAGAGCATCTCCAAGCTGCGGCTGAACGATGCATCGTTCAGTTTCGAGATGGAGACGTCCGCGGCGCTCGGCTTCGGGTTCCGCTGCGGGTTCCTGGGGTTGCTGCATCTGGAGATCATTCAGGAGCGGCTGACGCGCGAATATGACCTGGACCTGATCACCACCGCGCCCAGCGTGGTGTACGAGATCGAGCTGACGCATGGCGGCGGCACGATCGAGCTGCACAATCCGGCCGACATGCCCGATCCCAACAAGATCGCGACGATCAGCGAGCCGTGGATCGAGGCGACGATCTACGTTCCCGACGAATATCTCGGCTCGATCCTGAAGCTGTGCCAGGACCGGCGCGGCATCCAGAAGAACCTGACCTATGTCGGCGGCCGGGCGCAGGCGACCTACGAATTGCCGCTGAACGAGGTCGTGTTCGACTTCTACGATCGGTTGAAGTCGCTGTCCAAGGGCTATGCGAGCTTCGATTATCACCAGATCGGCGTGCGCGAGGGCGACCTCGTCAAGATGAGCATCCTGGTCAACGAGGAGCCGGTGGACGCGCTGTCCATGATCGTCCACCGCGGCACCGCCGAGACGCGCGGGCGCGGCATGTGCGAGCGGCTGAAGGAACTGATCCCACGCCACCTGTTCAAGATCCCGATCCAGGCGGCGATCGGCGGCAAGGTGGTCGCGCGCGAGACGATCAGCGCAATGCGCAAGGACGTGACCGCGAAATGCTACGGCGGTGACGCGACCCGTAAGCGCAAGCTGCTGGAGAAGCAGAAAAAGGGTAAGCTGAAGATGCGGGAATACGGATCGGTCAGCATCCCGCAGGAAGCGTTCATCGCCGCGCTGCGCATGGGGGACGATAACTGAGCCGGGCCGTCCCGCTCCTTTTCGGGGCGGGCATTGTCTGGATTGACTGAGATCCGCCCTATCCGTTCGGCTCGCGTAGGGATCGAGCTTGTCGAGAGCCCGTATCGAGAGGTGCCCTCCCGTGGCGAGGATCTCTCGATACGCCGTCTCGACAGGCTCGACGGCTACTCGAGACGAACGGGTGGGGGATCGGTGATCGAAACGAAATGCCGATTGGGTCTTAAGCTGTGCAACCTTGGGGCCGGACCCGCGTCTGGTAATCTATCCGGCGGTATATAACGGCAAAGGGGCGTGCGATGCGGTGGTGGCGGGCAATGGCGTGCGCGGTGCTGGGGCTGGCATCGGCTGCGACGGCGCAGCCACGCCCGCCGCTGGTACTGGCGGCGGCCAGCTTGCAGGAGTCGATGACGGCGGCGGCGGATGCCTGGGCCGCAAAGGGTCATCCGAAGCCGGTCATCTCGTTTGCCGCGTCTTCCGCGCTTGCCCGGCAGGTGCAGGCGGGGGGCAGGGCGGACCTGTTCGCGTCCGCCGACGAGGCGTGGATGGATGTGCTGAACCGTGGCGGCCTGCTCGCATCGGGGACGCGCGCCGCGTGGCTGGGCAATCGGCTGGTGGTGGTGGCGCCGGTGGCGAACCCGGTGCGGCTGACGGTGCGGACGCTGGGGCCGACGCTGGCGCGCGGGCCGCTTGCCATGGCCGATCCTGCCTCGGTGCCGGCGGGCAAATATGGCAAGGCCGCGCTCCAGCGGCTCGGGGCGTGGGATGCGGTGGCGCCGCGCGTCGTGCGGGCGGAGAATGTCCGGGCGGCGCTGGCGCTGGTGCAGCGGGGGGCGGCGCCCTACGGCATCGTCTATGCCACCGATGCGCGGGCGAGCGCAGGCGTGCGCGTCGCCGGGCTGTTCCCTGCCGCCAGCCATCCGCCGATCCGCTATCCGCTCGCTCGGCTGAAAGCCTCCACCAATCCCGAGGCCGAGGGCTTTCGGCGCTTCCTGCTGTCGAGAGAGGGGCGGGGGATTTTCGTGCGGTACGGGTTTTCGGCGAAGTAGCGGGCGGGTGATGCTGTCGGCGGAGGAATGGGCGATCGTGCGGTTGTCGCTGCTGGTGGGGGGCAGCGCGATGGTGGCGATGCTGCCGGTGGCGTTCGCGCTGGCATGGGTGCTGGCGCGCGGCCGGTTTCCGGGCAAGGTGCTGCTCGACGGGATCGTCCACCTGCCGCTGGTGGTGCCGCCGGTGGTGACGGGATGGGCGCTGCTGCTGGCATTCGGGCCGAACGGGCCGCTGGGCATGTGGCTGGAAAACTGGTTCGGCGTCAGCGTGTTGTTTCGCTGGACGGGGGCGGCGATCGCGGCGGCGGTGATGGCCCTGCCACTGACGGTGCGCGCGATCCGGCTGTCGCTGGAGGGCGTCGACCGGCGGCTGGAACAGGCGGCCCGGACGCTGGGCGCGGGGCGCTGGCGGACGTTCCGGACGATCACGCTGCCGCTGTGCCTGCCCGGTGTGCTGGCGGGTGCGGTGCTGGGTTTCGCGCGGTCGATCGGCGAGTTCGGGGCGACGATCACCTTCGTGTCCAACGTGCCGGGCGAGACGGCGACCTTGCCGCTCGCCATCTATTCGGCGCTGCAACGGCCGGGGGGCGAGGCGATCGTGTGGCGGCTGGCGGGCGTCTCCGTCGCCTTGTCGCTGATCGCGCTGGTGGCGTCCGAGATGCTGGCGCGGCGGATGGGGCGGGGTTTGCATGTCCTTTGACGTCGATGTCGCGGTGACGCGCGGCGATGCGCGGATCGCGGCGTCGTTTCGTACCGGCGAGGGCGCGACGGTGCTGTTCGGCCCGTCGGGTGTTGGCAAGACCAGCGTGTTGCAGATGGTGGCAGGGTTGATCCGTCCCGATCGCGGGCATGTCCGTGTCGGGGGCGAGACGCTGTTCGACGACGCGGCCCGCACCGACGTGGCGGTGGAGCGCCGGCGGATCGGCTATGTCTTTCAGGACCCGCGCCTGTTTCCGCACATGCGGGTGCGCGCGAACCTGCTCTACGGGGCGGGACCGGCGCCGGCGAACTGGGACGCGACGATCGCGATGCTGGGTATCGGCCATCTGCTGGATCGCTGGCCGCGCAGCCTGTCCGGTGGCGAGGCGCGGCGGGTGGCGATCGGGCGCGCCCTGCTCAGCGATCCACGCGTCCTGTTGCTCGACGAGCCCTTGTCCTCGCTCGACCGGGCGCGGCGCGAGGAGGTGATGGCCGCGATCGTCGCGGTGCGCGACGCCACGCGGGTGCCGATCCTGATGGTGACGCACGACCCGGAAGAGGCGGCTCGCATCGGCACCCAGCGCGTGGATATGTAGCGCTATACCAGTTCGAAGCCGTGCCGCTCACCACTCGTGGCGTCGGTCGCGACCCACAGGTCGAAGGCGCCGGGTTCGACCACCCAGCCATCCTCTCCCCAGAAGCGCAGGTCGTCGCGGGTGAGGGTGAAGCGCACCGGCTTGCTCTCGCCGGGTTTCAGATCGACGCGGGCGAAGCCCTTCAACTCGCGCACCGGACGGGTGCGGCTGGCGACGCGGTCGTGGATGTAGAGCTGCACCACCTCGGCACCGGCGCGCGTGCCGGTGTTGGTGACGGTGGCGGCGACCTCGATCCGGTCGGTCATCCGGGGCGGCACGACGATGTTCGACAGGGCGAAGCGGGTGTAGCTGAGGCCGTGGCCGAACGGATACAGCGCCTCGTTCTTCGTTTCGCGGTAGCGCGCCTTGTATTCCTGCGACCCGGTATCGGGGGCGGGGCGGCCGGTATTCTTGTGGTTGTAGAAATAGGGCTGTTGTCCGCTTTCACGCGGAAAGCTGGCGGACAGCTTGGCGGACGGGTTCACGTTGCCGAACAGGACATCGGCGATGGCGTTGCCGCTTTCGGACCCAAGGAACCAGGTGGCGAGGATCGCAGGCGCATCCTTGACCGCGCCCTGCAGCGCCAGGGCGCGGCCATGGCGGAGCAGGACGACGATCGGCTTGCCGGTCGCGGCCACGGCCTCGGCCAGCGCCATCTGCGCCTCGGGAATGACGATCTCGGTACGCGACTGCGCCTCGCCGGACATGAGTTGCGTCTCGCCGAGCGCGAGCAGGACGATATCGGCACCCCGCGCGGCCGCGACCGCGGCATCGATGCCGCCGGCGATCGGCGCCTCGACCTCCGATCCCTTGACCACGTCCACCGCCAGCTTGCGGTTGCGCAAGCCCTGCGCGACCGAGACGTTGAGGCGCGCGTCCGCCATGAACGCCCAGGTGCCCACCACGTTGTCGCGATCCTCGCCGAACGGACCGATCAGCGCGATGCGGCCCGGATCGGCCTTGAGCGGCAGCAGGTCGCCCTCGTTCCGGAGCAGCACGATCGAACGGGCGCCCGCCTCGCGCGAGAGTTTCAGCATCGAAGGGGTCGAGACCTGTGTCCGCTCCGCCTTTGCACTGATCGAGCGATAGGGATCGTCGAGCAGGCCGATCGCGTCCTTGAGTTGAAGGACGCGGCGTACCGCCTCGTCCAGGCGGGCGACCGGCACCTCGCCCGTCTCCACCAGATCGGGAAGCCAGCGATTGAACAGGTCGGAGGCCATGGACATGTCCATGCCGGCCAGGAACGCCTTTTTCGCGGCATCGCGGCCATCGGCGGCATAGCCGTGCGCGACCAGTTCCTCGTCGGCGGTGTAGTCGCCCACCACCATGCCGCGAAAACCCCATTCCCCGCGCAGCAGGTCGGTCAGCAGCCAGCGATTGCCCGAGGCTGGCACGCCGTTCACGTCGTTGAACGACGACATGATGGTGGCGACGCCGGCATCGACGCACGCCTTGAAGGGGGCGAGATGCACCTCGCGCAGCGTCTGCGGCGAGATTTCGGTGTAGTTGTAATCCATCCCGCCCGACACCGCACCATAGGCGGCGAAATGCTTGGCGCAGGCCGCCAGGCTGTCGGATGCGCGCAGCGAGCGGCCCTGGAAGCCGCGGACGCGGGCCACCGCCAGTTGCGTGCCGAGATAGACGTCCTCGCCCGATCCTTCCGCCACGCGGCCCCAGCGCTGGTCGCGCGCGACATCGACCATCGGCGCGAAAGTCCAGTGCATGCCGAGCGCGGTCGTCTCCACCGCGGCGGCGCGTGCGGTGCGCTGCGCCAGATCGGGATCGAAGGCGCATGCCTCCGCGATGGGCAGCGGATAGGCGGTGCGCAGGCCGTGGATCACGTCGCCGGCGAAGATCAGCGGGATCTTCAGCCGGGTCTGCATCGCGGCGTCCTGTGCCGCCTTGGCGCCGGCATAGCCCACGCCGTTGAACAACATGCCGATCGCCCCCGTCCTGATCCGCGCAAGCTGTGCCGTGGCATCGTTGCGGGCGGGAAGGCCGGGGTTGAAGGGCAGGCCGATGGGGCGGATCTGGTCGGAGAAGCAGGAAAGCTGCCCGGCCTTTTCCGCCGGGGTCATGCGGGCGATCAGGGCCTCGATCCGGTCGGACCCTTGTGCCCAGGCCATGCGGCCGAGCGACAGGCCGGCGATGGTCGCACCGGCTTTCAGCACCTGGCGACGGGGGAGGGTGGCGGTCATGGCGGCTCCTGCACCTTGCTGGTCGTGCCTCGATTACCCGGTGTCGGCGCGGCGGGCAAATCGCGGGGCTTCGACCCAAGTCACTATGCAACCAAGGTCTTATCCAATTGCCGATCTTACCCGGAAAATCGTATACCCGGCCACAGGGATGGGGGGCATGGACACAGCGAAACGACGTGCGCAGACGCCGCTGGCCGACATGCTGCGATGGGGGCTGCTGGTCGGCAGCCTGACCTGGCCCGCTATGTCGGTGGCGCAACGTGCCCCGGCGAAGGACGACCGACCGGCGGAGGATATCGTCGTCACCGGACAGCGGCTGAAAGGATCGGTCGTGACCGAGGTGGCGCCGCTCGCGGTGCTGGATGAGAACACCATCCGCAGCCTGGGCGGCACCAAGATCAGGGATCTGCTGCGCGCCGTAAGGGCGCAGACGGCATCCGGACCCGAGACGGAACCGATCCTGCTGCTGAACGGCCGCCGCGTGGCGAGCGACGATCAGATCCACAGCTTGCCGCCGGAGGCGATCGAGCGGATGGAGATCCTGCCGGAAGCGGTGGCGGTGCAGTTCGGCTATGCCCCCACCAAGCGGGTGGTGAACTTCATCACCAAGCGCAATTTCACCGCGCGCACGATGGAGCTGGTGGGCGGCGGGTCCACGGATGGCGGTGCCGGTCAGGGTGGCGGAGAGATCGGCTCCACGATGTTGCGTGGCGATCAACGCTTTACCCTCAGCGCGCGGTATGATCGGACAAACGCGCTGCGGCAGGATGCGCGTCGGATCGTGCCGGACAGCGACATCCTGTTCGATCGCATCGGCAATGTCGTCGCCAGCGGCGGGGCGACTCTGGATCCTCGCCTGGATGCGCTGGCCGGTCGCCCGGTCGCCATCGCGGCGGTGCCGGCGGAGCCCGGCCGGCGATCGGCACTGGATGCCTATCTGGCCGGGGCGGGACAGCCACGCACGACCGATCTGGGCGCGTTTCGCACGCTGGTCCCGGCCACCGACGCCGTGCAGGTCCGCGGCCTCGTCACCCAGCAGGTCGGCCGTGCCATGCTGACGCTGGATGCGTCCTTTGCCGCCAACCGGTCCCGGGCGTTGAACGGTCTGGCGCCGGCGGTGGTGGCCATCGGCCGCGATCACCCCGCCAATCCGTTCGCCACCACGGTCAACCTGTACCGCTATTTCGAGGAAGCGGGGGTGCTGCGCCAGCAGGGAACCGGCACCACCGTTCACACCGGCGGCGGGCTGAACGGGGCGCTGGGCAAATGGAACTGGAACGTCACCGCAGCGTACGACCGATCGACCAGCGTCAACCGGAACGATCTGGGCGTCGATCCGGCCGTCGTGCAGGCGGCGGTCGATTCCGGCGCCAACCCGTTTCAGCCCTTGCCCCCGGCGATCGGGCGTAGCGGCAGCGCGACGGTGACCCGCAGTTTGAGCAACGCGGTACAGGCCAAGGCCTTCGTCAACGGCCCGGCGGCGCGGTTACCCGCAGGACCCGTGTTGATGACGGTGACGCTGGATCAGGCGCGCACCGCCAGCGATGCCGATCTGGGTTTCGCAGGCGCGCCGCGCGCGCGCGTGACGCAGGTGACGCGCAACGGATCGGTCGGGGTGGTGGTGCCGATCGCATCCGCGCGCGAAGGCGTGCTGTCCGCGCTCGGCGAACTGTCGGCCAATGCCGATATCCGCGTGGCGCAGGTGACCAATGCGGGCACCATGCTCAACACCAATTACGGGATGAACTGGACGCCGGTTCGCCCCTTGCGACTCGGCCTGATCTGGGCAGAGACGCGGACGCCGCCGCCGGTCCGGCAACTGACCGACCCCGTCCTGCTGGTGCCCAATGTCCCCTTTTTCGACTTCGCCACCGGGCAGTCGATCCTGGTCACCACCGTCAACGGCGGCAACCCGGCGCTTCGGCCCGAAGAGCGCCGGACACTGACCGTCAACGTCGACGTTCAACCCATCCGGGACGGGAAATTGACGGTCGGCGTCGGCTATACCGATACCGCGATCTCGAACCAGTTGATGATGCTGGGTGCATCGACACCCGCGATACTGGCCGCTTTTCCCCGGCTGTTTCAACGCGATGCCAATGCGCGGCTCATCGAAGTGGACATGCGCCCGGTCAACCTGTTCCGTCAGCGGCAGCAATCGGTGATGGGGCGGTTCAACATGTTCGGTACGATCGGGCCGGAACCGCAGATGCCGGACATGGCGGCGGGCCCACCGCCCGGCCCGCCGCCGCAGCCGAAATTCTATTATATGGGGCTGATGCCGACGTTGCGGCTGCGTGATCGCCTGACGCTGCAAGAGGGGGCGCCGCCGATCGACCTGTTGGCGGGCGACACGATCTCCGGCACCGGCGGGCAGCCACGCATGGAGGTTTTCGGCTTCATGGGGGTGAATGGCGGGGGCTGGAACCTGTCGCTGTCCGGGTTCTGGCGTGGTGCAACGCGGGTGCGCAGCGACTTGCCTGCGTCCGACCTGCGGTTTTCCAGCCTGACCAACATCAGCTTCTCGCTTTCCGCCGAACTGGAGCGGTGGCTGACATCGACGCCGCTTGCCCGGCGCACGACACTGGAATTGCAGATCGACAATCTGTTGAACCAGCGCCTGGACGTGCGCGACGGACTGGGCCGCACGCCGGACCGGTTTCAGCCGGCGTTTCTGGACCCGCTGGGCCGGGTGGCGAAGCTGACGCTGCGCAAGCTGTTCTGACGCGGTGACCCAACGGAAAAGGGCGGCCCGTTGCCGGACCGCCCTTTCGCGTAACGCAGATCTGAACCTGCGACTTAGCGCTTCGAGAACTGGAAGCTACGACGTGCCTTGGCACGGCCATACTTCTTACGCTCGACGGCGCGGCTGTCGCGGGTCAGGAAGCCGGCGGCCTTGACGGGGGCGCGCAGGACCGGCTCGTACTTGGTCAGCGCCTGGCTGATGCCATGCTTGACCGCGCCGGCCTGGCCCGAAAGGCCACCGCCCTTGACGGTGCAGATCACGTCATACTGGCCCTCGCGCTCGGCGACGCCGAACACCTGGTTGATGACGAGGCGCAGCGACGGGCGCGCGAAATAGACTTCCTGATCGCGACCGTTGATCGTGATCTTGCCCGAACCCGGCTTCAGCCAGACGCGTGCAACGGCGTCCTTACGACGGCCGGTGGCATAGGCGCGGCCGAACTTGTCCAGCTCCTGCTCGCGCAGGGGGGCGCGCTGCACGGCGGGCTCGTTGGTCTCGCCGGCGAGATAGGCGTCGGCGCTGGTGGCGGCGCCCGTGTCGGCATCGACGGCCGCATCGCGCTGCTGGTTCAGCGCAGCGCCGAGATCGGCGAGGGACTGACGGTTATCGGACATTATGCGCCCACCTTGTTCTTGCGGTTCATGCCCGCGATGTCGAGGACCTCGGGGTTCTGCGCCTCATGCGGATGCTCGGCGCCCTTGAAGATGCGCAGGTTGCGCATCTGCTCGCGACCCAGCGGGCCGCGCGGGATCATGCGCTCCACGGCCTTTTCCAGAACGCGCTCCGGGAAGCGGCCTTCCAGAACCTTGGCAGCGGTCACGCCCTTGATGCCGCCGGCATAGCCGGTGTGCTTGTAATAGATCTTCTTGGCGGCCTTGTTGCCGGTGAAGCGGATCTTGTCGGCGTTGATGACGATGACATTGTCACCGCAATCGACGTGCGGGGTGAACGACGTCTTGTGCTTGCCGCGCAGGACGTTGGCGATGATCGTGGCCGCGCGGCCGACCACCAGGTCAGTGGCGTCGACGATGTGCCACTTCTTCTCCACCTCGTGCGGCTTGGCCGACTTGGTGGTCTTCATGAGCGCCTTCATGGGCGTTGGACCTTTCGGTTTGAAATGCAGCACGCCGCCCCCGGACAGGAAGCGGCGCGAACGGCAGGTCCAATGATCGAAGAGGCGGTTTAAGTCAAGCTTTCCGCGGGTTTCCTGACGGGTATCTGGATACCGAGAGGGGCGCCGGGGGCGTTCCCAGCCGGTGTGCGGCGGCCACGGTGGCGATCAGCAACAGGGCCGCGTTCAACTGGTGCGCGACCGCCACGTCGATCTGCACACCGCTCAGCAGCGTGGCGATGCCGAGGGCGATCTGCACCCCGACCAGCGCCAGCACGACCGCGCCGGTGCGCAGCGCCCCGCCGCGCGCCGCGCGTACGGCGATCCACGCGAGCCCGGCGGCCGCGACAAAGGCGAACCAGCGATGGATGAACTGCACGACCACGGGATTGTCGACGGCGTTGGCGAGTGCCGGGGAGGCCATCGGCACGCCTTGCGGGAACCAGGCGTCCCCCATCAGCGGCCAACTGGCAAAGGCATAGCCCGCGTCGAGCCCGGCGGTAAGCGCGCCGTAGACGATCTGGACAAAGAGCAGCGCCAGCACGATCCCGGAGCCGCGCGTGAGGCGGGCGGGCGCGGCAAGCGGCGAGCGGCGCAGCGCCATGAGGTCCATGGCGGTCCATATGATCCCGGCAAGGATGACGAGCGCGGTGACGAGATGGACGGTCAGCCGGATATGGCTGACATCGGTGCGCTCGACCAGGCCGGAGGCGACCATCCACCAGCCGATCGCACCCTGCAATCCGCCCAGTGCGAGCAGCGCGACAAGGCGCGGCTTGTAGCCGGCGGGAATGCGCCCCCGCACCCAGAACCAGAGCAGCGGCAGGGCAAAGGCCATGCCGATCACGCGGCCCAGTACCCGGTGAAGATATTCCCAGAAGAAGATCGCCTTGAACCCGGCCAGCGTCATGTGCTGGTTGAAGGTCGTATATTCGGGGATGCGCTTGTAATTGGCGAACTCCGCCTGCCACTGCGCCTCGTTCAGCGGCGGCACGATGCCGGTGATCGGCTTCCATTCGGTGATCGACAGGCCGCTATTGGTCAGGCGGGTGATCCCGCCGACGACGACCATCGCGACGATCAGCGCGGCGACGCCGAACAGCCAATAGGCGATGGAACGGGGACGGGCGGTCGACATGAAGGCGGCACTGGGCTGGAGCATGATGTCCGAACATAGGCGTGTGGGCGGCGGCGGGGAAGGGCCATCGCCGTCGGCACCGCGGTGCACGGTCGCGGAACTTCCGCCGCATTGGCCGGATTTTTCGGCGATGTGATGTTGTAACCTCGTTTCTACTCTCCTAGATGCCGTTGCAAGATGATGACGGTGCAGTCCCGCCCCCGTTGGTTCGCCTCGCTCGATCGTATTGCGATCGGCCTGTCGGGGCTGTGCGTCGTCCATTGCCTTGCCACCTCCGTCCTGCTGGCGCTGATGTCGGCGGCGGGGGGCATGTTTCTCCACCCGGCGGTGCATGAGGTCGGGCTGGTACTGGCGATCATCCTGGGCGCGCTGGCGCTGGGGCGGGGCGCGATGACGCACGGTTACCTGATGCCCGCTGCGATGGGGGCCTTTGGTCTCGGCATCATGGCCGGGGCGATGAACCTGCCGCACGACGGATCGGGCGGGGAGGCGATGTGGACGATCATCGGGGTCGGCCTGCTCGCTTTCGGACATGATCTGAACCGCCGCGCCGAGGCCTGAACGCTTGCCGGTCGGGGGCGGCGCACCTAGGTAGGGTCCATGGCGCACGCGCATGATCATCACGAACCCCTTGGAGAAGACCTGTCGCGAGCCGCGCAGGCGACGCTGGAGCGCGCCGGCGAGCAATGGACGACGATGCGCGCAAGCGTGTTCGCGGCGCTGGCGGGCTTTTCCAAACCGGCAAGCGCGTATGACATCGCCGAATCGGTGTCCAAGTCGGAGGGGCGCCGCGTCGCGGCCAACAGCGTCTATCGCATCCTGGACCTGTTCGTGGCGTCCAACCTGGCGCGCCGGGTGGAAAGCGCGAACGCCTATGTCGCCAATGCGCATCCGGACTGCCTGCACGACTGCATCTTCCTGGTATGCGATTCGTGCGGGCAGACGACCCATCTGGACGACGACCATATCACCCGCGGCGTGCGCAGTGCGGCCGCGGCCGCCGGGTTCACCGCCGAGCGGCCGGTGATCGAGGTGCGCGGTCGGTGCGCGGCATGCGGGACCAAGGCGCGCGCCTGACCCCGTGCGGGGCATTGCTGCCGACATGTCGGTGATCGGCACGTTCGGTTGCAATCGACACCACCGCTTTGCTGCGATAAGCCGCTCCGATGGCTGACCTTCCCGCTACCCCGTTGCTCGACACGGTGAAGACCCCCGACGACCTGCGCACGCTGGCGCCGGAACAGTTGCGCCAGTTGGCGGACGAGTTGCGCGACGAAACGATCTCCGCGGTGGGCACGACCGGCGGCCATCTCGGCTCCGGCCTGGGCGTGGTCGAGCTGACCGTTGCGATCCATTACGTGTTCAACACGCCGCACGACCGGCTGGTCTGGGACGTCGGGCACCAATGCTATCCGCACAAGATCCTGACCGGGCGGCGCGAACGCATCCGCACGCTGCGCCAGGGCGGGGGCCTGTCCGGCTTCACCAAGCGGTCGGAGAGCGAATACGACCCGTTCGGGGCGGCGCACAGCTCCACCTCGATCTCGGCCGCGCTCGGTTTCGCCGTCGCCAACAAGCTGGCGGGGACGCCCGGCAAGGGCATCGCGGTGATCGGCGACGGCGCGATGTCGGCGGGCATGGCCTATGAGGCGATGAACAATGCCGAGCAGGCGGGCAACCGGCTGGTCGTGATCCTGAACGACAACGACATGTCGATCGCGCCGCCGGTGGGCGGGCTTTCGGCCTATCTGTCGCGCATCGTCTCCAGCCGCGAGTTTCTGGGGGTGCGCGAAACGCTCAAGCGCTTCGCCAAGAAGCTGCCGCGCCCCTTCCAGAATGCGGCGCGCAAGACCGACGAGTTCGCGCGCGGCATGACCATGGGCGGCACGCTGTTCGAGGAGCTGGGCTTTTATTATGTCGGCCCGATCGACGGCCACAATCTCGACCACCTGATCCCCGTCCTCGAAAACGTCCGCGATGCCGAGGAAGGGCCGATCCTGGTCCATGTCGTGACCAAGAAGGGCAAGGGCTATGCCCCGGCCGAGGCGGCGGCGGACAAATATCACGGCGTGCAGAAGTTCGACGTGATCACCGGCGCGCAGGCCAAGGCGCCGCCGGGGCCGCCGGCCTATCAGAACGTCTTCGGGGCCGCGCTTGCCCGTGAAGCCGCGCACGATCCGACGATCTGCGCGATCACCGCCGCCATGCCGTCGGGCACCGGACTGGACGCGTTCGCGACCAATTATCCGGACCGCTTCTTCGATGTCGGCATCGCCGAGCAGCACGCCGTCACCTTTGCCGCGGGTCTGGCGGCACAGGGGATGCGGCCCTTCTGCGCGATCTACTCCACCTTCCTGCAGCGGGCGTATGACCAGGTCGTCCACGACGTTGCGATCCAGAACCTGCCGGTACGCTTCGCGATCGACCGCGCCGGACTGGTGGGGGCGGACGGGGCGACGCATGCCGGCTCGTTCGACGTCACCTATCTGGCGACGCTGCCCAACATGGTGGTGATGGCCGCGGCGGACGAAGCCGAACTGGTCCACATGGTCCACACCTGCGTGCAGCATGATGCAGGGCCGATCGCGGTGCGCTATCCGCGCGGCAACGGCACCGGCGTGGCACTGCCCGAGACGCCCGAACTGCTGGAGATCGGCAAGGGTCGCATGGTGCGTGAGGGCAAGAAGGTCGCGATCCTGTCGCTGGGGACGCGTTTGGGCGAGGCGCTGAAGGCGGCCGACCAGCTGGAGGCCAAGGGCCTGTCCACCTCCGTCGCCGACCTGCGTTTTGCCAAGCCGCTGGACGAGGCGCTGATCCGCCGTCTGCTGACCACGCATGAAGTGGCGGTGACGATCGAGGAGGGCGCGATCGGCGGCCTGGGTGCGCATGTGCTGACGCTGGCGTCGGACGAAGGGCTGACCGATGCCGGCCTGAAGATCCGCACGATGCGCCTGCCCGACATCTTTCAGGATCAGGATTCGCCGCAGGTGCAATATGCCGAGGCGGGGCTGGATGCGGACCACATCGTGGAAACCGTGCTGACCGCGCTGCGCCACAACAGCGCGGGGGTGACCGCGGGCGCGCGCGCATGACCGGATGGCGCGCCGTCATCATCCTGACCGCGCTGATGCTGGTCGTGCTGATCGGCGTGAACGTGCGGTTGTGGCGGCGGATGAACGCCGCGGTGCGCAAAGGTCGCGAGGCGGAGAGCCAGTCGCCCCGCGACTGATCCTCAGCGGCCCAGATAATGGCTCTGCGCGGCGGCGGTCGCGTTGACCGCCAGGATCGACCGCGCGTCGCTGGGGTGGCGGGCATGGCCGTGGCCGTCGCTGCTCGCCTGGATCACCCGGTCGAGCAGTGCCTGACCCTCGGTCCACCAGCCAAGGCCGCTGGCCGCATTGATATGCCCCTGTCCGCCGGCATCGACGAAATGGCTGCCCCAGTTCACCGCAAGGCTGTGCGCACGCTCGATCCCGATCCAGGGATCGTCGCGGCTGGCGACCAGGATCGAGGGGAAGGGCAGGGGCGTCAGCGGGCTGGGTGCGAACCCCTTCAACGCGTCGGGCGCATCCGAGCGATCGACATCGGCCGGCGCCACCAGCAGCGCGCCCGCCACCGGCCAGCCATAGGGCTGCGGCGACAATTCCGCCCACCACGCCACCGCCAGGCATCCCAGCGAATGCGCGGCCAGGATGACGGGGGCCTGCGCCCGCCGGATCGCTTCGTCCAGCTTGGTCACCCAGGCATTGCGGTGCGGTGTGTTCCACATGCCCAGTTCGACGCGAACGGTGTCGGGCCGCGCCTCTTCCCACAAACTCTGCCAGTGCGAGCGACCCGAGCCGCCAAGGCCCGGCACGGTCAGGATGGTCGGCTGCGCGGCGTCGAACGGTGCGAACGAACCCATCGTGCATCTCCTGCGCTTTCGTGAGGGAAAGCCCCCGAAAGTCGATGCCGCCAACATATTCCTACTGATCTACTAGGCAATGGATGCTGCGACCGGTGGATGGCGGGTTGCGACGGATTGCCGGGGGTGCGACAGACGCGCCATGGCGAAGAAGAGGGTGGATCAGTTGCTCGTCGATCGCGGCCTGGCCGAGTCGCGCGCGCGTGCGCAGGCGCTGGTCATGGCCGGGCTGGTGTTTGCCGGCGAGGTGAAGATCGCCAAGCCCGGACAGGCGCTGGCGGAGGACGTGACGCTGGACGTGCGCGGCCGCGATCATCCCTGGGTATCGCGCGGCGGGATCAAGCTGGCGCATGGCCTTGATCATTTCGGCTGGGATGTCGCCAACGCGGTGGCGATCGATGTAGGATCGTCCACCGGGGGCTTTACCGACGTGCTGCTGACCCGTGGCGCGACCCGCGTCTATGCCGTGGACAGCGGCACGAACCAGCTCGCCTGGAAGCTGCGCCAGGACGAGCGCGTCATCGTCCACGAACAGACCAGCGCCCGCATCCTGACCGAACAGCATATCCCCGAGCCCGTCGACCTGATCGTCTGCGACGCCAGTTTCATCGGCCTGTCCAAGGTGTTGGAGCGGCCGATGACCTTTGCCGCACCCGGTGCCCGCCTGCTGGCACTGATCAAGCCGCAATTCGAGGCGGGGCGCCAGGAAGTGGGCAAGGGCGGCGTCGTGCGCGACCCAGCGGTCCATGCGCGCGTGTGTGACGCGGTGGTCGAATGGCTGGGGGGCGCGGGGTGGAGCGTTGCCGGCGTGACGCCCAGTCCGATCACGGGGCCAGAGGGCAATATCGAATTTTTGGTGGCTGCGTCCCGGAATTGAACCACTTACGTGGTGATGGGCCTGCCGACTGCAACGAAACTTTGCCATTGGCACTTTACCGATATGGCGTGACCCGCCACACCGGCACAGGTCATAGCGAATGAGGCACGAGTGGGCGCAATTGCTTCCAAGGGTCAGCTGCGGATGTCCTTCCTGCGCTGGGCGATCGTTACCGTACCCGGCGTGTTGCTGCTGGGCTTCGCATCGGGGCGATCGGTACCGTCGGGCAGCGAGAACGGGTGGTATGTCGCGCTGACCAAGCCGGAACTGACCCCGCCCGGATGGGTGTTTCCGGTGGCCTGGACCACGCTGTACATCCTGCTCGGTCTGGCGCTGGCGGTCGTGCTGAACGCGCGCGGCGCCCGGGGGCGTGGTGTCGCGGTCGGCCTGTTCGCCGTGCAACTGGCCTTGAACCTGGCCTGGACGCCGACCTTCTTCGGGGCGCACCGGGTCACGCTGGCCTTTGCGATCATCGTGGCGATGCTGCTGGCGTCGATCGCCACCACCTTCGCCTTTGCGCGCATCCGCCGCGTCGCGGCATGGCTGATGCTGCCCTATCTGGTGTGGATCAGCTTTGCCGGCGTGCTGACCTGGAGCATCGGGCGACTGAACCCCGGTGCCGACACTCTTGTGCCGGGCGCCCGCACCTCCCAAATGCTGTGAAATTTAGCGGGGAATTTGCAATGCAGTCCGACAACCGGATTTTCGACGACTTCGCCAAGATCGTGAATGGCTTTGCCGGCACCGTGGCCGGTATGGGCCGCGAGGCCGAATCGAGCGCACGCACGCGGGCGCGCGAGTGGATCGGCGGCCTGGATTTCGTCTCGCGCGAGGAGTTCGAGGCGGTGAAGGCGATGGCGGTGGCTGCCCGCGACGAGGCGGAAGCGCTGCGCGCGCGTCTCGATGCGCTGGAGGCCGGGCAGGACACGATCGCCGGCACGCAAAAGGATGTCGCGAGCAAGCCGGAAACCACGGCCGAGGCGGCCGCGCCGGAGATCATCCTCT
Organism: Sphingomonas sp. NY01; assembly: GCF_038809135.1. Classification (NCBI taxonomy): domain Bacteria; kingdom Pseudomonadati; phylum Pseudomonadota; class Alphaproteobacteria; order Sphingomonadales; family Sphingomonadaceae; genus Sphingomonas; species Sphingomonas sp. NY01. The sequence goes on along the minus strand of NZ_CP101722.1, from coordinate 2,469,261 downwards.
GATCTATCCACAGCTTTCCCGGTGGGTGGGCTTCACAGGCCGATGCCGGGCTTGCGATACGGCGTCGACGCGGGCACGCTGCCCGCGTCACGATCCGTTCGCAGGATGACCTACATGCTCGAACACGCCGACCACGATACCGAAGATGCCGCCCCCATCGACATGCTGGAGGCGTATTACGCCGCGCATGGCTGGGACCATGAACGCCATGAGGACGAGGTGATCGCTACCGTCAAGGGTAGCTGGACCACCTATGAGCTTCGTGCCCTGTGGCGCGAGGACGACAGCGTTCTGCAATTCCTGGCGTTTCCCGACATCAAGGTGACCGATGACCGCCGCGCGGGCGTGTATGAGGCACTGGCCCTCGTCAACGAGCAATTGTGGGTCGGCCATTTCGAACTCTGGTCGTCCAGCGGCATCCTGCTCTACCGCCATGCCGCGATGATCGATGGTGGCGACGACGGCACGATCTCGCTCGCCGCAGCCGAATTGCTGGTCGAATCGGCGATCGAGGAGTGCGAGCGTTTCTATCCGGTGTTCCAGTTCGTGCTGTGGGGCGGCAAGAGCGCCAAGGAGGCACTGGCCGCCGCGCTGATCGAGACGCAGGGCGAAGCCTGAGTGACGTTTCCTGAAGGGCCGCTCTGGCTGATCGGTTGCGGCAATATGGGTGGCGCGATGCTGCGCGGCTGGCTTGCCGCCGGGCTGGACCCGGCCAGCGTCACCGTCATCACCCGCAGCGGCCGCGGCGCGCCGGAGGGTGTCCGCTCCCTCACCGCCCTGCCGGTGGACGAGACGCCGGCCACGCTGATGCTGGGGTTCAAGCCGCAACAGCTTGACGACGTTGCGCCATCGCTGGCGGGGCTGCATCCGCGGTTGTTGCTGTCGATCCTGGCCGGGGTCGAGGTGGCGGCGCTTGCCGATCGCTTCGTCGCCGATGCCATCGTCCGGATGATGCCGAACCTGCCGGTTGCGATCGGGCAGGGGGTGACGGCGCTCCACACGCCGTCCGCCGACGCCGATGTGCGCGCCGCGGCGGAGGCGTTCGCCACCCCGCTTGGCCATGTCGAGTGGGTCGAAGACGAGGGCCGGTTCGATTCGGTCACCGCCCTTGCCGGGTGTGGGCCGGGTTTCGTGTTCCGCTACATCGACGCCATGGCGCAGGCGGGTGTCGCGCTCGGTCTTGATGCCGATCAGGCGCGGAGGCTGGCGATCGCCACCGTGGCTGGCGCGAGCGCAATGGCGGCGGGCGCCGACGTATCGCCCGCGACGCTGGCGGATCGGGTGGCGAGTCCCGGCGGCTCGACGCGGCAGGGGCTCAACGTGCTGGACGATGGCGACGCGCTCGTCCGCCTGATGACCGACACGCTGGCGGCGTCCGACCGACGCAATCGGGAAATGGCGGCGGCGGCCCGGCGATAGGGTTTCCGACTTGCCGGACGGTATCTTGCCAGCGACGGCGCCTGCCCGCACACAGCCGGTCATGTCGCCGATCATCGAAACCGCGCCCGCCAAGATCAACCTGGCGCTGCACGTCCGTCACCGCCGGGCCGACGGCTATCACGAGCTGGAGACGCTGTTCGCCTTTGCCGAGGATGGCGACCGGATCGAGGTGGCGGTTGCCGAGGTGTCGGCGTTCACGATCACCGGTCCGTTCGCGGCGGAACTGGAGGCTGGGGGGGACAATCTCGTCACCCGTGCCGCCGCCGCCTTTCGCGCGCACTTCGCCATCGCGGCGCATCACGCGATCACGCTGCACAAGGTGCTGCCCATCGCGTCCGGCATCGGCGGGGGATCGGCGGATGCCGCCGCGACCCTGCGGGCGCTGGCGCGGCTTCACGGCATCGGACCGGATCATGCCGATCTGTTCGGGATCGCGGCCGGGTTGGGGGCGGATGTGCCCGCATGTCTGCTCGGCCGTACCACGCTCGGGCTGGGCAAGGGGGATGCGCTGGAGGTGATCGCCGGCATCCCGGGGCGTCCGCTGCTGCTGGTCAACCCCGGCGTCGCGGTGTCAACCGCCGCGGTCTTCGCGCGCTGGGACGGCGTGGACCGGGGGGGGATCGTCGAGGGCGATCTGCTGGCGCGGGCGGTCGCGGGCCGCAACGATCTGGAGGCGCCGGCTCGTGCGCTTGCCCCGGCGATCGACGCGGTGCTGGCGCTGCTGGCCGGTGCGCCGGCCACGCTGCTGTCGCGCATGTCGGGGTCGGGGGCGACCTGCTTTGCGTTGTTCGACGATGCCGCGGCGTGCCATGACGCGGCGATTGGCGCGACGGCGCGCGGCTGGTGGACGCTGGAGACGCGGCTGGGCGCCTAGGCGGGCCGGAACGTCATCGCCACGCCGTTCATGCAATATCGCTTGCCGGTCGGCTTGGGACCATCGTCGAAGACATGGCCGAGATGGCCGCCGCAGCGGCTGCAATGCACCTCGGTGCGGGCCATCATCATCGATCGGTCGGTGTGGGTGCCGACCGCGCCGCTGATCGGTGCCCAGAAGCTCGGCCAGCCGGTGCCGCTCTCGAACTTGGTGCGCGATGCGAACAGCGGCTGGGCGCAGCCGCGACAGGCAAAGGTGCCGGCCCGGTGTTCGTCGTTCAGCGGGCTGGTGAACGGGCGCTCCGTGCCTTCCCGGCGCAGCACGTCATAGGCGGGGGCGGGCAGCAGGCGGCGCCATTCGGCGTCGCTGTGCATGACCGGGAAGCGTTCCGCCGCGCGTGCCTCGCGACCGCATCCCCACAGCGCAAGGCTGGCGACACCCAGCGACAGGATGGAGCGACGGTCGGGATCAAATGCCATGCGCGCAAGATGGGATCGCCCCAGCCTGCGCGCAATATCGCATCACAGGGTGGCGGCGAGCGCCTTCAGATCGACCTGCGGGCGGGCGCCATAATGACTGATGATCTCGGCCGCGCAGGCCGCGCCCAGCGTCAGCGATGCGGTCAGGTCGCGTCCTTGCGCCTGTGCGTGCAGGAAGCCCGCCGCGAACAGGTCGCCCGCACCCGTGGTGTCGACCACCTGCTCCACCGGCTGTGCCGGTACCGCGTACCGTTCCCCGCCCCGTACCGCGCACGCTCCCCGCTCCGCCAGGGTAACCACCACCGTCTCCACCTTGTCCTCCACCGCCGCGATCGCCGCCTCGACATCCCCGGTCTCGCTCAACGCCATGATTTCCGCCTCGTTTGCGAACAGGACGTCGATCATCCCGCCGTCGAACAGGCTGTGGAAATCGGCGCGGTGACGCTCGATCACGAACTCGGCCGAAGCGGTAAAGGCGATCTTGCGACCGGCTTCGCGCGCGACCTGGATCGCGGCGCGCATCGCGGCGCGGGGTTCTTCGGGGTCCCAGAGATAGCCTTCGATGTAGAGGTAGGCGGCGTCGGCGATGAGGGCGCGGTCGAGGGCGTCGGCAGGGAGGTAGTGGGAGGCGCCCAGGAAGGTGTTCATGGTGCGCTGGCCGTCGGGGGTGACGAGGATGAGGCAGCGGCCGGTGGAGGGGCCGGCGGGGCGTGCGGGGGTGTCGAAGCGGACGCCGACGGAGCGTATGTCGTGGGCAAAGACCTCGCCCAGCTGATCGTCGGCAACCTGCCCGATAAAGGCGCATTTTCCGCCCAGCGCCGCGATGCCGGCCAGGGTGTTGGCGGCCGAGCCGCCGGAGATCTCGCGGCCGGGTCCCATCTTGCCGTACAGCGCATCGGCGTCGTCGGTGGAGAAGACGAGCTGCATCGCGCCCTTCGTCATCCCTTCCTGTGCGAGAAAGGCGTCGTCGGTGTTGGCAAGGATGTCGACCAGCGCGTTGCCGATCGCGACGACGTCGTAGGAAGGTTGAGTCACAAACAGGCTCCGGGAAACAGGCAGAAAGGCGTTGCCGTACCGGGGCGCATCGATGCGTGCAACGACCGATCCGGCGGGGCGGTTGACAGGGCGGCACCGAGACCGCCATCCCGTCCCCGTGTTCCGCGCCTTCCTCCGCTCACTGGCCCAGTTGGGCGATCCGCCGATCCTGCGGGTGCTGGCGCTGTCGATGGCGTTGACGCTGGCACTGTTCGGGGTGTTGGGCGTCGGTGTGTGGTGGGGGGTGCAGGCGATGCTGGCCCACTGGATCGCATGGGAGACGGACGGACTGGCGGCGGTGGTGGCGGTGGTCGTCACCGGGCTGGCGCTGTGGCTGCTGTTCCGGGCGGTGGCGATCGCGGTCGTGGGGCTGTTCGCCGATACGGTGGTGGAGGCGGTGGAGGCGCGGCATTATCCGGCGGCCTTGAAGACGGCCCGACCGGTGTCGTTCGCCAAGGGGGCCGCCATGGGCCTGCGGTCGGGGGCCCGCGTGATCTTGGTCAACCTGATCGCGCTGCCGGTCTATCTGGTCCTGCTGGCGACGGGCGTGGGGACGGCGGCGGTATTCTTCCTGGTCAATGGCTGGCTGTTCGGGCGCGACCTGGGCGACATGGTGGCGGTGCGCCATCTGGACGATGCGGGGTTGCGTGCCTGGCGCAAGACGACCCGGTCGGAGCGTTTCCTGCTGGGGCTTGCGGGTACGGCGCTGTTCGTGGTTCCGGTGCTGGCAATCCTCGCGCCGGTCCTCGGAGCGGCGATGGCGACGCATCTCTTTCACCGGAACCGGACATGACGACGATAAGGAACGGGCGGCCGGCATGGACGGTGCCGGCAGTGCTGGGCGCGATGCTGGCCGGGTGCGCGACCCCGGCGACCGTGGCGCCGCCAACGGTGGGGCCGGTGACGGTGCCCTATACCAGCGTCGGGCTGGAGCGGGTGGTGGGACAGGACATGGCCGGACTGGTCAAGCTGTTCGGCCAGCCCGATGCCGATGTGCGCGAAGGCAATGCACGCAAGCTTCAGTTCCAGGGCACGTTCTGCGTGCTGGATGCGTATCTGTACCCCAAGGGATCGGAGCCGCCGCGCGTCACCTATCTGGATGCGCGCGAGCCCGATGGCAGCGCGATCGACCGGGCGAGTTGCGTGGCGGCCCTCGTTCGGCGTGACGGCGGGCGGTAGGCGGTAGGCGGCCGTTCGGACCGAGCCATGCCCGTGAGGCAAGGCTCGGGGCATGGACTTCGACTTCGCTCCGTCCGAACGGCCGTTGGTGGCTTTGCCGCCCCTAACGGAGGCCGGTTCTCAGGCGAGGATGTGCATCAGCAGCGGCTGGCCGATGACGCTGGAGCTGCCGCGCAGGCGTTCCAGCGCCTGCGCGACGGCGCGTTCGGGACCCTCATGCGTGACGATCGCGACGAGGACGCCGCCGCCCGCGGTCGCGCCGCGCTGGATCAGACTTTCGATCGAGACACCGGCATCGCGCATCGCCGCGGCGATCTCGGCCAGCACGCCGACCTTGTCCTCCACGGTAAAGCGCAGATAGGCGCGGCCACGACGCTCCCCGGCATCGGCGGGCTTTTCCTGCACCAGCGACGCCGCGGGCATCGCGAAGGCGGGGCCGAATTCGCCGCGGGCGATGTCGATCAGGTCGGCGACCACCGCGCTGGCGGTGGGTCCGTCACCGGCACCGGCACCCTGGAAGAGCAGGCGGCCGACGAAATTGCCCTGTGCCACCACCGCATTGGTCGAACCGGTGACGTGCGCCAGCGGATGATCGAGGGGGACGAGATGCGGATGGACACGCTGGAACAGACCATGGGGCCCCGCCTCGCCGACGCCGACGAGGCGGACGCGGTAGCCAAGGGCGGCGGCCTCCGCGATGTCGGCGGCAAGGACGTGGCGGATGCCGCTGATCGCGACATCGTCAAACGCCGGCTGCGTGCCGAAGGCGATCGCGGCGAGGATCGACAGCTTGTGCGCGGCATCGACGCCGTCGATGTCGAAGCTGGGATCCGCCTCCGCATAGCCCAGCGCCTGTGCCTCGGCGAGCACCTCGGCAAAGTCGCGGCCCTCCGCCTCCATCTTGGACAGGATGAAATTGCAGGTGCCGTTAAGGATGCCGTAGACGTTGCCGATGACGTTGGCCGCCGCACCTTCGCGCAGGCCCTTGATGACCGGAATGCCGCCGGCCACCGCCGCCTCGAACTTGAGGGGGACGCCGGCCCCTTCGGCCTTTTGTGCCAGTTCCAGCCCGTGATGGGCGAGCATCGCCTTGTTCGCGGTGACGAATCCGCGCCCGGCGGCAAGCGTGTTGCGGGCGAGCGTCAGCGCCGGACCGTCCGATCCGCCGATCAGTTCGACCACCACATCGGCCTGAGCATGGGTGGCGAGTGCGGCGGTATCGTCGACCCAGTCGAAACGCGACAGATCGACGCCGCGATCCTTGGTCCGGTCGCGGGCGGATACCGCGACGACCTCGATCGGGCGACCCGCGCGCCGGGTAATCAGGTCGCGATTGGTGTCCAGCAGGCGGATGACACCGCCCCCTACCGTGCCGAGACCTGCCAATGCCACCCGTAGCGCGTCCGCCATCTTCCATCCTTGCTGGTTGAGGTGACCGCCTAGCGGATCGAAACGGTCGCTGTCGAGGCTGTCGGGGATCATTTGTTACGTGGGCTGATACGGGGAGGGGCTTGTTCTTCGACTTCAGCGCTCGGCGCTGAAGTTTATCCTGAGCGGGTGGCTTGCCAGCCAGTCGAAGGGCTCAGCACGAACGGGGGGGGCGGTGGTGCAGACGGTCGCGGGGATCAACCTGTCTCTCGATACACCGTCTCGGTACGCGGCTGCGCCGCTACTCGACGGTTACTCGAGACGAACGGGTGGGGGGTGAGCCGGGTTGGTGGCATTTTGCGCCGGACTGGCGCGGCGGCTGGTGGCGGCGTATAAGGCGTCATGTCCGAACCCGACTTCGTCGTGATCGACGTCGAGACCGCATGTCAGCGTACCAGCAGCATCTGCCAGATCGGCATCGTCGGCTATCGCGACGGGGTCGAGACGTTCGCCTATGAATCGCTGGTCGATCCGCTGGATGACTTCAGCCCGTTCAACACGCGCATCCATGGCATCGCCGCGCATCATGTGACCGGCCAGCCGACCTTTGCCATGCTGCATGAGATCGTGGCGGCGCATCTGGGGAACCGGATCACGGTGGCGCATTCCAGTTTCGACAAGGGGGCGCTGGGCCGGGCGTGCACGCTGCACATGCTGCCGCCGATCGCGGCCCGCTGGCTGGACAGCGTGGGCGTCGCGCGGCGGGCGTGGCCGGACCTGCCCAACCACAAGCTGGGCACGCTGGCGCGCCACCTGGGGCTGGAGCATCGTCACCATGATGCGCTGAGCGATGCGCGGGCGGCGGGGCAGGTGGTCCTGCATGCGATGGCCGTGACGGGGTTGACACTGGCCGAGTGGTTCACGCCCCCTCCACGCCGCAAGCGGACTGTTGCGCCGCAGCAACAGATTTCCTCGTTTAGCTGAGGTTCATGCAACCACGCCGGACCTTCGCCATTTGAAGCGTCCTCCCCAGCTTATCGGGGGAACGGTCAATGAGGGTATCCCATGCGTAAAATTGCTGTTGCTTTGCTTGTCGCCGGTTCGGCGGTCGCCACCCCCGCACTGGCGCAGTCGGGCGTGAACCCGATCTTCACCGGCCCGCGCGTCGAAGGAACGCTGGGTTGGGACCATGTCGGTGCCGGAAGCAGCGTCGACAACGACAATGACGGTAGCGACCAGAATATCGATGGCCTGCTGTACGGCGGTGGCATCGGTTACGACTTCGCGGCCGGCGGGGCGTTGCTCGGCGTTGAGGGCGAGATTACCGGTTCGACCGCCAAGAGCGATCGCCGCGCCTATGACGACCAGTTCGGGTTCGGCCGGGTGAAGACGGGCCGCGACCTGTATGTCGGTGCGCGTGCGGGCATCATGGCCGATCCGGCGACGCTGATCTACGTCAAGGGCGGCTATACCAACCTGAAGCTGAACGTGCTGGCGGGCAACACCAACACGCAGACCGACACCGGCTTCAAGCTGGACGGCTGGCGCCTGGGTGCCGGTGCCGAGCGCGCGATCAGCGGCAACACCTATGCCAAGCTGGAATATCGCTACTCCAACTACAATCGTGGCCAGATCGACTATGCCACCGGCGCGACCAGCGCGCGCTTCGACGTGGACACCGACCGTCACCAGGTGGTGGCGAGCTACGGCATCCGCTTCTGAGGCTTTCGGCCCTTCCCGCACAGGCGGGGAGGGCCGTTGCCCTTTAAGCCCTGGCCCGTTTCCAGAAGGGCCGCGCGCTGCCCGATTGCAGCACCCCGCGACGGAAGAAGCGCGCGCCCAGCGTCACGAAGATCGCGACCCACAGCGCCTGCCACGCCAGTGCCAGTGCGTGGGGCCACAGGTCCGGACTGTTGGCGGCATGCCCCGCCATGGCGAAGGGGGAGGACAGCGGAAACACCTCCGCCACCGTCGCGAGCCAGGAGCCGGGACGCCCCGCGGCGGCCGAGGACAGCGCGAACATGCCGACCTGCAACACCGTGATCGGCAGCGACAGCATCTGGATCTCGCGCATGGTCGAGGCCTGTGCGCCGACGCCGAGGAACACCGAGCCGAGCAGCAGATAGGCCATCGCGAAATAGGCGGCGAAGAGCAGCGCGAAGGTGGGGGCGCCGACCGCGGGGGACAGGTCGCCGAATGCGGCGGCGGCGGCGGGCGGCAGGTAGGACAAGGCCTGGCCCACGACGGTGCCCCAGAAGCCGACGAACAGCAGCGCGACGCCGAACATGCCGACCAGCTTGCCCAGGAACACGCTTTCCAGCGGTACGGCGGCGGCGAGGATCTCGATCACCTTGTTGCTGCGCTCCTCCGCCATGGTGCCGACGACCTGGCCGGAAAGGAACAGGGTGAGAAAGAAGATGCCGAACACCGCCAGGAAGGCGGAGCGGTTCTGCCCCCCTTGCGATCCGGTGGTGCGGGTCACGGAGGTTTTTGTCGCCTGCACGCGGGGCAGGCCGCCGTCCAGCGCCTCCGCGGCGAGCGTGCCTTGCGCCAGCAGGGTGAGATAATCGGCGGTGCGTGCGCCGCGCAGGCCATACAGGATCGTCGGCCGGTCGAGCGGGCCATAGAGGACGGCGGAGGCGTCATACGCCTTTGATTCGAAGGCGGCACGCGCCTGTGCCGCGGGGTCGGCGGACGGCGTCAGCGTCATCAGCGCAGGGGGCGCCTCTTCCTGGCGGAACACGCCGCGCAACCGCGTGTCGACCTCCGCGATCGGGCGGGCCAGCCGGTCGGGTACGATGGCGACGATGCGCGTCTTGTCCGATGCGCCGTCGGCGACCGCGGCGGCACCCGCCCCCCCGATCGCCCCGAACGAGCCCATGATGAGCGGCGCGAACAGGAACAGCAGGAAGATGGGGGTGAAGACGGTGGCGACGAAATCGCGGCGTGCGATGGTCAGCGTCTGGCGGATCAGGCGGCGGGCGTTGCTCATGCGGCCTTCTCCAGCGCTTCGCGGCCGACGATGCGGACGAACGCGTCGTGCAGGCGGGGACGTTCGATCGAGAGGCCGGAAATGCCGTGCCCGGCCTCGATCAAGCGGACGAGCAGTGGCTCGATCCCGCCATCGGGCACCTGGAAGCGCCAGCCCGATCCTTCGGACCGCGCATCGGCGGGCAGGAGCGCGGCGATGGCGGGATCGGGGCGGCGCGGCTGGTAATGAACCTGTGAGGGGAGGGTGGCGCGGGCCTCGTCCACGGTGCCTTCGAACCGGCGCTTGCCGCCCGCGATGATCGCCAGCCGGTCGCACAGCCGCTCGGCATGCGCCATGACGTGGGTGGAGAACAGGATGGTGGCGCCGCGGTCGCGCTCCGCCAGGATCAGCGCTTCCAGCTTTTCCTGATTGACCGGATCGAGGCCGGAAAAGGGCTCGTCCAGCACCAGGAGCGAGGGGCGGTGGACGACGGAGCCGAGCAACTGGACAAGTTGCGCCATGCCCTTGGAAAGCTTGCGGATCTTGGTATCGGCGGCGTGGCCGAGACCGGCGGCGTCCAGCATCTCGACGGCACGGGCGCGGCCGGTTTTCCAGTCGAGGCCCCGCAGCGCCCCCATGAAGGCGATTGCCTCGCGCGCCTTCATCGCAGGGTAGAGGCCGCGTTCCTCGGGCAGATAGCCGACCACGTCGCTGGCATCGCGCGGATGGCGGGTGTTCAGCAGGGTGCGGTGGCCTTCATCCGGCTCGATGATGCCGAGCAGCATGCGCAGCGTCGTCGTCTTGCCCGCGCCATTGGGGCCCAGCACGCCATAGACCGCGCCGGTCGGCACCGCGATATCCACGCCGTCCACCACCCGGCGGTCGCCGAAGCGTTTCACCAGTCCCGAGGCATGTACCGCCCATCGTTCGTCCATGCCCATGTTCCTCCCGCCTTCACGACGTGGTAGCGGGCGGGGGTGCCCCAAGACAAGCTGGAAACCCGGATCAAGGCCAAGGCGGCCGAACTCGGCTTTGCGAGCATCGGCATCGCGCGTGCCGATGCAGCGCCCCGCAGTGCCGCACGGCTGCGCGAATGGCTGGCGGACGGGGCGCACGGCTCGATGATCTGGATGGAGGAGCGCGCCCATCACCGCGAAAGCCCGGCCGGACTGTGGCCCGAGGTGCGCACGGTGATCGCGCTGGGCGTCAGCTATGCGCCGAAGGACGATCCGATGAAGCTGGCGGATGCGGCCGATATCGGGCGGATCTCGGTCTATGCGCAGGGGGCCGATTATCACGATGTGGTGAAGCGGCAGTTGAAGGCGTTGGGGCGGTGGCTGGTGGCGGAGGCGGCGTGCGAGCTGAAGGTGTTCGTCGATACCGCGCCGGTGATGGAGAAGCCGCTGGCGGAGGCGGCGGGACTGGGGTGGCAGGGCAAGCACACCAACCTGGTGAGCCGTGCGCATGGCAGCTGGCTGTTCCTGGGGGCGATCTACACGACGCTGGAGCTGACGCCCGACGTGGCGGGGCGCGATACGTGCGGATCGTGCGACGCGTGCCAGCAGGCGTGCCCGACCGCCGCCTTTCCCAAGCCCTACCGGCTGGATGCCCGGCGGTGCATCTCGTACCTGACGATCGAGCACAAGGGGCCGATCCCGGAAGAATTCCGGGTGGCGATGGGCAACCGCATCTATGGCTGCGACGATTGCCTGGCGGCGTGCCCGTGGAACAAGTTCGCGGTGGCGGCGAGCGCCAACATGGCATTCCACCCGCGCGCGGAGCTGACCGCGCCGGCGCTGGCCGATCTGCTCGATCTGGACGATGCCGGTTTCCGGCAGGTGTTCGCGGGGTCGCCGATCAAACGGATCGGGCGGGAGCGGATGGTGCGCAATGCCGCGATCGCGGCGGGGAACAGCGGCGAGGATGCGCTGGTGCCGGTGTTGCAGCGACTGGCGACGGATGCGTCGGAGACGGTGGCGGAGGCGGCGCGCTGGGCGTTGGAACAGCTAGGAAGACAGGCAAAAAAATAGCGGCCCGAAAGCCGCTATTTCCCTAGCCGAAGCTATGAACAGCTTAGTTGCTGTCGGCGTCGTCGTCCGAGTCGGCGACCACGACGATACCAGCGACAACAGCCGCCGCAGCGAGAACCGCCACGATCACGCCGCCACCGGCCAGCTCGTTCTTCTTGGCCGAAGCCGAACCAGCGCGGGCCGACTTGGCGACCGACAGGCTGGCAGCCGAGTTCGCCGGAGCGGCGAGAGCCGGAGCAGCCGTCATCGACACGGCAGCAGCAGCTACGAGAAACTTTCCAAGACGCATGATGAACTCCCTTTGTGCTCGTCAGGCTGCCCTATGGCAGTGCAGCAAGACCATGACAAGATACTAGTCGATCGACGCAAATTTGTAATATTTCCATGTTGCGCCGCGGTCACACTCGATCAGGCGGCGGAGGCGACATCGGGGGCCAGTATCGCCTCCAGCGTCCAGCTCTGGTCGTCCTGCAACCCCAGGGCGGTCAACCGGCCGCTGGTATAGGCGCCGGTATCGATGCCGATGCGGTGGGGAAGCCATTCGACCTCCTCGCTGACGGTATGGCCGTGAACGATCCGTTTTTCGAGCAGGCCGCGATGATCGAGAAAGGGATCGCGGATCCAGCGCAGATCGGCCGGACGCTGCGCATCGAGCGCGACGCCGGGGCGGACGCCGGCATGGACAAAGGCATAATCGCCGATCATCACCATCGTCTCCAGCGCACGCAGGAACGCCTGATGCTCCGGCGGCACCAGCGCGCCGAGCCGTTCCGCCACCTCGGCATAATCGAGCCGTTCGTAATCGGGCGCCGACAGGCCATAGCTCAGCATCGTCTCGCGCCCGCCGACGCGGCAGAACAGCCGCAGCGCCTTGGCATCGCCGTCCAGCGCGGAGAGCAGGATCTCCTCGTGATTGCCGGCGATCACGCGCACGTCGCGGCCGGTTTGCGACAATTGCAGCAGGCGCGTCACCACGCCGGCCGAGTCGTCGCCCCGGTCGACCAGATCGCCCAGAAAGATGAGCGTGGTTTCGGCCGGACCGCGGCCCGCGTCATCGGCGTCGATCTGCGCCAACAGCAGGTCGAGTAGGTCGAGCCGACCATGGATATCGCCGATCGCATAAACGCGCTGACCGGCGGGAATGGCCGCGTTGGCATCGGATGACCCGCGCCGGCGGCTTCGAAGGAACTTGGCGATCATCGGGCTGCTTCACTGTGGCAGGACCCATGGCCCATAAGCCCTTGGCCTCCGTACCGCAACGTGCGCGGCGACGATGCTCCCTCGCGCAGCCGGCGCGCAGCCGGCCGGTCAGGCAGTCGGTCAGGCCGGGGCGAGCGGCTGATCCGGCCAGAGCCCGCGCGTGTCGAGCACCCGCTTGCCCCGGCGTTCCTCCAGCGGGATCGAGCGGAACAGGTCATGGTCGACCAGCACGATCAGCACGGGGCAGGTTTCCAGCGCGGTATCGATATCGACCAGCGTGGCACCGGCATCGGCCAGCGTCGGCGGCAGCGCCTGTGCGTAGGGCTCGACCACGCGGATGCGGTCGGCATGGTTTTGCGCAAGCGCCTGCACGACGCGCAGCGCAGGGCTTTCGCGGAAATCGTCGATATTGGCCTTGAAGGCGAGGCCGAGACAGGCGACGGGCGCGTCGCCGGTGGCGGCGAGCAATGCCTCCGCCTGTGCGACCACATGGTCGGTCTTGCCGTCGTTCACCTCGCGGGCGGTGCGGATCAGTGGCGTCTCTTCGGGCGCGGCGGCGACGAGGAACCATGGATCGACCGCGATGCAATGGCCACCGACGCCGGGGCCGGGCGACAGGATGTTGACGCGCGGGTGCCGATTGGCGAGGCGGATCACCTCCCACACATCGACGCCGAGCCGGTCGGCAACGAGGCTGAGTTCGTTGGCAAAGGCGATGTTGACGTCGCGAAAGGCGTTTTCGGTCAGCTTCGTCATTTCGGCGGCGCGTGCGGTCGTCGTGACGCAGGCGCCGCGCACGAAGCGGCGGTAGAAGGCGAGCGCCTTTCGCGCACAGCGCGGGGTGATGCCGCCGATCACCCGGTCATTGTCGATCAATTCCACCAGGATGCGGCCGGGCAGCACGCGTTCCGGGCAATAGGCGATGGAGATATCCGGCTGGTCGGTGCAGCGACCGGGGACCTTCAGGTCGGGGCGCAGCTGCGCGATCAGGTCGCGGACCTGTTCGGTGGTGCCAACCGGGGAGGTCGATTCGAGGATGATCGTGTCGCCCGCCTTCAGCACGGCGGCGATGCTGGTCGCCGCTTGCAGGACATAGGCGATGTCGGGCTGGTGATCGTCGGCGAACGGCGTCGGCACGGCGATGACGAAGATGTCGGCGGGTGCCACCTCGGTGGAGGCGCGCAGCGTACCGCGGGCGACGACGCCCGAGACAAGACCGTCGAGATCGACCTCCTCGATATGGACGCAGCCTTCGTTGACGGTGTCGACCACGGTGGCGCTGACATCGATGCCCAGCACGCGGGCGCCCGTGCGGGCGATCACCGCGGCGGTGGGCAGGCCGATATAGCCCAGCCCCATGACGACGACGTTCAATTCAGGCGCGCCCAGCATCGGCGATGATCCTCGCTATCCGTGTCGCCGCCTGGCCATCGCCGAAGGGATTGTGCGCGCGGGCCATGGCGGCATAGGCCCCGCTATTGTCGAGAAGCGTGAAAACTTCGGAAACGATGCGGTTTTCATCGGTACCGACCAGCCGGGCGGTGCCGGCCGCGACCCCCTCGGGGCGTTCGGTGGTTTCGCGCATGACCAGCACCGGCTTGCCGAGCGCCGGCGCCTCCTCCTGCACGCCGCCCGAATCGGTCAGAACGATGTCGCAGAGTTCGAGCGCGCGCACGAAATGCGGATAATCGAGCGGCGGGATGCGCCAGACATTCCCGCGCTCGCCCAGCACGGCATCCATGACGCTGCCTACCGAGGGGTTCGGGTGCATGGGAAAGAGCAGGGCGACATCCTCGCGGTCGGCGATGCGGCCGATGGCGCGGGCGATCGCCCCCATGCCATCCCCGAAATTTTCGCGGCGGTGGGTGGTGACGAGGACGAGGCGGCGGCCGGCCAGGCGATCGGCGATGGGATCGAGCCCGGCGGCCAGCATCGGGTCGGCGGCGATGCGGCCTTGCGTCCAGAGCAGCGCATCGATGACGGTGTTGCCGGTGACATGGATGGCACCCGGATCGATCGTCTCGCGGCGCAGCGCCTCCGCAGCGGTGTCGGTAGGGGCGAAATGCCAGGTGGCGATCGGCGCGACGATGCGGCGGTTCACCTCCTCCGGCCAGGGATGGTAGATGTCGCCGGAGCGCAGGCCCGCCTCGACATGGGCGACGGGCAGCTTGCGGTAATAGGCGGCGAGCGCGCCGGCCATTGCGGTGGCGGTGTCGCCCTGCACGACGACGAGATCGGGGCGTTCGGCATCCATGACCTCGCCAAGGCCGGTGAGCAGGCGCGCGGTGAGCCGGTCGAGCGTCTGGCCCGGCTCCATCAGGTCGAGGTCGATATCGGGCGCGAGATCAGCGATCGCCAGCACCTGATCGAGCAGGCCGCGATGCTGCGCCGTGACGCAGGTGCGGACGCGCAGGGCCGGCTGGTCGGCCAGGGCGCGGACCACGGGAAAGAGCTTGATGGCCTCTGGCCGGGTGCCGAAGATGACGAGAACGGTGCGCTGTGTCATGAACCAAGCATAGCCGTGCGTTGTTTAAGAGCGTGTCAATTCTGGACGCAATCGGATTTGCCGCAAGCAGAACCGCACGCTAGGCGCAATGCACGGAATCTCAGGGAGAATTTCATACGATGACCATCAAGCCGCTCCGCAAGGCCGTGTTTCCGGTCGCGGGCCTGGGCACGCGCTTCCTGCCGGCGACCAAGGCCATGCCGAAGGAAATGCTGACCGTCGTCGACAAGCCGCTGATCCAATATGCGGTGGAAGAGGCGCTGGAAGCCGGGATCGAGCAGATCATCTTCGTCACCGGTCGCGGCAAGGGCGCGCTGGAGGATCATTTCGACGTTTCCTACGAACTGGAAGCGACGATGAAGGCGCGCGGCAAGTCGATGGCGCTGATCGAGGGCATCCGCCAGAAGCCGGGCAGCCCGGTCTATGTCCGCCAGCAGGAGCCGCTAGGCCTGGGCCATGCGGTGTGGTGCGCGCGCGAGATCGTCGGCGACGAGCCGTTCGCGGTGCTGTTGCCCGACGAGCTGATGGTCGGCACCCCCGGCTTCCTGTCGCAGATGGTGCAGGCCTATAACCGGGTCGGCGGCAATCTGGTCGGCGCGTTGGAAGTGGCGGACAGCGAAACCGACAAATACGGCATCATTTCGCCCGGCACGCGCGACGGCGCGCTGACCGAGGTGAAGGCGCTGGTGGAGAAGCCGGCGCGAGGGACCGCGCCGTCGAACCTGATGATCCCCGGCCGCTACATCCTGCAGCCCGACGTGATGCGCATCCTGGAAAAGCAGGAAACGGGTGCGGGCGGCGAGATCCAGTTGACCGACGCGATGGCGCAACTGATCGGGACGCAGCCCTTCCACGGCGTGACGTTCGACGGCGACCGGTACGATTGCGGCGACAAGGCGGGGTATGCGCAGGCGAACTTCGCGCTGGCGCTGGCCCGCGCGGATATCGGGCCGGCGGTGCGCGACTTCGCGCGCAATCTGCTGGGTTGAGGTGACGGGCGCAGGGCGGCGACGATGCCGCCCTGCGCCGCTCAGAATGCGTTGCGGTGAAGAACGACGCGGAAGGTCATCGCGATGATCTTCAGGTCGCGCCAGATCGACCAGCGCTCCAGATATTCCAGATCGGCCTGGAGGCGGTTCTTCAGATCATCCTCGATGATCGTCGCGCCGCGATAGCCGCGCACCTGTGCCAGTCCGGTCAGGCCGGGCTTGGCGGCGTGGCGGTGCCAGTAGCGGCCGTCGACTTCCCAGAACAGCTTCTCGGCCGCGCGGCTGCCCAGGGCATGCGGGCGGGGGCCGACGATGCTCATGTCGCCCTTCAGCACATTGAAGAGCTGGGGAAGCTCGTCGACGCTGGTCTTGCGCAGGATCGCGCCGATGCGGGTAATGCGGTCGTCGTCGCGGCTGGCGGAACGGGCCCCGGCGCTGTCGCAGCCCTCGACCCGCATGCTGCGGAATTTCCAGATGCGGAACATGCGGTTGGCGCGGCCGATGCGAATCTGCTTGAACAGGACGGGGCCGGGGGAGTCGTATTTGATGGCGAGCGCGGCCATGGCGAGCAGCGGGGCGAGCAGCAGGATCGCGGCGAGCGACAGGGTGATGTCGAACACCCGCTTCACGAAGCGTTCGAACAGGCCGAGCGGGCCGGCGGCGACGATGACCGTGGGGGTCTTGGCGTAGGACGAGGCGCCGAGCGGGGCGAGGGTTTCCAGTTCGGGCAGGAACATCTCGGCCTGGACGTTGGCGCCCTTCAGCGCATGCGCCCAGGCGGTGCGCTGCTCGGGCGCGCAGGCAACGATGACACGGTCCGCGCCGGACAGCGTCTCGGCCAGGCGGTCATACATCATCGGGTCGTGCCGGTCGGGGTCGAAGCCGTCGGCCGCGTTCAGGATCATCGAGAAGTCGTGGGTCGGCAGGGGCACGCGCCCGTCATGCAGCAGCATGACGTTGAACGGGCGACCGCCCACCAGCGCGGGCATGTTGCGCACGAACAGGTAGCGCGAGATCGCGACCATGACGAGGGTGGCGGCGGTGCCGATCGAGACCACCAGCCGCGGGAAGTGATCGGTCGCGCGGAAGCAGAAGGCGACCAGGATCACCGCGCAGACGGCGACGGCGGCGGTCTGCACCCCCTTGATCGCGGCGCGCGACGGCTCCTGGAGGTTCCGGGCGTCATAGGCATGCATGTAGAAGGCGGTGAACATGTAGAGCGGCAGCACCGCCGCGACGATGAACGCCCAGTGGGTGGTGCCGGGCTGTGCCTCGCGTGCCCATGCCGCCAGCGCGAAGCCGAGGACGAGGCAGGCGGCATCGAGGGCCACAAGGCCGCAGAACACGCGCGCGCGCAGCGTGGCGGCGGGCGGCTGCCAACGCGACGCCTGTGGCGGCGGCGCGGCCGGAAAAGCCTGTTGGGCGTGATGGGTCATAAGCTGCAACGCTCCCGCCTTCACGTCTGCCGGCGAGTGGCCGGCGGCACGATGATACGCTACTCGAAGCAGGGGGACGGATAAGTTCATCCCGCACCGCAACATGGATGCTGTAGGACGAAACTTCGTCGATCCCAAAGGGGGTTGGCGGGCAGAATGCGGTCAATCCTGTTGACCGGTGCGAAAGGTGCGGCATGCCGATGCCAGGCGTGGCCGCCGAGGCGACTTCGGCCGGTGCTTCAATCGGTTACGGCAAGACTCGAGGGGCCGCAGGCGCGGCAGCCGGGGTCCTTGGGCAGGCGCAGGGTGCGGTAGCGGGCGGCGAGCAGGTCGGCGATCAGGAGCGTGCCGGCCGGGTCCTCGCCAAAGGGGGCGACGGCGCGGATCGCCTCCAGCGCGGCGAGGCTGCCGATCATGCCGGTGACGGGGCCGAGAATGCCGGCGTCGGCGCAACTGAGCGCGGCGGCGTCGGGCGTGTCGCCGACGAAGCAGCGGTAGCAGGGGCGGCCGGGCTCCCAGCCGCGATAGACGGCGAGCTGTCCCTCGAACTGGCCGACCGCGGCGGAGACGAGGGGGACGCGCAGGCCAAGCGCCGCATCGGCGACCGCCAGGCGGGTGTCGAAATTGTCGCTGCCGTCGATCACCACGTCGGCGCGGGCGACGAGCGCGGGGGCTGTCGCGGCATCGATGCGAAGGCGCTGCGTCTCGACCGCGACATGGGGATTGCGCGCGGCGACAAAGGCGGCGGCGGCGTTGACCTTGGGCTGGCCGACCTGTGTCACATCGTAGAGCGTCTGGCGCTGAAGATTGGACAGGTCGACCCGGTCGTCATCGACCAGGATCAGGCGGCCGATGCCGGCGCCCGCCAGATAGGGGATGGCGGGGGCTCCGATACCGCCGGCACCGATGAGGAGCACGGTGGCGCCCTTCAGCCGCATCTGCCCGGCGCCGCCGATTTCCTTCAGGATGATCTGGCGGGCGTAGCGGGTGAGTTCGTCGTCGGACAGGCTCACCATTGATAGGTGATCGTCGCCTTGTACCAGCCGGGGCGCAGCGAGGCGGTCCGGACCGTACCGGTACGCACCATCGTCGAGACATAGCCGGCGGTATATTGTTCGACGGTGGGGCAATCGATCGCCTGCGGCAGCGCGCGGCGCACCGTGCCGTCGGCGGCGAGCAGCAGCGCCACGGGAGCGACGACCTGCGAACGGCCATCGGGGAGCGGATCGGCCTTGCAACGGCCGGCGGCGACCTCGGCGCGGGCATAGGTGATGCGCTCGCCGGCATTTTCGGGAAGCGGCAGCAGCGGCAGCGCGGTCCAGTCGGCGGGGGGCGTTTCCGTGGCCGGCACCTGGAGCGCGGCGAAGAGCAGGAGCGCGATCACCGGCCGGTCGACCCGAAGCCGCCGGCACCGCGATCGGTGTCGTCGAGCGCATCGACCTCGGCAATTAGCGCTCGCTGTACGGGGGCGGGGACGAGTTGCGCGATACGATCGCCGCGCGATACCTCGAACGGCTCCTGACCGAGATTGGCGAGGATCACCTTCACCTCGCCGCGATAATCATGGTCGATCGTGCCCGGCGTGTTGAGGCAGGTGACGCCGTGCCTGAGCGCAAGGCCGGAGCGGGGGCGGACCTGTACCTCATAGCCGGCCGGGATGGCGAGCGCGAAGCCGGTGGCCACCGCGGCGCGCGCGCCGGGCGCGAGCGTCAGCGACTCGGCGGCGACCACGTCCAGCCCGGCGGCACCGGCCGTCGCATAAGCGGGGAGCGGCAGGCCCTCGCCATGGGGCAGGCGGCGCAGGCGAAGAGCGATCGGATCGGTCATGACGCACCTTGTAGCGCATTTGCAATGCGTTGCGCGAGCCTGGCGGCGACGGTCGATTTGGGCAGCCGTTCCCAGCTTTCAACACCGTCCGCGGTGATCAGATGGACGGCATTCGCGTCCGCGCCGAACACGTCGGCCGAGACGTCGTTGGCGACGATCCAGTCCGCGCCCTTGCGGGTCCGCTTCGCGGTCGCATGCGCGACCACGTCCTGCGTTTCGGCGGCGAAGCCGATGACGAGGCGTGGCCGGCGCGGCGAATGGCCAAGGGTGGCAAGGATGTCGGGGTTTTCGACCAGCATGAGGGCGGGGGGGCGCCGTCGCCCTTTTTCACCTTCTGGCCGGCGGCCTCGACCCGCCAGTCGGCGACGGCGGCCACCATGACGGCCGCGTCGGCGGGCAGGGCCGCCTCGACCGCGGCAGCCATGTCGAGCGCGCTTTCCACGTCGATCCGCTCGACACCCGGCGGCGTGGGAAGCATGACCGGGCCGGAAATCAGCGTGACGCGGGCGCCAAGGCCGGCGAGTGCCGCGGCGATGGCATAGCCCTGCCGCCCCGAGGAGCGGTTGGCGATGTAGCGGACGGGATCGATCGCCTCGTGCGTCGGCCCGGCGGTGACGAGGATGTGGCGGCCGGAGAGCGATGGCTGCGCGCTGGCGAACTGCGCGTCGACCGCGTTGGCGATCGCCTCCGGCTCGGGCAGGCGACCGGGGCCATATTCGCCGCAGGCCATTGCGCCCTCGTCGGGGGCCATGACGGTGATGCCGTCGGCGCGAAGCTGCGCGACGTTGCGCTGCGTGGCAGGGTGCAGCCACATGCGGACATTCATCGCAGGGGCCGCGAGCACGGGCTTGTCGGTGGCGAGCAGCAGCGTGGTGGCGAGATCGTTGGACAGGCCGGCGGCCATGCGGGCGAGCAGGTCGGCGGTGGCGGGTGCGACGACGACCAGATCGGCCTCCCGGCTGAGCCGGATATGCCCCATCTCCGCCTCGTTCTTCAGGTCCCACAGGCTGGTATGAACCTGATCCTCGGTCAGGGCGGCCAGCGTCATGGCGGTGACGAAATGGCTGCCGCCCTCGGTCAGCACGCAGCGCACCGCATAGCCGCGGCGGCGGAGCAGGCGGATCAGCTCGCACGCCTTGTAGGCCGCGATGCCGCCGCCGACGATCAACAGGATGCGCTTCATCGTACCACCCGTGTAACCGTGATGCGCCGCGCGTCACGCGCCGAGCCGATCAGGTCGCGCAGGCCATCGAGAGCGAAGAGCAGGCCGATGGGGACGAGCGGTGCGATCAGCAGCACCCAGTAGAAATTGTCGGCGCGCGCAAAGAGCATCAACAGCAGCGCATAGCCCGCGATGACCGAGCCGGTCCGCCGCGCGACGGCATCGTCCCATGCCACCCAGCCGAACAGCGCCAGCACCACGCCGACCGCGGCGACGACCACGGGCAGCAGGGCAAGCGCGGTGGCGCCGGCGATCGCCTGCACAACAAAGCCGGGGCCCATCAGCCCGGTCCAGCCCGGCGAGACGGGGTCGAGCGGCTTGACGACGAGCGAGACGGCATAGGCATGGGCGGCGACCGCGACGGCAAGGACCGCGAGCGCGATCCCCCAGCCCCGCAACTCGCGCACAGCACCGCTGCGCCACGCCCATGCGGCCATGACGAGCAGATACAGCGCCGCCGTTTCGCGAATCAGGGCAGCGGCAAGGCCGAGTGCGGCGGCCTCCGCCCAGCGGCCTTGCGCATGGCGGCCCAGCGACCAGGCGATCAGCAGTCCGGCCCAGCTTTCGTGGAACCAGGCGAGCGACGGCTGGACCACGACGAACACTCCGGCGAGCAGCACCAGCATGGCGCCACCGCGGGCCAGCGGATTGGCGACGGCGACGCGCAGCCGCGGATACCAGCTCGCGATCACCGCCAGGGCCAGCCCCCACAAGGCACTAAGGAGCAGCCAGTGCGGCAGGGCGGCCTGCACCACCGCCAGCGTCGGCAGGCGAAAGGCGATAAAGGGCCGCAGCGGATAGCCGCCGGCGCGCAACTGCTCCGCCAGCGCGGGGTAGTAGTGACCGCCATGGCGCAGCGCCTCCACGACGCCGCTGTAGAGCGCGATATCGGTCTGGCCGTTGGTGGGCGCATCGCCGGCCAGCGGCGCGGCACCGAGCGCGGTCAGGCCGATCAGCAGCAGGACGACGAGCGCCGCCAGCACGACCCGCGCGGTGCGCGCCTCCACCCCGCCGAACCGGGTCGGTTGGGCAAGGATCAGGGGATGGGAGGCGCGGCGGGGCATGATGTCGGCCCGGTTACCGCAGCAGCGCCGCCAGCGTGGCGGCGACACCGGCCGCGCCCGACAGAGCGGCGACGAGCGCATAGCGCCAGCCGCCACCGATGCGCACCACCTCGATCTCCTTCAGCGGCGGGGCGGGGGGCTCGCCACCCGGTGCCGGATAGCGTGCCTCGATCCGGCGGACGAGTTCGGGCAGGCGGGCGAGCGTGCGCACGTCCTGAATCAGCCGGTCGGCGACATAGGCCTCCGGCCCCAATTCGGTGCGGATCCATTCGCGCACGAAGGGTGCGGCCGAGTCCCACAGGTTGATGTTGGGATCGAGGCTGGTCGCCACGCCCTCCACCATCACCATCGTTTTTTGCAGGAGCAGCAGATGCGGCTGTGTCACCATGTCGAAATCGCGGGTGATCGAGAACAGGCCGTCCAGCATCATGCCGATCGACATGTCCTTGACCGGCAGGCCCCGCATCGGCTCGCCCACGGCGCGCAGCGCGGTGGCGAATTCGGCGACATTGTGGTGCGCGGGCACATAGCCCGCCTCGAAATGGATTTCGGCGACGCGCTTGTAGTTGCCGGTGATCAGGCCGTAGAGGATTTCGGCCAGCCAGACGCGCGCGCGCCGGTCGATCCGGCCCATGATGCCGAAGTCGATCGCGGCGATCTTGTTGCCGGGCAGCGCGAACAGGTTCCCCTGGTGCATGTCGGCGTGGAAGAAGCCGTCGGCGATCGCCTGGCGCAGGAAGGCGCGAACCAGCGTCTGCGCCAGCCTGGGCAGGTCATATCCCGCATCGACCAGCGCCTGCCGGTTGGACAGCTTGATCCCGTCGATCCATTCGACGGTCAGCACCTTGGCGGTGGAACGTTGCCAATCGATCTGCGGCACGACGAAATCGGGCTCGGCGGTCATCCCCTCGGCGAGTTCGGAGGCAGAAGCCGCCTCGCGCCGGAAGTTCAGTTCGCGCAAGGTCCAGCGGCGGAAATTTTCAACCGTCAGGCGGGGGCGAAGACGGGCGGCCTCGCGGCTCATCCCCTCCACCTGTGCGGCCGCCCATTGATAGGTGTCGATCGCGCGGGTGAAATCGTCCTCCACACCGGGGCGCAGCACCTTGACCGCGACCTGCCGGCCATCGGTGGTGATCGCGCGGTGGACCTGCGCGATCGAGGCGGCACCGACCGGCATTTCCTCGATCCGCGAGAACAGCGCGGAGGGCGGGCGGCCGAAGCTGGCCTCCATCGCCGCGCAGATCGTCTCGAACGGGACGGGGGGCAACTGATCCTGAAGGCGCAGCAGGTCGTGTGCCGCTTCCTCGCCGACGAGATCGGGGCGGGTGGCGAGCGTCTGGCCGAGCTTGATGGCGGCAGGGCCGATCGCCTGAAACGCGTCCGCATAGGCAGGCTTGGCCGGCTGGCGCGCCCCGAAGCGGGCGACGCGCGCCAGCCGGCGGACGGGGGCGGGGGTGTTCGGGTCCCGCTCGATCCCGCGCAACGCGCCGTGGCGGGCGAGCGTGCGGCCCCATTTCAGCAGGCGCCAGAGATGCGTGACGGACGTGGTCATGCGGTGGTTACTTCCCGTTCCAAAGGCGGAACGGGAGGGTGGCTGCGCGCATCAGATCTTCCAGCCGGAATGGATCGCGACCAATCCGCCCATGATCGGCTCCACCTTGGTTTCGATGAAACCGGCGTCCCGGATCATCCGCTCGAAGGTCGGCATGTCCGGAAAGCGGCGGATCGATTCGATCAGGTAGCGATAGCTGTCGGCGTCGTTCGCCAGCAATTGCCCGAGGCGGGGCACCAGCTTGTGCGAATAGCTGTCATAGACCTCGGCGAAACCCGGCCACTGGGTGGTCGAGAATTCGAGGCAGAAGAAGCGCCCGCCGCGACGCAGCACACGGTGCGCTTCGCACAGGGCCTTGGGAATGTCGGTGACGTTGCGGATGCCGAACGCGATCGTATAGGCGTCGAAGAACCGGTCGGGGAAGGTCAGCGTCTCGGCATTCGCCCCGGTCCAGACCAGGCCGTCGATGCCGCGTTCCTGCGCACGCTTCATGCCGACGTCGAGCATCGCGGGGTTGATGTCGGCCACCGTCACGCTGGCGCCCGATTCGGCGAGGCGGAAGGCGATGTCGCCGGTGCCGCCCGCCATGTCGAGGATCTGGTCGGTCCGGCGCGGCTTCACGCGGCGGACGAAGCGGTCCTTCCACAACCGGTGCAGGCCGCCCGACATCGCGTCGTTCATCAGGTCGTAGCGGGCCGCGACATTGGTGAAGACGCCGCCGACGCGGGCAGTCTTCTCGGCGGGGGTGACGTCTTCGTAGCCGAAGGAGACGGTTTCGCTCATGACCATCGCCCTAGCCCGCCCTTGAGGCGGGGGCAAACGCTACCTAGTTTTGCAGGCACATGCCCGAGCTTCCCGAAGTCGAAACCACCGTGCGCGGGCTGACCCCCGTGCTGTCCGGCCAGCGGCTGACCCTGGTCGAGACGCGCCGCGCCGACCTGCGCCGCGCCTTCCCCGTCGACCTGCGCCAGCGGATGACGGGGGCGGTGGTGACGTCGCTGGGGCGGCGCGCCAAATACGGGCTGATCGACACCGATCGCGGCGACACAATGATCTTTCACCTAGGGATGTCGGGCCGGTGGCGGATCGATCCCGGCGAGGCGCAGCCGCACGACCATCTGGTGATCGAGACGGAGGCCGGGCGGCGGCTGGCGCTGAACGATGCGCGGCGATTCGGCTTTGTCGATCTGGTCCGAACGACGGCGCTGAACGCCTATCCGCCCTTTGCCGCGATGGGGCCGGAGCCGCTGGGGCCGGCACTGACCGGCGCCTATCTGCACGACGCGCTGAAGGGGCGGGCGGCGCCGATCAAGGCGATGCTGCTCGACCAGCGGATCGTGGCGGGGCTGGGCAACATCTATGTGTGCGAGGCGCTGAACGTCGCGGGGATCGCGCCGGGGCGTGCGGGCGGCCAGATCGCGCGGGCGCGGCTCGACCGGCTGGTGGAGGCGATCCGCAGCGTGCTGGAGGCGGCGATCGCGGCGGGGGGATCGTCTTTGCGCGATTATGTGCGTCCCGATGGCGAACTGGGTTATTTTTCCAAGGAATGGCGCGTCTATGGGCGCGAAGGTGAGGGGTGCCCGTGCGGCACGATCGTGCAGCGCCGCGTCGATTCGGGACGGTCGACCTTCTGGTGCCCCGCCTGCCAGAAAGGTTGACGCCCGCGAGCCGGCCGGGTAAGGGCCGCGGCTTCAAAGACGGTGCGCTGGCATCGCTTTTCCCTTTGTTCGAGATTTAGAGGAAACCATGGCGAACACGCCGCAGGCCAAGAAGCGCATCCGTCGTAACGACCGTCGTGCAGAGATCAACGGAGCGCGCATCGGCCGCATCCGCACCTTCGTGAAGAAGGTGGAAGCCGCGCTCGCCGCCGGCGACAAGCCCGCCGCCACCACGGCGCTGGCCGCAGTGCAGCCGGAGCTGGCACGCGGCGTCGCCAAGGGCGTACTCCACAAGAACACCGCCAGCCGCAAGTTTTCGCGGCTGACGAAGCGCCTCGCCGCGCTCGCCTAACCCGTTCCTCGAACGGGAAAAGATGGACCCGCCGGGGGCGACCCCGGCGGGTTTTTTCGTCGCCCGCGCGGGAACGAAATCGACCTTCGTGCAACGGCAGGATCTGCCGCGATTCGAGTGCGCGGCGGAAACGTAGGCGTGCGTCAGGCCTATGGTTAATCGTGCAATTTCAACGACTTACACGATTGTTGGACGCGTTTCTGCGCTCCAGGGGCTGTCAATCCGGTTTATTTCAGAAATGTGGCCGCGAGCGGACTTGATCGAGAGGCCCCAAGCTTCATAATCAGGCCCTCGCCAGCGGTGACCATCGCTGCGTCATGAACATGAATGTGGGCAAGCCGGGCGACCTGTTGGTCGTCCAACGGGGGCTTTTGTCCTGTATCGATTTACACGGCCGGGCGCCTTTCGCGTGCCCGCCGGAGGTGGAGTGCGCGCGTGACGAATTGGCAAGCCTCGCAAGCGACGTCGGACCAGGCCCGGGCCTGGGCGCGCGTTCGCGCGAGCTTGCGCGAGTCGGCAGGCGCGCGGTTGTTCGACCAGTGGCTGAAGCCGATGGAGCTGATCGAGGGCGACGAGCCCGACACGGTCCGCCTGGCGCTGCCGTCCGCCTTCATGACCAACTGGGTGCGCAGCCATTATGCGGACAGGTTGCACCTGGAATTCAAGGCGGCGCTGCCGGGCCTGCGCGCAGTGGTGGTGGAAACGCGCATGCCGTCGCGCACCGCTGCCGTGCTGACCGCCAGCACGCCGGTGGCATCGGCGCCGCGCACCCTGACCCCGGAAAGCCCGCGACCGGCACCGACGCTGTTCGAGGCACCCGCACCGGTCGCCACTGCACCGGTCCCGGCCGCACCGGCGCCGGTGGTGACGATCACCACCGACCGGCCGCCGCTGGACCCGCGCCTCACCTTCGACCGGTTCGTGGTCGACGGATCGAACCGGGTCGCGTTCAACGCCGCCCTGGCGCTGGCCGAGCCGGGCGTGCCGCGTTTCAGCCCGCTTTTCCTTCATGGCGGCACCGGGCAGGGCAAGACCCACCTGATGCATGCGGTCGGCCATGCCTTTCAGGCGAATGAGCCGGGTGCGGCGGTGCTGTGCATGTCGGCCGAGCGATTCATGTTTGAGTTCGTCGCTTCGATGCGCGCCCGCGATACCTTTGCATTCAAGCAGCGGCTGCGCTCGGCCGACCTGCTGCTGATCGACGATCTGCAGTTCATCGCAGGCAAGGACGCGACGCAGGAAGAATTCTTCCACACGGTCAACGAGATCGTCGGCGCGGGCAAGCGGCTGGTCATTTCGGCGGATCGCTCGCCGCAATCGCTGGACGGGGTCGAGCCGCGCATCCTGAGCCGGTTGGGGGCAGGGCTTGTCGCCGACATCAAGGCGCCCGACCTAGTGCTGCGCCGCACGATCCTGGAGCGCAAGGTGCGCGACCTGCCGGCGCAGACGATCCCGGCGGATGTGCTGGATCTGCTCGCCTCGCGCATTCACGCTAATATCCGCGAGCTGGAAGGCGCGCTGAACCGCGTCGTCGCCTATGCGCAGCTGACCGGCGACACGATCGACCTGGAGTTCGCCACCGCCACGCTGGGCGACATGCTGCGTCATACGCAGCGCCGCATTACCATCGACGAGATCCAGAAGCTGGTGAGCGCGCATTTCGAGTTGAAGCCGCTCGATCTGGTTTCCGCGCGTCGCAGCCGCGCCATCGCCCGACCGCGCCAGATCGCCATGTATCTGGCCAAGCGGCTGACGACGCGGTCGCTGCCGGAGATCGGGCGCAAGTTCGGCGGGCGTGACCACTCGACGGTGATCCATGCGGTCAAGAAGATCGAGCAGTTGCGCGATACCGATCGTGACATCGACAATGCGGTGCGCGTGCTGATGCGCGAGCTGGAAGGCTGATCCCTGCGCGGCGTCGCGTGACCTTCTAGTGCAGCATGTGATCGCAGGCGTGGATGAGGTTCACGCGAAGCCGCGAAGTCGCGAAGGGAATGTCGAGGCGATCGTCATGCGGCGGCGCAGAGGGCGCAAAGGCGTTGCGTCCGGGGCGATTACGCGGTTTGCGGCCGCTGCTGCTGGGTCCTGATCGGGCCCTGGGGCCGACAGGAATATGGGGTGGCAGGCAGCCACCCCTGACAGGTCAGATTTGCAGGCCGACCGCATCCTGTGCCGCCCGCAAGGTGGGGGCGGCGAGGGCGCGCGCCTTTTCGGCACCTGCCTCAAGGGCCTGGGCGACGGCGGTGCGGTCGTTCAGCAGGGCGACCATCCGGTCGCGGATGGGGCCGAGTGCGGCGATGGCGACGTCGGCGAGGACCGGCTTGAACTGGCCGAAGCCCTTGCCCTGCTGTTCGGCCAGCACGTCGGCCGGAGTCGTGCCGGCAAGCGCGGCGTAGATCGTCACCAGATTGCGCGCCTCTGGACGGTCGGCCAGTTCGGCCATCGTCGCGGGCAGTTCGGCCGGGTCGGTCTTCGCCTTGCGCAGTTTTTGCGCGATCGCATCGTCGCTGTCGGTCAGGTGGATGCGGCTGGCCTCGGACGGGTCCGACTTGGACATCTTGGCCGAACCGTCGCGCAGGGACATGATGCGCGGTGCCGCCTTGCTGACCAGCGGTTCGGGCAGCACGAACACCTCCGAGCCGAAATCGGTGTTGAACTTGGTCGCGATGTCGCGGGCGAGTTCGAGATGCTGCTTCTGATCCTCGCCGACGGGGACGTGGGTGGTGCGATAGACCAGCACGTCGGCCGCCATCAGCACGGGATAGGCGTAAAGGCCGATGCTGGCGCCTTCGCGGTTCTTGCCCGCCTTGTCCTTGAACTGCGTCATCCGGTTCAGCCAGCCGATGCGTGCGGTGCCGTTGAGGATCCAGGTCAGCTCGCTATGCGCGGGCACACGCGCCTGGTTGAAGAGGATGGAGCGGGCGGGATCGATGCCCGACGCAAGCAGCGCGGCCGCCATCTCGATCGTGTTGTTCGCCAGTTCCTTTGGGTCGATCGCGACGGTCAGCGCGTGAAGATCGGCGAGGAAGAACAGGCAGTCGTCGCCCGCCTTCATCGAATCCTGCATCGCCACCCACTGCTTGATCGCGCCCAGATAGTTGCCGAGGTGGAGATTGCCGGTGGGCTGGATGCCGGAGACGACGCGCATGACTTACCTTTTGATGAGCTTCCTGAGCTCCGCGACCCGGAACGCGCCGGTGGCGAAGCTGGCCGCGGCATAGACGAGGACGCCGGTGCCGACCAGTATGATGAGCGCGCCCCAGCGCTGAAGGCTGGACCCGGTGACATAGGGTTGGAAGAGGTCGTTCAGGAGCCACATGGTGGCGCCCATCAGGAGGGCGGCGACGATGAGGCGGGGGGTGCGGCGGCGGAGTTGCGGGTCGGCGACGAACTGGCCGCGGCGGGCGAGCGTGCGATAGAGCAGGGCGACGTTGACGGTGCTGGCGATTGCGGTGGCGAGGGGCGGGCCCATATGGCCGAGCGGGCGGATGAAGGCGAGGTTGAGGCCGAGGTTCACCAGCATCGACCAAGTGGCATAACGCACAGGCGTTTTCGTGTCCGACCGCGCATAATAGCCGGGCGTCAGCACCTTCACGAGAATATAGGAAGGCAGGCCGATCGAGAAGGCCGCGAGGGCCTGAGCGGTGTAGAAGGTATCGGTCGCGTCGAACTTGCCATGCTGGAACAGCGCGGCGGTGATCGGCGCGCCGCAGACGATCAGCGCGACGGTGGCGGGCAGCGTCAGCAGCAGCGCGAGTTCCATGCCGCGATTTTGCGTTTCCATCGCTTCCGCGTCGCGCCCGCTGCCCAACAGACGCGAGATGGTGGGAAGCAGCACGGTGCCCAGACCGATGCCGATCAGGCCGAGCGGCAACTGGTTCAGCCGGTCCGCCGTGTAGATATAGGACACCGAACCTTCGGGCAGCAGGCTGGCAGCAAGCGCGGTGGAGACGACAAGGTTGATCTGCACCGCACCGGCGCCTGCCGCCGCAGGCCCGATCAGCGCCAGAAGCCGCTTCACGTCCGGATTGATCGTCGGCCGCTTCAGGCGAAGGCGGACGCCGGCGCTGCGACAGGCCCACCACAGCCAGGCGAACTGGACGATCCCGGCCACCGATACCGCGATCGCCTGGTTGCGGGCGGTGAACAGCGGTTCGTGGTCATGGAACGCGAGCAGGGCGACGATCAGCGTCAGGTTGAGCAGGATCGGCGCCGCGGCATTTACCCAGTAGCGGTTCAGCGAATTGAGGATGCCGCCGAGCAGCGAGACGAGGCTGATGAACAGCAGATAGGGAAAGGTCAGCCGGTTGAGCAGCACGATATAGTCGAACTGCGCCGGCGTGCCGCGTGCATAGCCGAACGTCTGTATCCAGGTGACGGGCCAGGCCAGCACCAGGATGATCGCGGTGAAAAGCAGGAGGATCGGCAGCAGGACGGAAAGCGCATCCTCGGCAAAGGCGACGCCGCGGCGCAATCCGCTGCCCTTCTCCGCCGCTTCCCCTTCTGCCACCTTGCGGTTGAACATGGGGATGAAGGCGGCGGAAAAGGCGCCCTCCGCAAAAAGGGCGCGGAACATGTTGGGCAGGCGGAACGCGATCAGAAACGCGTCGGAGGCGAAGCCCGCTCCCACGAAACGCAAGAACAGCGAATCGCGCAGAACCCCCAGCACCCGGCTGGCGAGCGTCAGCCCGCCGACCGAGCCCAGCGCCTTGGCAAGGTTCATTTATGGATTCAGGCGTGACCGGTTTCGGGCGTATTCGGCTGCGCGGTGCCGGCATTGGCCTCGGCCTGCTGCATGTAGAGCTGCGCAAAGTCGATCGGCTCGAGGAGGAGCGGCGGGAAGCCGCCGTCACGCACGGCATCGGCCAGCACGCGGCGGGCGAACGGGAAGAGCAGGCGCGGGGCCTCGCCCAGCATGAAGGGCTGGATCTGGTCGGCGGGCACGTTGCGGAAGCCGAACAGGCCGGCATAGCTGAGGTCGACGATGAACGCGGTCTTGCCCTCGGCCTCGGCGCGAACCTCGATCTTCAGGACCAGCTCGTGCACTTCCTCGCCGACCTGCTGCGCGCCGATGTTGAACTGCACGTCGATGCCGGGCGCGGCCTGGTTCTGGTAGATGGCCGGCGCGTTCGGGTTCTCGAACGACAGGTCCTTGACGTATTGCGAGATCATGCCGGCGGCAGGGGCGGTATCCGCAGCGTCGCCGGCGGTCATGTCGAAGCCCTGCGGGGTGCCCAAATCGTCCATCGTCAATGTCCCATCATCAAGAAGGTGCAGGACCGATTGCACGCGTCATGCGTTCGGCCCGAATGGCCGAGCGGTTAGCAGTGGCCTGAAGTGGTTTCAACGTTGCTTAACGTGGGCGTGGGTTCGAATCGCACCGGGTTTGAATTTGCGGGCATTGAACCTATGTTGAGGCGGTTATCGAAAGGCTCGCAAGCGTTGTTCTACGTCGTTCTTCTCGCGATGGTCGCCCTTTTCCTGGCCCTGCGGCTCTACAGCGTGCTGGGCAAGCGGACGGGGCATGAGCAGCAGCCGCTGGCACGCGGCGCCGACGACCGCGGCGTACCGGTGACGGTCGCCCGGCCAGTCGAGGTCAGCCTGGAAAAGCGCGAAATGCCGAACCGCAATATCGAGGGGCGGGCCGAGCAGGGCGTGCGTGCGGTGATCGCGGCGGAGCCCGGCTTCGACGTGGCGCAATTCCTGAACGGGGCGCAGAGCGCGTATCGGATGACGCTCGAATCCTTCTGGAAGGGTGACGAGGAAGCATTGGCGACGCTGGCCGAGCCCGATGTGCAGGCGGTGTTCGCCGAGGCGATCGCAGCCCGCCGCGAATCGGGCGAAACGCTCGACAACCGGCTGGTTTCGATCGAGCGCGCGGTCATCACCGACGCCCAGGTGCAGGGCCGGGAGGCGCGGATCACGGTGCGGTTCGATGCCGACATCGCCGCGGTGACGCGCGACGCCAGTGGGCAGGTGGTTGCCGGGTCGCTGACCGATGCGGTCGAGACGCATGACGTCTGGACCTTCGCGCGGACGCTGAAGAGCAGCGATCCGAACTGGAAGCTTGCCGACACCGACGAAGCGTGAGCGCGTTTCGTTTCGCCGCGACGGCGGCGCTCGCTCTGGCGCTCTCTGCTTGCGCGGGTCGCATCGTCCCATCGGGCGGCCCGGCCGCGCCGGGTGAGCGGCCGACCGCGACTCGCCCCGGTCCGACGCGCCCGTCCGCAGGCAAGACGCCTGAGATCCGCGAACCGGGCCGCGTCGCCAGCGGTCCGGCGCGAATCGTACCGGCGACGCCGCTGCTGGCCGCGCCGTCGCTCCCCAATCCTGCCGCCACGACGGCGGCGACCGCCGGGGTGCTGCCCGGGCCTGCCATTGCGACCCTGCCGATCACCGATGCACAGGCCGAGTCGGCGCGGGCGGCCTTTGCCCTGTCCTGTCCGGGGCTGATGCGGCGGGCCGATACGTCCGGGCTGACCCGGGGGGCGGACTGGGGCCCGGCCTGTGCCGCGGCGCGAACCGGCGGGCGGGCGCGGGATTTCTTTGCGCGCTATTTCGAGGCGGTGCAGGTCGGGGACGGCAAGGCTTTCGCCACCGGCTATTACGAGCCGGAAATCCTTGGCTCGCGCGAGCGACGCTCGGGATATGACGTGCCGATCTATGCCCGGCCGCGCGACCTGATCGATGTCGATCTCGGCCAGTTCTCGGACAGCCTGAAGGGGCGCAAGATCCGCGGCAAGGTCGCAGGTACGAACTTCGTGCCGTTCGACGATCGCACCGCGATCGAACAGGGATCGCTGGACGGACGGGCGCCGATCCTTGCCTGGGGCAAGGATGCGGTCGAGGTGTTCTTCCTCCAGATCCAAGGCTCCGGGCGGCTGCGCCTGCTCGACGGATCGATCATGCGGATCGGGTACGACACGCAGAACGGGCGGGATTATACCGGGATCGGAAGCCTGATGCGGCAGCGGGGGCTGTTGCAGCCGGGGCAGGCGTCGATGCAGGGGATCGTGCAGTGGCTGCACGATCATCCCGACGAGGGCCGCGCGCTGATGCGCGAGAACAAGAGTTTTGTGTTCTTCCGGGAACTTGACGGGCCGCCCCAGGGCGCGATGGGCTATGCGGTGACGGGCCAGGTGAGTGCCGCGGCCGATCCCAAATATGTGCCGCTGGGCGCGCCCGTGTTCCTGTCGATGGATCGGCAGGACGTGACCGGATTGTGGGTGGCGCAGGATACCGGCGGGGCGATCAAGGGATCGAACCGCTTCGACACCTTCTGGGGCGCGGGCGAGACGGCCCGCAGCGTGGCGGGCGGCATGTCCGGGCGGGGCACGGCGTTCCTGCTGCTCCCCGTGGGCACGCTTGCGCGGTTGCAGGCAGGGGCGGGCGGTGCGGTCCCTCAATTCTGACGAGGCGCTGCTGTGGCAGCGGGTGATGGCGAGCGTGCGCCCGCTGCGCGCCGCCGTCGTACCCGCGCGCCCGGCGCCGGTGCCGGTCGCGGCCGAGACCCTGCCGACGCCCGGTGCGCCCAAGGTGCGCGGGCGCGTGCCGCCGGTACGCCAGCCGGCCGTCGCCCCGCCACCCGTGCGCAAGGGTCCCGGCGAGACGCTGGACGGTGGCTGGGACAAGCGGCTGACCCGCGGCGCGGTGATCCCGGACAGCTCGATCGACCTGCACGGCCACACGCTGGCATCGGCGCATGCGATGCTCGACGGTGGGCTGGAGCGCGCGATCGGGCGGGGCGACCGGCTGTTGCTGCTCGTCACCGGCAAGCCACCGCGGCCGGAAAGCGAACGCCCGCATGCCCGCGGTGCGATCCGCGCCGCCATCGCCGACTGGCTGGCGGGATCGCGCCACGCCGATCATATCGCGGCGGTACGCGGCGCCCATCCCCGCCACGGCGGACAGGGCGCGCTCTATATCGTTCTCAGGCGCCCGCGCGAGCGATGATCCCGGCATAGATGCGGGTGAGCGCGTGGAGATCGTCCACGGCCACCGCCTCGTCCACCTTGTGCATCGTCGCGTTGAGCAGGCCGAACTCCACCGTGGGGCAGAGTTTCGACAGGAAACGTGCGTCCGACGTGCCGCCGGTGGTGGAAAGCTCGGGCCGCGAACCCGTCTCGTCCTCGATCGCATCGGATACCAGCGTCGAAAAGGCGCCGGGCTCGGTCAGGAACGCCTCGCCCGAGATGCGGCCGGTAACCTCGGCGCCGGACGCGTGCGCGGCGGCGAGGGCGGCGATGCGATCGATCAGCGACTGGCCGCTATGTTCGTCGTTGAAGCGGATCGAGAGGCGGGCCTGCGCGCTGCCGGGGATGATGTTGTGGGCCGGGTTGCCGACATGGAGGTCGGTGACTTCGATGTTGGAGGGCTGGAACCAGGCGTTGCCGGTATCCAGGGTGATGGCGTCGATTGCGGAGAGGATGGCGATCAGGCGGGTGACTGGGTTGTCGGCGAGATGGGGGTAGGCGACGTGGCCCTGTCGGCCGGGCACGGTGATCCAGATGTTGACCGAGCCGCGACGGCCGATCTTGACCATGTCGCCGAGACGGGCGGCGGAGGTGGGTTCGCCGACGAGGCAGAGGTCGGGGCGGAGACCCCGCTCGTTCATGCGGTCGATCAGGGCGCGGGTGCCGTAGGTGGCGGGGCCTTCCTCGTCGCCGGTGATGACGAGGCTGAGCGGGATGGCGGCGGGCGCGGCGGCGCAGGCGGCGATGAAGGCGGCGACCGCGCCCTTCATGTCGACCGCGCCGCGGCCGTAGAGCAGGCCGTCGCGGACCGCGCCCGAAAAAGGACTGCCGGTCCAGCCCTCGCCGGCGGGGACGACATCGACATGGCCGGCGAAGGCGAGGTGGGGGGCGAGGTGCGCGCCGGTGCCGCCCCGCACCGCCAGCAGGTTTTCGACCGGGCCGTCCGGCGCCTCGCCGGTAACGAACCGGTCGACCGCGAAGCCGAGCGGGACCAGCGCGGTTTCCAGTATGTCGAACACGGCCCCTTGCGCCGGGGTGACGCTTTCGGCGCGGAGCAGGTCTTGCGCGAGGGTGAGGACGTCGATCACGGCGTCGGCTGCTCGAACCGTTCGATCAGCCATTCCTCTTCCTGCGCGGCGGCGATCCAGTCCTGCATGAAGGGATGCTGGAGCACGGCGTCCATATAGCCGGCGGCGAAGCGGGCGATGGGAAGCTGGTAGGTGACGATCCGGGTGACGACGGGGGCGAACATGATGTCCGCGGCGCCGAAGCTGCCGAACAGGAAATCGCCATTGCCGCCGAAGCGGGCGCGCGCCTGCGCCCAAAGCTCCATGATGCGGGCGAGATCGACCAGCACGTCGTCATCGGGGCGGCGCGCTTCATAGACCTGACGGATGTTCATGCTGTGCTTGCGGCGCAGCGCGGTGAAGCTGGCGTGCATTTCCGCCGCCATCGAGCGCGCCATGGCGCGTGCGGCCTCGTCGGCGGGCCAGAAGCGGTCGCGGCCGACCTTGTCCGCGAGATAGTCGACGATGGCGAGGCTGTCCCACACCACGGCGTCGCCGTCCCACAGGATCGGCACCTTGCCCGAGGAGGGGGCGAATTCCGCCCCCTCGCGCCTGGCGTCCCAGTCCGCGTCGTAGAGCGGCACGACCACCTCCTCGAAGGGGAGGCCGGACTGCTTGGCGGCGAGCCAGCCGCGCAGCGACCAGGACGAATAGGCCTTGTTGCCGATGATGAGCTTCATGCCACCGTGCCTAGCGGGGGTGGCGGCCGGGCTCAATCCGCCTTGGGCCGGCCGCCCGGCTTCCATGTCGGTGCCGCGTCGCTGTCGGCGAGATTGCGGATGGGGTCGACCAGCGCGGCGATCGCCTGCGTCATGAAGGGGAAGTCGATCGCCGCGATCGTGTCGGTCGGCTGGTGATAGGTCGGGACGACGGCCCAGCCGGACAGCGTGTGCGCGACGACGCCGCGCAGCGCGAGCGAATAGTTGTCGGAACGACGGAAGAAATTCTGGTCCGGATAGGGATCGGGCGCGAGGTGGGCGCCGTGGGCCGCGAGGCGCTCGCCGAGGTCGGAGCATTCGTAGCCGGTCATCATCAGCGCGCCCCCGGGCAGTTTCGGGTCCTGCGCGCCGATCATCTCGAACTCGATATTGGCGGCGATACGCTCGACGGGGACGGGCAGGTGGGTGCCGAAATATTTGGAGCCGAGCAGGCCCAGCTCCTCCGCGCCGAACGCACCGAACAGGATGCCGCGCTTCATCGGCTTGCCGGCGGCAAGCGTCCGGGCGAGTTCGAGAACCGCGACGGTGCCCGAGGCATCGTCGTTCGCGCCGTGCATGATCGTGCCGTCCTCGATTCCCAGATGGTCGAGATGGGCGGACAGGAGCAGGATGCCGGCGGCGGGGTCGGTGCCGGGCAGATAGCCGATGGCGTTGGTGGTTTCCTCGCGTTCCTCGCGGAAAGGAAGGTCGAAGCGGATCGTCTGCCGGCCCGCCCGGCGCGCCAGATCGGCGAGGGTAGCCGGTGGCAGCATGGCGATGGTCAGGCCGGGTTCGGCATCGTCGGCCAGCCGGACCCCGAGGGGGCGGCCGACGGCCCAGGCCGGGCCGGGCTTGACCGGCGCGGGGCCGATGATGAGCGATGCGCCCTTGTCGCGCGCGGCGCCGATGGCGGCCGCGAAATCGTCGGCGGGGCCGGTATAGATCACGATCGGTGCGCCGGTACGGATGCGCGATGCGGTGCGGGCGACCTGTGCGCGTCCGGTGACGGTGCCGCCGGGGGCGCGGCCCAGGGTCAGGCCGGCGATGGGCGCATCCCCGAGCGTCAGGCTGGGCGCGCCGGCGACGAAGCGGCGCGAGACAGGCGCTTTCTGGATATAGCCGGTCATGCCGGGCGGGGGCTTCAGGCCGTAAGCCTGGAACTGGGTGGCGACATAGGCGGCGGCGATCGCCTCGTCGCGCGTCGCGCTGCCGCGACCGGCGAGTTCGTCACCGGCGAGGAAGGTCTCGTGGGCGCGGACCCAGTCGGCGCTGACCTGCTGGGCGGATAGAGGCGCGCAGGTGGCGAGTGCGAGTGCCGTGAGGCCGAGTTTCAGCATTATCTTCCCCCTTATGTCGTGGGGGCATGCTTATCGGGTTTTGCGGAGGTCGCTAGCCTATGCGTGAGGCTTTTGCCCTCTCCCCCGCAGGGGAGAGGGAGGGGCCCGCCGCGCAAGCGGTGGGAGGGTGAGGGGGAGACCAGCAGTGCTCCGCTGCTTGGCAGCCCCTCACCCTTCCCACTGCCTGTCGGCAGCGGGCCCCTTCCCTCTTCCGCGGGAGAGAGGGTGCAGAAGATTAACCGATCGCTTCGAGGACGGCGGCGCGGAGTTCGGGGATGCCCATGCCGCCCTCGCTGGAGGTGGCGAGGATGTCGGGATGGGCGGCGGGGCGCTTGCGGGCCTCGGTCTCGGTCGCCTCGCGGACGGCGGCAAGGTCGGTCGCCTTGACCTTGTCCGCCTTGGTCAGGACGATGCGGTAGCTGACGGCCGCCTTGTCGAGCATTTCAAGGATTTCGCGATCAACGTCCTTGATGCCGTGGCGCGCGTCGATCAGCACAAGTGCGCGCTTCAGCGCCTGCCGCCCGCGCAGGAAGTCGTTCACCAGGAACCGCCACTGCTTGAGCATGTCCTTGGGCGCCTTGGCAAAGCCGTAGCCGGGCATGTCGACAAGGCGAAAGACCGGCGGCTGGCCGATGTCGAAGAAGTTCAGTTCCTGCGTGCGGCCGGGCGTGTTGGAGGTGCGGGCCAGACCGTTGCGGTTGGTGAGCGCGTTGAGCAGCGACGACTTGCCGACGTTCGACCGGCCGGCGAACGCCACTTCGGGCACCACCGCATCGGGCAGGTGCTGAAGCGCGGGCGCCGATTTCAGAAAGGAGACGGGGCCGGCGAACAGCTTGCGCGCCGCCTCCACCGTCTCTTCGTCAAAGCTGCCCTGGGGCGCGAAGTCGGTCACTTCGCCGCCGCCTGGTTGAGCCCGGGATGACGGGCATAGAGCAGGCGCTGTTGCAGGATCGAGATGCAGTTGGTGGTGATCCAGTAGACCTGCAGGCCGACCGCGAACGGCGCCATCACGAACATCAGCACCCAGGGCATGATCGCGAACACCTGCTTCTGCGTGTCGTCCATCGGCGCCGGGTTGAGGCGGAACTGGAAGAACATCGAGATGCCGAGCAGGATGGGCACGACGCCGATTGCGATGAAGTGGGGCGGCGTGAACGGGATCAGGCCGAACAGGTTCACCGGGGTCAGCGGATCGGGCGCGGACAGATCCTTGATCCAGGCGACAAAGGGCTGGTGACGCATTTCGATCGTCAGCATCAGCACCTTGTAGAGCGCGTAGAAGATCGGGATCTGGATCAGCGTCGGCAGGCAGCCGGCGAGCGGATTGACCTTTTCCTGCTTGTAGAGCGCCATCACCTCCTGCTGGAGGCGGACCTTGTCGTCCTTGTAGCGTTCCTGCAGCGCCTTCATCTTGGGCTGCACCGCGCGCATCGACGCCATGGAGGCGAACTGGCGCTGGGCGATCGGGAACATCAGCAGGCGGATGGTGACCGTCAGCAGGATGATCGCGACGCCGAAGTTGCCGACCATGCGGAACAGCCAGTCGAGATAATAGAAGATGGGCTTTTCCAGGACGCGCAGCCAGCCCCAGTCGATCGCATAGTCGAGCTTCGTCACGCCTTGCTTGTCGGTATAGCGGTCGAGCAGGCGAACTTCCTTGGCGCCGGCGAAGAAGCGCGAGGTCTGGGTGATGGCCTGACCCGGCGCGACGCTGCGCGGGGCGACCGCGTAATCGGCCTGATAGGTCTTGCCCGCGCCGGCGCGGAACTGGCCGTCGAACTGCGCCGCCTGATCGGGGATCAGCGCGGTCAGCCAGTATTTGTCGGTGAAGCCGAGCCAGCCGCCCTTGGTGGAGAAGCGCTGCGGGCCTTCGTCCACGTCCGAGAAGTCGGGCTTGTAATTCGCAGCGCCGTTGTTGACCGACATCGGGCCGGTGTGGATCGTCCAGCTGTCCGGGTCCTTCGACACGCCCGAGCGGTTGACGAGGCCATAGGCGGCGACGGGCACCGCGGCGTTGCCGGCATTGGCAACGGTCTGGCGGACGGTGAACATGTAGCCGTCGTCGACCGCGATCTGGATCTGGAAGCGCTGGCCGGTCGCGTTGGCGGCGGTGAGGGTGACCGGCTGGCCGGGGCGCAGCACGGGGGCGGAGGCGGTCCACACCGCATCGGCGGCGGGCGGGCTCAGCCCTTCGCTGCGCCAGCCGAAGCCGGCGAAATAGGCGTCCGGCGCACCGGCCGGCGACAACAGGCGGATGGGGGCCGAGTTCTTGGCGACCGTTTCCTTGTAGTCGATCAGCACCAGGTCATCGATGCGCGGCCCGCGCAGGTTGATCGATCCGCGCATCTGCGGCGTCTCGATCGCGATGCGCGGGGTTTCGCGCAGCACCACCTGACGCTCGCGGATCGCCGAGGGGGCGTCGGCGGTCGGGTCCGCGCCCGGCTGGGGCAGGGGCCTGGACTTGCCGTCCACGATCTTGGTGGCGGGTGGATTGGCGGTGGGGAAGAACTTGCCCTGGATCAGCGGCCAGCCGAACAGGATCAGCGCCGCGATCACCGCGAACAGGACGAAATTCTTGCGATCATCATTCACGATAGATGTCCCATATCATCAGGGAACCGGATCGGGCCCACACCCGCCCCAGGGATGGCAGCGCGCGATCCGCTTGAGCGCCAGCCAACCCCCCTTGGCTGCGCCATAGCGGGAGAGCGCCTCAATTGCATAGGCCGAACAGCTTGGCTGGAAACGGCAGGTGGGCGGCAGGATGACCGATGGGCCAAGCTGCCACCCGCGGGCGACGAGGATGAGGAGGCGGGCTATCACGCGTCCTGGCACGCCCGGCGTGCCCGCCCCAGCGCCTTGACCAGCTCCGCGGTCAGCGCCTGATAGTCGCGCTCGATCCCGCCGCTGCGGCCGATCAGCACATGATCCGCGCCGGGCAGGCCGTGCGCGGGTAACAGGTCGCGCGCGAGCGCACGCAACCGGCGCTTCATCCGGTTGCGCACCACGGCGTTGCCGATCTTCTTGGTGACGGTGAAGCCGACGCGCATGCCGGCCTCGCCATCATGGCGCGGGCGCAGCTGGAGCACGAAGCCCGGCATCGCCACGCGCCGCCCGCCATTGGCCGCAAGGAAATCGCGGCGGCGGGTAAGCGTGGTTACGCCGACAGCTTCTTGCGGCCGCGTGCACGACGCGCGCGGATCACTGCACGGCCGCCCGGCGTCGCCATCCGCGAGCGGAAGCCGTGACGACGTGCGCGCACCAGGTTGCTCGGCTGAAAGGTCCGCTTCATGGTTCATTCCTTGAGTACGTCTGAATAGAAAAGGGCCGCCACGGGGACGGCCTTGCTGGGGGTGCGCATAGGCAAAGCGGGTCCCCAAGTCAACGCGCTGCATCATCCGCGGCCCCGCACGATGCCATCTGTTTCGCTGGTGAAAAAGCGTTACAGACGGGGCGGGGGGAATGCATGGCAACGATCGTGTCCACGGTGGCGTATCTGGGGCTGGAGGCGCGCGCCGTCGAGGTGCAGGTGCAATTGATTCCCGGCCTGCCGGCGTTCAACTTGGTGGGACTGGCCGACAAGGCGGTGGGCGAAAGCCGCGAACGGGTGCGCGGCGCGATCGCGGCGATGGGGCTGGCCCTGCCGCCCAAGCGGATCGCGGTCAACCTGTCGCCGGCCGATCTGCCCAAGGAGGGATCGCATTTC
Source organism: Sphingomonas sp. NY01 (assembly GCF_038809135.1). Classification (NCBI taxonomy): domain Bacteria; kingdom Pseudomonadati; phylum Pseudomonadota; class Alphaproteobacteria; order Sphingomonadales; family Sphingomonadaceae; genus Sphingomonas; species Sphingomonas sp. NY01. Next base: position 2,429,298 of record NZ_CP101722.1, on the reverse strand, counting down.
GACCTGCCGATCGCGCTCGCCCTGCTGGGTGCGATGGGGGTGATCGATGCCGAGACGCTGGCCGAGCATGTCGTGGTCGGCGAACTGGGGCTGGACGGGCGGATCGCCCCGTCGCCGGGCGTGCTGCTCGCCGCACTGCATGCCGCTGCCGAGGACAAGGCGCTGATCTGTCCGGCGGCGCAGGGGCCGGAGGCGGCATGGGCGGGGTCGGTCGCGGTGGTGGCAGCGCCCGATCTGTTGTCGCTCATCAACCATCTGAAGGGGCATCAATTGCTGTCGGCGCCGGTGCCGGGGGCGGTGGACGATGCGGCGTCGGGGCCGGACCTGGCGCAAGTGAAGGGGCAGGAAACCGCCAAGCGCGCGCTGGAGATCGCGGCGGCGGGCGGGCACAACCTGTTGATGTGCGGGCCGCCGGGATCGGGCAAGTCGCTGATGGCGGCGTGCCTGCCGGGCATCCTGCCGCCGCTGGACGCGGCCGAGGCCCTGGAAGTGTCGATGGTGCAATCGGTGGCGGGCACGCTGGCGGGCGGGCGGCTGACGCGGGTGCGGCCTTTCCGCCATCCCCATCACTCCGCATCGATGGCGGCGCTGACGGGCGGCGGGCTGAAGGTGAAGCCGGGCGAGGTGAGCCTTGCGCATCTGGGCGTGCTGTTCCTGGACGAACTGCCCGAATTCCAGCGCGCGGTGCTCGATTCGCTGCGCCAGCCGCTGGAGACGGGCAGCGTCAGCGTGGCGCGGGCCAATGCGCATGTGACGTTTCCGGCGCGCGTGCAGTTGATTGCGGCGATGAACCCGTGCCGCTGCGGTCATCTGGGCGATGCCGCACTCGCCTGCGCGCGGGCGCCCCGCTGTGCCGCAGACTATCAGGCCAAGGTGTCGGGGCCATTGCTGGACCGGATCGACATCCATATCGACGTGCAGCCGGTAAGCGCGGTCGACCTGATGCTGCCGCCGCCCGCCGAAGGGTCGGCAGAGGTCGCGGCGCGCGTTGCGGCAGCGCGGGGGGTGCAGGCGGCGCGCTATGTGGGGCAGGGCGTGCGGACGAACGCCGAGGCGGACGGCGCGCTGCTCGACCGGGTGGCGACGCCGGACGAGGCGGGGCGGGCGCTGCTGGCGCAGGCGGCGGAGGCGATGCGGCTGACGGCGCGGGGCTTTACCCGCATCCTGCGCGTGGCGCGCACCATCGCCGATCTGGACGGCAGCGAAACGGTGCGGCGCCTGCATGTGGCCGAAGCGCTCAGCTATCGTCGGCGGCCGCCGGTGAATTGATGACTTGCGAAGCGAAGCCTGCTCGTCTAGCGACGCGGCTTCGCTGCCCCTGTGGCGAAATTGGTAGACGCATTCGACTCAAAATCGAACGCCGCAAGGCATGCTGGTTCGAGTCCGGCCAGGGGCACCACAGACCGCTTGAGCAGGACATGCCGACGCCCGGTCAGAGCGTCGGGCGCCAGTCCCAGCCGAGCGGGTCGCCATCCATCACCTCCACGCCGCCCGCCGCCAGTGCGTCGCGAATCGCGTCCGAACGGGCGAAGTCCTTCGCCGTGCGCGCCCCGCGGCGTTCGGCCAGATGCGCCTCGACCTCCGCTTCCGTCAGCGTTGCCGCGGCAGGGCGCACGCGCAGCGCGGCGCGGGTCAGCGTGGTGAGTTGCAGGCCCAGCACCGCGTCGAAATCCTCCAGTGCCGCCAAGCGTCGGGCGGGGGCGATGCGCTTGTCGGCGAGCAGCTCGTCCAGCACGGGGAGCGCGCGGGGCGTCGCGAGGTCGTCGGACAGGGCGGCGTCGAGCCGCTGGCGATAGTCCGCGGCATCGCCCTTGTCGGGGGCGTCGCTGCGCGCGCGCAAGACCTCCACCGACTGGACGAGGCGCTTCAGCCGGGTCTGGGCCGCGGCCAGATTGTCCCAGCTGAACTCCATTTCGGAGCGATATTGCGCCTGAAGGCACATCAGCCGGTAGGCGAGCGGGTGGAAGCCGCGATCGACCAGCGCCTGAAGCGTGAGGAACGCGCCGGACGACTTGGACATCTTGCCCGAGCGCTCGACCAGAAAGTTGTTGTGCATCCAGATCGTCGCGCCGGTATCCGCCGAGCAGCTATGCGCCTGGTTCTGCGCGATCTCGTTGGGGTGGTGGATCTCGCGGTGGTCGATTCCGCCGGTGTGGATGTCGAAGCGTTCGCCCAGATACATCTGGCTCATCACCGAGCATTCCAGATGCCAGCCGGGCGCACCGCGACCCCAGGGGCTGTCCCATTCCATCTGGCGGTTCTCGCCCGGGGTGGAGGCGCGCCAGATCGCGAAGTCGGCGGCGTGGCGCTTTCCCTCGACCGGATCAATGCGGCTTTCGCCCTCGTCATCCTTGTGCCGCGCGAGGCGGCCATAATCGGGCACGGTGCTGGTATCGAAATACAGGCCGTCGGCGAGCCGGTAGCAATGCTTCGCCTCGATCGCGATGGCGAAGTCGATCATCGCTTGCACATGGTCGGTGGCGAGCGGGAAGCGGGTCGGCTCCCGGATGCCGAGGTCGGAAAGGTTCTGCTTGAACGCGGCGGTATAATGGGCGGCGATCGCCCAGATATCCTGGCCGCTCTTTTTGGCGGCGGCTTCCATCTTGTCGTCGCCGGCATCGGCGTCCGAGGTCAGGTGGCCGACATCGGTGATGTTGATGATATGGGTCAGCGTGCCCCAGCCCATCGCGGGGGCTTTCCAGGTCAGCGTGCGCGACAGCGTGTCGGTAAAGACATAGGCACGCAGATTGCCGATATGCGCATAGTTGTAGACGGTGGGACCGCAGGAATAAACGCGGATGTTTGCCGGGTCGAGCGGCTGGAACAGCTCGGGATTGCGCGTCAGGCTGTTATAAAGGGTGAGCGGCGTCGTCATGGCGCTGCCTTAGCGGGGCGGGCGCCGGGCCGAAAGGGGCCCCGGCCGACCATAGGAGGCCGACCGGGGCGGCACGGCGACAGGGGGGAGCACCGTGCCTTTGTACGGCAGGACCGGGAGCGTTCCTGCCGATCCGGTAAAGATCAGCGCGCGATGCCGATGATGGCCGAGCCGGTGTAACCGGCGGTGGGGCTGCCGGTGAGCGTGGGCGTCTGTTGTGCGATCTGGGCGGCGGTGTTGTCGCCGAAGACATTGTCGGACGACAGGCTGATGCGGGCGAAGTTGGTGGCGCTGCCCGGATAGGTGGCAGTGTCGGCATAAACGGCGGTGCAGACCGCGCTTGGCAGGGCCAGTTGCGAGACCAGCACGGCGTAGCGGCCGCTGGTCGCGGCGGTCAGGCTGGAAAAGACCTCGAAATGGATATGTGGCCAGCGTCCGCTGTAGCAGCCGGGGACGATCATGGTGAACGTCACCTCGCCATTCGCGTCGGTCACCTGCACGCCGCGCAGATAGCTTTCGGTCGCGGCGGTGTAGAGCGAGTAGTTGCCGCTGCGATCGCACATCCAGATATAGACGGCATAGCCCGAAAGGGCGGCGCAGGTGGCGTTGACGTTGACGACCTTCAGGGTGAGGGTGAGTTGGACGCCGGTGGCGACGGTGCTGCTGCTGATGAAGCTGGCGCGGAGGTCGGAGCGGAGGATGCCGCTGGTGGTGAGTGCGTTGGACGTGGCGCCGCTGGAGGTGTTGGTGCCGTCGGCGGGATAGGGGCCATTGGTTTCGGTCGGGTCGGCGATGCAGGCGGCCGAGGTGCCGACGCTGGGTGTCGGCGTCGATGTCGGTGTCGGTGTGGCGGTGGTGCTGCTGACCACGGCGACCGCATCGTCCTCGCTGCCGCCGCATCCGGCGACCATGGCCGCGGTGCCGGCTCCGGCGAACCATTTCAGCGCCCGGCGGCGGGCCATCATCGCACCCATCACCGTCAGGTCATGGGCGAGACCCAGATCGTGATCCTCCGGTTCGTGATCGTGTCGCATGCGCATCCTCCTTGCTCCCCTGTCGGGCGTCGATCGGCAGGGTGGCGGGGGCATGTCGCCGGCATGTTTCGACACGCTGAAATATTGTAACGGAGGAGATCTCAGCGCGAGAGGGGCAGCGTCACGCTGGCCCGCGCCCCGGTGCCGCCAGGACGATTGGCGAGCGTCGCTTCGCCGCCATGGTGTTCGGTGATCGCGCGAACGATGGCGAGACCCAGCCCAGTGCCGCCGGTCGCGCGATTGCGCGACGGATCGCCGCGGACAAAGGGGTCGAACAGACGCGCCACCTGTGCCGGATCGACGCCGGGGCCGGCGTCATCGACGGTGACGGTCACCATGTCGTCGTCGATGGTCCAGCCGACGGTTGCATGTTCGCCGTAGCGGATCGCATTGGCGATGAGGTTGGTGAACACGCGGCGCAGCGCAACCGAATCGCCGCGGACGATGGCACGCGGGCTGGCGACCAACGTTACCGGCTCCCCGGCCTCCGCCATGTCCTCGACCAGCGAATCGAGCAGTGCGCCGAGATCGATGCGGGTGCGCACCGGCGCCACCGTTTCGTCGCGAGCGAAACGCAAGGCCGCGCCGATCATCGCGCGCATCTCGTCCAGGTCGGCGCTGGCGCGGGCATGGGCGGCCTCCGGCAGCTGTTCGATCCAGAAGGCGAGGCGGGACAGCGGGGTGCCGAGATCGTGCGCGATCGCGGCCAGCATCACGGTCCGCTGTTCGGCATGGCCGGCCAGCCGCGCATGCATGGCGCGCACCGCGGCGGACAGGCGGCGAACCTCGCGCGAGCGGCTGTCGGGCAGGGGGGGGAGGTCGGCGCCGGCGCGGGCGTGGTCAGCGGCGGCGGCCAGTTGGCCGAGCGGGCGGGAGATCGCGCGGGCGAGCATCCAGGCGGGGATGGAAAGGAGCAGGATCGCGGCAAGCATGCCGAGCAGGACGGCGACGTGCCAGGGCGTGAAGACGCTGTAGGGCGCATTGCGCAGCACGTGCCAGCGACCGTCGCGGCGCAGGGCGACGGTGAAGCGGCCGCCGAGCCAGTCGGGGCGGATGGGGGTGATGCCGGGGGGCGGGCGGCCCGCGAAGTCGCGGGAATGGTCGAAGGGAAAGCGCTGCGGCCCGGGGCCGGAATAGACGCGGACCCGTGCGACAGGCGCGTCGAGCAGCTCGGCGAGGCGCTGGGCGACGCGGGGGTCGGGGCGCTCGCCGGGCTGGGGGACGGGCGGGGCGGTTTCGTGGCGGACGACGAGGGCGGGGCCGCGCTGATCGGGGCTGCGGCCGGTGGCGAGGGTGGAGGCGAGAATGCTCAAGGGGCGCGGCGGGTCGCGCGGCGGGGGGCCGTTGAAGGTGATGATGAACGAGGCGAGCGTCGCCACCATGACCGAGGCGATGACCAGCGCGAAGATCGGCCGGGCAAGGCTGGGCAGCCGGGCCGGATCAGCGCGTTTCGACATTGGCGACGAACATATAGCCTTCGTTGCGCACGGTGCGGATCAGATCGTCGCCGCCTCGCCCGTCGCCCCGGCTGAGCTTTCGGCGCAGCCGGCTGACCTGCACGTCGATCGCACGGTCGAAATGCTCGGCGGTGGGCCCGCGTGCATGGTCGAGCAGGAAGTCGCGGCTGAGGACGCGGCGGGGGTGATCCACAAAGGTCATCAGCATCCGGAACTCGCCGTCCGACAGGTTGATGACGACCTCGTCCGGGTCGAGCAACTGGCGGCCGATCGGGTCCAGCCGCCACCCGGCAAAGCGCTGCATGGGGCGGGCGGCGGGGATCGGCGCCTCGGCGCGCGCCGATGCGGTGGCGTTGCGGCGCAGCACCGACCGGATGCGGGCGAGCAACTCGCGCGGGTTGGCGGGCTTGGCGATATAGTCGTCCGCGCCCATTTCCAGCCCGATGATACGGTCCACCTCCTCGCCGATGACCGACAGGATGATGACCGGCGGCGCGGTCGCGCGGTCGAGCGTGCGCAGGACCGAGAGGCCGTCCTCGCCGGGCATCATCACGTCCAGCACGATCAGCGCATAGGCCTGCCGCGCTATCTGCGCGCGCATCTCGGCGGCGTCGGCGGCGGTATCGACCACATAGCCGTGCGCGGACAGGAAGCCCGCGGTCAGCTCGCGAATGCCGGGATCGTCGTCGACGATGAGAAGGCGGGTGGATAGGTCCAAGCTGGCGGCCGTTTGCAACATGTCCCGGGGGATCGGACATATGCGTATCGCGCACATGTCGGGGCTGCAACATCGTGCAACGAATGTCCGGGCGCCTCCCGATCGTGGCATCATGGCCACACCGGCGGACCCCGTCGACGGGCGGCGAGACGTGCTTGCCAAGGATGCCCGGTGCTGCTAGGCGCCGCCTGTTCTCGACGCGGACTCGTTCGCGCCGGCTATTCGCCATTCAGATTGATTGCTGTTCCGGCATGGGCAGCGCATATCGACCGGAGTTTTTGGATTTTATGCAGATCATCGTTCGCGACAACAATGTCGACCAGGCTCTTCGTGCGCTCAAGAAGAAGCTGCAGCGCGAGGGCGTGTATCGCGAAATGAAGCTGCGCCGTCACTACGAGAAGCCGTCGGAGAAGCGCGCCCGCGAGCGTGCCGCCGCCGTGCGTCGCGCCCGCAAGCTTGAGCGCAAGCGCGCCGAGCGCGACGGCGCCCGGTAAGCGACTTAGCCGGATGTGATGCCGCTCCCCCGTATCGGCGGGAGGGCGGATCCCCCGGCACCGCGTTTCCCGACCTATCACCGGTGACGGCCGGACCGGCACCACAGAATCAGGTGCCTATCGATGTCCACCGTCACCGCCGTGCCGCTGCAGCCCGTCAAGCGCAGCTATCTCATCTATCTGTGGCTGGGTCTGGTGCTCGCCTGTGTCGCGGCCGTCGCGCTGGCGACGCAGGGTGACGACTTCCTGACCCGCAACGCCCGCGCCAAGGGCGTGGTGACCACCGCTTCGGGCCTGCAATACAAGGTGCTGGAGCCGGGTCAGCCGGGTGCGGCCAAGCCCACCGATGCCGATGTCGCGCTGGTCCAGTATGAGGGCAAGCTGCTGAACGGCACCACGTTCGACAAGTCGCAGCAACCGACGCCGATGCCGGTCTCGGCGGTGGTGCCCGGCTTCTCCGAAGCGCTGAAGCTGATGCCGAAGGGCGCCAAGTACCGCGTCTGGATCCCGTCGGCGCTGGGCTATGGCGAGCGCGAGGCGGGACCGATCCCGGCCAATTCGACGCTGGTGTTCGACGTGCAGTTGCTCGACTTCCTGCCGGAAAGTGTCGTGCGGCAGATGCAGATGCGCCAGGGCATGGGCGGCGCGATGCCGGGTGGCGCGGTCCCCGGTGGTGCGATGCCGGGCGGCGCCGTTCCGGGCGCACCGACGCCGACGAACTGATCGCGGGCAATCGCCAAAGGTTCAGAAGGGCTCCGCCAGATGTGGCGGGGCCCTTTTTCGTTGCTGTCCTGCGATCGACGGCATGGCGTAGCATTTGACAGCGGATGTCGGGCAAGCGCCTGCAACACGGTGTGTCGGTACCGGGCGACTGCGGCAAGCAAACTGGTTTCCCTGCCCCGGCCTTGGTCATGCATGGGGGGCTGATCGACCGCGGATGTTCGGCGGCTGGTAGAAAGCCGTTTTGTTGCCCTTTACAGTCGCCGCCATGGAGCAACGAACGACCAGCTCGGGCAGCAGCAGCGCCCCCTCCCTGACTGAACGGGAGAAGGAAACGCTTCGTTTGCTGCTCAAGGGCCACGATGCCAAATCGATCGCCCGCCAGCTTCAGCTGTCCGTACACACCGTCAATGAGCGACTGCGCGATGCGCGTCGCAAATTGGGTGTGGCGAGCAGCCGTGAGGCGGCGAGACTTTTTGCCGAAATGGACGACGCGGGCCCCGGGAATCTCGGGGACAAGGTTTTGGGGGTGGCGGCCACGCCTGTCCCCATGGACTCGGTTGGGCCGGGAAATCGCCAGCAGGGTGCAATGCACCGGTTGGCCTGGCTCAGTGGAGGAATGTTCGTCATGTCGCTTGTCATCGCCGCCTTTGCCCTTGCATCGGCCTTTCATGGAAACGGCGCGTCGAATGCGCAGGTGCCGGAGACGAGCGCCCCAGCCGCCGATGCTTCGGCTTCGATGAGTCAGGGCGAAGCCCGTCAATGGTTGAGCTTGTTGGACAAAGGCGAATGGGAGGCGAGCTGGCGCGCCACCGCAAGCCTGTTCAAATCCCAGATATCGGCGCCGCAATGGGCGGCGGTCATCCAGCCGGTGCGGCTACCGCTGGGCGCGGCTTCCTCACGCACCTTTCAGAATGTGACGAGGACCAAATCGCTTCCCGGCGTGCCGGCGGGAGATTACGAGGTTCTTCAGTTTCGCACGAACTTTGCGCACAAACCCGGCGCTGTCGAGACGATCACCCTCGCGCGCGAAGGCGCGACATGGAAGGTGGCCGGCTATTTCATCAAGTGAGGCGGCGGCCATTAGCAATGGCCGTGTCCGGTGGGGCCCCCGATAGCGGCGCGATCATGACATGAGCTTTGGCGGCCGGTTACCGGGTCGACGCTGAGACGCCCGACATGTGCGGCCATGCCATCGCTTGCCGTTCGCGCGACATCCTCCTAATCATTGGTCAATAATACCAATTCGATACCGGAGAACAGGGATGACGCGACGCATGGGCAGGATCGGCGCCAACTCGATGATGGTCGCGGCGGCGGCGCTGGCGGTGATGGCGGCGCCCGCATCCGCACAGCCGGCGACGTTGCCGGCGATCTTTCCCGCGCCGGTGTCGATGACGTTGGGGCAAGGGGTGGTCGCCCTGGGTTCCTCGGTGGTGCTGGTCGCCGGCGCCGATGCCGATCCCGCAACGGTGGCACTGGTGCGTGGCATACTGACCTCGGCCGGGGTGGAGACGGTCACCACCGCGCGGCGGGTGCCGGCAACGCTGGACGGGGTGTATGTCGTGGTGGGCACCGGCGGCGATGCGGTGGTGCGCGATGCGCTGGCGCGCAGCGGGGCCAGGATCGGTGAAGAGGCCGAGGGCTATACGATCGCCAGCGTGGCGCAAGGGCGCGGCGGGCTGATCACGCTGGCGGGGCGCGATGGCGACGGGGTGTTCCATGCCGCGCAGACATTCCGCCAACTGGCACGGCGCGGCACGATCCCCGCGCTGGTAATCCAGGACCATCCGGCCATGCCCATCCGCGGTACGATCGAGGGCTTTTACGGCGCGCCCTGGACAATGGCGGACCGGACCAAGCATCTGGACTTCCTCGCCAGTGTCAAGGCGAACACCTATGTCTACAGCCCCAAGGACGATCCTTACGCCCGCGACCGCTGGCGCGAGCCCTATCCCGCCGAGACGCTGTCGGCGCTGGGCACGCTGGCCGCGGCGGCGCGGCGCAACCATGTCGACTTCGTTTATGCGATCTCGCCAGGGCCAACGGTGTGCTTTTCCGATCCGGCCGACCTGAGCGCGCTGGAGCGCAAGTTCGATGCGCTGCGCGGGATCGGCGTCCACAGCTTCTATGTGGCGCTGGACGACATCGAATATACCAAGTGGAACTGCGAGCAGGACAAGGCGGCCTTCGGCCCGTCGGGCGCGGAGGCGGCGGGGATCGCGCAGTCGAAGCTGTTGAACGCAGTGCAGGCCGATCTCATTGCCAAGGACCGGGCGTCGCGACCGCTGATCATGGTGCCGACCGAATATTTCGACGCCAAGGAAAGCCCGTACAAGGCGGCACTGCGCAAGCATCTCGACCCGCGCATCGTGGTGCAGTGGACCGGCACGGACGTGGTGCCGCCGGCGATCTCGGTGCCCGACGCCAAGGCGGCGACCAAGGCGTTCGGGCGCAAGACGCTGCTGTGGGACAATTATCCGGTCAACGACTATGCGCAGACGACGGGACGGTTGCTGATGGCGCCCTATGCGCGGCGGGAGGCGGGGCTGGCGAGCGAGCTGACCGGTATCCTTTCCAACCCGATGAACCAGGAGGCGCCGAGCCGGGTCGCGGTGACGGGCGTTGCGGCCTTTGCCTGGAACGACAAGGGCTATGATGCACAGCGGACTTGGCATGCCGCGGCGCGCGAACTGGCGGGGGGCGATGCCCGCGCGACCGAGGCGTTGCTGGTGTTCTTCGATACGCAGCACATGGCGCCGACCTTTGGCAGCCAGCCCTGGCAGGAGCAGGCGCCGCGGCTGAAGGCGGTGCTGGACCGGGTGCGCGAGGCGATCGCGGACGGCGATGCGGCGGCGCGGGCCGAGGCGATCGCCGAACTGCGCGAAACGGCGGATGCGATGGCGGGGGCGCCCGACATCATCCGCTCAGGCACCGTCGATCCGGGCTTTGCGGCCCAGTCGGCCCGTGGCTGGATGCGATGCAGCGCTGGGGCCGTGCGTTGCAACTGACCGCGGCCGGGCTGGATGCCGCCGACCGGGGCAATGGTGCGGCGGTGCGCTACTTCGCCGATGCCAAACGCATCGCGGGCGAGGCGGCGGCCGTCCAGAGCATTCCCGGCGCGACGCGCTTCGACGGACCGATCAGAATCGCGGACGGCGTGCTGGACGTGTTCGTCGCGGATGCGCCGACGCTGATCGCGCTGCCGCCGGCCGCTCCCGCACGGTAAAGCGGCCGATTGCGGCGATGCTCAAAGGGTGAGCATCGCCGTGGCGGCGGAGGCGGGGTCGGCGCGCGCCGCCAGCGATGCCTGAATGGCGGCGGCGGTGCGCGGCACCTTGCCCTTGTAGGCGATGCGGCCGTTCACCGTCACGGTGACGGGGCGGTCGAGGTTTAGCAGGTGATCCGACAGGCGCAGGGACGTGCCGGCCGGCACGTCTCCGGTCAGGGTGATCGACTGGCCATCTGCGGTCGCGACGATCTTGTCGCCCGCCTTGGCGGCGGCGGCGTCTGGGATCTGCAGCCAGTAGAAGCGGTCGCTGGTCACGTCGTCCTGCACCCAGACGACACGCTTCGGCCAGGGATTGCGGGTGAACTGCGCCATCCAGGGCAGCGCCTCTGCATCCTTGCGGTTCATCCAGTGGGGCAGGCCGGGATAGATGCGCGCCATGTGGACATAGCCGCCCGGGTCTGCGGCGTGCAGACGGTCCATCTCGGCGGCCTTTTGCGCGGCGATCTTGTTGCGGTCATAGGCACTGTCCGCGCCGCCCATGAAGATGGCGAAGGGCAGGTTGCGCAAGGGGAGCAGCGTCGATTCATTGGGGTGGCCCGCCATTGTCGCGGCGGCGGCGAAGCGGTCCGCCATGCGTGGCGCCAATTGCCAGACGCCGTCGCCGCCGGCGGAATAGCCCATGAGATAGACCTTGTTCGGGTCGACGCCGTTCAGCGCGACCTGCGCATCGATCAGCCGCTGGAACAGGGGATCGATATGCCCCTCGTGCCACAGGTTCCAGGTGTCGGTGGGCGCGCGGGGGGCGAGATAGATGCCCTCGGCCGGCTCGTAGAGGCGGATCTGGTTGCGCCATTGCTGGTCGTTCACCGCCGGCTCGGCATTGCCGCCGCCGTGCATGGAAATCCAGAGACTGCGACCGCCCTTCGGCGCGGTGCCGAAGACCTTGCTCTCCCATTTCAACGTCTTGTCGCCAATGGTGATCGACTTTGCCGCAAGCTGGGTCCGGTATTCGTCGGCCACCGCCTGAAGCCGGGCGGCCGCCATCTGGTCAAGCATCCGGGCAGCGGCGTCGCGGGATAGTCCCCTGGCGGCATGGGCGGTCGCCGGCCGTGGCGCAGGGGTCTGGGGAAGCGTCGCGGCGATGGCGGCGGCAAGGACGGGGGTAAGCCAGAAATGCATGGCGGGGCTTTTAGCGGGCATGGTGGCGGTGTCGATGGTGGGGGGCGCGGTGGCGGTTCATTTCCCATTCGGCCGGCATCCGCTTAAGGTGCAGCCATACTGACCTTTGGAGTTGCCATGCCTGCCACCGTTCTGGCGCTTGCCCCCATTCTCGCCCTTGCAGCACAGACGGCGCCTGTGCTCGCCACGCCGGAAGCGCGCGACGTGCACAGCCATGCCCGGCCGCTGGAGGCGCGGGTTTCCCATGTCTCGCTGAACCTGTTCGCCGATTTCGACAGCCATGTGCTGCGCGGGGTGGCGACGCTGTCGATCGATGCCCGGCCGGGGGCGGGGCAGGTGGTGCTGGACGATAACGGCTTGCGTATCGTCTCGGTCACCGATGCCGGTGGCAAGGCGCTGCCCTATACGGTGGGCAAGGGTGACGCGGTGCACGGCGCGCCCCTGACCGTGACGCTGAACGGGGCCAAGACGATCCGCATCGCCTATGCCTCCGCGCCCGAGGCGAAGGCGCTGCAATGGCTGAGCCCGGCGCAGACTGCGGGCAAGACGCAGCCCTTCCTGTTCAGCCAGGGCGAGGCGATCCTGAATCGCAGCTGGATCCCGACGCAGGATTCGCCGGGCATTCGCCAGAGCTGGGACGCGACGATCGATGTGCCGGCCAAGCTGACCGCAGTGATGAGCGGCGAGGCGAGGGGCAAGGCGGTGTGCAAGGCGGATCGCTGTACCTACCGTTATGCGATGGACAAGCCGGTGGCGCCCTACCTGATCGCGCTGGCGGTAGGGGATATTGCGTTTCGGGCGACGGGGGCGCGGACGGGGATCTGGGCGGAGCCGGTGACGCTGGACAAGGCAGCGTATGAGTTCGGGGAGCTGGACAAGTTCGTGGCAGCGGCCGAGGGGCTGTACGGGCCTTATCGCTGGGGACGGTACGATGTGCTTGTGTTGCCGCCCTCTTTTCCGTTCGGGGGCATGGAGAACCCGACGCTGACCTTTGCCACGCCGACCGCGATCGCGGGCGACCGCAGCCTGGTCAGCCTGATCGCGCACGAGCTGGCGCATAGCTGGTCGGGCAACCTGGTGACGAACGCGACCTGGAACGATTTCTGGCTGAACGAGGGCTTCACCAGCTATTTCGAGAACCGGATCATGGAGTCGCTGTACGGCCAGCGCCGCGCGGCGATGGAGGCCGATCTGGCGTGGACCGACATGCAGGCGGCGGTGAAGGATGCGGGCGGCCCGCAATCGCCCGATACGCGGCTGCATCTGGAACTGGACGCGTCGCGCGATCCCGACGACGGCATGACCCAGATCGCCTATGACAAGGGCGCGACCTTCCTGCGCACGATCGAGGCGACGGTGGGGCGGGCGCGGTGGGACGCGTATCTGCGTCGCTATTTCGACGTGCATGCCTTTCAGCCGCAGACCAGCGCGGGGTTCCTGGCCGATCTGAAGGCCAATCTGTTGAAGCCGGGCGAGGCGGAGCGGATCGGGGTGGACGCGTGGGTGTACCAGCCCGGCGTGCCCGCCAACGCGGTGCACGTGAAATCCGACGCGTTCCCGGCGATCGATGCAGCGGCCAAGGCGTTCGCGGCGGGCGGCCCGGTGTCGGCCGTACCTGGCGAGGTGACCACCCAGGAATATGTCCGCTTCCTGACGCAGTTGCCGCGCAGCATGCCGGCGGAGCGGCTGCGCGCGCTGGACGAGCGGTTCCACTGGAACGGGACGGGAAACAGCGAGATCCGCTTTGCCTGGCTGCAATTGGCGCTGGCCAATCGCTATCCCCCGGCCGAGACGTCGGCGGAGGCGTTCCTGACCGGTCAGGGACGGCGCAAGTTCGTCGCGCCGCTGTTTGCGCAGCTATGGGGGCAAGGCGACTGGGGTCGGGCCCTGGCGACGCGCATCTATGCCAAGGCACGGCCGGGCTATCACGCGGTGACGGCGACCACGGTCGACCGCCTGATGAAGGCGGCGAATTAACCATTCGGTAAGCTTTTGGAAGAGCGCGCGACGATCGGTGCATGCCAAGCATGCAAGTCGGCGACGATGAAACACAGTTCGTCGGATAAGGTTCCCGGCGCTCTTCCAAAAAATATCGGCACCCCGTAGCCAAAATTCATCACCTAGATTGGACCGGGGGGTCGCACGTGAGTGGAAAGTCGTTGGCAGCGCGTTTTGCGCTGGTGGTTTCGTGCGGCCTGATGATGGCCACGCCCGCAGCCGCACAATTCTGGCAGTGCGCACCCTATGCCCGCGAAATCTCGGGCATCGACATTCATGGCAATGCAAATACCTGGTGGGGCCAGGCCGAGGGCCGGTACGAGCGCGGCCATACCCCGCAGGCCGGATCGGTACTGGCATTCGAGGCGACGCGCCGGATGCGGGTCGGCCATGTCGCGATGGTATCGCGCGTGGTGAGCGAGCGCGAAGTGCTGCTGACCCATGCCAACTGGTCGCGCCGCGGCGGCATCGAGCGTGACGTGCGCGCCATCGACATCTCGCCGAACAACGACTGGTCGCAGGTCAAGGTATGGTACGGCCCCAATGGCGGGCTGGGCACCTCCAGCTACCCGACCAAGGGCTTCATCTATGCGGGCCATGCCCCGAAGGCGCCGATGGTTGACGCACTGCCGCCGGTGCAGATCGCCAGCCAGGGGCCCGATCCGATGACGGGGATCTATACCTTTGCGGGTGAGGTTAAGTAACGTTTGAGCCCTCTCCCCCACGGGGAGCATCAGGTGAACAGCGCCCCGCGCTGTTCAGCCCATGCCGGGGGCATGGGCGACCTGATGCTGGAGGGGACCCGCGGCTTTAGCCGTGGTGAGGCTGAGGGGTAGTCCAGCAATGCTGCGCTGCTTGGCGGCCCCTCACCCTCCCGCCGCTTTGCGGCGGGTCCCTCCCTCTCCCCGGAGGGGAGAGGGGTTATTGCGCTTGCATTGACGTTTAGGCGACTTCCCTTCCCTTTCCCCGGAGGGGAGAGGGCGTAAAGGTCAATCCTCGACGATCAGGCTGTTCTTCCGGGTGTCGCGCATGCGCAGGTAGATGACCAGCGAGATCGCGATCATTGCCGTTACATACCAGTAGAAGCCGCGCTCGAACCCGGCGTCCTTAAACTTCAGCGCGACGAACTCGGCGGTGCCGCCGAAGATGGTGTTGGCGAGCGCATAGGGCAGCGCGACGCCGAGCGCGCGGATATGCGCGGGGAACAGCTCCGCCTTCACCACGGCGTTGATCGAGGTGTAGCCGGTGACGATGATCAGCGCAGCCATGACGAGTGCGCCGGCGACCCAGGGGTCGCGGGTCGTCTCCAGCGTGGAGAAGATCGGATAGGTGAAGCAGACGCCGGCGATGCCGAACGCAACCATCAGCGGCTTGCGCCCGATCCTGTCCGACAGGCCGCCGGCGAGCGGCTGAAGCAGCATGAAGACGAACAGGGTGGCGGCGTTGATCTGGCTGGCGACCGGGCGGCTGAAGCCCGACGTGTTGACCAGGAACTTCTGCATGTAGATCGAATAGGCGTAGAAGGCGAGCGTGCCGCCCGCGGTCAACAGCATCACCGTCAGCGTTTCGCGCGGATGATGCTTGATGAGCTGCAGGAAGCCGGACTTGGGCGCGCCTTCCTTCTTGGCGTTCTGATAGCTTTCGGTCTCGGCCAGGCCGCGGCGGATGTAGAAGACGACGACCGCCAGCACCGCGCCGATCGCGAACGGGATGCGCCAGCCCCAGGCGTCGAGATCCGCCTCGGGCAGTACCGTCTGGAGGATCAGCAGCACGCAGATGGCGAGCAACTGGCCGGAGATCAGCGTGACATATTGGAAGGACGAGAAGAAGCCGCGCCGGTCCTTGCCCGCCATTTCGGACAGGTAGGTGGCGCTGGCACCATATTCGCCGCCGACCGACAGGCCCTGCATCAGGCGCGCGATGACGAGCGCGGCGGGGGCAAACAGGCCGATCGTCGCATAGCCCGGCGTGACCGCGATGATGAGCGAGCCCGCGCACATCAGCGTGACCGACAGGGTCAGCCCCGCCTTGCGCCCCTTGCGATCGGCATAGATGCCCATGATCCAGGCACCGATCGGGCGCATGATGAAGCCGACCGCGAACACCGCCGCGGCGGACAGCAACTGGGCGGTGCGATCTTCCGATGGGAAGAAATGCGGCGCGAAATACAGGGTGAAGGCGGAATAGACATACCAGTCGAACCATTCCACCAGATTGCCGGTCGATCCCCCGATGATCGATTTCAGCCGGTGGTTGCGGGTGTCCGCACCCATTGCGGTTGATGCCATGTCTATTCCTCTTCGTAGGATATCAGAACCGGAAGCTAAACCACCCCGCGGCGAAAAACGAATTGTTCAACCCGGCCCGGTCGAGCACGGTCTTCGCCTGGAGATGTTCCAGTCGGCCGGTGAAGGAGAGGCGGGGCGTGATGCTCCACACCGCCTGAAGCCGGGCGACCTCGGCGATGGCGCGGCCGTCGACGGTTTGCGTGCGCGGCAGCGCGGCACCACTGGCGCGGTACACCGCATCGTTTTCATCCGGGCGCCAGGCAAAGCCGTATTCGGCCGCGAGGCGCACGCCCTTGATCGGGGTGAAGGTGAAATTCGGTGCGGTGTAGAGCAGGTTCGTCGGCGTCAGGAACAGGCCGTAGCTGTAATAGATGTTGTTGCCGAACAGGCCGCTGGTCGTGTTCAGCGTGCCGCCGTCATAGCTGCCGCCGCCCGAGCCGTAATCGACATGGACGCCGACCCGCGGGGCATCGGCCGTCTTGCCCAGCTTGTAGGTCTGCGCGACGAACGCCTGCCAGCCGGAGATCTTCTGGTTGCCGAAGGTGCCGCCCTGATGGTTGACCGTCCAGTCGATGGTGACCGGACCGATGTCGCCATAGGTGTGCAAGCCAATGAAATAGCGTTCTTCACGCGCGATGCGGCCGCCCCAGGTCGCCGCGCGGTTGCGCAGGCGCCAGACGAACGGATCGGCATACAGCTTCGAGCCGCCGAACAGGTCGGTGGGGATCTTGAAGCCGAAGGTCGCGCCGGAGAACCGGACATTGTCGTTCTTGCGATCGTCGCTCAGGCCTTCATAGCCATAGGAGACGTAGTTCAGGTCGAACACGTCGAGCCGGGTGGTGGCATTGCGTGCATAGGCGCGGACGCCGTCGAGGACGAAGAACAGCGTGTTGTTGTCGCGCGGCACGGTCAGCAGCTGCGGGCCGTCGGCAAAGGTCTGGCGACCGGCGCGGATGCCGCTGTCGAAGCCGGCGACATTGCCCTTCACCTCGGCGAAAAGCTGCTGCACGGCCAGATCGTTGCGCAGGTTCGCGTTGGGATTGCCCAGGTTGCGGCCGTTCAGGCTGGCATGGCCGACCTCGCCGAAGACGCGGAAGTGATCCCCCAGATGGACGTCGGCGCCGCCGACCAGGCGGAGAATGTCCTGGCGCTGGGCTTCGCGGTCCTGAAGATTGGGGTTGGTCGTCAGGTTGGTGCGGACGCGCGCCTCGCCGGAGAAGGTGACGTAGACATCGCCCTCCTGCGTCAGCTTCACGCATTTCAGGGCATCCAGCGGATCGTCGCGCTTGGCCGGGTCGCACATCCGGCGCCAATCCTCTGCCCAGCGCGACTGGTTGTAGCCGCCGGTGGTGGTGCCGTCGCCGGCGGCCGCGGACGGGTAGGCGCCGGTGGACGGGCTTGCACGCTCCGGGCTGTTGCCGGGGATCGCGCTCTGGGCGTTGGCGGCCATGGGGGCGAGCCCCGGGGCGAGGGCGATCGCGGCCCCCGCCAACCAGACGTTCTTCATTCTATTCCTCTCTGAAAGGCGGGAGCGCGGTCTTATGCCGCGTTGATTGCCGAGCCGTTAACGATGGCCGGGGCGGTGCGGCTGTTCAGCGCGGCATCCAGCGCATCCTTGTCGAGCGCGTTTTCCCAGCGGGCGACGACCACGGTCGCCACCGCATTGCCGATGAAGTTGGTCAGGCTGCGGCATTCCGACATGAAGCGGTCGATGCCCAGGATCAGCGCCATGCCCGCGATCGGGATGGTGGGCACGATCGAGAGCGTCGCGGCGAGCGTGATGAAGCCCGCGCCGGTGACGCCGGCGGCCCCCTTCGAACTCAGCATCGCGACCAGCAGCAGGGCGAGCTGCTGACCCAGCGACAGGTCCACGCCGCAGGCCTGGGCGATGAACAGTGCCGCCAGCGTCATGTAGATGTTGGTGCCGTCGAGGTTGAACGAATAGCCGGTGGGGACGACCAGGCCGACGACCGACTTCTCGCAGCCGGCCTTTTCCATCTTCTGGAGCAGGCTGGGGAGGGCGGCCTCGGACGAGGAGGTGCCCAGGACGAGCAGCAGCTCGGCCTTGAGGTAGCGGATCAGCTTGAACACCGAGAAGCCGTTCACCCGCGCGATCGTGCCGAGCACGACCGCGACGAACAGGAAGGCGGTCAGGTAGAAGGTGGCGACGAGCGCGCCCAGGTTGACGAGGCTGCCCAGCCCGTACTTGCCGATGGTGAAGGCGATCGCGCCGAAGGCACCGATCGGGGCCGCGCGCATCAGGATGCCGACCAGCTTGAAGACGACGATGCTCAAACGCTCGAGGCTGCTCAGCAGCGGCTTGGCGGGCTCGCCGATCAGCGCCATCGAGATGCCGAACAGGATGGCGACGAGCAGGACCTGAAGGATGTTGCCCTCGGTAAAGGCGCTGACCAGCGTGTCGGGGATGATGCCGAGCAGGAAGCCGGTGATCGTGGTGTCGTGCGCCTTGGCGGCATAGTCGTTGACCGCGGCGGCATCGAGCGTCGCCGGGTTGATGTTCATGCCGGCGCCGGGCTGTACGACATGGGCGACGATCAGGCCGACGACGAGGGCGAGCGTCGAGACGGTGATGAAGTAGAAGAACGCCTTGCCCGCGACGCGGCCGACCGAGGCGAGTTCGCGCATGCCGGCGATGCCGGTCACCACCGTCAGGAAGATGACGGGGCCGATGATCATCTTGACGAGCTTGATGAAGCCGTCGCCCAGCGGCTTCAGCGAGGCGCCGAAGCTTGGGTAGAGATGGCCGATGATCGCGCCCAGCGCGATGGCGACGAGGACCTGGACATACAGGTGCGACCATATTCTGGCGCGCTTGGGCGCCTCGGCCACGGCATAGTCTTGTGCGATCACGCTTTCGTCATCCTCTGCAAGAATGGGAGGCACCGTTGATCCGGGCTCTTGGAACCGCGAGTGTGCGCTGGAAGTGGCCGGGGTATCAACGGGCGGGTGGAATGACGCTAAATCCCCGGAAAACAGCCGAAACCGATTGGCCGATCGATACGGGGTGAGCGAATTTTCGCATGGCGCGGACGGCGTTGCTGCGATAGTCCGCACAGATGGGCGTTTTCTCCGCCAAGTCGATCCGCGTCCGCGTCGCGCTGGCGGCGGGGCTGGTCATGATCGTGACGCTGATCGTCGCGTTCGGTTTGCGGACCTATGCCTATCGCGACGCGATCGGCGATCTGCGCCGCGATGTCGGTCGGGTGGCGCGGCAACAGGAACGGCTGTTGTCGAGCGAGCTGCAACGCTTTCGGCTGCTGCCGATCGTGTTGGGCGAATATCCGGACCTGCGCAGCGCGTTGATCGCGGGACCGGGTCGGGCGGCCGACCGGATGAACGAGAAGCTGGCGCTGCTGGCGGGGCGCACCGGGGCGCCGGTCATCTACGTCATCAATCCGCAGGGGCGGACGATTGCTGCTTCCAATGCACGGAAGCCGGACAGTTTCGTGGGGCGCGACTATGCTTTTCGGCCCTATTTCCGGCGGGCGATGGCGAACGGGACGGCGGAATATTTCGCGCTGGGCAATGTCAGCCGCCGTCCCGGCCTCTTCCTGGCCCGCCGGTTGGGGCCGGTCGGGGCGCCGGTCGGCGTGGTCGTGGTGAAGGTTGAATTCGACGGACTGGCGCGTGCCTGGACGACGGATGTGGGGCAGACGCTGTTGGTCGACGGGCACGGCGTGGTGGTGGTGGCGACCGACCCGCCCGCGCGCTTTTCCACGCTGCGTCCGCTATCCTCGGGCGAGCGTGCCGAAATCCGGCAGACGCGGCAGTTCGGGTCCCTGCCGTTGCCACTGTCCGGCTATCGGCTGGGAAGGAACGGGAACGGGCGTGACCGGGTGGGCGACGAGGTGCTGGCGGCGGCGGTGCCGGCGCCGCTGCCGGGGTGGCGGCTGATCCATGTGGCGCCGGTCGGGACTGCGCTGCGCGAGGCGGATGCGTGGGTGCGGGCGGCGACGGTGCTGGTCGGCGTCGCGCTGGCGCTGCTGGCGGCGGGATGGCTGTGGCGGCAGACGCGCGCGGAGCGGCAGCTGGCGGCGAGGGCGGCGCTGGAGGAGGAGGTGACGCGGCGGACGGCCGAGCTGCGCGAGGCGAACGGGCGACTGACGGTGGAGATCGGCGAGCGCATCCGCGCCGACCAGCGCTTTCGCGCCGCGCGCGAGGAACTGGCGCAGGCCAACCGGCTGGGATCGCTGGGATCGATCACCGCGGGCGTGGCGCACGAGATCAACCAGCCGGTGGCGGCGATCCGCACGCTGGCCGACAATGCCCGCATCTTCCTGGAGCGCGCCGCACCCGAGCGCGCCGGACAGAATCTGGCCTCCATCGTCGAGCTGACCGAGCGGATCGGATCGATCGTGCAGGAGATGCGCCGCTTCGCCAGACGGGGTACGCACGGCATCGGCCCGGTGGCGATCGCCGAGATCATCGAGGGCACCATGCTGCTGATCGGCGACCGCTTTCGCAGCGCGGGCGTGACGCTGGACCGGCCGATGGCGGGCGATGCGCTGCCCATGGTGATGGCGGGGCGGGTGCGGCTGGAGCAGGTGCTGGTCAACCTGTTGCAGAATGCGCTGGATGCGGTGGCCAGGCAGGCGGTGCCGAGGGTCGCGCTATATGTGGAAGACGATGGCGGCGACACGGTTGCGATCGTCGTCGCCGATAATGGTTCGGGGCTGGACCCGGCGCTGGCGCCGGTGATCTTCACCCCGTTCGTGACCGGCAAGCCCGACGGGCTGGGCCTGGGTCTGGGGATTGCACGCGATATCATGACGGAATTCGGTGGCATGCTGGAGACGGTTCCATCCAGGCTGGGCGGCGCGGCGTTCCGCGTGACGTTGCGGCGGGCGTGAGCGGGGATATGGCGAGCGGAAAGAGCGCGAGCGCGACGATGCGCGTGCTGCTGGTGGATGACGACACGACGCTGCGCGGCGCGCTGGCGCAGTCGTTCGAACTGGCGGGGATCGAGGTGGAGCCGCATGCCGACCCGCAGGGCGCGCTGGCCACGATCGATGCCGATTTCGCCGGCATGGTGGTGACCGACATCCGCATGCCCGGCATGGACGGCACCGAGCTGTTCCGCCGCATCGCGGCGATCGATGCGGATATCCCGGTGATCCTGATGACCGGGCATGGCGACGTGCCGATGGCGGTGGCCGCGCTGAAGCAGGGCGCGTTCGACTTCGTCGCCAAGCCGTTCGCCGCCGATCACCTGATCGCCAGTGCGCAGCGCGCGCTGGAGATGCGCCGGCTGGTGCTGGAGAACCGGCGTCTGCGGCTGGCGGCAGAGGAAGCGCAGGGCGCCTATCCGCTGATCGGCGAGACGCCGGTGATGATGCGGCTGCGCGACATGGTGCGACAGGTGGCGCAGGCCGATGTCGACGTGCTGATCGAGGGGGAGACGGGCACCGGCAAGGAACTGGTCGCGCTGCTGCTCCACCGCTGGAGCGCGCGGCGCACGCGACCCTTCGTCGCAGTCGATTGCGCCGCGCTGCCCGAGACGATCGCGGAGGGCGAACTGTTCGGACAGGCGCATGGCCGCACGCCCGGGCGGATCATGGCGGCCAATCGCGGCACGCTGTTCCTGGACGAGGTCGACAGCATGGCGCTGGCGCTGCAGGGCCGGATGCTGCGCGTGGTGGAGGAGCGCGAGGTGCGCGCGATCGGCGCGGAGGAACGGCAGATGCTGGACCTGCGCATCGTGGCGGCGGCGAAATCGGATCTGGCGGGCGCGGTGGCGGAGGGGCGGTTCCGGGCCGACCTGCTCTACCGGCTGGATGCGGTGCGGCTGCGCGTGCCGCCGCTGCGCGAACGCCGGGCCGACGTGCCGCTGCTCTTTGCGCATTTCCTGCGCGAAGCGGCGGAGCGGTTCGGGCGCGAGGTGCCGATGATCGACGCCGATGTGGAGGCGCGGCTGTTGTCGCACGACTGGCCGGGCAATGTGCGCGAGGTGCGCAACTATGCCGGTCGCGTCGCGCTGGGTTTGCCGGGGGAGGGTAGCGGCGCGGGGAGCGACGGATCGCTGTCGCTGCCCGAACGCGTCGAGCGGTTCGAGGGGGCGACGATCCGCGCCGCGCTGGAGGAAGGCGGCGGCGACGTGCGCGCCGCGCTGGTGACGCTCGGTATTCCGCGCAAGACCTTTTACGACAAGATCCAGCGGCATGGCATCGACCTGAATGCGTATCGGCAGGGGCGGGGGTAGGGAGTTATCGAAAGGCGCCGTCCCGCATAGCCCGTTTTTTGGCCATTGATGGCAGTCAGATGGAAAATCTTCCGTTCGTCTCGATTTGTCATCCCGCTTGTCGAGATGGCGTATCGAGAGACCGTTGCCCGGGGCGATGATGTCTCGATACGCGGTCTCGATACGCTCCTCCGGAGCTACTCGACACGAACGGGTCTCGGGGGAAATTGGAGGCGGGGGCGCGAGGCGGCTCAAGACCACACCCCAGGAAATGCATGATCCATGTTGGACGATGCGCGCCAAGTGGCCGGTTTTGGCAACTTTCATGCCGTTGTTGCATTGCTGGAATAAAGGGAGACGCAATGACACAGACGACGGCAGACGAGGAACGGATCGTACCCCCGGCCAGCAAGCGGGCCTTGCTGCAACGATTGACGATGCCGTGGTGGACGCTGATCTTCCCCCTGCTCGGCGTCGGCGCGGTCCTGATCTCGCTCTACAAGATGGGAACGCCCGGCCTGATCGCGGCGGCGGTGATCCTGATGGGATGCGTGCTGGCCGCGGTGCATCATGCCGAGGTGGTCGCGCACCGGGTGGGCGAGCCGTTCGGCACGCTGGTGCTGGCAGTCGCGGTGACGGTGATCGAGGTGTCGCTGATCGTCAGCCTGATGCTGTCGGATGCGGGCGATGCTTCCACGCTGGCCCGCGACACGGTGTTCGCGGCGATCATGATCATCCTGAACGGCATCGTCGGACTGTGCCTGTTGTCGGGCGGCGTACGGCATGGCGAGCAGCGCTTTTCACTGCGCGGGGCGAGCGCCTCGTTGAACGTGCTGGTGGCGATGGTGGTGCTGTCGCTGGTGCTGCCCAATTACGTGTCGAGCGCGCCGGGGCCGACCTATGCCCCGTCGCAACTGATATTCGTCGCGATCGTCAGCCTGATCCTCTACGGCACCTTCGTGTTCGTGCAGACCGGGCGGCACCGGGAGATGTTCCTGCCCGCCGACGAGGACCTGCCGGCGGATGCGCACACCACCGTGCCATCGGGCAGCGACACGCTGGTGGCGCTGGGGCTGTTGCTGGTCGCGCTGGTCGGCGTGGTGCTGCTCGCCAAGGGGTTGTCGGCCAAGGTGGAGGAGGCGATCCTGGGCGCGGGCCTGCCGCTCGCGATCGTCGGCGTCATCATCGCCGGACTGGTGCTGGCGCCCGAAAGCCTCGCCGCCTACCGCGCGGCCAAGCGTAACCGGTTGCAGACGAGCCTGAACCTGGCGCTGGGCTCGGCGCTGGCGACGATCGGGCTCACCATCCCGTCGGTGGCGATCGTGTCGCTGGCGCTGGACCTGCCGCTGGCGTTGGGGATCGGGCCCAAGGAAATGACGGTGCTGGTCCTGTCGCTGTTCGTCATCACCCTTTCGCTGGGCACCGGGCGGACCACGCTGCTGGGCGGCGCGGTCCATCTGGTGATCTTTGCGGCCTATCTGTTCATCACCGTGGTGCCCTGATCCCGCGCACGCTGCCGGGCCGCCAGCGCCAGCCCGGCGGCGAGTTGCAGCGCGCCGTAGAGCCGGCGGCGGGTCGGCCGGCCGGCAAAGGGCCGGACGAGCAGGTCGACCGCCGGGGTGCGCGAGCGCCACAATGCGACATGGCGTTCGGGCTGGAGCAGCCCGAGCAGCCCGTCGCCGATCATGAACACCGCGGCCATCTCCGCCGTGCGGCGAAGGGCGGCCTGCGTGTCGGTCAGTTCTTTCGTGTCGCGCGCCATGCCTGAAACTCCTCGATTGCCGTCGAGCGTTTCAACACGCGAGCCCAGGGATCGATCACCACATGGGCGTCGGCGGGCACGACAAGCGTGCCGGAGCCGCCCGTCATCGGCAGCTTTTCGATGCGGTCGCCGACCTGTACCTCGATCGGCATGGGGAAGGGGCGGTCGTTGGCGACCTTCCAGCGCAGCGTCAGCCGGTCGCCATCGCGGGTCTGTTCAAGGTCCGGCAGTGCCGCCTCGCGCAGATAGACATCGAAGAACCAGCGATAATCCCGGCCGGTGACCTGACGGACGAAGCCTTCATATTCCCGGCTGGAGCCGAAGCGCGGCTTGAAATTGCCGGGCTTCGGATCGGTGCGGCCATAGACGGCGAGGCGGGTGACATCCCAGAAGGCCTTGTCGCCGATCAGGTTGCGCAGGGTGTGGAGCATCCACGACCCCTTCATGTAGATGTCGAGGCCGGGGCCGCCATTGGCCGCCTCGTACACATCCTCCTCGGTGATGACGCGGTCGCGCACGATCGGCACCTTGGCGGCGATCTGGGGGCGTTGCAGGTCCATCATCGCGGCATAGCGGGCCTCGCCCTCGCGCCAGCGGCCATAAGCGGGCTGCATGTAGCTGCCATAACCCTCGTGCAGCCAGAAATCGTCCCAGTTGGCCGCGGTCAGCTGGTTGGCGAACCATTCATGGGTGAATTCGTGCTGGAACAGCCAGTCGAACCCCTCGACCGCCTTGGCATATTCATTGCCATAGGCGTTGATCGTCTGGTGCTCCATGCCCTTGTGCGGGGTTTCGACCACGCCGACCTTCTCGTCCCCGAACGGGAAGGGGCCGACGAGCGATTCAAAGAAGTCGAGCGTGGGGGCGAATTCGGCGAACAGCTTTTCCGCCTGCGGCTTCTCGCCGGGCAGATACCAGTAATGCATCGGGATCGTGTTGCCGAAGCGGCTCTTGTAGGTGCCGCTGATCTCCTCATAGGGGCCGACATTGAGCGCGATGGCATAGGTGTTGGGATTGCGCGTGCGCCAGTTCCAGCGGGTGCGGCCGTCCGGCAGCGTATCGACGCCGAGCAGGCGGCCGTTCGATGGCGCCTTCAGGCCGGCGGGAACGGTGATGTGCAGCGTCACCTGCTCAGGCTCTGCGGTGGGAAAGTCGAGACAGGGCCAGAACAGGTCGCAGCCATAGCCTTGCGCGGTGGTGGCGAACCACAACCTGCCGTCCGGCGTCTTCGACCAGACCACGCCGTCATCCCATGGCGCGCGGACCGCAACGTGCGGCGTGCCGCGATAGGTGATGCTGGCCCTGATCTTCTGTCCTGCTCCCTTCGCGCGGGGGAGAGGAATGACGAGCTGCCCGTCCGGATTGGACCATGTGCCGGGTTTCAGCGCCACGCCGTCGATCGACACGGCGGAAACCGGCAGGTTCCTGTCCAGGTCGATCAGCAGGCGGGACACGGG
This sequence comes from Sphingomonas sp. NY01, assembly GCF_038809135.1. Lineage (NCBI taxonomy): Bacteria > Pseudomonadati > Pseudomonadota > Alphaproteobacteria > Sphingomonadales > Sphingomonadaceae > Sphingomonas > Sphingomonas sp. NY01. The sequence continues at coordinate 2,403,885 of NZ_CP101722.1, read as the reverse complement.
CGCGGTGGCGGTGAAATCCAGCACCGCGACGCCGGCCAGTTCCTGCGTTTCGGGCAGGACCTCGAACGACAGGTCGGCGGTGTCGAAGCGCAGCGCCAGTTGCTCGGCCGGGCGGATGCCGCCGGAACGCTTGGTCTGCTCGGTCAGCGGCGGCTCCCCCTTTTTGGGGAGCGGCGTCGCCATTGCGGTGGAGGCCAGGAGAATGACGGCGAGCATCGGTATACGATTCATGCGCAAACTTGTTGCCGGTCGTCGCAAGCTTGGCAAGGCGTGATTGATGGATGCTTCACCCTCCCCATATAAGGGAGCATGAGGGTCCCCCCGGCGGGACCCATCGGAGACTCCATGACTCAGACCTACCCCGTACTTCCGCTCCGTGACATCGTCGTGTTCCCGCACATGATCGTGCCGCTGTTCGTGGGCCGTGACAAATCGGTGGCGGCGCTGGAAGCCGCCATGGCCGCCGACAAGGAGATATTCCTGGTCGCGCAGCTCGATCCGGGCGAGGACGATCCCGCCCGCGAGGACCTGTATGAAATCGGCGTGTCGGCGACCGTGCTGCAACTCCTCAAGCTGCCCGACGGCACGGTGCGCGTGCTGGTCGAGGGCAAGCAGCGCGCCCGGCTGGTCGAGCTGACCGCGGGTGAGACGCATCTGACCGCCACCGTCGATACGGTCGAGGACAGCGGCGCGGACAATGACGAAATCGCCGCGCTGATGCGCTCGGTGGTCGACCAGTTCGAAAATTATGCCAAGCTGAACCGCAAGCTGCCCGCGGAAACTGCGGTGCAACTGGGCGAGATCGACGAGCCGTCGCGGCTGGCCGATGCGGTTGCGGCCAATATCTCGATCAAGGTGGCCGACAAGCAGGCGCTGCTGGTCGAGACCGATCCGGCCAAGCGGCTGGAGATGGCCTATGCCCTGATGGAGGGCGAGCTGGGCGTCCTGCAGGTCGAGAAGAAGATCAAGAGCCGCGTCAAGCGCCAGATGGAGAAGACGCAGCGCGAATATTACCTCAACGAGCAGTTGAAGGCGATCCAGCGCGAGCTGGGCAATGAGAGCGACGAGGGCGACGGCGACGAGATCGCCGAGCTGACGCAGAAGATCGCCACGCTGAAACTGTCCAAGGAGGCGCGCACCAAGGCGACGTCGGAGCTGAAGAAGCTGAAGACGATGGCGCCGATGAGTGCCGAGGCGACCGTGGTGCGCAATTACCTGGACGTGCTGCTCGGCCTGCCATGGGGTAAGAAGTCTAAGATCAAGAAGGACATTCCTGCCGCCGAAGCAGTCCTGAACGAGGATCACTATGCGTTGGAGAAGGTGAAGGACCGGATCGTCGAATATCTGGCGGTCCAGGCGCGCACCAACAAGCTGAAGGGGCCGATCCTGTGCCTCGTCGGCCCGCCCGGTGTGGGCAAGACCTCGCTCGGCCATTCGATCGCCAAGGCGACGGGGCGCGAGTTCATCCGCCAGTCGCTGGGCGGCGTGCGCGACGAGGCCGAGATCCGCGGCCACCGGCGTACCTATATCGGCAGCCTGCCGGGCAAGATCGTGACGAACCTGAAAAAGGCCGGCACGTCCAACCCGCTGTTCCTGCTCGACGAGATCGACAAGCTGGGCCAGGACTTCCGCGGCGATCCGGCGTCGGCGCTGCTGGAGGTGCTCGACCCCGAACAGAACGGCAAATTCAACGACCATTATCTGGAGATCGACATCGATCTGTCCGACGTGATGTTCGTGTGCACGGCCAACACGCTGAACCTGCCGCAGCCGCTGCTCGACCGGATGGAGATCATCCGGCTGGAGGGCTATACCGAGGACGAGAAGGTCGAGATCGCCGAGCGGCATCTGATCGCCAAGCAGGTCGAGGCGCATGGCCTGAAGGACGGCGAATTCACGCTGACCAATGAAGGGCTGCGCGCGCTGATCCAGCGCTACACCCGTGAGGCGGGCGTGCGGACGCTGGAGCGCGAGGTCGCCAAGCTGGCGAGAAAGGCGCTGCGCCAAATCTTGGAGGGCAAGACGCAGAGCGTGACGATCACGCCCGAGAACCTGCACGAGTTCGCAGGCGTGCAGAAGTACCGCCACGGCCTGTCGGAAACCGAGCATCAGATCGGCGCGGTGACGGGGCTGGCTTGGACGGAGGTGGGCGGCGAGCTGCTGACCATCGAAAGCGTGACGGTGCCCGGCAAGGGACAGGTGAAGACGACCGGCAAGCTGGGCGACGTGATGAAGGAGTCGGTGCAGGCCGCCTTCAGCTTCGTGCAGGCGCGCAGCCCGAGCTACGGCATCAAGCCCAGCCTGTTCCATCGCAAGGACATCCATATCCACCTGCCCGAAGGGGCGGTGCCCAAGGACGGTCCGTCGGCGGGTATCGGCCTCGTCACCTCGATCGTCTCCACGCTGACCGGGGTTCCGGTGCGCAAGGAGGTGGCGATGACCGGTGAGGTGACGCTGCGCGGCCGGGTGCTGCCGATCGGCGGATTGAAGGAGAAGCTGCTCGCGGCGCTGCGCGGCGGGATCGAGACGGTGCTGATCCCGCAGGAGAACGAGAAGGATCTTGCCGACATCCCCGCCAACATCAAGGAAGGGCTGAAGATCATCCCCGTCGCGCATGTCGACGAGGTGCTGCGTCTGGCGCTGACCGAGCCGTTGGAGGCGATCGACTGGACCGATGCGGACGAACTGGCCGCGCTGCCGCCATCGGGCGTGGCGCCGGCCGGAGGCGAGCTGCACCACTGATGAGGTTGGTACGGTCGGGAGCGGAGGTTTCCGTCGCTTTCGGCCGACCGTCCGCTACGGGTCTTTGAAATCTAAACGATTTCGCTACCCATCCTGCCGCACGGGGGCCTACCGGATTTGTTTGACAGCCTGTAAAGGCGTCGCATTATCCACGGCTTTCACGGTCCATCGATTCTTTCGACAGCGAAATGATTCGGCAAGGGGGGTTTCAGAATGAACAAGCAGGAGTTGATCGCCACGGTCGCCGACACGTCGGGGCTGGTTCGCGGGGACGCGGTCAAGGCGGTCGAGGCGGTGTTCGATGCGATTTCCGCCGCGCTGAAGAAGGGCGACGAAGTGCGCCTGGTCGGCTTCGGCACCTTTTCGGTTTCCAAGCGCAAGGCGTCTACCGGCCGCAACCCGCGCACCGGCGAACCGATGACGATCAAGGCCTCGTCGCAGCCCAAGTTCAAGGCCGGCAAGGGCCTGAAGGACTCGGTGAACTAATCTGTTTTTTTGGGCTGGACAGGCGCGCAGGTGCCGCCTAAAGGCCCGTCTCCCGGTTACGGGCGCGTAGCTCAGCGGTAGAGCACACCCTTCACACGGGTGGGGTCACAGGTTCAATCCCTGTCGCGCCCACCATATCCTGGATATGGTTCAACAAAACGGCCGCCCGGTCGCCTTCCTCGGAGAGCGCGACCGGGCGGCCGTTTTGCGTTGTCGTGGCCGCTTTTGTTTAAGCCGCTGGCCTTTTGGGTTGGGGCGCGGCAATCGGTCTCTCGATACACCGTCTCGATACGCGGCTTTGCCGCTACTCGACGGTTACTCGAGATGAACGGGTGAGGAGGGAGGTCAGGAGCGTTTGGCTCTGCTCCACGATGGAAGCCTGCGCCGCTTCAGCCCAGCGGATCGCGGTTGCCGTAGCGGGTTTCGATGAAGCGCAGATTGTCGGCGAAATTGTCGAGATTGTCCTGCGCCATGGTGCGGCATAGCGTGCGAAGCCGGTCGAGCATCTTTTCCAGACCCTCGGTCAACACATAGCTGGCCGAGCGACCGGTCTGGCGGAAGATTTCGGCGCGGTGGGCTGGGGGGATATCGGCATAGCTGGAGACGAGTTGCGGCAGGTGGGTGTCGCGCATCTGGCGTACTTCGGTCAGCGCCGAGACGAGCAGCGGGTCATCCTTGGCGCGCCGCTCGATCTGGGTGGCGAGGTCGAGCAGTTCGGCGACCTTGGGGCGTGCTGCGTCGGGCAGGCGAGGGTCGTCGGCGGAAAAGCCGGCGGGCGCGCGATCGGGCGTGAGGGGCACCGATGGGCGGTGGGCGGGCGATGGCAATGACGACGGGGAGGACGGCGCGGGCTGCGCCGTGCCGAACAGGTCCGAGAAGAATTTCATCAGGCCGCTCACCGCTTACCCCGTATTCCCGCGCGCCCCGACGGCGCCCTGCCATGGGTAATCATCGCGCGCCCGCAAATCCAGTCGTGGCGGCAGCGAGCGCGTGACGCATCTGTTCCACCGCATCGTCCAGAGCGCGGGTGGCGCTTGCCCGGTCCGAACCGGCGGCGGCCTGCGCGGTACGATCGAGGGCGGCCGCCTGCGTGGTCATCCGCTGCCCCTCGGCAAGTGCGGCGCGGGCGGCCAGCGCGGTGCGCAAGGCGGCCATCATCGTCTGGCCAGCGCGGCCGATCGCGGCGCCGAGCGCTTCATGCCCGTCCAACAGAATGTCGAGCGTCATCCAGCCCTGGCGGGTGACGAGAAGCTGGGTCAACACGTCACGCAGGCGTTCCTGCACCGTAGCGCCGGCGCGGGTGCGCAACAGGTCGGCGCGGGGTGGATTGTCCACTGCGATCTCGCGTGCGGCGGCCTCAACCGCCTGTTCGGCCAGGCGCAGGAACTGACCGGCTTCCTCCAGCCGGTGGTCGGCGGCGAACAGCCGTTCGCGGTGGCCGCGTAAGGTGATCGCCTCGCGCAGCAGGGCGTCGCGCTGACGTTCCAGGTCGGCAAGCAGGTCGGTGAGCAGGGTGCCGGAGTCGACCGTCGGGACGGGCGGGGGCGGGCGGCCGAACAGCCGGTCGGCAAAGCTCTGTCGCGGCGGCGCCGGCGGGGTGGCAAGCGCCTCCACCTCGGTCCTGAGGCGGGTCAGGATCGCGTCCGCTTCGGCGGCGGCGGGGGTGGTGGACTGGGGGAGCCGGCGGCTTTGTTCGGCCGCATGGGCGATCTCGTCGCGGCCCAGTCGGCTGAGCAGGGCGAGCAGGGCATCGTCATCGGCGGCGAGCCATTGGCGCAAAGCCTCGCGAACGCGGCCCTGCACCATGCGGCGGCGATCGGGGTCGAGCGGGGCAAGCGCGGTTTCGGGCGAATCGGCAGGCGGCGAAAGCATCACGCGAATGTGGTATCAGGCGTCGCCCTCGTCCACATCGGGCGCGTCATCGGCATCGGCACCATCCGCCAGTTCGGCTTCGTCCTCGCTGAGTTCGGCGGCATCCTCGGCAGTGATACCGAAGCGGGCGGCGACGTCGGGGGCGAAGCGCAACATGTCGGGGCGCAGCTTGATGAGGCTGATGTCCTTGGACTTGCCTTCCAGCATCACGTCGAATTCCAGGCCCTCGGCGGTGCGCATGAAGGTGCAGAATTCGAACGGGTTGGTGAAGTCGGCATGGCCGGTCCAGATCGGCGGGCGCAACACCGTCTTGACCCGCGCGCCGGGCTTCAGCGGCGCCTTAAGCTGTTCGCCCTTTTTGGGTTTGGCGCCGGGGGCGACCTTTTGCTTGATCTCGCGCAGCTCGGTGCGGGGGCTGGAGAAATGGATCTTGGGCCGGACGCCGGCGGGCCAGCTTGCCATGAATTTTTCGAGCGTGTCGCGCAGGTCGAGCCGCTCGGGATTGAGGCACCAGAAATGCTGATAGTCGAAGATCAGGCGGACGCCGGTGCGCTCGTGAATCCACAGCACGTCGGCCGCCGAGAAGCGGATGTCGTCGTTTTCAAGGACGAGACGGCGGCGAACATGCTCGGGGCACTGCTCCCACCCCGCAATCCAGCGGGCGCGGCTGGCCTCGTGATCGTCGTAGACGCCGCCGACATGGGTGACCATGACCGCTTCGTCGTCCAGCTCCATACGGTCGAGCATTTCGGCCTGGCTGGACAGATCCCAGATGCTCTTCGTGGTCAGCGCCGGATTGGGGGCGTTGAGCAGCACATATTGTGAGGGGTGGAAGGACAGGCGCATGTCGAGCGCGCGCGCCTTGGCGCCGAGCGCGCGCAACTCCGCGTCGCTTTCCGCGACCATGTTGTGGAATTGCGGCATGTCGGGGTGCGTGGCGTAGGGCGCTAGATCCGACGAGAGGCGGTACATGTCGATCTTCTGGGTCGCCAGATAGTCGAGGATGGCGTCGACATATTCGAGCGAACATTTGAGATGCGGATTTTTCTGCCAGCGCCGGGTGTCGTTCGATTTCATCCCCGGTTTGCCCATGACCTTGACGGGGAAGCCGAGGCGTAAGGGGCGATCGGTCATGCGGCGGGGCCGGCGTCGATGCGGTACTGGATCGGCTTGAACGAGCCGCCGTTCGACTGGAGGGCGGAGCAGGCGGTGAGGCCGATGACGAGGTCCATCTCGGCGCGGAAGCGGATGAAATCACCGGCCTTGCTGAGCGGGGGCTCGACAGTGAAGGTGCCGGTGGCGCCGTCGATCGGCACGTTCATGAAGCAATTGAAGGCGGTGGGGATCATGTCCGGCTCGACGCCGTAGGGCTCCAGCGCGGCAGCGAGATTGCCGAAGCAGCCGCGATGGGGATCAGTGTCGCCGTAGATGATACGGAACGTGTCCTTCGAACAGGGCGTCAGCAGGAAGTCGTGCCGGCCGACCGTGTCCTCCAGGATGGAGAGCATGACGTTGGACCGGTTCGAATAAAGCGGGTCGCCCGTGGTCAGGTAGAGCCGGCTGGCATAATCGAGCGTGCGGCCCGACGAGATGACCTCGCGCAGATCATCCGCGTTGAACGCGAGCAGGTCGGAGACCTGACAGCCTTGCGGATCGATCACGGTCAACTCGGCGCCCTTCGGTAGCCGGAAACCGGCACCGGAGCGGGGCGGGATCGTCTCAACCATGCGCCGCACCTCCGCCGCGATGAAAGGGGCAGCGCCAGTCGGATGGCACTTCACGACCGCTATACTGGCGCGCCTCGCTGATCTCGCCGTGGCGGGCGAGCATCGGGTTGAGCGAGCCGGCGAGATCGAGATCGCGCGCAAGGATGGAGGCGCGCAGCTTCTCGTAACGCTGCTGTTCGCGCAGCACCTCGAACTGGTCGTGCAGGTTGAACACCATGGCCGGCGTCGCGAAACGCCGTGCGGGGCGGCTGGCGGCGGGGTGGAGGCCGACGACGAAGAACGCCTCGCCCGCAAAGCTCAGCGAGAAATGCGGATCATCGGGATCAGTGCTGACGCTGGGGTCGGGTTGGTAGCCGAGCCATTCGTCCTTGTCGGACAGTGACTGGGCACGTGCCCACAGGTGCTGCTCGAACCCGGCCTCGTCCAGATCGCCGGGGCCTTCGAACAGGATGACCAAGGTCCGGAACAGCGCACGGTCGGCGCGATATTTGGCGACGGTGGTGGTGAGCGCAGGCAGGATGCGCATATCGTCCCAGGCGGAGCGCAGGTCGCGGGCGACCAGAATGTCCATCTGCCCCTTGGCCAGTGCCGATTTCGCCCCCACGCACGGAAAACTTGCCTCCCGTATCGCGCCGATGAATTCCTCGGCGAGGGGGTGGTCGTTCTGGTAACTGATCGTTCGCATGGCCGATGGAACCCGCGGGGTCCAACAATGTTGCGTCAGATGATGATGTATTGACCTGGATTAAGACGAATGTTCGGTCCCCGAAATACAGGCGGTGAACGAGGAGCGGACAGCATGATAACGGATCTGTTTTTGCGAGGCCGCGGGCGGGAGAGGATGTCCGCCACCGATATCCAGGCGCTGGAGGACTCCGTCGAGGATGTCCGCACGCTGGGCCCGCGCCAGTTGCTGGTCGAGCGGGGGCGCGAGGTGCAGAACAGCACGTTGCTGCTCGAAGGCCTGATGTGCCGGTACATGGACGACCGGGAAGGGCACCGGCAGATCGTGGCGTTCCATGTGCCGGGCGATTTCGTCGACCTGCACGGCTTCACGATGAAGCGGCTGGACCATGACATCGGTACGCTGACCCCGGTCCGCTACGGCGTGGTGCCGCATGCGCGACTGACGACCGTGACCGAGTCCTGGCCGCGCCTGACCCGGCTGCTGTGGTTCTCGACCCTGCTGGATGCCGCGATGCACCGCGAATGGATCTTCCGTCTCGGACGGCTGGGCGCCGAGGGGCGGGTGGCGCACATGTTCTGCGAACTGCACGCGCGCATGGCGATGATCGAACGGGTGACCGACGGCAGCTTCACCCTGCCCGTCACGCAGGTCGACATCGCGGAGGCGTGCGGGCTGACCAGCGTGCATGTGAACCGCGTGTTGCGGAGCCTGCGCGAGCGCAATGCGTTGACATTCAAGGGTGGCGTTGCGCGTATTCTCGACCTGAAGGTGTTGGAGACGCTGAGCGAATTCGACCCGCTTTATTTGTACGGCTCCGATGTCGAACTCGGGGCCGGCTAGGGAGATGTGCGTATGGCTTCGATCGAGCCGGAGAGTGTGGCGGGGCGGGCGACCGCGGAGAATGGCATCGTCATGCTGGATGGACCGAACGGCGTGGCCGTGGCGATGACACCGGCGGCGGCGCGCGATACCGGTCGCTCGCTGATCGCCGCGGCGGATGCAGCCGAGGGGCAGGCGCAACCGTCCCAGGAATGAACGCCGGCGGTCGCAACAGGCGAAACGGGTCAGGGACCTTTACGCATTGTGGCAGAGGCTTATGGTGGCAGGGTTTTTCCAACGGGAGCCCTTTGTGCGCCATGCCTTTCTCGCCGCCGGACTTGCGGCGTTGATGTCCACCACTGCCATTGCCGGGGAACAGGCCGCTGCACCCGCCGCCGCCCCGGCCGCCAATGCCAATCCGCTGCTTGCCACCTGGACCGGCCCTTATGGCGGCGTGCCGCCCTGGGACAAGGTAAAGCCGGAGCTGTTCCCGCAGGCGTTCGAAGTGGCGCTTGCCGAGCGGGCGGCGGACTATGCCAGGATCGCCAACGATCCCGCCAGGCCGACCTTTGCCAACACCTTCGTGCCGATGCAGAATGCGGGCGAGCGATTGGGCCGGGTGATGACGCTGTTCGGCGTGATGACCGGCAACATGAACACGCCCGCCTATCAGAAGATCGATCGCGAATGGTCGCCCAAGCTGGCAGCGGCGCAGGACCGGATCACCTTCGATCCCAAGCTGTTCGCGCGGATCGAGACGATCTATCAGGCGCGCGACACGAGCGGGCTGAACGCGCAGCAGAAGCGGCTGGTGACGCGGACCTACGACATGTTCGTGCGGCAGGGTGCGAAGCTGGATGCGGCGCAGAAGGCGCAACTGTCGCAATATAACCAGCAACTCGCCACCGCCTTCTCGGAATTCTCCGAAAAGCTGCTCGGCGACGAGGGCAAGGCGATCCTGGTCACCGACGAGCGGCAACTCGCCGGTGTGCCCGACAGCGTGAAGGCGGTCGCCAAGGCGGCGGCCACCGAGCGGGGACAGACCGGCTGGGCGATCGTCAACACGCGCTCCGCGGTCGATCCGGTGCTGACCTTCGCGACCGATCGCGCGCTCCGGGAAAAGGTGTGGCGCGGCTTCGTCAATCGCGGTGATAACGGGGACGCCAACGATACGAACGCGACGATTGCGCGAATCGTGAAGCTGCGCGCGGACCGGGCGCACCTGCTCGGCTTCAAGACACACGCCGACTGGCGGATGCAGGACACGATGGCCAAGACACCGGCCGCGGCGATGGACCTGATGATGCGCGTCTGGCCCGCCGCCAAGGCGCGGGTGGCCGAAGAGGTTCGCGACATGCAGGCGATCGCGGATAAGGACGGCGGCGCGAAGATCACGATCGAGCCGTGGGATTACCGGTTCTACCAGGAAAAGGTGCGCAAGAGCCGCTACGACCTGGATCAGGCGGAGCTGAAACCGTATTTCGAGCTGAACAACATCATCCAGGGATCGCTCTATGCCGCCAACCGGCTGTACGGGCTGAACTTCAAGGAGATTACCGGCACCGTGCCGGTGTTCGAGCCGAACATGCGCGTGTGGCACGTGACCGACCGGGCGGGCAAGGAAGTGGGCCTGTTCTACCGCGACGATTTCGCGCGGACGGGCAAGCGATCGGGCGCCTGGGCAAACACCTATCGCAGCCAGCGCAACCTGCCGCCGGTGCGCAACGTGCTGTCGTCGAACAACAACAACTTCGCGAAGGGCGCGCCGGGCGAGCCGATCCTGATCAGCCTGGACGATGCCGAGACGCTGTTCCACGAGTTCGGCCATGCGATCCACGCGATGTTGCAGAACGTCTATTATCCGGGGCTGGCGGGCACGCCGCGCGACTTCGTGGAATATCCCAGCCAGGTGAACGAGCATTGGCTGCTGACCCGCGACGTGCTCGACAAATATGCACGCCACTACCAGACCAAGGCGGCAATGCCGCAGGCGCTGCTCGACAAGATCAAGGCGTCCGAGACGTTCAACCAGGGCTTTGCGACGACCGAATATCTGTCCTCGGCGATCGTGGACATGAAGCTGCACACGGTGGCGGACGGGGTGGTCGATCCCGACCGGTTCGAGCGTGAGACGCTGACCGAGATCGGCATGCCCAAGGAACTCGTGATGCGGCACCGCCTGCCGCAGTTCAATCACCTGTTCTCCTCCGACAGTTATTCGGCGGGCTATTACAGCTATTTGTGGTCCGAGACGATGGACGCGGACACCTTTGCGGCGTTCGAGGAAGCGGGCAGCCCGTGGGACAAGGCGACGGCGGATCGCTTCGCCAAGGTGCTGCTGTCGACGGGGAACGAGACCGACCGGGCGGATGCCTATCGCGCGTTCCGGGGGCGTGGCCCGGACGTGAACGCGCTGTTGAAGCAGCGCGGCTTCCCGGCGCGGTAAGGACCTCCACCTTCCAACCAGAACCGGTTTCCGGTTACGTGGGCGCGCCGCCGGTCCTATGATCGGCGGCGCGTTTTCATGTCGGGGGACGGCATCGCCCCGGCTAAGCTGTGGGGGCGGTCATGCGGGTCAGACGAATTGCCAAGCGGGCCGGGCTGATCCTGCTGGCGGTCGTGATCTGCCTTGCCGCATGGCTGTTGATCGCGCCGCCGACGCTGCTGCGCATCGGCAGCGGCTATACCGCCAAGATCGTCTGCTCCAACGTCTTCCTGGCGGGGCGGGATGCCGATCAGGTGCGACGCATCGACGTGCAGGCGCCGGGCAATCCGCTGTTGCGGCTGATGTCGGTGGATGTCGACCGGGCACGGCGCGTGGTGTCGGTGGCCATGCTGGGCGTGATCGGGCGCAACCAGGCGGTGTACCGCGAGGGGCTGGGCTGTACCACGGTGCCGGACGGCGATGTGGAGCGGGTGCGGGCGCAGGTCGCACCATCGCGGCCGATGCTGCCGCCGCCTGCATCATCGGCGTCCTGGCCGACGGGAAGCGCGCCGGGGAACGCCGACCCTGCGGTCGCGGCTCTGCTGGCCGACGACGCGCTGGTCGGTCCCGGCATGCGTGCGGTGGTGGTGGTGCGGGACGGGCGGATCGTGGGCGAGCGCTATGCGCCCGGGTTCACCGCCGATACGCGATTGATCGGATGGTCAATGACGAAGACGGTGACGGCGGCGCTGGTCGGCACCGTACTCGACCGGTTCGGGGGCGTGGGCGCACAGGGCCTGCGGCCGGAATGGACCGATGCACGGGCCCGCATCACCTTGGCGCAGTTGCTCGGCATGGAAAGCGGTCTGGCCTTCAACGAGGATTATGGCAGCACGTCCGACGTGAACCGGATGCTGTTCACCGCGCCCGATCCGGCCGGCTATGCCGCGGCCATGCCGCTGGCGGTGACGCCGGGGACGGTGTTCGATTATTCGTCGGGCAGTTCGGTGATCCTCGCCCGACTGTTCCAGGATCGGTTCGCACGGCCGGCGGATGCGCTGCGCTGGCCTTATGACAGGCTGTTCGGGCCCGTGGGCATGCGCAGCGCGGTGCTGGAGGTCGATGGACGGGGAACGTTCGGAGGGGCGTCGTTCCTCTATGCCACGGCGCGAGACTGGGCGCGGTTCGGGCAATTGCTGTTGCAGGATGGGGTGTGGGCGGGTGCCCAACTGCTGCCGCGCGGCTATGTCGCGTGGATGCACGCGCCGAGCCGGGCGTCGGGTGGGCGATATGGACGCGGACAGGTGTGGCGCCGCCTGCCGCAGGGAATGGACCGGGCGGGCCTGCCGGCCGATACCTACTGGATGCTGGGGCATGACGGGCAGTCGATTGCGATCATCCCCTCGCGCCAGATGGTGGTGGTGCGCATGGGCCTGACGCCGCGATGGGCGGGATATTCGCCTGCACCGCTGGTGCTGGGGGTGACCGCGGCCGGCCGTGCGAAGGGGAGGGTGGTGGACGCACTTGGGCTCGAACCAAGGACCCGCTGATTAAGAGTCAGCTGCTCTACCAACTGAGCTATGCGTCCGTACCCGTCAGGGGCGGAAAAGGGATGGTGGACGCACTTGGGCTCGAACCAAGGACCCGCTGATTAAGAGTCAGCTGCTCTACCAACTGAGCTATGCGTCCATTCCCGCCCGCGCCGCGATGGAGCGCCTTGGTGAAGCGCCCCGGCATCGGGGAAGCGCGCGGTTAGCACCCGCCGCGGAGTTTGCAAACCCTTTTTTGCCCTACCAGCGCGTTGCGCGGCGATTTTCCCGGTCGAGGCTCATCAGGATGCCCAGGCACAGCAGCACCGTCATCTGCGACGACCCGCCATAGCTGACCAGCGGCAGCGGAATGCCGACAACGGGGGCGAGCCCCATGACCATCATCAGGTTGATCGCGACATAGAAGAAGATGGTGGTGGACAGGCCGGCGGCGGCCAGCCGCGCAAAGCGTGTCTTGGCGCGCTGGCCGACATCGATGCCCCAGCGGATGACCAGCAGGAAGGCCAGGATCAGCAGGCAGCCGCCGACCAGACCCCATTCCTCCGCCATGGTGGCGAAGACGAAGTCGGTATGCCCCTCCGGCAGATAGTCGAGATGGCTTTGCGTGCCGTTCAGGAAGCCCTTGCCCCAGATACCGCCCGAGCCGATCGCGATCTTGGATTGGCTGATATGATAGCCGGTGCCGAGGGGATCGCTTTCGGGATCCATGAAGATCAGGACCCGGTTCCGCTGGTAATCGTGGAGCAGCAGATTGAAGGCCAGCGGTGCGGCGATGGCGACGCTGATCGCGCCACCGATGAAAAGCCGCAGGGGCACGCCCGCCAGGAACATGACGGTGACACCGCCGGCGCAGATCATCAGCGCGGTGCCGAGATCGGGCTGCTTCATCACGATGACCGCCGGAATGCCGATCAGCACCGCCGCCGGCCAGATGCCCGACCAGCGCCGCGTCTCGGCGGGGGGCAACACCTCGTAGAAGCGGGCACAGGCCAGCACGATCAAGGGCTTCATCAACTCGGAGGGCTGAAGGCGGATGAAGCCGACATCCAGCCAGCGCTGGCTGCCGCCGCGTACCGCGCCGAGCAGCTCGACCAGGATCAGCGCGGCGACGATTGCAATATAGCCGGGCACCGCGATCCCCTTCCAGAATCGCTCCGGTAGGCGGGCCAGCACCAGCGAGCCGGCGAGCAGCACGAAGAAGCGGATGCCCTGCAGCATCGCCCAGGGCTTCAGCGATCCGCCGGCCGCCGAATAGAGCACGACGAGGCCGAAGCTGCCGATCGCGGTGACCAGCAGGATGACGCGCCACGGAATGCGTGCCAGCGGTTCGGGGATGATCCGGTTGCGGCTCATTCGTCGCCCTCGGGGATGGAGGCTTCCGCGACCGTGTTGCCGGTGGTCTGGGTGGCGCGCGTCTCCGCCTCGCGGTCGGCGGCGGCGGCGGCGGCCTCGACCGCGGGCGCGTCGGTGGGGATGACGGCGTCGGTCTTGGTCGCGGGCATCGGCGCGTTGACCGCGCGGTAGGCCGCTTCCTGGAAAGCCATGCGCGTCTCGATATTGCCGCCCCAGGTCGGCTCCACCTCGGCGAGGCTTTTGAGCGCGCGCTCGCGGTCGAACAGATAGGTCATGATGTCGCGCCCGATCATCGGCGTGTCGAGGTTGCGGACCGTATGGCCGTTATGTTCGAGCACGATGCCCGCGGCATAACGCGGATTGTCGGCAGGCGCGAAACAGACGAGCAGCGCGTGGTCGCGCAGACGGAAGGGCAACTGGCCGTTCTTCAGCACGCCTGCACGCCGCTCCGCCATGGTGATGCGGCGGACCTGTGCGGTGCCTGTCTTTGCCGCCAGACTGACGCCCGGCACATACATGCGCGCCGCACCGCCGGTGCCGCCGCCATTCACCACCCCGAACATCGCCTCTCGGATGATGCGAAAATGATCCTGGTCCAGCGACAGGAACGGTGCGTTGCGGTGAACGTCGGCGGCCAGCAGGCTGGGCTGTAGCGCGCGGCCGGAAGCGAGCCGCGCCGCCATCACCGCCAGTTGCAGCGGATTGGCAAGCACATAACCCTGCCCGATCGAGGCGTTCAGACCGTCGGCGACGGTCCATTTGGTCTTGTACTTACGCTGCTTCCATTCGGAATCGGGCACGGTGCCATAGCGCTGGGTCGCGAGCGGCAGGTCGAATTTCTGGCCCAGGCCCATCATCCGCGCGACCGGGGCGATCCGGTCATAGCCCATGCGGCGGATCATCTCGTAGAAATAGATGTCGCAGCTTTGTTCGATCGCGCGCTTCAGATCGACGGGGCCGTGCCCGCCGCGCTTGTGACAGTGGAACACGCCGGTGCCGACGCGCATCGCACCGGAACAGAATACGCGCTCCGACGCCGGCACGCCGGCATGGAGCAGCGCCAGCCCGTTCATCGGCTTGACCGTCGAGCCCGGCGGGTAGAGCCCTTGCGTTACCTTGTTCATCAAGGGGATGTGATCATCGTCCGACAGCATCTTCCATTCGAGATGGCTGATGCCATCCGAAAAGCTGTTGGGGTTGTAGGCCGGCATCGACACCATCGCGAGCATCTCGCCGGTGAGGCAGTCCATCACCACCGCGGAGCCGGAATTGGTGCCGAGACGCCGGGCGACATATTCCTGCAGACCGGCATCGATCGTCAGGCGCGTATTGTGGCCGGGTATGTCGGGGCGGGTGGCCAGTTCGGCGACCAGCTTGCCGCGCGCGGTGACCTCGACCCGCTTGGCGCCGGGAATGCCGCGCAGCCGCTTCTCCAGCGTCTTTTCCAGCCCGTCCTTGCCCAGCTTGAAACCGGGCGTGACCAGCAGGGGCTCGCGCGTTTCCTTATATTGCTCGGCAGTGGGGACGCCGACATAGCCGGTCAGGTGCGCGACCGCGGCGCCGGCGGGGTAGTAGCGCGCAAAGCCGCGCGTCGGCTGTACGCCCGGCAGTTCGGGCAGGCGGACACTGACCGCGGCGAAGCGCTCCCAATCCAGGCGTTCGGCGACTTGCACCGGCTTCAGCCCCTTGGCATCCTTCAGGTCGAGGCGCAGGCGCTCCATGTCCTCGGGCGGCAGGCGCAGGATCTGTTGCAGCCGGGCCAGGACCGCGTCCTTGTTCTCCAGCCGCTCCGGGATGATGTCGACGCGAAAATCGGTGCGGTTGTTGGCGATCGGCAAACCGTTGCGATCGATGATCCAGCCGCGGCGGGGCGGGATCAACGTGGTGTTGACGCGGTTGCTTTCCGACAGAAGCTGGTACTTCTCGTTCTGCGCGATCGACAGCCACGCCATGCGGCCGGCGAGCAGCAGGCCGATACCCGCTTGCCCCGCGCCCAGCACGAAGGCGCGGCGCGAGAAGCTGTAGGCCTGGGCGGCCTCGGTCATGGTGCGGGCGGGGCGCTTCACGCCGCCTCCCGGCCGCGCTTGCGATCGATCCAGGCGACGGTGCGCGCCGCCAGCGGAAAGAGCATGATCGTCATCACGATCTGCGCCACTAGCACGGTATCGACCTGCGCGCCCAAGGGAACCGCGATCAGCCGGCCCATGACCAGGCAAAAGGCGATACCGCCGGCCGCGATCAGCCAGTCCTGCCAGAAGTCGCGAAACACCAGGCGCTGTTCGATAAGCTCGATGGCGAGAAACGTCGCGGACCAGAGCAATACCGCCGAGCCGAGCGGCTGGCCGCTGGCGAGATCGTCGAACGCCCCCAGCGGCGCCGCCGCCCAAGGGCGCAGCGCGAATCGGGCGAGCAGCCGCCAGGCGAGCAGCATCAGCAGCCCGAACGGCGGCAGCACGGGGAAGGTGGCGATCGCCGGCAGGATGGTGACGAGCGACCCCGCCATCACCGTGATCCACGGCAGTGCGCGGGCGCGCCCCGGCGGCAGGCCGGGGTCGAAGGGTTTATAGTCCTGGGGGCTCACGGGCGGGGTGCGGGCGGGGCGGGGGGAAGGGGCAGGAAGGCGCGCTGGACGATCGCGAAATCGAGCGAGTCGGGGCGCGCGAAGGTACGGGCAGGCATGGAGTCATTGCCGGTCCGCACCACGCGGGCGACCGGGATGCCGGGCGCGTAGAGGCCGCCGGTGCCGGAGGTGACGAACAGGTCCCCGGTGGCGAAGCGCACATTGGTGGTGTTGACCGAGCGGATATCGACCATGCCGTCGCCGCGCCCGACCGCGAGCGCGGGCAGGCCATCGCGGGTACGGCGAACGGGCACGATGCTTTCGGCATCAGTGAGGAGCAGGATGCGGGCGACCGCCGGACCCGTTTCCACGACGCGGCCGATCAACCCGTCGGGCCCGCGCACGGGCATGCCGGGCTCCACGCCCTGCGCGCGCCCGGCATTGAGCAGCGCGAAGCGGCGGCCGCTGGACGCGGTGGAGCTGACCAGCCGCGACGTCACCACCGTATCGGCCGAACGGTCGCGAACGGCGAGCAGTGCGCGCAGCCGGCGATTGTCATAGGCGATGGTGCGGGCACGCAGCAGCAGCGCCTCCGACCGCTTCAATTCGGCACGCAGGCGGGTGTTCTCGTCATGGACGAAGAAATAGGTGGCGATCGTATCGGGCACCGACACCACGCCGTCGATCGCCCAGGCGGCGCTGGCGGAGACGGGCGCGGTGACGCTGGCCACCGCCATGCGCATCGCGGCGAAGGCGGGCGGGTTGAACCGCGATGCGACAAGCAACGCCGCCCCCACCAATGCGCCCGCCACCGCGAGCACATAGGCCAGAAACGCTCCATATTGCCGCCGCCGCGAAAACCCCGTGCGACGGTCGCGGGCAGGCGCCATGCGCCGGTCCCCCTGTCCTTCGAGGATTAGCCGTTGAGCAGAACGCCGCGGTACATCGGGTCTTCCAGCGCCCGGCCGGTGCCCAGTGCCACGCAGGTCAGCGGGTCCTCCGCAACGGTGACGGGGAGGCCCGTCTCGTCGCGCAGCACCTCGTCCAGACCCTGGAGCAGCGCGCCGCCGCCGGTGAGCACGATGCCCTGATCGACGATGTCGGCGGCCAGTTCGGGTGCGGTGTTCTCCAGCGCGACGCGAACGCCCTCGACGATCGTGGCGACCGGTTCCGACAAGGCCTCGGCGATCTGGCCCTGATTGATCTGAATTTCCTTGGGCACGCCGTTGACGAGGTCGCGGCCCTTGATGTGGATCACGGTGCCGATGCCGTCGACCGGCGGCTTGGCGCAGCCGACCTCCTGCTTGATCCGCTCCGCGGTCGCCTCGCCGATCAGCAGATTATGGTTGCGGCGGACATAGCTGACGATCGCTTCGTCCATCTTGTCGCCGCCGACACGCACCGAGGTGGTGTAGGCGAGGCCACGCAGGCTGAGCACGGCGACCTCGGTGGTGCCGCCGCCGATGTCCACGACCATGCTGCCGATCGGTTCGGTCACCGGCATGTCGGCGCCGATCGCGGCGGCCATCGGCTCCTCGATCAGCCACACCTGGCTGGCGCCCGCGTTAGAGGCGGCGTCGCGAATCGCGCGGCGCTCCACCTTGGTCGAGCCCGAGGGCACGCAGATCACGATTTCGGGCCAGCGGGCGAACTTGCGCGGACCGTGCACCTTCTGGATGAAATATTTGATCATCTGCTCGGCGACGTCGATATCGGCGATGACGCCGTCGCGCAGCGGCCGGATCGCCTCGATCGTGCCGGGGGTCTTGCCCATCATCAGCTTGGCGTCGTCACCGACCGCCTTCACGCGCTTCACGCCGTTCAACGTCTCGACCGCGACGACCGACGGCTCGTTGAGCACGATACCGCGACCGCGCACATAGACCACGGTATTCGCGGTGCCGAGATCGATCGCCATGTCGTGCGACATGAATTTCAGGAAGCGGGGCAGGGGCATCGACACTCTTGTTCCGTCTGGAGGCCGGGGGGACGGCCGTTCGCACATCATCCAGCGAGCCCCAAGGCCTAAGAGCCGGAACAAAGCCAGGAGCCAGAACAGGCGCCGGTTCCGTCACGTTTGCGGGTCGCGGGATGCCGCCGCTTGGGCTAGGGAATGATGCATGTCAATACGGCGTCTCCCTGCGCATCTCGTCAATCGTATCGCGGCCGGTGAAGTGGTGGAAAGGCCCGCCAGCGCGTTGAAGGAACTGGTTGAGAATTCGCTGGATGCCGGTTCCACCCGAGTCGCGGTAACGCTGTCCGCGGGCGGCACGCAGCGCATCGAGGTGGCCGATGACGGGTGCGGGATGGATGCCGGCGACATGGCGCTGGCGCTGGAGCGGCACTGCACCTCCAAGCTGCCCGACGAGGCGATCGAGAACGTCACGACCCTGGGCTTTCGGGGCGAGGCGCTGCCCTCGATCGCGTCGGTCGCGCGGGTGACGATCGAAAGCCGGCCGGCGGGGCGGGACGGATGGTGCCGCGCGGTCGACAATGGCGAGGTGGTGCGCGACGGCCCCGCCGCGACGCCGCCGGGCACGCGGATCGTGGTGGAGGACCTGTTCGCGCGGGTGCCGGCGCGGCGCAAGTTCCTGCGCTCCGCCCGGTCGGAATATGCCGCCTGCCTGGATGCGGTGCGGCGGCTGGCGATGGCGCGGCCCGACATCGCCTTCTCGCTGGAACATGACGGGCGCCGGGTGCTGACCGTGCCGGCGGGGCAGGACCGGCCGGCGCGCGTCGCGATGCTGACCGACAAGGCGCTGGCCGAGAATGCGGTGCCGATCGACTGGGTGCGCGAGGAGCTGGTGCTGGGCGGGGTGGCGGGCATCCCGACCTTCAACCGCGGCATTGCCGACCACCAGTATCTGTTCGTCAACGGGCGACCGGTGCGCGACCGCCTGCTGATGGGGGCGATCCGCGGCGCCTATGCCGAGATGATGCCGCGTGACCGGCATGCGGTGGTGGCGCTGTTCCTGGACGTGCCCGCGCATCAGGTGGACGTGAACGTGCATCCCGCCAAGACCGAGGTGCGCTTTCGCGACCCGGCGATGGTGCGCGGGCTGATCGTATCGGGCCTGCGCCGCGCGCTGGACGAGGCGGGGCATCGCAGCGTGCAGCGGCCGGCGGAGTCGGCGCTGGCGATGTGGCGCCCGGAACCGGTGGCGCCCGTCGCGGCGGCTGCCTGGCCCGCTGGTCCGACCGAAACGCCGGTGCTGGAGCGGCGATCGCTGTTCGAGCCGCGGCCGCATTTCAACGCACCCCCGCCGCTCGCCCGCGCCGAGCCGGCCTGGGCGCCGCCGCCGCAGATCGCCGCGCATCCGCTGGGCGTGGCGCGTGGGCAGGTCGCCAAGACCTATATCGTCGCCGAATCGGAGGATGGGCTGGTGCTGGTCGATCAGCATGCGGCGCATGAACGGCTGGTGCTGGAGCGGATGCGCGCGGCGCTGGCCGGAGGGCGCGTGGCGTCGCAGGCATTGTTGCTGCCCGAGGTGGTGGAACTGGACGAGACCGCCTGCGACCGGCTGGAGGCGCGGGGGGCGGAACTGGCGGAGTTCGGGCTGGAACTGGAGCGGTTCGGACCGGCGGCGATGCTGGTGCGCGCGACCCCGGCGCTGCTCGGGCAGAGTGACCCTCGGGGCCTCGTCGCCGATCTGGCGGACGAGCTGGCGGCGTATGACGAGGCGCTCAGCTTGCGCGAGCGGCTGGACCATGTCGCATCGACCATGGCGTGCCACGGATCGGTGCGGGCGGGACGCATATTGTCGGTCGCGGAAATGAACGCGCTGCTGCGCGAGATGGAGGCGACGCCGCATTCGGGCCAGTGCAACCATGGCCGGCCGACCTGGGTGAAGCTGGCGCATGGCGATATCGAGAAGCTGTTCGGGCGGAAGTGATTCGCCAAGGCTTTTGGCCGGCCGTTTCGCGGAAGTGGACACTACGTCCCCCATCCCGTGTCCACTTACCATTTTTGCAATCGTCCCATGGTGCCGGATGATCGACGGGGACGGCGTGCAGGCCATGACCCCCGCATAGCAGAGTGCGAACCTGTAGGACAGGCGCGGGCATGAGGGTGGTGGTGTCTGGCGCGGGGGCGGCTAGGATGGCCGCCCTAGCCACAGGGAGGTATGGGATGCGCTGGACGACGGGGTTGATGCTGCTGGCCTTGCCGGCCGCACTGGCGGCGCAGGAGCGCGAGCCGGCGGTGATCCAGGTTGCCGGTACGGGGTCGGTAAAGACCGATCCCGACATGGCGTCGATGACCTATTCGGTGACCGGCGAGGGCGCGACGGCCGATGCCGCATCACGCGCGCTGGCGACAAAGGCCAAGGCGATCGAGGCGGGGCTGTTGAACCTGCTCGGTCGTGGAACGGCGATCACGACCAGCAACGTCAACGTGGCGGAGGTGCGGGGGGCCGAGTGCCGGACGAACTATGGTGAGCAAAGGCTGAGCGAGGGCGCCTGTGCGGTGATCGGTTACATCGCGTCGCTGCGTGGCGCGGTGGAGACGGGCGCGGTCGGCAAGGTGGGGACGGGCGTGGGGCTGGCGACCCGGCTGGGCGCGCAGCAGGCGCAGATGGGTGGCTTTGCCCTGCGCGATCCAGCGGCGGCGCAGGCCCGCGCGACGCAGGTGGCAGTGCGCGATGCCAAGGCGAAAGCGACGGCGCTGGCCGCGGCGGCGGGCGTGCGGCTGGGTGCGATCCTTGCGCTCAACGACGGTTCGGGACCCGGCGTCGAAAATCTGCTGATCGAGGCTGACGATATAGGCAGCTTCACTCCACCTCCGCCGCCGCCCCCTCCTCCGCCGCCGCCGGTCGTGATCGAGGTGAAGCCCGCACCGATCGAGACGAGCGCGCGGGTCTCGGTTCGGTACGCTATCCTGCCCTGAAGAAACCCCAGCGGTTCATCTTTGCGCAACCTTTCCATGGGTCGCGCATTCTATCGCCAAAGACACTCCACTCGTCGGAAATCGGATCATGAAGCAGATCGTCCCCATCCTGTTCGCCGCCATTCCGCTGGCCGCCATGGTCGGTGCCTGTGTGATGTGCCCATAACGATAGCGGCGTGATCCGCGCTTGCGCGGGGCGAGGGAAAGGGCCTGCCGGTTTGCCGGGAGGCCTTTTTCGTTTTCTGGGGGTACGCGGTTTTCTGACTGGAGGTAGCATCAACCGACGCTTGCGTTGCGAATGGCGATCGAGTGCTTGGTATCGAGAGGTGCTCTCCCTTCGCCGGGTCTCTCGATCCGTCATCTCGACAAGCTCGATGCCTGTGCGAGACGAACGGGGTGGGAAGGATTGATGGTCGGCGATGAGCGTCCATCCTGCTTGGCCATGCCATGCAGTTGCCGCACTTGTTCGCCTTCCTTTTCCGATGCGGCAGGGGTGATACGGAAAGGGCCGCCCGGATTGCTCCGGGCGGCCCTTCCTGTTTTCACGTCGTAAGCGAGCGGGCGATCAGGCCTGCTGCTCCTCCGGCTGAACTTCGGCCGTCGCGCCGGGTTCGGCGTTGGGGTCGTAGTCCTCGGTGAAGCCGGCCTCGTCGCGCTCGAACATCTGCGACATGACGTCGACGCCCTGCGCCTGCATCTCGGCTTCTTCCGGGCTGCGGGCGACGTTGACCTTGACGGTCACGATGACCTCGGGGTGCAGCGCCACGCGCACCTCGTACACGCCGATCGCCTTGATCGGCTTGTCGAGGATGACCTGGCTCTTGGTGACCTTGTGGCCTTCGCCTTCCAGGATCTCGACCAGATCGCGCACCGCGACCGATCCGTAGAGCTGGCCGGTGTTCGACGCCTGACGGATCAGGGTGACGGTCACGTCGCCGAAGGTCTTGGCCTCCGCCTCGGCGTCGGAGCGACGCGCGGCGTTCTCGGCCTCGATCCGGGCGCGGTTCGCCTCGAACACCTTCTTGTTGGCTTCGTTGGCGCGCAGCGCCTTCTTGCGGGGCAGCAGGAAGTTGCGGGCAAAGCCGTCCTTCACCGTCACCACATCGCCGATGCCGCCGAGCTTCTCGACGCGCTCAAGCAGAATAACGTCCATGTGTAGGACTCCTTACTTCACGACGTAGGGCAGGAGCCCCAGGTGACGGGCGCGCTTGATCGCCTGGGCGAGTTCGCGCTGCTTCTTGGCGCTCACCGAGGTGATGCGCGACGGGACGATCTTGCCACGCTCGGACACGAAGCCCTGCAGCAGACGCACGTCCTTATAGTCGATCCGGGGCGCGTCCTTCGCGGAGAAGGGGCAGCTCTTGCGGCGGCGGAAAAACGGGCGGGCCATTATGCGGCTTCCTCTTCACGGTCACGACGGGGGCGTTCGCTGCGCTCGCCACGGTCGGCGCGACGCTCGCGGTCACGCTCCTGCTTGCGCATCATCACCGTCGGGCCGGCTTCATGCTCGTCGACCTTGACCGTCATGTAACGGATCACGTCTTCGTTGATCTGGGTCTGGCGCTCCAGCTCGGCGACCACGCCGGCCGGCGCGTCGATCTCGAGCATCACGTAATGCGCCTTGCGGTTCTTGGCGATGCGATACGCCAGCGAACGCAGGCCCCAGGTTTCGGTCTTGACGACCTTGCCCTGATTGTCCTCGACGATCTTCGTGGCGGCTTCCGCCAGCGCGTCCACCTGCGCCTGTGCCAGATCCTGGCGCGCAAGGAACACGTGCTCGTAAAGAGCCATGCAGCTTACCTTATGTTGGCCGATCGCTGACGCCCGCCCCATGCGGTACGCCCCTCCGGCTGTCGTCCATCGATGTAATGGCGCCGGGGCGGCGGACCGATGCCCGTCGCCCTGACGGTGCGGCCATAGCGATATCGGCGTGAAACGCAAGCTGCGATCGGCCCTTCGACGCTTGCCAGCGTGGAACAGGGTGCCTAACGCCCGCGGATCATTTGCCAACAGGGTAAGGCGGTCAAGGATCATGCGCGCGTTCATCTTTCCGGGTCAGGGCAGTCAGGCGGTGGGCATGGGGAAGGCCCTGGCGGAGGCCAGTGCGGTGGCCCGCGAAGTGTTCGGGGAGGTGGACGAGGCGCTGTCGCAGAACCTGTATCGGCTGATGTCCGAGGGACCGGCGGACGAGCTGATGCTGACCGCCAATGCGCAGCCCGCGATCATGGCCAATGCGGTTGCCACCCTGCGCGTGCTGGAGCGCGAGGGGGGCGTGCGGCTGTCGGAGAAGGCGGACTTCGTGGCGGGGCATTCACTGGGCGAATACAGCGCCTTGTGCGCGGCGGACGCGCTGGACCTGGCGACAACCGCACGGCTGCTGCGCCTGCGGGGTCAGGCGATGCAGGCCGCGGTGCCGGTGGGCGAGGGGGCGATGGCCGCCCTGCTGGGTGCCGACCTGGACAAGGCGCAGGTGATCGCCGGCGCGGCGGTGGATGCGATCCTGGCCGAAGGGGGCGAGGAACTGGTGTGCACCGTCGCCAACGACAATGATCCGTCGCAGGTGGTGATTTCGGGTCACCGCGCAGCGGTGGAGCGGGCGGTTTCGCTGGCCAAGGAACTGGGTGCCAAGCGCGCGGTGCTGCTGCCGGTGTCGGCGCCGTTCCATTGCCCGCTGATGCAACCGGCGGCCGATGCGATGGACGCGGCGCTGGCCGAGGCGGACCTGCGGGCGCCGCTGGTGCCGGTCTATGCCAATGTCGATGCGGTGGCGGTGGCCGATCCGGGCGTGATCCGCACGCTGCTGGTGCAGCAGGTGACGGGCATGGTGCGCTGGCGCGAATCGGTGGCGGCGATGACGCAGGCGGGCGTGACGCAGTTCGTGGAGTTCGGCGGCAAGGTGCTAACCCCGATGGTCAAGCGCATCGCGCCGGATGTGGATGCGGTGAGCGTGGTCGGCATGGACGATATCGAGGAATTGCTTAAAAGGCTTTGATGTTCACGCGAAGCCGCGAAGACGCGAAGATGATGGATCTGGAGGCGGCCGCTTCCGATGTCATCGACGTTTCGCTGCGGCTTCATCGTGATCTTGGGCCGGGTTTGCTGGAAAGCGTTTACGAGACGGTGCTTGCGGCCAAGTTGAGCGCGCTGGGCCACAGCGTCGAGCGGCAGATGCCGGTTTCGTTTACGTTTGAAGGGCTTTCGTTTGACGCGGCTTTCCGGGTCGACCTTGTGGTGGCCGGTGCGCTGCTTGTCGAAATCAAATCGGTCGAGCGGCTGAACGCCGCTCATGGCAAGCAGCTGCTGACCTATCTTCGACTGACGAAACAGCCCCTGGGGCTGCTCATCAATTTTGGAGGCGCAACGCTGAAGGAAGGGCTGCGACGTATCGTCAACGGCCACACCGCCTTCGCGTCTTCGCGTCTTCGCGTGAACCAATAAGGATTGCGAAGCATGTTCGATCTGA
Source organism: Sphingomonas sp. NY01 (assembly GCF_038809135.1). Classification (NCBI taxonomy): domain Bacteria; kingdom Pseudomonadati; phylum Pseudomonadota; class Alphaproteobacteria; order Sphingomonadales; family Sphingomonadaceae; genus Sphingomonas; species Sphingomonas sp. NY01. Next base: position 2,379,315 of record NZ_CP101722.1, on the reverse strand, counting down.
CGGGAATGACGGCGCTGGTGACGGGGGCTTCGGGGGGATCGGGTCGGCGATCGCCCGGGCGTTGGCGGGGCAGGGGGCTCGGCTGGCGGTGTCCGGGTCGAACGTCGCGAAGCTGGAGGCGTTTCTGGGGGAGCTGGGGGGCGATCATGTCGCGCTGCCGTGCGACCTGTCCGACGCCGCGGCGGTGGATGCGCTGGTGCCGCAGGCGGTGGACGCACTGGGCGGCCGGCTGGACATCCTGGTCAACAATGCCGGGGTCACGCGCGACAACCTGACGATGCGGATGAAGGATGACGAATGGGATCAGGTGATCTCCGTCAATCTGGAGGCCGCGTTCCGCCTGATGCGCGCCGCCGCCAAGCCGATGATGAAGGCGCGGTTCGGCCGCGTGATCTCCATCACCTCGATCGTCGGCGCGACCGGCAATCCGGGGCAGGCGAACTATGCCGCGTCCAAGGCCGGCCTGGTCGGCATGTCCAAGGCGATCGCGCAGGAACTGGCGAGCCGCAACGTGACGGTGAACTGCGTCGCGCCGGGCTTCATCCGATCGGCGATGACCGACGTGCTGCCCGAGGTGCAGAAGACCGCGCTGCTGACCAAAATTCCCGCCGGCGACCTCGGCAAGGGGGAAGACATCGGCGCGGCAGTCGTCTATCTCGCCAGCCGCGAGGCCGGTTACGTGACCGGACAGACCTTGCATGTGAACGGCGGCATGGCGATGTTGTGAGCGAAGTCCGATGGGCTTCGAGTGGGCTGTAATCGGGGTCCAGGAGGAACCCGACGGGCTTGCCACAGCGTTTTGCCCGTTCTACGTGCGTTCAGAATACCGTTAAACCCCGCAGGATACGAAGAGGGATTACCATGAGCGAGACCGCCGACCGCGTGAAGAAGATCGTCGTCGAGCATCTCGGCGTCGAAGCCGACAAGGTGACCGAGGACGCGAGCTTCATCGACGATCTCGGTGCCGACAGCCTCGACATCGTCGAGCTCGTCATGGCGTTCGAGGAAGAGTTCGGGGTCGAGATCCCCGACGATGCCGCCGAGAAGATCACGACCGTCAAGGACGCGATCACGTACATCGACGAGCATAAGGGCTGATCCCTTCGGGGATTGACCTAGCCCGTCAAGGGCCGGAATTTAGCGGCTTCCCGACCCCGGCATAGTGGGCGGGGAGCCGTTTTCGTTGTGAATGGAGTGGAATATGCGGCGCGTCGTCGTCACCGGACTGGGTCTTGTCACGCCGCTGGGTGCTGACGTGGAAACCGCCTGGGCCAATCTGATCGCTGGCAAGTCGGGCGCCGGTCCGATCACCCGCTTCGATACCACGGGGCAGAAATGCACCATCGCGTGCGAGGTGAAGCCCAAGGATCACGAATATGGTTTCGACCCCGACAAGCGTGTCGACCACAAGGTCCAGCGTCAGGTCGATCCGTTCATCGTCTATGGCATCGACGCCGCCGGGCAGGCACTGGAAGATGCCGGCCTGACCAAGATGGACGAAGAGACGCGGCTGCGTGCGGGCGTGTCGATCGGATCGGGTATCGGCGGCCTGCCGGGCATCGAGCTCGAATCGGTCAATCTGGACCAGCGCGGCCCCGGACGGGTCAGCCCGCACTTCGTGCATGGCCGCCTGATCAACCTGATCTCGGGTCAGGTCAGCATCAAATACGGCCTGATGGGCCCCAACCATGCGGTGGTCACCGCCTGTTCGACGGGCGCGCACTCGATCGGTGACGCGGCGCGGATGATCCGCGACGACGATGCCGACATCATGCTGGCCGGTGGCGCGGAGAGCACGATCAACCCGCTGGGCGTGGCGGGCTTCGCACAGGCGCGCGCGCTGAACATGAGCATGAACGACCGGCCGACCGAGGCAAGCCGTCCCTATGACAAGGGCCGCGACGGCTTCGTGATGGGCGAGGGTGCGGGCGTCGTCGTGCTCGAGGAATATGAGCATGCCAAGGCGCGCGGCGCCAAGATCTATGCCGAAGTCGTCGGTTACGGCATGTCGGGCGACGCCTATCACGTCACCGCGCCGCATCCCGAAGGCAAGGGCGCCGAGAATGCGATGCGCATGGCGCTGCGCAAGGCGGGCATGGAGCCGTCGGACATCGATTACATCAACGCCCATGGCACGTCGACCATGGCGGACACGATCGAACTGGCGGCCGCCAAGCGGGTGTTCGGCGATGACCTGTCGGGCGCGTCCATGTCGAGCACCAAGTCGGCGATCGGCCATCTGCTCGGTGGCGCCGGTGCGGTCGAGAGCATCTTCTGCATCCTCGCGCTGCGGGACCAGATCGTGCCGCCGACGCTGAACCTCGACAATCCCGACGAGGGGACCGAGGGCGTCGACCTGGTGCCGCACACGGCCAAGAAGCGTGAGGTCAAGGCGGTGCTGAACAACTCCTTCGGCTTTGGCGGGACCAACGCCTCGCTGGTGATGAAGGCGATCTAAACGTCGATAGGTCAGGGTGCCGGGCTTGTCCGCGCGCTGACGCTCCCGCAAAGCGGGGGCATAAGGGGCGCTTCGCTTCTGTCGTTCGTTACGGACGGCGAGGCGGGGCGCCTCTGTTTATGACAAGCAGGTGAGGGACGATGCGCAAGCTGGGCTGTCTGTTGGTGCTGATCGCCGCCATCGTGCTGGCGGGGTTCGTCGCGGCGAACATGTGGGCGGGCGCCGGCCCGGCCGAGCGGCCGGTGACGGTGGTGGTGCCGCAGGGCGCCAGCCTGGCACGCGCGGCGACCGAGCTGGAACAGGCCGGGGCGATCCGCTCCGCCACCCGCTTCCGCCTGCTCGCGCGGGTCTTTGGCGGTGGCGGGTCGATCAAGGCGGGCGAGTATGACGTGCCCGCCGGAGCCAGCGCCAGCGAGGTCTATGCGCTGTTGCAGGACGGCAAGGTCCGCCAGCGGATGGTGGTGGTGCCGGAGGGTTACCCGTCGGCCCTGGTGCATGATGCGCTGATGCGGGCGGACGGCCTGACCGGGGAGGTGCCGGTGCCGGCCGAGGGGTCGATCCTGCCGGACAGCTACGCCTTTCAGCGTGGCGACACGCGCGCGGCCGTGGTGACGCGGATGCAGGCGGCGATGGACCGCTATCTGGCGGACGCCTGGGCGAAACGGAAACCCGACATCGCGGTATCGACGCCCGAACAGGCGATCATCCTCGCCTCGATCGTCGAGAAGGAAACGGGCAAGCCGTCCGAGCGGCGGATGGTGGCGGCGGTCTATGGCAACCGGCTGCGCATCGGCATGCCGTTGCAGGCGGACCCGACGGTGATCTATCCGATCACCAAGGGACGGCCGCTGGGGCGGCGCATCCTGCGGTCCGAACTGCATGCCAAAAATGGGTACAATACCTATGCCAGCGCCGGCCTGCCGGTGGGGCCGATCGCGAATCCGGGGCGGGCGTCGATCGATGCGGTGCTGAACCCCGCGTCGAGCCCGGCGCTGTATTTCGTGGCGGACGGGACGGGCGGGCATGTCTTCGCCAACACGCTGCCCGAGCATAACGCCAATGTGGAGAAATGGTACGCCATCCGCCGCTCGCGCGGAGAGATGTGAGGGGAGGGGGCCGGGGGTGACCGGCCCCTCGCTCGTTAAAAGGACTTAGAGACGGTCAGGCCGTAGGTGCGCGGATCGCCGGGCTGTCCGACGATCAGGCCGGTCGAGCCGGACTGGGTGGCGAGCAGCTCGTAATAATCATGGTCGAAGGCGTTGCGCAGCCAGGCAAAGACGTTCCAGCTGTTCGGTGCCTTGAAGCCCAGGCGGAAATTGGACAGGCTGTAGCCGTTCACGTCGGTATAGGCCGAGCGTGACGGGTTGGACGAGAATTTCGACCGGTAGCTGCCGTCATAGCCCAGGTAGAAGGCACCCTCGACCCCGGCGACGGTGGCGGGCAGGTCGTATTCCGCGCCGTAGGAAAAGGCCCAGCGCGAGATGCCGGGCAGCCACTGGCCCGAGATGTTGCAATTGTCCGGGCTGGCACCGGGGGTACCGGCGGGGGCGGGTGTCTGGCCCGGCTGGAGGGCGGTGCCGCCGGCGAGTTCGGGCGGGCAGGGCGCATCGACGAAGCGAACATATTTCGCGTCGGTGAAGGCGCCGTTGGCGTAGAGGTTGAGGCGCGAGGTCGGGCGGAAGGCGCTGTCGATCTCGATACCGCGGGTGCGGACCTTGCCGGCATTGGCCAGATAGCCGCGCAGCACGCCGACCTGATTGTTGGTGACGGTAGCCTGATAATCCTCGATCTCGGTCCAGAAGGCGGCGACGTTGACGGTCGCACGGCGGTCGGCGAACTGCGTCTTCAGGCCGAGTTCGAAGTGGTTGACCTTTTCCGGGTCGATGCGCGCCGATTCCAGGATCGGGTTGTTGTTGCGATCGAGCGGCAGGCCCGACAGGTTGATGCCGCCCGATTTGTAGCTGCGCGCATAGGTGGCATAATAGTGCACGTCGGGCGTGACGTCATAGGCGACGGTGATGTCGCCGGACACGTTCCAGTTGTCGAAACTGGGCTGATAGCTTTGCGGGGCGAGGACGCCGCGCTGGTCGGCGGTCAGCGGCGTGTTGGTGCCGTTGGTGACGACCGAGACATAGGAGCCGTCCTTCTTGTCATAGTTCAGGCGCAGGCCCGGTGAGATCGACAGGCGATCGGTGGCGTGCCAGGTCAGCTTGCCGAACAGCGCCGCCGACGTGTTCTTGAAGCCAATGGTGTTGCGCGAGGTCAGGCCGTCGAGGGTCGCGGGGTTGCGGCCGCCGGCGCTGGTCGGGTTGAGCAGGAAGGCGCTGGCGGCGGGGCCCTGTACCTGCAAACCCTGCGTGTCGATCGACTGCCAGAAGTAGAAGAGGCCGGCGACGTAATCGAGGCGGCGCTCTCCGGTCGAGGCGATGCGCAGTTCCTGGCTGACCTGGCTCTGCTGCGAGGGGTTGGCCGAGACGGTGGTGATGGGCAGGCCGATGAAATCGCGGTCGTTGGACGGGTCCCAATGCCAGAAGCGCCAGGCCGAAACCGAGGTGATCGCGGCCCCGCCGATATCCCAGTTGGCGAGCAGCGACAGGCCGCCCAGTTCCTGCCGGGCGCGCAGATCGGTGTCGACGTCGGTCAGCCGGTCGAAGGCGTTGGTGGAGGGGACGGCATAGCCCTGCGCGGCGGCGAGCGCGGCATATTGGCGGTTGAGCGGACGCTGGGTCGCGCCGGTGCGGGCATAATATTGCACGCAGCAATTGGGGTTCTGGCGGTTGTAATCGCCCGACAGGGTGAGGTCGAGCGTGGGGGTGGCGTGCCAGAGGATCTGGCTCTTCACACCGACATTGTCCTGGCTGTTCTGCCATTCGTCCTGCCGGACATTGTAGATCGTGCCGCGGCGAGTGGTGACGGAGGCGGAGAGGCGCATCGCGACCAGATCGTCGACCAGCGGGCCGGAAATCGAGGCCTTGCCCTGGAAGAAATCGAGATTGCCGCCGGTCAGCTCGACCCTGCCCTCCGGCGTGAAGCTGGGCGCGCGGGTGGAAATGTTGATCGCGCCGGCGGTGGTGTTCTTGCCGTAGAGCGTCCCTTGCGGCCCGCGCAGGATCTCGATGCGCTCGGTATCGGTGAAGTCGAACGTCGCGGACGCGATGCGGCTGTAATAGACCTGGTCGACATAGATGCCGACGCCCTGTTCGATCCCGTCGTTGGTGAGGCCGAAGGGGGCGCCCAGACCACGGATATTGGCGGCGGAATTGCGCGGGTTGGTGGAATAGAATTGCAGCGTCGGCTGAAGCTGGGTCAGGCGGCTGACGTTATAGGCGCCGGTTTCCGCCAGCGCGGTGCCGCCGATGACCGATATGGCGATGGGCACGGACTGCACGGTTTCGTTGCGGCGGCGCGCGGTGACGACGATGTCGCCGCCGCCCTGCTGCGCGGTGCCGAGGCGTCCCTGCTCGGCGGGGGGCGCGGGGTCCTGCGGTCCTGCCGTCTGGTCCGGCGGGGTCTGCTGGCCGGCGGCGATCTGGCCGGCGAGCAACAGCGCGAGCGTGAGCGACATGAACGATTTCCCTTTTGATCCCTGGTCGCCGCGTAATCTCTATTGATATGATGGATATTCAACATGGCTGTGCCTTGCCGGCGGCAAAGCGCAGCTATTGCGTCGAAATTCGCATCCTGGTTCTTGAATGGCGGTTGGCGCGAACCAAATAGGTTCCGTGCGGTGCCGCTACGGGCCGCGCCTGGATGTCGCAGCGAACTGGACATCCCGCAGACGTCAACTCGCTTCTTTTGGAGGTTTTGCAAATGCGACTCGACCTGACCCCTTATCGCCGTTCGACCATCGGCTTCGACCGGCTGTTCGACCTTCTCGAAACCAACGCACGCAGTGCCACGGCCGAGAATTATCCCCCCTTCAACCTCGAGCGTCTGGCCGAGGATCGGTATCGCATCACCATCGCGGTCGCCGGTTTCAGCCGTGACGAGATCGAGATCACCGCGCAGCAGAACCTGCTGCTCGTCGCCGGCCGCAAGGATGAAAAGGCGGGTGCGCCCAACTTCCTGCATGTCGGCATCGCCAATCGCTCGTTCGAGCGGCGCTTCGAACTCGCGGACTTCGTGTTCGTGGAGGATGCGCGCCTGAACGACGGGCTGCTCGTCATCGACCTCGTGCGCGAGGTGCCGGAGGCGATGAAGCCCAAGACGATCGCGATCAAGACGGGTCAGCCGCTCGCCGCGGTGGAGCATGTGGACCAGGGCGAAGCCCAGGCCGCATAAGCCCAAGCTCGGCGCCGACGTCGAACTCCCTTTGATACGGCGCCGCGGGGCGCCCGGGCCGAGAGGTCCGGGCGCTTTGTTTGTTTTGGGCGTTGCGCTGCTTGGGCGGCCTCTCACCCCCCATCGCTTTGCGATGGGTCCCCCCTCTCTCCCCGGAGGGGAGAGGGCTACTTAACAATCACACAAGCCGGCTTTGCTTCAGGGCGGCGCCGATGAAGCTGGCGAACAGGGGGTGGGGGTCGAACGGCTTGGACTTCAGCTCCGGGTGGAACTGCACGCCGACGAACCAGGGATGGTCGGGCCGCTCGACGATTTCGGGGAGCGTGCCGTCGGGCGACATGCCGGAAAAGACGAGGCCGCCCTTCTCCAGCGCTTCCTTGTAGCCGGTGTTCACTTCGTAGCGGTGACGATGGCGCTCGGAAATGTCGTTGCTGCCGTAGATGGAGGCGACGACGCTGTTGCCGGCCAGCTTGGCATCATAGGCGCCGAGCCGCATCGTGCCGCCCATGTCGCCGCTCGCCTCGCGCTTCTCCAGCCCGGCGCGGCCCATCCATTCGGTGATGAGGCCGACGACCGGCTGTTCGGTCGGGCCGAACTCGGTGGAGGAGGCATCCGCGATGCCGGCAAGGTCGCGCGCACCCTCGACGCAGGCCATCTGCATGCCGAAGCAGATGCCGAAATAGGGCACGTTGCGCTCGCGCGCGAAGCGGACCGCGGCGATCTTGCCCTCGGCACCGCGCTCGCCAAAAGCGCCGGGGACGAGGATGGCGTGGCACGGCTCCAGATGCTGGGCGACCTCGCCGTGATCGCCCTCGAACAGCTCGGCGTCGATCCAGCGGATGTTGACCTTCACCTTGTTGGCGATGCCGCCATGGACGAGCGCTTCGTTCAGCGACTTGTAGGCATCCTGCAGGCCGACATATTTGCCGACCACGCCGATCGTCACTTCGCCCTCCGGATTGGTGAGGCGGTCGACGATCTCGGTCCAGCGGGCCAGATCGGGGGCGGCGCCGGGTTCGATCCCGAAGGCGCGCAGCACCTCCGAATCGAGCCCTTCGGCGTGATATTGCAGCGGCACCGCATAGATGCTGGCCGCGTCGAGCGCGGGAATGACCGCGGAGGACGGCACGTTGCAGAACAGTGCGATCTTGGCGCGCTCCGACGGCGGCAGCGGCTTTTCGCAGCGGCAGACCAGCACGTCCGGCGCGACGCCGAGTGCGGCCAGTTCGCGCACCGAATGCTGGGTCGGCTTCGTCTTCAGCTCGCCGGCAGCGGCGATATAGGGGACGAGGGTGACGTGGATCGAGATCGAGCGGCCACGGCCAAGCTCGTTCTTCAGCTGGCGGATCGCCTCGATGAAGGGGAGCGATTCGATGTCGCCGACGGTGCCGCCGATCTCGCACAGCACGAAATCCAGATCCTCGCCGTCATCGTCCAGCGTATCGGCCTGGGCGAACGCCTTGATCGCGTCGGTGACGTGCGGGATGACCTGCACGGTGGCGCCCAGATAGTCGCCGCGACGCTCGCGCTCGATGATCGTCTTGTAGATCCGGCCCGAGGTGACGTTGTCCGACTGACGGCTGGCAACGCCGGTGAAGCGTTCATAATGGCCGAGATCGAGATCGGTCTCCGCCCCGTCGTCGGTGACGTACACCTCGCCATGCTGATACGGGCTCATCGTGCCCGGATCGACGTTCAGATAAGGGTCGAACTTGCGGATGCGCACGCGGTAGCCGCGTGCCTGAAGAAGAGCCGCAAGAGAGGCCGCCATGAGGCCCTTGCCGAGCGACGAGACCACGCCGCCGGTGATGAAAATATACCGCGCCATGGGAGGAACCGCCTAGCTTGGATGGGGGGTAGACGACAACAGCAAAGATGCACGCCCGCATGGGAATGCGGGCGAGCCGTGCCTGTTATCGTGACGAAAAACGAACGGCGTCAGCGCGCCAGCGGAACGGCCGAGTTGTCCGCGGGCTGGACGGGCGCTGCCGCATTGTCGGCCGGAACCGGGGCAGGGGCCGTGGCGGGCGCCGTCTGGGTCGCGGGCGGCGTGCGCGCCAGCGAGGTATCGATCTGCGGCGCGGCGCGGGTGGCCGCATAGACCGCGAGCACGATCGAGAAGCCGACGAACAGCGTCGCCAGCACCGCGGTGGCGCGGGTGAGGAAGTCCGCCGCGCCGCGTGCCGACATCAGCCCGGACGGACTGCCGCCCATGCCGAGCCCGCCACCCTCCGACCGCTGCATGAGGACCACCGTGACGAGAGCCGCGGCGATGATAGCGTGGACGACGAGCAGGAAGGCGAACATGGAGGGCTGGATTTCCCGGGCAAAGCTTGTGTGTAACGGCACGCACATAGGCGAGGGGTCGGTGGGGATCAACCGGCGTGCGCCGGACCGATCCGGACCTTTGCGTCACAAACGGTACGCAAACGCAGCGATTCGACGGAAACCTGCCGTGCCAAGCGGCGTTATGACAGCGAAACAACGCCCGGCAAATGCCCGGAACAGCTAGTGGATTCGCGAACGTGGCAGCACCTGTCGAAGCCCAGTCGCTGGCGGTATGGATGACCGCGCTGGTGGACTATGTGCGATCCGGTGAACCGGACCTGACCAATCGACAGATGGCACTGTTGATGGTGGTGTACCTGCGACCCGGCCCGCATACGGTGCGCGGTCTGGCGCGCTGTTTGAACGTGTCGAAGCCGGTGGTGACGCGTGCCTTGAACAGATTGGGCGCCCTCGGCTATCTGCGCCGCCAGCGCGACGACAGCGACAAGCGCAACATCTTCGTCGCACGCACATCTGAAGGGGCGGACTTTCTTGAAGAATTCGGGCATTTCATCGGTGAAGGCGACGCCCCAGCCCGGCACGGCTCCGTCCCGCAGGGCGTTCCAGCTTAGCGGGCCGACCGTTCGCCTGGACCCGCGTACCCATGCGGTGCGCGGCGACCTGGCGGACGTGCGCCTGGCCGAATACGTATTCGCCCCCCATTATGCCGCCCCGGTGCTACGCACGCTGCGACAGGCGACGTGCTTGCGTGTCGCACGCGAGAGGACAAGCGAAGTGATGGCCGATCTGGATGCCGGCACCCGTTTCGAGGTGCTGGAAGTGACCGGCGGCCTGGCCTGGGGTCTGGCGGCCGAGCAGGGGTTGGCGGGCTATGTCGATGCCGACCTGCTGGACGAGGCGGCATGAGCGCGACCGTCTTCATCGATGGTGCGGCCGGCACCACGGGGCTGGAGATCCGCGAACGGCTGGCGGGGCGCAGCGATCTGTCGGTCGTGACGCTGCCCGAGGAACGGCGCAAGGATGCGGCGGCGCGCGCCGAGGCGCTCAACGATGCCGATTTCGTGATCCTGTGCCTGCCCGACGATGCGGCGCGCGAGGCGGTGTCGCTGATCGCCAACGACCGGACGCGGGTGGTGGATGCCTCCACCGCGCACCGGGTGGCACCGGACTGGACCTATGGCTTTGCCGAACTGGAGCCGGACCAGGCGGAGAAGATCGCCGGGGCGCGGTTCGTGTCCAATCCGGGCTGCTACCCCACCGGGTTCCTGGCGCTGGTGCGGCCGCTGGTGCGGGCCGGGCTGGTGGCGGCCGATGCCGCGCTGTCGGTCTATGCCGCGTCCGGCTATTCGGGTGGCGGCAAGGCGATGATCGCCGAATATGAGGCACCGGGCGCGTCCGCCTTCCGTCCCTATGGCCTGGGGCTGGCGCACAAGCATATTCCGGAGATGCAGGCGCATGCCGGGCTGACCCGCGCGCCGATCTTCGCGCCCGCCGTGGTGCCGACCTATCGCGGCATGGTGGTCGAAGTGCCGTTGTTCCTCCACGCCGACTGGGACGCGGTGGAGGATGCGCTGGCCAAGGCCTATGCCGACAGCGCGCTGGTATCGGTGGCGAGCGGCGATATCGGCGCGATCGGCATCGAGGAAAATGCCGGAACGGACCGGATGACCTTGCGCCTGTGCGGCAATCGCGCCACGGGACAGGCGCGGCTGGTCGCCACGCTCGACAATCTCGGCAAGGGTGCCGGGGGTGCAGCGGTCCAGAACCTCAATATCATGGCCGGGCTCGATCCGGTCGCAGGGCTAGTCCTGTAAGGAGACACCATGACGCGCAACCCCGTGGGCAAGCTTCTGCTGTTCGGTGCGACCGGCGATCTGGCGCAGCGCATGCTGCTGCCGTCGCTGTACGGCCTTCACGCCGATGGGCTGTTGCCCGACGGGTTGACGATCACGGGCACCGCGCGTTCCGATCATGACGATGCCAGCTTCCGCGCCTTTGCCGCGCACGCGCTGGACACGTTCCTGCCCGCCGACCGCAAGGACGAGGGCGCGATCAAGGGCTTCCTGGAGCGGTTGCAATATCAGGCGCTCGATGCATCCTCGCTGGAAGGCTTCCCGACGCTGGCCGAAAAGGTCGGCGACGTGTCGGGTGGCCTTGCCATCTACCTGTCGACCGCGCCGAGCCTGTTCGAATCGACGATCAAGGGCCTGGAGTCGGTCGGGCTGGCCGGCAACACGGTGCGGATCGGTCTGGAAAAGCCGCTCGGCTACGATCTTGCGTCGTCCAAGGAGATCAACGACGCGGTCGCCTTCGCCTTTCCGGAGGAGCGCACGTTCCGCATCGACCATTATCTGGGCAAGGAGACGGTCCAGAACATCCTGGCGCTGCGCTTCGGCAACTTCTTCTTCGAGCCGATCTGGAATGCGCACGGCATCGACAATGTGCAGATCACCATCGCCGAGACGGTTGGGCTGGAAGAACGCGCAGGCTATTATGAAAGCGCGGGCGCGCTGCGCGACATGGTGCAGAACCATATCCTGCAACTGCTCGCGCTGATCGCGATGGAGCCGCCGGCGCGGTTCGACGGCACCGCGGTTCGCGACGAAAAGGCCAAGGTCTTTCGCTCGCTGCGCCTGATGGAGCCGCAGGAGGTGCCGCACGTGACCGTCACCGGCCAGTATGGCGACGGCGCGGTGGGCGGCAAGATCGTCAAATCCTATGCCGAGGAACTGGGCAAGCCGTCCTCGACGGAGACCTTTGTCGCGATCAAGGCGCATGTCGACAATTGGCGCTGGCAGGGGGTGCCCTTCTACCTGCGTACCGGCAAGCGGATGGCGACGCGGCGCAGCGAGATCGCGATCCAGTTCAAGCCGGTGCCGCATTCGATGTTCGCGGGGCGCGGCGGGCTGCTCCAGCCCAACACGCTGATCATCCGGTTACAGCCGGAGGAATATATCCAGCTGCTGGTGATGGCCAAGGAACCGGGGCTGGACCGCGACGGCATCCGCCTGCGCGAGGTGCCGCTGAACCTGTCGATGGACGCCGAGTTCGCGGGCAAGCGCCGCCGCATCGCCTATGAACGTCTGCTGCTCGACCTGATCGAGGGCGACCAGACGCTGTTCGTGCGGCGCGACGAGGTGGAGGCGCAGTGGGCCTGGATCGATTCGATCCGCGCCGGCTGGGACGCCAATGCGATGAAGCCGAAAAGCTATGCCAGCGGAAGCTGGGGCCCATCCGCCGCGATCGCGCTGACCGAGCGCGACGGCGTGACGTGGCAGGACGACTGATACGCCGCTGGCCGCACGAGCGGGCCATCGCGGATGCACAAGGACAGGATATATGACCGAGATCGAATGGTGGGATTATGAGGACGCGGCCGAGATGGCCGATGCCCTTGCCGGCGATATCCAGTTCATCATCGAGGCGGCGATCGATGCGCGCGGCGCGGCGGTGATCGCGCTGGCCGGCGGCAAGACGCCGCTGCCGATCTATGAAAAGCTGGTCAAGGCCAAGCTGGACTGGAAGCGGGTGACGATCCTGCCGACCGACGAGCGCATCGTGCCGCTGGGCGACCCGCTGTCGAACGTCACCGCGCTGGGCAAGACCTTCATCCCCAAGGGTGCGCGGGTGATCCCGATCGTGCCGGCGGCGACCGAGGACTACAAGGCCGCGGGCCGGTCGGCGGACGCGCTGTGCCAGGATCTGCACTGGCCGCTGGACCTCTGCCTGCTGGGCGTGGGCGGCGACGGGCATACCGCCTCGATCTTCCCCGGTCCTGATTTTGACGAGGCGCTGAACGGCCCCAAGGAGCGCCGCGCGCTGGGCGTGATGCCCGAACCGCTGCCGCCCGAGGCGCCGGTCGCGCGCGTGACGCTGAGCCGCGCGGGCATCGCGTCGGCGCGCGCGCTGATGATCGCGATTTCGGGCAAGGCGAAGAAGAAGGTGCTGGAGGACGCGATCAAGCAGGGTGCGTCGTCCGCCTATCCGATCGGCCGGGTGCTGGCCGAGGTGGAATTGCCCGTCGATATCCATTGGAGCGAACAGTGACGCTGAACGCTGCCGTTTCCGCGGTCACCGACCGCATCATCGAACGGTCGCGGCCGGGGCGTCAGGCCTATCTGGACCTGATCGCGCGCGAGGCGGCGACGGCGATCCGGCGACCGAATCTGGGCTGTGCCAATCTGGCGCATGCCTATGCCGGGACGGATGAAGACCGCGAGGCGATGAAGGCCGATCGCGGCATGAACATCGGCATCGTCACCGCCTATAACGACATGCTGTCCGCGCACGCCGTCTACTACCGCTACCCGGAACTGATGAAGGTCTGGGCACGCGAGGTGGGGGCGACCGCGCAGGTGGCGGGCGGCGTGCCCGCGATGTGCGACGGCGTGACGCAGGGCTATGCCGGCATGGAGCTGTCGCTGTTCAGTCGCGACACCATTGCACTCGCGACCGCGGTGGCGCTGAGCCACGGGACGTTCGAAGGGGCAGCCCTTCTCGGCATCTGCGACAAGATCGTGCCCGGCCTGCTGATGGGTGCGCTGCGCTTCGGGCATCTGCCGATGATCCTGATCCCCGGCGGGCCGATGGCGACGGGCCTGGCCAACAAGCAGAAGGCGGCGGTGCGCGAAGCCTATGCGGAAGGCAAGGCGACGCGCGAGGAACTGCTCGACGCCGAGATCGCCGCCTATCACGGCAAGGGCACCTGCACCTTTTACGGCACGGCCAACACCAACCAGATGATGATGGAGGTGATGGGCCTGCACATGCCGGGCGCCGCCTTCGTCAATCCGGGCACCAAGCTGCGCCAGGAACTGACCCGCGCCGCCGTGCACCGGCTGGCGGGGATCGGGCATCGCGGCGAGAACTGGCGCCCGCTGGGTCACTGCGTCGATGAAAAGGCGATCGTCAACGCAGCGGTCGGCCTGCTCGCGACGGGCGGATCGACCAACCATCTGCTGCACCTGCCCGCCATCGCGCGCGCGGCGGGGATCGTGATCGACTGGGAGGATTTCGACCGGTTGTCGGCCAGCGTGCCGCTGATCGCGCGGGTCTATCCCAACGGCTCGGCCGACGTGAACGGGTTCGAGGCGGCGGGTGGCATGCCGTTCGTCATCCGCGAGCTGCTGGGCGCAGGGCTGCTCCACGGCGATATCATGACCGTGGCGGGCGAGGACCTGTCGGCCTATGCGAACCGGCCGGTGCTGGACGCGGCGGACGCGCTGGCCTGGGAGCCGGTGGGGGAGAGCGGGGACGAGAGCATTCTGAGGACGGCGGCGGCGCCGTTTTCGGCAGATGGAGGGATGCGTATCCTGTCCGGCAATATCGGGCGGGCGTGCATCAAGGTGTCGGCGGTCGAGCGCGAGCGCTGGGTGGTCGAGGCGCCGGCGCGGGTGTTCACCGACCAGGCGGACGTGCTGGCGGCGTTCAAGGCGGGCGAGCTGGAGCGGGACGTGGTGGTCGTCATGCGCTTCCAGGGCCCCCGGGCCAACGGCATGCCCGAGCTGCACAAGCTGACCCCGCCGCTGGGCGTGTTGCAGAATCGCGGGTTCCGGGTGGCGCTGGTCACCGATGGCCGCATGTCGGGCGCGAGCGGCAAGGTGCCGTGCGCGATCCATCTGAGCCCGGAAGCGCTGGGCGGCGGACCGATCGGCCGTATCCGCGACGGCGACATCATCCGGCTGGATGCGGTGGCCGGCACGCTGGACGCGCTGGTCGACCCCGCCGAATGGGAAGCACGGCCGCTGGCCGACGCACCGCCCGCCGCGAACGGCATGGGTCGCGAATTGTTCGGCCTGTTCCGCGGTCTGGCGGACGAGGCGGAAAAGGGCGCGTCCGCCGTGCTGGCCGGCGCGGGGCTGTAAGAGAAGAACCGCATGCAGGCCGCCGCCCGGTCGTGGCGGGCGGCATGCGTGCGGTGGCGAGCAGGGGAAGAGGATCAATGGAAGTCGTAGCCGTCGATATCGGAGGCACCCACGCCCGCTTCGCCATTGCCGAGGTGGAAGGGGGCCGCGTCGTCAGACTGGGCGAGGTCAGCACGCAGAAGACGGCTGAACATGCCTCGCTGCAGACCGCGTGGCAGGCATTCGAGGCCGAGGTCGGCCGGGCGCTGCCGAGAGCGGCGGCGCTGGCCATCGCATCGCCGATCACCGGCGACGTGATCCGCCTGACCAACAATCCCTGGGTGATCCGCCCGTCGCTGATCCCCGAGCGGCTGGGCGCCGACATATATACCGTCATCAATGATTTCGGTGCGGTCGGCCATGCGGTCGCGCAGGTATCCGACGAGCATTTCCTGCACCTGTGCGGACCGGACGAGCCGCTTCCCGCCACCGGCATCACCACGGTATGCGGCCCCGGCACCGGGCTGGGCGTGGCGCAGGTGTTCAAGACGGGCGGCTATTACCATGTGCTGGAAACCGAGGGCGGGCACATGGATTATTCGCCGCTGGACGGGATCGAGGATGCCTTCCTGCGCCGGCTGCGTCGCACCTTTACCCGCGTGTCCGCCGAGCGCATCTGCTCTGGCCCCGGGATCGTCGCGATCTACGAGACGCTGGCGGAGATGGAGGGGCGCGCCGTGCCCAGCCGCGACGACAAGGCGATCTGGACCGAGGCGCTGGAGGGCACCGATTCGATCGCGCTGGCGGCGCTCGACCGCTTCTGCCTCGCACTGGGCGCAGTGGCGGGCGACTTCGCGCTGGTGCAGGGCGCCAAGGGCGTGGTGATCGCCGGCGGACTGGGTTTCCGCATCAAGGGCAAGCTGATCCGCTCCGGCTTCGACCAGCGCTTCGTCGCCAAGGGCCGCTTCCAGTCGATGATGGCGAAGCTGCCCGTCAAGCTCATCACCCATCCGCAGCCCGGACTGTTCGGCGCCGCCGCGGCGTTCGCGCAGCAGCATACCGCCTGATTTCCGATCCACGGGGAACCGATCCAATGACCGATATCGCCACCATCATGCAGACCAGCGCCGTCATCCCGGTGCTGGTGATCGAGGATGCCGCCACCGCCAAACCGCTGGCCGAGGCGCTGGTCGCCGGCGGCCTGCGCGTCCTGGAAGTGACGCTGCGTACGCCGGCGGCGCTGGAGGCGATGGCCGAGATGAAAAAGGTGCCCGGCGCGATCGTCGGTGCCGGCACGGTCGTGAACGAGCAGCAGTTGCGCGACGTTGCGGACGCAGGGGCCGAGTTCATCGTGTCGCCCGGCCTGACCGACCGGCTGGGCCGCGCGGTGATCGACAGCGGCATCGCCTATCTGCCTGGAATTGCCACCGCAGGCGACATCATGCGCGGGCTGGACCTGGGGCTGACCCATTTCAAGTTCTTTCCGGCCGAGACGAGCGGCGGGTTGAAGGCGCTGAAGGCGCTGGCGGCACCCTTCTATCAGGCGCGATTCTGCCCGACCGGCGGGATCACCGAGGCGTCGGCGCCCGACTGGCTGGCGTTCAAGCCGGTGCTGTGCGTCGGCGGAAGCTGGGTAACCGGCGGGTCGATGGCGGATGTTGAGGCAAAGGCGCGGGCGGCCGCGGGTTTGCGGGGGTAGTATCCTCCTTCCCCTCTCCCCTTTCCGGGGAGAGGGCGCTGGATCGCTCGTCGTTTCCTGACCTCCGTGCCACGCACGCAAGATCATAAACCACATCAATCAGCCACCTGCCGTTCATCTTCGCTGCGCTAGGTAAAAATCCCGTCCAGGGCGCCGGAGTCGGCGGTGGGAACGGCAGTCTGGAAGCTCCCCGTATCTCATGTCGGCTTCGGCGGCATTCCGGCGGAAACAATTGCGGTTCCGCGTGGTTCTGCTGCACGGCATGTTGCCGAAAAAGCAAACGCCCGGACCGTTGCCGATCCGGGCGCCTGCGTGACGATCGCTCGTCAGCCCCCTTGTCCCGCTCTCGCTCCAGCCCCTTGAAAGGCGGGCGGAAGAGCATTCCCCGAACCACGGCCGTTGCCTGTGTCTCAAGTGAGTTCTTGCTAGGTAAGCCACCGGGCTTTGTCACGCGTCATCAAGACGAGCTTACACGATTGGCCGGGCGCTGTGACTTGCGCGCAACATCGCGCGCCATTGCCAGCCCGGCAGGTGCCGCCTAGAGCCTGTATCATGCATTCCAAGGATCGATCGACCCGCCCATGATCCTCTCTCGCTATGAACGGATGATCGCCCGGCGCTACCTGCTGCCGGGCAAGGGGGAAGCCTTTATCTTCCTGGTCGCGTCGATCAGCCTGGTCGCGGTGATGCTGGGCGTCGCCGCGCTCGTCATCGTGATGAGCGTGATGAACGGGTTCCGCGCCGAACTGTTCGACAAGATCGTCGGCCTGAACGGCCATGCGGTGGTGCAGGGCATCGGCGGGCGCCTGCCCGACTGGCAGGACATCGTGCGCGATGCGAAGCGGACGCCGGGCGTGACCAGCGCGGTGCCGCTGATCGAGCAGCCGTTGATGTCCAGCTATAACGGCCGCGTCGAGGCCGTGCTGGTGCGCGGCATGCGCGTCGCCGACATTCGCGGCAACAGTGCAATCGGGTCCAAGATCGTGATGGGTAACCTGTCCAGCGTCACGCCGGGCAGCAATCGGATCGCGATCGGCAGCCGCCTGGCCGAGGCGCTGGGGGCGACGGTGGGGTCGGACATTTCGCTGATCAGTCCGCAAGGGCAGACCACGCCGTTCGGCACGATGCCGCGCATCATGAGCTTCAAGGTCGGCGCGATCTTCGAGATCGGGGTGTACGATTACGACAAGGCGTATGTCATCATGCCGATCGAGGATGCGCAGACCCTGCTGCTGATGGGTGACGCGGTCGGCATGATCGAGTTGCAGACGGTGAATGCCGACCGGGTCGGGGAGATATTGGCGCCGCTGGCCGACAGGATGGGCGGGCGCGCGGTGATCGCCGACTGGCGGACGATGAACGCGCAACTGTTCGAGGCGCTGGCGGTGGAGCGGGTGGCGATGTTCACCGTGCTGTCGATCATCATCCTGGTGGCGGTGTTCAACATCCTGTCCTCGCTGATCATGCTGGTGCGCGCCAAGACGCGCGACATCGCGATCCTGCGCACCATGGGCGCGACGCGCGGCGGGCTGATGCGCATCTTCATGGTGGTGGGCACCACCATCGGCGCGCTGGGCACGGTCGCCGGCCTGATCCTGGGTGCGATCTTCCTGTTCTATCGGCAGGGGGTGGTGAACATCGTGCAGCTCGTCACCGGTCAGAATCTGTGGGACCCGTCGATCCGCTACCTGACCGAATTACCGTCCAAGACCGATCCGGTCGAGGTGGTGGTGATCACGGCGATGGCCCTGATCTTCTCCTTCCTCGCCACGCTCTACCCGGCCTGGAAGGCGGCGAGCACGGACCCCGTACAGGTGCTGCGCTATGAATGAACCCGTTCTCCAGACCACCGACCTGGCGCGCAGCTTCACGCAGGGCGGGCAGACGATTGACGTGCTGCGCGGCGTGAACCTGTCGATCGCGCCGGGCGAGATCGTCGCGCTGCTCGGGCCGTCCGGATCGGGCAAATCGACGCTGTTGCAGGCGGTGGGGCTGCTGGAAGGCGGCTTTTCCGGATCGATCCGTATCGCCGGCGAAGAGGTGGCGAAGCTGGACGCGCACGGCCGCACGATCACGCGGCGTGACCGGCTGGGCTTCGTCTATCAATTCCACCATTTGTTGCCCGACTTCAACGCGATCGAGAATGTCGTGCTGCCGCAACTGGTGCATGGGGCGGAGACGGTGCCGGCGCAGGAGCGGGCGACGGCGTTGCTGACCGCACTGGGGCTGGGGCATCGGCTGACGCACCGACCGAGCCAGTTGTCGGGGGGCGAGCAGCAGCGGGTCGCGGTGGCGCGAGCGCTGGCCAATCGGCCGGCGCTGGTGCTGGCGGACGAGCCGACGGGCAATCTGGACGAGCATACCTCGCAGGTGGTGCTCGCCGAATTCCTGCGGCTGGTGCGGGGCGAGGGTTCGGCGGCGCTGGTGGCCACGCATAACGAACGGCTGGCATTGAAGATGGACCGCGTCGTGCGGCTGCATGAGGGGATGCTGGAATGCGCGTAACCGACCTGTCCGTGACGGCAGCGGGCGGTGGCATGGTGTCGCTGTCGGACCATGCGGGGCAGGTGCTGCTGATCGTCAACACCGCGTCCAAATGCGGGTTCACGCCGCAATATGAGGGGCTGGAGGCGCTGCACCGGCGCTATGGGGCGCGAGGATTCTCGGTGCTGGGCTTCCCATGCAACCAGTTCGGCGCGCAGGAGCCGGGCGATGCGGCGGAGATCGCGAACTTCTGTTCGACCAGTTATGACGTGACGTTTCCGGTCTTCGCCAAGATTGACGTGAACGGGGCGGATGCGGACCCGCTGTTCGTGCTGTTGAAGGACGAGGCGCCGGGATTGTTGGGATCGAAGGCGGTGAAGTGGAACTTCACGAAGTTCCTCGTCGACCGCGAGGGGCGCGTGGTGCGACGCTATGCGCCGACGACGAAGCCGGAGGAGCTGGCGGCGGATATCGAGGGGCTGTTGTAAAGCCAGCCCTCTCCCCCCGAGGGGAGAGGGCTTATGGATCAGAGCGCGAAGGCGTCTGCGCCCTTTTTGTGGTTCAGGGCCGAGACGATGGCGGTGATGCCGCCGAACAGGAAGCTGAGGCCGAGGATATAGCCCGGCAGGGTCAATGCGCTCCACGGCAGCGTCGCCAGCACCACCAGGGCAAGCACGATATTAAGTGCGCCGAGCGCAAACATCGCGCCGCGCCCGCGTCGCATGCGGCGGCCCCAGACGATCTCCAATATGCCGCGCAGACCCAGCCAGACCGCGACGAGCAGCGTCAGCGACAATGCGCCGGTCGCCGGTTCGAACGCCATGATGAGGCCGATGAACAGCGACAACAGGCCGAAGCCGATCGCATAGCCGCGCCCCTCATGCCCCTGGCCGAAGATGCCGGCGCCGATCGAGACGATGCCGGCGGCGATGAAGCAGGCGCCGATCACCAGCGTCGCGGCGAGCGTCGCCGAGAAAGGCCAGGCGAATGCGGCGACGCCGATCGCCGCGGACAGGATGCCATAGCCCAATATCCAGCCCCAGCCGGACCCGACCCTGGGGGTGCCGATGGACATTTGCGGATCCTGGGAGGCGTCGGTCATGCGGGCATTCTTCCTGTGATTCACGATCGCAACGGGTCGATCGGACGAGGGTTCCGTGCTGGTCGAATCATGCGGGTCGGGCTATGGGGATGCGATGCATTCCGGCTATGTCCCGCTCCGCATCTTTTCCTCCTTCACGATGCTCGACGGGGCGATGGACCCCAAGGCGATCGCCGCGCAGGCGAAGACGCAAGGGTTTCCCGCCGCCGGACTGACCGACCGTAACGGCCTGTATGCCGCGATGGCGTTTTCGGACGCGGCCAAGAAGGCGGGCGTGCAGCCGGTGGTCGGCACGATGCTGGGTCTTGCCCGGCCGGACATGCCCGAGGGCGTGCCGCCGGTGCTGGACTGGATCGCGCTCTATGCGCAGAACGAACGCGGCTACGACAATCTGTGCGCGCTGGTGTCGGCGGCCCATCTGGAGCGGCCGATCGAGCTGCCGGCGCATGTCTGCTTCGAGACGCTGGCGCGGCATTGCGACGGGCTGGTGGCATTGACCGCGGGCGGGGAGGGCGGACTGGCGCGGCTGTTCGCGGAGGATCAGCCGGCACGTGCGGGCACCTATGCGGACCGTTTGCAGGCGCTGTTCGGCGACCGGCTGTTCGTGGAGCTGTGCCGGCGCGACGATCCGGTCGAGATGGCGGCCGAGCAGGCGCTGATCGATCTGGCCTATGACCGGAACCTGCCGCTGGTCGCGACGAACCCGTGCTGCTTCACCGACTCCGCGTTCGGCGATGCGCATGACGCGATGTTGTGCATCGCTAATTCCACCTATGTGGAAAGCGAGGACCGGCCGCGTAGCTGTCCGGAGGCATGGCTGAAGCCCGCGGCGCAGATGAAGGCGCTGTTCGCGGACCTGCCCGAGGCGATCGACAACACGCTGATCGTGGCGCAGCGTTGCGCGGTGATGGCGCCGTGGCGGAAACCCATCCTGCCCAGCCTGGCGGGCGACCGTGACGGCGAGGCGGAGATGTTGCGTCGCGACGCGCGCGCCGGGCTGGAGGCGCGGCTCGACCGCATCGCCGAGCTGGAGGGCGAGGGGGTGCCGGGCTGGCGCGAGGCGTATCACGAGCGCCTGACCTTCGAGGTCGACATCATCATCCAGATGGGCTTTCCCGGCTATTTCCTGATCGTTGCGGACTTCATCAAATGGGCAAAGGACCATGACATTCCGGTGGGCCCGGGGCGTGGTTCGGGCGCGGGCTCGGTCGTCGCCTGGGCGCTGACGATCACCGACCTCGATCCGCTGAAGCTGGGCCTGCTGTTCGAACGCTTCCTGAACCCGGAACGCGTGTCGATGCCCGACTTCGACATCGACTTCTGCGAAACGCGGCGCGGCGAGGTGATCCGCTACGTGCAGGAGAAGTACGGCCGCGATCAGGTGGCGCAGATCATTACCTTCGGTAAGCTGAAGGCGCGCGCGGTGCTGAAAGACACCGGCCGCGTGCTGCAGATGAGCTATGGCCAGGTCGACCGGCTGGCCAAGCTGGTGCCCAACCACCCGACCGACCCCTGGGACCTGAAGCGGGCGCTGAACGGCGTGCCCGAGCTTGCCAGGGAATATGCCAACGACAACCAGGTCCGGCGCCTGCTGGACCTGGCGACGAAGCTGGAGGGTCTGCCGCGCCATTCGTCGACACACGCCGCCGGCGTGGTGATCGGCGACCGACCGCTGGCGCAACTGGTGCCCCTCTACCGCGATCCGCGATCCGACATGCCGGTGACGCAGTTCGACATGAAATATGTCGAGGGCGCCGGGCTGGTGAAGTTCGACTTCCTCGGCCTGAAGACGCTGTCCGTGCTGCAAAAGGCGGTGAAACTGCTGAACAAGCGCGGGGTCGAGATCGATCTTGCCGCACTGCCCTGGGATGACGAGGCGACCTACGGCCTGCTCCAGAAGGGCGACACGGTGGGCGTGTTCCAGCTGGAATCGGAAGGCATGCGCCGGACGCTGTCCGCGGTCCGGCCGACTAATTTCGGCGACATCATCGCGCTCGTCTCGCTCTACCGGCCGGGGCCGATGGACAACATCCCCTCGTTCGGGCGCCGCAAGCAGGGCACGGAAGAGATCGTCTATCCGCATGCGCTGCTGGAGCCGATCCTGGCGGAGACCTACGGCATCTTCGTCTACCAGGAACAGGTGATGCAGGCCGCGCAGATCCTGGCGGGATATTCGCTGGGCGGCGCCGACCTGCTGCGCCGCGCAATGGGCAAGAAGATCAAGGCGGAGATGGACGCGCAGCGCGCGACCTTTGTCGAGGGATGCCTGAGCGCCAACGGTATTCCCAAGGCCAAGGCGAACGAGCTGTTCGACTTGATCGACAAGTTCGCCGGATATGGCTTCAACAAGAGCCATGCCGCCGCCTATGCGCTGCTCGCCTACCAGACGGCGTGGCTGAAGGCGCATCATCCCCACGAATTCTATGCCGCGTCGATGTGCTACGACATGGCGCTGACCGACAAGCTGGCGATCTTTGTCGACGATGCGCGCCGCATGGGCGTGACCATGCTGCCGCCGTGCATTCATGCCAGTCAGGCCGAGTTCGATGTCGAGGTGCATGGCGAGGGACTGGCCGTCCGCTATGCGCTGGGCGCGCTGAAGTCGGTCGGCGAGGGCGCGATGGAGAAGCTGGTCGCCGAGCGCGTCGCAGGCGGTGCCTTCACCACGCTGGATGCACTGGCGACCCGGGTCGATCCGCGCCTGATCAACAAGCGGCAGTTGGAGACGCTGGCGGCGGCGGGCGCGTTCGACGGGGTGGAGGCGAACCGCGCCGGGGTGCATGCGGTGGCCGAGACGATCCTGGCGATCGCGGCACGCACCCATGCCGGGCGGACGAGCGGGCAGGGCGGCCTGTTCGGCGACGGGCCGCAGGCGGGCGATGCGATCAAGCTGCCGGCGAACGCGCGGTGGAGCCTGTCGGAAAAGATGGAGCAGGAGAAGGAGGCGTTCGGCTTCTATTTCTCCGCGCATCCGGTCGACCGGCACGCGCATATCGCGCGGATGCATGGCGCGCGCAGCTATACCGCGCTGTCCGAACTGGTGATCCCGGACGACGGGACGCGTGCGGGCGCGACGATGGCGCTGTTGATCGAGGATGCGCGGTGGCGCACCTCGGCGCGAGGCAAGCGCTATATGATGGCGCAGGTATCCGATGCGACGGGGCAGTTCCTGGCGACGTGTTTCGACGATGCGGTGGCCAAGGATCTGGAGGACGCGGCACGGGTCGGCGGATGCGGGCTGGTCACCGTGGAGTTGGACCGCCGGCCGGGCGAGGAAGCGCCGCGGGTCAGCATCAAGCGTATTCAGCCGTTCGAGAATCTGGCGTCGCAGGCGCGGTTCGTGCTGGAGGTGGCGATCCGCGATGCAGCGGCGTTCCGCCCGCTCGCCGCGTTGCTGTCCGAACATCGCGGCGCCAAGGGGGAAGTCCGCGCGCGGCTGACGCTTCCCGACGGGGGCGAGGCGATGGTGATGCTCGGGCGCGACTTCCTGCTGGACGCGGAACTGGCCGAGCATGTCGAAACCCTGCCGGGGGTGACGGGGGTGGAGATGAAGAACTCCGATGCGCGGTTGGCGCTGGTGGGTTAGCGCCGAGCGCTACAAGGCCAGGCAGCACTGCTGGTCTGCCCCTCACCCTCCCCACGGCTGCGCCGTGGGTTCCCTCTCCCCGGAGGGGAGAGGGATTGTATGGATTACTTGCTTTCGCCTTCGGGCTCTTCGGCGTTGTTGCCGTAGCCGGCACCCGACTCCTGCTCGGTGGGGGTGTCGTCCTGCTGCGGGTCCTGTTCAGGGTCGATCATCGTTCGTCTCCTTCGCAGGTTCAACGGCTGGGATGGCCGCGCGATCCTTTGAGGTCAGAACAACTCGCCCTGCGCCCCGGCCAGCTTGCGGAACAGATCGGTGCGTAAGGTAATGCGCTCACGGTTGAGGTCGTGGCGGCGGCAGGCGAGGTGGAAGCGGGTGCGCAGCAGATCCGCCCAGGGGCCGCTGCCCTTCATGCGTTTGAAGAAGTCCGGATCATTGTCGCGCCCGTCGCGCATCGCCTGGATCGTCGCCATCACCTTGCCGGCGCGGTCGGGGAAATGCGCGTCGAGCCAGGCGCGGAACAGCGGCGCGACCTCATGG
The DNA here is from genome assembly GCF_038809135.1 of Sphingomonas sp. NY01. NCBI lineage: Bacteria > Pseudomonadati > Pseudomonadota > Alphaproteobacteria > Sphingomonadales > Sphingomonadaceae > Sphingomonas > Sphingomonas sp. NY01. The sequence goes on along the minus strand of NZ_CP101722.1, from coordinate 2,355,036 downwards.
GGCAGGCGGACGGGAATGAAGAAGGCGTTGCGGGCGCCGGCCTGCGCGGCGCGTTCGATCAGATGCTCCATTTCATGGTCGGTGATCGCCGGGATGACGGGGGCGATCGAGACATAGACGGGCACGCCGGCATCGGCGAGGCGGCGGACCGCGGCGAGACGGCGTTCGGGATGCGGCGCGCGCGGCTCGATGGTGCCGGCGATCTTCGGGTCGAGCGAGGTGATCGACATGCACACCGCCGCCAGCCCGTCAGCCGCCATGGGCCCGAGCAGATCGAGGTCGCGGACGACGCGGTCGGATTTGGTGGTGATGGTCAGCGGATGGCGGGTTTCCGCCAGTATTTCAATAACGCTGCGGGTGATGCGCCAGTCGGACTCGATGGGTTGATAGGGGTCGGTGTTGGTGCCGAGCGCCATGGGGGCGGGGGTGTAGGTCGGCCGGGCGAGTTCGGTGCGGAGCAGGGTGGCGGCGTCGGGTTTGGCGAAGAGGCGGCTTTCGAAGTCGAGTCCGGGGGACAGGTCGTGAAAGGCGTGGGTGGGGCGGGCGAAGCAGTAGATGCAGCCATGTTCGCAGCCGCGATACGGGTTGATCGAGCGGTCGAAGGGCACGTCGGGGGAGGCGTTGCGGGCGATGATCGTGCGGGGGCGTTCGACCGTCACCGTGGTGCGCAGCCGCGGGGCCTCGCCGTCGATCGCCTCGCGCGCGTCGAGCCAGTCACCATCGGCTTCGTGGCCGGGCAGGTTGAAGCGGGTGCTGGCCGCGTTCATCGTGGCGCCGCGCTGGGGGCGAGTCTTTGCCATTGCGCGATGCTATCGGGCGTGTCAGAACATAGCAAGAACAAGGGAGGCGACGAGATGGCGCGGTTGAACTATCTGGAACTGCCGGTGCGCGACCGGGAGGCGGCGAAGGGTTTCTATGCGCAGGCGTTCGGCTGGGACTTCAGCGATTTCGGGCCGAGCTATGCGGCGACGGTGTCGGGCGATACTGACATCGGGCTGGACGCCGACCGCGATGCGGTGCGCCAGCCGCTACCGGTGATCGAGGTGACGGACCTGGAGGCGGCACTGGCCGCAGTGGCTGGGGCGGGGGGCACGATCAGCGTGCCGATCTTCGCCTTTCCCGGCGGGCGGCGATTCCATTTCCGCGACATGGACGGGCATGAATTGGCCGCGATGCAGCCGGATGCCGGGTAAGGCTCAACGCTCCTGAAGGCGGGGCATCAGTTCCACGAAGTTGCAGGGGCGGTGGCGGCTGTCGAGCTGATCCTTGAGGATGCCGTTCCAGGCGTCCTTCACCGCGCCGGTGGAGCCGGGCAGGGCAAAGATATAGGTGCCGCGGGTGACGCAGGCGCAGGCGCGCGACTGGACCGTGGAGGTACCGATCGTCTGGTAGCTGAGCCAGCGGAAGAGTTCGCCGAAGCCGGGGATCATCTTGTCGGCGACGCGCTCCACCGCCTCCGGTGTCACGTCGCGGCCGGTGACGCCGGTGCCGCCGGTGGTCAGGATGCAATCGACCTCGTGATCGTCGATCCAGGCGTGCAGGCGCGCGATGATCTGTTCCGCCTCGTCGCGGATGATCGCGCGGTCGGCGAGTTCGTGACCCGCCCCGGTCAGCAGGCCGACCAGCGTGTCGCCGGAGCGGTCCTCGGCCAGGCTGCGGGTGTCGGAGACGGTGAGGACGGCGATGCGGACCGGGCGGAAGGTGCGGGTGGGATCAATCGGCACGCGTCACCGTGGTCGATTGCGGACTGACCGCCGCCTGTACCGCGATGGCGGTGGTGGCGTCGGCGGTGGCGCGCGGATTGGGTTTCGCGTTCATGCGGACCGCCGCGGCGCCCGGCAGGCCGGGAAAGCGCGGCCACATGCCCTGCGCCAGCGCGGTGCGGCTGGGCGACCTGACCTTGCCCGCCTGCCCCTCGTACATCCAGTAGTTGCGCAGCACCGTGGTGACGTAGCCGCGCGTTTCCCAATAGGGGATGCTTTCGATGTAGAGCAGCGGATCGCCGCCGTCATGGACGATGCTGTTCCATTCCCCGACCGGCTTGGGGCCGGCATTATAGGCCGCGATCACCTTGGGCAGCAGGCCGCCGGTGATGCCCGCCATGTCGCGCAGCCGCTCCAGATGGCGCTGGCCGACATCCATGTTGGTGGACGGCTTGGTTAGTGCGGACTTGTCGATGGAGACGCCGCGTTCACGCGCGAAGTCGGTCGCGGCGGCGGGCATGATCTGCATCAGGCCATAGGCGCCGGCGGGGCTCACCACCTTGTTGCGGAAACCCGATTCCTGAAGCGTGTGGGCATAGACCAGCGCCTTGTCGACGCGCCAGCCGCTGTCCGGCGTCCAGTTCGGGGTGGGGTAGCGTGCCTCGGCGGTGGCGGTGACACCGGCCGGGCAGTTATGCGCCAGCCAGACGGTGGTCGCCGGCAGGTCGAGCGACTCCGCGAGGCGAACGAGGCTGCGGAACTCGGCGGGGGCACCGATGCGCGCCTGTTGGCGGATCACGGTATCGGCCAGCTCGCTCTCGCCGATTTCCGCCAGCGCGGCGGCGACGCGGATATTGGGGCGGCGGTCGAGCGCGGCCCAGTCGGTGGCGACCAATTGCCCGCCGGGCTGGGTCTGCGTCTTCAGGCCGAGCGCCTGTCGGGCGAGTTGACCATAGAAGCTTTCGCCGAACTGCGCGGCGGCCTTCAGCCGGCCCTCGATCTTGTCGGGGCGGCCGCACACCATGTCGGCACGCGATGCCCAGTAGAGCGCGGCGGCGCGCAGATCGACATCGGAGGCGCGGGCGGCAACCCCCTCGAACCCGTTCTCGGCGGCGGCACAGTCGCCCTGGCGCCAGGCGGACAGCGCGCCAGCCCAGCGGCCCTGGATCGCCCATTCGCCGCTGCCCACCGCCGCCTTGGCCGCCATGGCGCGGGCATTGGTGTCGTCACCGCCGAGGAAATACATCCAGGCGACCCGCTGCTGCCACTCGGTCTGCGCTTCGGGCGTGAGGCCGCTGGTGGATTCGAGCAGCGCCTGTGCCGGTGCACCCTGGTCCGCCTTCACATAAGGCTGCATCTGTACCGCGAGGGTGGCGGCGATCTCGTCGCTTTTCACGCTCTTGGCACGGGCGCGGCGAGGCGCGCCGTCGCGCCAGATCAGCGTCTGGGTTTCAGGAAGCGGGGGAAGTTCGCTGGCGCCGCGCGACCTGGCGAGGCGGGCGAGCTGCTCGGCCTGGGGCAGTTCGGGCGCTTCGTTCAGGACGGCGAGCAGCTTGTCGAGGTCGACGCGCGGCGATCCCTTGACGGTGTAGAGCTCGGCGCGGGCGATGGCGTGGAGCGGACCCGGCTTCAGCGCGTCGAGCTGCAGCTGGGCATCGGTCCAGCGGCCGTCGCGGATCGCGCCGAAGATGGCGCGGTAACCGACCTGTTGCGCGTCGTCGAGCAGCGTGGGGATGCGCGGGGTCTTGGCGGTGGTTGCGCTATTGGCCGGTTCGGCGGTGGCCGCCGCCGCGGCCATGGTGACCGCCAATGCGCATGCGATCGCCAGCGTGCGCGTCATGCCCCGATATCCTTCATCAGCAACTGCAAATCCCTCCAGGTCTCCGCCTTCGCCACCGGCTTTTCCAACAGGAACCTTGGGTGGAAGCTTGCCACCACACCGGTATCCTGCTCGCCGGTCGACCCCTCGATGCCGGTTCTATGGTTAAGCCGGTGCAAAATCCCGCGCGCCTGACGCATTTCGGTCCCAAGGATGGCACGGCTCGCCGCATTGCCGAGCAGCAGCAGCCTTTTCGGCGCGACCAAGCCGACATGGTGGCGGGAGACCTCGCCCAGCCGGGTTTCCAGTTCGCGCGGCATGCGGCCGGCGGCGGGGCGGCGCGCGCAGACCGCGGCGATGTGCACGGTGTCGCGCGACAGGCCGATCGCGGCAAGCATCCGGTCGAACAGGCGCCCGGGCGCCCCGGACAGCAATTGCCCCGCCTGTCCGTCGTCGCGGTCCGGACAGTCGACCAATATCATCACGGCCGCATCCGCCGGACCGCTGGCGGCCAGCGAAATGCCGGTCCAGCCCTGCTCCGGCGCCTCTGGCCCCATGCGCCAGGTGGCGAATGCCTCCAGCGTGTCGGGCAGGGCGGCGGGTGCCGGAGCGATGGCGGCGGAAGATACGGGCAGTGCGACAGGGGCGAGGCCCGGCATGGGCGCGAACGCCTCGTCCGACGGCGCGGCGAGCCAGTCGAACGGATCGTCGCCGACGATCAGGTCCACGCCGGCATCGTGCCACCATTCGAGCGCGCTGGCGGCAAGTGCGGGATCGATGGTCTGGTAAGCCCCCATATTGGGTTCACCCATGCTTCAAGGTTGACGAAAACGTCAATCTGTCGGATCGGCAAAAGGGACAAATTGGTGTTGGCCCGCGCCCGGAAGAGGTGACGCTACGGCCACCGGAGGATGCGCATGACCGAACGCGAATCAATGCCGTATGACGTCGTGATCGTGGGAGCGGGCCCGGCGGGCCTGTCTGCCGCGATCCGTCTGAAGCAGCTGGCCGCCGAGGGTGGCACCGAACTTTCGATCTGCGTGCTGGAAAAAGGCTCGGAGGTCGGCGCGCACATCCTGTCGGGCGCGGTGATCGATCCGCGCGCGCTCGATGAGCTGCTGCCCGACTGGCGCGAGGATGGCTGCCCGATGGCCGAGGTGCCGGTGACGCAGAACCATCACTGGATCCTGTCCGCCACGAAGAAGCGCGTGCTGCCGCATCTGTGGACGCCGCCCTTCATGCACAACAAGAACACCTATACCGGCAGCCTGGGCAATCTGTGCCGCTGGCTGGCGGGCAAGGCCGAGGAACTGGGCGTCGAGATCTTCCCCGGCTTTGCCGCGGCCGAGATCCTGTTCCACGACGATGGTCGCGTGAAGGGCGTCGCCACCGGCGACATGGGCGTGGCGCGCGACGGCACGCGCAAGGCGGACTGGCAGCCGGGGCTGGAGCTGCACGCGAAATATACCTTCTTCGCCGAGGGGGTGCGCGGGCATCTGAGCAAGGAGATCATCCGCCAGTTCGACCTCGACCGCGACAGCCAGCCGCAGGTGTACGGCCTGGGCATCAAGGAATTATGGGACATTGACCCCGCCAAGCACGAACTGGGCAAGGTGGTGCATACGCAAGGGTGGCCGCTGGGCGACGATGCCAATGGCGGCGGCTGGATCTATCACCAGGCGAACGGGCAGGTGTCGATCGGCTTCGTCACCTGGCTGAACTATTCCAACCCCTATCTGTCGCCCTTCCAGGAAATGCAGAAGTGGAAGACGCATCCCGAGATTGCCGAGTTGCTGAAGGGCGGCAAGCGCGTGTCCTATGGTGCGCGGGCGATCAACGAGGGCGGGTTGCAGGCGATCCCGAAGCTGGTCTTCCCCGGCGGCGCGCTGATCGGCTGCTCGGCCGGCTTCCTGAACGTGCCGCGGATCAAGGGCACGCACACCGCGATGAAGTCCGGCATGATGGCGGCCGAGGCTGCGTTCGAGGCCGTGCAGGCGGGGCGTGAGGGCGACGAACTGTCCGCCTACCCTGACGCGTTCGAGCAGTCCTGGGTCAAGAAGGAGCTGTCGATCGTCCGCAACACCAAGCCGCTGGTGGCACGGTTCGGCGACTTCATGGGATCGGGGCTGGCGGGCGTCACCATGTGGCTTGAATATTTCAAGCTGAAGATGCCCTTCACGATGAAGCAGCACCGCGATCACGAAACGCTGTGGCGCAAGGATCAGGTGAAGCCGCCGGTCTATCCCAAGCCGGACGGCGTGCTGACCTTCGACCGGCTGTCCTCGGTGTTCCTGTCGAACACCAATCACGAGGAGGACCAGCCGGTGCACCTGACGCTGAAGGATGCGTCGGTGCCGATCGAACATAACCTGCCGCTCTATGACGAGCCCGCGCAACGATATTGCCCGGCCGGCGTCTATGAAGTGGTGGGCGTCGAGGAGGGTGATCCGAAGTTCGTGATCAACGCGCAGAATTGCGTCCACTGCAAGACCTGTGACATCAAGGACCCGACCCAGAACATCAACTGGGTCGTGCCCGAAGGCGGTGGAGGCCCGAACTATCCGAACATGTAGCCGCATCATCGGGATCGTCCTGGCGTTTTGCCCATCCGCCGCCTTGGCCTCGGCGGATGGGGGCAGGGACGACCTGTCCGCCTATCTGGCGGCGCGGATCGCCGCGGCGCAAGGGCGGCCCGATGCGGCGGCGGCGCGCTTCGGCGAGGTGCTGGCGGGTCGGCCCGACGATCCGGTGATCGCGGTGCGGGCCTATCGCGAAGCGCTGGCCGCGGGCGACGATGCGCTGGTCCGCCGGGCCGCGGCGGTGTTGCAGAAGGCCGATGTCGCGCCGCTGGACGTGGCGCTGATCGCGGTCGCCGATGCCGCGCGGCGGAACGACCCGGCCGCGCTCGATGCCGCGGCAACCCGGCTGGAGCGCGGCGGGCTCGCCATCCTGGCGCCCTCGCTGCATGGCTGGGCGGCGTTTGCGCGGGGCGAGGACCCGAACCCGATCCTGACCGCGACCAAGGATGTGGTGGCACGGCGCCTGTCGCTGGAAACGCAGGTCCTGCTGTCGATCGCGGCGGGGCGTGACGATGGCGGCGGCGCGCGTATCGCCATCGAGGGGGCACAGTCGCCGCTCGATATCCGCATCGCCGCCGCACAGTTGCTGTTCCACCGCCATCGTCGCGATGCGGCGCGGGCATTGATCGCGGGAAGCGATCCGACGCTGACCGCGCATCGCCGCGGCATCGGGGCGAAGCCGACGCTGGCTTTCGGGGTATCGCGGCTGCTCGCCCGCGTGGGCGCCGAGATTGCGGGGCAGGGGCCGCGTTCGCTCGCCATCGCGCTGGCCCGCGCCAGCCTGTCCGCCGATCCGGGATATGACCGCGCGCGGCTCGTGCTGGCCGACGCCTTGTCGCGCGACGGCAGCGAGGGGCAGGCGCTGGCGGTGCTGGACGCCGTGGGGCGCAAGAGCCCCTTCGTCGAACCCGCCGCGGCCAGCCGCATCGGGTTGCTGGATGCGATGGGCAAGGGCGGCGTCGCACTCGATCTCGCACGGGCCCGCGCGACGGCCCGCAATGCATCGTCACGCGACTGGCAGGTCTTCGCCGACCTGTTATCGGAGGATGGCCGCTTTGCCGAGGCGGCCGGCTGGTATGCGCGCGTCGTGGCGGCGGAACCGCCGGTGCCCTGGGCGGCGTGGATGCAATATGGCAGCGCGCTCGATCAGGCGGGGCAGTGGGCGCAGGCGGAGCCGGCCCTGGCGCGGGCCGTGGCGCTGGCGCCCGACGAGCCGCTGGCGCTCAACTATCTCGGCTATGCCCGGGTGATGCGCGGGCAGGATGTCGCGGGTGCGACGAAGCTGCTGGAGACGGCGAGCCGGATCGCACCGAACAATCCGTCCATCACCGACTCGCTCGGCTGGGCCTATCATGTCGCCGGCCAGTCGCGCCGGGCGGTGCCGCTGCTGGAGCGTGCGGCGGCGGAGGAACCCGCCAATGCCGAGATCGCCGAGCATCTGGGCGATGTCTACTGGGCGCTCGGCCGCAGGTTCGAGGCGCGCTATGCGTGGCGGGCGGCCGCCTTGTATGCCGAAGCGCCGGACGGCGAGCGGCTTGTCGCCAAGCTCGCCCGCGCGCCGGAGGGGTGAAGGGGTATCCGCATATGGGCGGGATGATGCCGGTCGTGCCCCACCGGCGGGGGGTCAGGGGTCAACCCGGACGTTTGTCCAGCAGGCGCAATTTTTCGATGCGGGTGCGCTCTTCCTCCGGGATCAGTCCTTCCAGCACCGTCCAGAAGCCGGTCACCGCCTGTTGCCCCGCGCGGGCATAGGCCAGGGACAGCTTCTCGCGCAGCGCCTCGAAGAGCGTGCTTTCCATCGTCAAACCCTCGGGCGTCAGGCGCAGCAGCCTTTGGCGCCGGTCCCGGTCGCCGGGCCTCGTCTCCAATAATCCTCGTTCGGTTAGTTCGTTGAGCACGCGGCCCAGCGACTGTTTGGTGATGGCCAGTATCGACAGCAATTCGCTGACCGTCATGTCGGGCCGCCGCGCGATGAAGTAGAGCGCGCGGTGATGCGCACGCCCCAGCCCTTGCGCCGCCAACCCGCGATCGATCGATCGCACGATATGGCTGTTGCCGAAATACATGAGTTCCATGCCCTTGCGGAGCTCTGGTTCGCGGAGAAATTGTGCCGATGCGGACTGGTTCAAGGCAGTCATGTTGACCGGTTTAGCCATCGGTCCTACGCGTCCGCAACCTGATTGTTTGAGAGGACCGCCATGCACGCGCCGACGACCGTCCCGTTCCGCTTCGATCCCAGCGCGACCCCGGTCGACGCGAGCGAGCGTGCGGCGCGGCTGGTCGACCCCGGTTTCGGGCGCGTCTTCACCGATCACATGGCGCTGATCCGGTGGGACGATGCGCAGGGCTGGCACGACGCGCAGATCACCGCGCGCAAGCCGCTCACCCTCGATCCGGCCGCCGCGGTCCTGCATTATGCGCAGGAAATCTTCGAAGGGATGAAGGCATATTCGCTGGAGGATGGCGGTATCGGCCTGTTCCGGCCGGAGATGAACGCGCGCCGGTTCAACGATTCCGCGCGGCGCATGGCGATGCCCGAATTGCCCGAAGCGCTGTTCCTGGAATCGATCGAACGGCTGGTGCAGGCCGATCGCGACTGGATCCCGACGATGGAGGGCGGGTCGCTCTATCTGCGGCCGTTCATGATCGCCAGCGAGGTGTTTCTGGGGGTGAAGCCCTCGTCCGAATATCTCTACATGGTGATCGCCTCATCGGTCGGTGCCTATTTCAAGGGCGGCGCGCCGGCGGTGTCGATCTGGGTCAGCCAGGGCTATACCCGCGCAGCCCCCGGCGGCACCGGCGCGGCCAAGTGCGGCGGCAATTATGCGGCCAGCCTGCTCGCGCAGAAGGAGGCGATCGCGCAAGGGTGCGACCAGGTCGTGTTCTTGGACGCGGCCGAGCGCAAATGGGTCGAGGAACTGGGCGGCATGAACGTCTTCTTCGTCCTCGACGACGGCTCGCTGGCGACGCCACCGCTGAGCGGGACGATCCTGCCCGGCATCACGCGCGATTCGGTGCTGACGCTGGCCCGCGATGCCGGGCTGACGGTGCGCGAGGAGCCTTATTCGCTCGATCAGTGGCGCGCCGATGCGCAGAGCGGTCGTCTGGTCGAAGCGTTCGCATGTGGCACGGCGGCGGTGGTCACGCCGATCGGCAGCGTGGCTGAGCCGGCCGGGCGCTTCACCATCGGATCGGGTGGCCCGGGCCAGCTCACCACCAAATTGCGCGAGCAACTGGTCGCGATCCAGCGCGGCCATGCGGCCGACCCGCATCAGTGGCTCCGCCGCCTAGATTGAGGCTTTTCAAGTGGCGCGCCGCCCTTTAAGGCGCGCCACTCCACTGGGGCGTCGCCAAGCGGTAAGGCAACGGTTTTTGGTACCGTCATACGCAGGTTCGAATCCTGCCGCCCCAGCCATCTGCCTGAAATCCCAGCCAATTGGCTGCTAAGTGTTTAAAGATACTGGCTGACTATCAGGGTCGGCCGTTGGCACCTGCACAATTGTGCATCGGATTGTGCCAATGCGCTGGCCGGGAAGGCCGCGGTTTTGGACTGTCTTCAACACGTTTACCGGCGCGGGCACATTTTCTGGTGGCGCCGAATTCACCGTTTATTGGATAATGGCACCCTAGATGTCCGGCTGTCGCTGCGGACCACCGACCGGAAGGCAGCGCGCAACATGGGGGCGGCGCTCACGGCGGTGACGCCGAAGGTGCTGGAGATGCTCTACAGGCGGAGCAGGCCGAGTACCGAAACAATCGGGCAGGCGTTCTAGGTGATTGTGAAGGCCGGAAGGTCTGCACCTTGCAACAGTCGATGCCGTACGATGTCTAGAACCATTCGACCACCAGTCTGGCCTTCGTCGACTATGTCGAACGGCTGAAGCATCCGGGCGGTCACATGTCCTTCCTGCCGGCCGAAGAGCGCAGGCTGGAGGCGGAGGGCTGGAGCACGCAGCGGATCGCGGGGCTGCGTGCGATCGTCACCATGCCCATGTTGGCCCGATTTCATAAAGACCTTGCCAGTTGATCGGCCGGGTCGCGCGTGGTGCGCTGCCGATCATGGCAACGGTCCGCCCGATAAATATGGCCGCAACGAGGTCGGTACGGCGGTTGGGCGGGACGAGGCTGGCCACGACGACGGATCTGGCGCCAAAACGACATTGTGATCAAACGAAGTGATGGTCCGAGCAGCCGTTGGCAACCATCCGCTAGTGCAGGCAGGCATACCGTGGGTGAAGATGCGCAAGAGTGCGACCAGCAACTTTCTTCGCTGAGGCGTGCGGTGGTCCGCGTCATCAACCGCGGGACGATCAGCACGCCCATCGCTCAGGCGCTGAGCAGATTGCGATAGGCGGTCTCGGTGGTCCGTGCCGTGGCGTCGTGACGCCGTGACGCCGTGACGCGCAGCTTCCAGATTCACGATGTCGCGGTCAACGTCATGACGCGTTGCGCAAACGACGCCGCTGACGTCCACTTCGGTTGCAGGCGTTGCGGCGGCTCGCCGGTGCATATCCGACGATTGTGCATGCCACCTGCCTTGATCCCGACCCACTGTCTGCCCTACGGAGTTACGTGATAACATAACCATACAAAAGGGTTAACTATGAGATCGTTCGCGATCGCAGTGTCCGTTGCCTGCGCGTTTTCGTCACCGCTTTCGGCACAGGATGCCGGTCAGGCCGCCGATCCGGAAGAGCCGGACACCGAACGGGGCGAGATCATCGTGACGGGCAGCCGTTTTGGCGGTCGCACCGCGACCCAATCCTCGACGCCCGTGGATGCCATCTCCCGCGAGGAACTGCAGCAGAGCGGCCGGGTGGACCTTATCCAGATGCTCAAGGTCCAGGTGCCGAGTTTCAGTGCGCCCCGGCCGCTTGCATCGGGCGTCGGCGATTTCATCCAGCCGCCATCGCTGCGCGGGCTGGGTGCGGGCGAACTGCTGGTGCTGGTCAACGGCAAGCGTCGGCATACGACGGCGGATCTGAATTCGAGCAACGGCATCGGCCGCGGCGACGTCGCGGTCGACTTCAATGCGATACCGACGCTGGCACTGTCGCGGATAGAGGTGTTGCGCGACGGGGCGGCGGCCCAGTACGGCTCCGACGCGATCTCGGGCGTCATCAACATGATCCTGGACCGCTCCATCGGCACCCATGCCCAGGCAAGCTACGTGCAGACCACAGAGGGGGACGGCGATACCTATGAGGTTTCCGCCTCGACCGGGGTGCGGCTTGGCGAGGAGGGCGTTTTTCGTCTCACCGCCGCCTATCAGGATCGGGGCGGGACCAACCGTGCCCGGCCGGATACCCGGCAGCAATATTTCGGACTGAATGCTGCCGGCCGCCCGGTTGCGCCATCGGCCAATTACGGGTCGGGCGTCGGCCGCACGCCCAGCAACGGTGCGCTCGACCCGCGTGAGGCGGATTTCGATCGCAACGTGTTCCAGCAGGGCGATCAGCCGAGCCGCAACTACCAGCTCTTCTACAACCTCGTGGCACCGATGGGTGGTGGCGCCGAGCTGTACAGCTTTGGCGGGTATAACCGCCTGAACGGCGACATCCGGTATCTTTTCCGCCGGGCCGGGCAGGACGAAACCGTGCGCGCGCTCTATCCCGACGGCTATAGCCCCGGCCTCGCCACGCGCTTCGAAAATGTCTCCACGGCGCTTGGCCTGCGCGGCGACGATCTGGCCGGATTTGCATGGGACCTTTCGACCGCCTATGGGCTCAGCACCGTCCGCACCAGCTATGTCGACAGCGTCAACGTGACGCTTGGCGCCGCATCACCCTCGCGTTTTTATCGGGGCGGCAGCGACTTCTATCAATGGACCAGCAACCTCGACTTCACCCGCGAAATTCCGCTGGGTGACGACCAGCCGCTGCGGATCGCGTTTGGGGCGGAGTATCGCGAAGAGGATTATCGGCTCTTCTCCGGTGCGCCCAACGGCTATCGCAACGGCGGCGTGCTGATCCCGGACGGCCCCAATGCCGGCCGGCCGGGGCCGATCGGCTCGCAGCCCGGACCCAGCAACGGTCCCGACGATCGCGCGTCGATCGATCGCAACAGCGTTGCGGCCTATGCCGAGGTCGAAAAGCAGGTTTTCGAGCGCCTGCTTCTTTCCGGCGCGGTCCGGCACGAGCGATACTCCGACTTTGGCAACACGACCAATTTCAAGGTCGCCGGGCGCCTGGGACTGTTCGGTGGGCTGGCACTGCGCGGGTCGTACAATACCGGCTTTCGCGCGCCGGCCCTGGCGCAGTCAGGCTACAACGCGTCGAACACGCTGATCCTGAACGGGACGCAGGCGATCGTGCGGGTCGCAGCGGTCGACAATCCCGCGGCGCGACTGGCAGGCGCGACCGATCTCAAGCCCGAAAAATCCCGAAACGTGTCGGTCGGAGCGGTGTTCGAAACCCAAGGGTTTACGGCAACACTGGACGCGTATCGGATCAAGGTGCGCGACCGGATCGCGATTTCGTCGACGTTCCAGGATACGCGGCTGACCAACTTCCTGGCCGCCAACGGCCAGTCCGGCTTTGCCGCGCTGTCCTTCCTGACCAATGCGGTGGATACCCAGACGCAGGGTATCGATCTGGTGGTGAATTACCGGCACCGCTTTGGCGACGGCAGCCGGTTCACCGGCACGCTGGCAGGCAATTACAACAAGACCCGCTTCGATCGGATCGCGGGCACGCCTGCGCCGATCGCCGCGCTGGGCATCACGACGCCGTTGTTCGACCTGACGCAGCAGTTGCGCTTTTCGGACAGCCTTCCCCGCGACAAGGTGACCCTCGACCTCAACTATGCGCGCGGGCCGTTCACCCTGTCCGTCACCAACACGCGCTATGGAAAGGTTTCCACGGTGGCGCTGCTCAACCGGACACCGGCCCAGGTTGCGGCGCTGGTGCCCGGCTATGACGTGCAACAGGTGCCGGCCGCGAGCAATACGGCCAATTCCGACATCATCCAGCGGTTCGGTGCCAAGGTGCTGACCGACGTCGAACTGGGCTGGCAGGCGACACCCGCCCTCCGGTTGAGCGCCGGTGCGCAGAACCTGTTCGACGTCTATCCGGACGAGAACATCGCCTCCACCGTTGCCAGCGTTGCCGCCGGCACCAACGGTTCCGACAATGCCGGCACGCAGCCCTATAATGCGATATCGCCTTTCGGTTTCAACGGGCGATCGGTCTTCGTTCGCGCCGGCCTCGCCTTTTGAACAGGGCGGGTATCGGCGGCGGCGGCAGAGCGGGCGGAAATGCCCAAGTGACACCGGCCGGCATCGACGATAACCCGCCAGCGTGATCGCCGTCCGGCATCTTCTGGCGCAACGCCGTCTTGCCGTGCTGATCTGCGCGGCGGCCTTGCTGCTGAAGCTGCTGGTGCCGACCGGGTACATGATCGGGAACGATCACGGGGGCCTCGGCATCGTCATCTGCCCGGGCGCGGCACCGATGATGACGATGCCGGCCGGTGACGACGCCATGGCGGCGATGCATGACACGGCGCCCGAGCAAGGGCCATCGAAGGAGCATGGCAAGTCCGAGATGCCATGCGCCTATGCGGGCCTGTCGGCGCAGATGCTCGGCGCCGTCGATCCGGTCGTGCTGGTGGCCGCGCTTGCCGTCGTGGCGGCGATGGCGCTGCTCCCGGCGCCGCGGCGCGTTCATCGATCCGCGCACCGTCTACGGCCGCCTCTGCGCGGCCCTCCGCTCCCCCGCGACTGACGACTGTGGGCCGCCCGGTCTGACCGGACGCGGCCGCTGGCTTTCATGTGATCCGGCCCGCGCGCGTGGTGCGCGCTCGCGACGTTTCGACGGGCAGGCGGCGCTGGCTTCCGGCCATGTTCGCTCTGGCCGAAATGTGGGGAATGGCATGTTTCGAGTTCATCGTCTGACAGGCGCGGCATCCTGCCTGCTGCTGTCCACGGCCGCCGTCGCGCAGGAGCGTGAGGCGTCCACCACCCGGCCCGATACGCAGGTCGCGATCGGTGGGGGCGAGATCGTCGTCACCGCCAGCGCGATGGCACGATCGACCGCCCACGTGCTGACCTCGGTCGACGTGCTCGGCGGCGACGTGGCGCAGCGCCAGAATGTCGACAATGCGTGGGAGCTGTTCGCGCGGCTGCCGGGCGTGGTGCTGACCGATTTCAACCAGGGTACGACCTCCGGCCGCTTCTCGATCCGCGGCTTCAACGGCGAGGGCGAGATCAACGCCGTCAAGCTGCTGATCGATGGTGTGCCGTCCAACGACAATGCCGGGCGGATGGACTTCATCGACATGGTGTCGCCGCTCGACATCGCCTCGGTCGAACTGGTGCGCGGCACGTCCGACCCGCGCTGGGGCCTCCACGCCATCGCCGGCAGCGCGAACGTCAGGACGCGTACCGGTGGCACCTATCTCGACGCGCGTGGCATCGCCGGCGCATTCGGCACCCGGGACGCGCAGCTCTCGGCCGGGGTCGAGAGCGGCCGGCTGAGCCAGAACTACCTCTTCGCCTATCGCCGGACCGGCGGATACCGGGACCATGCCGATCTCGACCGGCTGAACTTCGCGGGCAAGTGGTTCTACGACCTTGGGCCGGCCAAGCTCGGCGCGATCGTCCGCCACAGCCGCGCGGAGGCGGAGGAGCCCGGCTATCTGATCGATGCCGACGCGTATCGCGACCGGTGCCGGTCCTATGCGGTGTCGGAAACCGATGGCGGCACGCGCCGCTTGTCGCAATACAGCCTGCATCTCGATGCCGATCTTGCCGCCCGCCTGTCGCTGACCGCGGTGGGCTACGCCAACAGCATCGACGACAATCGCTATGTCCGCTTCTCCGCCGATGTCGCGCAGCAGCAGCGGCTGACCGATGAGCAGCAATATGGCGTCGTCACCGGCCTGCATTGGCATGCCGCCGACTGGCTGATGGCGGAGGCGGGCGGCGATGTGCAGTGGCAGCACAACCGGAGTTTGCGCTGGACCACCGACCGCCGCACCATCGTGGCGGCAACGCGCGACCAGGATTTCGACCTGACGGTCGGCGGCGCCTATGTGCAGGCGATCGTGACGCCGCTGCGCTGGCTGACGGTAACGCCGGCGTGGCGGATCGACCGGGTCGGCGGCACCTTCACCAACCGGCTGAACGGGGTCAGCTACCCGCTCAACGACTATGGCACGATCAGCCAGCCCAAGCTGTCGGTTGCACTGACGCCGATCACCGGCATCACCGCCTATGGCAATTACGGCCGCACCTTTCAGATCGGTGCCGGCTCGGGCACGTTCGTCGTGCCGCCGCGGGTCCGCGACCTCGAAGCCTCGATCAACGAAGGTTTCGAGGCCGGGATAAAGCTTGCGCAGGGCCGCTGGCTGACCGCGCGCGCGGCGGTGTGGCAGCAGACCGCCAGCGGCGAGCTGCGCCGGCGCCTGAACGATCCGTCGGGCGAGTTCGACAATCTGGGCGAAACCCGCCGCCGCGGCTTTGACCTGGAGGCAAGCGTGCAGCCGGTATCGGGCCTTTCCGCCTGGGCAAGCTGGTCGCACCAGAAGGCGGTGATCCGCGTCGCCGATCCCGCCGCGCCGCTGACTGCCGGCAACGAGATCGATCACGTTCCCCGCAACGTCTATACCGCCGGCATCGAATGGGCGCCGGCTGCGCTCCCATGGCGCGCTTCGCTATGGGGCAATGGTCAGTCCGCCTACGAACTGAACACGGCAAACAGTCAGGGGCGCTATGGCGACTATTTCCAGGTCACCGCCGAGATCGCCTATCGGCTGACCAAGGCGATCGAGGTGTCGACGCAGGTTCGCAACCTGACCAACGACCATTATGAATATGTCTGGTTCGACGGGGCCCAGCGGCTGCACGCGCCCGCCGATCCGCGCAGCCTGTTCGCATCGGTACGGGCGCGCTTCTGACGCCCGATGGGTCACGGTGTCGTCACCGCTCGGCCCGACCGGTTCGTGGCCGGGTGGTGGCTGCGGCCTCAATCCTTGTGGATCAGCGCCTTTGCCTTCCACGGCGCTGGCGCTCGGTGTCGGCGCTGTCACTATCACTGGCAAGAGTTTTCGGTGCTACTGTGTGGGTGGCCATCGCCGTTGGGCGTCATTGGTCATGGGCGGGGTTGTCGCCCGAAGGGCTATACCTGCCCGGCATCCGTGGTGGTAGGATCAGCCACCGGCATGGCGGCTGCTCGGCAGATGTCCGAAGCGCTCGCGATACCGTTTGGCGAAGTCGCTCATGTGAACGAACCCCCAGCTCGCCGCCACCTGACGGATCGTCTCGCTTTCGGACAGGCGAAGTTGCGCATGCACCCGGTCGAGACGCCGTGCGATGATGTAGTTGATCGGCGTGCAGCCCATTTGCTGCTTGAAGGCGATTTGCAGCGCACGCACGCTGATGCCGGCGGCTTCGGCCAGATCGCGGATGGCAATCCGCTCGCGCAGATGCGCTTCGATATGATCGATCGCCTGCCGGACCGCACGGCCGGTCGCGGTGGGAATGTGCAATGAGGATCCGGTGCCGATCATCGGCCAGCTTCCGGCGAGTTGATAGAGCAGCACCTCCTGCAACAAGGGGAGCATCAGGTCGATCGGGCCTGCCGCCGTGGACAGATGCTGGCGCAGGGCGGTGACCGTGGAGCGCACCGCGCGCAACCCGGTGGTGTCGAGATCGACCACTGTTTCGAACTGCGGCAGCATCGTCGTCTCGGCGCCGAACAGCGCTCGGCAGGCGTCGAGAACGGCACCGCGGCTGACGGTCGCGCTGATCGCGGAAAAACCCGGCGTGGCCTGTTCGCGCCGCATCACGTCGAACGAGGTGAGCAGCGCCTGTGCCGGGCTTACGATCACGTCCGCGCCGTTCTGGTTGATCCGGACCATGGCCCCGGCCTCGACGAACCGGATCGTGACGAGTTCGGCCGTCATCATCGGGCTGGTGATGAAGCCGGTCCGGCTCTGGGTTTCCCAGACGCTGAGGGTTTCGCTCTGGCTCCCTTGGAACGCCAGATGGACGCTCCGACCCTGAGTCGCGAAGCTGACCGCGATGCCGCCGCTCGCGTTCAGGCCTTCCAGCTGGTCGGGGCTGGTGACGCTGTGGATGAAGCCGGCTTGCGGCCGCCACCCCGTCGCCACGCCGTTATCCTCCGCCTGAGCATTGATCCTATTGCTGTCGATATTACTTGACATGTGATATATATGCACCACTAGGTCAGGTTGTCATGCAAAGATTGCGAAGGCGTTCGTAACGCCGCCGCAATGGTGACGAGGTGGCGGACGGCTACCATGTCAATATTGCGAAGACGTGTTTACCGCCATCGCGATCGATAACTGTAAACTGTTGATATTATCTCACTTTTCCCGGTTGTCGCCTTCAATGGCACCCCGATTTGCTTTAAAAGTCCGATTATCGACTGCCATTTCGGGGCAATCGTCGGACGGAGGAGTATTCGGGAAATGGCAAGTCGTGACGTCGCCGTCGCGCATCTGCGCAAAGCGTTGGCGATCCTCGACGCGGAGTCGAGCGATGTGGCGGCATGTCACGTGCAGCTTGCGATCGATCTCATTCTCGCGCCGCGTTGCGGATCGCTCGACACGGGGTCCTTGGCCGCTGTTGCGACGTCGGCGGCCGCCTGAATGTTGCGGCATCCGGACCGGATCCAGGCATTCTACCCGGGGATTGCTCGGCAGGACCCTGGCAAGATCTCAGGACATCATGGCTTGCGGACCAGCGCAGCCAGCGAAATCAAGAGCGTGTTCACGATGATCCGCAGCAACTGTCACACCGATTTGGCGGAAGATCATGAGTTGGCGATGGAAAAGGTCGACACGGCTCTGGATGTGCTGAGCCATTTCGACGGTTCGATCTTCAGTGGTGACGGATGCTGGGCGGATCCGTCCGCCGCCTTACGCGCGATCCGCGAATCCATCGCGCTCCTGCAAAGCGCCGAGGCGATTGCGCTACGCGGGCTGAGGGCGCAACCGGTCGGCTAGGATCGCGACACGAATTCGGCCTCCAGCGAAGGGGCGCGGTCGCTGCTGCCAGGATGACTGCGCCGCCCGGCGGTGGCGGGGTTCGGCAGCTGCCGACCCCCGACCGTCGCGACGCGGTTTATTCGCCGGTCAGATGCGCCTGGGCCGCGGCCTTGGCCTCGCTGGCATTCTTCGGCTTGCGCGCAGGAGCGGCGCCGGCTTTGCGACCAAGGCCGATCTTGTGGGCCATGGCGCGGCGGCTTTCCGAATAGGTCTCGGCAACCATCGGATAATCCGGCTTCAGGCCGAAGCGTTCGCGATAGGCTTCCGGCGTCAGCCCGTTGGTCTTCAGGTGGCGGCGCAGCGTCTTGTACGGCTTGCCGTCGATCATCGAGATGATGTGATCCTTGGACGCGAGTGACTTTCGCACCGAAACGGCGGGCGTATAGTCCTGCGTGTCCGGCTGCGCGGTGTCCTGCACCGTGCCGCTGGCAAGCTGTGCCACCGTGTCATGCATCGTGCGCAAGAAGGCCGGCACGTCTTCCGCCGAAACCCGCGTGTTGGAATTGCCAAGCCAGGCGACCGTCAGTTCCGTTGCCAATTCTACCGTGTTGAACACGTCGTCCGCCATATCAAGTCCTTGCATCGTGGGAGTTCGATTGGGTCGAGTTAATTACAATCTCAAGCTAAGCAAGTGTTTTGCGAAGAGTTTTTGTCAGAATGCGACAGGATTGGGACGTGGCTTTGCTGATGCCCGCGATTGGGATAAAGCGGGGCATGGCTGTTATCGGAACACGGATCGACGAAACGGGCATGCTGATCCGCGATGGCGGCGGCTTCTACCTGCGGCGTGATCTCGGTGGCCGCTATCTGCTGGCGCTGCCGCGTACGCCGGTCGATCTGGTGGAGAAGCGGGTGCGGCTTGTCGGCACGCTGGTCGGCGACGATCTGGTCGATGCCGACGGCGTCGCCCCGGCGTGACCTGCCGCCCGATCTGACACCGGTTCTCCGCTACCTGCGACCGCCATCTGTCGCCAAGCCGCATTTTGCCCGCTAAAGGCGGCGCCCCAATTGGAGACGATCATCATGAACAATGCCGAACTCGCCGAAACGCTTGTGACCAATCACGGCCTGACCAAGGCCGATGCCCGCAAGGCGGTCGACGATCTGATGGCCGCCATCGTGGCCGCCGCCGCCAAGGGCGACGAGGTGTCGCTTTCCGGCTTCGGCAAGTTCAAGATCAAGGACAGCCCGGCGCGCGAAGGCCGCAACCCCGCCACCGGCGAGACCATCCAGATCGCCGCTGCGCGCAAGCTGACCTTCGTGCCGGCCAAGGCGGTCAAGGACGCGCTGAACGGCTGAACCGGACCGGCGACCGCGCGGGGCTCCTCGCGCGGTCGCCCGTTTCCCGTTATTTCCCGCCCGGCGCGACGCCGAGGTGGTCGAGCATGAACGCCTGCCACTCGGCGTTCTGGCGATAGCGTTCGAACCGGCCCGACTTGCCGCCATGTCCCGCCTCCATGTTGGTGCGGAAGAGGAGCGGATTGCTGTCGGTCTTGCGCTCGCGCAGCCGGGCAACCCATTTTGCCGGCTCGTAATATTGCACTTGGCTGTCCCACAGGCCGGTGCCGACGAACATCGCCGGATAGGCCTTGGCCGCGACATTGTCGTAGGGCGAATAGCTCAGCATATAGTCGTAGAAGGGCTTTTGCGCCGGATTGCCCCATTCGTCATATTCGAAGGTGGTGAGCGGGATCGACGCGTCGAGCATCGTCGTCACCACGTCGACGAACGGCACCTGTGCGACGATCACCTTGTAATCGGCGGGTGCCATGTTGGCGACCGCGCCCATCAGCAGCCCGCCGGCGCTGCCGCCCATCGCTGCGACCCGGTCCTTGGCGCCATATTTCTGCGCGATGAGATAACGCGTCACGTCAATGAAGTCGGTGAAGCTGTTCTTCTTGTTGAGCAGATGGCCGTCATCATACCAGCCGCGCCCCATTTCCTGCCCGCCGCGGATATGGGCGAGGGCGTAGACGACGCCGCGATCGAGCAGGGCGATGCGCCCGGCATCCACCGCCGGGTCCATCGATATGCCGTAGCTGCCATAGGAATATTGGAACAGCGGGGCGGTGCCGTCGCGCGCCACGCCCTTCTTGTATACCACCGATACGGGGATGCGCGTCCCGTCGCGCGCCGGCGCCCATAGCCGTTCGGTGACATAGTTCGCCGGATCATAGCCCGGCACCGGCGCGACCTTCAGCACCCGGCGCGCGCCCGTCTTCGCATCGACCTCATAGGTGGTCGTCGGCGTCTTGAGCGAGCCGTAGCTGTAGCGCACGACGCGCGCGCCGGGCTCCTCGTTGACCGACAGCGCCATCTGATAGGCGGGCTCGTCCGCCTCGACGGCGGTCGACCGCCCCTGTGCGTCCAGCAGGCGGATCATCCGGTTGCCGCCCTCGCGCTGGTTGATCGCGACAAATCCTTCGAAGGGCTTGAAGTCCTCGATGAACACGCTGTCGCTTGGCCGTGTCAGGTCCTGCCACCCGGCGACGCCCCCGGCGATCTGCGCATCGGCGACGGTGACCAGCTTGTAGTTCTTGGCCGCACGATTGGTGCGGATCACCCAGCGGCCACCGGCATGATCGGCACTGTAGCGGAACTCGCGCGCGCGCGGCGCCAGCACGGTGAAGCGCGTCGGATCGCCCGCCGGGGCACAACGCTGTTCGTCGCTGACCGTGCTCTGCACGGTGATGCACGCGTATCGATCGTCCATCGTGCGCATGATGCCCATCTGGAAGGTGTCGTCCTTCTCCTCGTAGAGCAGGCGGTCGGCGCTGACCGGGGTGCCCAGCACATGCGCCATCACCCGGTAACCGCGCAGCGTGACGGGGTCCTTGGCGATGTAGAGCAGGGTGCGGTTGTCGTCCGCCCACACGATGTTGGGCTCCACATTGGTGATCGTGTCGCTCAGCACGCGGCCGGTGGCGAGATCCTTGACCTTCAGCACATATTGGCGCCGGCCGACGACATCCTCGGCCCATGCGACCAGTTTATTGTCGGGGCTGACCTGCCATTCGGACAGGGCGAAGAAGCTGTGGCCCCTGGCCATCGCCGGCTGGTCGAACATCAGTTCGGCCGGGGCATCCGGTGCGCGGCGCCGTTCGACCACCGGATAATCGGCACCCGTGGCGAAGCGCGTCTGATACCACCAGCCATTGTCGCGGTAGGGGACGCTGCTGTCGTCCTGCTTGATGTGCGACACCGTCTCTTCGTACAGCCGGGCCTGCAGCGGCTTCAGCGAGGCCAGCCGCGCATCGGCATAGCTGTTCTCCGCATTCAGATAGGCGAGCATCTCCGGATTTTTGCGGCTGTCGTCGCGCAGCCAGTAATAATCGTCCTCGCGCACGCCGTTGGGCGACGTGACCTGATAGGGCTTCCTGGCCGCGCGCGGCGCTTCCTGCGCGGTGGCGGCGACGCCGATCATCGCCGCACCTGCCACCATCAACCTCATCATCGCTGCGTTCCCCTTGTTCCGGAACGCCAAGGCTAGGCGTGGCATCGCCCGGCCGCCAGCAGGAAAATGGCGGCCGGGGCGGGGGCGTCAGGGGCGAGGCTTACGGCCCGACATCGGCAGCGTCCGACTTGACGCGCAGCGCCTTGCCCGCCTTGAACCCGAGCGCGGAGCCGATGCGATCGTCCCAGCCATAGGGATCGTTGCGCACGATCGGCTCGCCGGCCTCGTCGAACAGCACGGTGTGGTAGAGCATGCGGACCGGGATCTGGCGCGGCAGCTTGACGAACGTTTCCTTGCCCGTCGCCCGTGCCTTGTGCCACTCGTCCAGCACGCCCTCGTCGCGGGCGAGCATCTCGGCGAAGCCGAGCGCATCCTCCACCCGCACGCAACCATGGCTGCGCTGGCGCTGCACCATATTGAACATCGCCTTGGCCGGGGTGTCGTGCAGATAGATCGCATGCTCGTTCTGCATGTCGAACTTGACCAGTCCGAGCGAATTCTTCGGACCCGGCTGCTGCACGATCCAGCCATCCTTCCAGGCCATGTTGTTCGCGCGGAGATAACCGGCGCCCTTGCTCGCCAGCTCCTTCTTCTGGATCGAACGGGGCACCGTCCAGGTCGGGTTTGCCACCAGGCGGAAGATGGGGGAGCCGAGTTGCGGCGTTTCGGTATCCGGCTCGCCGACGACGACCTTGCGGCTGTCGACGATCTTGCCGTCGCGCCAATAGGTCAGGCGTGCCGCGGCCAGGTTCACGTCGATCCGGGTGGCGGGCGGATTGCGGTCCAGCCAGCGCACCCGCTCCATGGCGATCGCGATGGCGCGCGCGCGGTCGAGGTCGGACATGTTGAGAATGGCCAGCGCCTCGTTGCCGATCAGGCCATCGGGTTTCATCCCGTAATCCGCCTGCATCGTACGCACGGCCGCAACCATCGCCGGGGTATAGCGATCCCCTTGCGCACCCTCGGCCGGCAGATAGTCCAGCACCACCAGTTCGCGGGCGATCGCCGGAATGCGCGGATCGACCGCATTCGCCTCGATCGCCTCGCCGGTGCCGGCGATGGCGGGTGCCGGACCGTCCGGCTGGCGGCTCAGCTTGCGATAGGCCGCAGACAGCCGCTTGTAATTGGCGTCGGTGGGCGCCAGCCCGTTCAGCCAGCCACTGATGTCGTCGGCGCGCAGCGCCGCGGCCAGACCGGCGCGCAGATCCGGATCGGGCCGGGGCACGGTATAGACCTCGTATAATTTGGTCGGGTCGGTCGCGCCGCGCGCCAGCGCGCCGGCAAAGTCCAATGCCTGCTTGGTCAGGGCGGCATTGTCCGAACCGCTTGCGGCGAAGGGCAGGTGATCCAGGCCGTGATCGGCACGGGCGGCGATGGCGTCGCGCAATTGCTTGCTCGTCCGGTCGCTCCACTGTGCGGGTTGTGCCGCCTCGCTCGCATTCGATCCCGCCGTCTGCTCCGCCGGCTGCGTGTTGCAGGCGGCGAGCAGCAGGGCCAGCGCTACCGAGGTCCCGAATTTCGAATGTCCGATTTTCGAATGCCCGATTATCGAATGCACGTGTTTCTCCGCCAATGGTTGCCGGGGGAAACGCGCGACCCGGCCACTCGGCTCCCGCGACGGAAACGCGTCCGTAACGAAACTGTCGCGGCTCTGACCTTTGGGTGACACGCATACCGGTTAGCCGCCCGGCAAAGGGCGCCAAGCCAATGGCGCCAAAGGGGAATTTACTCGATGGTGTCTCTTCGCAGCCTGTTTCGGGCATCGGTCTCGCTCGCCCTCGTCACCGGCACGGCTGGCATGGCCCACGCCCAGTCTGTGACCGCGCAGGATGAACGCACGGGCGGGAACGATGCCGATGCGACCGGCGAGGATATCGTCGTCAACGGCTCCTATGCCCGCAGCCTGTCGGCGGCCGCGGAAACCAAGCGCCGGGCGGCTTACGGCGTCGATTCGATCAGCTCGACCGATATCGGCAAATTCCCGACCCAGAATGTCGCGGAAGCGTTGCAGCTCGTACCCGGCGTCGCGATCACGCGGCCGCGCGGCGAGGGGCTGTATGTCAGCGTCCGGGGGCTCGGGCCGCAGTTTCAGAATACGCTGATGAACGGTCGCACCGTCGCCCTGAATGACCTTATCGAAAATGGCGGCGCCGCCGGGCGCCAGTTCCGCTTCGAAATGCTGCCGGCCGAATTCACCAGCAGCATCGATGTGGTGAAGACGCCCACCGCCGACATGAGCGAGGGCGCGCTGGGCGGCAATATCGACGTCAAGACGTTCCGCCCGCTCGACGTGGGCAACGGGACCACGCTGAACCTGCGCGGCACCTACACGACGCAGACCGAGAAGGTGAAGCCCAACGCGACGATCCTGACCAGTGCCAGGAGCGCGGACGGCAGCTTCGGCATCCTTGCCGGCGCGCAATATTGGGGCAAGGCGGTACGCAACGACCGCTTCATGAATTTCGGTTGGCTGCTCGATCGCTACACCGCTGCCGCCGCCGGCGGACTACCCACCGGTCTTTATTCGCCCACCCGTACCCGCCCGACGGTGGAGACCGAGGATCGCAAGCGCGTGTCCGGCATCGTGTCCGCCCAGTGGCGCCCGACGCCCGAGCTGGAGACCACGCTGGATGTGATCGCGACGCGGCTGGATGTCGCCTATGACGAGTTCGGGCTCGACATCTATCCCGACGATCCCGGCACGTCGGTGGTGCCCGGATCGGTCGTGCGCGACGGCGACACGATCACCCGCGCGACGATCAACCGCGTCCGCTTCATGGCCTCGCGCGAATACAGCCTCAACCGGCACGACCTGCTGACGATCGGGCTGAAGCAGACCTGGAACCCGGATCGCTGGCACCTGTCGGCCAATGTGAACTGGTCGGCCGCGCACAGCTTCCATCCCGATTACCGGACCGGGACGGTGCGCAGCCGCGCGGTGTTCAACGCGCCGCTGACCTATGACGCGTCGGGCGGGTACAAGGTGCTGCCCGTCTTCACCACGCCGGTCGATCCCACGGTTGCGGCCAACTACACCCTCTACCCCTTCAACATCGCACCCAAGGACAGCAAGGACTGGGACAGCTATTCGCGGGTCGACGTGGCGCGCGACATGGGCGGCGTGCTGGCGAAGCTGGCGGCGGGTGCCGAATATCACTGGCGCAAGCGCGACTATTTCCGGCGCGACTATAACGTCAATCCGGCGGCGAACACGCCGCTCACGTCGCTTGGCGCGGGCGCGTTCGAACAGATGCCGTTCAACGATTTCCTGAAGGATGTCGGCGGCGCGGTGCCGCGCAACTGGCTGGTGCCGGTGACGGGCGCGTTCGTGAACGCCTTCTTCACCCCGGCGGTGGAGAACGCACCGCTGACGCTGGGCGATCGCCGTTCGTCCTTCGTGGTGACGGAAAAGATCGCGGCGGGCTATCTGCGCGCGGATTACGAGCTGGGGATGATCAGCGGCAATGTCGGCGTGCGCTACGTCCATACCGATCAGGTGGCGAGAGGTACGCTGACCAGCGGCACCACCGCGACGCCGGCCAGTTTCCCCAAGACGTTCAACAACGTGCTGCCCAGTTTCAACCTGCGTGCCGACCTGTCCGCCACCCTGGTCGGCCGCCTGGCCGCCAGCCGCGTCCTCACCCGCCCCAACGTCACCGACAGCGCCCCGCGCATCACTGTGTCGACCGACGCCCCCACCGCCAGCGGCGGCAACCCCGAACTCGTCCCCTTCCTCGCCACCCAGTTCGACGGCTCGCTGGAATGGTACTTCGCCCCCTCCGGCCTCCTGTCTGGCGCCATCTTCTACAAGGCGATGGATGACTATATCACGCAACAGAACCTCACCATCGACATCCCGGGCCGGGGCACCGTCCGCCTCGCCACCCAGGTCAATGGCGGCAATGCCAAGGTCTACGGCGCCGAGGTCGCCTACAGCCAGGTGTTCACCTTCCTGCCTGCGCCGTTCGACGGCTTCGGCGTGCAGGGGTCGTACACGCACACCTCGGTCAAGGCGGATTACACCGCCGGCTCGCGTACCATCCGCGACCAGCTGATCGGCTTGTCCAAGAACAGCTTCAATCTGGTCGGCTTCTACGACAAGGGGCCCTTGTCGGCGCGGCTTTCCTATGTCTGGCGCGACCGCTACCTGGCGGGGACCGGCAGCACGGTACAGGCGCCGACCTATGTTGCGCCCTTCGGATCGCTGGACGGCAACCTGTCCATCCGCGTCACCGACGCCGTGACGCTCAGCCTGGAAGGGATCAATCTCGCCGGCGCGCGGCAGAACAGCTACAACGACGACCGGCTGCGCTTTGGCGAGATCAACTATTATGGCCGCACGATCCTGTTTGGCGCGCGGGCGGCATTCTGATGATGAAGCGCGCACTTCTTGCCCTTTGCGCACTGGGAGCGGTGGCGGCGGGCGAGCCGCCCGCGCGGATGAACGACATCCAGGTCGTCGGCTCGCACAACAGCTTCAAACGACGCATTCCCGCCGCGGTGATGGAGGAGTTGCGGCGGCGCGAGCCGAAGCTGGCGGACGGGCTGGATTACGATCACCTGTCGATCACCGAACAGCTCGACCGCGGGGTTCGCCAACTGGAACTGGACATCTTCGCCGACCCGGATGGCGGCCGCTATGCCGATCCCAGGGGCGAGGCGCTGGCAAAGGCGGCGGGGGAGAAGACGGGCTTTGACCGGGCGGCGATGCTGCAACCGGGGTTCAAGGTGTTCCACATCCCCGACATCGATTACCTGTCCGGCTGCGTCACCTTTCGCCGCTGCCTGGCGGAAATCGACGCCTGGTCGCGCGCCCACCCCGATCACCTGCCGATCATGGTCACGATCAACGCCGCCGACCAGCCCTCCGGCCGCCCGGGCATCACCGACCCCCTCCCGCTGACCGCCCCCTTGCTCGACGCCCTCGACCGCGAACTCCTCGCCGTCCTGCCCCGCGACCGCCTGATCACCCCCGACACCATACGCGCCCACGCACCAAGCTTACGCCACGCAATACGCACCCGCGGATGGCCCACACTTTCTGCCGCGCGGGGCCAGTTGTTCTTTCTCCTCGACGTCCGGCCCGCGGTGGGCGAACTGTACCGCGCCGGCCATCCTTCACTGGCCGGGCGGCCCATCTTTGGCTGGTACGACGTGGGAGATCCCGATGCTGCGGTAGCGATCGTCCAGGATCCGCTGGTGGACGGCGCGTTGATCCGGCGTTTGGTGAAGGACGGCATGATCGTCCGCACCCGCACGGATGCCAACACGTTCGAAGCGCGGGCGGGCGACTATCGCAAGGCTCGAGCCGCGATTGCCAGCGGTGCGCAGGCTGTCAGCACAGATTATTATCCAGGCGCTCCGACGCGCATGGGACAAAACTTTACGGTGACGTTGCCCGGCGGTGTGATGGAGCGGTGCAATGCCTTGCTGTTGTCGGGGCATCGTGACGTGGGGAAAGACTGCCGGTGAGGTAAGGCGACAGCGCGCGTTCATGTTGAGGATGCAAAGGGCGCAGGTGCCATGGCGGTGATTGCGTGCGTCTGCCGAGCGGCAGATGAGGCAGGTCACCATATGGTGTCGCCGGTAAGCGCGAAGGGACCCGATGCTGAACACGATGATGATGCTGGTGCTTTCGAGTGCTGCCGCAGCGGCGAGCGTTCAGGGCAGCAATCCGACGCAGGGTGGGGCATGCGAGGCGGGGACTGGGCAGCGGGTCATGGTGACGGTGCGAGGGCTGAAGGGGGCGACGGGGATGGTGCGCATCCAATTGTACGACGGCCCCGGATTCCTGAAGAAAGGTACGTGGTTAAGCCGTGTCGAGGCGAAGGCGAATCGGTCGGAGATCACGATGTGCATCGCCGCGCCTCGCCCCGGACAATATGCGATCGCCGTGCGCCATGACACGAACGGCAACGGCAAATCCGACTGGAACGACGGTGGCGGCTTCTCACGCGATCCCAAGCTGTCGCTGCTCAACCTGAAGCCGAGCTTCGACAAGGTGGTCCTCCCGGTCCATGCCGGCACCACCAACGTCGTGGTGACGATGAACTACCGGCAGGGATTGAGCATCGGGCCGGTCGATTGAGCGGTGCCATGAATCTCTGATCTTTCCCGCCGCCAACTTTGTGCTAACAGGCGCCGGCATGACAGGATTCAAAGTTCCGAGCTTCCAGGATCGCGCCGCAGCGGCGCGTGAAGCAAAGCAGCGCGCGTTGGAGAAGATGCGCAACAAGCCCGTGGTCGATGCGGCGGTCGTGGCAGAGCGCCTGGCAGCGGCCGAGGCGAAGGAGGCGGCAGCGGCCGAGCGACGGGCCGCGCGACAGGCCGAGATCGAGCAGAAAAAGGCGGCAAAGGAAGAGCTTCGCGCCAAAGCCGCCGCCGAGGCCGCGGAAGCCGCCGAGCGCGCCGCAGCCGCGCGCCGGCCCGCACCGCCGCCCGTCCTGCCCACCCCGGCCGAATTGAAAGCCGCGCGCGATGCGCGCTATGCCGCACGCAAGGCACGCCAGCGGGGATGACCCCCCGCGAGCTGATCGGCGTTGCCGAGGTGCCCGGGGGACCGCCGCTCAGGCTGTTCCGCCGGGGCGGCGACTTCATGATCGTGCTCGAACGCAACGAACTGATGAGCACGCGCATGAGCGGGTCCGAGGTCGCACTCGGCACCATGACGTGCGAGCGGTTGCGCGGACACCCGGCGCCGCACCTGCTGATCGGTGGGTACGGCATGGGGTTCACGCTGCGCGCGGTACTGGGGCTGCTGGGCGGGCACGCGCGGGTGACGGTAGCCGAGCTGGTGCCGGGCATCATCGAATGGGCGCGCGGGCCGATGGCGGCGATGACCGACGGATGCCTGGACGACCCCCGCGTCACGCTGGCAATGGGCGATGTGGCCGAGGCCATCCGCGCCGGCGTCGGGCGTTATGACGCGATCATGCTGGACGTGGATAACGGGCCGGACGGCCTGACCCGGCCGGCGAACGACGGCATCTACACGCCGGAAGGACTGGCCGAGGCCCGCCGTGCCCTGCGCCCCGGCGGGGTGCTGGCGATCTGGTCTGCGGGTGCGGATGCAGCGTTCACGCGGCGGCTGGGGCAGGCGGGGTTCGCGGTCGATGAGGTGCGGGTGAAGGCGCGCGACAACGGCAAGGGGCCGACGCATGTGATCTGGTTCGCGCGGCGTTAGAGCGGGACGGCTTCATTCTGATACGCTGATACGCGCGGCGATGTGTCTCTCGATAGATCGTCTCGATACGCGGCTTTGCCGCTATTCGACGACTATTCGAGACGAACGGGGGGAATGGATCGATACGGCGTCTCGGTACGCGTCTTTGCCGCTATTCGGCGATTGATCGAAACCGAGGGCAAGGGATGGATCAAGCCGATGTCATCCGGTCCTAGGTCGTGAACTCACAAACGACCGCTGTCGGTAACCCGCCTGAATGTCTGAGATTGGGTGGGAAGTGGTCAGGCGACTATCAGCGGCATATTGCAAAAGCAGCCGTTCGCGCAGAGCCTCTCGCCATGCGCCTCCCCATGCTCCTTTGCTTACCCATCGTGCTGGCTGCTTGCTCGTCAGGTTCAGGTGAGCAAGCAGCCGCAGCCCGCAATGCCTCAGAAGCGAGAGAGCCTGCAGCAATCAAGTCGGCTCGCCAGGCTTGTAAGCACCTGCGCGAACCGCCAGGAGAACACGAGAAGTTCGACGTAGGCATTACGGACTACGAAGCGTGCCTCGGCGAAAGGGCGAACCTGACACACCCGGCTAATCCACAACTTTGCAATCTCGCCAAGAGCACAATGTCGGCTTCTGGGACATGCGTCTTAGGGGAGTGAGGTCTACATCTGGGCGGCTTTGGACATTTCACATTTATGAGTCTGCGACCCGGTCGGGCCGGCCAGGTATCTCCTTGTCAGCAGCGCGTTTGTGGAAGCACCCCACCCCAATCCAGCGACAGATGAACGGCACCCGGTGCTGTTCACCTGTCGATCCCGAAGGGGAGGGGCCTCTTGTTTGTATCAGCGGCCTGCCTTGAAGCGGATGGCCTGGCCGCCGCCGGGGGCGAGCGACAGGATGATCGTGTCGCCCTTCTTCACGCGCTTTGTCTCGAAGGCGATCGCGTGGCGGGCTTCGGTGGCGTAGGTGGCGCCGGGGCCGTCCTTGTAGATTTGCGCGGTGTAGGTGCGGCCGGGTTCGAGGAAGTCGAGCGTGACCGTCACGTTGCGCGGGTTTTCGTCGGTGATGCTGCCCAGATACCAGTCGCGGCTGTTGCGATCGGCCCGCGCGAAGGTGACGAAGTCGCCGACCTCGCCGTTCAGCACGCGGGTGTCCTGCCAATCGGTGGGCACGTCGCGGATGAAGCGGAAGGCGTCGGGGTATTTCGCGTAGTTCTCCGGCGTGTCGGCGGCCATCTGCACCGGCGAATAGAGGACGACGTAGAGCGCAAGCTGCTTGGCGATGGTCGACTGGATCGGGCTGTTGTCCGAACCGGTCAGGCTGAGCACGCCGGGGGTGAAGTCCATTGGCCCCTCCAGCATGCGGGTGAAGGCGAGGTTCGCTTCATGTTCGGGCGGGTTCTTGCCGGGCCATGCGTTATATTCCATGCCGCGTGACCCCTCGCGCGCGAGCCAGTTCGGGTAGGTACGGCGCAGCCCCGTGTCCTTGACGGGTTCGTGCGCGTCGATGCCGACGCGGTATTTGGCGGCGGCCTGCACGACGCGCAGGTGATGGTTCACCATCCACTGGCCCTCATGCCATTCGCGCGCGATGGAGCCGTCCGGGTTGGCGCGCTCGATCTGGCCGGCATCGGCGACATAGCCGGTCTTCACCACATGCTCGCCGTGATCGGCGGCGAATTTGAACGCCTGGTCGAACTGGCTCTCGTAATGGCTGGCGGCACCCCCGGTTTCGTGATGGCCGATCAGCGAGACCTTCTTCGACTTCGCGTATTTCGCGAGATAGTCGGCATCGAAGTCGGCGGTCGGGGTGGCGAACTGCATCGCACTGCCATTGCCGGCCCAGTCGCCGTCCCAGCCGACGTTCCAGCCCTCCACCAGTACGCCTTGGATGTTGTTGGCGCCGGCAAAGTCGATATATTTCTTCACGTTGGCGGTGGTGGCGCCGTGGCGGGGGCCGCGCGCCCACGTCCAGTCGCCCTTGATCATGTTCCACCACACGCCGACGAACTTGCCCGGCTTCACCCAGGACACGTCACCCAGCTTGTTGGGCTCGTTCAGGTTGAGCATGAGGTGGCTCATATAAAGGCCGGGGGCGTCGTCGGCGATCAGCAGGGTACGCCACGGCGTCGTCCAGCTTCCCGTCTTGACCACCTTCGGTCCGCCCGAGCCGGGGGTGAGGACGGTGCGCAGCGTGTTGCCTTCGGTCTTCATCACCGCGGTGGAGGCATAGTCGACGAGGGCGGCCTCGTGCAGCGCGACATGCGTGCCGCCGGCCAGCTTCAGCGTGATCGGGGTGGCGGCGGTGCCGACCGCGGACAGGGGTGTGCGCTGGTAGAGATATTCCTCGCGATTCCACTGGAACGCGACCTTCCACCAGGCGGTGGCATCCTCGGCGAAGCTGAATTCGGTCAGCTCGTCTGCAATGTTGGCGCCGTGCATGTTCGCCTGATCGGGCACCTCGTAGCGGAAGCCGATGCCATCGTCCTGCACGCGGAACACGACATCGATGACGCGGTGGAGCGGCGTCGTCTCCATGAGGCGGACGCGCATCTCCTTGTGATTGTCGCGGATCGTGCGCCATTCGCCCCAGGGTTGCGTCCATGTCGTATCGACGGGCTTGGCATGGGTGACCGACTGGATGCGCAACTGACGCTCGATCTTGGGCGCGTCGGTGAACAGGAAGCCGAGGCGCGACGGGGCGACGATCAGCGTGCCGCCGCGCGAAACGGACCAGAGCGCGCGGCCGTCATTGTCGGTGGTGACGGAGACGGCGATGCGGCCATCGGGCGAGGTTTCGATCGCCTCCGGCTGGTCGGCGGGGCGGGCGAACTTGAAGGTTTCGTTGACGGCAGGGGCGGCGGTGTCCTGCGCGGACGCCGTGGTGGTGGCGAGGCCGAGGGCCAGCAGGGCGGCGATACGGGTCATGCGATCTTCTCCGCGATCAGGGCGGCATAGGGGCCGAAGCGCCAGCCGGTGCAGTCGTTGACATGGGTGAGGGGGCGCCACGCATCGGCGTCTTGCGGCGTCCAGCGGGCAGGGGTTTCGGCCATGTTGAAGACGCAGAGCAGCGTCTGATCCCCCTCATGACGCTCGAAGGCGAGCAGCGTATCGGTGACCGTGACGAGGTGCAGGTCGCCGGTGGCGAGGGCCGGGTTGTCGCGACGCAGGCGGATGAGCGCGCGCGTGAGGTTGAGCAGCGAGGCCGGATCGCCCTCCTGCCGGTTGACCGCGAACTGGGCATGATCCTCGCCCAGCGGCAGCCAGGGCCGGGCGTCGGAAAAGCCGCCGTTCACGGCGTTGCTGCTCCACGGCATGGGCGTGCGGGCGCCGTCGCGCGACAGGGTGAGCGGCCAGTTGGCGATCGCCTCCGGATCCTGCAGCCGGTCGAAGGGCACCTCGACCTGGGTGAGCCCCAGCTCCTCGCCATTATACAGGAAGACATTGCCGCGCAGGGCGAGCAGCAGCAGCATCTTCATGCGCGCGAAACGGTCGCGATAGTCGGGCGCCACCCAGCGCGAGACGGCGCGCGGCGCATCATGGTTCTCGAACGCCCAGCTCGGCCAGCCGATATTGTCGCCCGCCGGCCAGCGCTCCAGCGCCTCGGCGACGACCGCCGGGGTCAGGCGATCGGCATACAGGAAGTCGAAGCCATAGGCGGTGTGAAGACGCTTCGCCCCTTCGGTGAACAGCTTCATCTCGCGGTCGGCATCGTCGCCGCCGACCTCCGCCACGGTGAAGCGGCCGTCATATTCGTCGAGCAGGGCGCGGATGCGCTCCAGAAAGGCCGGGATGCCGGCATGGCTCTGGTTGTGGATCTTGAGCTGGTAATCGAACGGACGGGTGCGGACCTTGCCCGTGTCGGGTGCCGGTGGATTGTCGGTCAACTCATGCGTGTGCATCATGAAGTTGATCGCATCGAGGCGGAAGCCGTCGACGCCGCGATCGAGCCAGAAGCGCGCGGTGGCGAGCAATTCCTCCTGCACCGCGGGCAGGTGGACGTGAAGCTGCGGCTGCTCTTTCAGGAAGTTGTGGAGGTAATATTGGCGGCGGCGCGCGTCCCAGGTCCAGGCCGGGCCGCCAAAGACCGATTGCCAGTTGGACGGGGGCGAACCGTCGGGCTTGGCATCGGCCCAGACATACCAGTCGGCGCGCGGGTTGTGGCGGCTGGCGCGGCTTTCGACGAACCACGGATGCTCGTCGGAGGTGTGGCTGTACACCTGATCGATGACGACGCGTAAGGACAGGTCATGCGCGCGGGCGACGAGGGCGTCGAAATCGGCCAGCGTGCCGAAGATCGGATCGACGTCGCGGTAGTCGGCGACGTCATAGCCGAAATCCTTCATCGGCGAGGTAAAGAAGGGCGAAAGCCAGATGGCGTCGACGCCGAGGCTGGCGACGTGATCCAGCCGGGCGGTGATGCCGGCGAGGTCGCCGATGCCGTCATTGTTGGAATCGGCGAAGCTGCGCGGGTAGATCTGGTAGATCACCGCGCCTTTCCACCAGGGTTTTGGGAGGGGCATCAACGGGGCTCCGCGACGCAGACGGCGTAGCCGAAGGCGGGAAGGGTGAGAAGGAGGCTGCCGGGTGCGGCGGCCTGGGTAGGGCAGGGGCCGGCGAGCGCGGTGAAGCGGGTGGCGGCGGTGTCGACCTCGACCCCTTGCGTGACGGGTTTGTCGCTGGTGTTGAAGGCGAGCAGGATCTCGCGGCCCGTGTCGGGATCGATGCGGGAAACCGCGAACAGACCGGGCTTGTCGTCGCGGGCGCGGATGATCTGGCGGCCGCGGGTGAGGGCGGGGTGCGAGAGGCGGAGTTTCGCCAGCGTCGCAATTTCGCGGTAGAGCGGGTGGCTGGTGTCGAAGTTCGCGGTGGCGGTGGTCGCGGTCGTGCCGACAAGTTTGTTGTCGTTATAGACCGCGACCTTGCTGGCGAACATGTCCTCGCGGGCGTCCTGATCGTTGCCGTCGCCGGCAAAGCCCTGCTCGTCGCCGGAATAGATGGTAGGTACGCCCCGCAGCGTCATGAGCATCGCATGGCCGAGCTGGACGCGCTTCAGCACCTCGTCGTCCGACGCATTCGGGTTCGCCTCGCGCACGTCGCGGGCGAAACGGCCATGGTCGTGATTGCCGAGAAAGGTGGGAAGGATCATCGCGGTGTCCTCGCCTCGCGCGTAGAGCACGTCGCCCTCGAACAGGGAGGCCAGCTCGCTGGTCGGCTTGTTGCCCGCCACCGTGTCGATCACCGCGTTCATGAAGGCGAAGTCGAGGACCGCCGGGTAATCGGCGATCTTCGTCCAGCGCGCGAGATAGCCGGGCTCCATGCCCGAGGTGACTTCGCCGAAGATGTGGAAATTGGGGATGCCGTTGGCACGCGCGCGCGCCTGCATCGCGGGCACGAAGCTGCGCCAGAATTCGGGGTTCACATGCTTGGCAGTGTCGACGCGGAACCCGTCGACGCCGAACCGGTCGATCCAGCCGCCGAAGATGTCGATCATGCCGGCGATGACGCGCGGGTTCTCGGTCATCAGA
Organism: Sphingomonas sp. NY01; assembly: GCF_038809135.1. Classification (NCBI taxonomy): domain Bacteria; kingdom Pseudomonadati; phylum Pseudomonadota; class Alphaproteobacteria; order Sphingomonadales; family Sphingomonadaceae; genus Sphingomonas; species Sphingomonas sp. NY01. The sequence continues at coordinate 2,320,771 of NZ_CP101722.1, read as the reverse complement.
TCGTCGAGGCCGGAAAAGTCGCCGGTGGTGCTGCTCTCGTCGGCAAAGGTCGTGTTGCCGCGATTGTGATAGTAGATGGGGTCGTTGAGCCAGGCGGGGGTCTTGGCGTTCCGCTCCGCAGGCGGAACGTATGGGGTGTAGGCGTAGGCCGGGTCGGTGAGTTTCGCGAAGTTCTGCGGCGTCTGCACGCCGTCGCCCGCAAAGCCGGGATTGATGGCGGCACCGTTCAGCCCGCCCTTGCGGCTATAGGGATAGTTGCCGCGATCGCGGTAGGGGCAGGGCGATCCTTCGGCGCATTCGCGGTACTGGATCACATCGGCGGTGTGGTTGACGATGATGTCCATATAGACCTTCATCCCCCGGCCGTGCGCGGCATCGATGAAGGCGCGCAGGTCCGCCTCCCTGCCGAGGTGCGGATCGACGGTGGTGAAGTCGGTGATCCAGTAGCCGTGATAACCGGCGCTCTCCCGGCCCTTCGCGCCCTGCACCGCCTTGTTCTTGAAGATGGGCCCGAGCCAGATCGCGGTGGCGCCGAGCGACTGGATATAGTCGAGACGCTGCGTCAGCCCCTTCAGGTCGCCGCCGTGGAAGAAGCCCTTGTGCGTCGGGTCGAAACCGGTCCGGAGCGGGCCGCCGGTCAGGCCGCCGCGGTCGTTGGCGGGATCGCCGTTTTCGAAGCGGTCGGGCAGGACGAAGTAGATCACCTCGTCCTGCGGCAGGCGCTGGCGATAATCCTGGGCAGGCGCCGCGGTGGCGGTGGCAGTGGCGAGCAACGTGCTGGCGAGGAGGGCGAATAGTCTCATCAAGCGGCCTTTGAAACGGGGGCGGCGCAGTGCGCGGCGATGAAGGCGTCGTGGGCGGGCATGCGCGCGGCGACGGCGGCGGCATGGGTGCGGGCGAGCGCCAGGAAGTCGGCGAGGTCGGCGGGCGGGATCGCGTCGGCGAGCGCGTGGTGGCCGAGGGGCTGTACGCCCTGGCCGATCAGGACCTGGAGCCAGCCGACCTCGGTGAACAGCTCGTCGCCCTCGCGCAGGATGCGGCCATTGGCGCGGAACAGGGCGAGGCGCTCGGCAAGGCTGTCGGGCAGGGGGGCGTCGCGGCGGGCCTGCCAGAAGGGCTCGGTGCGGGCGTTGGCGTGATAGTGAAGGATGAGCAGGTCGCGGATCGCCAGCCATTCCGCTTCGGTACGCCGGTTGAAGGCGGCGATGTCGGCACCGGCCAGCGTCTTGCCCGGCCAATATTCGAGCAGGCGGGCGATGCCGGACTGGACAAGGTGGATGCTGGTCGATTCCAGCGGCTCCATGAACCCGGCGGCGAGCCCGAGCGCGACGCAGTTGCCGACCCAGGCGGCGCGGCGGCGGCCGGTGGTGAAGCGCAAAGGTCGCGGGTCGGCGAGGGGCGCGCCGTCGCAGCCGGCGAGGAGGCGGGCAGTGGCCTCGTCGTCGGAGAGATAAGCGCTGGCATAGACGATGCCGTTGCCGGTGCGATGCTGGAGCGGGATGCGCCATTGCCAGCCGGCGGGGTGGGCGGTGGCGCGGGTGTAGGGGGGGAGGGGCGAGAGGCGGGCCGTGGGAACGGCGATCGCGCGGTCGCAGGGGAGGTGGTGGGACCAGTCCTCGAACGCGGTGCCGAGGGTTTCGCCCAGCAGCAGGCTGCGAAAACCGGAGCAGTCGATGAACAGGTCGCCGGCGACCCGTCGATCGCCCTCGAGGTGAACGGCGGCGATGTGGCCGGTTTGGCCGTCGCGCTCGACGCCGGTGATGCGGCCTTCGATGCGCTCCACCCCGGCGGCCTCGGCATGGCGGCGCAGGAAGGCGGCGTAGAGGGCGGCATCGAAATGGAACGCCCAGGCGATGCCGCTGGGCAGATCGGGGCGCCCGTGGTCGCGGGCGAAGCGGCCGGCGGCGGCGGCCTGCGCGGCGGCGCTGTAGTTCCACAGCGAGTCCGGACGGCCGGCGCGCAGCCAGTAATGGTGAAAGGGGACAAGGCCGAGCGCGCGGCCGATGGTGCCGAAGGCGTGGGTGTAGCGGCTGCCGTCGCCGGACCAGCCCGCAAATTCGATGCCGAGTTTGAACGTGCCCTGCGTCGCACGCAGGAACGCGTCCTCGTCGATCCCCAGCATGTGGTTGAAGATGCGCAGCGCAGGGATCGTCGCCTCGCCGACGCCGACGGTGCCGATCGCGTCGGATTCGACCAGCCGGATGCGGTGATCCGGCGGCAGGAAGCGGGCGAGCGCGGCCGCGGCCATCCAGCCGGCGGTGCCGCCGCCGACGATGACCACGCTTCGGGTGCTGGAGCCGGTCATGAGCCTCCCCTCGGCATGCGATGCCCCCTCCGGGGTGGAAGGGGCAGTCTGCGACATCAGAAGCGGTAGGTGAAGCCGGCGAGGAAACGGCGGCCGAAGCGCTGGAAGTCGATCACTTCGGCGGTGTTGGTGCCGTTGATCGTCTTGAACGGCTCGTCGGTCAGGTTCTGGCCCTGGAGGAACAGCGACAGGCCATTGAACGTGCCGGACGAGAAGTCGTAGCCGATCTGGCCATCGACGATCAGTTCGCCGGCCGCCCGGCGGCGGGTACGCTGCGCACCGAAGCCCGACAGTTCACCGATGAAGGTCGAACGGTAGCGGACCGAGCCACGCACGTTCAGGCCCCACTTCTCGAAAAAGGCGGTGCCGTTCGCCACCCAGCGCGAATAGCCGGGAATATCCTCCGCCGCGCCGCCCGGCGTGGGGGTGATTTCGGTCTTGGTATAGGAGCCGCCCCCGGTCACGCCGAACCCATCGAGCGCACCGACGATCTGGCCGAGCGGCAGCGTCCCGGCGAGTTCGACGCCGTAGATCTTGCCGCCCTCGCCGTTGATCGGAATGGTCGCGCGGCCAAGCGTCGGCGTGCCCGCAGGAGCGGCCGGGGGCAGCGGGAAGCCCGAGTAATCGTACGGAACCTCCAGGTTATAAACGAAGCTCTTCAAGTCCTTGAAGAACCCCTGCACCGCCAGATAGCCGCGATTGCCGAAATACTTTTCGATCGTCACGTCATAGGAATTGGAACGGATCGGGCGGAGAAAGGGATTGCCGCCGCTGCCGGTCAGGATGCCTTCCTGAAGGCTGAAGCCATAGCCGAGCGCGACACGCATGTCGTCCATGCGCGGACGCTGCATCTGCCGGGCGGCGGCGGCGCGGATCACCCAGTCGCTGGCGAGACGCAGGCTGAGGTTCGCGCTGGGCAGGATGTCCAGATAATCGTCACCCCGCGTGATCGTGCTGAACCCGGTGCCGTTGAAGACGAGACCGGAAGACTTCTGTTCGGTGAGCATCGCCTGCACACCGATATTGCCGGTCAGTTCCGCCGACCCGATCGGCTGGCGCAGATCCGCCTGGAGATAGGCGGTCATGATGTCCTCCTTCACGCGGAAGGCGGAGGAGACCACGTCGTTGCTGTTGTTGCGGGTCAGTGAATAGATGCCGCCATCCAGCACGGCACGCGGATCGTAGCTGAGCATCGGACCGAGACCCAGGTAGGACAGGTTGGTCGGGTCGAGCCGATACTGGCTGGGCAACGTACCCTGCGCAGCGCCACTGGCAAGTACCAGGAAGAACTGGTTCGGCGTCAGCGACTTGTCATGCGTCGTATAGTTGAGCCCGAAACGGGCCGCCGAAATCGGGCTGCCGATCTCCCGCTCGATCTCGGCGCGGTACTGGCGGATCGAGTCGCGGACCGAGCGGTCATTGTAATAGCCGGCCTGACGCGTGGCGCCGCCCCAGCCGAGCGGATCGGTAAGCTGGATGAGGTCGGGATCGGAATAATTGAGGGTCGGCGTGAAGGTGGTGCCGTTCGGCGTCGTCTGGAAACCGATGGTGTCGGTCGCGCCGTTGCCGGGGCCGAAACCCGTGCCGGCATAGCTTTCCAGCACCAGCTCGCGACGCTTGGTGAGCGAGTAGGACACGTCGACCTGGGCGTTCCAGCCGTCGTCGCCCTCATATTTGGCATTGTAGCCGAAGGAGTAGAGCTTGGCCTTGCGGTCGAAGGCGTCGTTGCGGACGACCGCTTCCACACCGTTCCATGTGCCGCCGGTGACGAGACCGTTGGTGACGGTCGGGTTGGTAAGCGTCGGCGCGGGCGAGCCGAAGCCGAGCGGCAGTTCGATGCCGCGCTTGATCTGCTCGTCGGAGAAGTCCGAGTAAAAGGCGTCGAGCGTCGTGGTGACGGTATCGGTCGGCTTCCACTGCACCGTGCCGGACAGGCCGAGGCGCTTCAGCGTGGTCGAGGTGACATAGGATTTGGAGCCGCCGATGACGTTGGTCGGCGTGCCGTTCACCGGCACCTGCGCATAGCCCCAGGCGTTGAACTCCTGGATCTGGTACGGCTCGTCCAGATAGGAGGCGGACAGCGCGACGCCCAGCGTATCGTCGGCGAACTGGTCGACATAGGTCGCGGTCGCGCGGTAGCCGAATTCCTTGGAACCGGCGTTCAGCTTGCCGATATCGGCATAGGTGCCGCGCGCGCCGACCGAGATGACCTGCCGGCCATAATCGAGCGGGCGGATGGTGCGCAGGTCGACGGTGCCGGACAGGCCCTGACCGATCAGGCCGGCCTGCGCGGTCTTGTAGATCAGCACCTGATTGACGACTTCGGCGGGATATTGGTCATATTCCACCGCGCGGTTGTCGCCGGTCGAGGTCTGTTCGCGGCCGTTCAGAAGCGTGGTCGAGAAGTCGGGGGCAAAGCCGCGGATCGAGATGGCGTTGGAGCGGCCGTTGACGCGCTGCGAGGTGACGCCGGGCAGGCGCGCGATCGACTCCGCGATCGAGGCGTCGGGCAGTTTGCCGATATCCTCCGCCGAGATGGATTCGACGACGAGATCGCGGGTCTTCTTCTCCACCACCGCATTTTCCAGCGCGCGGCGGAAGCCGGTGACGACGATGTCCGCGCCTTCCTCTTCCGGTGCCGGTTGGGTCGCGACGGGCGATTGCTGGGGGGTGGTGTCACCGGTGACGGCGGCGTTGTCGCCCTGCTGGTCGGCGGCGCTGGCGGGCTCGTTGGGGTTTGCGCCGGTGCTGGTGCTGGCTGCCGGATCGGGCACCGTGGTCGATGCCTGGGCGAAGGCCGGGCTGGCGAGCGTCAGGGCCAGCGAGCTGGCGCCGAGATGAAGCGCGAGGCGGGCGGCGCGCGCCGACGCGGCGGTACGAACGATCATAACTATCCTCCCCGAGGAGCCCTTGGCGCTCTTGTGTCGCCATGAGCATGTGTGTGTATCCGCAATGGATTTTGCCGCGGTGGAAGCCAAGGAATGCGCATACGTATTCTATGCGGCCGATATGGTACCGTTGCAGCCGGGCCACGGTTGACGGCGTATCGCAGCGGTAGGATGAGACGGGGGTGACCGGCCGCAAGCCCACCTCCTTCGACATCGCGCAACTCGCCGGCGTGTCGCAGCCGACCGTCAGCCGGGCGCTGCGCGGCAGCACGACGGTGAGCGCGGCGACGCGCGCGCGCATCCAGGCGATCGCGAAGCAGTTGAACTATACCGTGGACCGGGCGGCCTCCAACCTGCGATCGGGGCGGACGCGGACACTGGCGCTGCTGCTGTTCCGCGACCCGTCACCGGGGCATACGCTGATCAACCCGTTCTTCCTCGGCATGCTGGGATCGATGATGGGCGCGTGCGCGGAGGCGGGATACGACCTGCTGATCTCGTTCCAGGATTTTTCCAGCGACTGGCATGTCGATTATGAGGACAGCCACCGTGCGGACGGGCTGATCCTGCTGGGGTACGGGGATTATGCCCAGTACCGTGCACGGCTGGAGCAGCTGGTGGCGCAGGGTACGCGCTTCGTGCGCTGGGGATCGGTGGCGGCGGGGCAGCCGGGGCTGACGGTCGGGTGCGACAATGTCGCGGGAACCGCGGAGGCGACGCGGCACCTGATCGCGCGCGGGCGGCGGCGGATCGCGTTCCTGGGCGATGCGACGGACCATTACCCGGAATTTCACGATCGATATCGCGGCTATGCGATGGCGCTGGCGGAGGCGGGGCTGGGGGTCGATCCGGCGTTGCAGGTGCCGGCGCTGTCGAGCGAGGAAGAGGGCGAACGGGCGGCGCGCGAATTGCTGGCGCGGGGGGTGGCGTTCGATGCGATCGTTGCGGCGAGCGACCTGATCGCGCTGGCGGCGATGCGCGTGCTGCATGCCAGCGGACGGCGGGTGCCGGACGATGTGGCATTGGTCGGGTTCGACGATATTCCGGCCGCCGGGTTCGCCAGTCCGCCGTTGACCACGGTGGCGCAGGATGCCGACGGGGCGGGGCGATTGCTGATCGATACGCTGCTCGCCGAACTGGGCGGGCGACCGCGGCGCAGCGTGCTGTTGCCGACACAATTGATGGTGCGCGGGTCCACCGGCGCCTGAACAGATAAAAAAGGGGAGAGAGGGTGATGGAGAAGCCGCGGCAAGGCTTTCGGGGCCTGTGGAATATTTCGTTCGGCTTTTTCGGCATCCAGATCGGCTTTGCGCTGCAAAATGCCAATGTCAGCCGCATCTTCCAGTCGCTGGGGACGTCGGTGGACGATCTGGCGTTCCTGTGGATCGCGGCACCGCTGACCGGACTGCTGGTGCAGCCGGTGATCGGGCATTACAGCGACCGGACCTGGGGGCGGCTGGGGCGGCGGCGGCCATATTTCCTGGCAGGTGCGGTGCTGGCGACGGCGGCGCTGGTCGCGATGCCCAATGCGCCGGTACTGCTGGTCGCGGCAATCCTGCTCTGGCTGCTCGATGCGTCGCTGAACGTGTCGATGGAGCCGTTTCGCGCATTCGTGGGCGACATGCTGCCCAAATCGCAGCGGACCGCGGGCTATGCGTTCCAGACCGGGTTCATCGGCGCGGGCGCGGTGGTGGGCAGCCTGGCGCCGATCGTGCTGACCGATGTGTTCGGGGTGGCGAACACCGCCGCTGGCGGGGGCGTGCCGCCATCGGTGCAATATGGCTTCTACATCGGGGCGGCGGCGCTGTTCGCGGCGGTGCTGTGGACGGTGCTGACCACGCGTGAATATTCGCCCGCCGAAATGGCGGCGTTCGAGGATGCGGAGGGCGAGGTTGCCGCCGCACCCGCCACGGTGCGGCGCGGCAGCGGGCTGGCGCCGTTGTGGATCGCGCTGGGCATCGCCGTGATCGTCGCGGTGGAGCGGCTGGCGCTGGACAAACCGCTCTATATCCTGGGCGGCGGATTGATCGCCTATGGCGCGGCGCTGATCGTCAGTGCGGGGCTGGTGCGGCGGGGCCGGGGCGACAATGCGCTGAGCCAGATCCTCGGCGACCTGGCGGCGATGCCGCAAACGATGCGGCGGCTGGCGCTGGTGCAGTTCTTCACCTGGTCGGCGCTGTTCATCATGTGGATCTACACCACGCCGATCGTCACCGCGCGCGCCTTTGGTGCCACCGATGCGGCGAGTGCGGCGTATAATGCGGGTGCGAACTGGGTCGGCGTGCTGTTCGCGGTGTATAACGGCGTGGCCGCGCTATGGGCGTTCGTGATGCCGGCGCTGGCGGCGCGGATCGGGCGGCGCGATACGCATATCCTGGGGCTGCTGAGCGGGGCTGCGGGCTTCGCTTCTTTCCTGGTGGTGCGCGATCCCATGGTGCTGGTGGGGTCGATGGTGCTGATCGGCATCGCCTGGTCGTCGATCCTGACCATGCCCTATGCGATCCTGTCGGCCGCGCTGCCGCAGGAGAAGCTGGGCATCTATATGGGGCTGTTCAACATCTTCATCGTGCTGCCGCAGCTGATCGTGTCGTCGGTGATGGGCGAGGTGGTGCGCCGCTTCTTTCCGGGCGATCCGGTATGGGCGATGGGCATCGCCGCCGCGGTCATCGTGGCAGCGGCGATGGCGATGCTGCGCGTGCCGCGGCGAGCGTGATCGTCGCGCAAAGCCCGCCCTCGGGCCGGTTGGCGAGGGTGATCTCGCCACCGGCATCGCGGACGATCGAGCGGGCGAGCGCGAGGCCGAGGCCGATCCCGCCGGTTTCGCGATTGCGGGAGGTTTCGAGGCGGGTGAAGGGATCGAAGACGTCGCCCAGACGGTCGGGCGGGATGCCGGGGCCGCGGTCCATGACGTGGATGGCGATCCGCTGACCTTGCGCGTCGATGCGGACATCGGCCGCCTCGCCATATTTCACCGCATTCTCGATCAGGTTGCGAACCGCGCGGCGCATCAGCGAGGGGCGCAGGCGCAAGCGCAGGCGCGGGGTTTCGGCGAAGCTGACATCCTGGCCGAGATCGCGGAAATCCTCCACCACCGCATCGACCAGCGCGGCGAGATCGACCTCGGTTGCGGGCTCGCTGGGACGACCCATGCGGGCGAGCGACAGGATGTCGTCCAGCATGCGGTTCATTTCCGAAATGGTGTCGGCCATGCGGGCGCGGTCGCCGTCATCCTCCACCGATTCGATGCGGACGCGAAGCGCAGCGAGCGGGGTGCGCAGGTCGTGGCCGATCGCGCCCAGCATCCGGTCCTTCTCGTCCAGCATCGCCGCGACGCGCAGGCGCAGCGCGTTGAAGGCGGCGATCAGCGCGGACACGTCGAGAGGGCCCTGTTCGGGTACCGGCGGCCCCTCGATACGGGGGTCGAAGCCCTCGGCGGCGCGGGTGAGGTCGCGTAAAGGGCGCGATATACGGCGGCCGATCCAGAGGACGGGCAGGAGGATGATGCCGTAGAGGATCAGCGTCTGGAAGATCAGGCGCCAGACGAGGTACATGGTGTCGTGCGGCCAGCCGGAGCGGGTGACCAGCCAGCCGCGGCCGGGCTGTTCCACCGCGATGACCAGTTCGGCCCGCCAGCGTCGCGGCGGCTGGCCCCGGCGGTTCTCCACTTCGGGACGGGGCGGGCGTACGCCGGTGACGATGCGCAGCGGCGTGTGCCCGGCCTCCGCCAGTCCGGCGCGGATCGCCGCCTCCACCGTCGGTTCGGGCGCCATCGCCGGGCCGATCGGATTGAACGCCATGCGGCGGACGCGACCGCGATCGGCGACGGGGCCACGCCCGTTCGCGGTGCGCTCGATCGCGTCGTTGAGCCGGGCGATAGCGGGGCCGGTGACCTGTTCGAGCAGCAGCGAGCGGCGCTCGCGCAACAACAGGCCGAAATTGATCGCCTGCGCGACGAACAGCCCGATCGCGACGAGCAGCGCCATCTGCCCGGCGAGGCTGCGCGGCCAGATGCGCATCATGCCGGCATGCTCACAGGCGGGTGACCTCGGCGGCCAGCGTGTAGCCGCCGCCCCAGACCGTCTTGATGATATCCGGCGCCTTGGGATCATGCTCGATCTTGCGGCGCAGGCGGCTGACCTGATTGTCGATCGCGCGGTCGAAGGCGGCGGCCTCGCGCCCTTGCGTCAGGTCGAGCAACTGGTCGCGGGTCAGCACCTGACGGGGGCGGGTGACGAGCGCGAGGAGGAGGTTGTATTCGCCGGTGGAAAGGGGGACCGAGACGCCCTCGCGATCGACCAGCGTGCGTTCGCCCGATTTCAGCACCCAGCCGGCAAAGGCGTAGGAGCCGCTTTCGGGCGCGTGCTGGCGGGTGCCGCCGGACTGGGTCCGGCGCAGCACGACCTTGACGCGGGCGGACAGTTCGCGCGGCGAGAAGGGCTTCACTACATAATCGTCGGCGCCCATTTCCAGCCCGACGATGCGGTCGGTCTCCTCCGACCGGGCGGTGAGCAGGATGACGGGGACGTCGCTGGTCGCGGCGATGTGGCGGCACAGGGAGAGCCCATCCTCGCCGGGCATCATGATGTCGAGAATGACGAGATCGATCGCATAGGCGGCGAGGCGAGTGCGTGCGCTTTCCGCGTCGCCCGCCTGGGTGACGCGAAACCCCTGTTTGGTGAGGTAAACGGCAAGCGGTTCGCGGATCGAGCGTTCGTCGTCGACGAGCAGCAGGTGCGGCGTATCGGTCATGATGTCGGGCTGTAGCATGGCCATCCCCTTCTGACAGGCGGGCCTTTTCGATTGGTGGGGTGGGCATGGCGCTTCGGCCCCGACCCGTTCGGCCTGGAGCGAAGCCGAAGGCGCCAGGTGCGGGTGGCGATGCTTCGACTTCAGCGCAAAGCGCTGAAGTTTATCCTGAGCGGCTGGCTTGCCAGCCAGTCGAAGGGCTCAGCACGAACGGCGGGAGGTATCAGGTCCGGTTCAGTCCTCGTGCGCAGGCGGACCACCGGCAGGACCGCCTGCAGGGCCGCCGCGTCGGTGATCGCGGCGGTGGTCGCGCATTGCCTGTAGCTCGGTGGCGTCGAGGCGGCCGTCATGGTTCGCATCCGCGCGGTCGAAGCGTTGTAGCATGCGGTCGCGGAAGCCTTCAGCGGTCAGCGGCGGCCGGTCGGGGCGGGCGGACGCGTTCGCCCGCGGTGGCGCGCCATCGGGACGGGGCGCACCGCGCATCCGCTCGCGCGCGGCGCGCATCTCGTCGGGCGTGACGCTGCCGTCGCGGTTGGTGTCGAGGGTGGCGAAGCGGCGGTCGGCTTCCGCGGCGACGGCGGTGCGGGCGATCGTGCCGTCGGCGGCGGGCGCGACGCCGAAGGGATTGCGGGGGGCGGTCTGGGCAGACGCCGCGCCGGCGAGCAGCGTGGCGGCGAGCGTGAGGGCGGTCAGGGTGGCGCGCATGGGGTGTCCTGTGACTGGGCGAGCGTGATGCCCGATGACCGCCCTTCTGAACCCCGCCTGTCGCAGCGATATGTCGCGCACGGGGTCAGTTGTCGCAAATTGTCGCCAGCGGGTCAGCCGGCCATGCGGTCGTCGAACAGGCCGTAAAGGATGGTGGAGGCGTACATCGCGATGGCGCGCTCGCGCGGCATGGTGGAGGCCCATTTGCGCATGTCGAACGCGGCATTCTGGATCGCCATCAGCGTCTGTGCGGCGATCAGCGCGTCGACGGCGCGGATCGACCCTTCGGCAATGCCATCCATGATCGTGCCGGCATAGCGGCGGGCGATGCGGTTGGAGCGTTCGACCATGGCGTCGCGGACATCGTGCGGCAGGCCGGACAAGGCCGTGGTGCGGAGCAGCGGACTGCGTTCCGCGAACTGCACGTCGAGCAGCGTCGCGGTGGCGCTGGACAATCGGTGCCACTGGCTGCCGCCCGCGGCGTCGGCGCGGCTCTGCGCCGCGGTGATCGTATCGAAGCTGCGCCGGTAGCAGGCGATGACCAGATCGTCCTTGGCATCGAGATGGTGGTAGAAACTGCCCTTGGTGACGTTCAGTTCGGCGGCGATGCGCTGCACGCTGGCACCGCGATAGCCAAGCTGGTTGATGAGGCGGGTGGCCGCGAACAGGAAGGCGGCGCGACCGGGCTCCCCCTCCGGCCCCAACAGGTCGATCGGGGCGGGCGACCAGTCCGCCCCGGCGACCGCGATGCCATGCGCAAGGACATCGAACAGCCGTGCCTCCACCCGGTCATATTGGTCGGGTTCGTAGCGGGGCAGCCACAAGGGCAGCCAGAAGGTGTTTTCGAGCAGCACATGGGCACGCGCGCCGTACAGATCGGTATGCGCGCGGCTGGGCGCCGGTCCCCAAAGCGCGCGGGTGGCGCGAAAGACCTTTTGCCAGCCGGCCATCAGCGTGCTGCGCGCGGGTTCCTCCATGGCGCGCAGATCGGACAGCACGGCGAAGGCGGTTTCTTCCCCCCGCTCGATCCGGGCGAGGCGGTCCATGTTGAGCGCGACATAGCGGGCGACCCGCGCCTGGGGCGTGGGTTCGGCCAGCGCCGTGGTCAGCATCTCCATCAGCCGGTCCAGCGTATATTCGAACGCGGCGGCGGCAAGATCCTCCTTGCGCTTGAAATAATAGGTGACGCTGGTGGTGTTGAGGCCGACGCGGCGCGCAACATCGGCAAAGGTCATGCCCTTGGCCGATTGCTCATTGATCGCATCGGCGGCGGCGGCGAGGATCGCGTCACGCTTCTGCCGGAAACGCCGGGTGCCCTGTTCCGTCTTCGTCGCGTCCGTGCCGTCCTGCATGGCTGGCATGCTACCACCGGAAGTCGCAAGCGACAGCCTTTTTTCGAGTATGGGGTTTGGGCGCCGAACCAGGCTTTGTCCGGTACGGCTTCGCCACTTTACCGAATATCGGGTATGGCATAGAAGTTCGCCAAACAGCGAACAGGAGAGCGACGGTGGATTTCACCCTGACCGACCGCGAGACACGTATGCGCGACCGCGTCCGTGACTTTATCGATCGTGAGATCCGCCCGCGCCAGCCGCTCTATGATGCGCAGGCGCATGACGGCGAGCGGTGGAAGATCCTGCCCGTCATCGAAGAGGTGAAGACGCTGGCGCGGGCGGAAGGCTTGTGGAACCTGTTCATGCCGCCGGGGTCGGGGCGCGCGCCGGTGGACGACAGCTTCACCTTCGAAGGCGAGCAACTGACCAACCTGCAATATGCGCTATGCGCGGAGGAAATGGGGCGGATCGGCTGGGCGCCCGAATGTTTCAACTGCTCGGCGCCGGATACGGGCAATATGGAGGTGTTCCACCGATACGGCACGCGCGAGCAGAAGGACCGGTGGCTGAGGCCGCTGATGGATGGGTCGATCCGTTCCGCCTTTCTGATGACCGAGCCGGCGGTGGCATCGTCCGACGCGACCAATATCGAGACGCGGATGGTGCGCGACGGCGACGATTATGTCGTCAACGGACGCAAATGGTGGTCGAGCGGGGTGGGCGATCCGCGCTGCAAGGTGGCGATCGTGATGGGCAAGACCCGGACCGACGGCCCGCGCCACCAGCAGCAGTCGATGATGATCCTCGACATGAACGCGCCCGGCGTGCGGATCGAACGGATGCTGTCCGTCTATGGCTATGACCATGCGCCGCACGGGCATGGCGAGGTGGTGCTGGAGAATGTGCGCATCCCGGCCGCCGACATGCTGCTGGGCGAGGGGCGGGGGTTCGAGATCGCGCAGGGGCGGCTGGGGCCGGGGCGCATCCATCACTGCATGCGCACGATCGGCGTGGCGGAGGCCGGGATCGAGGCGATGGCGCGGCGACTGCTCGGCCGGGTCGCGTTCGGCAAGCGGATCGCCGACCATAGTGTGTGGGAGCAGCGGATCGCGCGGGCGCGGATCGACATCGAGATGACGCGGCTGCTCTGCCTGAAGGCGGCGGACGTGATGGACAAAGCGGGCAACAAGGCGGCGCAGCTGGAGATCGCGATGATCAAGGTGCAGGCACCGACCATGGCGCTGCAGATTCTGGACGATGCCATCCAGGCGCATGGCGGGGCGGGCGTTTCCAGCGACTTTTCGCTGGCGCATGATTGGGCGGCGGTGCGTACGCTGCGCTTCGCGGACGGGCCGGACGAGGTGCATGCGCGTGCCATCGCCAAGGCCGAGCTGGCCAAGTACGAGGCGCCGCGGTGAACGCCACGGCGGCGGTGGGCGAGCGCGACCGGCTGGACCTGGACCGGCTGGACGCGTGGATGGCGGGCCACGTTCCGGGCTATGCCGGCCCCTTGTCCTATGCCAAGTTTTCGGGCGGGCAGTCCAACCCGACCTATCGGCTGGATACGCCGGGCGGCGCCTATGTGTTGCGCCGCAAGCCGTTCGGGCCGATCCTGCCGTCCGCACATGCGGTCGACCGGGAACACCGGGTGATCGCGGCGCTGCATCCGACCGGCTTTCCGGTGCCGCAACCGCTGGGGCTGTGCGAGGACGGGGCAGTGATCGGCGCGCCCTTCTACGTCATGGCGCTGGTCGAGGGGCGGACGCTGTGGGACGGCGCGCTGCCCGGCATGGCGGCGGCGGCGCGCCGGGCGCATTACGAGGCGATGATCAATACGCTGGCGGCGCTGCACCGGATCGATCCGGCGGCGGTGGGCCTTGGCGATTATGGCCGGGCAGGCAATTACTTCGAACGCCAGGTCGCGCGCTGGACCAAGCAGTACCGCGCGGCGGAAACCGATCGGATCGAGGCGGTGGACCGGCTGATCGACTGGCTGCCGCGCACCCTGCCGCCGCAGACGGGGGTGTCGATCGTGCACGGCGACTACCGGATCGACAATCTGATCTTCGCGCCCGACGGGGCGGAGGTGCGGGCGGTGCTGGACTGGGAATTGTCGACCTTGGGCGATCCCTTGGCCGATTTTTCCTATCTGTTGATGAACTGGCAGACGCCGCCGGACGGGCGGGCGGGGATCGCCGGGATGACGGGCGCGCAGACGGGCATTCCGACGATGGAGGAGGCGGTGGCGCGCTACTGCACGGCGACGGGGCGGGACGGGGTGCCGCAGCTCGACTGGTATTTTGCCTATAACCTGTTCCGGCTGGTGGGCATCGTGCAGGGGATCAAGCGGCGGATGATCGATGGCAACGCATCAAGCGCACAGGCCGAGCAGACGGTGGCACGCCTGCCGATGCTGGCGGCGGCGGCGTGGCATTTCGCGACGCGCGCGGGGGCGTGAGTGCTGGCCGATCCGTCGCGCATGCCCCCGGAATGATCCGATATTGATGCATGTTGGTCAAGTTATGGGCCAGGTTTAAGATTGGCTTAGCGGTCTTCGGTGCAGAGGGAAAATATGGCACAAAGGCTTCCCGAGGAAATCACCAGCAGCGCGTTGCGGGAAGGCGCCCTGTGGGCGGCGATCGACCGGTCCCAGTTGCTGGTCGAATTCGAGCTGGATGGTCGGGTGGCGTGGGCGAACGCCAACTTTCTCCAAGCGACCGGATACCGTCTGACGGACATCGTCGGGCAGCATCATCGGTTGTTCTGCCCGCCCGATTTTGCCGCCTCGCCCGAATATGACGTGTTCTGGAAAGCGCTAGCAAAAGGGTCCTTTCAGGCGGGGCAGCATCGCCGGTTGGGCCGGGATGGCCGCGCCTTGTGGCTGGAGGCGACGTACAACCCGATCTGCGATGCCACCGGCGCGCCGCGGAAGGTGCTGAAGATCGCCACCGACGTGACCGCGCAACGCCGCGAAGCGGCAGCGGCCGAGGGCATGCTGAGCGCCATCGATCGGTCGCAGGCGGTGATCGAATTCGATCTGGCCGGCCGGATTCTGTACGCCAATGCAATTTTCTCCGACCTGTTCGGTTGCCACAGCAGGCATCTCGTCGGTCAGCATCACCGCACGTTCTGCGACGAGGGCTATGCGGCGTCGGAGGAATACCGCGATTTCTGGCAGGCGCTGGGGGAGGGGCAGTTCGCGTCCGGCCGGTTCCGGCGACGTGCGGCGGATGGCCGCATGATCTGGATTCAGGCGACCTATACGCCGATTCTGGATGCGGACCGCCGACCGTGGAAGGTGGTGAAGTTCGCCACCGATATCTCGGCACAAGTCAAGCTGGAGCAGGAAGTGGCAGCGCGGCTGGATGAAAGCCAGCGCTTTCGGGGCGAGGCGGATGCCCGACGCGCGGATGTGGAACGCGTGCTGGACGAGCTGACCCGCGTGGTGGACAGCATTGCCGGCATCGCCAGCCAGACCAACATGCTGGCCCTGAACGCGACGATCGAGGCGGCGCGGGCCGGTGATGCCGGGCGTGGCTTCGGCATCGTCGCCGGCGAGGTGAAGAAACTGGCCAACGACACGCGCGCCGCGACCCATGCGGCGCGCGCGATGCTGGCGGACACGGCGGCGTTCGCCACCCGCTGAGATCAAGCGGGAACGAGGTCCTCCGCCAAGGCGGCGGCGCGAATGTCGGCGATCAGCGCCTCCACCCGGTCCGGATCGGCATCCCAGGCGAACATGAACCGGGCGCCGCCGCCGATAAAGGTGTAGAAGCGCCATCCCCGCTCACGCAGGCCCGCGAGCACGGATTCGGGCGCCTGGAGGAACACCGCGTTCGCCTCCACCGGGAACATCAGCCCGATGCCGGGCAGGTCGGCGACCCGCTGTGCCACGCGCTGTGCGCAGGCATTGGCGTGGGCGGCATTGCGGACCCAGGCACCGCTGTCGAGCAGGCCGACCCAGGGGGCGGCGAGGAAGCGCATCTTGGACGCAAGCTGGCCCGCCTGCTTGCAGCGATAATCGAAATCCTGCGCCAGCGCGCGATCGAAGAACAGGATCGCCTCGCCCACGCCCATGCCGTTCTTGGTGCCGCCGAAGCACAGCACGTCGACCCCGGCCTGCCATGTCATCGCCGCGGGCGAGCAGCCGAGCGTGGCGCAGGCATTGGCGAAGCGGGCGCCGTCCATGTGAAGGCGCAGGCCCAGTTCGCGGCAGGTGGCGGACAGCGCCTCGATCTCCGCGATGGTGTAGACCTGGCCGGTCTCGGTCGGCTGGGTGATGGTGACGGCGCGCGTCTTGGGAAAGTGGATGTCGGAGCGGCTGGTGGCGAGGGCTCGCACCGCCTGAGGCGTCAGCTTGCCGTCGGCGGTCTGCGCGACGAGCAGCTTGGAGCCGTTGGAGAAGAATTCGGGCGCGCCGCACTCGTCGGTTTCGACATGGGCGGACGAGGAGCAGATGACGCTGTGATAGGACTGGCAGAGCGCGGCGAGCGCCAGCGAATTGGCGGCGGTGCCGTTGAAGGCGAAGAAGACCTCGCAATCGGTGTCGAACAGGCGACGGAACGCGTCGGCAGCGGCATCCGTCCAGGGATCGTCGCCATAGGCGGGGGCATGGCCGCGGTTCGCCTGCGCCATCGCGTCCCAAGCCTCCGGACAGATGCCGGCGTAGTTGTCGCTCGCGAATTGCTGGGCAGTGTGGGGCACGCGTAGGGTTCCTGTCTTGCAGAGACGGAACGACGCAATGGGAAGGGCCCGAGGTTTGCCAGTCGGCCACATCCCCCCATCCGCGGATGGGGGCACCACCTTGCCCGGGAGCAGGTTGGTGCCGGGCGTCGGCCCGACTCTTGATGTTGTGGCGGGGCGGGTAGCAAAGGATTGTGGGCAGGGCAAGGGGCGCGTCAGCTGCGCTGACGGATCAGGCCTTCCTGGGCGACGCTGGCGACGAGGCGACCGTCGGCGGCGAAGATGGTGCCGCGGTTGAAGCCGCGTGCATGGCCGGCCCAGGGGCTGTCGGTGACGTAGAGCAGCCATTCGTCGGCGCGGAACGGCTCGTGCAGCCACAGCGCATGGTCGAGGCTGGCGGTCTGGATCGAGGGCGTCAGCCAGTGGACACCGTGGGGCAGCATGGCGGTGCCGAGCAGCGCCATGTCCGACGCATAGGCGAGGATCGCGCGGTGCATCGCGTCGTCGGCGTCGATGGGCGCGACGAGGCGGAACCAGATGGCCTGTCTGGGGGCATGTTTTTCCGGCGACATCCAGTCGTGCGGATAGACCGGGCGCATCTCTATCGGGCGTTCGCGCAGCAGCAGGCGGCGGAGCTTTTCGGGAATGGCGTCGGCGGTGTCGCGGCGCAGTTCCGCCTCGCTGCGCAGGGATTCCGGGGGCGGCACCTCGGGCATCATGTCCTGATGCACCAGGCCGTCCTCGGGCATCTGGAACGAGCATGCCATGTTGAGGATCGGCCGGCCGCGCTGCATGGCGATCACCCGACGGGTGGCGAAGCTGCGCCCCTCGAAATCGCGGACGACGCGGTAGATGATCGGGAAGGCCTCGTCGCCGGGCCGCATGAAATAGGCGTGGAGCGAATGGGCGACCTTGGGCGCGTCGGTGGCGCGCTGTGCCGCCTGCAAGGCCTGCGCGATGACCTGTCCGCCAAAGACGCGGCCGACCCCGCCCGGCTGGCGACGGCCGCGATAGAGGTCGGTATCCAGTTCCTCGACATCGAGCAGGTCGACCAGGTCTTGCGCAAGGCGGCGGGGATCGGTGGTGTCATCCATCACCACCCGTGATGGCGTGCTTTCCGTAAACGTCAATAGCCCGATGCGACCGCCAGCCGATCGGCATGATAATTGACGTCGCCGAAGAACTCCGCGAGAACGCGCGCGCGCTTCATGAAGAAGCCGATGTCATATTCGTCCGTCATGCCGATGCCGCCGTGCATCTGGATGCCCTCCTGTACGGCGAGCGTGGCGGCGAGGCCGGACATCGCCTTGGCGACCGACACCGCTTCGTCCGCTGCCGCATCGCCCGCGTCGAGCAGTTGCTGCGCCTTCAGCACCGCGGCGCGCGCCACCTCCATCTCGCTATACAGATGTGCGGCGCGGTGTTGCAGTGCCTGGAAGCTGCCGATCGGTTGGCCGAACTGGCGGCGTTCCTTGAGATAGCCGACCGTGCGGTCCATCGCGCCGGTGCCGACGCCGAGCAGCTCGGCCGCGGCGCCGGTGCGGCCGGCGGCGAGCAGGCGGGCGAGGGGGACAGCGCCGGCATCGACCTCTCCGACGACGGCATCGGCATCGACCTCCACGCCGTCGAAGACGAGATCGGCGGCAAGGCCGGCATCGGCGAGCCGGTGAGCGTCCGCCGACAGACCGGCACGGTCGCGATCGAGCAGGAAGAGGGTGAGGCCCGCCTGTTCGCCGGGTGCGCCTGCGGTGCGGGCGGCGACGAGGATCAGGTCGGCGGTGTGACCGTGCGTGACGAACCGCTTGGTACCCGACAGGCGAAAGCCGTTGCCCGCACGTTCGGCGCGCAGGGCGATATGATCGCGATGCTTGGGCCCTTCGTCGATGGCCAGCGCGGCGACAGTGTCGCCCGAGACGATGCCGGGAAAGACGTTTGCGGCATGAGGCGTATCGCTCAACGCGGCGACGGCCGCTACTGCGGTGGACAGGAACGGGGATGGAGAGAGGTTGCGGCCGATCTCCTCCAGCACCACCCCCGCCTCGACATGGCCGAGGCCGAGGCCGCCTTGTGCCTCGGGAATGAGGATGCCGGTAAAGCCCAGCTCGGCGAACTGCTTCCACAGGTCGCGCGAGAAGCCGGTCGGGTCATTGGCATCGCGCAAGCCGCGCAGATGCGACGGCGGCGCGGCATCGCCGATGAAGTCGCGCGCGGTGTCGCGCAGCATCGACTGTTCTTCGTTCAGGAACAGGGGCATGGGGGTAAACTCCTCAGGCGCCGGGCAGGTCGAGGATGCGCTTGGCGATGATGTTGAGCTGGATTTCGCTGGTGCCGCCCTCGATCGAATTGGCCTTGGTGCGCAGCCAGGCGCGGGGCTTCGCGCCGCCGTGCGAGCGTTCGCTCTCCCATTCCAGCGCGCCCGATCCGCCTGCTGCCATGACGAGTTCGTGGCGCGCCTTGTTCAGCTCGGTGCCATAATATTTCATCATCGATGGTTGCGCCGGATGCGCCTGACCGGCCTTCAGTTCGTCCATGAACCGCTCGCTCATCGCGGCAAAGGCGCGGGCGCGAATGTCGAACAGTGCGATCTGGCCGCGCAGCAGCGGATCGGCGAGGCGACCGGCCCCGTCGCGGCCGATCGCCTGAACCGCGCCGTCGATCAGCGCGGTCTCGCCGCGCGCGCCCAGCCCCATGCCCGAGATCATCTCGCGCTCATGGCCGAGCAGATATTTCGCGACGTCCCAACCCTTGTTCTCGTGGTGGATGCGGTTGGCCTTGGGGACCTTCACGCCGTCGAAAAAGGTCTCGCAAAAGGGCGAATAGCCGCTGATCAGCAGGATCGGCCGGGTCGAGACGCCGGGGGATGCCGTGTCGAACAGGACGAAGCTGATCCCGCCCTGCTTGCTCTCCTTCGAGGTGCGGACGAGGCAGAAGATCCAGTCGGCCTTGTCGGCATAGGACGTCCAGACCTTTTGGCCTGAGACGACATAATGATCGCCGGCATCCTCCGCCCAGGTGGCGAGCGAGGCGAGGTCGGAGCCGGCATTGGGTTCGGAATAGCCCTGGCACCAGCGGATTTCACCGCGCGCGATCTTTGGCAGGTGGTCGAGCTTCTGTTCCTCGGTGCCGTATTTGAGCAGCGCGGGGCCGAGCATCGAGATGCCGAAGGAATAAAGCGGGGAGCGGGCGCCGAGCGCGCGCATCTCCTCCCGCAGGATCTTGGCCTCTGCCGGCGACAGGCCGCCGCCGCCATAAGCGCGCGGCCAGTCGGGCACCGTCCAGCCGCGCGTCGCCATGCGGTCGAGCCAATCCTTTTGCGCCGGCGAGGATGGCTGGAAACGGCGGCCGCCCCAGCAGATGTCCGTATCGGAGCGGACCGGCTCGCGCATTTCGGGCGGGCAGTTTTCCTCCAGCCAGGCGCGGGTCTCGGCGCGAAAGGTGGCGAGGTCGCTCATTTGATGTTGCCCTGGCGCAGGCTGTTCGCGACGGGAAAGCCGTGCTTGTCGAGGCCGGCGACGATCTTGTCATAGCCCTCGGCCTTTGCCCAGAACATCGGGCCGCCGCGATAGACCGGCCAGCCATAGCCGTAGATCCACACTACATCGATGTCGGACGCGCGCTGCGCCTTGCCTTCCTCCAGGATCAGCGCGCCTTCGTTGACCATGGTGTAGAGGGTGCGCTCGACGATTTCCTCGTCGCTGATCTGGCGTTGCGGGGTTTGCGTCTTCAGGCGCCATTCGTCGAGGATCTCGGCGACGCGCGGGCTGGACCGGGGCGTGCGCTTCTCGTCATAATCGTAGAAGCCGGCCTGTTTCTTCTGGCCCCAGCGCCCTTCCGCGGCGAGCTGGTCGCGGACGCTTTCGATGCGGGTCGGATCGCGGTGCCAGCCGATGTCGACGCCGGCGAGGTCGGCCATCTGGAACGGGCCCATCGGCATGCCGAATTCGACATGGACGCGGTCGATCTGTTCGGGGCTGGCGCCTTCGAGCAGAAGGGCGTTGGCCTCCGTCTGGCGCGGTATCAGCATGCGGTTGCCGATAAAGCCATAGGTGACGCCGGCGACCACCGCGACCTTCCGGATCTTCTTGGCAAGCGCCATGACGGTGGCGAGGACGTCGCCCGCGGTCTTTGCGCCCCGGACCACTTCCAGCAATTTCATGACGTTGGCGGGCGAGAAGAAGTGCATGCCCACCACGTCCTGCGGCCGGGCGGTGCAGGCGGCGATGGCGTCGATATCGAGATAGGAGGTGTTCGACGCCAGAATCGCGCCGGGCTTGGCGATGGCATCGAGGCGGGTGAAGATATCCTGCTTCACCTCCATATTCTCATAGACGGCCTCGATGACGAGATCGGGGGTGCCGAGCGCGTCGAATTCGAGGGTCGGGGTCAGCAGCGCCATGGCGCGTTCGACCTGTTCGGGCGTCATCCGGCCCTTGGCCGCGGTCGCCTCGTAATTGCGGCGGATAACGGCAACGCCGCGGTCCAGCGCCTCGGCACTGGTTTCCACGATGGTGACGGGCAGGCCGGCGGACAGGAAATTCATGGCGATGCCGCCGCCCATCGTGCCGGCACCGATGATGCCGACATGATCGACAGGGCGGAGCGCGGTTTCGGCGGGCACGTCGTCGATGCGGGCGGCCTGCCGCTCGGCGAAGAACAGATGGCGCTGCGCGGCGGACTGGTTGCCTGTCATCAGGCGCATGAATTCGGACCGCTCGAACTCGACGCCCTCCGGGTAGCCGGTCTCGCTGGCCTTGACGATGCAGGCGATGTTGGCGGCCGGCGCCTCGAAACCGCGGAAGCGGCGGGCATTGGCCTTGGTGAAGGCGGCGACGGCGTCCGGGTCGGGGGCAAGCGCACGCTGCGACGCGCGGGGGATGGGACGCTTTGCCCTGATCTCCCGGGAGAAGGCGAGCGCGTCTTCGGCCAGGCTGTCCTCGCCGACGATGCGGTCGATCAGGCCGGCATCGAGCGCGGTGCGTGCGGAAACCGGATCGCCCTTGGCCGTCATTTCCAGGGCCAGCGGAATGCCCGCGACCCGGGGCAGGCGCTGCGTGCCGCCGGCACCGGGAAGCAGGCCCAGCTTCACCTCGGGCGTGCCGAGCTTGGCAGAGGGCGCGGCGACGCGGTAGTGGCAGGCAAGCGCCACCTCGCACCCGCCGCCCAGAGCGGTGCCGTGGATCGCGGCGACGATCGGCTTGTCCGACGCTTCGATCATGTCGACCAGCATGGGGAGCAGCGGTGCCTGCATCGGCTTGCCGAATTCGGTGATGTCGGCGCCGGCGAAGAAGGTGCGGCCGTCGCAGCGGATCACCATCGCGGCGATCGACGCATCGGCGACACCCTGCTTCACCGCCGCCTCCAGCCCCTGCCGGACCGCGGCGCCCAGCGCATTCACCGGTGGGTTGTCGGAGACGATGACGAGGATGTCGTCATGTCGTTCGGTGCGGATGGGGGATGCGGTGGTGGTCATCGAACACTCTCCTGGTCGATGGCGGCGGCGTCGTGCGCCATACCATGCTTTCTAATCTGAATGGGTGTATCGCGCCGTATCTGCGGCGGCGCAAGCGCATTATCGTGCCGTCCGGCCGAACCCGATCTTCAACATGATGTTGGAAGCACAGGCTTAACGCTTTGTGTGTTTGTGTTGGCGTACAAGCGCGTTAGCCTTGGGCGGCGGACTTCAGGGAGATCGGTGATGGACGGTGCGAGCGATGACCAGGGTTCGGAGCGTGCGGAGCTGCATTTTCTGGCGGCGCTGACCGACGAGCTGATGCGCCACCTGATGGACGCGGGCGTGCTGAGCCGTGCGCAGTTGCAGGCGATCGAGAATGCGGTGGCCGAGCGTACGGGCAGCGTGCCGCGCGCCTGGTAGCGGCTAGGCGCCGGTGACGCGGCGGACGGCGTCCGCCCAGCCGGCGAGACGCGCGGCGCGGGTCGATGCGTCCAGCGAGGGGCGAAAGGCGGTAGTGGCCCCGCGCATCGCCGCGGCCTCCTCCAGCGAGCCGAACAGCCCGATGCCGACGCCGGCGAGCATCGCGGCGCCAAGCGCGGTCGTCTCCGCAAAGTGCGGCCGTTCGACCTCCAGCGCGAGCATGTCGGCCAGATCCTGCGCCATCCAGTCGTTGGCGACCATGCCCCCGTCGATGCGCAGGCGGTGCCAGTCCTGACCGTCGGCGGCGAAGGCGGTCTTCAGGTCGTGCGCCTGATGCGCCATCGCCTCCAGCGCGGCGCGCACGACATGCGCCTTGTTCGAGGCGAAGCTGAGCCCGGAAATGGCGGCGCGCGCGTCCGGCTCCCACCAGGGGGCGCCGAGGCCGCTGAGCGCGGGCACGAGATAGACACCGGCGCTGTCCGGCACGCTGCGGGCGAGCGCGTCGGTTTCGGCGGCGTCGCGGATCAGGCCGAGCGAATCGCGCAGCCACTGGATCAGGCTGCCGGCGACGAACACCGATCCTTCCAACGCATAGGTGCGCATGCCGCCGACCTGCCACGCGATGGTGGACAGCAGGCGATGGCCGGAGGTGCAGGCGCGGGTGCCGGTGACCGACAGGATGAAGGCACCGGTACCGAAGGTCGCCTTGGTCTCGCCGGGTTTGAGGCAGGACTGGCCGATGGTGGCGGCCTGCTGGTCGCCGGCAAGCCCGGTGATCGGGATCGCCCCGCCAAAGGCGCTGGTGGTGCCGAAGCGGCCCGCGCAGTCGGTGATCTCGGGCAGCGCAGACAGCGGCACGTCGAACAGCGCGGCCAGGTCGTCGTCCCAGCCGCCGCCGGGGGCGGTGTTCATCAGCGCGGTGCGGCTGGCGTTGCTGGCATCGGTGATGTGGAGGCCACCGGTCAGTTTCCAGACCAGCCAGCTTTCCACAGTGCCGATCGCCAGCCGGTCGCCGGCTTCGGCCAGTTGCGGCCAGTGACGCAGCGCCCAGCCGATCTTTGAGGCGGAGAAATACGGATCGAGAATCAGGCCGGAGCGCGCCTGGACGAGCGGTTCATGGTCATGCTCGCGCAACTGGCGGCACTCGGCGGCGGTGCGGCGATCCTGCCAGACGATGGCGGGAGCGAGCGGCTCGCCGGTCGCCTTGTCCCAGAACACCACGGTTTCGCGCTGGTTGGCGATGCCGATCGCGGCGATCCGGTCCGCCCCGCCGGCTTGCGCGACCATCGCGGCGGTGACGTTGAGCGAGCGGCGCCAGATTTCGGCGGCGTCATGCTCCACCCAGCCGGGCCGGGGATAATGCTGGGTCAGGGCCGACGCCTCGCTGGCGACGCAGCGGCCATCGGCGGTGAACAGCATCGCGCGGGTGGAGGTGGTGCCCTCGTCCAGGACCAGAAGATATTCACGCATCGGCGGTACGCTAGCCGGGATTACTTGGACCAGGAAAGGCGCTAGACCAGATATCATGCAAGACACCGATCCCGATCAGCCGGCGGATGCCGCGCCGCCCCCGACGCTTCCCATGGGGGACAGTATCCTGGGCATTCCGAGCGGCGTGGACGCGGAGGATGCGGTGCGGATCGCGATGCGGCGCGACCGGCTGCTCGCCGCGCTGACCCTGACCGCGGGGGTGGGGCTGGTGCTGGCGCTGCCCTTTGCGTTGAAGGAAGGGGCGGAGTTCTTCCTGCCGCTGACCACCGCACTGGTGATCGCGGTGGCGCTGGTGCCGGTTCTGGAATGGCTGGAGCGGCGGCGGGTGCCGTCGCCGCTGGCGTCGATCCTGTGCGTGCTGATCTTCCTGATCGTCGCCAATGTCGCGCTGGCCGCGATCGTGGTGCCGGCGACCGACTTCTTCCGGCTGCTGCCGAGCCGGCTGGGGCGCATCCAGGACAATCTGGCGCCGCTGCTCGATCTGTATTCCAACCTGGAACGCTATGTGAACCGGGCGCTGCGGCAGGTGGCATCGACACCGGTGCGATCGCCCTCGACCCCGGCGGTGGCGCCGCCGTCTTCCATTCTGGAGCTGGCGGCGACGTCGGCGCCGACGGTGATCGTGCAGTTCCTGTTCGGGGTGCTGGTGGTGTTCTTCTTCCTGTCGGGGTGGACGCGGATGCGCCAGCAGACGATCACCGGGCGGACGAGCTTCGATGGGGCGATGGCGACAGCGCGGGTGATCCAGGACGTGGTGGACGACGTGTCGGCCTATCTGGGGACGATCACGATCATCAACCTGGCGCTGGGCGGGGCGGTGGCCGGGGTGCTGGCGCTCTACGGCATGCCCTATCCGCTGATGTGGGGCGGCATCGTCGCGCTGTTGAACTACATCCCCTATTTCGGGCCGGTGATCGGCGCGATCCTGCTGGCGCTGGGCGGGCTGATGACCTTTGGCGACATCTGGACCGCGCTGGTGCCGCCGGCGATCATGTACGGCATGCACCTGGTGGAGGCGAACGCGATCACGCCGTTCGTGGTGGGCCACCGGCTGACGATCAATCCGATCCTGATCCTGATCTCGCTGAGCTTCTGGGGATGGGTGTGGGGCACGATCGGCGCGCTGCTGGCGGTGCCGCTGCTCATCATCATCCAGACCGTCATAAAGGCGGCGGGCAAGCCCGATATCGCCGGTTTCCTGTTCGAGCACGGCACGCTGGTCCAGCAGCAGCAGGACCGCCGCAAGCCGGCCGCGAAAGAGCCGTGAAAAAGAGGCGTTGACACCCGTCGGGCGCTCGCCTAGTTGGCGCGCCTCGACGCTTTCAGCGGGTGTAGCTCAGTTGGTTAGAGCGCCGGCCTGTCACGCCGGAGGTCGCGGGTTCGAGCCCCGTCACTCGCGCCATTTCCCCTTGTCGGGGCGGTGGTCAAGGAATGTCGAAATCCCTGTGGATCGCACGATCTCGCGCTAGTGCGACATCGGACGCTTAGCGGGTGTAGCTCAGTTGGTTAGAGCGCCGGCCTGTCACGCCGGAGGTCGCGGGTTCGAGCCCCGTCACTCGCGCCATCCCTTTCATGGGACGGCGTATCCACCGCCTCGCGGGATGCGAGGATTTTATTCTCCCCGGTGATGTTGAAAACTCAGGTGCGGCTTTGGTCGGGCGCCTGTTGATTTTTGTTCGCGCGAAGACGCGAAGGCGCGAAGAAGATTTTGTTCGCGCGGAGACGCGGAGGCGCGGAGAGGTTCGCCGAGCCGAAGGCTCATTCATTTACCACAGGCCGTTGCTTGTCTTCCGATCGCGGAGGTCAGGCGCGGCTGCGGCAGGCGCAACTTCTCCGCGCCTCCGCGCCTCCGCGTGAACCCATCTTCTTATCTTCGCGTCTTCGCGTCTTCGCGTGAATCAAGATTATCGCCGCCCGCCTTCCATCCAGCGAAGGAGGGGTTTCATCGGCGTGATCCAGACGATGCCGGTGACGAGATAGAACACCAGTTGCAGCGTCCAGTGCCAGCGGCCGACCGTGACGGACAGGCTGGTGATCAGGATGGCCCAGGCGGCGATGATCGCGAGGATCAGGAGCATGCCTGCGGGTTTGCGCCAGCTGGGGTTCATGGGACGATCCAATCGAGTTCGGTGGCGATCGCGTGCAGCGGGATGTCCCAGGCGTCGGGCGCGAGGGCATCGACCTGTTGCACGCTCCAGGCGATGCCGATGCGGCGGGCATCGGGAAATTCGGCGAAGGCGCGGTCATAGTGGCCGGCGCCTTGGCCCAGCCGGTTGCCCCGCGCGTCAAAGGCGACGAGGGGAGTGAGGATGATATCCGGCGTGGCGGGCGGTGCTGCGGGCAAGGGCTGGCGCAGGCCGAAGGGGCCGGTGACGAGCGGCGCGATGCCGTCCCAGTTGAGGAAACGCAGCGGCGTGGCGCGATCGATGACATGGGGCAGCGCCACGGCGAGCCCGGCCTTGCGCGCCGCGTCGGTGAAGGGCGCGGGATCGGCCTCCGCGCCGACCGGCATGTAGCTGGCGATCGTGCGGGCACCTTGCAGCATCGCCAGAAAGGCGGCGGGAACGGGCAGGGCACGGACGCGATCATGCCCGTCGCGAACCGCCCGCATGCGGGCGCGCAGGGCGCGTTTATCGGTCATGAAAGGCGGGTGGCGGGACCGCCATGGCCGTTTGCCGGAATATCCACTGACGCCCAGTACGTCAGGTGGGGACCATGTGCGTCGGGCCAGGGCCCGGGCAGGGACAGCCCCCTTGGATGATGAATAGCCTCAGGGATGATCGAGGCTCGTACCGGGCAGAACCCGCCGGACACGGACTTAGGCGCTCGGACCGGTTTGCTCAAGGGCATTGGCGAGACTTTCCAACCGATCGGCAATGCGATCGAGCGTCGCCTCGCTGATCGCGGCGCCCGCGGGAGGCTGGCGCTCGACGGCTTCGAGGTCGTCGGCGAGCATCAGGGCGACGAACAGCATCGCGCGTTCGCCATGCTGGCCGCCGGCGGCGCGCAGCGCCGCGGTCCAGCGCTGATCGAGAACCTGCCCCAGCGTGCGCAGCCGCGCCTCTTCGCCATCGCGGCATTGCACGGTGTGCGGGCGGCCGCCGATGCTGAGCGTGACCTGTGCCATCAGTTCTGCGCCCCGCGCGCAATGACCTCGTCAAGCGCGTGCACCGCCTCCGCCATGCGCTCCTTGAGCGCGGCGTGGCGTTCGGCCAGCGCAGCGGCACTGTTCAGCCGCGCCTCGATCGCGGATTCGATGCGCGCGATGGCGGCGTCGATACGGTCCACGGCGGTGGCGGGCGGTGCGGTCGGCTCTGGCATGATCCGGACTTAGGCGGCGGCCGGGGTTGCGGCAAGCGGGAAGCAGTGCACCGCCCATGTTGCCGGCGAAGGCGGCGCAACGGTTGACAGCAGGCGGCGCGGCTCCGAAAGGCAGTGCCGAACGCTTAAGCGCGTGCAGTGCAGCGATGTGCCGTGACGGGCGGGCGTGATGATCGCCGGGGTGCTCCCGGTGATTTGACAGACATTTGTAGGAGATTGCTGGCATGACGGTCAAGGTTGCAATCAACGGCTTCGGCCGCATCGGTCGTCTGGTCGCCCGCGCCATTCTGGAGCGCGGCGCAGGCGAACTGGAGCTGGTCGCGATCAACGACCTGGCGGACGCCAAGTCGAACGCCTGGCTGTTCAGCCGCGACAGCGTGCACGGCAAGTATCCGGGCGAGGTTCATGCCGAGGGCAACGACATCGTCATCGACGGCAAGCACATCCGCGTGACCGCCGAGCGCGATCCGGCCAACCTGCCGCACAAGGAACTGGGCGTCGACCTGGTGCTGGAGTGCACCGGTTTCTTCACGGACAAGGCATCGTGCCAGAAACATCTGGATGCCGGCGCCAAGAAGGTGCTGATCTCGGCACCCGGCAAGGGCGTCGACCTGACCGTCGTGTACGGCGTGAACCATGACAAGCTGGAGGCCGGTCACACGATCGTGTCGAACGCATCGTGCACCACCAACTGCCTGGCACCGGTGGCGAAGGTGCTGAACGATGCGATCGGCATCGAGCGCGGCCTGATGACCACGGTGCATGCCTATACCAACGACCAGAAGATCCTCGACCAGATCCACCCGGACCTGCGCCGCGCGCGCGCCGCGGCGATGTCGATGATCCCGACCACGACGGGCGCCGCCCGCGCGGTGGGCGAGGTTCTGCCCGAGCTGAAGGGCAAGCTGGACGGCTCGGCGATCCGCGTGCCGGTGCCCGATGTCAGCCTGGTCGACCTGACCTTCACGCCCAAGCGCGACACCACCAAGGACGAGGTGAACGCGATCCTGAAGGCCGCCGCGGACGAGGGCCCGCTGAAGGGCGTGCTGGTCTTCTCGGACGAGCCGCTGGTCTCGATCGACCTGATGCACTCGCCGCAATCCTCGACCGTCGACAGCCTGGAGACGGCGGTGATCGACGGCAAGCTGGTGCGCGTGGTCAGCTGGTACGACAATGAATGGGGCTTCTCCAACCGCATGGTCGACACCGCGACCGCCATGGCGAAGTTCCTCTGAGCCGAGCGGGGTGGGCATGACGGGTACGCTTGCAGGCATCGCACGGCGTGCCCGCCCCAAGGCACCGATGGAGGTGTTGACCAGCGCGGCGGTGACGCTGGACGGCGGGGTCGAGGGCGACTGGCGAGGCCAGGTAAAGCCCGGCGGCCGCGGCCGGCGGCAGGTGTCGCTGATCGAGCGGCGCGACTGGCTGGCGGCGATGGCCGAGCTGGGCACCGACCTGCCCTGGCAGGAGCGGCGCGCGAACCTGCTGGTCGATGATCTCGACCTGCCGCAGGTGCCGGGGACGCGGTTGCGCATTGGCCCGGTGCTGCTGGAAATCACGGTGGAATGCGATCCGTGCATCCGAATGGAGGCGGTGGCGCCCGGGCTGGAGGCGGCATTGACCCCGGACTGGCGCGGCGGCGCGCTGGCGCGCGTGATCGAGGGCGGAACGATCGCTGTCGGCGATCAGATCAGGATCGAGGAAGCATGACCAAGGCATTCAAGACGCTCGACGATATCGGCGAACTCCATGGCAGGCGCGTGCTGGTGCGCGAGGACCTGAACGTGCCGATGGCGGACGGTCAGGTGAGCGACGACACCCGGCTGCGCGCCACGATCGCAACCGTCACCGAACTGGCGGACAAGGGCGCGATCGTATTGATCCTGGCGCATTTCGGCCGGCCCAAGGGGGTGCCGAACCCGGACATGTCGCTGGCGATGCTGGCGCGGCCCTATAGCGCGGTGCTGGGGCGCGAAGTGCGCTACATCGACTGGGAAGGCGACGCGGCGGCGGTGGCCACGATGCAGCCGGGCGACATCGCGATCCTGGAGAACACCCGTTTCTTCGGCGGCGAGGAAAAGAACGATCCGGCAGTGGTCGAGCGGTTCGCGAAGCTGGGCGACCTGTACGTCAACGATGCGTTTTCCGCCGCGCACCGGGCGCATGCCTCGACCGAGGGGCTAGCGCGGGTGTTGCCCGCCTATGCGGGCCGCGCGATGGAGGCCGAACTCGACGCGTTGGAAAAGGCGCTGGGCGCGCCCGAGCATCCGGTGGCGGCCGTGGTCGGCGGGGCCAAGGTCTCGACCAAGCTGGCGGTGCTGAAGCATCTGGTCGGCAAGGTCGATCACCTGATCATCGGTGGCGGCATGGCCAATACCTTTCTGGCTGCGCGCGGCGTCGACGTGGGCAAGTCGCTGTGCGAACACGACCTGACCGACACGGCCGAAGAGATTCTGGAGGCGGCGGACCGGGCGAACTGCACCGTTCACCTGCCGTACGACGTGGTGGTCGCCACCGAATTCAAGCCGAACCCTGCGACGCGGACGGTGAACGTCCATGAAGTGGCCGCGGACGAGATGATCCTGGACCTGGGGCCGAACGCGGTGGAAGCGCTCGGCGACGTACTGAAGAATTGCCGGACGCTGGTGTGGAACGGGCCGCTGGGTGCGTTCGAAACGCCGCCCTTCGACACCGCCACCGTCAGCCTGGCCAAGACCGCCGCGGCGCTGACGCAGGATGGCAGCCTCGTCTCCGTCGCCGGCGGCGGGGATACGGTGGCCGCGCTGAACCAGGCGGGCGTGGGGGACAAGTTCACCTTCGTCTCGACCGCGGGCGGCGCGTTCCTGGAATGGATGGAAGGCCGCGAACTGCCGGGGGTGGCCGCGCTTCGCGCCTGAACGCCCTCAAAAGGTTAGACATTTAGACGCCGCGGGGGCTTACGGGCCGCCGCGGCGTTTTTCGTCATGGTGCATTGCAATGCACGGCCAAGCGGCGTAGGTTAAACGCGTTAAACGGAGAGTGATGGATGCTCGGCGTCCGGTTGGATACGGAACTGGAAGAACGGCTGGCGGCCGTTGCGCGCACGCAGGGGCGCAGCAAGAGCGACATCGCGCGCGAGGCGGTGCGACGCTATGTCGACCTGCACGACGAAGCGTATCGCCGGGAGGCACGCCGTCAGTCCGAGCGCGCGTCGCGGCGGGACAAGGCCGAGGATTTCGCGCTGTGGAACGCGATGGCGGCCGAGGACGCGGCATGAAGATCAGCCACGGCGCGATCGTGCTGGCGGGCACCGCCGAGAAGGGCGGCGATCACCGCCCGTTCCTGGTCGTCCAGTCCGACCTGTACAACGAAACGCACAACACCATCACCCTGTGCCCGATGACCAGCGTGGTGGGGGGCGAGGCGCTGTTCCGCGTCGCCTTCTCCCCGCGCGAGCATACCGGCCTCACCGTCGAGTGCGAGGTGCAGTGCGACAAGATCCTGTCGGTACCGCGCGGGCGCATCGTCAAGGTGCTGGGCCACGCCTCGCCCACGCGGATGGAGCAGGTGGACCAGGCGCTCCGGCGCTGGCTGATGCTCTGAACCCGATCCTTTCACGTCACCTTCCTCAGGAGAGTTCGATGACCCCGATCGTCAAGGCCATATTGGACAAGTACGAAGGCACCAATCCGGCGGTGAAGGCCAATCTGGCCCGCATCCTGATGCAGGGACGGCTGGGCGGCACCGGCAAGCTGATCATCCTGCCGGTCGATCAGGGGTTCGAGCATGGGCCGGCGCGCTCCTTTGCGGTCAACCCCGACGCCTACGACCCGCATTACCATTTTCAGCTGGCGATCGATGCCGGCCTGTCGGCCTATGCCGCGCCGCTGGGCATGCTGGAGGCGGGCGCGGAGACCTTTGCCGGGCAGATCCCGACCATCCTGAAGATCAACAACTCCAATAGCTGGGCCACCTCGATCAACCAGGCGGTGACGGGCAGCGTCGAGGACGCGGTGCGGCTGGGCTGCGCGGCGATCGGCTTCACCATCTATCCCGGGTCGGACGGCATCTTCGATGCGATGGATCAGATCGCCATCCTGTCGGCACAGGCCAAGGAAGCGGGCCTCGCCACGGTGATCTGGAGCTATCCGCGCGGCGGCAAGCTGTCCAAGGACGGCGAGCTGGCGCTGGACATCGGGGCCTATGCCGCGCACATGGCGGCGCTGCTGGGTGCGCATATCATCAAGGTGAAGCTGCCCTCCGCCCATATCGAGCAGCCGGAGGCGCAAAAGGTGTATGAGGGCACCGACTGGTCCAACCAGGCGGACCGCGTGCGCCATGTGGTGCAGGCGAGCTTTGCCGGGCGCCGGATCGTGGTGTTCTCGGGCGGTGCGGCCAAGGGCGCGGACGCTGTCTATCAGGATGCCCGCGACATTCTGGCCGGTGGCGGCAACGGATCGATCATCGGGCGCAACACCTTCCAGCGGCCGCGCGCCGATGCGGTGGCGATGCTCGACAAGCTGGTCGCGATCTACAAGGGCGAGGCATGAGCCATCTTCCCCTCCCGCTTGCGGGAGGGGAGTTGTTGCGCGCCGGTTGCGCGACTAGGAGCGGGGCATGACGCTTGAAGACGATCCCCTTGGCCCGCTCGACCCGAATTTCGCCGCCGCATTCACGCGCGACGTGCGGCGGCCGCCGTGCCAGCTTTACCTGATCTCGCCGCTGGAGGTTGGGGGCGACTTTCCCGACCGGCTGGCGCGCGCGCTGGCCGCCGGGCCGGTGGCGGCGTTCCAGTTCCGGGTCAAGGACATGGACCAGCATGTCGCGGCCAAGCTGGCCGAACCGTTGCAGCGGCTGTGCGCGGAGCGCGAGGTCGCCTTTATCGTCAACGATTCGATCAGCCTGGCCAAGCGGCTCGGGGCGGACGGTGTGCATCTGGGGCAGGATGACGGCGACCCGCGCGAGGCGCGCGACGTGCTGGGGCCGTCTGTGCAGATCGGTGTGACCTGTCATGACAGCCGCCATCTGGCGATGGAGTCGGGCGAGCGCGGTGCGGATTATGTCGCGTTCGGCAGCTTCTATCCGACCACGACCAAGGCGGTGAAGCATCAGGCGGAACCGGTGCTGCTATCCTGGTGGTCGACCGTGTTCGAACTGCCGGCGGTGGCGATCGGGGGGATCACCCCGGACAACGCCGCGCCGCTGATCCGGGCGGGCGCCGACTTCATCGCGACCTGTGGTGCGGTGTGGAACGGCGACGAGGCTGCGGCAGTGCGTGCCTTTTCCGAGGTGCTGGACGCCGGATAAGCCGCGGAACTCATTGCGGATCGGAAACAAGCAGGAAGCGCTGCGTTTTTCATCGATCTGGGCGATGTGTGTGTGGAGCGTGTGATGCGGAAGCTGGGTATGGCGATGGCGGGCGGTATCGCCGCCGCGGTAGTGGCCGTCGCGACCGGGCCGGCACCGGCACAATCGCGTGCCGGTGATGGGACGCAGGCGCATCATGGTCCGACGACGGCTCTTCATGTGGCGGCAAGCGGCGACGCGGGGACGCGCTGATCCGGATGTGCTGTGCCAAGCCTGGGCGCCATCGTTGCGGATGGTGAGAATGAACGTCGGCGTGATGTGCCGGGCCTGATGCGGTGACGCGGCTCGGTTGGGGTATTCTGGCGCTGATCCTGCTCGTCGCTGGCGCCTTTGCGTCGATGCTGTCCTTCGGGCCGTCGCCGGCGCCTGTGCCGACCCCGCGGGGCTCGGCTCCGGCAGTCGAGGTGGCGGCGAAGGGCTTGCGCGTGCCGGTGCGCGGTGCCTCCATGGCGGCATTGCGGGACAATTGGGGCGAGGCGCGGGCCGGTGGGGCGCGCGAACATCATGCCATCGATATCATGGCGGCGACGGGAACGCCGGTACTCGCGACCGCGCCGGGCACCATCGAGAAGCTGTTCGACAGCCATAACGGCGGGCACACCATCTACCAGCGCAGCGCCGACGGCGGCACCGTCTATTATTATGCGCATCTGGCAGGATATCGGCCGGGATTGCACGAAGGGCAGGCGGTACGCGGCGGCGAGGCGATCGGCTTTGTCGGGGCGACGGGCAATGCCGATCCCGGTGCACCGCATCTGCATTTCGAGATCAAGCGGATGGCGCCGGGCGAGCGCTGGTGGCAGGGCACGAACGTCAACCCATACCCGCTGCTTGCCGAACGGGACGCCAATCGCTAGATCGCGCGACACCGGGCGTAGCGACGCCCTTCGCTCTTTCCAGCAGGTTGAACCCCATGAAGATCAGCGGCGTGGACATTCGTCCCGGCAACATCATCGAGTATGAAGGCGGCATCTGGCGCGCGGTGAAGATCCAGCATACGCAGCCCGGCAAGGGTGGCGCCTATATGCAGGTCGAGTTGAAGAACCTGCGCGACGGCCGCAAGAACAATGTCCGCTTCCGCTCGGCCGAGACGGTGGAGCGCGTCCGCCTCGACACCAAGGACTTCCAGTTCCTGTTCGCCGACGGCGACAGCCTGGTCTTCATGGACAAGGACACCTACGACCAGGTCTCGCTGCCGCGCGATCTGCTGGGCGATGCCGCCGCGTTCCTGCAGGATGGCATGGACGTGGTCATGGAACTCTATGACGAAGAGCCGATCAGCGTGCAGTTGCCCGACACGATCGAGGCGACCATCGTCGAGGCGGATGCGGTGGTGAAGGGGCAGACGGCCTCGTCGTCCTACAAGCCCGCGATGCTCGACAATGGCGTGCGCGTGATGGTGCCGCCGCACATCGCGGCCGGCACACGCATCGTGGTCGACGTGTACGAGCAGACCTACGTCCGCCGCGCGGATTGATCCAAACCCCTTCGCCCCGGCTGCATCGACGCGGCCGGGGCGACAAGAACAGGCTCCGCTCGCGCCATCGTGAACGGAGAGAAAGAACAGAGCCATGCCCTCCCATTCCGGTCTTCTCACCATCATGGAGCGTGCGGTGCGTAAGGCCGCGCCGCGGCTGCGTCGCGACTTCAACGAGGTCCAGCACCTGCAGGTCAGCCGCAAGGGGCCTGCCGACTTCGTGTCGATGGCCGACAAGCGTGCCGAGGAAACCATCTTCGAGGAACTGCGCAAGTCGCGGCCCGACTGGGGTTTCCTGATGGAAGAGGGCGGCGAGATCGCGGGCGACCCGACCAAGCCGCGCTTCATCGTCGATCCGCTGGATGGCACCTCCAACTTCCTGCACGGCATCCCGCATTTCTGCATTTCGATCGCGGTCGAGGAGCCGCTGGCGAACGGCAAGCGCGAGGTGACGACGGGCCTGATCTACCAGCCGCTGACCGACGAAAGCTTCTGGGCGGAAAAGGGTCGCGGTGCGTGGTTGCAGGGCGGACGCCTGCGTGTGTCGTCGCGCCGCGACATGTCTGAAGCGCTGATCGCGACCGGCATTCCGTTCCTGGGGCATGGCGACTTCGTCGAATGGAGCCGCATCTTCGGTGCGGTGGCACCGGAAGTGGCGGGCATTCGCCGGTTCGGTTCGGCCGCGCTCGACCTCGCCTGGGTGGCGGCGGGCCGGTATGACGGATTCTGGGAATCCGGCCTGAAGCCGTGGGACGGGGCGGCGGGCATGCTGCTGGTCAAGGAAGCCGGCGGCTTCGTCACCGACTTCCGCGGCACCGATCGCTCGATCGAACGCGGCGAGTATCTGGCGGGCAACGAGGCGTTGCACTCGCGGCTGCACAAGCTGGTCGCGAACGCCTTGCGCTGAGTGGCCTTCCTCTTCCCGTTGGGGGGGAAGGGTGGGGGGTAGACCAGCAGTGCTGCGCTGCTTGGCGGCCCCTCGCCCTCCCATCGCTTCGCGATGGGCCCCTCCAGCATCAGGTCGTCCATGCCCCCGGCATGGACTAAACAGCGTGGGACGCTGTTTACCTGATGCTCCCCGAGGGGAAAGGGAATAGGGTGCTAAGCCACCCGTTAAGTTGCGATTCATTCTCACAGGCTCCGCCGCTTGCCCCTCGGGTGGCATCGGCTTAAAGCGCCTTCATCCATTCCGCACCCGCGAGAGAAGCCTTGGTCGATCTGTCGCAATATCTGCCGATCCTGTTGTTCCTGGGCGTTGCCCTGGTCCTGTCGAGTGCGTTCGTATTCCTGCCGATGGTTGTCGGCCGGCTGACGGGCGCGCACAAACCGAACGAGCAGAAGCTCGCCGAGTATGAATGCGGCTTCCCCGCATTCGAGGACCCGCGCTCCCAGTTCGACGTTCGTTTTTATCTCGTTGCCATCCTGTTCATCATCTTCGATTTGGAGGCGGCGTTCCTATATCCTTGGGCAGTAAGCGTTTTCAGCCTCGGCTGGACCGCGTGGATCTCGATGATGATCTTCATCGGCGAGCTCGGCCTCGGGCTTGTATATGCATGGAAGAAGGGAGCGTTGGATTGGGAGTAATTCCTCACTCCGGTCCGGTCGAACTCAAGGTTCCGGCCAGCGGGCAGGGCGTCGTCCCGCCCGATCAGGGCTTTTTCGACAGCCTCAACGGCGAGTTGATCGACAAGGGTTTCCTGGTCACCTCGACCGAGGAGCTGTTCCAGTGGGCGCGTACGGGCTCGCTGTGGTGGATGACGTTCGGCCTCGCCTGCTGCGCGGTCGAGATGATCCACGTCAACATGCCGCGCTACGATCTGGAGCGGTTCGGTGCCGCGCCGCGCGCGTCGCCGCGTCAGTCGGACGTGATGATTGTCGCGGGCACGCTGTGCAACAAGATGGCCCCGGCACTCCGCCGCGTCTACGATCAGATGTCGGAGCCGAAATACGTCATCTCGATGGGTAGCTGCGCCAATGGCGGCGGTTATTACCATTACAGCTACTCGGTGGTCCGTGGCTGCGATCGCGTGGTGCCGGTGGACATCTACGTCCCCGGGTGCCCGCCGACCGCAGAGGCGCTGCTCTATGGCATCATGCAGTTGCAGCGGAAGATCCGCCGTTCGGGGAGCATCGAACGGTGAGGGCGCCTGCACCCCGTTTCGCCAGCAATGACGGCGTGATCGACGCGGCCCGTGCCGCGCTCGGGCCGTGGCTGCTGGATGCGCGCGACCATGCGGGCGAGGTGGCGCTGGTCGTCGACCGCGTGAACGTGGTCAATGCGCTGGCGGCGCTGCGCGATACGCGCGGTCTGGAATACCAGCAGCTGATGGAGATTGCGGGCGTCGATTATCCCGAACGCGTGGAGCGTTTCGAAGTGGTCTATTGCCTGTTGTCGCTGACCCGCAACCACCGCCTGCACGTCCATGTCTCGACCGACGACGCCAAGCCGGTGCCGTCAGTGACGGGACTGTGGCCGGTTGCCGGCTGGCTGGAGCGCGAGGTGTATGACCTGTACGGCGTGCTGTTCGAGGGCAATGCCGACCTGCGTCGCATCCTGACCGACTATGGCTTCCGCGGCCATCCGCTGCGCAAGGACTTCCCCCTGACGGGCTATACCGAGGTTCGTTACTCCGAAGAGGAGAAGCGGGTGGTGTACGAGCCGGTCAGCCTGGCGCAGGATTTCCGCACCTTCGACTTCATGAGCCCATGGGAAGGCGCGGAATATGTGTTGCCGGGCGACGAGAAGGGTACGCAGCCCCAGGCCAAGGGCGCACAGACCCCGGCAAATGCCGAGGCGGTGAAGAAGGCGGATGCCCCGCCGGCTCCAAATGCCGATCCCAAGGCCCGCGATACCAAGACGACGGATAGTCCGGCGCAGACGGGTGCCGGGCAGCCGCATCCGGGCAACAAGCCCGAGCATAAGCCCGAAGAGTCGGACGTCCCGACGGCCAAGGGCGGAGGACAGAACCAGTGAGCGACTATGTCGACGAACTGATGCACAAGACGGACGGCGTCGACCCCACGGTCGGCGACGTGTCGATCCAGAACTACACGATCAACTTCGGCCCGCAGCATCCGGCCGCGCACGGCGTGTTGCGGCTGGTGATGGAGCTGGACGGTGAGATCGTCGAGCGGATCGATCCGCATGTCGGCCTGCTGCACCGCGGCACCGAAAAGCTGATCGAATACAAGACCTATGCGCAGGCGATCCCGTATTTCGACCGGCTCGATTACTGCTCGCCTATGTGCATGGAGCATAGTTTCGTGTTGGCGATCGAGAAGCTGCTCGACCTCGAAGTGCCGCTGCGCGCGCAATATATCCGCGTGCTGTGCGCCGAGCTGACGCGCATCAAGAACCATATGCTCAATCTGGGCAGCCATATCATGGACGTCGGCGCGATGACGCCGAACCTGTGGCTGTTCGAGATTCGTGAAGACTGCATGGGCTTTTACGAGCGGATTTCGGGCGCGCGTATGCACGCCAATTATTTCCGCGTCGGCGGCGTGCATCAGGACCTGCCGGTCAAGCTGCTCGCCGATCTGGCAGAATGGCTCGATACGCGCCTGCCGCGCCTGTTCGAGGATGCGATCAGCCTCGTCGCAGACAACCGCATTTTCAAGCAGCGCAACGTCGACATCGCGACGGTCAGCCGCGAGGATGCGATCGCCTGGGGCTTCTCCGGGCCGATGATCCGTGCGGCGGGCATTCCATGGGACCTGCGCAAGTCGCAGCCCTATGATGCCTATGACCGTGTCGAGTTCGACGTGCCGGTGGGCACGCGCGGCGATTGCTACGACCGGTTCATGGTGCGCGTGGAAGAGGTCCGCCAGTCGGCGCGGATCATGAAGCAGTGCCTGAACGACATGCCCGAAGGGCCGATCGCGGCGACCGATCGCAAGGTCGTGCCGCCCAAGCGCGGCGAGATGAAGCGCTCGATGGAAGCGCTGATCCACCACTTCAAGCTCTATACCGAGGGCTATCACGTCCCGGCGGGCGAAGTGTACGTCGCGACGGAGAGCCCCAAGGGGGAGTTCGGCGTGTATCTGGTGTCGGACGGGACCAACAAGCCGTACCGCTGCAAGATCCGGCCGACCGCGTTCAGCCACCTGCAGGCGATGGATTTCATGTCCAAGGGCCACATGCTGGCGGATACGACCGCGATCCTGGGCGCGATGGATATCGTTTTTGGTGAATGTGACCGCTGATGGCTGAAGCACCGCAGATCCCCGACGAGGCCGAGACCCGCGCACGCTGGGGCAATTTTGCCTGGTCTGACGAGAACCAGCGCAAGGCGAACGAGATCCTGTCGCGCTACCCCAAGGGGCGCGAACAGTCGGCGTCGATTCCGTTTCTCGATCTGGCGCAGCGCCAGGTGGGTGCCGAGACGAACACGCAGGGCTGGTTGCCGGTTCCGGTGATCGAGTTCGTCGCGCGTTCGATCGGCGTGCCGTATATGCGCGTGTACGAGGTCGCGACCTTCTACACCATGTTCAACCTGGCGCCGGTGGGCCGCTATCATGTGCAGGTGTGCGGCACGACGCCGTGCATGCTGCGCGGGTCGGACGACGTGCTGGCGGCGTGCAAGAACAAGGGGCTGATCAAGGGGCGCACCACGCCCGACGGCATGTTCACGCTGACCGAGGTGGAATGCCTGGGCAATTGCGCGTCGGCCCCGATGGTCCAGATCAACGACGACAATTACGAGGATCTGGACTACGACCGCACGACCGCGCTGCTGGAAGCGCTGGCGCGTGGCGAAAGCCCGAAGACGGGTACGCAGGAGCCCGGCCGCCACACGGTGGAGCCGGTCGGCGGCCCGACGACGCTGACCGCGATGGTCGGCGAGAACCATGATTATCGCGGGGAGTGGGCGTGATGCTTGCCGACAAGGACCGCATCTTCACCAATCTCTACGGCTACCAGCCGTGGAACGTCGACGCAGCCATCATGCGCGGCGACTGGGACAATACCAAGGACCTGATGGCCCGGGGGCAGGACGCGATCATCGACGTGATCAAGGCGTCGGGTTTGCGCGGGCGCGGCGGGGCAGGCTTCCCGACCGGCATGAAGTGGAGCTTCATGCCCAAGGAACCGAAGCCGGACCGCCCCAGCTTCCTGGTCATCAATGCCGACGAGTCCGAGCCGGGCAGCTGCAAGGACCGCGAGATCATCCGCCACGATCCGCACAAGCTGATCGAGGGGGCGCTGATCGCGGGCTATGCGATGCGCGCGCGCGCCGCCTATATCTACATCCGCGGCGAATATATCCGCGAGGCGGAGACGTTGTTCGCCGCTGTCGCCGAGGCGTATGACCGGGGCTTCGTGGGCAAGAACGCCTGTGGCTCGGGCTATGACTTCGACGTGTTCGTGCACCGCGGCGCCGGCGCCTATATCTGCGGCGAAGAAACCGCGATGCTGGAGTCGCTGGAGGGCAAGAAGGGCCAGCCGCGTCTGAAGCCGCCTTTCCCGGCGGGTGCGGGCCTGTATGGCTGTCCGACGACGGTCAACAATGTCGAGTCTATTGCGGTCGCCCCGACGATCCTGCGGCGCGGGGCCGAGTGGTTCTCCTCCTTCGGGCGCGAGAACAACAAGGGCACCAAGCTCTTCCAGATCTCCGGCCATGTCGATCGTCCCTGCGTGGTCGAGGAAGCCATGTCGATCTCGTTCCGCGAGCTGATCGAAAAGCATTGCGGTGGCATTCGCGGCGGCTGGGACAATCTGCTGGCGGTGATCCCCGGCGGATCGTCG
The DNA here is from genome assembly GCF_038809135.1 of Sphingomonas sp. NY01. Lineage (NCBI taxonomy): Bacteria > Pseudomonadati > Pseudomonadota > Alphaproteobacteria > Sphingomonadales > Sphingomonadaceae > Sphingomonas > Sphingomonas sp. NY01. The sequence goes on along the minus strand of NZ_CP101722.1, from coordinate 2,280,854 downwards.
GTGCCGCTGGTGCCGGCGCGTGAGATCATCGATGCGCCGATGGATTTCGACGGGCTGAAGGCGGTCGGATCGGGTCTGGGTACCGCGGCGGTGATCGTCATGGACAAGTCCACCGACATCGTACGCGCGATCAGCCGCCTGTCCTATTTCTACAAGCATGAAAGCTGCGGCCAGTGCACGCCGTGCCGCGAGGGCACCGGCTGGATGTGGCGGGTGATGGAGCGTTTGCGCACCGGCGATGCCGATGTGTCCGAGATCGACACGCTGCACCAGGTGACCAAGCAGGTGGAAGGTCATACAATCTGCGCGCTGGGCGATGCCGCGGCGTGGCCGATCCAGGGCCTCATCCGCCATTTCCGCCCCGAACTGGAGCGCCGTATCCGTGAGCGTGGGGGCGACCTTGCGCCGATGATGGAAGCTGCCGAATAATGCCAAAGGTCAAAGTCGACGGCGTCGAGGTCGAGGTGCCGCAGGGCGCCACCGTCCTGCAGGCGTGCGAGATCGCGGGCAAGGAAATCCCGCGCTTCTGCTATCATGAGCGGCTGTCCATCGCGGGCAATTGCCGCATGTGTCTGGTCGAGGTGAAGCCGGGGCCGCCCAAGCCGCAGGCATCCTGCGCGCTGCCGGCCGCGGACAACCAGGAGATCTTCACCACGACGCCGATGGTGAAGGCCGCACGCGAAGGCGTGATGGAATTCCTGCTGATCAACCATCCGCTCGACTGCCCGATCTGCGATCAGGGTGGCGAATGCGACCTGCAGGACCAGTCGGTCGCGTACGGCAAGGGCCATAGCCGCTACACCGAGAACAAGCGGGCGGTGACAGAGAAGTATATGGGTCCGATCGTCAAGACGATCATGACCCGTTGTATCCAGTGCACCCGCTGCGTCCGCTTCGCCGAGGAAGTGGCCGGCGTGGAGGAGATCGGCGCGATCTATCGCGGCGAAGACATGCAGATCACCTCCTATCTGGAACAGGCGGTGACGAGCGAGCTGTCGGGAAATGTTGTCGATCTGTGCCCGGTCGGCGCGCTGACCTCCAAGCCCTATGCGTTCGAGGCGCGCCCCTGGGAGCTGCGCAAGACGCTCGCCATCGACGTGATGGATGCGGTGGGCACCAATATCCGCCTCGACAGCCGTGGCCGCCAGGTGCTGCGCGCCGTGCCGCGGGTGAATGACGAGGTGAACGAGGAATGGGCGTCGGACAAGACGCGCCATGCCGTCGACGGTCTGGTCCGTCGTCGTCTCGACCGCCCCTATATCCGGCGTGACGGCAAGCTCGTCGCGGCCACCTGGGACGAGGCGTTCGCCGCGATCAAGGCGGTGAATGCCGGCTCCAGCGTTGCCGCGATCGCGGGCGATCTGGTCGATTGCGAGACCATGTTCGCGGCCAAGGCGCTGCTCGGCAAAATGGGGTCGACGCTGCTCGAGGGGCGGCAGACCGGCATGGACTATGATGTGTCCAGCCTGGCGGCCGTCAATTTCAACACGACGATCGCCGGGCTGGAACAGGCCGACGCGATCCTGCTCGTGGGCACCAACCTGCGCTGGGAAGCGCCGCTGGTGAACACGCGCATCCGCAAGGCGATCAAGCGCGGCGCCAAGGTGTTCGCGATCGGGCCCGAGACCGATCTGACCTACAAGGTCGAATGGCTGGGCAGCGATCTGGGCGTGCTGGGCGACGTGCCGCAGGCGGTGGCGGACCTGTTCGCCAAGGCGGAGCGGCCGGCGGTGATCGTCGGGGGCGGGGCGCTGAAGGGCGGCCACGGCGCTGCGCTGAAGTTCGCCGAGCGCTTCAACCTGGTGCGTGACGGCTGGAACGGGTTCAACGTCGTTCACATGGCGGCGTCGCGGATGGGCGGGCTGATGCTCGGCTATGCGCAGAAGGGTGGTATCGCCGACGTGGCGAACGCCGCGCCGAAGCTGGCCTTCTTCCTGGGCGCGGACGAGGTGGACTTCGCCAAGTTCGGCAGCAGCTTCAAGGTGTTCGTCGGCCATCATGGCGATCAGGGCGCCCATCATGCCGATGTGATCCTGCCCGGTGCGACCTATGCCGAGAAGTCGGGTACGTGGGTCAATCTGGAAGGTCGCGTGCAGCGCGGCGAGCAGGCGGTGTTCGCACCGGGCGACGCGCGCGAGGATTGGACGATCTTCCGCGCCTTGTCCGAAGTGCTCGGCCACACCCTGCCGTTCGACACGCTGCCGGCGCTGCGTCTCGCCATGGCGGATGCCGTGCCGATGCTGGCGAAGGAAGGGCTGGTGACGTTCGACTGGTCGGTGCCCTCGCTGGATGCGACGGCGACCGGATCGATCGCAGGCTATCCGATCAAGGACTTCTATCTCACCAACGCGATCTGCCGGGCCAGCCCGACGATGCAGCGCTGCTCGGCCGAACTGGTCCATGGTGAGGAATTTGCGGAGGCAGCGGAGTGACCGCGTTCTTCAACACGACGCTGGGCCTGTCCTATGGATGGAGCTGGTTCCTGGCGACGATCGTCGGCATCCTGGTCATTGCGCTGCCGCTGATGCTGGCGGTGGCGATGATCATCTATGCCGATCGCAAGATCTGGGCGGCGATGGCGCTGCGCCGCGGTCCGAACGTGGTGGGGCCGTTCGGCCTGCTCCAGTCGTTTGCCGACGGTTTGAAGGTGTTCCTGCAGGAAACCATCATCCCGGCCGCCGCCAATCGCGGCCTGTTCCTGCTCGCGCCGATCATCACCTTCACCACCGCGCTGATCGTATGGGCCGTCGTGCCCTTCGCGCCCGGCGTCGTGCTGGCCGACATCAATGTCGGCTTGCTCTACATCCTCGCGGCATCGTCGCTCGGCGTGTACGGCGTGATCCTGTCGGGCTGGGCATCGAACTCCAAATATCCCTTCTACTCGGCGCTGCGTGCGGCGGCGCAGATGGTGTCCTATGAAGTGGCGATCGGCTTCATCCTGATCTCGATCGTCATGTGGGCGGGCACGTTCAACCTGTCCGGCATCGTGATGGCGCAGCAAAGCACGCTGAACACCGGGATCAACGGGTTCTTCATCAACCCGCTGCTGTTCCCGATGGCGGTGATGTTCTTCATCTCGGCGCTGGCCGAGACGCAGCGCGCGCCGTTCGACCTGACCGAGGCGGAGTCCGAGCTCGTCGCCGGCTATCAGACCGAATACAGCTCGATGTCCTTCGCGCTGTTCTGGCTCGGCGAATATGCCAACGTCATCCTGATGTGCGCGCTGAACGCGACGCTGTTCTGGGGTGGCTGGCTGCCGCCGATCAACTGGGCGCCGCTTTATGCCGTGCCCGGGATCATCTGGCTGCTCGGCAAGATCGCATTCTTCTTCTTCGTCTTCAGCTGGGTCAAGGCGACGGTGCCGCGGTATCGTTATGACCAGCTGATGCGGCTGGGCTGGAAGGTGTTCCTGCCGGTGTCGCTGTTCTGGGTATTTCTGGTGTCGGGCATCCTGATGTGGGTGCGGACGGGAGTGGGCGCATGAGCGTTGCGCAATATGTGAAGGCCTTTACCCTGTGGGAGTTCGTCAAGGCGCATGCGCTGACCTTGCGCTACTTCTTCAAGCCCAAGGCGACGATCAACTATCCGTTCGAGAAGAACCCGCTGTCGCCCCGTTTCCGCGGCGAGCATGCGCTGCGTCGCTATCCCAACGGGGAAGAGCGGTGCATCGCGTGCAAGCTGTGCGAGGCGGTGTGCCCGGCGCAGGCGATCACGATCGAGGCCGAACCGCGTGACGACGGCAGTCGCCGCACGACGCGCTACGACATCGACATGACCAAGTGCATCTATTGCGGTCTGTGTCAGGAAGCGTGCCCCGTCGACGCGGTGGTCGAGGGGCCGAACCTGGAGTTCGCGACCGAGACGCGCGAGGAACTGATCTACGACAAGGCGAAGCTGCTCGACAACGGCGACCGTTGGGAGCGCGCCATCGCGGCGAACCTTGCCGCCGATGCGCCGTACCGTTAATGCCCGCCGCGACCGACATGTTCGGCGCTTCGGGGCGACATAATAAGGGGCCTGACAGGCAGTGATACAGGCTATCGCCTTTTACATCTTCGCGATCGTGGTGATCGGGTCTGCTGCGATGACGATCTCGTCACGCAACCCGGTCCACTCGGTCATGTGGCTGATTTTGGCCTTCTTCAACGCGGCCGGACTGATGGTGCTGTGCGGCGCCGAGTTCATCGCGATGCTGCTGGTCATCGTCTATGTCGGCGCGGTCGCGGTGCTGTTCCTGTTCGTCGTCATGATGCTCGACATCGAGGTGGCACAGATGCGGGCGGGCTTTGCGCGCTATCTGCCGATCGGGCTTGCGCTGTCGATCGCACTCGCCGCCGAGATCATCATCGCGCTCGGCGCATGGAGCGCGGGCGGCGTGCAGCTTGCCCGCCGCGTCGCCCCGATGGATGCGACGGTGTCGAACATCCAGTCGATCGGCAACCTGCTCTATTCGCGCTACCTGTTCGTGTTCGAGGGAGCGGGCCTGGTCCTGCTGGTGTCGATGATCGGCGCGATCGTGCTGACCCATCGCCCGCGCGGTGGTACGCGTCCGCAGAACATCGCGCGCCAGATCGCGCGGCGTCCGCAGGATGCCACGCGCAACGTCAACCAGCCCGTGGGGCAGGGGGTGCAGCTGTGATCGGCTTGATCCACTATCTGGTGGTCGCGGCCATCCTGTTCACCATGGGGGTGCTGGGCATCTTCATGAACCGGAAGAACCTGATCGTCATCCTGATGGCGATCGAGTTGATCCTGCTCGCGGTGAACCTGAACCTGGTCGCCTTTTCCGCCTATCTCCAGGACCTGGTGGGCCAGGTGTTCGCGATGTTCGTGCTGGCGGTCGCCGCCGGCGAATCCGCGATCGGGCTTGCGATCCTGGTGATCTATTTCCGTGGCCGCGGCACGATCGCGGTCGACGATGTCAACCGGATGAAGGGGTAAACGGTTGATCCTCCTTATCGTCTTCCTGCCGTTGCTGGCGTCCGCGATCGCGGGCCTCGGCAACAAGGCGCTCGGCAATACGCCGGCCAAGCTGGTCACGACCGGCGCGCTGTTCGTGTCCTGTGCGTTGTCCTGGCCGATCTTCATCGGCTTCCTGACGGGTGCGAACAGTGCGACCGTCACGCCGGTGCTGCACTGGATCACCAGCGGCGACATGAGCGTGGACTGGGCGTTGCGCGTCGACGCGCTGACCGCAGTCATGCTGGTGGTCATCACCAGCGTGTCGGCGCTCGTCCACCTGTATAGCTGGGGCTATATGAGCGAGGAGCCGGATCAGCCGCGCTTCTTCGCCTATCTGTGCCTGTTCACCTTCGCGATGCTGATGCTCGTGACCGCGGACAATCTGGTGCAGATGTTCTTCGGCTGGGAAGGCGTGGGTCTCGCATCCTACCTGCTGATCGGCTTCTGGTTCCGCAAGCCTTCGGCCAATGCGGCCGCGATCAAGGCATTCGTCGTGAACCGCGTCGGCGATCTGGGCTTCATGCTCGGCATCTTCGGGACGTTTCTGGTGTTCGGCACCGTGTCGATCCCGGCGATCCTGGCGGAAGCGCCGAACATGGCGGGTTCGACGATCGGCTTTCTCGGCTATCGCTTCGACACGATGACCGTGCTGTGCCTGCTCCTGTTCGTCGGCGCGATGGGCAAATCGGCGCAGCTCGGCCTCCACACCTGGCTGCCGGACGCGATGGAAGGCCCGACCCCGGTGTCGGCGCTGATCCACGCGGCGACGATGGTCACCGCGGGCGTGTTCATGGTGTGCCGCCTGTCGCCAATGTTCGAGGCGAGCCCGACGGCGCTGACCTTTGTGACGTTCATCGGCGCGGCGACCTGCCTGTTCGCGGCGACTGTCGGGACGGTGCAGACCGATATCAAGCGCGTCATCGCCTATTCGACCTGTTCGCAGCTCGGCTACATGTTCTTTGCAGCGGGCGTCGGCGCGTATGGCGCGGCGATGTTCCACCTGTTCACGCATGCCTTTTTCAAGGCACTGCTGTTCCTGGGTGCGGGCTCGGTGATCCACGCGATGCACCACGAGCAGGACATGCGCTATTATGGCGGCCTGCGTAAGCACATCCCCGTGACCTTCTGGGGCATGATGATGGGCACGCTGGCGATCACCGGTGTCGGCATCTATGGCGTGGGCGGCTTTGCCGGCTATCACTCCAAAGATGCGATCCTTGAGGTCGCGTGGGCCGGCGGTTCGCCGGGTGCCTTCTGGGTGGGTACGTTCGCGGCGCTGCTGACGAGCTTCTACTCCTGGCGCCTGATGTTCCTGACCTTCTGGGGCAAGCCGCGCTGGGCCGCTTCCGAGCATATCCAGCATGCCGTTCACGATGCGCATGGACACGGGGCGCATGGCCACGACCAGCATGATGCGCATCATCACGACGAAGCGCATCACAATGTGGCGCATGCCGAGGATGCCGGTGATGAGCCGCACGTCCATGGTCCGTCGCATGAGGAACTGCCCACCGGCACGGCGGGCTATCACCCGCACGAAAGCCCGCTGGTGATGCTGATCCCCTTGATCGTCCTGTCGATCGGTGCCGTCGCGGCGGGCTTCGTGTTCGCAGGCTTCTTCGTGGAGCCGGAAAGCGCCGGGGCGTTCTGGAAGGGTTCGCTGTTCTTCAACGAGCATCTGATGCACGAGATGCACGGCGTGCCGATCTGGGTAAAGCTGGCGGCGACCGTGGTCATGCTGATCGGTCTGGCGATCGCGTTCCTGACGTATATCGTCTCGCCCGGCTTCCCGGCGAAGTTCGCGGACCAGTTCCGCATCCTGTACCGCTTCCTGCTCAACAAATGGTATCTCGACGAGATCTACCATTTCCTCTTCGTGCGCCCCGCCTTCGCGCTCGGCCGCCTGCTCTGGCATCGCGGCGACGAGAAGACGATCGACCGCTTCGGCCCCAACGGTTCGGCCTGGATCGTCCAGGCGGGCAGCCGGGCGGCAGCGCACCTTCAGACGGGATATCTTTATACCTATGCGTTCGTCATGCTGATCGGGCTTACCGCCGCGGTCACTTGGGCCATTGCGGGGTGATCGGCTGATGTTCGACTTTCCGATCCTTTCCGTCATGCTGGCGGTGCCCGCGATTGCCGCGGTCGCCTGCCTGTTCCTGGGTGCGGAGGCTGCGCGGCGCACCGCGCTGGTCGCCACGCTGATCGACTTCGTCCTCGGCATCATCCTCTGGTCCAACTTCCAGGTGGGCGGCCCGCAGTGGCAGTTCGTGGAAAATGCGCCGGGTCTCTTCGGTCCGTTCGGCTGGTCGCTGGGCATCGACGGGTTCGCGCTCATGCTGATCATGCTGAGCGTGTTCCTGATGCCGATCTGTATCGGGGCGAGCTGGCGGTCGGTGACGAACCGGGTGCCGGAGTATATGTCGGCGTTCCTGTTCACGGAGGTGCTGATGATCGGCACCTTCGCGGCGCAGGACCTGTTCCTTTTCTACGTCTTCTTCGAAGCCGGCCTGATCCCGATGTACCTGATCATCGGCATCTGGGGCGGGGCGAACCGCATTTACGCGTCGTACAAGTTCTTCCTGTACACGCTGCTCGGCTCGCTGCTGATGTTCATCGCGATGCTCTACATGGCGGGCACCGCAGGCACCTCCTCGATCCCGGCGCTGCAGAACTATGACTTCCCCGCTTCGGTGCAGACATGGTTGTGGCTGGCCTTCTTTGCCTCGTTCGCGGTGAAGATGCCGATGTGGCCGGTGCACACCTGGCTGCCCGATGCACACGTGCAGGCCCCGACCGCAGGCTCGGTGATCCTCGCGGGCGTGCTGCTGAAGCTGGGCGGCTACGGCTTCCTGCGCTTCTCGCTGCCGATGTTCCCGGAAGCGTCAGGGCAGCTCACCTGGCTGATCTTCGCGCTGTCGTCGATCGCGGTGATCTACACGAGCCTCGTCGCGCTGGTGCAGGGCGATATGAAGAAGCTGATTGCCTATTCGTCGGTCGCGCACATGGCGATCGTAACCATCGGTCTCTACGCGTTCAATGCGCAGGGCATCGAGGGCGCGATGATCATGATGCTGAGCCACGGCCTGGTGTCTGGCGCGCTGTTCCTGTGCGTCGGTGTGATCTATGACCGCCTGCATACCCGCGAGATCGCGCGGTATGGCGGCCTGTCGATCAACATGCCGCGTTATGCGATCTTCTTCCTGTTCTTCACCATGGCCTCCATTGGCCTGCCGGGCACCAGCGGCTTCGTCGCCGAGTTCCTGTCGCTGATGGGCACCTATCAGGTGTCGACCTGGACGGCGCTGCTGTGCACCACGGGCATCATCCTGGGTGCGGCATATATGCTCTACCTGTACCGGCGGGTCGCCTATGGCGAGATCAAGTCGGACGAGGTGCGTGGCATGTCGGACCTGTCGAGCCGCGAATTGTGGCTGCTCGCGCCGATCGCGGCGGTGGTGCTGTGGATGGGCGTGTACCCGGAAAGCTTCCTGGCGCCGATGCGGCAGGATGTCTCGACGCTGCTCGCCCGTATCGAACGCGCGTCGCCGCATAGCGACTCGCAGCCGACCGCCGGCAGGCCCGCTGCTGCAACTGAACACAATGCCCATGCGCCCACGCATGGGGAGGCGCACTGATGGATACTTCGATGAACCTGGCGATGGTGCTGCCGGAGCTGGTGCTCTCGCTGGGCGCCATTGCCCTGATGCTGGTTTCCGCCTGGGGCGGTAACGGCTCCACGCGGGCGGTATCGATCGCGGCGATCTTCGTCCTGGCAGGCGCGCTGGTCGCGCTGACGGGGCCGGCGTCGAGCGGCGGCGCGGCGTTCGGTGGCCTGTTCCTCGCCGATGCGTTCTCCAGCTTCGCCAAGGTGCTGATCTACATCGCGACCGCCGTGGCGATCATCATGGCGCCGGGCTTCTTCCAGCGGACTTCTGGGGAAGACCTGCGGCCCGAATATCCGGTGCTGATGCTGTTGTCGGCAGCGGGCATGGGCATGATGGTGTCGGCCGGTGACATGCTGACGCTGTACGTCGGTCTGGAGCTTCAGAGCCTGTCCGCCTATGTGCTGGCCAGCTTCATGCGCCGAGACACGCGCTCGGCCGAAGCGGGGTTGAAGTATTTCGTGCTGGGCGCACTTGCCTCGGGCATCCTGCTCTACGGGATCAGCCTGGTTTATGGCTTTACCGGCACGACCATGTTCGACGGTATCGCAAACGCTTATGCAGCGGATCACCTGCTCGCAGGTGAAGCGCGGTCGCTGGGGCTGATGTTTGGCCTGGTGTTCGTGTTCGCCGGGCTGGCGTTCAAGATCGCCGCCGTCCCGTTCCACATGTGGTCGCCCGACGTGTATGAGGGCGCGCCGACGCCGATCACGGCCTTCTTCGCCTCCGCACCCAAGGTCGCCGCCGTGGCGCTGAGCGTGCGTGTCGCGGTGGAGGCGATGGGCCCGGCGACGGACCAGTGGCGTCAGATCGTGATCTTTGCAGCGCTTGCATCGATCGTGCTGGGTGCGGTCGCCGCCATCGGGCAGACGAACATCAAGCGGCTGCTCGCCTATTCGTCGATCAACAATGTCGGCTTCGCGCTGATCGGTCTGGCGGCCGGGACCGCCGAGGGTGTCGCCTCGGTCCTGACCTACATGACCATCTATGTCGTCATGACGCTCGGCAGCTTCCTGGTGGTGTTGCAGATGCGCGGCGCCGATGGACAGTCGGTGGAAAGCATCGCCAGCCTGTCGGGCATGTCCCGCACGCGACCCGGCCTTGCCGCGGCACTGGCGATCTTCATGTTCTCGCTGGCCGGTATTCCGCCGCTGTTCGGCTTCTATGCCAAGTTCGCGGTGTTCCAGGCGGCGGTTCATGCTGGGCTGTTCCCGCTGGCGGTAATCGGTATCGCCGCCTCGGTGATCGGTGCCTATTATTATCTGCGTGTCGTCAAGACGATGTACTTCGACGAGCCTGCACCCGCATTCGCGCCGGTCGCCAATCCGGTGGAGGGCGGCCTAATCGCGCTGACCGCGATCTTCGTGTCGCCGCTCGGATACTTCCTAATCCCGGCGCTGGGCGTCTGGACGATGGCGGCGGCGCAGGCGCTGTTCTGATCGGGATGTCACGCTGACCCGTATCGTTCACGTCGCGGAAACGGGCTCCACCAATGCCGACCTCCTCGCGCTGGCCAAGGCCGGGGTCGAGGAGGGGAGCTGGGTTCGAGCCGACCGGCAGGCCGCGGGGCGGGGGCGGCAGGGGCGGGCCTGGATATCGCCGCCGGGTAATTTCTATGCCAGCACCCTCGTCCGGCTGCGTTCGGGCGACCCCGGCGCGTCGGGGCTGGCCTTTGCCGCGGCCGTCGCGCTGGAACAGGTGGTACGCGACCTGTTGCATGCGCGCGACGCAGGGACGCTGTGCCTGAAATGGCCCAACGACCTGCTGCTGTCGGGCGAGAAGCTGTCGGGCATCTTGCTGGAGCGCGCAGAGGATGCGCTGGTCATCGGCATCGGCGTCAATCTGGCGCATCATCCCGACTTGCCGGATCGAGCGACGACGAGTCTGGCAGTGCACGGCGTGTCGGTGACGCCGGAAGCCTTTCTCGATCGCCTGGCCGAGGCGGTCGGGCAATGGATAAGCATCTGGCGAAACAAGGGATTGGCGCCGGTGGTCGATCGATGGCTCGCCCGTGCGCATCCGGTGGGCACGCCGATTACGGCGCGAGTGCCGGACGGGGCGGTGGTCGAGGGGCGGTTTGACGGGCTGGCGCTCGATGGTGCGCTGCGGCTGCGCTTGGCGGACGGGGCCGTCCGTGTCATGCACGCCGCCGACATCTTCCTGATCTGAGGAAAACCATGCTGCTCGCGATCGATGCCGGCAACACCAATGTGGTCTTCGCGCTGCTCGACGGGCGGACGATCAAGGGGCGCTGGCGCATCGCGACCGATCCGCGGCGCACCGCCGACGAATATGCGGTGTGGTTGAGCCAGTTGCTGGCGCTGGAGGGCTATGCGCGCGAGGACGTGAAGGGCGTGATCATCGCCACCGTCGTGCCCCGTGCGCTCCACAATCTGCAGGTGCTGGCGAGCAAATATTTCCGGTCGGAGGCGCTCATCGCCGGGCGTGCGCCGCTGGAATGGGGTATTGCGATCGACGTGGACGAGCCGGCCTCGCTGGGGGCGGACCGGGCGGTCAACACGATCGCGGCGCATGCCCTTTATCCCGGCGACCTGATCACGATCGATTTCGGCACGGCGACCACCTTCGACGTCAGCGATTATTCCGGCGCGTACAAGGGTGGCATCATCGCGCCGGGCATCAACCTGTCGCTGGATGCGCTGGTGACCGCGGCGGCCAAGCTGCCGCGCATCGCGATCGAGGCGCCGGAGACGGAAACGGTGGTCGGGCGCAACACGGTCGACCAGATGCATATCGGCATCTACTGGGGCTATATCGCGATGATCGAAGGGCTCGTCGCCCGCCTGAAGGCGGAGGTCGGGCGGCCGGTAAAGGTGATCGCGACGGGCGGACTGGCGACCTTGTTCGAGCGGCACACGGCCGTGTTCGACCATATCGAGCCTGATCTGACGATCCAGGGGCTGGCGATCATGTGGGAACGCGCCCATATTCATTGAAACGAATTCCCGCGCGGGCGTGCTGCCCGCGCTCAGCTTCCCGCGCGGGCGTGCTGCCCGCGCTCAGCAACGCAACGTATGACGGCACCGATGGCGGTGCCATTCCCCAAGACCCGGATACAACCGGGCCCTTCTGACAGGAAATGAATGACTCCCAAGACCAACGAACTTCTGTTCTGCGCACTCGGCGGCTCCGGCGAGATCGGCATGAACGTCAATCTGTACGGCACCGAAGGCAAGTGGGTGATGGTCGATTGCGGCATCACCTTCGCCGACCCGGCCTATCCCGGTATCGACGTGGTGTTGCCCGACCTGGCCTTTATCGAGGACCGGCTGGACGATCTGGTCGGCATCGTGCTGACCCACGGGCATGAGGACCATATCGGTGCGCTGCCCTATCTGGCCGAAGATCTGGGTGTGCCGCTCTACGCCACGCCGTTCACCGCAGGCCTGATCCGCGGCAAGCTGGACGAGGAAGGCAGTGCCGACCGCGTGAAGCTGCGCGTGATCGAGCAGCGTGAAAGCTTCCAGGTGGGGCCGTTCGGCTTCACCTTCGTGCCGCTGTCGCACTCGATCCCGGAATCGAGCGCGCTGCTGATCGAGACCAAGGCCGGCCGCGTGTTCCATACCGGCGACTGGAAGCTGGATGCCACGCCGATCATCGGCAATCCGGCATCCGCCGACGAACTGAGCGCGATCGGCGACAAGGGCGTCGACGTGCTGGTGTGCGATTCGACCAACATCTTCAACACCGAAGCGTCGGGTTCCGAGGCCAGCGTCCGCAAGGGGCTGGCAGAGACGGTGGCCAAGGCGCGCGGGCGTGTGGTGGTGACGACGTTCGCGTCGAACGCGGCGCGGCTCGTGACGCTGGGCGAGGTGGCCAAGGAGACGGGGCGCAAGCTGTGCGTCACCGGCCGCTCGCTCGACCGCATCCTGAAGGTCGGCCGCGCCTGCGGCTACTTCAAGGGGTTCCCGGAGACGGTCGATCCCGAGACGGCGATGAAGCTGCCGCGGGACCGGGTGCTGATCGTCGCGACCGGCGGGCAGGGCGAGGCGCGTGCCGCGCTGGCCCGGATCGCGGAGGGCAGCCACACGGTTCGGCTGGACGCGGGCGACACCGTCGTCTTCTCGTCCAAGCAGATTCCGGGCAACGAGGTGGCGATCGGCCGCATCCAGAACACGCTGGCGGGCAAGGGCGTGTGGATGGTGACCGAGCGCCAGGCGCATGTCCATGTCTCCGGCCATCCGGGCCAGCCCGAGCTGGCGCAGATGTATAGCTGGATCAAGCCGAATGCGCTGGTGCCGGTGCATGGCGAGATGCGGCACATGATGGAGCATGCCCGCTTCGGCCTGTCGAAGGGCGTGCCGCAGGCGATCGTGCAATCCGACGGTGACATCGTGCGCCTGCTGCCCGGCGACCCCAAGAAGGTCGGCCGCGCCAGCATCGGCCGGCTGGTACTGGACGGGGACGTGATCCTGCCGTCCGATGGCTCGACGATCAACGAGCGGCGCAAGCTGGCGCTGAACGGCCAGATCTCGGTCGCGGTGGCGACGGCCAAGGGCCGCGCCTTCGGCCGGCCGCAGGTGCGGGTGCAGGGCGTGCCGGTGGAGGATGAGCGCGACGCGTTCATCGCCGAGGCCGTCGAAGCCGCAGCCAAGGCGGTGGAGAATGGCCGGCGCCCGATGGAGAAGATGCGGGAGGACGTGCGGCTGGCCGTGCGCCGTGTCGCGACGCGCTGGACCGGCAAGAAGCCGATCGTCGATGTGCTGGTGATCGAGGCGTAAGGACCATGCACTGGACGTCGGCACTTGCGATCTACGTCCTGTTCTGGTTCCTGGCGGTGTTCCTGGTCCTGCCCTTCGGGGTCAGGACCACATACGAGGCCGGGGGCGAGCATGTCCCCGGCACCGCCGAAAGCGCGCCGCACACATTCCGGCCGGGGCGGGCCGCGGTCTGGGTGACGATCGTCGCCACCGCCATGTTCGTCGCCTTCTACGCCAATTATGTTTTCGGCTGGATCACGGCCGATATGCTGGACTGGGTGGGCGTTCCGAAGGTGTAGCCTGTGCCTCGCGCTGTTCGGTCAGGATCTGCCATGCGGTGATGAACAGCGCACCCGCCAGCGGCCCGACGACGATGCCGCTGAGGCCGATCAGGTCGATGCCCCCCAGCGTGGTGACGAGGACCAGCCAGTCGGGAATACCGGTATCGCGACCGACGAGGATGGGGCGCAGGATGTTGTCGGCTAGGCCGATGACGAAGACGCCCGAGAGAATGACCACGGCCGCCTGCCAGATCGCGCTGGTCGCCAGCAGATAGATGGCGATCGGCACCCAGATGATCGCCGGACCGATCGCGGGCAGCAGCGCGGCGATCGCCATCAGCAGGCCCCAGAGGAGCGCGGCGGGGATGCCGACGATCCAGAAGGTGATCGCACCAAGCGCACCCTGGACCAGGGCGACGACGCCCGAACCCTTGATCGTGGCGCGGACCACCGCGACGAACTTGTCCGCGATGCGCTCCGCCACGGCGGGGCGGAGGGGTAGCGCGCGGACGACGGCAGGGCCGAGGCGATCGCCGTCGCGCAGCAGGAAATAGGTGACGTAGAGGCCGACGCCGAAGGCGAGCAGGAAGGCGGCGGCGTTACGCCCGATCGACAGGGCCTGGGACGCGATCACACTCACGCTGTTGCTGATGACGGCGGAGATGCGGGCCTGGGCACGCTCGAAGCTGTTGAAGCCGGAATTGTCGAGCAGATGCTGGAGCCGCAGCGGCAGGGCATCGTGCACCTGCTGGAAATAGGCGGCGAAGTTGATCCGGCCGCTGCGCATCTGGGTATAGACGCCCGCCGCCTGGTCGATCACGAGGCTGGTGATCACGATCGCCGGGATGACGACGGCAACGGTGATGATGAGCAGCGTCACCGCCGCCGCCATGTTGCGGCGGTCGGGCCAGCGCGCGAGCAGGCGCTGGAAAAGCGGCTGGAACAGCAAGGCAGCGAGTGCCGCCCAGAGCAGCGCGCCGGCGAAGCTGGATACCACCAGCGCCAGTGCCAGGGTGATCCCGGCGATGAACAGGATCAATCCGCCATTTTCCACCCGGCCACGATCGACGGACATATGCTTCAAACCCCCCTGATGGTGACAAAGGCGATGCCGGAGGTGTCCCCTGTGGGGATCAGACCGTAGCCGGCGCCTTGCACCCGGCAATGCTGACCTGGGCCAAACCCGTCAGCATATGTTTTGCTCCGCCGCGGGCGATCAGCGAAGGCGCTCGATCGCCTGGGCAAGCGCGACATAGAGCTTGCCCATGTCCGACGACAGGAGCGTGACGCCGAGCGGGGAGCCGTCACGCTGTGCCAGCACGCCGCGCAGCATCGCTTCGAAATCGTGGATGTAGCGGTTGATCTGCTCGCGGACCTTGGCGTCGTCGTCATAAAGCCGGGCGATGTCGCGCGCCTGCACCGCATCGAGAATGCGGACCGCCCGGCGGGTGAAGACGCCGCGGTCGCCCTTCAGATAGGCGCCCCAGGCGCTGTCGGTCACGTCGGGCGCGTAGATCTTGGTCAGGTCGATCGCGGCGGAGTTGAGCGATTCGATCAGGAGCGAGGCGCGGCGCGCGAAGGTGTCGCGGTCGGCCGCCTCGCGTTCGCTTCGCGCTTCCTCGACATGGCTTTCCACCACCGCGGCCTGCTCGGCGATCGACTGGACCTGCGCGGCGACGCGTTCGGTGGCGCGGGTGGCGGCGGCGACCGCCTGGTCGGTGGCGTCGGCGATGGCCTGGATCTGGCGCTGCACGGTATCGGCCGTCGCCCGGCGCATCGCCTCGCTGCTCGCCTGTTCCAGCAGTCCCGCCGCCTGCGGCACGATACCGGCGAGCGTGTCGCGGGCCTCGTCCGCGGCGGTGACGGCGGTTTCGCGAACGCGAAGCAAGGCGTCGACCAGCCGGGGCGCGGCCTCTTCGGCGAAGCGGTGCGTGCGCTCGATCGTCTCGTCGACGACGTGGCCGAGTGCGTCGGCTTTCGCGCGGCCGGCGGAAAGAGTGTCGAGAAGGGTGGCGGAAAGGGTGTCGAGTGTGCGGCGCTGTTCGGCGATCACCCCCGCGATCGCCTCGATCGCGTCGTGCGTGCTTTCCGCGGCGGTGACGAGGGCGAGAAGCTCCGGCTTGGCGGCGCTGACCACCTGCTTGCTGGCGGTCAGGCGGGTATCGAGCCGCGCCAGCGCCTCGGGCAGGGTTTCGTCGATCTCCCGCGCGGCGGCATCGAGCGCGACAAGTAGCTGTTCGGCCGAGACGATCGTGCGGGTCGCCATGGCATCGCCCGCCTCCAGCGCGACGGTCATCGCATCGGCCGAGCCGGTGAGCGCGCTGATCGAGGCGGCAAGCATCTGGTTGCGCTCGATCCCCTGAGCCTGCAGCGCGGCCATGCGGGTTTCGACCTGATCGATGCCGGCGTGCAACTGGTCCACCATCGCATCGCCCGCGACCCGGTGCGCGTCGAGACGGGCGGTGACGCGCTCGATCACGGTGTCGATCGAGCCGATACGGTCGGCGAGCGCGTCGGCGCTGTCACGCGCGCTGATCTCCAGCGCGGACTGATGGGTGGAGACCATCGCCAGCATCGCTTCGCCCTGCGCGGCGATCGACTTGCGCGATTCGTCCACCGCATGCGCCGTCCGGTCGAGCAGCAGGTCGACGGTGGCGGACATTTCGGCAGCGACCGATTCCAGCCGCGCGCCGGCATTGTCGCCCGATGCCTCCATGCGCTGGATATGCGCGGCGAGGCGCTGGGCGGCGCCGGTGGCGATCATGTCGGCATCCTCGCCGCGGCGGCCGAGGGCGACGAGTTGCGCGTCGAGGGCGGCGGCGTGGTCGCCGGCAGAGTGCGCGGCGCGGTCGAGGAGGGTGGCGACGGCTTCGATGTCGGTGGTGGCGCGGGGGAGGGAGGCGAGAAGGACGCCGAGGCTGGCCTGGGTGGCGGCCGCGGCGTCGGACAGGCTGCGGGCGTGCGCGTCGGCCGCGGCGATCTCGTCGGCAAAGCCGCTGCTGACCGCGCCCAGCCGCTGTTGCGCGGCGTGGCCCATTTCCATGAGCGCGGACACCTGCTTGGCGAGTTCGACGCGGTTGGCGTCGAGCGAACGGGTGATGGCGGCGACGCTGTGTTCGAGCGCGGCGGCCTCCTGCCGCATGCCGTGCGCGGTGAGGCCGAAGCGGACCGCCTCGGCGCGGCTGTTGCGTTGGGTAAGGAGCCAGACGAGGGCGATAAGGATGGGAACGCTGGCCAGCGCGGCGACGAACTGTACGCCCTCGACCGCGGTCAGCCGGGTCAGTTGCGATCCGGCGAGTGCAAGAACGAGGACGACCCAGGCGAGCGTGGCGGCGACGGCCAGGATCAGCGGCAGGCGCGACGGCGTATCGGGCAGCGGATCGGCGGCCTGATGTTCGGCAAAGGCGAAGTGGTTTTCGGATGCCGGTTCGGGGGCGAGGTCTTCTTCCATGGGCTCCATGGCCGATCGCGGTTGATCCGCGCGCAAATCTACGATCATTTCTGGCCCCCGTTCACGGGCCCGGTTTATCATGTTTGTCGGCATCAGGAAGGGGATAGCGCACGCTTCGCCGCACCGGCTTGGCGCGGGGCTCGCCCGGACCGGCTATGGTGCGGGTGCGACGGCGTTGGAAACGGGGCTGGCCGAGAGCCCGCGACCCGCCTAACAGCCGATCATGCTTGCCGGGCTTCTTTTCGCCATAGACGACGCCGAGGACCGCCCCGGGCGGTTGACCGCGACCCTGCCGTTCGCGGGGGTGACGCTGATCGAATATCAGGCGCGCCTGCTGATGGCCGCGGGCGCGGCGCAGATCATCGTGGTGGTGGCGCGACTTACCCCCGAACTGCTGGGTTCGATCGCGCGGATAGGGCAACGCGGGGTGGTGGTGGATGCGGTGCGCTCCGCCGCCGAAACGGTGGAGAAGCTGCACCCGCTGTCGCGTCTGGTGATGCTGGCGGACGGGCTGGTGGCAAACGAGGCGACGGTGGCGGCGCTGGCGCAGGAAGGCGGCGACGCCCTGCTGGTGGTGCCGGAGGTGGATGCGCAGGCCGGGCTGGAGCGGGTCGGCGGCCAGATGGCCTGGGCCGGCGTCGCCCGGCTAGATCCCAAGCGGGTGGCCGAGGTGGCGGCGCTGCCGCGCGATTACGACCTGCAATCGACACTGCTGCGTATGGCGGCGCAGGCGCGGGCGACGCATGTGCTGGTGCCCGGCGAGGCGATCCGGGCCGGGCACGGCGTGGTGCGCGACGGGCGGATGCTGGACGAGCGCAGCCGCGCGGTCCTGGCGGCGCTGGTATCCGGGCGGCGTAGCGGGTTTGATCGCTGGCTGCTGGCGCCGATCGCGCGGATTGCGCTGCCGCGGCTGGTGGCGCGGGGCGTGGGCAGCGCGGTGGTCGGCGGTGCGGGCGGGGCGCTGGGGGTGGCCGGATGCGCGGCGATCCTGATGGGAGCGCCGGTCGCCGGACTGTTGCTGGCGCTGATCGGCTGCCTGGGACTGGGGCTGGGCCGGACGTTGAGCGATTTGCGGGACGAGGCGGGGCAGCCGCGGCTGATGGACGGGGCGATGGCGGCGATCCCGGCGGCGGCGGTGCTGGCGCTGGGATGGATGCTGCGCGAGGCACGGGCCGACGATGTGCCGCTGCTGCTCGCGGTCGCGCTGGTGGTCAGCGGCGGGCTGGCGGCGCGGGCAGTGGTGGAGCGGATGCGGCGACGCTGGTGGGCGGTGCCCGCGGCGTATCTGCCGGTGGTGCTGTTGCCGGCGCTGCTGGGCCTGCCGGTGTTCGGGCTGGTGCTGGCATGTGGCTATGCGGTGGCCAGCCTGGCGTCCGCAATTGAGACACTTCGCACGCAAGCTTAGTGTCGCTTTAATGTTCGACACGGTAGCACATCGCCGATGTCGGTCGGCAAAGCCCCTTTTTCGGATGCCTGGCCGGACGCCTGGGACGCGTCCGCGCTGAGCGCGCGGGCGTCGCGGGCGCGGGTGCTTGCCGATGCCCGGCTGTCGGGCGCGACGACCGACCTGTTCCTGGACGATGCCGCGCGGCTGGACGATCGCACGCGCTGGATGCTGGGTCGCAGCCTGCGGGCGAATGTGGGCGCGATCGCGCAGGATCTGCGCCGTCATGCCGCACGGGTGCTGGCCGGGCGGGGTGCCACGGCGCTGGCCGAGACGCTGCTGGAAGCGCGCGACGATGTCGCCGAGCGGTTGACGCGGGCGGGATTGCTGCGCGACCCGGCGTTGATGGATGAGATGATAGCGCGGGTGCGTGCGGACATGCTGGCCGATTCGCTGCCGACCGTGGTGGCGGGGCCGGATGCGCCCAGCCTGCTGGTCCGACTGGCGGATGCGCCGGACGGGGTGATCGCGGCAGCCGCGCGGGCGCTGCTGGCGGCGGAGAGCCGCCGGCGCACCGCGCTGGACGAGGCGACCGGGCGCAGCGACCTGCCCGCCGAACTGCACCACCGGCTGGTCTGGTGGGTGGCGGCGGCAGTGCGGCCGGGCGATGCCCCGGATATCGACCGGGCGATCGCCGAAGCGGCGGCGCGCAGCTTGGCGGCGCATGACGAGGGGGAGCGGCCGGAGGCGGCGGCGTTGCGGCTGGCGGTGGCGATCGACGCGCGGCCGGACGAGCTGCCCGACCTGTTGATCGAGGCGCTGGGCGACCGGCGACTGGCGCTATTCATGGCGCTGCTGGCGCATGCGCTGAACATCGAGATCGAGGAAGCGCGCGCGATGGTATTGGAGCCGGAGGGCGACCGGCTGTGGCTGGCGGCGCGGGCGCTGGACCTGGACCGGCCGACGATCGCGCAGATCGCGCTGTCCCTGTCGGAGGCGGATGCACGGCGCGATATCGAGGCACTGGCCGATCAACTGGATGCGATCGTGGCGATCCCGCCCGAGGCGGCACGCCACGCGCTGGGGCCGATCGGATTGCCGCGCGACTTTCGGGCAGCGATCGGCGCGATCGAGCGGGCGGCGGCATGATGGCACCGGGCGGCGACGGCGGGGCGCAGGCGGTGGCGCATGCGGTGATCGATGCCGAGGGCATCCTGATCTCGGCCGAGCCGGCGATCGATGCGCTGAACCGGCGGGCCGGCGGTGCGCTGGGCGAGCCGCTGGCAGTGCCGCAACTGGCGACGGTGGTGCGGCTGGCGCGGCGGCTGGGCATCGTGGTCTCGCGCAGCGTGACGGTGGCGGACGAGGATGCCGACATCACCTTGTGGCTGCGCGCCCAGCCCGAGGGCGGGCGGGTGCGACTGGCGGCGAGCGGCTGGCACGAGCAGCGGCCCTGGCGACCGGCGGACGATGGCGAGATGCAGGCCGCGCGTGCGGAAGCCGACTGGCGGTGGGAAACCGATGCCGGTCTGCGCCTGACCTTTTTGTCGCTGGATGCGGGGCCGCGATACGGTTTCGACGCGCTGGCGCTGCTCGGGCAGCCGCTGACCGCGTTGTTCACGCTGGAGGCCGATGGGCAGGGCGACCTGCCGATCCTGGGCGCGCTGGCGCGGCGGCGGCCGCTGGACGGGCAGCGTGCGCGGCTGAAGACATCGGGGCGGGGCGTGCGGCTGTCGGCGGCGATCCACCGCGACGGGCAGGGCATGTTCGCCGGTTTTGTCGGCACCGCGCGGATGGACGAGGAGGGCGAACCCGCCGGCAGCGCACCGGTGGATGGCACCGCACTGACCGCGACCTTTACCGCAGGGCTGGACCGGGCGCTGCGCACCCCGCTCGCGCGGATCGTGGCGAGTGCCGACAGCATCCAGGCCCAGACGGACGGGCCGATGCTGCATGACTATACCGACTATGCCGCCGATATCGCGACGGCGGGCCGGCACCTGCTGGGGCTGGTCGATCATCTGGTCGAGTTGCAGGCGATCGAGCAGCCGGACTTCGCGCTTCGCCCCGAGCCGATCGACCTGGCGGATGTGGCGCGGCGCGCGGCGGGATTGCTGGCGGTGCGCGCCGACTCGGCGGGCGTGCGGATCGCGCGACCGGGGTTCGAGGCGAGCGGCCCGGCCTGGGGCGATTTCGGGCGGGTGTTGCAGATCCTGTTGAACCTGATCGGCAATGCGCTGCGCTATTCCCCGCATGGCGAGGCGGTAACCGTGTCGGTCGGGCAGGGCGAGGGGTGCGTCTGCGTGCGCGTCGCGGACCGGGGCAAGGGGATCGCGCCGGCCGACCAGATGCGCATCTTCGAAAAGTTCGAGCGGGTCGATCCGAGCGAGCCGGGGGGCAACGGGCTGGGCCTGTATATCGCGCGGCGCCTGGCCCGCGCGATGGGCGGCGACCTGACCGTGGAGAGCGCCGCCGGCGAGGGGGCGACCTTTACGCTGAGCCTGCCCGAACGGTGAGCGCGGGGGCGGCACGGGCGATCGGCCTTGCCGGCGTTGCCATCGCCTATTGGTTCATGGTCGCTGCGCTGTCGGGCGTGGGTGAACCGTGGGATGCGGCGCGTTACTGGTGGCTCTGGTATCCACTATCACTGGTGATAGCCGGTTTTGGCGGGCGCTTGCTGCGGCGACGCGCGTGGCTGGCCGGGGTGATCGTCACCTTTGCGCAAGCGCCGGTGATGGCGATCGGGGGTGCGGCCGGGCCGTTATGGGCGGTGGGTCTGCTGATGCTCGGCGTGTTGGCCTTGCCTGCCGTTATCGTCGCTTTGTTGGCGGGACGGCTTTTGCGCTGACATCAAAGGTGGGGGGGAAGCGGTGCGCTTGCTCTGTCGGGCGGTCAGCGGCGCAGGCGGCGGGCGACCAGGATCAGCAGCAGGCCGATGACCGCGACGGCGGCGCCGCGGTCGGCCCAGGCGCGGTCGTCCAGCATCGTGCTGGACGCCGGCCAGGATATGTAGCCGAGACCCTGGCCGATCCAGAGCGCACCGATCAGCGCCACCAGGACGCCGAGCGCGATCAGGATCGGACGGAGCCTCGGCATCGGCTCAGCGCTGGCCGACGGGGACGTAGCTGCGCTGCGTCGGGCCGGTGTAGAGCTGGCGCGGACGGCCGATCTTCTGGTCCGGATCGGTGATCATCTCGTTCCACTGCGCGACCCAGCCGACGGTGCGGGCGAGCGCGAAGAGCACGGTGAACATCTCGGTCGGGAAGCCGATCGCCGACAGGATCACGCCCGAATAGAAGTCGACGTTCGGGAACAGCTTCTTTTCGACAAAGTAATCGTCCGACAGCGCGATCTCTTCGAGGCGGAGCGCGGTCTCGAACAGCGGATCGTTGACCTTGAGCGCGTCGAACACCTCGCGCACCGTCTTCTGCATGACGGTCGCGCGCGGATCGTAGTTCTTGTAGACGCGGTGGCCGAAGCCCATCAGGCGGAACGGATCGTTCTTGTCCTTGGCGCGGGCGATGAATTCCGGGATGCGATCGGGGGTGCCGATCTCGCGCAGCATGTTGAGCGCCGCCTCGTTGGCGCCGCCATGTGCCGGGCCCCACAGGCAGGCGATGCCGGCCGCGATGCACGCGAACGGATTGGCGCCCGACGAACCCGCCAGACGTACGGTCGAGGTCGACGCGTTCTGTTCGTGATCGGCGTGGAGGATGAAGATGCGGTCCATCGCACGCTCGACCGCCGGGTTCACCTCATAGGGCTCGGCCGGCACGCCAAAGGTCATGCGCAGGAAGTTGCCGGTATAGGACAGCGAGTTGTCCGGATACTGGAAGGGCTGGCCGACGCTGTACTTGTAGGCCATCGCCGCGATCGTCGGCATCTTGGCGATCAGGCGGTGCGACGCGATGGTGCGCTGTACCGGATCGTGGATGTCGGTCGAGTCGTGGTAGAAGGCGCTGAGCGCGCCGACGACGCCGCACAGGATCGCCATCGGGTGCGCGTCGCGGCGGAAACCGCGGAAGAAATTCGCCAGCTGCTCATGCACCATGGTGTGGCGCGTGATCGTGTTGGTGAAGGTCGACAGGTCCGACGAGGACGGCAGTTCGCCGTTCAGCAGGAGATAGGCGACCTCCATGAAGCTGGAATGTTCGGCCAGTTCGCCGATCGGATAGCCGCGGTGCAGCAGAACGCCTTCGTCGCCGTCGATATAGGTCAGCTTCGACTGGCACGAGGCGGTCGAGGTGAAGCCGGGATCATAGGTGAAGGCGCCCGACTGGCCATAGAATTTCCGGATGTCGACCACGTCGGGGCCGACCGAGCCCGACAGGACCGGATATTCGAGATCGTTGCCGCCGAGGTTGATTTTCGCGGTGTCGGTCATGCAGTAATGTCCTTCCTCTCTGCGGTCGTCTGGTCGGCGATCCGCCCCAGGCTCTCGGTCCGGCCCAACAGGACCAGCACGTCGTAGATGCCCGGCGACGTCTTGCGACCGGTGAGTGCGGCGCGAAGCGGCTGTGCGACCTGGCCCAGCTTTTGCTGCCGGGTCTCTGCCACCTGCCGTACCGCGCCTTCTAGCGTCTCCGTATCCCAGTTGTGCACCGCGTCAAGCGCGGCGTGCACCGCGGCAAGCGTCTCGCGTCCCTTGTCGTCGAGCAGGGCGGCGGCGGCATCGTCCAGCGTCAGCGGGCGCTGGCGGAACAGGAAAGCGGCGCCGTCGGCCAATTCGCCGAGGTTGGCGGCGCGAGGTTTGAGCGACGGCATGGCGCGGGTGAGCAGCTCGACATCGGCCGAATCGCCGATGCGGCCTGCGACGAGACGTGCCAGGGCTGCGTCGTCCGCCTCGCGGATATAGTGGCCGTTCAGATTTTCGAGCTTCTTCAGGTCGAAACGCGACGGCGCCTTGCCGACGGCGGCGAGGTCAAACCACTGGATCGCCTCTTCGCGGGTGATGATCTCGGCATCGCCGTGACCCCATCCGAGGCGCAGGAGATAGTTGTCGAGCGCTTCCGGCAGGATGCCCATCTCGTCGCGATAGGCCTCGATCCCGACCGCGCCGTGGCGCTTGGACAGCTTGGCGCCGTCCGATCCGTGGATCAGCGGGATATGCGCATAGATCGGCTCGGGCCAGCCATTGGCCTTGTAGATCGGCAGCTGGCGGAAGGCGTTGTTCAGATGGTCGTCGCCGCGGATGACATGGGTGACGCCCATGTCGTGATCGTCCACCACCACGGCGAGCATATAGGTCGGCGTACCGTCCGAGCGGAGCAGGATGAGATCGTCCAGCTCGGCATTCTGAACGGTGACGCTGCCCTGTACGCGGTCGGCGATCGTGGTCGCGCCCTCACGCGGGGCGCGCAGACGGACGACGAAGGGCTGGTCGGCCGGTGCGGTCGCGGGATCGGCATCGCGCCAGGGCGAGCGGATGCGCAGCGGCTGCTTGGCGGCCTGCGCCGCTTCGCGCTGCGCGGTGATCTCTTCGGCGGTCATGTAGCAGCGATAGGCATGGCCGTTCGCCACCATCTGGTGCGCGACCTCCGCGTGGCGGGCGCTGCGGGCGAACTGGAACACGGCATCGCCGTCCCAGTCCAGGCCCAGCCAGCGCATCCCCTCCAGAATCGCGTCGATCGCAGGCTGCGTCGAGCGGGCCCGATCGGTGTCCTCGATCCGCAGGAGGAACTTGCCGCCATTCGCCTTGGCGAACAGCCAGTTGAACAGCGCGGTGCGCGCGCCGCCCAGATGCAGGAACCCCGTCGGCGACGGGGCGAAGCGGGTGACGACGTTTGCGTCGCGGTGGGGCGCAGGTGCTGCGCCGGTATCGGTGGTTGCGCCCAAGCGCGCTTGCTCCCAAGCTGGATGATCCATGGCCAGTTCAGCCGCCGCCGCCCCTAGCATGTCGCTCCCCCGGCGCCAAATACCGGGATCAGGTGCCGTGGAACGGTGGCTGGAGGCGGAGCGCGACCAACTGGCGCTGTGGGCGCCGGTGATGGCAGGGCTGGGCGTCGCGTTGTGGTTCGTGCTGCCGGACCCGCCGGGCTGGGCGGGGGTGATGCTGGGCGCGGGCGGCGTGGCCGCGGTGGCGCTGGCGATGGCCGGGGGCGGACGGCTCGCGCGGGCGATCGGCATGGCCGGGCTGATGATCGCGCTTGGGCTGGGATGGATATGGTGGCGCGCCGAACGGGTGGCGGCGCCGGTGCTGGTGCGGCCGGTGGTGGCGGCATTCACCGCGCGGGTCGAGCGGGTCGAGCCGCTGCCGGCGCGGGAGCTGGTACGCCTGACGCTGAGGGTCGCACATGGCGGGGACCTGCCGCCGCGGGTGCGGGTGAACGTCGCGGAGCGCGACGCGCCTGCCGATCTTGGCGGGGCGAAGGTCGTGCGGTTGCGGGCACGGCTGATGCCGCCACCGGACCCGGCGGTGCCGGGCGCCTATGATGCGGCGCGGGCGGCATGGTTCAATGGCATCGGCGCGATGGGACGCAGCCTGGGCCCGGTCGTGGTGGAAGAGAGCGACCCGGCGGCCGGGCGGGTGCGGGCGCGACTGTCCGCGCATATCATCAGCCGGTTGCCGGGGAGCGCGGGTGGCATTGCGGCGGCTTTGGCGACGGGGGATGTGGGCGCGATCGCGGAGCCGGACGCGGAGGCGATGCGCAGGGCGGGGCTGGCGCATCTGTTGTCGGTGAGCGGGTTGCACATCACCGCGGCGGTGGGGATCGCGATGGTGGTGACGATGCGGCTGCTGGCATTGTGGCCGTGGGCCGCGTTGCGCATCAGATTGCCGGTGGTGGCGGGGCTGGTGGGGGCCGGAGCGGCGATCGGCTATACATGGCTGACCGGGGCGGAGGTGCCGACGATCCGGTCGTGTGTGGCGGCGCTGCTGGTGCTGGCGGCGCTGGCGATCGGGCGCGAGGCGATGACGCTGCGGCTGGTGGCGGCGGGGGCGGTGGTGGTGCTGGCCGGCTGGCCCGAGTCGCTGGCGGGGGCGAGTTTCCAGCTGTCCTTTGCCGCGATCACGGCGCTGGTGGCGCTGCACGAGCATCCGGCGGTGCGGGCGTGGAGCCTGCCCCGGGAGACGCGGGGCGGCCGGATGGTCCAGGGCGCTGCGATGCTGTTGCTGAGCGGGCTGGTGGTGGAAGCGGCGTTGCTGCCGATCGCGGCCTATCATTTCCACAAGGCGGGGCTTTACGGGGCGCTGGCAAATATCGTGGCGATCCCCTGGACGACCTTCGTGGTGATGCCGCTGGAGGCGGGGGCGTTGCTGCTCGACACGGTCGGGCTGGGGACGGCGCTCTGGTGGCTGGTGGGGCAGGCCTTGGCGCTGTTGCTCGCGCTGGCGCATCTGGTGGCGGGGTGGCCGGGCGCGGTGGCAGCGGTGCCGGTGATGCCCGACGGCGCCTTTGCCCTGATCTTCGGCGGCGGCCTGTGGCTGGCCCTGTGGCGGACGCGAGTGCGACGGGGCGGGCTGGTGCCGATCGCGATCGGGCTGGGCTGGGCGCTGTTGACGCCGGCGCCGGACGTGATCGTGACCGGTGACGGGCGGCATGTCGCGGTGCGGACGGCGGCGGGGCTGGCGCTGCTGCGCGACCGGACGGGGGATTATGTCAGCGACGTGATGGCGGGGGCGGGCGGGGTCGACGGCGTGCCGCTGATGCTGTCCGAACAGCCCAATGCGCGGTGCAGTCGCGACCTGTGCCTGGTCGATGTGGCGGGGCGGCGGGTGCTGGCGACGCGCAGCGCCTACCGCGTGCCCTGGGCCGAACTGGTCGCGGCGTGCAGGGCGGGGGACATCGTAGTGAGCGAGCGCGCCCTGCCGCGAGGATGCAGGTCGCGCTGGTTGCGGCTGGATCGGGCAACGCTGCGCGAGACGGGCGGGGTGGCGGTGACGCTGGGCAACGGGTCGGTTCGCACCGTCCGCCGACCGGGCGACCGGCATCCGTGGAGGATGGCCGGCCGCTAGGGGCGTGTCAGGCGTCGACGCGTTCGCGGTGATTGGGTTCGAAACCGTCGGTCGCCAGCGCGACGATGCGGGCGGCGACAGTTTCGGGCGGCTTGACGGACGCAGGGTCCTCACCCGGATAGGCGCGGGCGCGCATCTTGGTACGGGTGGCGCCGGGGTCGACGATGGCGACCCGAACCTGGCTGATCTCCGCCATTTCGTCACCATAGGCGCCGAGCAGCGTGTCGAACGCCGCCTTTGATGCACCGTAAGCGCCCCAATAGGCGCGGGGGTTACGGCCCACCGACGAGGTGACGCCGATGACGCGCGCTGCCTTGGACCGGCGCAGCATCGGATCGAAGGCGGCGATCATCGCGGCCTGCGCGCTGACGTTGAGGGTCAGGACCTGCGCCAGTTCGCGCGGATCGATGGCGGGCACCGCGGCGAGCGATCCCAGCGTGCCGGCGTTCAGCACCAGCGTGTCGAGCGCCTGCCACCGGTCACCGATCGCGCCGGCGAGCCGGGCGATGGCGTCCGTCTCGGTCATGTCGAGCGGAGCGATGGTGGCGGAGCCGCCGGCGTTGAAGATCGTTTCCTCGACCTCCTCCAGCCCCTTGGCGGTGCGGGCGGTGAGCACGACATGCGCGCCCTGCGCCCCCAGCGCGATCGCGGTGGCGGCACCGATGCCGCGGCTGGCGCCGGTGACCAGCGCCAACGTGCCGGAAAGCGGACCCGGCATCAGACGACGCGCTCCGCAAGCATCTGGAACTGATCGACGGTGGCGCTTTCGTCATAGTCGGTCAGCGTCGTCGGATAGGCGCCGGTGAAGCAGGCATCGCAATATTTCGGGCGGATATCGGCGCGGCGCGCCTCGCCCAGTGCCTTGTAGAGACCGTCGATCGACACAAAGGCCAGGCTGTCGGCATGGATGAAGTCGGTCATGCCGCCAAGGTCGTGCTGTGCCGCCAGCAGCTTGGCGCGCTCCGGCGTGTCGACGCCGTAGAAGCAGCTATGCCGGGTCGGCGGGCTGGCGATGCGCATGTGCACCTCCGCCGCGCCCGCTTCGCGCATCATCTGCACGATCTTCAGGCTCGTGGTGCCGCGCACGATCGAGTCGTCGATCAGCACGATGCGCTTGCCCTGGATCAGCGCGCGATTGGCATTGTGCTTCAGCTTGACGCCGAGGTGGCGCACCTTGTCGCCCGGCTGGATGAAGGTGCGGCCGACATAATGCGAGCGGATGATGCCGAGTTCGAACGGGATGCCGGACTGCTGCGCATAGCCGATTGCGGCGGGGACGCCCGAATCGGGAACCGGGATGACCAGATCGGCCTCCACCGGCGCTTCGATCGCGAGTTGCGCGCCGATGCCCTTGCGCACCGAATAGATGGAGTGATCGTCGACGATCGAATCGGGGCGCGAGAAATAGACCCATTCGAAGATGCACGGGCGCGGCGCCACCGCCTGGAACGGGCGGATCGAGCGGATCTCGGTGCCCTGGACGATGACCAGTTCGCCCGGATCGACCGCGCGCTCGAAGGTTGCGCCGCACACGTCGAGCGCGACGGTTTCCGAGGCGAAGATCACCGCATCGTCCAGCCGGCCCATGACGAGCGGGCGGATGCCGAGCGGATCGCGACAGGCGATCATCCCCTCGGGCGTGGTGACGATCAGCGAATAGGCACCCTCCACCTGCTTCAGCGCGTCGATGAAGCGATCGAGCAGCGTGCGGTAGTTGGAGGTGGCGACGAGATGGATGATCGTCTCGGTATCGCTGGTCGACTGAAAGATCGAACCGCGGCGAACGAGTTCGCGACGCAGCTTCATCGCGTTGGAGATATTGCCGTTGTGCGCTACCGCGAAACCGCCGGTCGACAGATCGGCATAAAGCGGCTGGACATTGCGCAGCGCGGTCTCGCCGGTGGTCGAATAGCGGACATGGCCGACCGCCACGTCGCCGGGCAGCGCGCGGATCACGTCGTCGCGGTCGAAATTGCCGGCGACATGGCCCATCGCGCGGTGCGTGTGGAACAGATGGCCGTCGAAGCTGGTGATGCCGGCGGCCTCCTGGCCACGGTGCTGGAGCGCGTGCAGGCCGAGCGCGACCAGCGCGGCGGCGCCGGAACTGCCGGACACGCCGAAGATGCCGCACTCCTCGCGGAGTTTGTCGTCGTCGAAGGGATGGGTGGTCAGCATGGAAGGGGAGGCTCACACGTTGCTGGCGGGGCTGGCGGGCATATAGGAGCGGCGATCGGGTTTGTCGCCTGTTTGTCATGTCGGGGCTGGAGCATTTTACCGCTTCGGGCGTTTTGGGCGCCTGACGGGAGGGTCAAAGGCATGGCGCGCGATCACGGCAAGCAGATCAAGGACGACACGCTTTACGAGGACCTGCGCAAAGGCGGGGCGTCCAAGGAGAAGGCGGCACGGATCGCCAATGCCAAGGCGAAAGGCTCGCTGGAGCATCGCGGCACGCAGCTTGAGGACCGCAGCAAGGCCGACCTGCTGGCGGAGGCGCGCAAGATCGGGATCGAGGGGCGATCCAAGATGAACAAGGCCGGGCTGGTGAAGGCGATCCGCGATCACGGGTGACCGGCGGCGTTTTCGCGAACGCCGCGACCTGCTAGACGGCGCGCCATGGCTGATCCACGCGACACCGGGCTGACGCTCGACCCCAAATATGACGCCAGCGGACTGTTGACCGCAGTGGTGACCGATGCCGCCTCGGGCGGGTTGCTGATGGTGGCCCATATGAACGCCGAAGCCTTTGCCGCGACGCAGGCGACGGGCGAGGCGCATTTCTGGTCGCGCAGCCGCGGCCGTCTGTGGAAGAAGGGCGAAACGTCGGGGCACGTGCTGCGCGTGACCGAGATGCGGATCGATTGCGATCAGGACGCGCTGTGGCTGATCTGCGAGCCGGCGGGACCGGCATGCCATACGGGGGCGACGAGTTGCTTCTACCGCCGCGTCGAGGGAGACCGGCTGGCGCCCGCCGCATGAGGTGGATCACCGGTGCGGCGCTGTTGCTGGCAAGTTGCGGATCGCCGGGTGCCGGGAACAAGGGCGGCGACGACGACCCGGCGGGCGCGCGGCTGGAAAAGGCGGCGATCGCCGCGGGGCTGGTGATCGATCCGGAAAGCACGTCGCTTCAGGGAAGCTGGGCGCGCGACGACGACCGGATGTGCATCGTGCCGGGCGAGGAGGCCGGGGCGGATCGGATCGGCATCCTGCTGGATTATGGACCGGGCAACGGGTGCAGCGCGGCCGGCACCGTGCGCCGGCGACGAAGCGGCAATTTGGCGGTGACGCTGGGGACTTGCCGGTTCGATGCGCAGTTCGATGGCGAGCGGATCGTCTTTCCCGCCGAACTGCCCGAGCCTTGCGCCGCCTTGTGCACCGGGCGGGCGACTTTGGCGGCCATGTCGGTGGAGCGGCTGAGCGCGTCGGTGGCGGAGGCGCGGACGCTGCGCGCCGCCGATCAGGCGCCACTCTGCGGTGCTGATGGTTGACGTTGACGTAAAGGGCAGGTAGCGTCGCTGCCATGTCCAGTGCCGCCTATGCCCTGATCCCGTCGCCCAGCGACCGGGAGCATCACACCATATCCGACCTGTCGGACGAGTTCGGGGTGACCGCGCGGGCGCTGCGTTTCTACGAGGACGAAGGGCTGATCGCGCCGGAGCGGCGCGGCACCCAGCGCATCTATTCGCACCGCGATCGCGCGCGGCTGGCGTGGATCCTACGCGGCAAGCGGGTCGGGTTCAGCCTGGCGGAGATCCGCGAGATGATCGACCTGTATGATCTGGGCGACGGGCGGCGGGTGCAGCGGCAGGTGTCGATCGAGCGGTGCCTGGGGCGGATCGACCTGCTGGAAGCGCAGAAGCGCGACATCGACGCGGCGATCGCGGAGTTGAGAGACTTTGTCGCGGTGGTCGAGGCAGCCCAGGTCCACGACAGCAACGACAACGAAAAACAAGCCTGAAGGAGCAAGAGGATGCCCCAGTACACGCCACCCGTGCGCGATACGCGCTTCGTGCTCGACCATGTGATCGGGCTGCAGCAACATGCCAATCTGCCGGGGTTCGAGACGGCGTCGCCCGATGTGGTGGAGGCGGTGCTGGAGGAAGGCGGCCGCTTCGTGGCGGAGGTACTGTTCCCGCTGAACCAGGTCGGCGACCGGCAGGGCTGCACGCGCCATGAGGACGGATCGGTGACGACGCCGGAAGGCTTCAAGGATGCGTATCGCCAATATGTCGAGAGCGGCTGGGCGACGCTGGGCAACCAGCCCGAACATGGCGGGCAGGGGATGCCGCACAGCATTTCGGTGGCGTTTCAGGAATATCTGATCTCCGCGAACATGGCGTTCGCCATGTATCCGGGGCTGACCCACGGGGCGATCGCGGCGCTGGTCGCCAAGGGAAGTGCCGAGCAGCAGGCGATGTACGTGCCCAAGATGGTGTCGGGCGAATGGTCCGGCACGATGAACCTGACCGAGCCGCAATGCGGCACCGACCTGGGCCTGATCCGCACGCGCGCCGAGCCGAATGCGGATGGCTCCTATGCGATCACCGGCACCAAGATCTTCATCTCGGCGGGCGAGCATGACCTGACCGACAACATCATCCATCTGGTGCTGGCCAAGACGCCGGGCGCGCCGGACAGCTCCAAGGGTATCTCGCTGTTCGTGGTGCCCAAGGTGCTGGTGAACGACGACGGATCGCTGGGCGCGCGCAACGCCGTCACCTGCGGCTCCATCGAGCACAAGATGGGTATCCACGGCAATTCGACCTGCGTGATGAATTATGACGGGGCGACGGGCTGGCTGGTCGGCGAGGAGAATAAGGGGCTGGCCGCGATGTTCATCATGATGAACGCGGCGCGGCTGGGCGTGGGGTTGCAGGGGCTGGGCGTGGCCGAGGTCGCGTACCAGAATGCCGTGCATTATGCGCGCGACCGGCGGCAGGGGCGCGCCCTGACCGGCGCGGCCGAGCCGGACGAGAAGGCCGACACGCTGTTCGTCCATCCCGATGTGCGCCGCATGCTGATGGAGGGCAAGGCATGGACCGAGGGGCTGCGCGCGCTGTGCCTGTGGGCCGCGCTGCAAGCCGATCTGGAGCATGCCGCGCCCGACGAGGCGGACCGCGAGCGCGCGGCGGACCTGATCGGGCTACTCACCCCGGTGATCAAGGGGGTGGGCACCGACAAGGGCTATGAGGTCGCGACCAACGCGCAGCAGGTCTATGGCGGACATGGCTACATCGCCGAATGGGGGATGGAGCAATATGTGCGCGATGCGCGGATCGCGATGATCTACGAGGGCACCAACGGCGTGCAGGCGATGGACCTGGTCGGTCGGAAGCTGGCGCAGAAGAATGGCCGCGCGGTGCAGGCGTTCTTCCAGATGGTGGCAACCGAGGTCGCGGAGGCCAAGGGCGACGCGGCGGCGGCGGATCTGGCCGGGCGGCTGGAGAAGGCGCTGGGCGAGTTGCAGGCGGCGACGATGTGGTTCGTGGGACACGGCCTGAAGAACCCCAATCATGTCGGGGCGGGCGCGGTCGCCTATATGCACCTGATGGGGCTGGTCGCGGTCGGCCTGATGTGGCTGCGCATGGCGCGCGCCGCCGCGCGGTTGAAGGCGGCGGGCGAGGGGGAGGCGGGCTTTCTGGAGGCCAAGCTTGTGACGGCGCGGTTCTTTGGCGAGCGGATGTTGCCCGATGCGGGCGCGCTGCGCCGCAAGATCGAGGGCGGGGCGGACAGCCTGATGGCGTTGCCCGAGGACGCGTTCCTGGCGGCGTAGATCAGGGCTGGCGGGGTGGTTCGGCCGGGGCTGCGGTGACGCTGCGCCGGCGGACGCCGTCCAGCTCGGCGACCGGCGACGGGGTGGGCGAGGCGACCGGCTCCGCGCGCAAGGTCTGGCGCTTCATGCATTCGGACGGTTTCCAGCGGGGGAAGACCGCGCAGTTCCAGAGCTGGCGTTCGATGCCGCTGTCAGGATCGCGCAGATAGCTGAACGCCATGGCGGCGACCTGCGCCATGTCGAGCGGCAGGGTGCGGGGGGTGGCGGCCGCGTCGCTCCAGGCCATGACCTTGCAGGCCTTGCGATCGCCGCAGGTGCGCTGCGCAAGAGCCGGCAGGGCGTCGGAAGTCACCCCCTTTGGCAAGGTGAGCAGGAAGCTGTTGGGCTCGCCGGGGACGGGGGCGATGGCGGCGGGGACGGCGCCATCGGCGGCGACGCCGGCTTCGACCATGGCGGCGTCGGCGGCGGCCAGCGCTTCACCCATGCGGTGCGCGTCGGAGCGGTCGGCGAGCTTGGCGATCACCGGCTCTCCACCGGTCCAGCGGCGATTGAAGGCGGGCGGCGTGCCCCACCAGCCCGACCAGCGGAAGAACAAGTGGCTGCCGACGCCTGCCACCTTGTCGAGGCTGGACTGCCAATAGGGTACGACCCAGTCGGTATGATAATGGGTCGCATGGCCGACCGGGCGATAGACCGCGCCGTTCAGCGCCAGTTCCGCCACCTGCCGCGCCCGGCGCCAGGCGATGTCGGAGGGGTGCCAGCGATCCAGCGCACCGTCGCAGGTGAAGGTGAACTGGCAACCGGTGGTGCGCTCCTGCCCCTCGAACACGACGCCGCAAACGGTCTTGGGGAAAGCGGGGTGGCGCAGGCGGTTGAGGATGACCTGTGCCACGGCGCGTTCGCCCACCGAGTCGTCGCCCGCCTCGTAGACCACCGCGGTCGCCAGACAGTCCAGCGCCCGCGCGCGGTCTTCGGCCGAGCCGGCGAAACGGAAGGGCCGGGCGGCGGGGTTGGGGGCCGTGGAGAAGGGGATGCCGGCATTATAGACGCGCGCCTCGTCGGGGGCGAGGTCGACAAAGGCGACGGGTTCGACCGGCGGTACCTCCGCCTTGGGCACGACGCGCTGCGGCGGTGCCTTGACGTGCGCGCGGGGCCGCACCGGCGTGGCCGGCGCGTGGGTGACCACCAGGGTCGGCGCGATCACCGCCGTAGCGGCGATCGCGCAAAGGATAGCGCGCAAGGGTCCTCTTACGCGCTGTTCGGGGATGGGCGTCACTGTTCGGGCAGGAAGTCCGGCACGGAAAGGTAGCGTTCGCCTGTGTCGTAGTTGAAGCCGAGGACGCGGACGCCGTCGGGGAGGTCGGGGAGTTTCTGGAGGATGGCGGCGAGGGTGGCGCCCGACGAGATGCCGACCAGGATGCCCTCTTCGGCGGCGGAGCGGCGGGCCATGTCCTTGGCGACGGAGGCGTCGACCTCGATGACGCCGTCGATGGCGGCGGTGTGGAGGTTGGCGGGGATGAAGCCGGCGCCGATGCCCTGTATCGGGTGCGGACCGGGCTGGCCGCCGGCGATGACCGGCGAGGCCGCGGGTTCGACCGCGAAGACCTTGAGCTCCGGCCATTCCTTCTTCAGCGTTTCGGCGACGCCGGTGATGTGGCCGCCGGTGCCGACGCCGGTGATGAGCACGTCGATCGGCGCGTCACGGAAGTCGTTCAGGATCTCCAACGCCGTCGTGCGGACGTGCACGTCGATATTGGCCGGGTTCTCGAACTGTTGCGGCATCCAGGCGCCCGGCGTTTCGCGAACCAGCTCCAGCGCCCGTTCGATCGCGCCCTTCATGCCCTTCTCGCGCGGCGTGAGATCGAACGTCGCCCCGTAGGCGAGCATCAGGCGGCGACGCTCGACCGACATCGATTCGGGCATGACGAGGATCAGCTTGTAGCCCTTCACCGCCGCGACCATGGCGAGGCCGACACCGGTATTGCCGCTGGTCGGCTCGACGATGGTGCCGCCGGGTTGCAGGCTGCCGTCCGCTTCCGCCGCCTCGATCATGGCGAGCGCGATGCGGTCCTTGATCGATCCGCCGGGATTGGACCGTTCGGATTTGATCCACACCTCGGATTGCGGGAACAGGCGCTGGATCTTGATGTGCGGCGTGTTGCCGATTGTATCCAGGATCGTGTTGGCCTTCATGGCTTCGCTTCTCCGTGCTGAGGTTCAACCTGTAACATATCGGGGGGATCGAAGGTCCGTGCGCGCTTCAACTCAGGGAAGAGGCGCGCCCAGGCGAGCGTGACGACGATCGCGGCACAGCCCCCCGCCACCACCGCGCCGACGGGGCCGAGCAGCGAGGCGAGCAGGCCGCTTTCCGCCTCGCCCAGTTCGTTGGAGGCGGAGATGGTGAGTTGCGACACGGCCGAGACCCGCCCGCGCATCTCGTCGGGCGTGTGCAACTGGATCAGCGACTGGCGGACATAGACCGAGACCATGTCGGCGCCGCCCGCGACGATCAGCGCGGCGACGCTGAGCGGGAAGGAGGTGGAGATGCCGAAGGTCAGGATGGCGACCGCAAAGACGATCACGGCGATCAGCATCTTCACGCCGACATTGCTCTTCATTGGCCGGAAGGAGAACCAGATCGCGGTGGTCGCCGCACCGATGCCCATGCCCGCGGCCAGCAGCCCCAGTCCTTGCGCGCCGACATGCAGGATGTCGCGCGCATAGATGGGCAGCAGCGCGGTCGCGCCGGCGAGCAGCACGACGAACAGATCGAGCGTGATCGCCGCCAGCACCAGCCGGTTGCGGCGGACATAGGAAAAGCCCTCCAGGATGCGGACGAGCGGCCGGCGGTCCTTTTGCGCGGGCGGCTGCGGCACCGGGCCGATGGTGAGCATGGTCAGGAGGGCGACCACGAACAGGCCGGTGACGGTCGCATAGGCGACATCGGGGTGGATGGCATAAAGCAGCCCGCCGACGCTGGGCCCGGCGATCGAGCCGACCTGCCACGCGATCGAGGATATCGCGATGGCGGTGGGCAGGCTTTCGCGCGGCACGAGATTGGGGGCGAGCGCCGAATAGGCCGGGCCGGTAAAGGCACGCGCGATGCCGATCAGCACCGCCGCACAGAACAGCGCCGGCAGGGTCAGTGCCTCGGCCCAGGTGAGGAAGCCGAGCCCGGCGGACACCAGCATGATGAGCGCGGTCGTGGCGCGCACGATCCAGCGCCGGTCGACACTGTCGGCGACGAGGCCGGTGACCGGGGTCAGCAGGAACAGCGGCACGAACTGCGCCGCGCCGATCATGCCGAGCAGAAAGGCGGCGTCGCGCACGTCCATGGTCTGCCGGGCCAGGCCATAGACCTGCCAGCCGATGACGATGGCCAGCGCGGTCTGTGCGATGGTGCCCGACAACCGCGACAGCCAATAGGCGCGGAAGTTGGCGATGCGGAACGGATGCAGGGGTTTGTCCATGATATTGGTAGGTCTTTAGGCGGGCCTGCGGCAAACTGGCAACCATGGCAACGCTTCTGCCATGCGAAGCTGAGGTCGTGCTGCACTGCACCATCGAAGGGGTTTGAGTTTCGCGCGAAATCGCGCTTATAGGCGGGCATCCTCCCCTACGGAAACAAAGGTGTTCCCGACTGTGGCCAAAGCCCCAAGCCGTTCGACCGAACCGCCCGTCCCTAACCGGGAGCGCCCCGCCGAACCGCAGCCATACCAGGCGACGCGCGAGGAGTTGCTCGACTTCTACAAGCACATGCTGCTCATCCGCCGCTTCGAGGAGAAGGCCGGTCAGCTCTACGGCCTGGGCCTGATCGGTGGTTTCTGCCACCTGTATATCGGCCAGGAAGCGGTGGCCGTCGGCCTGCAGTCCGCGCTGGACGGCGACAAGGATTCGGTGATCACCGGATACCGCGACCATGGCCACATGCTGGCCTATGGCATCGATCCCAAGGTCATCATGGCCGAGCTTACGGGGCGTGCCGCCGGCATCTCCAAGGGCAAGGGCGGGTCGATGCACATGTTCTCGACCGAGCATAAATTCTATGGCGGCCACGGTATCGTCGGCGCGCAGGTGTCGCTGGGCACCGGCCTCGCCTTCGGCCACAAGTACAGCAACGACGGTGGCGTGTGCCTTGCCTATTTCGGCGACGGCGCGGCCAACCAGGGCCAGGTGTACGAGAGCTTCAACATGGCCGAGCTGTGGAAGCTGCCGATCATCTTCGTGATCGAGAACAACCAGTACGCCATGGGCACCAGCGTCAATCGCGCCTCGTCCGAGGACCAGCTTTACAAGCGGGGCGAAAGCTTCCGCATTCCGGGCATCCAGGTGGACGGCATGGACGTGCTGGCCTGTCGCGGGGCCGCCGAGGAGGCGCTGGCCTGGGTTCGTGCGGGCAAGGGCCCGGTGATCCTGGAAATGAAGACGTACCGCTATCGCGGCCACTCCATGTCCGACCCTGCCAAGTATCGCAGCCGCGAGGAAGTGCAGGGCGTGCGCGACAAGTCCGACCCGATCGACCACGTCAAGCGGCTGCTGGAAGAGCAGGGCGTGAAGGAGGACGAGCTGAAGACGATCGAGCAGCAGATCCGCAAGGAAGTGAACGCCGCCGCCGACTTCGCGGAACAGACCCCCGAGCCGGATCCGGCCGAACTTTACACTGAAGTGCTGGTGGAGCGTTACTGAGATGGCGATCGAGATCAAGATGCCGGCCCTGTCGCCCACGATGGAAGAGGGCACGCTGGCCAAGTGGCTGGTGAAGGAAGGCGACACGGTCAAGTCCGGCGACATCATGGCCGAGATCGAGACCGACAAGGCGACGATGGAATTCGAAGCGGTCGATGAGGGCGTGATCGCCAAGATCATCGTCGCCGAGGGCACTGACAACGTAAAGGTCGGCACCGCCATCGCGCTGATCGCCGAAGAGGGCGAGGACGTCTCGGCCGCGGCGGCAGGTGCGGGCAGCGCCACCAAGGACGACAGCCCTGAGGGCCTGGCCAAGGCCGACGAGAACAAGCCGGCCGACACGGTCGAGGATTCGGCCCATCCGGCGCAGGAAAAGGTCGAGACCGGCACGCGCCAGATGTTCGAGGCGGCCGCGCATGAGGGCGAGGTCGCCGATCCGGAGATCCCGGCGGGCACCGAGATGGTGAAGACCACGGTCCGCGAAGCGCTGCGCGATGCGATGGCCGAGGAAATGCGGGCCGACGACCGCGTGTTCGTGATGGGCGAGGAAGTCGCGCAGTATCAGGGCGCGTACAAGGTGACGCAGGGGCTGCTCGACGAGTTCGGCGACCGTCGCGTGATCGACACGCCGATCACCGAATATGGCTTTGCCGGCGTCGGCACCGGTGCCGCGATGGGCGGCCTGCGCCCGGTGATCGAGTTCATGACGTTCAACTTCGCCATGCAGGCGATCGACCACATCATCAACTCGGCCGCCAAGACCAACTACATGTCCGGCGGCCAGATGCGCTGCCCGATCGTGTTCCGCGGTCCCAACGGCGCGGCGAGCCGCGTCGGTGCGCAGCATTCGCAGAATTATGGCCCGTGGTATGCCAGCGTCCCCGGCCTGATCGTGATCGCGCCCTATGACGCGGCCGATGCCAAGGGCCTGCTGAAGGCGGCGATCCGTTCGGAAGATCCGGTCGTGTTCCTGGAAAACGAGCTGATGTACGGCCGCTCGTTCGACGTGCCCAAGCTCGACGACTTCGTGCTGCCGATCGGCAAGGCGCGGATCATGCGGCCGGGCAAGGACGTGACGATCGTGTCCTATTCGATCGGCGTCGGCGTCTCGCTGGAAGCCGCCGACAAGCTGGCCGAAGAGGGCATCGATGCGGAGGTCATCGACCTGCGCACGCTGCGTCCGCTGGACACCAAGACCGTGCTGAAGTCGCTCGCCAAGACGAACCGCCTGGTGGTGGTGGAAGAGGGCTGGCCGACCTGCTCGATCGCCTCGGAAATCGCCGCGGTGGTGATGGAGCAGGGCTTTGACGATCTGGACGCGCCGGTGCTGCGCGTGACCAACGAGGACGTGCCGCTGCCCTATGCCGCCAACCTGGAAAAGCTGGCGCTGGTCGATGCGGCCCGCGTGGTGAAGGCGGTGAAGAAGGTGACGTACAAGTAGGATGCGCTCGGGGGAGCGGCCGGGGTCGGCCGTTCCCCCGTCAGCAGGTGGAGACGGGTGCCGCCTGCACGTTGTTGATGCCCGACAGGTCGCGCCGCTCGCGCACCGCCATCGAGGCGATCTCGGTGATCTCCGTTGCCGGCGCCAGCCGCGCGCTGACGAGCGGCGGATAGACATAATAGACCTCCACGAACATCGTCGCGCTGTTGGGGAGCGCGGTCGCCTGCCGGCCCGCAGGGCCGATGCCGGTCATGTTGTTCGTGCCCGCGGTGCCATAGCTGGAGGCGCGCGCGACCTTTTGTCCGTAGCAGCGCTGCCAGACGATGCGGAAGCGGCCGGCATTGGCCGGGTCCTGCTCCAGATCAGACAGGATCGCACGGCCGTTCGTGCGCAGGTCCAGACCGCCCGATTGCAGGTTGGCGCCAACGAACAGGTCGTTGATGTCGGTTTCGGTGATGATCTTGGCCGCGAGCGGCGAGCCGGCGCCCATGCGTGCGGCATTGTCCGCCAGTTGCAGCGCGAGCTGGCTGACCCGCATCTTGGTGATGATGAAGTTGGTGATCTCCGCGCCCGTCAGGCACAGGGTGAGCAGGATCGGGAAGATCAGCGCGAATTCGACCAGCGCGATCCCGCGGCGGTCACGGCGCAGGCGGAGCCACCGCATCACGCGCAACGCCCCGTCGCGGTCGAACTGGTGGTGGTCTGGTCCGCATAGGGCTGGTTCTGGAGGACGGTGGTGGCGGACACGGTGGTCGTCGCGCTGCCGCCGATGAACTTGTGGATCGGGAGCATGCGGGGATAGTTGAGCGTGACGGTGTAGACGACGCGGTCCTTGGCACCGCCGACGCCGGCCGATCCGCCGTCCGCGTCCCAGGTGCCGTTGCCGTTGCTGTCGACATAAACCTCCTGCGCGTCGCAGCGGCCATTGCCGTTGGTGTCGACCCACACCTCCGGGACCTTGGCGGCGGCCTGCGCATAGGTGGTGAAATAGCGGCGCGAGAAGCTGGGGGTGATGCCGTTGTAAAGCTCGCGGACCTGCGCGGTGATCGCGGCGTCGATCTCGGCCTGACGGGTGGCGGTGGTCGAGCTTTCCAGCGTCGAGTCCCGGCCGGTCTTCTGGACGATGCCCTGCAGGACCGAGCGCATGTAGAGGGTGTGGGCGACATCGAATGCGCCCGCCAGGAACAGGCACAGGATCGGCGCGACCAAAGCGAATTCGACGATGGTCGCGCCGCGTGTGTCGCGCAGAAGGGGTGGCCGGCGGGTCACTTGGTCAGCCGGAGTTGCGAGATCTGGGTCGCGATGCTGTTGAACGCGGTCTGGAGTGCCGCGGAGTCCGCCGCCTTGAAATAATAGGTGCCCGACGAGGCGCAGCGTTGCAGGCGGCTTTCGGTATCGGCGTTGCTGCCATTGCCGAACGAAATCACCCATAAGGTTATGTTCTTGTTCTTGACCGCGGTGCACAGCGCCTCGAACCGGGCGTTCACCTCGTCGTTGAAGCTGGCGGTGGGCGACGATGGATTGGCCACGTTGCGGCGGTCGAACCACGGCACGCCATAGGCGGTATAGTCGGACGCGCGGGTGACCGTGTCGCCGTCGGTCATGAAGATCATGTGGCGTTCGATGTCGCCCCCCGACGGCGTCTTGGCATTGTCGGCCGCGAAGATGCCGGTCGGCGACATCAGCCGGGCGCCCCACAGGATGCCGATGTCGTGATAGGTATTTCCCTCCGGCGTCAGGCTGTCGACATAGCTGCCGAACGTCGAGGGATTGTCCCATGTCTGCAGGCGGCGGGCCGCTTGCGGGCAGGCGAAATAGGAGCCGTTGCCATAGTTCTCGGTGGTGCTGACGGCGTCCCGGTTCCAGTTGCTCGTGTTGTTCTCCGACGCCCGGCGTGTGAAGATCAGGTCGGGAAGCGCGGGCCCCCATTGCGTGCCCGGATCGACGGGGTTCGGTACGGCATCGATGTTGAGATCGGTCGCGCCAGCCGGAATGGGGCTGAAGCTGGTGCCGGATACGGTGGGGCGGCGTTCCTCGATGCAACCGCGCCATTCGATCGTGGCCGGGCTGCCGCCGGCACCGATCGGCAGGGTGAAGCTGGTGTTCCAGGTGGACCCGTTCTTCAGCCCGCTGACGTCCTGCTCGATGGCGTCATAGCGCCATATTGTGGTCTGGCTGGCGCGCTGCACCTGATAAACGCAGGTGAAAAAAAGAAGCTGCCAGGTTCTCGCGGACAGACGATACTGCTCGGTTGCCGTATTTGGTGGTGGCGCTGGGCAGTTGGTGAACAGACCTACATCGGTCTGAGAGAAATATTGCCAGTCACTCCATGCCGTGCCGCGCGACTCGACACGTCGCGACTGATAGGTCCAGCGGTTGGCGATCGCGCTGGTCGGCAGCAGGTAGCCGACGTTCACGTTGGTCGCATAGGGGACGAAGCCGAAGCGGATCTGTACGCCCGAGGTGCCGCCGGTCGGCTTGCTGCTGGTGCAGAAACCATCGGTCGGCAGCTTTGCCAGGATTTCATAAAAGCATTTTACCGCGTTGCGCAGGCCCTGGATCTTGGTCTGGCTATCGGTGGACACCGCCCGGTCCGCCATCGAGCCCGTCGTATCGAGCACGAACATCACGTCGGTATTGGGCAGGCGCATGTCGGCGTCGCAGGCGACCGTCACCGGCTTGTCGCCCGCGCCCAGCACCCGCATCAGCGTCATCGGCAGGGTGGCGGTGACGGCGCCGGAAACCTTGCCGCCGCTTTCGGTAAAGCTGGTGGTCAACGCGGTGCTGCCATAGGCGCCGGGGGGTAGTTGGCGTTGAAGAACTGGTTCGCGGCAGCGAGCGAGGCGGCGTTCCAGGTGCCGCCGCCCATCGTCCGGCGCCCGGCCAGGACCGCCGCGTCGCAGGCATGCTGCATCCGCGTCTTGGTGAGATACAGACGGCTGACGTCGAGCGCGCCGCCCATCATGCCGATCAGCGGGATCATCGCCGCCGCGCCGATCGCCAGCGTGTTGCCGCCGATATCGCGCAGCAGCCAGCCAAGGAACGCGGCAAGGCGCCCGCGTCGCGACGCCGACTTGCCCCCGATCCGCTTCGCCGTCATGACCCGCGCTACGCTCCGCATTTCCAGCCAATTCAATGTCTTGGCCTACGGGGGCGATGGATAATTTCATGGTAATGCAGGTGGTTAACAGCATGGTAGCACCCGAGTCGGCCCCCGATCCGCGCGCCGCGGAACGCACGCTGGTGCTGAGTTATGCGCCGGTCGACGCACGCGGGGCGGTGGAGGCGCTGTTCGCGCTGGACGACACGTTGGCCGCGATCCTGCGCACGACGACCGAGCCGATGATCGGGCAGATGCGGCTGACATGGTGGCATGAGGCGCTGAGCGCGCTGGGGAACGCGGCGCCGCCCGCGCATCCGCTGTTGCGGGCGCTGGCCGGGGCGGGCGTGCCGGGGGCGGAATTGGCCGGGATGATCGATGGGTGGGATGTGTTGCTGGAGGAGCCTTTGGACGGGGACGCGATGTTGCGCCATGCGCAGGCGCGCGGCGGCGGGCTGTTCCGGCTGGTGGCGGATCTGTCGGGCTTTGCCGATGCGCGGGTCGCGCAATGGGGGGAGGGTTGGGCGCTGGCCGATCTGTCCCGGCATCTGAGCGACGCGCAACTGGCCGAACGGGCGAGGAAAGAGGCCGGGGCACGGCTGGACGACCGCTTTGCCCCGTCGGTAGTGGCGCGGGGGCGGGTGCTGGGCGCGCTGGTCACGGCGGCGCGGCTGGATCTGGCGGGACGCGCGGCCGGATCGCCGGGGCGGGTGGCGCGGCTCGCCTGGCATCGGCTGACAGGGCGGTAAGCGGGGCTTGCCGCCGGGGGTCGGGACCGCCTAGCCTGATGGCGACGGGTTCGTTGGGAGGCGGCGATGTGGCGATATCTGGTGGGGGGCGTGGGCGCATTGGCGCTGGTAGGTGGCGGCGTGCTGATCCTTGGGGGGCGGACGCCGGCCGGCACGGTGCTGGCCCAGGCGCCAAAGGTGGTCCCCGCGACGCCCGAGCCCCTGCCCGAACGGGCGCCCGAAGCGACGGTCAAGACGCGCGAGGAAAAGCGCTTCGGCCGCTATGACAAGGATCGTGACGGGCGGATCACGCGTGACGAATATCTGGCGTCGCGGCGCAAGGCCTATGCGAAGCTGGACAGCGACGGGCGGCTGTCCTTCGAGGAATGGTCGGCAAAGACGGTGGCGAAATTCACCGGCGCCGACCGTGATCGGTCGGGCACGATGGACGCCGCCGAATTTGCCACCACCGCGGTCAAGCGGAAGCCGGCTCGCGCGAAATGTCCGCCGGGAGCGCCCCGACAGGAGCCGCCGGAAGAGAGCTGAGCCAGGGGGACAGCGCGGCGCGGGCGCGGTCGGTATACATGCGCTTGCGATCCGCCTTTTTCGTGCGGCCCTCGATCGGTGGGAACAGGCCGAAATTGACGTTCATCGGCTGATAGGTCTCCGCCTCCGCCGCGCCGGTGATGTGGCCGAGCAGCGCGCCGAGCGCGGTTTCGACCGGGGGCGGGGCAAGATCATGGCCGAGCAGCTCGGCTGCGGCGAAACGGCCGGCGATGAGGCCGATCGCGGCGCTTTCGATATAGCCCTCGCATCCGGTGATCTGGCCGGCGAAGCGGATATTGGGCCGCGACTTCAGCCGCAGCGTCGGATCGAGCAGCTCGGGCGAGCGGATAAAGGTGTTGCGATGCAGGCCGCCCAGACGCGCGAATTCGGCATTTTGCAGGCCGGGGATGGTGCGGAACAGGCGGACCTGTTCGGCATGTTTCAGCTTGGTCTGAAAGCCGACGATATTCCACAGCGTGCCGGCGGCATTGTCCTGACGCAGCTGCACCACGGCATAGGGCCAGCGTCCGGTGCGCGGATCGTCGAGGCCGACGGGCTTCATCGGGCCGAAGCGCAGCGTGTCGACGCCGCGCTCTGCCATCACCTCGATCGGCATGCAGCCCTCGA
The DNA here is from genome assembly GCF_038809135.1 of Sphingomonas sp. NY01. Lineage (NCBI taxonomy): Bacteria > Pseudomonadati > Pseudomonadota > Alphaproteobacteria > Sphingomonadales > Sphingomonadaceae > Sphingomonas > Sphingomonas sp. NY01. The sequence goes on along the minus strand of NZ_CP101722.1, from coordinate 2,237,538 downwards.
AATAGGGCGTATCGCGCTCCCAGTCGCGGAACGGCGTCTTCTCGCCATCGACGAGGCCCTGGTGGAAGGCGAGATACTGCTCCTTGTCGAGGGGGCAGTTGATATAGTCTTTGCCGTCTCCCTTGTTCCAGCGGCTCTGGAACCAGGCGGTATCCATGTCGATGGAGTCGCGGTGGACGATGGGGGCGATGGCGTCGAAGAAGGCGAGCGCATCGCTGCCGGTCGCGGCGCCGATCTGGTCGGCGAGGCCGGTGGCGGTCAGCGGTCCGGTGGCGATGATCGCAGGGCCGTCAGGCAATGTGTCGATGCGCTCGCGCACCACCGTGATGTTGGGATGCCCCTCCAGCATGGCGGTGACCCCGGCGGAAAAGCCGTCGCGATCCACCGCGAGTGCGGAGCCGGCGGGGACACGATGCCGGTCGCCCTCAGCCATGATGAGCGAGCCGAGCGTGCGCATCTCCTGATGCAGCAGGCCGACCGCGTTACTGTCGGCGTCATCCGAGCGGAAGGAATTGGAGCAGACGAGTTCGGCGAGGCTGTCGGTGTGATGGGCAGGCGTGGCGTCGCCGCCGCCGCGCATTTCGGAGAGGCGGACGCGGATGCCGGCCTGCGCCAATTGCCATGCGGCCTCCGAGCCGGCGAGGCCGCCGCCGACGATATGGATCTGATGGGTCATGTCCTGCCCCCTAATCCATTGCGGCGGGTTCGTCCAAGCGGGGGTTCAGGCAGCGATGACGGTAACGAAGGCCTGTGCACGCTCCCGAAGCATGGCGACGGTGGCGGACAGCGTATTGGAAAGGGCGAGCAGCGCGTTCGCGTCCTGGCCCACCTGGCCGGCGGCATCGTCCGCCAGCCGGGCCTGCGCATCGATGCTGGCGGCGGCATCGACCGATTGTTCGACATTGGCGGCGATGGCGGTGAGCGCGAGCCGCTGTTCGTCCACCGCGGAGGCGATGGTCGCAGCGCTGCCGGCGATGGAGGCGATCGTCTCGCCGATCCGATCATGTTCGGCGACGAGGTCGTGGACGGCGCCGTGCACCGACTGGACGCTGGCCGCCGCATCTTGCGCGGCGCCGCCGGTTTGCATCGCAAGCGTCTTCACCTCCTGCGCGACGACGCCAAAACCCTGTCCGGCGGGGCCGGCACGCGCGGCCTCGATCCCGGCGTTCAGGGCGAGGAGGTTGGTTTGGCGGGCGACGGTGTGGATCAGCACCAGCATGCGGTCGATCGCGGCGGCATTGTCGGCCAGCGCCCGGGACTGTGCGCCGGCGTCGCCGACCCACGCGTCGATCTGGCTGCGCAGGCGCTGCGACGCCGCAAGTTCGGCGGCGATGGTGACGAAGGCATCGGCCAGGCCGCGGCTGCGCGCGGCGATCTCGCCCAGCGCGGTGCCCGTCTGGCCGGCGGCGGTGGCGACGATCGCGGCGCTGCGCCGTGCCTCGCCGACATGGTCGGATAGCGTTCGCGCCGTGGTGGCGCCCTGTTCGGCGGCGCGGGTCAGACCGTCGGCGAGCGCGGCGATATCGGCCAGGAAGCCCCGCGTCGCGGCCTCGACCGCATCGGCGCGCGCGAGACGGGTGCGTGTCTGCTCCAGTTGCAGGTCCGCCGACTGGCGCAGCAGGGTACGGGCATCGACCAACGTGTCGAAGCGGCCGGCGCGGGTCAGGATCAGCCCCTCGGGCGCGCCGGCGGCGGCATGCACCGCAAGCCTTTCCGCCAGTGGCCGGTCGTCCTCGCATACCGGGCAGGGCTGAACGAGGTCGATCAGGCGCGAGCAGAAATCGGGGTTCTGAAGAAGTGCATGACCATAGGGGCTGAACAGCAGGTCGCGCAGATCGGCCTCGTAGATGGCGCCGAGCGGCCGCCGGGCTTCGTCCAGAACGGGAAGAACGCGCAGGTCGGGATGGGCGCGGAACAGGGCAATGGCCTGGGCAACAGGGGCGTCGGCGGCGATCGAGGGGGTCGGTGCGGTCATCGGCAGCGTGAGCGACGGATCGGCGAACATGTCCCTCATCTAGCGCCCGTTAGTAAACGGCAGATGCCGGTTTCATGACGGTGATGTGACAGCGATGCGATCGGAGCGGCGGCGGCCGTCGATCAGCATCCGATGATGAAAGGTCGGCAGGCTCTTGGGCGGAGCGGCATCGGCAAGCGCGAGCCAGGCCAGCGCCTCGGCGACGCGGGTCGCGGGTTCGCGAGTGATACGCGCAAGGTCCGCGTCGAAGCCGATAAAGGCGACGGGTTCGCCCAGCCATTCGGCCATGCGCGCGGCCATGACGTCGGGCGCGACATGGCCGTCGTGAACGGCGAGGTCCGCCAATGCCCGCGCGGTGCGGAAGAGCAGCCAGTGCACATGGCCGAGTTCGACGCGAGGGTCCGCCCCCAGCCAGCCGCCGTTCCAGGCAAGTCCTTCCGCATAGGTGGCCCAGCCTTCGGCGAAGCCGGGTGCGTAGCGCAGGCGCAAGGGGTGGGGGTCGGCAGCGACCTCCAGGGGGAGCTGGATCATGTGGCCGGGCAGGAGTTCGTGGGCGACGACCGAGGGGAGCGACCAGGCGGGGCGGCGGCGGATGGCGCGCAGGTCGACGACATAGGCGCCGGGAAGGCCGGGGCGGGGGAGCGTGCGGTAGCCGCCCTTGCCGGCTGCATCCTCGGCGGCGGTCATGCGGGCGGGGTGGACGTCCAGGCACCATGGCGGAACGGGGCCGATGATGGGCGCGAGATGGGCGCGGCAGCGATCCAGCGTCGCACGCATGTCCGCGATCGCCCTGTTTCGGCCGGCTTCGCTGTCGGGGTAGAGGAAGCGTTCGTCCGTCCAGAGCCGGCGATACCGCTCGCCGACGGAGCCGCTCCTGTCGCCCAAAGTGTCGAACAGGCGGTCGGCGCGGGCGAGCAGGCGGGTATGTTCGTGGGTCAGGCGGTCACGGGCGGTGGCGGGCGTGACCGTGTCGCCGATGATGCGGCGGAGTTGCCAGAGATAGGACGGGGTGGCGGCCAGCCTGATCTCTGCAGCAAGACCAGCGCGCGCGGTGTCGAGATCGAGACGGTCGCGCGGCGAGGTCGCTTCGAGGGGGGCGAGCAGCGCCAGTGCGTCCGCCGGGGGCAGGGTGGCGCCCCGATTGAGTGTGACGCGGATGCTTTGCCCGCGGTTATCCTGTGCTTGGCTGCCCTGCGCGCGGATGGGGGACGCCGCCAGCGCGATGGCACCGCCCAGCACCGCGCGGCGGCTCCAGCACGTCATTGCGGTAGCGGCACGCGGTTGTTGAGCCGGGTCACTTCGGGGGCGTCGCCGGTGAGGGCGACCTCGACCATCGCGGCGCCGGGGCGGCGGGGCAGGCGCAGCCTCGTGGTGCGCGGGCGCAGGTCGGTGGGGGCCGCCATGGCCGGGATCGCGGTGGTGGCGAGCACGCGGCCGTCCGCGGCGAGCAGGCGGGCCTCGCCACCCGGTACAGGGCGCGCGCCCAGGCTGTGCACGGTGAGCGCGATGCCGCGGCCGTTTGCGACCACATCGTCGGTGCCGATGCCGAGATCGGCGCGATCCTCCACCGGGGTGCCGGGTTCGGCGAGCGCGAAATCGTACACGGTGGTGGTGCGGGGGGCAAAGACCACCTGCGTCCCCAGGCTGCGTTCGAGCGGCACGGTGGCGGCGGGGCCGTCGGGAACCAGCGTGCGTGCATCGTCCGGACTGGTGGCGCGCTGCACGGTCCAGCGGCCGGCATCGATCGACCAGCCGGTCATCGTCGCGACCTGCGGCCGATCGGTGGTGTTGTAGGCGATTACGCGGAAACGGGTGCGGGTGGCGCCCGGCATCAGAATGGCGACGCGCTCTGCCGCGCCGTCCTCGGCAAAGCGCCAGCTGACGGTGTTGCCGGGCCAGCTCTGATTGCGTTTCAGCGCGACGCCGCCGAGACGTTCGCGTTGCAGAAGGTCGGTGGGCATGTCGACCCGGTCGCTCCACCAGTGGCCCACGGTCAGCATGTCCATGCGCTGCATCTTTTCGGTCGCCGCCTCGGCATGGAGGGTGGCAAGCGGGGTGGTGTCGCCCGACATCTGCCAGCGGGCATAGCGGCCGATATCGCTGCTGCCGGTGCCGGTGCCGGCCTTGGCCAGCAATTCGGCACCGCCGGGGATCAGGGCGGGCGCCTCATTGAATTCGGCGAGCGCGGACGCGCCCGCCTTGGCCAGCCGTGCCTCGACCGGGCGCAGGTAGCGCGCGTCGCCGGTGAAGCGCCATGCCGCCCAGGCGCCCTGCAATGGCACGGTGGCGCCGCCGCCATCGCCCGTCCGGGTGGCATCGGTGCGCCAGTTGATCTCGTTGGGATAGGACCAGAGGCCATCGGCCCCTTGGCGACCATGCGCCAGCCAGCCGTCGATCACCCCGGTGACGAGGCCGCGGGCGGCGGCGTTGCCGTTGAACAGGCCGACCAGCATCGGCCCGTGAAGGACGGTGAAGCTGTACGGCTTCTGCCACTCCCACGGCCCTTCGCGATATATGCGGTTGCCGCCATACCAGTTGGAGGCGAAGTGGTGATGGCCAGCCGCGTTGGGCAGGATGACGCCGCTCAAGCCGCGGGTGTTTTCCATCAGGCGTTCGACCGCGATCGGCTCGCCCCAGTTGAGATACAGGCGCGCAGCGTTGGAGTTCAGCCCTTCCTCATAGGCGTGCAGTTCGTCGGTGGTGATCGCACCCAGCCCGTTCACGATCATGCCGTTGCGATAGACCGCATCGGACAGCGCACGCAGCGAGGCATTGATCCGGTCGGGCGCGACGCCCATCAGCGCCAGCGCCGGCCATTGCTGCACAAGGTCGGTATCATCGGACAGGCCGCCACCGAAATCGCCATAGGGCACCTGGCGCTCGGCGATCCACCATTCCACGAAGCGGTGCGACAGCGACAGATCCTGCAACTGGCGAAAGGCCCAGGCGGGGGTGTCGGAGGTTACCGGGGGCAGCGTGACGGGCGGCAGGTTCTCCGGCCGGTAATTGATGTCCGCCCAATAGGCGCGGGCGCCGGCATGGTCGGGGGCGACACGCAGCAGATCGCTGATGTCGGCATAAAGACGGCGATAAAGGCCGGCGCGCTGCGAGGCGGTATGCTCCTCAACCAGAAACGCCCAATTGTCCTTCACCTGGTTGAAGCGGTCGGCGACGTGTTCGGGCAGCGCCTGCTCGCGTGGCTTGAAGACCAGGCGGATGCGGGCGCCGTCGATGCTCGCCGGGCCGAACGCGGGATCGGCGGCGGCAAGGGTCAGGGCCAGGCTTTGCGCGGGCAGGATGCGGTCGCGCAGGTCGAGCCACAGCGTGCGGGCCTCGCCCGGCGGGAGGGAGACGGACAGGTCGATCAGGTCGCGGCCGGGCCAGAGCGGATCATGGACCTTGATATTGAGGGGGATGGGGGCGTCGCCCTTGAGGGCGGGCAGGTCGATCGCGATGCCGTCCAGCCCGTCGTGCAGATTGTGCCAGCCATAATCCCATGCGCGGGCAAGGGGTTGGTCGGCGGGGGCGTCGCCGAAGCTGGAGGGAATGAGGATGTGGACGATCGGGGCCGCGGCGGCCGATGCCGCGGCGCGGGCAGTGGGGGCGCCGCTGCCGGCGCCGACTGCGGCCTTGATGCCGGTGCTGGGAAGCGCGACAACGGTTGTGCGTTCCTCGGGCGCGAAGCGGCCGGCGATCCAGGCGTTCAGATCGCCAAGGGCGGCAAGCGTCGGGGCGGCGGCGGCGTTGACGGTGTAGCTGAGCTGGAAGCTGCCGGCCGGCACGGTGCCGGGCGTGACGTCATAGGCCCAGAGTTCCTGGATCGGCTGTTCGGCCATGCGGTTGGTGAAGCGCAGCCGGCCACCCTGGCGCGGAGCGATGGCGGTGACGCTGCGCACCACGCCGCGGGGGCGATCGGCGAGCGGGGTATAGCGTTGCCCGTCGGCGGAAAAGGCCAGCGTGCCATAGGCGGCGCCGCGCAGCTCGATACGGTTGATCCGCTCGTTCGGCGGGATGGCGAGGTCGTAGGTGCGGCCACCCTCCACATAGGTGTTCCAGTCGGGCAGCTCGAAATAATCGTGGCGACCGGGCAGGGCGGAGCGGTTGTAGACGCCGGGCCATGTCGTCTCGGCGATGCCGTCGACGCCCTTCCACATCCATTGCTTCAGGTCGCGGGCGTCGGCGAACTCGACCTTGCGGACGCGGGTGACGGGATCGGTGAGCAGCGGCGGCCTGGCGGTGTCCCAGCCATAGCGGTGGAGCCATGCCGTTCGGTCGCCCGTCGCGGGGGCCGGGGGCGGCGCGGGATCGCCCTTGGCGGCGAGCGCGGCGATGCCGGCGGCATCCAGCGCGGCGTCATAGATGCGCAGTTCGTCAAAGTCCGAGCCGCGCATGAAATTGTAGCGGCTCTGCACCTGATGCGGGGCGATGACGCGGCCGGCAAAGCCGAACTGGTCCAGCCCGGCATCGAGATCGGCGGGGGTTTCGGCACGCGCAACCTCGCGACCCTCCACATACAGGCGGATGCCCCGGGTCTCGTCCCAGGTGAAGGCGAGATGCTGCCATGCCGCGGCATCAGGGCGCCGGGGGATGGTCCAGGACACGCGGATGCGCGACAAATTGGCGTCCGTGACGAAGGCGTCGAAGCCGTGGCCGTTCCAGTCGATGCGCAGGAACGCCATGTCCCAGCTGCTGTGATCGGCATAGCCGGTGCGGAAGATCACGAACGGCGCCTCGCCCAGCGGCTCGCGCGCGCGCCAGAAGAAGGACAGCGTGCCACGCGCCGCGGTGATGTTGCCGGGCGCGCGCCAGGCGACATAGCCGTCATCCTGCCAGCGCGCGACGCCGCCGATCGCGCCGTCGCCGACGACGCTTACCCCGCTGCGGAAATTCGGAACGGGATCGCCGGCCGCCTGCTCCGCCGTCAGGCTCTGGTCGGCGGAAAGGCGAAAGGTGAGCGTCTGGGCGGCGGCGGGGGAGGTCAGGGCCGCGCCCAGGGCGAGAAGGGAACAGGTGGTGCGCGTCAACGGATAGCCTCCCCGCCCGATCAGGCCTGCACGCGCGCGAGGCGGGGGCTGAGCAGGTGAATGACGATGATCGCGATCAGATAGGTCGATCCCGCCACCGCGAAGATCGGCGCATAGCTGCCCGTCGTTTCCAGAATATAGCCGGTGAACTTGGCCATCATCATGCCGCCGATCGCGCCCAGCGTGCCGCCGATGCCGACCACGGAGCCGACGGCGGCACGCGGGAACATGTCGGAGGGCAGGGTGTAGAGATTGGCGGAAAAAGCCTGATGCGCGGCGGTTGCCAGCCCGACAATGCCGACCGCGACCCACAGGTTGCTGGTATATTGGGCAAAGACGATCGGCATGACCAGGAAGGCGCAGGCGAGCATGGTAAGCTTTCGCGCCGCGTTCGCCGACAGGCCGCGCTTCATCAGGCGCGAGGACGACCAGCCGCCGGCGACGCTGCCCAGGTCGGAGATCAGGTAGATGACGACCAGCGGCGGGCCGAAGCTGAGCAGGTCGAGATTATAGGTCTTGGCGAGGAAATCCGGCGTCCAGAACAGGAACAGCCACCAGATGGGATCGATCAGGAACTTGCCGAGCGCAAAGGCCCAGGTCTCGCGATAACGGAGCAGGCGGCCCCAGGAAATCGGGGTGACCGGGTCGGCGGGGTCGGATTCGATCAGTGCGAGTTCCGCCGCGCCCAGCCGGGGATGCTCGCGCGGGCGGCGATACAGGGCCAGCCATGCGACCAGCCAGAGCAGGCTGACCACGCCGGTGACGATGAACGCCATCCGCCAGCCATAGGCCACGGTGATGATCGGCACGACCAGCGGCGTGATGATCGCGCCGACATTGGCGCCCGCGTTGAACACGCCGGTGGCAAAGGCCCGCTCGCGCGCCGGAAACCATTCCGACACCGCCTTGATCCCGGCCGGGAAGTTGCCGCTTTCGCCCACTCCCAGGATGAAGCGCGCGACCGAGAACTGGAAGGCGTTGCCGACAAAGCCGCACAGGGTGTGGCCGAGCGTCCAGATGATGAAGGCGATGGTGTAGCCGATGCGCGCGCCGACGAGATCGACGATCCGCCCGAAGCTGAGATACCCGATCGCATAGGCGGCCTGGAACCAGAAGATGACATCGGCATAGGTCGTCTCCGACCAGCCGAGTTCGGCGGAGATGGTCGGCTTCAGCACGCCGATCATCTGGCGGTCGACATAGTTGATCGCGGTGGCCGCGAACAGCAATGCGCAGATGCCCCAGCGATACCGGCCCACCCGGCCGGCCGCGGCGGCGACCTCCGGTGTCACGTCCATGGCCATGCCCTTCCTCTCCCCTTGTCCGTCCCGCGATTGGTCCGCGTCAGCCTTGCGCCTTGATGGTGCATGCCAGACGGTAGCTGCCGTCGAAGCGTGCCTCCACCCGGTCGCCGACCGCAACAGGATGCACACCGGTCACCGCACCTGTCGAGACCCATTGTCCTACAACTAGCGGTTTGCCGCGGGCGGCGAGATGCCCGGCCAGAAAGGCGACGGCGCCGAACGGGCCGTCCAGCATGTCGGCCGCGATGGCCGCGCCGATGCGCGCATCGTTGATCCACAGTTCGACCGGCCAGCACAACAGGTCCGTGTCGCGCCAGTCCGGCACCTCGGCGCCGATGACGAGGCCGTTGTTGTTGCCGAAGTCGGAAATGGTGACCAGCGCGCCATCGGCATTGATGTGCGGGTAGGGCGAGCTGGCGATCTCGATGCCGACATGGACCGCATCGACCAGCGCACGAGCGTCGTCACGGGTGAAATGGCGCTGCGCCGGATCGGGCGCGGTGCCGATCCGCATCAGGAACTCGGCCTCCGCCGCGGCAAAGCCGCCGGCATAGACGGGCATGGCAGGGGGTGGTTCGCTTGCAATCACCTGATCCGCGAAGATCGGACCGGCGAGGCGGTCGGCCGTGCCGATCGGCGGGTTGATGCGACCCACCTTCCAGCCGGCAACCGTGCCGCCATGCCGTTCAAGCGCGGCGTCCTGCACCGCATAGGCATCGCCCAACACGGTCGGGCGCTCGCCGGGATAGTCGGGCAGTGCGTGCCCGGCGTGGCGGGCGGCGACGAAGCTGTCGGCGATGCGCGCACGGTTGCTGATCGCGCTGGTGTCGATATCCGGCTGCACGGGCCGTCCCCTCCCTTGTTACTGTTCGACCGCCATCGTGACGCGGTAGGAAACCGGTGTCAACAGGGTGGCGCGGATCACGGCGTGGGGCTGGCCTTTACCGAAAACCGGTGTCAGGATCGGGCTTGCCTGTGCCGCTGCGGGGCGCCGGGCCGGAAGACCGGCACTGGCCGCGGGGCCGAGGGGGAGGTAGAGCACCGCCATGCAGAAGACCGGTCAGCCGACGATCAACGACGTGGCGCGCGAGGCCGGCGTGTCCAAGAAGACGGTCAGCCGGGTCATCAACCGCTCGCCTTTGTTGGGTGACGATACCCGCCGGCGGGTGGAGGCGGTGATCGAGCAACTGGGCTATATCCCCAATCCGCAGGCACGCGCGCTGGCCTTGCGCCGCAATTTCCTGATCGGGCTGGTCCACGACAACCCCAATGCGCAAACGGTGATGAACGTCCAGCAAGGCATGCTGGAAGGCCTGTACGGCACCGAGTTCGAGATGGTGGTGCGGCCGCTGGACCGTGGATCGCCGAGGATGCTGGACGATCTGCGCCACTTTCTGGAGCGGCAACGCCTGTTCGGGGTGCTGCTGCTGCCGCCGGTCAGCGAGAACGACACGGTGGCCGAGCTGTGCCGGGACATCGGCTGTCGCTATGTGCGGATGGGATCGGCGCCTCTGGATGCGCCGGAGCAGATGGTGGCGTCCAACGACCGCGAGGCCGTGCGCGCCGCGACCGACTATCTGATCGCGCAGGGGCACCGGCGGATCGGCCTGATCTGCGGCCCCCATGGCTTTCGCTCAGGGGTGGAGCGTCGCCGGGGCTTCGAGGAGGCCTTGGCGGCGGCGGGGATCGCGCTGCCCCGCTCGCTGATCGCGGACGGCAACTACACGTTCGAGTCCGGGCTGGTGGCGGCGGACCGGCTGCTCGATCTGGTGCCGCGGCCGACCGCGATCTTCTCGTCCAACGACGAGATGGCGGCGGGCGTGATCCATGCGGCGCGGCAGCGCGGATTAGAGATACCGCGCGACCTGTCGATCATCGGGTTCGACGATACGCCGATTGCGGCGCATGTCTGGCCGCCCCTGACCACGGTGCGCTGGCCGATCGCGTCCATGGCACGATCGGCCGCGCTGAAGCTGATCGCGGGATATGAGGAAGGGGAGCCGGTAGAGGAGCCGTCGCTCTTCCTGTCCACCCTGATCCGGCGCGGATCGGTATCGACCGCGCCGGCCTGACCTTGCCATGGTGTCTGACACCGGTTACCAATTGTCACACAGCCGCGGGGAAGCGGCGGAGAGGAAGATGATGACCCGGCCGTTGACCCTGCACCCCGACCGGCTGTTTCCGGCAGACCCGACGACCCGCGCCATCGCGCGGACACTGTATGCGCAGGTCGCCGATCTGCCGATCGTCAGCCCGCACGGGCATGTCGATCCCTCCTGGTTCTCCAGCGATGCGCCGTGGACGGATGCGACGAGCCTGTTGCTCGCGCCCGACCATTATCTGTTCCGCATGCTCTACAGCCAGGGGCTGGACCTCGACCGGCTGGGGATAGCGCGGCGCGGGGGCGTGGTGCCGGATACCGATCCGCGCGCGGCATGGCGGCTGTTCGCCGAGCATTACCCTCTGTTCCGCGGCACGCCGTCGCGCCTGTGGCTGGACCACGTCTTTGCCGAGGTGTTCGGGATCGACGTGGCACTGGAGGCGGCAACAGCAGATTTATACTATGACCTGATCGGCGAGGCGCTTGCCACTGAGGCGTTCCGCCCGCGTGCCCTGTTCGAACGGTTCCGCATCGACTTTCTGGCGACGACGGAGGGCGCGCAGGACGATCTGGCGCATCATGCCGCGATCCGCGCCTCGGGCTGGCAGGGGCGCATCGTCACCACCTATCGCCCGGACGGGGTGATCGATGTCGAGCATGAGCAGTTCGCCGGAGCGATGGAGCGCTTTGCCGAACTGACCGGTGAGGATGTCCATGACTGGCACGGCTATCTGGCGGCGCATGCCAAGCGGCGCGCGGCGTTTCGCGCCATGGGCGCGACCGCGACCGATCACGGCCATCCCACCGCCCAGACCGCCAATCTGTCGACCGCCGAATGCGAGTCGCTGTTCGCCCGGATCGTCGGCGGCACTTGGTCGGCGGCGGATGCCGAGCTGTTCCGTGCGCAGATGCTGACCGAGATGGCCAGGATGAGCGTGGAGGACGGCATGGTGATGCAGATCCATCCCGGCTCCTTCCGCAACCACAATGCCGGCCTGTTCGCCAGTTATGGCCGCGACAAGGGCGCCGACATCCCGATGCGGACCGATTACGTGTCCGCGCTGAAGCCGATGCTGGACGTGGTGGGTACCGAGCGCGACCTGACGATCATCCTCTTCACGCTGGACGAGAGCAGCTATGCACGCGAGCTGGCGCCGCTGGCGGGCCATTATCCCTGCCTGAAGCTGGGTCCGGCCTGGTGGTTCCACGATAGTCCGGAGGGTATGCGCCGGTTCCGCGAGATGACGACGGAGACGGCCGGATTCTACAACACGGTCGGGTTCAACGACGATACCCGCGCATTCCTGTCCATCCCGGCGCGGCATGACGTCGCGCGGCGCGTGGACTGCGCGTTTCTGGCGCGCCTCGTTGCCGAACACCGGCTGGAGGAGTGGGAGGCGGCCGACCTGGCGGTCGAGCTGACCAGTGGATTGGTACGCCGCGCCTATCGCATCGCATAAAAATATGTGGGAAGCGTTCTCACCATGTGCAACATTCCCCGCAATCTGATGACGGAGCCTGTTTGATGTTCGACCGCACCTATTACGCCACGCACCCCGACATGATGGAATGCGTATCCAATGACGAACTGCGCGACCGCTACCTGATCCAGGGGCTGTTCCGGGCCGGCGAATGCGTGCTGAACTACACCCATGCCGACCGGTTCGTGATCGGCGGCGTCGCGGTCGAGACCGGATCGGTGAAGCTGCCCGACCAGACCGAGCCGGCATCGGCGGCGGGTCATCCCTTCCTGGAGCGGCGCGAACTCGCGATCGTCAATGTCGGCGCGGTCGAGGGCACAGTGACGGTGGACGGCGAGGTCTTCACCCTGGCGGGCAAGGATTGCCTGTACGTGACGATGGGTGCGACCGACGTGCAGTTCGCCGGCGACGGCGCGCGCTTCTATCTGGCGTCGTGCCCGGCGCACAAGGCGTTCCAGACGCGCAAGCTGGGCATCGCCGACGCCAACGCGCTGGATCGTGGCAGCCTGGAGGAATCGAACGAGCGGACGATCTTCCAGCTCGTCATCCCCGGCGTGTGCGACAGCGCGCAGCTGGTGATGGGTCTGACCGTGCTGAAGCCGGGCAGCGTGTGGAACACCATGCCCCCGCACGTCCATGAGCGCCGCAGCGAAATCTATTTCTACTTCGAACTGGACGGCCCGAACGACCGGGTGATGCATTTCATGGGCGAGGGCGAGGCGATGCGCCACATCGTCATGGCGAACGAGGAAGCGGTGATCAGCCCGCCCTGGTCGATCCACATGGGTGCCGGCACCAAGGCCTATGCCTTTATCTGGGCGATGGCGGGCGAGAACCAGGACTATACCGACATGAACGTCCTCGACATCTGTCAGCTGGCGTAAGCACGATGGGCAATCCTTTCGACCTGTCGGGCAAGGTCGCGGTCGTCACCGGTGCCAATACCGGGATCGGCCAGGCGATCGCGCTGGCGCTGGCCGAGGCCGGTGCCGACATCGCCTGTGTCGGGCGCACCCCGGCAGAGGATACGGTGGCACAGGCACGCGCGCTGGGCCGGCGCGCGGAGATCGTGTCCGCCGACCTGTCCACCATCCAGCCCGTGCGGCGGGTGGTGGACGAGACGCTGGAGAAGCTGGGCGGGCTGGATATCCTGGTCAACAATGCCGGCATCATCCGCCGGGCAGACGCGGTCGACTTCACCGAGGAAGACTGGGATGCGGTGGTCGACACCAACCTGAAATCGGTGTTCTTCCTGGCCCAGGCGGCCGGGCGGCACATGATCGCGCAAGGTGGCGGCAAGATCATCAACATCGCATCGATGCTGACCTTCCAGGGCGGTATCCGCGTGCCGAGCTACACCGCGTCCAAGGCTGGCATCGGCGGGCTGACTAAGCTGCTGGCGAATGAATGGGCCAAACACGGCGTACAGGTGAACGCCATTGCGCCGGGCTATATCGCCACCAACAATACCGCAGCACTTCAGGCGGATGCGGCGCGCAACAATGCGATCCTCGACCGTATTCCGGCGGCGCGCTGGGGTGACCCGGCCGATCTGGGCGGCGCGGCGGTGTTTCTGGCGAGCCGCGCGTCCGATTATGTGCAGGGCCATATCCTGGCGGTCGATGGCGGCTGGCTGGCCAGATAAGGGGTAAAGGACATGGGTCGGTTCCTGGCTTTCGGCGAGGTGATGCTGCGCCTGTCGCCGCCCGGGCGCGAGCTGTTGATGCAGTCGCCCAGGCTGGACGTGTGGGTGGCGGGGGCGGAGGCCAATGTCGCGACCCAGCTGGCGCGGCTGGGGCATGATGTCGGGTTGGCGACGCGCGTGCCGGACAATGATCTGGGGCGCGCAGCGATCACCACGCTGCGCGGCCACGGCGTCGATGTGTCGCAGGTGCAGACGGGCGGCGAGCGGATGGGGTTGTACTTCGTCACCGCGGGCGCCGGCCTGCGCGCGACGGAGGTGATCTACGACCGCGCCCATTCCGCCTTTGCCGAGGCGCCCGTCTCCGCCTGGGACTGGGACAGGATGCTGGCGGGGGTCGACCGGCTGCACCTGTCGGGTATCACGCCGGCGCTGGGCCCCGTGCCGGCGGAAAGTGCGATCGCGGCGGCCGCGGCAGCGCGCGAGCGCGGCATCGCGGTGTCGTTCGACGGCAACTGGCGCGGCAAGCTGTGGGAGCGGTGGGACAGCGACCCGCGTGCGATCCTGCGCCGGATCGTGGAGCAGGCGGACCTGATGTTCGGCAACCACCGCGATATCGCGCTGCTGCTCGGGCGGGACGATTTCGGCGGCGAGGGCGAGGATCGGCGCCGCGCCGCGGCCGAGGCCGCGTTCGAGGCGTTCCCCAATCTGCAGACGATCGCGTCCACCGCGCGTCATGTCGAGCATGTCGACCTGCACCGGCTGTCGGCGCGCGTCGATGCGCGGGATGGCCATGCGCAGACCGCGGAGGTGGAGGTGGCCGGCATCGTCGACCGCATCGGCGGCGGCGACGCCTTTGCCGCGGGCGTGCTGCACGGCCTGCGCCGCGGTGGCGATATCGGGCAGGCGGCGGCGACCGGGCTGGCGCTGGCCGTGTTGAAACATTCGTTGCCGGGCGATGCGGGTCTGTTCCGCCAGCCCGATCTCGACGCCTATCTTGCAGGCGGGCTGGATGTCCGCCGCTGACGGCTGGACGCGCCGCGCGGCCCTGGGTGGCGGCGCGGCGCTGCTGCTTGGCGGGACGGCGGCGGCGCGGCAGGTGCGTGCGGTGCGATGCGCGGCGGGCGATTTCATCGGCACGCATGAGGGCGGGGTGCGGGTGTTTCGCGGCATCCGCTACGGCCGGGCGGAGCGGTTCCGCGCGCCCGTCGCGGTAGCATTGCCGGGCCGGCGGGTGGCGGCCGACGCCTTCGGCCCGGTCTGTCCCCAGACGGGGCCTTATGGCCCGCAGGACGAGGACTGCCTGTTTCTCAACATCTGGACGGCAGAGGCGGATGCCCGCACGCGCAAGCCCGTGATGCTCTACATCCATGGCGGCGCCTATTCGAACGGCAGCGTCACCGATCCGATGAACGACGGCCGTCACATCGCGGGCCGCGGCGATGCGGTGGTGGTGACGGTGAACCACCGACTGAACGCGTTCGGCTATGCCTATCTCGCACGGCTCGACCCGCGCTTTCCCGACAGCGGCAATGCCGGGCAACTGGACCTGATCCTGGCGCTGCGCTGGGTGCGCGCGAACATCGCCGCGTTCGGCGGCGATCCGGGGCGGGTGATGGTGTTCGGCCAGTCGGGCGGCGGCGCCAAGATCGCCACGATGATGGGGATGGAAGCGGCGCAGGGCCTGTTCCACCGCGCCGCGACGATGAGCGGGCAGCAGGTGACGGCGTCCGGCCCGATGAACGCGACGGCGCGGGCGCGCGCGCTGCTCGCCCGGCTGGGGGTGGGCGAGCGCGACCTGTCCCCGTTGCTGACCATGCCGGCCGCGCGGATCGTCGAGGGGCTGGCGGCGACCGACCCGGTGCTGGGCGGGGGCCTGTATATGGGGCCGGTGCTCGACATGACATGGCTGACCCGCCATCCATTCTGGCCCGACGCGAACCCGCTGGGCGCGCGCGTGCCGATGATGCTGGGCAACACGCATGACGAGACGCGCGCCTTTATCGGCCCCGACTCGCCAAGGGTAAGAGGGCTGAACTGGGACAATCTGGCCGAGCGGATGGCGCCGGAGTTGAAGGTGGACATCCTGCCCGAATGGGTCGTCGCCCAGTTTCGGGCGCGCTACCCGGCCTATGGCCCGCTGGACGTGTTCTATGCCGCGACGACGGCGGGACGAAGCTGGCGCGGACAGGTAGAGGAAGCCGAGGCGCGGGCGCGGGCCGGGGTGCCCGGATGGGTATATCAGGTCGATTTCGCCTCGCGCACCGATCCGGCGCGTGGCGCCTTTCACACCATGGATATTCCGCTGGTGTTCGGGACGCTGGATGCGCCGGGGTCGCAGACGGGAACGGGGGAGGATGCGCGGGCCGCATCCAGGGCGATGCAGGATGCGTTCTGCCGCTTTGCCGCGAGCGGCGAGGCCGCATGGCCGCGCTATACGCTGGAGACGCGTGCGACGATGATCTTCGATGCCGCGTCGCGGGTGGAGAACGACCCGCGACGCTGGGAGCGCGAGCTGTTTGCGCGGGTGCCCTATGTGCAGCCAGGAACGTGAGACGGCATCCTGACCAGCGCGGTTTCAGCGACCGGATCGAAACGCGAAATACCGGGGATAGCGTGACTTCAGGAGGATGAGCGCCATGACGAAAGGCGCAAGGCCGACAGCCGAAGCGGTGGTGAAGCCCATCCGAGGCTGAAGAAGCGCGACGGCGCCATATTGGCAGAACTTGCCGAGTATGACGCCCAGCACGACGAACGCCAGCGTGTAGATCGTCCGTTTCAATGTCACCCCCGGTCGGTTCAAAGGACGCCGTTCACGGGCGTACCACCGGATAGGCGATGATCAAGGCCAACGGCTCGCGACCGGTCTGGCGGATGCCGACCCGCTCGCCGTTGTAGAGATAGGCGGCCATGCCGGGGCCGACGGCGCGGCGCGCGCTGCCCGATGTCACCTCGCCGCGGCCGGACAGCACATAATAGACCTCGTCATGCGCGATCACATGCGCGCCGATCGCGGCGCCGCGATGCAGGATGCGCTTGCGGAATTCCATGGTGCGGTCGGGCACGCCGTCGCTGATCCGAAACGCGGTGCTGGTGCCGATCGCGCCGTGCGGCGGGCTTTCCTCGCGCCGGACGGTGCGTTCGTCGATGACGATCAGGGGGCGGGGCGCAGGGGTCTGCGCGGCGGGCAGGAGCATCAGCAACAGCGTGGCGACGGGCATCCGGGGCACCTTTCCAACGAGAGTATTGACAGGCGTTTATCGTGCTTTCATGATCCTGACACCGGTTACCTGTTCCATGCAAGGGGCAGGCGGGCGCACCAGAGCACTGGGCGTTCGGGAGAGGAAGGCGAGACCGCCCAAGGGCTGGCAACGCATCGTCTCCGACCAGATCATAGGAAACCGGCGGCAACCGGTGTCAGCGGCATCGTCCGCTTTGGGAGGGGATGAGCATGACCAAGGGTATCAACCTCATGCGCCGCAATCGGATCGGCCTTGGCGTATCGCTGGCGGCGCTGACCGCGGCGCTCGCCATGCCGACGAGCGTCGGCGCGCAGGCCGCCAATATCCCGTCGACGCAGACCCCGGGAACGCCGGCGCAGACCGATCCCGCCCCGGCGCAAACGGGCGTGGTCCCGCCCGGCACCACCGAGGAACCGGCCGATTCCAGCGCGATCGTGACGCCGCAAAGCGCCGATCCGGCCGCGGGCGGCGATGCGGACATCATCGTCACCGGCTTTCGCCGGTCGCTGGATGCCGCGCTGAACGTGAAGCGCGATTCGGTATCCGCGGTCGATGCGATCGTGGCGGAGGATATCGCCAAATTCCCCGACCAGAACCTGGCCGAGTCGCTGCAGCGCATTCCGGGCATTTCGATCCAGCGCGACGCCGGCGAGGGGCGGGCGATCACCGTGCGCGGTCTGGGCGCGCAATTCACCCGCGTGCGCGTCAACGGGCTGGAAACGGTGGCGACCTCCACCGACGGTGCCAGCGCGAACCGCGACCGCGCGTTCGACTTCAACGTCTTCGCATCCGAGCTGTTCAACTCGATCGTCGTCCACAAGACCGCCGAGGCGTCGCTGGACGAAGGGTCGCTGGGCGCAGTGGTCGATCTCAACACCGGCAATCCGCTGGGCGGCAAGACCGGGGTGACCTTCGTCGCGGCGGCGCAGGGGACATATAACGACCTCTCGGAAAACCTGCGGCCGCGTGTCGCCGGGCTGTTGTCCTGGAAATCGGCGGACGGCAATTTCGGCGCGTCGGTATCGGGCGCCTATACCAAGACCGACAATCTGGAACTGGGCAACAACACCGTGCGCTGGGCACAGGCCCGCTTCGACTCGGTGAACGGCACGCCCTGCTATTTCACGAGCGCCACCAGCGCCACGCGTGCGTCGAATGCGGGTGGCGTGTACCGCCCGAGCGCGGCGTGCGACCAGGCGGCGCTGGCCTTCCACCCGCGCATCCCGCGCTATGGCGAGGTGTTTCACGGACGCGAGCGGCTGGGCCTGACGGGCAGCGTGCAATGGTCGCCGTCGGACGCCACCAAGGTGTCGATCGACGCGCTCTATTCGCGCTTCACCGAGGATCGCGAGGAGAAATGGGGCGAGGTGCTGCTCCGCTCCAACGAGCGGTCGATCGACCTGCTGAACCCCGTCTATGACGCCAACAACAATCTGATCTCCGCGACGCTGAACGATGCCTGGGTGCGGACCGAGCATTATTATCGCCGGTCCAAGACGGAATTCTATCAGGTCGGCGGAAGCTGGGATCAGGATGTCAGCGACCGGTTCCGCTTCACCCTGATGGGCGGCATATCGCAGTCGGATGCGACGATCCCGGTCGAGACGACCTTCGTGTTCGACGATCGCGACGCGCAAGGGTACAGTTATGACTATACCAACTCGCGCAGCCCGCGGCTGACCTTCGGCACCAGCGTGACCGATCCGGCCAACTTCCAGCTGGCTGAGATCCGCGACCGCCCCTCGACCACGGTCAACAAGTTCCGCACCGGCCAGCTTCGGACCGAATGGGACGTGACCGACGGGTTCCAGGTGAAGACGGGCGCGATGTATCGCCGGTTCGAGTTCGATACCGAAGGGTTCACCCGCGACGCGGTGCTATGCCCGACCAGCACGACCGCGCGTCCCGACGCGGTGCTGGGCGCGGTGACGTGCACGCCCTCCTCCGTCTTTGGCGCAAATGCGGTGTACGGCCTGCCGGCGGGCAATCTAGGCGAGATCTTCAAGCTGGGCAGGGCGGGGCAGCCGCAGGGTACGACGACCGAGTTCCTGATCCCCAACATCGCCGCATCCGCCGCCGCGACCGGGCTGTATAATCGTCCCCTGGTGGTCGACCCCGGCAACATCCGCAACGTCGTGGAGGAAGTGACCGGCGGCTATGCCCAGTTCGACGTGAAGGGCAATGTCTTCGGGCTGGACTATGCGGCCAATGCCGGCATGCGCTACGCCCATACCGCGCAGCGCTCCACGGGGTTGAACAACGGCGTCGCGGTGACGGTGGAGCGCAGCTATGACGACTGGCTGCCGGCCGCCAACCTCGCCTTCTTCCCGACCAGCGAGGTCATTCTGCGTGCCGCGGTCGCCAAGGTCATCACGCGTCCGGCACTGGGCAACCTGACGCCGGGCGGGTCGGTCGACGGCTTCAACTACCGGATCAGCTTCGGCAATCCCAACCTGCTGCCGTTCCGTGCCACCGCGTTCGATCTGGCGGCGGAATGGTATTTCGCGCCGCAGTCGATCTTCTCGGTCGCGGCGTTCAAGAAGAATGTGGAAAGCTTCCCCGTGTCGGTGACGACGGCGGGCACCTATGCCTCCACCGGCCTGCCGCTGTCGATCATTCCGCCATCCTCGCCCGCCGCCTCGGCGCCGGAGGGGCAGATCTGGACGATCAACTCGATCACCAACGGCACCGGCGCCAGCCTGAAGGGCGTGGAGATCGCGCTGCAGGCGACGTTCCGCTTCCTGCCCGGCTTCCTGAAGAATTTCGGTGCGATCGCGAACGCGACCTTTATCGATTCCGATGCGACCTATACGCAAAGCGGCCCTGCCGTGGTGCCGGGCGGCGCGCTGGTGAACGTGGTGCGCACCGAGACGCTCTATGGCCTGTCCAAGCGGCAGTATAACGGCACGCTCTATTACGAGGATGCCCGCTTCTCGGCACGCGGTTCGATCAGCTACCGGGGGCCGTATATCGATGGCAGCTCGGGCACGGGCAACATCTTCGAGGGGTATAATTCGACGATCAACGTCGATGCCTCGCTGCGCTACAAGCTGACGCCCAATCTGGAGATATCGCTGGAGGGCACGAACCTGACCGACGAGTATCGGGACCGCTACACCGATCTCGATGCCAACCGGAATTACGAGAATAATCACTTCGGCCGCACCTTCCTGTTCGGTGCGCGCTTCAAGATGTAGGTCAGTCGACGAACAGCCCATGGGGCGGGGTGGCGGGCGCGTCGATCGCGGGCCGCTCCCCCAGCACCACGACGATGCTGCCGATGACGATCAGCACGCCGCCCGCGATCAGCGCCAGCCCCGCGGGGTCGCCGAACAGGGTGATGCCGACCAGCGCGCCGAACAGCGGTTCGATGTTGATGAAGACGCCCGCACTCGCGCTGTCGACGCGCGCCGCGCCATATTGCCACGCGGCGGTGGCAAAGAAGGTGGAGAGCAGTCCCTGGCCGATGATCCCCGCCCACGCGACCGGCCCGATGGCGAGCGACGGGGGACCGTGCAGCACCAGTGTGACGGGCAGGATGGCGAGCAGCGCCACGACGAGCGTCACCGCCGGCACCGCCAGCGGCGAGCGGGTGGCGGGTGCGCGCTTCGCCAGGATCAGCCAGCCGAGGAACACGACCAGCGAGGCGAGCGACAGCGCGATGCCGACCGGCGTGCCGGCTCCGCCGGGCTTGCCCGCGATCAGCGCGGCGCCAAGTGTCGCGCCGGCGACGCCCATCCATGACGCGCGGCTGACCCGCTCGCCCATCGCCCAGGCGGCGACCGCGACCAGCGCGGGCATCGCGCCGACCAGCAGCGCGGCCAGCGTGACCGTGACGCCGGCCAGCCCCTCGAACTGGACGATGAAGGCAAGGCCGTAGAGCACGCCCGCCGCGACCACCGCCGGTGAGCGGAACAGCGCACGCGCCTCCGCACTGCCCAGCGCAAAGGGCAACGAGGCGATGCTGGCGACCGCAAAGCGCAGCAGCACCATGTGCGCAGGCGCCACCTCCCGCAGGGCCAGCTTGCCGAGTGGGAAACCGAGGCCCCAGAACAGGCCGGCGAGGGTAAGGGCGATAAAGGCAGCGCGCATGGGCCGCCCCTGCAACGCCATGCCTTTTTTACGCAAGACAAATTGACGAACGCCCCCGCCCGCGCAATCATCCGTATTATAGCCGTAAGACGGCGCAACGATCGGGGGATTAAGAGGGTGCATCGACGCGATTTCCTGGCCGCGACCACCGCGGCGCTGGGCAGCGGTCTGCTGCCGGGCTATCTCGGCCGCGCGATTGCGGCTGAAGAGCTGCAATCGGCCATCCCGGGCGAGGTGAAGAAGCGGCTGGCCGATGTCGCGCTAAATGCCGCGCGCGGTGCCGGCGCGACCTATACCGATGTCCGCATCGGCCGCTATCTGCGCCAGTTCGTCATCACGCGCGAGGCGAACGTCCAGAATGTGGTGAACACCGAATCGCTGGGCGTTGGCATTCGCGTGATCGCCGACGGCGCCTGGGGCTTTGCCGCGACCAACGGGCTGACCGAGGATGCGGTGGCAGGCGCCGCGCGCCAGGCGGCCGCCATCGCCAAGGCCAATGCGAAAATCCAGTCCGAACCGGTGCGCCTTGCCCCGACGCCCGGCGTGGGCGCGGTGTCGTGGAAGACGCCGATCGTGAAGAACGCGATGGCAGTGCCGATCAAGGACAAGGTCGATCTGCTGCTGGGCGTCAATGCCGCGGCGCTGGGGGCAGGGGCCAACTTCGTCAACTCGATGCTGTTCGTCGTCAACGAGCAGAAATATTTCGCCTCCTCCGACGGATCGTACATCGATCAGGACGTGCATCGCATCTGGGCGCCGATGACGGTGACCGCGATCGACAAGGCGACCGGCAAGTTCCGCACGCGCGAGGGATTGTCCGCGCCGATGGGGCTGGGCTTCGAATATCTCGACGGCAAGGCGGCGGACAAGTTCACCTCGCCCAACGGCGTCGTGAATTACGGCATGTCCTACGACATGAAGGAGGATGCGATCGCCGCCGCGCGTCAGGCCAAGGCGAAGCTGACCGCACCGTCGGTGAAGCCGGGCAAGTACGACCTGGTACTCGACCCCTCGCACACCTGGCTGACCATCCACGAATCCGTCGGCCATCCGCTCGAACTCGACCGGGTGCTGGGCTATGAGGCGAATTACGCCGGCACCAGCTTCGTCACGCTCGACAAGGTCAAGGAGCGTTTCCAATATGGCAGCCCCGAAGTGTCGATCGTCGCCGACAAGCTGCAACCGGGCAGCCTGGGTGCGGTCGGGTATGACGACGAGGGCGTGAAGACCAAGAAGTGGGACCTGATCCGCGACGGCAAGCTGGTCGACCTGCAGGCGATCCGCGATCAGGCGGCGATGCTGGGCAAGTCCGCGTCGGACGGTTGCTGCTACGCCGATAGCTGGTCCAGCGTGCAGTTCCAGCGCATGCCGAACGTCAGCATGGAGGCGGGCAAGAAGAAGCATTCGGTGGCCGACATGATCGCCGGCGTCGACAACGGCATCTACATCGTCGGCGACGGCAGCTTCTCGATCGACCAGCAGCGCTACAATGCGCAGTTCGGCGGGCAGCTGTTCTACGAGATCAAGAACGGCAAGATCACGCAGCAGATCGAGGACGTGGCCTACCAGATCCGCACGCCGGAATTCTGGAACGCCTGTGTCGGGGTATGCGACCAGAGCGATTACCGCCTGGGCGGCTCGTTCTTCGACGGCAAGGGCCAGCCCAGCCAGGTGTCGACGGTCAGCCATGGCTCGTCCACCGCCCGCTTCAACGGCATCAACGTCATCAACACCGCGCGCTCGCTCGGCTGAGACCGGTCTTCCAAGGAAATCCGCACATGACCATTTTCACCGAAGACCAGGCGCGCGCGATCCTGACCAAGGCCGTGTCGCTGTCCAAGGCGGACGAGTGCACCGCCCAGCTGTCCGGTTCGATCAACGGCAATATCCGCTTTGCGCGCAATGCGGTGTCGACCAGCGGCATCGTCGACGATGCCGATCTGGGCGTGACCGTCGCGTTCGGCAAGCGCGTCGGCACGGCCACGATCAACGCCTTTGACGACGCCTCGCTCGCCCGCGTGGTCGCACGGGCCGAGGAACTGGCGCGGCTCGCCCCCGAAAACCCCGAATTCGTCCCCGCCATCGACAAGCAGGCCTATCGCGTCAGCCCGACATTCAGCGCGGCGACCGCGGGCATCACTCCGGATTACCGCGCCAAGGTGGCCGGCGATTCGATCGCGGCCTGCAAGGGCGAGAAGCTGGTCGCGGCAGGCTTCCTTCAGGATGGGCAGAGCTTCACCGCCTTTGCCAATTCCAAGGGCAATTTCGGCTATCAGCGTGCCAGTGGCCTGGATTACACCTGCACGGTGCGCACGGAGAACGGCCAAGGATCGGGCTGGGTCGGCCGCAACCTTCAGGATTCGTCCGCCTTTTCCGCGGCGACGGAGGTTCGCACCGGCATGCGCAAGGCGGCCGCCTCGGTCGAGGCGCGGGCGCTGGAGCCGGGCAAATATACCGTGATCCTGGAACCGGCGGCGGCGGCGGGGCTCATCAGCTTCATGATGAACTTCTTTGGCGCGCGCGAGGCCGACGAGGGACGCAGCTTCCTGTCGAAAAAGGGTGGCGGCAACAAGCTGGGCGAGCAGGTCTATGACCCGCGCGTGACGATGATCGCCGATCCGTGGCATCCGGAGGCGGCGGTGATGCCGTGGGACGGCGACGGCCTGCCCCGCCAGCGTCAGGCGATCGTGCAGGACGGCAAGATCGCCTCGCTCGATTACAGCCGCTTCTGGGCGCAGAAGATGGGCAAGACCGCGGTCGGATCGCCGGGCAACCTCATCATGTCGGGCGGGACCAAGTCGACCGCCGACCTGATCCGCGGCACCGAGCGCGGCATCCTCGTCACCCGCACCTGGTACATCCGCATGGTCGATCCGCAGACGGTGCTGCTGACCGGCCTGACCCGCGACGGCACGTTCTATATCGAGAACGGGCAGATCAAATATCCGGTGAAGAATTTCCGCTTCAACGAAAGCCCGGTGATCATGCTCAACAATATCGACGAACTGGGCAAGCCGGTGCGCGTGGCGGGCGACGAATCCTCGCTGGTGATGATGATCCCGCCGATGAAGCTGCGGGATTTCACCTTCACCTCGCTATCCGACGCGGTGTGAGGGAAGGGGGTGCCTATTGCCCTCTCCCCTCCGGGGAGCATCAGGTGAACAGCGCCCTGCGCTGTTCAGCCCATGCCGGGGGCATGGGCGACCTGATGCTGGAAGGGGCCCGCTGCCGCAAGGCAGTGGGAAGGGTGAGGGGTAGTCAGGCAGTGCTCCGTTCGTGGCAGCCCCTCATCCTCCCCACGGCTGCGCCGCGGGTCCCCGCCTTCTCCCCGGAGGGGAGAAGGCGATGCTAACCCGCCATCAATTTCTCCGCCGTTTTGTAGCGGCAGCTACCGCCACCGCGCTCCCCCGCGCCGCGCAAGGCGCCGGCGCCTATGACTTCTGGTTCACCCGGATACGCTACGATTCCGGCGACTGGGACGTGGATCAGCGCATGCCGAGCAACCTGCTGACCGCACTGGTCGACTATACCAACCTGCGCGTCGACCCGCGCGAGCGGGTGGTGGCACTCGCCGATCCCAGGATGCTGACCGCACCCTTCTGCTACATGGCGGGGCACAAGCTGGTCGACTTCTCACCCCCCGAACGGCGCAATTTCGAGCGTTATGTCCGCAATGGCGGGTTCGTGTTCGTGGACGATTGCAACCACGATATCGACGGGCTGTTCGCCACCTCGTTCGAACGGCAGATGGCGGCGATCTTCGGTGCCTCCGCGATGAAAAAGCTGCCGAATAGCCACGCGCTCTATTCCAGCTTCTTCAAGTTTCCGGGGCCTCCCGCCACCGGGTTCGAGCTGAACGGATGGGGCGACGACCTCGTCCATGATTATCTGCGCGGCATCAGCATCGATGGCCGGCTGGGCGTTCTCTACAGCAACAAGGATTATGGGTGCGAATGGGACTACGATTGGCGCAACAAGCGTTTCCTGGCGGACGACAATACGAAGTTCGGTGTCAACATCGTGCTGTATGCGCTGAACAATTGAGTCTGGCATGACCGAAGGGGAGATCGAGGCGCAACTCGCCACGCTGACTAGCTTACGCGCCGCGATCGGGCAGGCGATCGTCGGGCAGGCGGAGGTGGTCGAACAGCTGCTCATCGGCCTGATCGCGGGCGGGCACTGCCTGTTGGAGGGGGTGCCCGGTCTCGGCAAGACGCTGCTCGTCCGCTCCCTGGGCGAGGCGTTGCATCTCGACTTCCGCCGCGTGCAGTTCACGCCCGATCTGATGCCCAGCGACATTCTCGGCACCGAATTGCTGGAAGAGGATCACGGCACGGGCAAGCGGCATTTCCGCTTCCAGCCCGGCCCCGTCTTCACCAACTTGCTGCTGGCCGACGAACTCAATCGCACGCCGCCCAAGACGCAGGCGGCGCTGCTGGAGGCGATGCAGGAACGCACCGTCAGCTATGGCGGCGTCACCCACATGTTGCCGCAGCCCTTTTTCGTGCTGGCGACGCAGAACCCGCTGGAACAGGCGGGCACCTATCCGCTGCCCGAGGCGCAACTGGATCGTTTCCTGCTCCACATCCGCGTCGGCTATCCGAGCGAGGCGGAGGAGCGTGCGATCCTGGCGCAGACCACCGGCAGCGGCCTGCCCGCGGTACCGCGGGTGATGGAGGGGGCGGCCGTTCTGTCGCTTCAGGCGCTGGTGCGGCAGGTGCATCTGTCGGACGGGCTGCTCGACTGGATCACGCGCATCGTGCGTGCCAGCCGACCGGGGGACGGCGTGCCCGATGTCGTGACACGCTATGTGCGCTGGGGCGCCGGCCCGCGCGCCGGCCAGTCGCTGGTGCTGGCGGCCAAGGCGCGGGCGCTGATCCACGGCCGCCTGGCGGCGACGCGGGAGGATATCGCGGCGCTGGCCGGGCCCGTGCTGCGCCACCGGTTGCTGCTGTCCTTTGCGGCCGAGGCGGAGGGCATGGACGCCGATGCCGTCGTGGCGGGCCTGGTCGCGGGAGTGGGTGGCCCTGTCGGCTGACCTGATCCCCGCCGACGTTCGCTACCGTCTGAAGGCGCTCGGGCTGGCCACCCGGCGCGCGGTGGGCGATCGGGGGATCGGCGCGCATGCCAGCCGGTCGCGCGGCGCCGGTCTCGAATTCGCGCAATACCGCGCCTATGAGCGGGGCGACGAGCCGCGGCAGATCGACTGGAAGCTTTATGCACGCTCCGACCGGTTCTTCGTGCGCGAGGCGGAGCGGGAAAGCCCGGTGGCGCTGTGGATCATGCTCGACGCCAGCGCCTCGATGGCGGACCGCTTGCCCGCGGCGCGTGGGGTGGCGGCATGTCTGGCCGAACTGGCGCTGGCGAATGGCGACCGCTTCGGCCTGTTGGCGTTGCGGGGCGACGGCCTGCAAAGGGTGGCACCGGCATCGGGAACGCAGGCGCGGGACCGGTTGCAACGGATGCTCGCCACGCTGGAAGCCGGGGGCGGCTTGCCCGACGAAGCGATGCTGGCGCCGTTATGGGAACGGATCGGTGCGCGTGACCTGATCGTGATGCTGTCCGACTTTTTCGACGATGCCGCCGCCTCGCTCGCCACCCGATTGTCGGATGCGGGGCGGGAGGTGCTGGCGATCGACATTCTGACGCCGGCTGAGCGCGACTTCCCCTTTGTCGATGGCCATGTGTTTCGCGATCCGGAAACGGGCAGGGAGCTTGTGGGCGACGGTCCTGCGTTGCGCGACGCGTTTCTGCTGCGATTCGCGGAAGCCCGAGCGGCGCTGCACGCACGCTTTACCGCTGCCGGGGTGGCCTGCGCGACGCTGTTCACCGACCAGCCGGTCGATACGCCGCTCCACGCCCTGTTCGGCCGGCGGGCATGACGCCTGCGCTGCTCGCTCCGGCGGCGCTCGCCAGCCTTGCCGCGATCCTGATTCCACTGGCCATTCACCTTGCCCGTCGGACCGAGCATCGCCTCCTCGACTTTCCCGCCCTTCGATGGCTCCACCAGACGCCGCGCCCCCGTCACCGCCCACGCTTCGACGAATGGCCGCTGCTGCTCCTGCGCTGCCTGTTGATCCTGCTGCTCGCACTGCTCCTCGCCCGCCCGGTCCTGTGGAACGCCGACGCTCCCCACCCCGTCCTCGCGGCCGTGCCGGGTGCGCGGGTCGATGGCGCGCGGGGCGTGTGGCTGGCGCCCGGTTTCCCCTCGCTTGATACCGCCCCGCCGCCCCGT
Organism: Sphingomonas sp. NY01; assembly: GCF_038809135.1. Classification (NCBI taxonomy): domain Bacteria; kingdom Pseudomonadati; phylum Pseudomonadota; class Alphaproteobacteria; order Sphingomonadales; family Sphingomonadaceae; genus Sphingomonas; species Sphingomonas sp. NY01. The sequence goes on along the minus strand of NZ_CP101722.1, from coordinate 2,210,442 downwards.
CAACCGGTGGCGAGCCTGTTGCGCCAGCTCGATGCCGAGTTGCCCAAGGGGGCGTCGTTGACCGTTCTGGTGCCACCGGTGATCGACGGCATGGACGCGATGCTGCCGGCGCTCTCCCGGCCGGTGACCTGGCGGATCGTGGCCGGTGCCGAACCCCCGCCGCCTCCGCCCGCCGCTGCCCCGCGGCTGGTCGTACAGGGGGCGGGGGTGGGCACGAACGTTCTGCATGCCGTTGCGGCTGCATGGGGTGGCGGGGCGAACGCGCCGCGGGTCATCGCTGCCGTGGCGCCCGGCGCGCTGCCCTCGGCGGTACGGGACCATGTCGCGGCGGGGGGAGGCGCGCTGATCGGCCCGCGCACCGCCGTTGCGGTGACATGGGCCGATGCCGACGGCGCGATCCCTGCACAGGAGGCGCATCTGGGGCGCGGCAGGCTGGTGCGCCTGACCCGCCCGCTCGATCCGGTCGCCATGCCGATGGTGCTCGACCCCGATTTCCCGACGCACCTGCGTACCCTGCTTCAACCCTTGCCCGCACCCTCCCGCGCGCCGGCCGCCGGCCTCATCCCCCGCACCGGCGGCCCGACGCCCGATCGCCCCCAGCGCGATCTGACGCCCCACCTCCTATGGACGACCGCCCTGATCTGGCTCGCCGAACGCCTACTCGCGACCCGGTCGCGCCGGGCTCCGTCGCTATGACGGCAGCGGTGATTGAGCGGTTGGCGGGGCCGGCACGTCGTCGCGCGGGCCAGATCGTGGCGGCCCGCGCTATCCTACCGGCAGCAGTGCTGGCGCTACTTGGCTGGCGGGCCGGCGGCGTGTGGCTGGCATTGGGCTTGCTGGTTTCCGCTGGCGTGACGATCGTGGCGGCTGCGCTTCGCGAAGCGCGGCGCCTTGACGAGGATTGGCTCGTGGCGACGTTGGATCGCACCCATCCCGAGCTGGAGGACTCGACTGATCTGGTGTTCGCCGATGCTGAAGGCCTGAGCTCGCTTCAGCGCGTGCAGGCGGGCAGGATCGCGGTGCGTGTCGAGGCCATTCCGCCTCGCCAGTTGCTCGAGGTCTGGCCTGCGCGCGAATTGACGACTAGCGGGATCATCGCAGTCGCACTCGCGACGATCGTTCTGGCTTGGCCTGACAGCAGGGTGCCGATGCTGGCGCCAGCGGATGAAGGGCTCGCCGCGTCACCAGGCGTGCCGCGGCTGGTCGGGCAAGCTCTGATGGTTGAGCCGCCAGCCTATACCGGTGCCCCGACGCAGACGCTCGGCACGTTGGATGCGCGCGTGCCCGAGGGTAGCCGACTGGTGTGGACGCTGCGGTTTGTGCCGCAGCCTGCGGGGGCGGGGCTGGGGTTGCTGGAGGGTGGGCGGATCGGGCTGGAGCCGGGGGCGGGGGTGTGGCGTGCGTCACGGCGGCTGACGCGGTCGTTGCTGTACCGGGTGCGGCCGGAAGGGGGCAGGGGATTGCCGCCGCTGCACCGGATCGAGGTGATCGCGGACAGGCCGCCCGAGGTGCGCGCGCTGGTGCCGGGCGCGACGTTGACCATGGCGGCGGGGGGGCAGCGTGCGTGGCGGGTGATGTTCGAGGCGGTGGACGATTACGGGGTGATGCCGGAGGCGACGCTGAGGCTGGTCCTGGCGCAGGGTGAGGGGGAGAATGTCACCTTCCGCGAACGCAGCCTGACGGTGCGGGGGACCGGCGGCGGGCAGCGGATGCGGTTCGGGACGAATATCGATCTCGGGGCGATCGGTTTTTCCGAGCCGGGCGACCTGGTGGCGCAACTGACGGTCCGGGATGCGAAGGGGCAACGCGTGCAGGGGCCGAGCGTGATCCTGCGGCGTCCGCCGCCGCGCCCGGCAGACAGCGGTCTGGAGGCGATGACGCGACAGGCGCTGCCCGCCTATTTCCGCAGCCAGCGTCAGGTGATCATCGATGCCGAGGCCCTGATCGCGACGCGGCCGCGGCTGGCCGCGGATCGCTTCGGCGCCCGCTCGAACGCGATCGGCGACGATCAGCGGTTGCTGCGGATGCGGTATGGGCAGTTTATGGGGGAGGATAGTGGCGGGGGAGCGTCCGCGGCGATGCCTACCAACGATGCCGAGGAAGGCGAGGAGGGGCATGAGCATCGGGAGGCCGCGCCCTCTGTCTTCGGGGCGCTGGGCGACATCACGGCAGAGGTGGGGCACACGCATGACGAGCCGGAAGCGGCGACCCTGCTGGACCCCGATACGCGCGCGATCCTGCGGCAGGCGCTGGATGCCATGTGGCAATCCGAAGCCGCCCTGCGCCTGGGCGAGCCGAAGCGGGCGCTGCCCCATGCCTACCGCGCCCTGCGCTTCATCAAGCAGGTCCAGCAGGCGACCCGCATCTTTCTGGCGCGCACCGGGCCGCAATTGCCGCCGGTGGACGAGAGCCGGCGGCTGACGGGCAAGCGGGAGGGGATTGGGGCGCGCGGCCTGCCTGATCTGGCGGCGCGTGCGGCGGATCCGGTGCCGGGTGCGGCGTGGCGCGGATTGGAGGACGGGCGCGCGGTCGATCTGCCGGCCCTGCAGCGGTGGGTGGCGGCGAATGCGGCGCGGATCGGCGATCCGCTGGCGCTGGCGGCGGCGATCGATGGGGTGCGGGTGGAGCCGGGTTGTGCGGCGTGTCGGGCGCGGTTGCGGGCGGAGTTGTGGAAGGTGATGGCGCGACCGGCGGCCGGGGTGGTGCGGCGGGCGCGCGGCGACGCGATGGGGCGGCGGTATCTGGAGGCGCTGCGATGAGCGTCGCGCTGGCGGCGGTGCTGGCGGTCGGGGTGGTCGTGGCCTGGGTGCGGTTATGGACCTGGCAGCGGGCCGGGGCGGCCAAGGCATCGAAGACGCGGCTGACCATCCTGATCGCCGCGCAGCCGGTGCTGGCGATCCTGCTATACCTCGGCTTGCAGCCGCCGGTCGGGGGCGGCGGGGCGCGGCATATCGTGGTGGCGACGCGGGGCGCGGTGGCGGGCGCAGGCGTGGTGGCGCTGCCGGAGGCGGGAGCGGCCGAGGGAGCGAAGCGGGCGCCCGATCTGGCGACGGCGCTGCGGCGGGCGGGAGACGTGCGCAGCGTGCGGATCATCGGCAGTGGGCTGGAGCCGCGCGACCGGGAGGCGCTGGACGGGGTGGCGGTACAGTTCGATCCGCCGTCGTTGGCGCGGGGGATCGTGAAGGTGGGGGCGCCGGCGTGGGTGGCGGCGGGGGACCGGTTCGAGATCGCGGTGCGGGCCGAGGCGCCGGCGGGGGTGGAGGTTCGGCTGATCGATCCGGCGGGGCGGGTGGTGGACCGGCAGACGCCGGACGCGCGTGGCGAGGCGGTGCTGTCGGGTACGGCGCGGACGGCGGGGGCGGTGCTGTTCACCGTCAGACTGGGCACCATCGACACGGTGACGGTGCCGCTGTGGACGCGTGCGCCGGCCGTGGTGCGGCTGTTGATCCTGAGCGGCGCACCGGGGCCTGAAATCAAGGCATTGCGGCGCTGGGCGACGGATGCCGGGCTGACGGTGGAGGTGCGGGCGGCGCTTGGCGGCGGCGCTACGCTCGGCGGTGCGGTGCGGGTCGAGCCGGGCGCGCTGGCCCGGACCGATATCCTCGTGCTGGACGACCGCGCCTGGACCATGCTGGGCAGCGATGGACGCAGCGTGGTGCGCACGGCGCTGCGTGGCGGCATGGGACTGGTGCTGCGCGCGACCGGGCCGTTGCTGCCGGCAGTGCGCCAGGATTGGCGGACGTTCGGGTTCGGATTGCAAGGCGACGGCGCGGACCATGTCGTTTCCCTGCCGCCGGCCGCGCCCGACGATGCCGCGCTGGCGGCGCGGCGGGGACCGGGAAGCGCCGACGTGCCGTTGGCCATTGCCGGTGATCGCGCGGCGGTACCCGAGCTGACGCGCACAGGATACGGCGTGACGGGCGCGGCGATCATGCGCGACAAGGGGGGCGCGATGCTGTCCGCATGGCGGCCGGCCGGACAGGGACGGGTCGCGCTGACCCTGGTGCAGGACAGTTTCGCGCTGACGACCAGCGGGCATGGCGATCGTTATGCCGAGTGGTGGAGTGCGCTGCTGTCGGCGGTGGCACGGCCGGGCGACGGGGCTCCGCCGAGCATATCGGACCGGCCACGCGCGGGGGTGCGGGCCGTGGCATGCGGGGTGAAGGCGGGCGACCGTTTAATTACGCCAAGCGCACGGGCCGTGGAATTGCAACCGGAACGGGGCTGTGCCGCCTTCTGGCCGCGGGTGGCGGGCTGGTACCGGCTGGGTGAACGGCCGGTGCATGTCGGTGCCGCCGATGCCGATCCGGCGATGCAGGCGCGCGAACGGCGGGACGCGACACTGCGGCTCGTTCGCGGCGAATCCGCACTTTTGCAAGCAACGCCGTCGCATATCTGGCAAAGCCGATGGTTCTGGCTGGCGGCGTGGATGATCGCAGCGGCCAGCACATGGTGGTTCGAACGCCGCCGCAAGTAACACTGAGCAGCGTCCAAATAACCACCACAACGTGTTGTTTCAAAACGGTTTTGATAGTCGAAATTCGTCCTCTTTTAACGCAGCGTTAACTATTGAGGCGGCGTTCTGGGTGCCTGACGCGGGTGAAAGTGCCCGCGTTTCGAAGGGGATGAGGATGACGCGATCCGCGACATGTCCGGCGTTTTCGCATCGGCGCCACCGCGCCGTGTGACCATGCCGGGCGCGTATCGCCCACCACCTTTCGGGGGGAGCCGAAGAGGAGGATTTCCATGAGCATCCAGGCCAAGATCACGCCCGCCAACACGCCCGTTTCCACCGGGGCGGAGCAGACCGTCACCGGATCCGTCACCGTTCAGCCGGGCGACAATGTCGCGCTGGCGGTGAATGCGCAGGATGTCGCCAGCCTGACGCGCGATGGCGCCGACCTGGTGCTGACGCTGAAGGACGGGCAGACGGTACGCGTCGTCAACTTCTACGCCGCAGCGGACAAGCCGAGCCACCTGTATCTGCTGGACGGAGAGCAGGAGCTGGTGCTGGCCGAACTGTCCCCCGCGGCGGCGGACGGCACGGTGGCGGCGGCCTATGTCCCGCAGGGCGTGGCGGCGGATTTTGCCAGCCTGGGTGCGGCGGGCGCAGCGGCGGCCGGTGGCGGCGGTGGCCTGGGGATCGCGGGCATATTGGGTGGATTGGCGCTGGCCGGCGGCGGCATCGCCGCGCTGAGCAGCGGCGGGGATGATGACGATCGTGGCGGCAGCACGCCGCCCCCGCCGGTCGCCGACACGACGCCGCCGACCGCCGCAACGGGGTTGAGCTTCAACGCGGCCGGTACGCAGTTGACCGGGCAGGCCGAGGCGGGCGCGACGGTGCTGATCGACGTCAATGCCGACGGCACGGCGGATTTCACCGTGACGGCGGGCGCCGATGGCCGCTTTACCGCGACCCTGTCGCCGGCGGTGGCCGACGGGCGGACGGTCAGCGTGACGGTGCGCGACACGGCGGGCAATGTCGGTCCGGCGGCAACGGTCGCCTCGCCCGATACGACGCCGCCTGCCTCTGCCCAGGGGGTGACGCTGTCGCCGGACGGCACGACGGTGACCGGGACCACGGAGCCGGGCGCGACGGTGCAGATCGACATCGATGGCGACGGCATTCCCGACATCACCGGCGTGGCGGGGGCCGATGGTCGCTTCATCATCGACCTGCCGACGCCGCTGACCGATGGCGAGATGGTGATGGTCACGGTGCAGGATCCGGCCGGCAATATCGCCCCGCCGGTGATGGTCGCCGCGCCCGACGTGACCGCGCCCGAGCCGGCGACCGGGCTGGTGATCGCGGACGGCGGAACGAGCGTGTCGGGCCAGGCGGAGCCGGATGCCATCGTGTCGGTCGACACCAATGGTGACGGCGTTGCGGATGCGACCGGCACGGCCGGGCCGGACGGCACGTTCGTGATCCCGCTGGTGCCGGCGCTGACCAATGGCGAGACGGTGACGGTGACGGTGACCGATGCAGCCGGCAATGTCGGCGCGCCGGCCACGGTGGTCGCGGCCGATACGACCGCGCCGGCGGCGGCGACCGGGCTGGTGATCGCCGAGGGTGGCACCAGCATCTCCGGCTCTGCCGAGGCGGGCGCCGCGGTGTCGGTCGATACCAATGGCGACGGGGTGGCGGATGCGACGGGCACGGTCGGTGCGGACGGGACGTTCGTGATCGCATTGGTGCCGGCGCTGACCAATGGCGAGACGGTGACGGTGACGGTGACCGATGCCGCGGGCAATGTCGGCGCACCGGCCACGGTGGTCGCGGCCGATACGACCGCGCCGGCGGCGGCGACCGGGCTGGTGATCGCCGAGGGTGGTGCCAGCATCTCCGGCTCTGCCGAGGCGGGGGCCGCGGTGTCAGTCGACACCAATGGCGACGGGGTCGCGGATGCGACGGGCACGGCCGGTGCGGACGGGACGTTCGTGATCGCGCTGGTGCCGGCGCTGACCAATGGCGAGACGGTGACGGTGACGGTGACCGATGCCGCGGGCAATATCGGCGCGCCGGCCACGGTGGTCGCGGCCGACACGACCGCGCCGGCCGCGGCGACCGGACTGGTGATCGCGGCGGACGGGGCGAGCCTTTCGGGCGTGGCCGAGGCGGGCGCGACCGTCGGGATCGACATCGATGGCGACGGCGTCACCGATCGGACCGCCGTTGCGGCGGATGACGGCAGCTTCACCGTGCCGCTGTCGCCGGCGCTGCTCGATGCGCAGGTGGTGAGCGTGGTGGTGACCGACGCGGCGGGCAACAGCAGCGTGCCGGCAACCGTCACTGCGCCCGATACCATCGCGACCCCGCCGGCACCGACGATCGACCCGACCAACGGCACGGTGGTGACGGGCACGTCGCAGCCGGGCTATGCGATCCTGATCCTGGTGGATGAAACCGGCGCGACGATCGGCACCGCGCCGGTGCGCGCCGATGGCACGTGGAGCCTGACGCCGGCGACACCGCTGGCAGATGGCACGGTGGTGCGCGCCTATGCCACCAACGGGCAGGGCGAGCGCGGGCCGGCGGCGGCAGTGATCGTCGACGCGGTGGCGCCCGATGTGCCGACGGTGGCGGTGAGCGACGGCACGGCCTTTGCGGGCACGGCCGAGGCGGGGGCGACGATCACGCTGAGCGATGCGGCCGGCACGGTGATCGGCACGACGACGGCCGGCGCGGATGGCGCCTGGGCGCTGACCCCGGCGGCGCCGGTCGGCGACGGGGTGGCGGTCAGCGTGGTGGCGCGCGACGCCGCGGGCAATGTCAGCGCGCCGGCCGGCGTGACGGTGGATGCGGCGGCACCGGCGGCGCCGGTGATCGCACCGAGCAACGGCACGGTGCTGACCGGCACGGCCGAGATCGGCAGCACGGTGGTGGCGACCGGGCCGGACGGCGCGGTGATCGGCAGCGACGTGGTCGGTGCGGACGGGCAATGGTCGGTGGTGCCGGCGGCCCCGCTGGCCGACGGGACGACGGTGCGGGTCGAGGCCCGCGACGCGGCGGGCAATGTCAGCGACGCCGGCACGACGACGGTGGATGCGGTCGCGCCGGGTGCGCCGGTGACGGTGCCGAGCAACGGCACCGTTGTGTCCGGTACCGCGGAGCCGGGAGCCACGGTGACGCTGACCACGCGTGACGGGACGGTGATCGGAACGGGAACGGCGGGTGCGGATGGCGGCTTTGCCGTCACGCCGACCGCGCCGCTGGCCGATGGGACGATCGTGCTGGTCGCGGCCAGCGATGCGGCCGGCAATGCCGGGCCGGCAAGCGCGGTGCGCGTCGATGCGGCGGCCCCGGTCGCACCGGTGCTCGACCCGACGAATGGCACGGCGATTACCGGCACCGCGGAGGCGGGTGCCACGGTCAGCGTGACCGATGGCACGGGCGCTTCGCTGGGCCAGGTGGTGGCGGGCGCCGATGGCAGCTTTGCGATCACGCCGTCCGCGCCGATCGGCGACGGCGCGGTGCTGACGGTCGTGGCGACCGATGCGGCGGGCAATGCCGGGCCGGCCGCAGTGGTGACGGTGGATGCGGTGCCGCCGGCGGTGCCGGTGCTGGAGCCGAGCAATGGCGCCGTGCTGAGCGGCACCGCGGAGCCGGGCAGCAGCGTGACGCTGAGCGCGGGCGGTGTGGCGCTGGGCCAAGTCACAACCGATGACGATGGCAATTTCCAGCTGGTGGTGACGCCCCCGGTCGCGGACGACGCGGTGGTGAGCGTGGTCGCCACCGATGCGGCGGGCAATGCCAGCGCGCCGGCCACGCTGGTGATCGACGCCAGCTTGCCCTCCACCCCGGTGATCGCGCCGACGAACGGCACGGTAATCACCGGTACGGCGGATGCGGGCACCACGGTGACGGTGACCGATGCGGCGGGCGCGACGATCGGCAGCACGGTGGTGGATGCGAGCGGCACGTGGAGCGTGACGCCGGCGGCACCGCTGGGCGACGGCACGGGCCTCAGCGCGGTGGCGACGAACGGCGTCGGCAGCGTTAGCGGCATCGGCCGGGCGACGGTGGACGCGGTGGCGCCGGATGCGCCGGTGCTGGCGCCGAGCGACGGTACGGTGGTGGCCGGGCTGGCCGAGGCGGGGGCGGCGATCAGCGTGCGTGACGCGGCGGGTGTCGAGATCGGCACCGGCGTGGCGGATGGCACGGGAGCCTTCAGCGTGACGCTGGTGGCGCCGCTGGCGGATGGCGCGGCTGTGGTCGTGGTGGCGACGGATGCCGCGGGCAATGCCAGTGCGCCGGGCGGCGTGACGGTGGATGCCGTAGCGCCGGGCGTGCCGGTGATCGATGCCGGCAACGGTGTGGTCGTGACCGGCAGTGCCGAGGCGGGTGCGCTGGTGACGCTGACCGATGCGGCCGGCACGGTGCTGGGCAGCGCGGTGGTGCAGGCCGATGGCCGGTGGCAGATCGCGCCGGGGGTGCCGCTGGGTGACGGCGCGGTGGTGAATGCGGTGGCGACCGATGCGGCCGGCAATGCGAGCGCGCCGGCGACGGCGGTGATCGATGCGGTGGCACCGGGCGCGCCGGTGATCGCCCAGAGCAACGCGGCGGTGGTCGCGGGTACGGCCGAGGCGGGCGCCACGGTGGTGGTGAGCGCGGGTGGCGCGGTGATCGGGCAGACGGTGGCGGCGGCCGATGGGTCGTGGTCGGTGGCAGCGACGCTGGGCGATGGCGCGGTGGTGCGCGCGGTGGCGATCGATGCGGCGGGCAATCGCAGCACGCCGGCGGCCGCGACGGTCGACGCGGTGGCGCCGGGCGTGACGATCGCGCCGAGTGCGGGCGTGACCTTTGCCGGGGTGACCGAGGCGGGGGCCAGCGTGACGGTGACCGCGGCCGGCGGCGCGGTGCTGGGCACGGTGACTGCGGGTGCGGATGGTCGGTGGGTGTTGAGCGCGGGCGCGGCGGTGGCGGACGGCACGGCGGTGAGCGCGGTGGCGACCGATGCGGCGGGCAATGCGAGTGCACCGGCGGCAACGATCGTCGATGCGGTCGCGCCGGGCGCGCCGGTGATCGCGCCGAGCACGGGTGCGGTGCTGACCGGCACCGCCGAGGCGGGATCGCTGGTCACGGTGCTGGGTGCGGCGGGTGCGACGATCGGCACGGTGCAGGCCGGTGCCGATGGCCGCTGGCGGATCGTGCCGGGCACACCGGTGGCGGACGGAACGGTGCTGAGTGCGACCGCCACCGATGCCGCGGGCAATGTCAGCGCGGCCGGGCAGGGCATCGTCGATGCGACCGTGCCGGTCACGCCGGTGATCGACCCGAGCGCGGGTGCGATCGTGACCGGCACCGCGGAGGCGGGCACCACGCTGGTGCTGACCGACGGCGCCACCGGTGCGGTGATCGGCAGTGTCGTGGTGGGCGTCGATGGCCGGTGGAGCATCACGCCGGGCACGACGCTGGCCAACGCTACGCCGCTGGCGGCGGTGTCGACCGATGCGGCGGGCAATCCCAGCGTGGCGGGCGTGAACATCGTCGACTCGGTCCCGCCCGATGCGCCGGTGGTCGCCCCCAGCAACGGCAGCGTGCTGGCTGGCACGGCCGAGGCGGGCGCGACGATCACGATCAGCGACGCGAGCGGCGTCATCGCGACCACGGTCGCCGATGCGGGCGGCGCCTGGGCGGTGACGCCGGGGGTGGTCCCGGGCGACGGCACCGCGCTGTCGATCACGGCGCGCGACGCGGCGGGCAATGTCAGCACACCGACCACCATCGTGATCGACGCGGTGGCGCCGGCCGCGCCAGTGATCGATCCCTCCAACGGACAGACGATCGCCGGCAGCGCCGAGGTCGGCGCGACGGTCGCGGTGACCGATGCCGCGGGTAACCCGATCGGCAGCGCTGTGGTGGGTGCCGATGGGCGCTGGGTGGTGACGCCGGGCGCGCCGCTACCCGATGGCACGGGCATCGTGGCGACCGTCAGCGACGCGGCGGGCAACACCAGTGGCCCGGCGGGCGTGACGGTGGATGCCATCGCCCCTGCGGTGCCGGCGGTGAACCCGAGCAACGGCGCCATCCTGACGGGCACCGCCGAGCCGCTGTCGAGCGTCGTCCTGACCGATGGCGCGGGTGGCACGATCGGCACGGCGACCGTCGATGCCGACGGCAACTGGCAGTTCGGCCCGATCCCGGCGCTGGCGGACGGCACCCAGGTGCGCGCGGTCGCGGTCGACGCGGCCGGCAATAGCAGCGGGGCGGCGACGGTGACGGTCGACGCGGTCGCACCGAACGTGCCCACGGTGGTGGCGGGCAACGGCACGCTGCTGACCGGTACGGGCGAACTGGGTGCGACGATCACGCTGAGCGAGCAGGGCGGGGCCCCGATCGGCACCACAGTCGTAGGGGCGGACGGAAGCTGGTCGTTCCGGCCCACCACGCCCCTGGTCGATGGCACCGTGGTCAATGCCGTCGCCAGCGATGCGGCGGGCAATGCCAGCGGGCCGGCGAGTTCGGTGGTGGATGCGGTGGCGCCGCCGCTACCCGATATCGATCCGAGCCGCGGCGTGGCGATCACCGGCACGGCGGAGGCCGGCGCGACGGTGGAATTGCGCGATGCGAACGGTGCGCTGATCGACCGGGTGACGGTGGACGGCAACGGCAACTGGACGTCGACGCCGGCAACGCCGCTGCCCGACGGGCAGGTGGTGCGCGCGGTGGCGATCGATGCCGCGGGCAACATCAGCGACGTCGCCAGCGTGACGATCGACGCCGTGGCGCCGCCGGCACCGGTGATCGACCCGACGCGCGGCACGATCGTGACGGGACGTGGCGAGCAGGGTACGGTGGTCACCGTGGTGGACGGCGGCGGTACGCCGGTCGGCACCGCGACGGTGCAGGCGGACGGATCATGGGCCCTGGCGCCGGCCGCGACACTGGCCAATGGCACGACGCTGAGCGCGACGGCGCGGGATATCGCGGGCAATGTCAGTGACGCCGGCCTGGGCGTGGTCGATCAGATCGCACCCGACGCGCCGATCATTGCAGCGACCAACGGCGTCAGCGTGACCGGAACGGCAGAGGTGGGTGCGCTGGTGTCGCTGACCGATGCGCAAGGACAGCCGATCGGCACGCCGGTGACGGCGGGCAGCGATGGCCGCTGGACGGTGACGCCAGCCCAGCCGCTGGCCGATGGCACGGTGGTGGTGGCCCGCGCGACCGATGCGGCGGGCAATGTCAGCGGGCCGGCGGGCGTGCTGGTCGATGCCCTGCCGCCGGCGACGCCGACCATCGATCCGAGCAACGCGACCACCATCCGTGGCAGCGGCGAGATTGGATCGATCGTGACCGTCACCGCCGGTGGCGTGCCGGTCGGTACGGCGACGGTGGGCGCGGATGGTCGCTGGACGCTGACCGCGACCACTTCGCTGGCCGACCTGACCACGATCGAGGCAAGTGCGCGTGACGCGGTCGGCAATGTCAGCGGTATCGCGACCGGCGTGATCGACGCCGCCGCGCCGTCAGCGCCGAGCGTCAATCCGAGCAACGGCACCGTGGTGTCCGGCATCGCGGAGGCGGGTGCCACCGTCACCATCACGCTGGGCGGTGTGCCGGTGGCGACGGCGGTCGCCGATGCCAATGGCGCCTACAGCGCGCGGCCGACGACGCCGATCGGCAACGGCCTGGCGGTCGCGGTGACCGCGACCGATGCGGCGGGCAATGTCAGCGGTCCCGGCAGCGTGACGATCGATGCATCGTTGCCGGCGACGCCGACGATCGCGCCGACCAATGGCGTGACCATCACCGGCACCGCCGATGCCGGCACGCAGGTGACGGTAAGCGCGAACGGGACCGTGCTGGGCACGGTGCAGACCGATGCTACGGGCGTGTGGACGCTGCCCAACGGCACGCCGCTGCCCGATGGCACTTCGCTGAGCGCCGTGGCGACCAATGCGGCCAATACGCCGAGCGGTACGGGCCTGGGCATCGTCGATGCGCTGGCGCCGGCCGTGCCCGACATCGCCCCGAGCAATGGCACCGTCCTGTCCGGTACGACCGAGGCGGGGGCGCTGGTGACGCTGACCGTGGGCGGGGTGCCGCTGGGCACCACGACCGCCGGAGCCGATGGTCGCTGGCAGTTCACGCCGGGCACGGCGCCGGCGAACGGTGCGGTGGTGTCCGTCACCGCGACCGATGCGGCGGGCAATACCGGCGCGGCGGCGAGCGTGACGATCGATGCCCTGCCGCCCGGCGTGCCGACGATCCGGCCGAGCAACGGCACGGCCTTGATCGGGACCGCAGAGGCGGGATCGACGGTGACGTTGACGGCGGGCGGTGCGCCCCTTGCCACCGTCGTGGCCGACAGCGCCGGCAACTGGCGGTTCGTACCGGGCACCGCACTGGCCAATGGCGTCGCGGTCACCGCACAGGCGCAGGATGCGGCGGGCAATATCGGCCCGGCCGCCACCGCGCTGGTCGACAGCGTGGCGCCGGCAGTCCCGACTGGTCTGGCGATTTCGGCGGGCGGTACCGTGCTGACCGGCCTTGCCGAGCCGGGTGCACAAGTGCAGGTGACCGTGCGCGGATCGACCACGCCGATCATCGCGCCGGTGGCGGCAGACGGCACGTTCAGCGTGACGCTGCCGGTGCCGCTGGTCGACGGGCAGTTGGTGAGCGTGGTGGCGATCGATGCCGCGCAGAATGTCGGCAATCCCGCGACCGTCCTCGCGCCCGATCTGGGCGTGCCGGTGGTGAGCGTGATCGAGGCGGCTGACGGCTTCGTCAACAATGTCGAAGCGCGCAGCGGCGGCGGCATCCAGGTGGCGGTGGGGCTGACCCCCGGCGCGACCGCGGGTGACACGGTGCTGGTCACCCTGACCTCGCAGAACGGCTATGTCGTGCAGACGACCGCGACGCTGACCGCCGCGGACGTGGCGGCACGATCGGTGGGCGTGACGGTGCCGGTGATCGGCAACGCAGCGGACGGCCCTGCGCAGGTGACCGCGCAGATCGACGGCGGGCTGGTGTCGCCACCGGCGACGTTCGTGATCGACACGATCGCGCCGCAGACGCCGGTGCTGTCGCTGGTCGGCAATCTGCTGGGCGTATCGGGCGAGCCCAATTCGATCGTGACCGTCGACGTGTCCGCGCTGGGCACGACGGCGACCGCGACGGTGCAGCTCGACAATCGCGGCCTGGGGTCGCTGGACCTGATCGGCGGCCTGAACGTCGGCCTGTCGCTGGCGGACCTGCTGGATGCGTCGGTGAGTGCACGCGCCACCGACCGGGCGGGCAATGTCAGCAACATCGCCGCGCTGGGGCTGGAAGACGCGCTGACCGGCGACCTGCTGACGGTCGGTGGCATCCGGCTGAACACGTCGCTGATCCCGCTATCCATCGGCCTGGTCGCGCAGACCGAGCCGGGGACAACCGTCCGGCTGGAAGTGGTGACGCCGGCGGCGACGGTGCGGCTGGCGCCGCCGGTCGATGCGAACGGCAATTTCGGGTTGAACCTGCTCGACCTGAACCTGCTGGGGCAATTGGGGCTGAGCGTCTTCGGACTGCTGAACCTGGGTGCCGGCCTGTCGGTCAACATCATCGCCACCGACCAGTTCGGCAACGACAGTGCGCGCTACGGCGTGTCGCTGCTCGGCAACGGATCGCTGCTCAGCCTGGGTGAGATCTCGGTGAACGGGACGGACGGGTCCGACGTGCTGACCGGCGTGACGGGCACCAGCGAGGTCTTCTACGGTGGTGCCGGGGCGGACCTGATCCTGGGCGTGCACACCGGCGATGCGGTGTTCGCCGGGGCCGGTGACGATTCGATTCAGCTCACCGCCACCAACTTCCGCTCGGTGGATGGCGGGGCCGGGTTCGACACGCTGTTGCTGAGCAATGGCATCGACCTGGACTATGGGCCCGGGACATCGGGCACGATCGCCAATATCGAGCGGATCGACCTGGGGCACGGCGACGGATCCAGCGTGCTGACGCTGACCGCGGCCGAGGTGAACGCGGTGACCAGCACCGGCAACACCCTGCAGATCACCGGCGATGCCGAGGATCGGCTGGTGGTGCGCGGGGCGACGGATACGGGCACCGACGTAACGATCCAGGGGACGGTGTACGACGTCTACAGCTTCAACGGCACGACACTGCATGTCGAACAGAACACCGTCACCGTCGTTGTGTAAGCGCCGTGGATGGGCAGCCGCCATGCTGCCCATCCTGTTGTCGCCGCTCTGGATCATGCCCGCCGAGGCCCGCACGCTGGCGGAGGCGGTGCGCATGGGACTGGCGATCAGCCCGGAGGTCAAGGCTGCGCGCGCCAGCGAGGCGGCGGCCGAAACCGATGTGCGGATCGCCAAAAGCGGCTATCTGCCCTCGGTATCGGTATCCGGCGGGCCGCAATCGTTCGACCTGGACGGGCTGGGCTATGAAGTGACGGCCGCGCAGGCGCTGCACGACTGGGGCCGGGTGCGCAGCAGCGTCGACCGGGCCAAGGCGCAGCAGGGCCGGCTGGGCGAGCAGGCGCTGGTGCGGCGCGACGAGATCGCGCTGGATATCGCCGAAGCCTATTGCGACATCCTGGTCACCGAGCGGCAGGTCGCCAATGTCGAGGCGTTCATCGCGGCCCTGAGCGGCATCGAGGCGATGACGGCGGCGCGGTTCGAGGGGCATTTCGCCGACCGGTCGGAGCCGGAACGGGTGCGGCTGGAACTGGCACGGGCACGCGAGCAGCTGGCGATCGAGCAGGGAACGCTGGTCGATGCGCGCAACCGGTATCGCCTGCTGGTGGGCGAGGAGGCGGCCGATCTGGCCGAGCCGCGGCCGATGGCGTTTACCGAGCATATCGCGGCCAAGGGCCTGGGCGAGCTGATCGCGGACTCGCCGCTTTATCGCAGCGCGGTGGCGGATACGCGTACCGCGGAGGCGGACCTGCGCGGGGCAAAGGCGCAGTTGCTGCCGCAGATCAATGCCGAGGCGACGACGCTGCGCCGGCCGATTGGCGGCATCGCGCGGTCCGACACGATCGTCGGCATCCGGTTTCGCATGTCGACGATGCAGGGCTTTTCCGCCTTTCTGCGGCCGCAGGGCGAGGCGCAGCGGGTGCAGGCCGCGATCCTGAACCAGGGGGCGGTGGACCGGCAGCAGCGCCGCGAGGTGCGCACCCTGATCGACAATGCCGCGATGATGGCGGCGCGCGAACAGGCGTTGCAGACGCAGGTGGGAACGGCGGACGCGGTGGGTCAGACCTATCTCGACCAGTTCACCGTCGGGCGCCGCGACCTGATCGACATCCTCAACACGCGGCGCGAGCAGTTCGAGGCGCAGCGGCAACTGACCAATATCCATATCGACCGGCTGCGCGTGCAGTTTCGCGCCGCGGCACGGCTGGGCCTGATCGGGCCGTTGATCGAAGGGGGGCTATCCTGATGGCGACCGCACTTTCGCTGGTGCCGGACGTGCCGCCGGCGCCGCCGGTCGATCCGCTGCGCGAGGGGCTGGTGCTGCTGGCACAATTGCTGGGCCGGCCGACGAGCGTGGCGGAACTGGGCGACGGCCTGCCGCTGAAGGACGGGCGGCTGCCGATCGCGATGGCGCCGCGTGCGCTGCGCCGGGTCGATGTCGCGGGCAGGGTGGCGGACTTCCGGCTGGCCGATCTGGACGCGATGCTGCTGCCTGCGCTCCTGGTGCTGACCGGCGGCGAGACGGTGGTGGCGACGGGGCTCGGCGACGGCACGATCGATCTGGTGTCGCCCGCCACCGGCGGCGGCGCGCAGACGCTGCCGCTCGCCGAGGTACAGGCGCGGTATTCGGGCACCGCCGTGTTCGCCAAGCCGCGGTACCGGCCGGACGGCCGCGCGCTGCGGCATCACGTGGCCGTGGGCGAACACTGGTTCTTCGGAACGTTGAAGCGGCTGCGGCGCGACTATGCCGAGGTGGCGCTGGCGGCGATGACCGCGAACCTGCTGGCGATCGGGTCGGCGCTGTTCGCGATGCAGGTCTATGACCGGGTAGTGCCCAATGCGGCGTTCGATACGCTGTGGATCCTGGCGAGCGGCGTCGGCCTTGCGATCGTGCTGGAAAGCCTGCTCCGGGTGATGCGCGCGCACCTGCTCGACACGATGGGCAAGCGGCTGGACCTGAAGCTGTCGTCGCAGCTTTTTGCGCGGGTGCTGGACACGCGGCTGGCCGCCAAGCCGCCGTCGCTGGGAGCATTCAGCACGCAGATCCGCGAATTCGAGAGCGTGCGCGAGTTCTTCACCTCGACCAGCGCGGCGATCATCAGCGACCTGCCGTTCGTGCTGATCTTCCTGGGGCTGATCGCGCTGATCGGCGGGCCGATCGTGTGGGTGCCGGTGGCGGCGGTGGTGTTGATCCTGTTGCCGGGGCTGGCGACGCAGAAGCGGCTGGGGGACCTGTCGCGACGCAACTTACGGGAAGGAGCGGTCAAGAACGCCATCCTGCTGGAATCGATCGAGCATCTGGAGACGGTGAAGGCAGGGCGCGGCGAGGGGCGGGCGCTCCACCAGTGGGAGACGCTGACCGCGGAGCTGGCGGGGAGTTCGGCGCGGACGAGCCTGTTGGCGACCGGACTGGCGTACAGCGCGTCGATGGTGCAGCAGCTCGGCTATGTCGGGGTGGTGGTGTTCGGGGTGTACCGGATCAGTACCGGCGAGATGTCGATGGGCGCGCTGGTCGCCTGTTCGATCCTGGCGTCGCGCGGCATCGCACCGATGTCGCAGGCCGCCGGCATGCTGGGGCGGTGGCAGCATATCCGGGTGGCGATGGAGGGGCTGGACCAGTTGATGGCGGCCCCCGCGGAGCGGCCCGCGGCCAAGGTGTTCGTCGCGCACGAGCGCACCGAGGGCGCGTACCGGCTGGAGGAGGTGCGCCTGCAGCATGGCGACGGGCCATTGGTGGTCGATGTCGCCGCGCTGAGCATCGGGGCGGGCGAGCGCGTCGCGCTGCTGGGTGGCAACGGCGCGGGCAAGTCATCGCTGCTGCGGCTGTTGTCGGGGTTCGGCGATGCCAGCGGCGGCCGCATCCTGCTGGACGAGGTGGCGATCGGCGCGATCGATCCGGGCGACCGGCGGCGGGCGATCGGATATCTGCCGCAGGACGTGGCACTGCTGCACGGGACGCTTCGCGACAACCTCAACCTTGGTGGGTTGGCGGTGAGCGATGCGGAGATGTTCGAGGCGCTGGACGCGGTGGGGCTGGGACCGTTCGTGCGTGCGCACCCGCGGGGACTGGACATGGCGATCCAGAGCAGTGCGAGCTTTTCGGGGGGGCAGCGGCAGGCGGTGGGGCTGGCGCGCGTTCTGTTGCAGGATCCACGGGTGGTGTTGCTCGACGAGCCGACGGCGTTCTTCGACCAAGCGAACGAAATGCAGATAATCCAGTATCTTCAGCATTGGCTGGGCAACCGGACACTGGTGGTTACGACGCACAAGCGCAGCGTGCTGGATCTGGTGGCCCGCGCCGTGGTGCTGCGCCAGGGCAAGGTGGTGATGGACGGTCCGGTGGCCGGGCTGGTGTCGAAGGAGGGGACGGTCCGTGCTTAGCCTGACGCCCGCCGAGCGGATGCGGCGCGAACTGGCCGACCCGCTGTTGACCGATGTGCACCCGCGGTCGCGCATGATGCTGTGGACGGTGATCGCCTGCGTGGCGATCTTCGTCGGCTGGGCGACCTGGGCGCAGCTCGACGTGGTGACGCGCGGCGACGGGCGCGTGGTGCCCTATAGCCGCATCCAGAAGATCCAGAGCCTTGAGGGCGGCATTCTGGGCGAATTGCTGGTCAAGGAGGGCGATCTAGTCCGCGCCGGCCAGCCGCTCGTCCGGTTGGACCCGACACGGTTCGAGACATCGTTCGCCGAATCCTCGAACCAGGCGGCAGGTTTGCGCGCATCGATCGCGCGGCTGGAGGCAGAGGTGCTGGGGCGCGGCACGGTGGCGTTTCCGACTGGAATCGAACCATCCATACAGCGGTCGGAAATGGCGCTGTTCCAGTCGCGGCGCGAGAAGCTGCGCGAAAGCGTCGCCTCGATCGGCAAGCAGATCGGCATCGCGCAGAACCAGTTGGCGCTGATCCGGCCGCTCGTCGCCAGGCAGGTGGTGAGCGAGATGGAGGCGCTGAAGCTGGGGCAGGAGATCGCGACGCTGAACGGCAAGCTGATCGAGGTGAAAAGCAGCTATGCGCAGGAAGCCTACACCGAATTGTCGCAAAGAAAGGCCGAGCTGAGCCCGCTGGAGCCGATCGTGGCGCAGCGGCAGGATCAGTTGCGCCGGACGCAGATCCTGTCGCCGGTGACGGGCCGGGTGAACAAGATCCTGATCACCACGCGCGGCGGCGTGATCCAGCCGGCCGAGCCGATCATGGAGGTGGTGCCGATCGAGGACCGGTTGCTGGTGGAGGCCAAGGTGAAGCCGCGCGACGTGGCGTTCCTGGTGCCGGGCATGTCGGCCAAGGTGAAGCTGACCGCATATGACTATACCATCTACGGCGATCTGGCCGGCAAGGTGGAACAGATCAGCGCCGATACGATCGAGGAAGACACGCCGCACGGCAAGGAGCCCTATTACAAGGTGCTGATCCGCACGGACGGCAGCCAATTGCGCCGGGGGAGCGAGGTGTTGCCGATCATTCCGGGCATGGTGGCGGAGGTGGATATCCTGAGCGGCAAGCGCAGCGTGCTGAACTACCTGCTGCGCCCCTTGTTGAAGGCGCGGCTGGTGTAGCTATGCTGGGGGCATGAACCAACGCCCCCTCGTGCTGCTGCTCGCCGATCCGGAGTCCACCGTGGGCCGGATGGTATCCGACCGTTTCGACGTGGTGCGGGAGCCCCAAGCCGAGGTGCGGGCGGTGGTGGGAACGGGCATGAGCCGCATCCCCGCCGCATTGATCGAGGCGCTGCCGAAGCTCGGACTGATCGCGATCAACGGCGTGGGCTATGACGGGGTCGATCTGGGCGCGGCGCGGACGCGCGGCGTGGCGGTGACGACGACGCCCGACGTGCTGACCGACGATGTCGCGGATCAGGCGATCGCGCTGATGCTGGCGGCGCAGCGACGGATCGCCGCGAACGACCGGGCGGTGCGGGAGGGGCGGTGGTCGGTGCCGCTGGCCCGGCGAGCAAGCGGGCGAACCGTGGGCATCTTCGGGCTGGGGCGGATCGGACGGGCCATTGCGGCGCGGGCGGCGCCATTTGCCGGCGAGGTGATCTATGCCAGCCGGCGGGTGCATGACGATGTGCCGTGGCGGCATGTGGCGGATATCGCGGCGCTGGCAGCGGCGAGCGACGTGCTGATCCTGGCGGCGGCGGCGACGGGCGAAACCGAACGGGTGGTGGATGCCGGAGTGCTGCGTGCGCTGGGCAGCGACGGCGTGCTGGTGAATGTCGCGCGCGGGTCGCTGGTGGATGAGGCGGCGCTGGTCGATGCGCTGCGTGACGGCACGATTGCGGGGGCGGGGCTGGACGTGTTCGCCGACGAACCATGCGTGCCCGAGGCATTGCTCAAGATGGATCAGGTGGTGCTGGCACCGCATCAGGCAAGCGCGACGGTGGAAACGCGGGCCGCGATGGCGGGGCTGGTGGTGGATAATCTGGAGGCGTTCTTTGCGGGGCGGCCGCTGGTGACGCCGTTGGGGTGAGTTCCGCTCAAATCACCCTCACTCTTCCCACCCGGCTGCGCCGGGCGGGCCCCTTCCCTCTCCCGGCGGGAGAGGGAGGGAGCGGCGGAGCCGCGGAAGGGTGTGGGTGACTGTTTCCTACTCCTCGAACGCCTCCACCGTGACCCGCCGGCCGCGCAGGAAGGCGTCGGCGACGTGCCGCAAGGGGGCGACATCGACGTCGGAGGTGCCGGCCTGCACGATTTCGGCAAAGCGGGCATAGAGGCCGGGATATTCGCCGTGCAGCCCTTCGTGACTCATCGGCGTGCTGCCGTCCGGGAAGGTGAGTTCGGCCCCGCCCTTGGCGAGACGCAGCGTGCCCTGGTCCGTTTCGACCACGATGTCCCAGCTTTGCGGGCCTTCCTGCCGCCAGTCGAGGTCCATGGCGACGGGGGCGCCGGCGGTATCACGGAAGTCGACGCGCGCGGCGATGGGGGCGTCGCGGTTGGCGGGGAAATCCAGCACCGCCCGTTCGATCAGGAAGGGGCGGGGCAGGATATGCGTCGCGATCGACAGCGCGTTGATGCCGGGGTCGAACACGCCGAAGCCGCCGGCCTCCCAGATCCATGCCTGACCCGGATGCCAGACGCGAACATCCTCGCGCCAGGTGATCGTCACGCGGCCGATGGTGCGCGCCGCCAGCCAGTCGCGGGCCGGCGCGACGCCGGGGGCGTAGCGGGAATGCCAGCTTGCGAACAGGCTGATGCCCGCGGCGTCCGCCGCATCGGCAAGCGCCGCGACCTCGGCCAGGGTCGCGCCGGGGGGCTTTTCGAGGAAGACGTGCCAGCCGTTGGCGATGGCCTCGGCGGCGGCGGGGTAGCGGACCTGGGGCGGGGTGCACAGCGCGACCGCGTCCACGTCGATCCCGCTGGCGGCAAGCGCGGCGAGATCGGGGACGCTGGGCAGGTCGTCGACCGTTTCGCCGCTGCGACTGACGCAGGCGACCAGGGTGATGTCGGGATTGGCGGCGATCGCGGGGACGTGCTGGTCGCGCGCGATCTTGCCGATGCCGACAAGCGCCAGACGGATGGGCGCGGTCACAGCACGGCCTTCACGGCGGTGACGAAGCGTTGCGCGTCGGTGGCGATCTCGGCGGCGGGCTTGCCGACGCGGTAGAGGTTGGAGCCGAGACCGAAGCCGTTGGCGCCGGCCGCGACCCACTGCGCCATGGTATCGGGCGTGATGCCGCCGACCGCCAGGACCGGCAGGTCACGCGGCAGCACGGCGCGCTGCGCCTTCAGCATGGCAGGCGTCGTGCCGTCGGCGGGGAAAAGCTTCAGGCCATGTGCGCCCGCGGCGACTGCGGCAAAGCCCTCGCTGGGGGTGAAATAGCCGGGAAGCGAGATCAGGCCGGCGGCCACGCTCGCCTCGATCACCGCGGTGTCGGTATTGGGCGACACGATCAGGGTGCCGCCGGCATTGGCGACATCGGTGACCTGGGTGGTGCGCAGAACGGTGCCCGCACCGATGATCGCACGGTCGCCGTATGCCTTGACGATCTTTTCGATGCTGGTGAACGGATCGGGCGAGTTCAGCGGCACCTCGATCAGGGTGAAGCCGGCATCGACCAGCGCACCGGCGACGGGCAGCGCCTCGTCCGGGGTCAGGCCGCGGAGTATCGCGACGAGCGGGCACGCGGCGAAGCGTTGCGCAAACTGCGCGGCGGGGTCGGTCATGCAAGATGCTCCTGGATCTGATGGATACCGGCAAGAAAGGCGGCGTGGCTGTCGACGGGAACGGCGGTGCCGCCACGCTGCGCGATCGCGATCGCGTACAGGTCACCCAGCGCACCGCCGGCGAGAAGATGGACGGTCCCGCCGAGAATGCCGGCGACCGCGCCGACATCGGCGCCGATCAGCAGGCCGCTGGCAAAGGCGGCGGCGTCCTCCGGAGCGCGGCGGCCGAGAAGGACGCCGGCGCGGATCTCGAAGAGGGCGGCGGGCAGGTCGCAGGCGCCGCTGCCCCGGGCGAGCCCTTCGCGAAAGGCGGGGCCGTCCTCGACGGGGCCGTCGAGCATGCCGGCCAGAATGCCGTGGCCGCGAAGCAGCGCGAACAGCTCGCCGGTCATTGCGGTCGCGAAGTCGGTGATGCGCGCCCCCTTCGTGAACACCCATTTATTGTGGGTGCCCGGCTGGCAGAACAGCGCATCGGCCGGCGCGAGGCTGGCGGCGATGGCGCCCAGCACCTGCACCTCCTCACCCCGCATCACGTCCGCGCGCGGACCGGTGGCGAGCGAGACGCCGGGGACGATGGCGACATCCTCCTCCGCAATGCGGGTCGCCTGTGCCGCCAGCGTGGGCAGGTCGGCGGGGGCAGGGACATAGGGTGCCTCGCGCCAGCCACGCGTCGAGCCGACCATGCCGGCGGCGATCACCGGCAGGGCGCCGAAGCGGGTACGGATGGCGGCGATGGCGGCAGGATAGTCGCCCGCGCCCATCGCCAGCACGCCGCGGTCGTCCCGCTCGGTGGCGAGCATGCGGCCGTCAGCGGCGATCAGATAGGCGCGGCGATTGGTCGTGCCCCAGTCGATCGCGATATAGGCGCCGTCGGCAGGAACGACGTGTGGGGGAGCAGGCGACAAATCGGAAACCCTTTTCGGAGTGGGGTGATTTGTAAGACAATAGCGCGCCGCCCGCAAGTCAGGCCGAGTGGGAAAGCAGCCTTTCGGTATCCTCGTGCGCCTGATCGATCAGCTTGATCGTGGCATCGCGCGCGGCGGCGGTGTCGCGGTTGGCGATCGCCTCGAACAGCAGGCGGTGCTGCGGCATGGAATCGCGGGGGCGGTGGCTGCCGCGATGCTTGAACAGGGTGGTCCAGCGCACCGCGGCGCCGATGCTGCCGGCAAGGCTGACCAGCAGTTCGTTATGCGTCGCCTCCAGGATGATGTTGTGGAAATCCTGGTCGGCGGCCTGGCCGGTCGCGTTGCCCAGCCCGTGCTGCGCCATGGTTTCGAGCGCATGCCCCATGCGGCCCAACTGGCGCGCATCGCGACCGATCGCGGCGAGTTCGGCGGCGGCGGGCTCGACGATCATGCGCAACTGGAACAGGCTGCGCACGAAGCCGGCGGGGGGCTCGCCCTCGAACATCCAGGCGAGCAGATCGGGATCGAGCAGGTTCCAGGTCTGGCGTTCGCGAACGCGGGTGCCGGTCTTGGGCTTGCTCAGGACGAGGCCCTTGGCGGCGAGCATTCGGATCGCCTCGCGCACCACGCTGCGCGAGACGCCGCGACGCTCAGCGATCTCCACTTCGCCGGGCAGGGTGCTGCCGGGCGGGTGCTGGCCGGTGACGATCGCGATCCCGATTTCCCGCGCGATCAGCGAATGTGCGGGGCCGCGTCGTTCTTCTTTCAGCATTCGCTCTCCCATCGGGTCCGGCCCATCGACTGCGGACGTGCGCGTCGGGACCGGATAAGTCAAACCGGTGCCGTCCTTTAGCGGCTCAATCGCTCAGCTTGTCTTGGGTGCGGGTGTCGAAATCGGTGGCGTCATGGCGTTCATGCAACTGCTCGGCAGGGTCGCCGAACAGGCGGTTGACCATGCGGCCGCGGATGACGGCGGGGCGCGCGGCGATATCGTCCGCCCAGCGGCGGACATGAGTGTAGTCCCCGACCGACAGGAACTCGGCGGCGTCGTACAGCTGGCCGAGGACGAGGCCGCCATACCAAGGCCAGGCGGCCATGTCAGCGATGGTATAGTCGTCACCGGCGAGGAAGCGGGTTTCGGCGAGACGGCGGTCGAGCACGTCGAGTTGGCGTTTGGCCTCCATGGCGAAGCGGTCGATCGCATAGGCGATCTTGGTCGGGGCATAGGCGTAAAAATGGCCAAAGCCGCCGCCGACGAACGGGCCGCTGCCGACCTGCCAGAACAGCCAGGACAGGCATTCGGCGCGCGCGGCACCGGAGGCGGGCAGGAAGGCGCCGAACTTTTCGGCAAGATAGGTGAGGATCGCGCCGGATTCGAACAGGCGGACGGGCTCTGCACCGCTGCGGTCCATCAGCGCGGGGATCTTGGAATTGGGGTTCACCGCGACGAAGCCGCTGCCGAACTGGTCGCCATCGTTGATGCGGATCGGCCAGGCGTCATATTCGGCCCCGGCATGGCCGAGCGCGAGCAATTCCTCCAGCATGATCGTCACCTTCACGCCGTTGGGCGTGGCGAGCGAATAGAGTTGCAGGGGATGTTGCCCGACCGGCAGCGCCTGTTCGTGGGTGGCGCCGGCGACGGGGCGGTTGATGCTGGCGAAGCGGCCGCCATTGTCCTTGTTCCATTCCCACACGCGGGGCGGCACGTAATCGGTCATCACCAAGGTCTCCGCAAAGCAAAACGCTGTCCGGAGGTAGCTGTGACGGCGGTATTTACAAGCCGCGGGAAAAGCGATCGGGGGTGAAGCGCGACAGGTCGACGGGCGGGGTCTCGCCCATTGCCAGCGCGGCGATCGCCTCAGCAGTGATGGGGGCGAGCGTCAGGCCGAGATGGTTGTGGCCGAAGGCGCAGAGGATGCCGGCGGCGGTGCCGATCGCGGGGAGATAGTCGGGCAGGGTGGGCCGCGCGCCCATCCAGGGTTGCGCGCCCGTCATCGGCAGGCCGAGCGCGGCGGCGTGACGATGCAGCCGTGCCCATTTGCGCGGATCGGGGGCGGCAGAGACGCCGGCGAACTCCACGAAGCTGGCGGCGCGCAGGCCGCTTTCGAAGCGGGTGACGATCATCGACCGATCCTCGAATACCACCGGGGGCAGGTCCGCCGGCCAATCGACGCCGGGCGGGGACTGGAGGTGGTAGCCACGCTCGGCAATGATCGGCACCTTGAGGCCATGCGGGCGGAGCAGCGCCGCCGAGCCGGTACCGGCGGCGAGAACCACGCGGTCGGCGGTCAGGCGGGTGCCGTCCGCCAGCGTCGCGGAGGCGGCGTCGACCGCGGTGACGGTGGCGATCCGCTCGCTGCCCCCCGCCGACAGGAAGGCGGCGCGCGCGGTCCGGGCGAGGCGGCCGGGGTCGGCGACCTGCCCGCTGCCGGTAAAGCGGATGCCGCCGGCCAGCGGTGCGGCGATGCGTTGGCGCAGGGCATCCAGTTCGCTGCCGTCGAGCGGCGCGAACCGGGTGGTGCCGATATCGGCGGCCCGCCAGGCGGCGAGGCCGGCGGCGGCGGTTTCGGGCGTTTCCCAGACGACGATATGGCCGTCTTCGCGCAGCAGATCGGGGGTGCCGATCACATCGACGTAGCGGCGCCATGCGGGCATCGCCTCTGCAAGCAACCCCGACAGCGCGGTGCGACCCCGTGCGAAGCGCGCGGGTGAGGCGGCGCGGGCGAGGCGGAGCGCGAAGGGCAGCCAATGCGCGATCTGGCCGGGGGGAAGCGCCAGCGCGCCGCCGCGCAGGAACAGGCGCTTCGCCGCGGTGCGTACCATGCGCGGCGAGGCGATGGGTTCGGTCTGCTCGGTGGCGATATGGCCGGCGTTGCCCCATGATGCGGCGCGTGCTTCGGACGAAGCCTCGATCAACGTCACCGCGGAGCCAAGCCGTTGTAATGCCAGGGCGCAGCTAAGGCCGATCACGCCGCCGCCAATGACCAGAATCGTACGGGGTGCTTCAACAGAATGGTTGCGCATACCGTGGGTTATACCGTATACGGACGTCATTCAAGGAGTAAGACGTGAACGCATCACCTAAGCTTTGGCACGGCGTTTATCCGGCCGCCACCACCCAGTTCACCGAAGCGCTGGAC
The DNA here is from genome assembly GCF_038809135.1 of Sphingomonas sp. NY01. Taxonomy (NCBI): domain Bacteria; kingdom Pseudomonadati; phylum Pseudomonadota; class Alphaproteobacteria; order Sphingomonadales; family Sphingomonadaceae; genus Sphingomonas; species Sphingomonas sp. NY01. The sequence continues at coordinate 2,184,592 of NZ_CP101722.1, read as the reverse complement.
ATCGATCACGACGCCACGCAGGGCGTGCAGAGCGCGCTGGTGGACGACGGGGTGACCGGCCTGATCATCCTAGGCACCTGTGGCGAGAACAACTCGCTGGAACCGGACGAAAAGCGCGCGGTGCTGAAGGGCGCCAAGGAAGCGGTGAACGGCCGCGTGCCGCTGGTCGCGGGCGTATCGGAGTTGACCACGGCACGGGCGGTGGCGTTCGCCCGCGATGCGGAGGCGATCGGCGTCGACGCGCTGATGCTGCTGCCGGCGATGGTCTATGTGCCCAAGCCCGCTGAGCTGGTCGCGCATTGCCGCGCGGTGGCGGAGGCGACGGGCCTGCCGATCATGCTCTACAACAACCCGCCGGCCTATCGTGTGTCGTTCGACTGGGAGACGCTGGACGCGCTGGTCGACGTGCCGGGTGTGGTCGCGGTAAAGGAAAGCGCGCCCGATCCGCGCCGTTTCACCGACGTGTTCAACCGCTATGGCGACCGTTACACGCTGATGGCGGGACTGGACGATGTGGCGCTGGAAGGATTGCTGCTGGGCGCGACCGGCTGGGTCTCGGGCCTGACGAGCGCGTTTCCGCAGGAATCCGTCGCGCTGGTCGCGGCGGTGGATCGCGGCGACTGGACCGCGGCACGCGAGATCTATCGCTGGTTCATGCCGCTGCTCCACCTGGATGCCGAGCATGATCTGGTGCAGTCGATCAAGCTGGCCGAGCAGATCATGGGCCGTGGTTCGGAGCGGGTGCGCATGCCGCGCCTGCCGCTGGAAGGCGACCGCCGGGCCGAAGTGATCGCGATGGTGGAAAAGGCGGCGGCGACGCGGCCGACGCTGGCCGGCGCCTGACGGCCACGATGCGCCACACCTTCTTCTGCATCGACGGGCATACCGCGGGTAACCCGGTACGTCTGGTGGCGGGAGGGGCGCCGCTGCTGCGCGGCGCCTCCATGGCGGAGCGGCGGCTGGATTTCCTGGAGCGGTTCGACTGGATCCGCACCGGGCTGTGCTTCGAGCCGCGCGGGCATGACATGATGTCGGGCGGGTTCCTCTACCCGCCCTGCCTGCCCGACAGCGATGCCGCGATCCTGTTCATCGAGACGAGCGGATGCCTGCCGATGTGCGGGCACGGCACGATCGGGATGATCACCTTCGGGCTGGAACATGGCCTGATCACCCCGCGCGAGCCGGGGCGATTGCGGGTGGAGGTGCCGGCGGGGGTGATCGACATCGACTATGCGGTGGCAGGACCCAAGGTCACCTCGGTGCGTATCCGCAACGTCCCCGCCTATCTGGCGGCGGAGGGGATCGCCATCGACGTGCCGGGCTTCGGGCCACTCAGCGTCGATGTCGCCTATGGCGGCAATTATTATGCGATCGTGGAGCCGCAGGGGGCGTACACGTCGCTGGACGATCTGGGTGCGTCGCGGCTGGTGGAGTTGAGCCGCACGATCCGCGAGCTGGTGCGCGCCAAGTTCGAGCCGGTGCATCCGCTGGAGCCCTCGATCCGCGGGGTCAGCCATGTGCTGTGGGCGGATGTGCCCTCCAGCGACGGGGCGGATGGCCGCAATGCCGTGTTTTATGGTGAGCGTGCGATCGACCGTTCCCCTTGCGGCACCGGAACGTCGGCACGGCTCGCCCATCTGACGGTGAAGGGGCGGCTGCAGGTTGGCGACCGCTTCGTTCATGAAAGCTATATCCGCAGCCGGTTTACCGGGCGGGTAGAGGCGGCGACCTCCCTGGGGGACCGGGAGGCGATCATTCCGTCCATCGAGGGATCGGCAATTTCGACCGGGTTCAATACGATCTGGATCGATCGCGAGGATCCGTTCTGGGCGGGGTTCAGCGTGGTCTGATTTTCACGCGAAGGCGCGGAGGCGCGGAGAGTAGCACCGAGCCGAAGGCTCATTCCTCACCAACGGGTGACGGCTTGTCTCCCGATCGGAAGGGGCGCACGCGGGCGCGGCCGACGCAACACCTCCGCGTCTCCGCGTCTCCGCGCGAACAAACCTTCTTCTTCGCGTCTTCGCGCCTTCGCGTGAAAATATCAGCCGAGATCGTCGATCGCGGGCTGGGGCGCGGTGAACCAGGCGGCGCCGGTTTCGGTGACGTGGAAATGATCTTCCAGACGAACGCCGAAGCGGTCCGGGACGACGATCATAGGCTCGTTCGAAAAGCACATACCGGGCGCCAGCGGGGTGGTGTCGCCGCGCACCAGATAGGCGGGTTCGTGGATGCTGAGGCCGATGCCGTGGCCGGTACGGTGCGGCAGGCCGGGCAGGCGGTAGTCGGGGCCGAGGCCGGCCCGTTCCAGCACGCGGCGTGCGGCGGCGTCCACCGCTTCGCAGGGCTCACCGGGGCGGACCGCGTCGAAGGCGGCGGCCTGTGCCTCGTGTTCGATGGTCCAGATGGCGCGGATGTCGTCGCCGACGTCGCCGAACGCGTAGGTGCGGGTGATGTCCGAATGATAGCCATCGGCAAGGCAGCCGGTGTCGACCAGCACGAGGTCGCCGTCGCGCAGGATGTCGTCCTGGGGCAGTCCGTGGGGGAAGGCGGTGGAGCGGCCGAATTGGACGGCGCAAAAGGTGCTGCCGGTCGAGCCGAGCGCGCGGTGGGCGGCGTCGATGAAGCGGATGACTTCCGACGCGCGGATGCCTTCATCGAGGATGCGTGCGGTGCGGCGGTGCACCTCCAGCGTCATCGCCTTGGCCTGGGACAGGAGGGCCAGTTCGGCGGGGGATTTGATCATGCGGCAGCCGTCGATGACGGGGCTGGCGTCGATCAGAGCGACGTGGGGGGCGTCGCGGCGGATGCGGTCGACGAAGAGAAAGGCGAGGGCGGGGTCGATGGCGAGGGTAGTGGCGTTCGCGGCGCGCAGGGCGTCGGCGACCAGAGCGGAGGGACGTTCATCCTCTTCCCACAAACGGACATCGCCATTGATGCCGATGCCCGCTTCGAACGAGCCGAGTTCGAAGGCGGGGCAGATGAAGATCGGGTCGCCCGCGATCGGCAGCAGCATCGCGACGAGCCGCTCGGTCGCGCCCCAGGCGAGGCCGGCAAAATAGCGCAGGCTGGCGCCCGCACCGACGATCAGCATGTCGGCCCCGGCCCCGGCCATCAGCGTGCGGGCGCGGTCGATACGGGCGCGGCGTTCGTCGCGGGTGATGGCGGGGGCAGCGGTCGCCCAGGGGTGCAAGGCGCCCAGTTCCGCTGCCGCCGTCGAACCGCCGATACCTGCCATCGTCCCACACTCCGTTGTTGCGCGATCGTCTTGGCAGAGACGGCCGGGGACTTCCACTGCGACGGCGCGTTGGAGCGGCAGCGATGATGGAGGTACGGATGCTGTTTGCGGTGACGACGATGCTGGCGGCCGCTTCGGTCGCGCCGGCGGAGAAGACGCCGGCGGCCGCAAGGGCGGTGATCGAGCGGTATTATGCGGCGATCGCCCACAGGGATTTCGCCCGCGCCTACCGGTTGTGGAGCGACAATGGCCGCGCAAGCGGCAAGACGTTGGCCGGCTTTACGCGTGGGTTCACGCAGACGGCGGATACGCGGGTATTCACCGCCCCGCCGGTGAACGGCGATGCCGCTGCCGGATCGGTGTTCGTCACGGTGCCGGTGCGGGTCGAGGCACGATTGAAAAGCGGCTTGCGCCAACGCTTTGCCGGACGCTACGTGCTGCGCCGCGTGAACGATGTCCCCGGTGCGACCGCCGAACAGTTGCGCTGGCACATCATGTCGGCGCGGCTGACGCCCATTCGATGATACCCCGTCCAAGGAATTTCCAACCATGCTGCAACATGGCGTGCTGCTGGCCTTTTTGTCGTACAGCGCCTTTGCGCTGAGCGATGCGTCGATCAAGCTGTTGGAAGGGACGATCAATCCGTTCCAGCTTGCATTTACCGGCGCGGTGCTGGGCTTTGCCGCGGTGCCGTTCGCACGGCGCAAGGGGGAGCGGTGGAGCGATCTGGTGCGATCCAGCCGGCCGGGGCCGTGGTTCGTGCGGGCGGTGGCGTCGGGCATCTGCGCGGTGTCGAGCGTGGTGGCATTCACGCGCCTGCCGATGCCGGAGGCGTTCTCGCTGATCTTCCTGATGCCGATCTTTGTCACGATCCTGTCGGTGGTACTGCTAAAGGAGGAGGTAGGCGTCTGGCGCTGGGGCGCGGTGGTGCTGGGGTTCGCGGGCGTGCTGGTGGTGCTGCGGCCCGGCTTTCGCGCGCTCCATCTGGGGCATCTGGCGGCGCTGTCGGCGGGCGTCACCGCGGCGATCGCGATCGTGATGTTCCGGGTTGCGGGGCCGGGCGAGAAGCGGATCGCGCTCTACGGGGCCGGGTTGATCGGGCCGCTGGTGCTGAACGGGTTGCTGATGATCCCCGGCCTCGCCATGCCCACGCCAAGGCAGATGGCGTTCATGGCGAGCTATGGCCTGCTCGCGGCGCTGGGCAATGTGCTGCTGATGTTCGCCGCGCAAGCCTCGCCCGCCAGCCGGATCGCGCCGCCGCAATATAGCCAGATGATCTGGGCCGTGGGCCTGAGCTACTGGCTGTTCGGGCAGTCGGTGGACGAGGCGACTTTCGTCGGCATCGCGATCATCGTCGCGGCCGGGCTGCTGACCTGGGCGCGTGAGCGGATCAAGGTGCCGGTGTGGCTGCGGCGGATGCCGATGCGGCCGCGCTGACCGCAGCCGCGCCTGCATCGCCCCCGCTCTATCCGTTGTCGCTGAAGCCGGGATAGAGCGTCATGCCGCCATCGACATAGAGGGTGGTGCCGGTGATATAGTCGGCTTCGTCCGAGACGAGCCAGGCGACGGCGCGGGCGACATCCTCCGGCTCGCCGATGCGGCCATAGGGGATGAGGCGGAGCAGCTTTTCCAGCGCCTCCTTTTCCTCCCATGCCTCGCGGTTGATCGGGGTGCGGATGGCGCCGGGCGAGATGGCGTTGACGCGAATACTCTCGGGCGCGACCTCCTGCGCCAGCGACTTCATCAGCATGGCGACCCCGCCCTTGGTCGCGGCATAATTGACGTGGCCAGCCCAGGGGATGATGTCGTGCACCGAACTCATCGATACGATGGCGCCGGCCGCGCGGGTCGGGGCAGCGGCGCGGTCCTGCGATCGGAAGCGGCGGATCGCCTCGCGACTGCACAGGAACTGGCCGGTCAGGTTGAGCGAGATCACCGCGTTCCAGTCGGCCAGCGTCATCTCGCCGATTGTCGCGTCCTTCTGGATGCCGGCATTGGCGACAAGGATATCGACGCGGCCGAAGCGTTCGACGGTGCGGTCGAACATCGCCGTCACCTCCTCCTCCACCGCGACGTCGGCCCGGTGCGCGAAAGCCTCGCCACCGGCCTGTTCGATCTCCGCCACCAGAGCCTCGGCGGACTCCGCGTCGCCGTGATAGTTGACCGCGACCTTCGCCCCGCAGGCGGCGAGATGGCGCGCCACGGCAAAGCCGATGCCCGAACTGGCGCCGGTGACGATCGCGCTTGCCCCGTCGAGTTTGGTCATGCTGTGCTATCCCGGTTGCCTTTACCAGCGGCTACAACACGGCGACGGGGATCCGCGATCCCTTATGGAAACAGATGGGTGACGGTGGCGTCGGGCATCACCGCCTCCACCAGCAGCGAGCGGTGGCAGCCATGGGGTTGCCGCTCGAAGCAGAGCAGCGCGGTGGGCCGCTCCTGCGCCAGATCGCGAAGCTGCGCGCCCTGAAAGATCGCCTCCGGCAGTTCGAGCTGGCCGGCATAGATGGTGGCGAGGCGGGCATGGTCGAGCTTGCGTGCCGCCTCGCGCCCCTCGGGCGGGGTGCCGAGCGCCTTCAGCCCGATATAGTCGATGCCGGCCTCGCGCAGGCCGTTCGCCAGGATGTTCTTGGAAAAGCCGGGGCGGCGCGACAGCGGCACGGCGCGGACATCGGCCAGAAGCGTGACGCCGGCGGACTGGAGGGCGGCGATCAGGTCCGCCTGGGTGGCGCCCTCATAGCCGATGGTGAAGATCTGCATGGACGGGAGATGGGGTTCGGGGCGGGGGGTGTCACCCCTTCCAGGCGGTCGGGTCCGCATCGATCGCCCTGGCAACGGCATCGGCGATGGCGGCATCGTCCGCAGTATCGGGATGGGCGTGGCAGCCGGTGAAGCCCAGCTTGTGCACGGAAACGTAGGACAGGCGGGTGTCGCCGGCCGCGCGCAGGCGGGCATGGACCTGCGCGACCTGCGCTGCGATCTCGCCATCCGCGAGGTCGGTAGACCAGAGGATGATGCGTGCCGCGGGATGGCGGGCGCGCAGCGTCTGCACGAAGCGGATATAGGTCTGCTGATAATCCGCGTGGAGAGCGTCCCGCGTCTTCCATCGTTCCGCCGGGCGCAGCGGGGTGGAAAAGTCGTTGGTGCCGAGCGCGATGACGATCACCTGCGGCGACCAGCCGCGATCGTCGGCGGGATGCGCGTGGTCGAGCGTCGCATAAGGATAGGCCTGGGGCAGGGTGTCGGCGGCGAAGCCGTCGTAATTGCGCACGATGCCGCGGCCGGAGATCGCGTTGACCCGGTAATCGGCATCGTAGCGCGCACCAAGCAGGCCCGGCAGGCCCCGGGCAGTGTCGGTGGTCGACCAGACCTGATCCTGCGTACAGGTGTTCGAGGTGGCGGTGTTGCCATAGCCGACGGTATGCGAGTCCCCAATGAATTCGATGCGGCGGGCGCGCGCGCGCAACGGCCGGGCCGTGGTGCCGGCGGGCGCGAAGATGCCGCCAAAGGCGGTCGCCTCCGCCTGGCTTTCGCTGACCACGTCGATGCGCAGGCGGTGGTTGCCCGGTGTCAGGCCGGCGATGCGGTAGAGGCCGGGCTTGGGCTCGACCAGCGACGCCGGAGTGCCGTTGTCCACGCGCGCGGTGAGGTGGACGCGACCCTTGCCAACCGCGAAGGCGATGGCGGGGCCATGAAAGGCGCTTTCGAAATAGGTGCCGGGCCACTGCCTGAGCAGTTGCGTACCATCCTGCACGGTGCGGCCACCGACTTGCATCGGCAGCGCGCGCAAGGTGGCGGGTGTGTCCGCGATCCGGGTGATGGCGAGTGGCGGCGCCTGCGTAAAGGCGGACGCCGCAACCAAGCCAAGTCCCACCGCCATCATCATGAACCGCATCACGACCCCCAAATAAGACAATTTTCTTTAATGCTATGTTCGGGCAAGCATAGCGTTCTGGCAGAGGATGACCATGACAATGCAACAGCGGGATGGAATGAGCCGGCGCGCGACGCTGGCGGGGGCGGCGGCGATCGTCGCGGCGTCGGGACTGGCGACCGGACGGGCATGGGCGCAGGCTGCAGCGCGGTCGCTGAGCAATCCGGCGGCGTCGGCGGAGGCGCGGGCGCTCTATGCATGGCTATGGTCGATCTATGGCACCAAAACGCTGACCGGACAGCAGGAGCAGAATTTCAAATCGGCCGGGGCGGGGCTGGAGCTGAACCATATCCGGCGGGTGACCGGCAAGGCGCCGGCGCTGCTGGGGTTCGACTATATGGACCCGGAGGATCAGGCGGCGACCAATGCGCGGGCACTGGCCTGGCACAAGGCCGGCGGGATCGTGTCGATCTGCTGGCATTGGGGCGCGCCGGATATCGGCACGGGCTATGAGAACTCCAAAAAGGCGTTCGACGTCGGGCAGGCGCTGGTCGCGGGCACGCCGCAGAACCGGGCGATGATGGCCCAGATGGCCGGCGTCGCCGATCTGTTGACGCAACTGCGCGATGCGCGTGTGCCGGTGCTGTGGCGGCCCTTTCACGAGTTCAGCGGCACCTGGTTCTGGTGGGGGCAGCATGGGCCGGATGGGTTCAAGGCGCTGTGGCGGCTGATGTACCGGTATTTCACGACCGAGCGGAAGCTGGACAATCTGATCTGGGTGCTGGGCTGGGCCGGGCAGAATGTCGATGCCGCCTATTATCCGGGGCGCGACTGCGTCGACGTGGCGGGCGCCGACCTTTATGTCGACGATCACGGCAATCTGGCGCCGATGTTCGGGCAGGTGAAGGCGATCGTCGGGACCAGCGTGCCGATCTGTCTGCACGAGAACGGGCCGATCCCGGACCCGGCGACCCTCGGGCCCCAGGCGGACTGGCTGTGGTTCATGACCTGGCATACGCGCTGGCTGACCGATCCGGCGCAGAACCCACCCGCGTTGTTGCGCGACTATTACCGGTCGGCGCGCTACCTGACCAGGGACGAACTGCCCGGGGTCAGGCCGTGGGGGTGACCATCAGGGTCAGCGCGGGGCCTTCATGGCCGGCGACCTGGAGCAGGTAGCGGCCGGCGCGCAGGTCGAAATCCACCATCTTGCGGATGCCCGAGCAGGCGGGGCCATGGCCGTGCGCGACGGCGGTCGCGGTGCGGCCCGCGGCCACGACATCGACCCAGGCGGGGGTGCCAAGCGCGACGCGGTAACGGCCGGGGCGGGTGACGGCAAAGGCGAACAGCCCCCCTGGGTGGCGGGCGGAGACGCCTTTTGCGGCGGTGGCACGGTGAAGGCGAGATCGGCGAGCGGATGCAGCGTGGCGCGCACCGAGGTGCCGATCGGCAACATGGCATGCGACACGCCGCGCGTGCTTTCCGCCGCCGCGATCGGCGCGCTCTGTCGCCAGCCGGACAGCATGGCGGGCAGTGGTGCCGGCGGCGTGGGACAGGGCGCAGATGCCGCCGCCTGCGCGGCAGCGAGCGCTGCGGCATGGGCCAGCATTGCGAGCATCTGTTCCTCCAATAATCGGGCGGTATCGCGGCGGCTATATTACGGCTGGGGCGGATCGAACAGGCCGGGCAGCCAAGTCGTTCAATTCATTGGAATAGACCCCGAGATCGCGAACGTCATCGCCAGTGCCATCACCACCATCATCACGTTTTCGGTGAGCGACACGAAGCCGAGCGGCACATTGCCGCTGCCGCCGACACAGGCGCATTTCAGCGTGCGGCGCTCGATATAGACCGCCCGGAACACCGAGACGGCGCCGATGCCGCCAATGACGAGGGCGACGGGGATCGAGACGAGCGGCAGCACCCCGGCGAGCATCAGCGCGCCCGCGCCCAATTCCAGAAACGGATAGGCATGGGCATAGGGCAGGTAGCGGCGGGCGAGCAGGTCGTAGCCGATGAACATGGTCGCGAACCGCTCGATATCCTGCAGCTTCAGCATGGCGAGCAGCATCATCGACGCCGCAATGAAGCGACCGGCCCCGACGAGGCCGATCAGCGGGGTGGCGGTGAGCATGTTGATCGCCAGCGCGATGAGCGCGGCGACCGCGAACACCGCGATGACCGGGGTGTAGCTCGTCGCCTGGGGATCGCGGACCTTCAGGGCGAAGTGGCGGCGCAGATCGTCATAGCCGCCGATCCGCCGGCCATCGATGAAGATTTGCGGCGTGGTCTTCACGCCGTGCTCGGCCTTGAACGCGTCCTGCTCGGCGCGGGTGGTCAGCCAGCGATCCTCGACGGTGAAGCCGCGGCGGCGGAGCAGGTCGAGCGCCTTGATGCCGAACGGGCAGATATGTTGGGGCATGACCATGCGGTACAGGGTGGCCGTCTTGGTCCGCGGGTCGCCGGTCATCATTCACTCCTTCTCGGCCAAGCCATATAGGAGCGAGCCCGGCGCCGCGCAGGGGCGGCGCCGGGCAGGTGGGTCAGCGCGTCGGACTGTCGGCGTTGACCGTCTCGGGGGGCGAGACGGGGGACAGGCGCTGTTCCTGTGCGTCCGGGTCGATGCGGCGGCTGCGGGCGAGGGGCTCGACCGCGACTGGGCCGCCCGATTTCAGCGCCTTCACGACCGCCTCGATCACGAGAATGTCGGCAAGCCCCTCCTCGCCGTCCGGCTCCGGCGTGCGGTCCTCCAGGATGCAGTCGGAGAAATACTTCATCTCGCCGCCGAACTGGTCGGTCGCCTTGAACACCTCATGCTCGGTATCCTGACCGATGGTGCGGATCTGTTCGAGCGACTTGCCAAAGGTATAGGCCGGGTTGAGCGTGATCGACCCCTTGGTGCCGGCGATGGTCAGCGTCTCGACGCCGTTCAGATAATAGCTGACGACGAACTGGGCGAAGCGGTCGCCGGGCAGGCGCAAGGTGACGGTGATCGTGTCGTCCAGATCGCCGAAGCCGGCCTCCGGATGACGGGTGCCGACCGCCGAGACGACCTCGACCGGCTCCGCCCCGAACAGGTAGCGGATGGCGTTGATCGGATAGGCGCCCATGTCGAACAGCGGGCCCGCCTCGATACCGTGATGGGCGCGGTGGTTGGCGGGGTCGAGCATCTGGCCGAAGCAGGAGGTGAAGGCGAGGACGTCGCCCAGTTCGCCCGCGCGGATGCGGCGGATGGCGTCCAGCGTGGCGGGTTCGAAGTGGAGGCGATAGGCGGTCATCAACTTCGCCTTGCCCGCCTTTTCCGCCGCCAGGATCGCGCGGGCCTGTTCGGCGGAAACCTCCAGCGGCTTTTCGCAAAGAACGTGGATGCCCGCGTTCAGCGCCGGAACCGCGAACTCGGCATGGCGCCAGTTGGGGGTGCCGATATAGATCGCGTCGATCGTGCCCGACGCGATCAGCGCATCGAACTGGTCGTAGCGATACCGTCCCTCCACGCCGTATGCGTCGCCGATCTTGGCGAGCTTTTCCGCGTCGCTGGAGACGAGCGCGGTCACCTCCGAATTGCCGGTGTGCTTGACGCCGGGCAGCATCGCCGACTGGGTGATGTCGCCCAGGCCGACCATGGCGTAGCGGACCTTCTTGCCACCCAGTCCGAGTGCCGATGCGAGGCTCATGCCGATCTCCGTTTTCGTTTGCAGTCGCGGCAGGAACGAATGGAGTGCGCCGCGTTCCCCCGACCGCCGCAAAAAAGCCGGTGGGTGGACTTGGCGCCGGGCAGACTTATATACCGCTCGTTATGGAAACTGTCACCGACGTTCCCGACTGCACCGTGACCAAGGGCCGGCCGCGCGAATTCTGCGTCGACGCCGCCCTGGCCAAGGCGCTGCGCGTGTTCTGGAGCAAGGGATATGACGGGGCGTCGCTGGCCGACCTGACCGGCGCGATGGGGATCACCAAGCCCAGCCTTTATGCCGCGTTCGGCAACAAGGAAGCGTTGTTCCACAAGGCGCTGGACCTGTATGAGGCCGAGAAGATGGCCTATGTCCGCGCCGCTCTCGACCAGCCGACGGCGCGCGGCGTCGCGGAAGCGCTGCTGCGCGGAGCGGTGGATGCGCAGACGCGGTGCGACGAGCCGCATGGCTGTCTGGGCGTGATCAGCAGCGTCGCCTGCGGTCCCGAGGCGGAGTCGATCCGCGAGGCGGTGGTGGCGCGGCGCGCCTCGTCCCATCGCATGTTGCTGGAACGGTTCGAACGCGCACGCAGCGACGGCGACCTGCCGCCGCATATCGACCCCGAAGGCTTGACCAGCCATCTGTATGCGATCCTGCAGGGCATGGCGGTGCAGGCCGGATCGGGCGCGCCGCGCGAGGCGCTGGACCGTCTGGTCGAAACGAGTCTGGCACTCTGGCCGAGCCGCTGATCCGCCTCTAGAAAAGCCTGCGACGCACGGGCGGGACGCGCGTGGAAGCGGGAGACTAAGTGCATGCAGGTGGCGCCAACGACCGGCGGTTCGGCCGACGAACCATCGCTGCTGAACCCCGGACTGATCGCCTGTATCGCCACCGCGGCGCTGGCGGGCCTGTTGTTCGGCTTCGATACCGCGGTCATCTCCGGCACCACCGAGGCGATGGTGCGGACCTTCCGGCTCGATCCCTTCTGGCTGGGCATCACCGTGTCAGCGGCCTTGTGGGGGACGCTGGTCGGCGCGCTGACCGCCGGGATCCCGGGCGACCGGTTCGGCAGCCGCAATACGCTGCGCGTGCTGGCGGTCTTCTACGTCGTTGGCGGGCTTGGCTGCGGGCTCGCCTGGGACTGGGGATCGCTGGTGCTGTTCCGGGTGATCGCGGGACTGGCGGTCGGTGGATCGTCCGTGCTGGCGCCCGTCTATATCTCCGAGATCGCGCCGCCCAGCAAACGGGGCGGACTGGTCGCGGCGTTCCAGTTCAACATCATCCTGGGCATCCTGCTCGCCTATGTGTCGAACGCGATCATCGCGTCGATGGACCTGGGCCTGAGCGACTGGCGGTGGAAGTTCGGGGTGAGTGCGGTGCCCGCGGTCGTCTTCCTGCTGTTGTTGCTGCGCATCCCCAACAGCCCGCGCTGGCTGGTCGGACGCGGCACGACAGCGGAGGCGCGCGATGCGCTGGGGCGGATCGGCATGAACGCGGCACAGGTGGACCGCGAGATCGACGCCATCGAACGGGCGGGCGAACAGGCGGCGACCGCACAGCCGGGGGGCGAGCGCCTGTCGTGGCGGCGGCATTCCAAGCCGATCATGCTGGCGATCCTGGTTGCCGGGTTCAACCAGCTGTCGGGCATCAACGCACTGCTTTATTATCTGAACGACATCTTTGCGGCGGCGGGGGGATCGCTGTCCGCGGATATGCAGGCGGTGATCATCGGGCTGGTCAATGCGCTGTTCACCGTGGTCGGGATGCTGCTGATCGACCGGCTGGGGCGGCGGACGCTCTTGTTGATCGGATCGGCGGGGATGGCGGTGTGCCTGAGCGTCGCCGGACTGGCGATGGGCGGGATGCTGCCGGCGCATCTGGTGCTGTGGGCGCTGATCGGGTTCATCGCCTTTTTCGCGCCGAGCACGGGGGCGGTGATCTGGGTATATATCAGCGAGGTGTTCCCGACCGGCGTGCGCGGGCGCGGCAGCGCGGTCGGGGCCTCCACCCATTGGGGGCTGGACGCGGTGATCGCGGCGGGCTTCCCGGTGGTGGCGGCGATGTCGGCAAGTCTGCCCTTCCTGTTCTTTGCCGTGATGATGGCGCTGCAGTTCGTGGTGGTGCTGGTCTATTTCCCGGAGACCAAGGGCGTGCCGCTGGAGGAGATGGAGCGGAAGCTGGGCATCGGCGCAGCCTGACGCATGGGGCCTTTCCAACAAAAATACCGTTCGGTACAGAAAGCCGTTGACGGGTCCGCCAGCCGCTTTTATACCGGCCGGTATAGAAGATGGTCGCAGCCGATCGCGGCGGGCCATCTTCGGGATTTTGGTCAACGGTCGGCGTGACGGACGCCGCCGGGCTGCGGCTCGGCGGGTGCGGCCGGCCATGTGCAGGGAGTGATGGGCATGGCATATCTCGGCTTTTCCGAACTGGGCGGCCCGGCAATGGCGCGTGCGGCGGTGACGCGGCCGGTAAAGGCGCCTGCGCCGGCCCCGCGTGCAGCGAGCCTGTCGGCGCTGGAATGGCAGGTGGTGGCGCTGGCCCAGAAGGACCGGATCGCGACGCTGCGGTCGCCCGGCCGGCTGGCGATGGCCATGGGTGCGCTGTTCGGCGAGCGGCACAATCCGCGGCTGGCCGACCCGCAGCTCGAGGCGCTGCGCCGGATGGCGGTGCTGAGCTGGCACCATGGCTATACCGTGGCCCCGCACGAGGTGCGCCGGTTCCTGGCGGCGGGCTATTCGGCCGATCAGTATGAATTGATGGTCGACAGCATCAATGCCGGGCGCACCGCGCGCGGCGCCAATACCGGGCTGGTGATCGCAGAGGTGCCCGCCGCCGCCTGACGCGGCGCCGAATGCCCTGCCGGTGCGTTGAACCGGCCATGTTGGTGTTTCTGGATTTCGAGGCATCCTCGCTGAACAGGCATGGCTATCCGATCGAGGTCGGATGGGTGTTCGAGGATGGCGACAGCGAGGCGCATCTGATCCGGCCTGCGCCCGGCTGGGACGACTGGGACGACGAGGCCGAGGCGATCCATCACATCTCGCGCGCGATGCTCGCCGCCGAGGGTACGGCGCACGATGTCGTGGCGCAGCGGATGGTGGCGGTGCTGGCGGGGCATGACCTGCTGGCAAGTGCGCCGTCCTGGGATGGCAAATGGTTGAGCGCGCTGTTGCGGGCCGCCGGCCTGCCGCGGCACACGTTGCGGCTGCGCAATACCGAGGAGGCGCAAGGCGAAACGGCGCGGGCGATCCTGGCGCCGGTACTGGCGCAACCCGCGCTCGACCAGGCGGTGTACGACGTGATGACGCTGGTCGAGGTGCGCCGGGAAGGGCCGCCGCGCCACCGGGCGCTGGCCGATGCCGAGGACGAACGGGCGCGCTGGCGCATGGTGCGCGAGGCGGCGCAGGCCAGGGCCGACGACTTGGCGCACCGCGCGGTCGGCGGCGCAGTAGCTCCGCCCCCCCCAAGGAGTTTGCCCATGACCCATGATCGATCCCTGACCGCCACCCATTCCGCGCTGCGCGACGATATCGGCGACCTCGTCACCCGGCGGCCGGTGCCGGGACCCGGACTGGCACAGGTCGATCCCTTCCTGTTTCTCAATCATCATGGGCCGCAGGTCTATGCACCGAATAATGGCGGATTGCCGTTCGGGCCGCATCCGCACCGCGGGTTCGAGACGGTGACCTTCATCCTGTCGGGCAGTCTGGCGCATCACGATACGGGCGGGCACCAGAGCGTGATCGAGGCGGGCGGGGTGCAGTGGATGACGGCGGGGGCCGGGCTGATCCATGCGGAGGTGTCGCCGCCGGCGTTCAAGCGCGAGGGCGGGGCGCTGGAGATATTGCAGCTTTGGGTGAACCTGCCGTCGCGGCTGAAGATGACGGCGCCGCGCTATACCGGGTTGCAGGGCGATGCGATCCCGGTGCTGACGGTGGAGGGCGGTAGCGTGGCGCTGGTGTCGGGGGCGTACGGGGCGGCCGAGGGGCCGATCCGCTCACTGACGGGGGTGATGTTGGCGGTGGTGAGGCTGGCGGCGGGGGCGGCGATCATGTTGCCGGCGCCGAGGGGGCGCAGCGTGCTGTTCTACACGGTGACGGGATCGGTCGAGGTCGGCGGCGACAACATGGTGGCGCCGTGGCAATTGGCGACCTTTGCCGATGATGGCGAGGTGATCACGGTGCGCAGCGCGGCGGGTGCGGTGCTGTTGTTCGGGCATGCCGATCCGATCGACGAGCCGGTGGTGGCGCATGGACCGTTCGTGATGACGACGCGCGAGGAGATTTCGGACGCGATCCGCGATTACCAGGCGGGGCGGTTCAACGGGACGGGACCGTTGCTGGACGTCGGGGCCTGAGAGTCCGTTTGGAAATGCGCTCACAGCGCATTTCCAAACGGACTCTGAGCGAAGCGGGGCAGACGTCGATCGCCTGCCCCGTCGCCCCGCGATCAGGCGGCCAGGCCGTGGTGGCGGAGCAGCGCATCCGGCTCCGGCGCGCGGCCGCGGAAAGCGCGGAAATTGTCGCTGGCGCTGCGGCTTGCACCCCGTGCGAGCACCTCGCGACGGAAGCGTTCGCCGGCCGGCTGACCCTCTTCGGCAAAGGCGGCGAAGGCGTCCGCCGAGAGCAGTTCGGCCCAGAGATAGCTGTAATAGCCGGCGGCATAGCCTCCGGCGAAGACGTGCGAGAAGCCGTGGGGGAAGCGGTTCCAGGCGGGGGGCACGATCACCGCCACCTCGGCACGCACGGCGTCCAGCACCTCCATGACCCGCGCGCCCCGGGCCGGATCGTAATCGCGGTGGAGGCGCAGGTCGAAGGTGGCGAATTCGATCTGACGCAGCAGGAACAGCCCGGCCTGAAAACGACGCGTCGCCAGCATCTGTGCGAACATGGCGTCGGGCAGCGGCTCACCGGTGGCGACATGGCCGGAAAGCTCCGCCAGAGTGGCGCGGTCCCAGGCGAAATTCTCCATGAACTGGCTGGGCAGTTCCACCGCGTCCCATTCCACGCCCGAGATGCCCCCGATCGAGGGCAGATCGACCTCGGTCAGCAGATGATGGAGAACGTGGCCGAATTCATGGAGCAGCGTCACCACGTCGCCATGCGCGAGCAGGGCGGGGCCATCGGCGGTAGCGGGCGGGAAGTTGCAGGTGAGATAGGCGACCGGGCGGTGGAAGCGGTCGGCATCGCGGAAGCGCGGGCGGCACACGTCCATCCAGGCGCCGCCACGCTTGCCGGCACGGGCGTGGAGATCGAGATAAACGCCGGCGACGACTGCACCGGCGGCATCCACCACATCGTAGAAGCGGACATCGGCGTGCCACGTCGATACGTCGTCCCGCTCGACCAGTTCGACATCGAACAGGCGGCGGATCAAGGCGCGGGTGCCCTGCATCACGCGGGGCAGCGGGAAATAGGCGCGGATCGCCTCCCGGTCGACGCCGTAGCGCTCGCGGCGCAGCGCCTCGGCAACGAAGGCCGTATCCCATGGCATCAGCTCGGCGATGCCGAACCGCTCGGCGGCGAACCCGCGAGCTTCGGCCAGTTCGGCCTCGGCCAGCGGGCCGGCACGGCGGGCGAGATCGGCGAGAAAGGCGAGCGCCTCGTCCGCCGACTGCGTCATCTTGGTCTCCACCGAACGCGCCGCGGCATCGGAGAAGCCGAGCAGCTGCGCCGCCTCATGACGCAGCGCCATGATACGCTCGATCCGGGGGCCGTTGTCGAAGCTGGTATCGGCCGCCTGGTCGGACGCGCGGGTGGCATAGGCGCGGTACAGGCGGGCGCGCACGTCGCGGTCGCGGGCATGGGTCAAGACCGCCTGCACGCTGGGTTCGCGCAAGGTGACGAGCCAGCCGTCCAGACCCTTTTCCGCGGCATAGGAAGCAAGGATTGCCTTGGCGGTTTCGGGCAGGCCGTCCAGCAGCGCCTCGTCCGTGACGTGCTCGCTCCACGCCTCCGTGGCGTCCAGCACGGCGTTGCTGAACTCGGTGGCCAACTGGTTCAGCTCCACGCCGATCTGGCGGTACCGCGCCTTGGCCTCGTCCTCCAGCGCGACGCCGGCGAGGCGGAAATCGCGCAACGCCAGTTCGACCGCACGCTCGGCGGCGGGGGACTGGCCCGTCGCATCGACCAGCGCATAGGCCGCATAGAGGCGGGCGTCCTGCGCGGCTTCCATGCCATATTCGGCGAGCATGGTCTGCGCCTGCGCATAGGCGGCGCGGTATTCGGGCGTGTCGGCGACGGCATGGAGATGCCCGGCGGGCGACCAGCCGCGCGCCAGGGCAAAGCCCGCCCGCTCGCTGGCGAGAACCACGCTGTCGAAGTCACGGATGTTGGAGCCGGCAATCGCATCGGCGGCGGCGCGGCCCTGTTCGATCAGACCGGCGACGGCGGGAACGAGATGTTCGGGGCGGATCGCGGCGAAATCGGGCAGGTCGTGGTCGGCAAGCAGGGGATTGGGGGACATGAACGCTCCTCAAGGCCGCCGCAACAGGGCGGTACGCAGCTTCATTTCGGCAGTATCGACCGCGGTGGCAAGGCCCTGCCGCGCTAGCCAGTCGCGGTCCTGATGGCATTCGGCGTAGCGGTCGCCCGCATCGCACAGGATGGTGGCGATCGATCCCGGCAGGCCGGCGGCGTGCATCTGGGTGGCGAGCAGCGCGGTGGCGACGAAGTTGAGCCCGGTCGAGGGACCGACGCGGCGGCCGAGCAGATCGCCCGCGATACGCATGCCCGCGATCGAGACGGCATCGGGCAGCTTCATCATCCGGTCGACGGTGCCGGGCAGGAAGGAGGGTTCGACGCGGGGGCGTCCGACCCCTTCGATCCGCGACGGGCGATCGGCGGTGGCATCGGGATCGGCGTCGCGATACCCCTCGAAAAAGGCGCTGTGTTCGACATCGGCGACGCATAGCCGGGTGGAAAGGCCGCGATAGCGCAGGTGGCGGCCGATGGTGGCGGCGGTGCCGCCGGTGCCGGCGCCCGCCACGATCCAGGCGGGGAGCGCATGGGGTTCACCCGCCATCTGCTGAAGGATGGCCGAGCCGATATTGTCGCAGCGCCAGTCGGTCGCGCGTGCGGCATTGGTGAACTGATCGAGATAGACGCCGCCCTGCGCCCGGGCCAGCGATGCGGCCTCGGCATAGAGCGCATGGGGCGCGACGAGGTGACACAGGCCCCCCTGCGCCTCGATCGCGCGGACCTTTGCCACCGAGGTGCCGACCGGCATGACCGCATGGAAGGGCAGGCCGAGAAGGCGGGCGAAATAGGCCTCCGACACCGCGGTCGAGCCCGATGACGCCTCGACCAACGGCGTGTCGCAGCGGATGACCCCGGCAACAAGGCCGGCGGTGAACAGCGACCGGGCCAGGCGATGCTTGAGGCTGCCCGTCGGGTGGGCGGATTCGTCCTTCAGATACAGGTCGACGCCCGGCGTCGCGGGCAGGTGCAGCGTGAGCAGCGGCGTTTCCGGGCAGCGCCGCCGGTCGCGGTCGATGATGGCGAGTGCGGCATCGACGAAGCCGCGATCGTCCGGGCGTTCGGTGGCGATGACGCCCAGCGTTTCGGCAAGCGGGCAGGAGGGGGGCAGCGCGGCGAGGGGCATCAGCATGCGCCGAAGTGTATCTCGACTTCGCCGCAAAAACCTCCCAAACTTTGCTCGATTTGGCCCGATCATTGGGATATTCTTACCGTCATGACGGCCAATCTGGACAAGATCGACTTCGCCATTCTCGACGAGGTGCAGCGGGATGCGACGCTGTCGGTGGCGGAGGTCGCCAACCGGGTGCACCTGTCGCACAATGCCTGCTGGCGGCGGATCAAGCGGCTGGAGGACGAGGGCTATATACGGGCACGCGTTGCGCTGCTCGATCCGGCGAAGCTGGATGCAGGCATGACCGTGTTCGTCAGCGTGCGTACCGCGGAGCATTCGGCGGCGTGGCTGGCGGAGTTTTCGGCGGCGGTCCGCGACCTGCCGGAGGTGGTGGAATTCTATCGGATGGCGGGCGAGACCGATTATCTGATCAAGATACGGGTGGCCGACATCCAGGCCTATGACCGGGCGTACAAGCGGCTGATCGAGCGGGTCCGCCTGACCGATGTGAGTGCGGCGTTCGCGATGGAGGAGATCAAGTGCAGCACCGCCATCCCCTTGCCGGGGCGGGACGGATAAGCCCTTACCAGCCGGGCGGCAGCAACCGGGCGAAGATGCCGAACTGGCGGGCTCGCGCCTCGCGCCGCCGCCATTCCGCCGTTGCGCGTGCGGCACGGGCGTGCAGCGCCGCCAGTCGCGCATCGCCGTGCAGATCGGAGAGGCGGACGGGCAAAGGCCGGTGGCTCACGGACATGGCGATCCTCCCTGCATGATGTTGGTCCCTTGAAGATAATCGGGACAGGCGCGCTTGCGATCGGCAATTCCGGCGGGCCGCCATCTCGGAAGGAGTGTTCGGGGGCAGAGGTATGACCACCGTGCTGGCGATTGGGCTGGCCTGCCAAAAGCGTAGGATGGGGGCGGCGGGGCGATCGGCTGCCCCGTGCCGCATGGCCCGACAGAGGCAGGGCGGGCCGCCAAGGCTACCTTCCGAAACGCGCACGGCGGCGGCCCCGACCCACCCCCGGCGGCCCCCGTCGCCGTGCCGGAATTTCCTTGCGCCCGGCGCGAGCCGACCTTTTCCCGATACATTGCCCCGATACGTACCCGGTGCAGCCGATCGGCGGCCAGTGCCTCAGACGATGCGGAGGGCGACGTCGTCGGCGATGGCGAGCGAGGCGGTGAGGCCGGGGGACTCGATGCCGTAGAGGTTGACCAGACCGGCGAGGCCATGTTCGGCAGGACCGTCGATCGCGAAGTCGGCGGCGGGGTCGCCAGGGCCGCCGAGCTTGGGGCGGATGCCGGCATAGCCGGGGGCGATCCGGCTGGGGTCGAGCGCGGGCCAGATGCGGGCGGCGGCCGCGCGAAAGCTGTCGCCGCGGGCGGGGTCGACGTGGTAGTCGATGGTGTCGATCCATTCGACGTCGGGGCCGAAGCGGGCGTTGCCCGACAGGTCGAGGGTGAGGTGCGTGCCGAGGCCGCCGGGCACGGGCACCGGATAGATGAGGCGCGAGAAGGGCACCCGGCCGGCATAGGTGAAATAATGGCCGCGCGCGTAGCGGAGCGTTGGGACGTATTCCAACCCTTCGGTCGCCGCGGCGAGCGCGGCGGCACCCAGGCCGGCGGCGTTGACGATGCGGGTGGCGGTCAGCGCGGGCTCGCCGTCCACCATGACGGTCCAGCCGCGGCACCCCGGCACCAGCCCCGACACGCGCGTGCGGCAGGCGAGGACGGCGCCGGCATCCTCCGCATCGGCGAGCAGCGCCTGCATCAGGCCGTGGCTGTCGATGATCCCGGTCGATGGCGACAGCAGGGCTCCGGCGCAGCGCAGTTCGGGTTCGAGCGCGCGCGCGTCCGCGCCGGTGAGCGCCACCAGATCATCAACGCCGGCGGCGCGCGCATCGTCCATGATGCGCGACAGGGTGGCAAGCTCGGCAGCCTCGAACGCGACGATCAGCTTGCCGATGCGGCGATGGGCGACACCGCGCGTCTGCGCATAGGCGTAGAGATGTTCGCGCCCGGCGATGCACATGGCCCGCTTGCGGGGCGTCGCGCCGTAATAGAGGCCGGCATGGATCACCTCGCTGTTGCGCGAGCTGGTGCCATTGCCGATCACGGCGTCCCCCTCCACGATGATCGTGGACAGGCCGGCGGTGGCGAGCCGCCGGGCGACGGCGAGGCCGATGACGCCTGCGCCCACCACCACCGCATCGACATCGGCCATCTGCGTCAGAGTGCCGGCAGCGCGGCGCGGTCGATCAGCGGCCAGGCGGCATCCTTGGGCGAGACGACGGTGGCGACGAGCGGCCATGCGATGCCGAGTTCGGGATCGTCGTGGCGAAGCCCGCCTTCCGATGACGGCGTATACAGGGCGGAGACCAGATAGGTCACCTCGACATCGTCGGTCAGCGTCTGGAAGCCGTGCGCGAAGCCCGGCGGCACGTAGAGCTGGCGCCGGTCGCGATCGTCGAGCAGAAAGGCCTCGGAGCGCATATAGCTGGGCGAGGCGGGGCGCAGATCGACGATCACGTCCAGGATCGCGCCGCGCACGCAGCGGATCAGCTTGGCCTCGCTATGCGGGGCGCGCTGGAAATGCATGCCGCGCACCGTGCCCTTGTGTGCGGACATCGACACGTTCTGCTGCACATAGGCCGGGATCATGCCGGCGGCGGTGAACTCGTCTTGGCACATCGACCGGGCAAAGAAGCCGCGTTCGTCGCCGCGCTCCTCCAGTTCGATCAGCAGGGCGTCCTGAAGATCGGTCTTGTGGAATTTCATGCGGCTAGGCTCCTGGTGGAGAACAGGGCGGCCTGTTCGGCGTAGAGGCGATCGACGAGGCGGCCTTCGGGGATGGCGACATCGGCGTAGGTTAGGATGCTGTCCCGGGCGACGAAGCGGGTGACGGTGCAGTCGAGCGCGAGGCCGAGCGGCAGGAGGCGGTCCTGTTCGATCACCGGATAATTCTCCGCCACGCCGTAGCATTCATAGCCGCCGAACTCGGCGATGCGGTCGCCGGGATGGAGGTCCTTCTTGGCGGCGGCGACCACGCCGACCTGTGGCCCGCCCGAGGGGGCGAGTACGGCGTCGCCGAACAGCGCGGCGCGCGCGATCGAGGTCGGCACCTCGAAATGGCAGAGATGATAGGGGGTGTAGAACAGGTAATATGGGCCGGCGCCGAGCTTGTAGAGGTTGAGGAAGTGCTGCTGGCGCGGGTCGTCATGCGTGCCCAGCACGAAGACGCCGGGGCCGGGGCGGGCGCCGACGACATAATCGACCAGGCCGGGCCCATGCGTGTCGAGCGCATCGGCCAGCGGCGCGATGATGTCCTCCAGCGGTTGCAGCGGCACGGTGGGATCGCGGTTCGTGGGGTCGGGGCCGACCATGCCGCGCTGCGCGACGCGAAAGCCGGTGCCGTTGGCGACCACCGCCTGCTCATACGAGATCTTGGTGCCATCGGCGAAGGAGGCGACCATGGCGGGCTTCTGCCCCCATTTCTCGGCAAAGCCGGCCTGGGTGGTTGGATTGCGATACGGGTCCTGCAACCCCTTGATATTGCCGCACAGGACGGGCGTGACCCCGAGGCCGCGGACGAAGCGGACGAGGTTCATCTGCACCCCCGGCTGATCGCCGTCGGAAAAGGTGTAGATGACGCCGGCCGCATCGGCGCGCGCCTTGAGCACCGGGCCGACGGTGCCGTCCAGTTCGGCGTTCATCTGCACGACGTGCTTGCCCGCCTCGATCGCGGCGAGAACGACGGTGGCGGCATAGTCGACCGAGCCCGTCACCTCGACCACGACATCGATGCCGTCCGCCTGTGCAAGCCCCACCGCATCGTCGGTGACCGCGATGCGGCCGGTGGCAATCGCACGTTCGATCGCGGGGCGGTCGTCGCAGACCAGAGGTGCGATGCCGAGCACCTCGACCGCGGCGACCGCGGGCGCAAGGTTGCGGTTGGCGACCGCGACGACGCGCATCCCCTTGGTGGATCGCACGATTTGGCGGACGATGGCGGCACCCTGAAAGCCGGCGCCGACGATGCCGACGCGGATCGGGTTGCCGGCCGCTTCGCGCGCGGCGAGCGCGGTGTCGACCAGGATCATGCCGTGCGCCTCAGCGGGGTGATGCTGGCGGGCGCGGTGTCGTGCCAGACCTTCCAGGGCGGGCTGCCCCCCTGCCACAGGCTTTCGAGCAGATGCTTATCACGGAGCGTGTCCATGCTCTGCCAGAAGCCGTCATGACGATAGGCGCCGAGCCGGCCGGCGGCGATCAGCCGGTCCATCGGCTCGTTTTCCAGCACCGTGTCGTCATTGTCGATCAGGTCGAGCATCTCGGGCGAGCAGACGAAGAAGCCGCCATTGATCATGCCCCCGTCCGACTTGCCCTTCTCGCTGAAGCCCTGCACCTGCGTGCCGCCATCGATACGCAGCGCGCCGTAGCGACCCGGTTGCGACACCGCGGTCAGCGTGCACCAGGCGCCGCTGTCCTTGTGCTGCTGGACCAGCGCGGGAATATCGACGTCGCTGACGCCGTCGCCATAGGTCAGGCAGAAGGGCCCGTCCTGAAGCAGATGACGGGCACGGCGCAGACGGCCGCCGGTCATCGAATCCAGACCGGTATCGAGAATGGTGACGCGCCAGTCCTCGGTCGCGCAGCTCAGCCATTCGACGGCACCGGTGCCCAGATTGACCACCATGTCGCAGTTGCGCGCCTGATAGTTCAGGAAGTAGCTGCGGATATAATCGACCTTGTAGCCACCCAGCACCACGAAATCGGTGATGCCGTAATGGGCATAGATCTTCATGATGTGCCACATGATCGGCTTGCCGCCGATCTCCACCATCGGCTTGGGAGTGACGGTGGTTTCCTCGGCAAGGCGGGTGCCGAAGCCGCCGGCCAGCAGAACAGCCTTCATCATGCCGCCTCCTCGATCTCGGGCGTCCAATGGGTGGCGTCCGGCTTTGACCAGTGCAGGTCTTCGCTGAGGAAGCCATCGGCGATCAGGCCTTTCAGGACCTGAAGCCGGATCAGCGAGGAGGTGCGGAAATCCGGGTCGGCGAAGTCGATCCCCTGCAGGCCGGCGATCAGGCCCTGGATGGAGTCATCGAGCGACAATTGCGGACGGTGCGCCGGCGCCAGTTGCGCAAAGCGGCTGAAATCGACCTGGTAGGAGCGGGAGTCGACCGGTGCATCATGGTTGATGGACACGGTGCAACCGGGGACGAGACGACCCACCGCCTGCGCCAGATCGCGGACCTGGTAATTGGCGGTGGTGGCCCCGGCATTGACGACGAGGTTGCGGCCGCCATGATCGGCGGTGCGCGTCGCGGCCCATTCGATCGCGCGCGCCATGTCAGCCACGTCGATCAGCGGGCGCCAGGGGGTGCCGTCGGAAAGGATGGTGATGCGGCCGGTGGCGAGGGCGCTGGCGACGAAATCG
Organism: Sphingomonas sp. NY01; assembly: GCF_038809135.1. Classification (NCBI taxonomy): domain Bacteria; kingdom Pseudomonadati; phylum Pseudomonadota; class Alphaproteobacteria; order Sphingomonadales; family Sphingomonadaceae; genus Sphingomonas; species Sphingomonas sp. NY01. The sequence continues at coordinate 2,160,785 of NZ_CP101722.1, read as the reverse complement.
TTGAGGACGAGGTCGAGGCGAAGGCGCGCCGACATGCCGCAGGCGGTGGCGAAGCGCAGGCTGGTGATGACGGTGTCGCCGCCGATCGTGGCCAGCGCCTGTTCGGTGCCGATCTTGGAGGCGGCATAGGCGGTGATCGGGTTGACCGGATCATCCTCGCGCCGCGGCCCGCCCTGGGCAATGCCGTACACGCTGCAGCTGGAGGCGAAGACGACGTTGCGCACGCCGGCATCGGAGGCCGCCCGGGCGAGCGACACCGCCGCCTCGCGGTTGATGGCATCGGTGACGCCGGCGAACCGCTCTCCCATCGGGTCGTTCGACACCGCCGCCAGGATGACCACCGCGTCATAGCCCTGCAGGTCGCCGGCCCGCAGCGCGCGCGCATCGCCGAAGCTCTGGCGGTTCAGGTCGCGTTCCGGCAGGCCGGTCCGCGTCGTCAGGCAGTGCGCGAAAAAGCCCGCGTCGAAGCCGTCGATGACGGCGTCAGGAAACCGGCTACGCAAGTGACGGACCACCGCGGGCCCGACATAGCCCATATTGCCGGTGATGAGGATCTTCATCGACGCACCCCTTCGTGGATGACTGTTCCAAAAACTGCCGCCCGTTGATGCGGGCTCATTCGGCAGCAGGTGCAACATTCCCGAAGCTAGGCCCCGTGTCGCCCCGATCATCGGGACATCATCCCAGGGGCGTACATAGAGATTTTTACATGTTATTCGAGCGCGAGATAATGAATGTGATTTTATTCCTGAAATTGTCCAAGTTGTTGCGAGTCCCATTTTTGGCAAGATGTTAATGGTGACTTCTAATTACCGACGTAGTAACCATTTTGTGCCTTGCGCAGGTTAACGTGCTTTAATGCATAATGACTGCTGTTGACTGACTTTCCGGTTACATCGTCTGCGAATTCGGACGGCGAGGGAGGCAGCCTGAGTATAGGGTGCGACCCGGTTGGAACATGCAACGTGACTTGAGGGGTTAAGCCACGCAACGAGGGGGACCATCATGATATCGGACATTCGGGTTACACTGCTGGGGAGCAATCCCATCGCCCTTGAAGGGCTGGACCGCGTGCTGAGGGAGCAGGGGTTCCGGATCACCGCCCTGGTGTCCGATCCGGACGATGTGGCGCAGGCGGTGGCCCTGCACCCCGACGACTGCAATCTGGTGGTGGTGGACGGGCTGGCGACGCCCGACCGGACGCTGACCCAGGACCTGCTGGAAGCATCGCCGGCCGCGCGGATCGTGATCCTTGCGGACCAGTTCGATTTCGACGTGATGGCGCGCAATTTCGACCAGGGCGCCTATGGCTATATCGTCAAGCGGATCGCATCGACCTCGCTCATCAAGCTGCTGAACCTGGTGGCGGACGGCGAGAAGGTGATGCCCAGCAACCTGGCCGAGACGCTGCGTCATCATATCGGGCAGAGCGAGCCGGTGGGCAGCACCGCATCGATCCAGGCGGCCGGGCTGTCCACGCGCGAGGTGCAGATCCTGACCTGTCTGGTGTCGGGCAATCCCAACAAGATCATCTCGCGCGAGCTGGGCATCAGCGAGGCGACGGTGAAGGTCCACGTCAAGGCGATCCTGCGCAAGATCGGCGTGCAAAACCGCACCCAGGCGGCGATCTGGGCGCTGGGCGAGCGGGGAAACGCGCCGACGGCTGATGGTCATCCGAGCCATCATGCCCGCCAACTGATCCAGCAGCGCATCGGACAGCAGCTGCAATAAGGGGCGAACCCCGCCGGTCAGCCGGCCGGGGTATATCGGAATAGCGCGCGACGCAGTGCAGCATGGCCTTATCCTGAAGACGCGCCCGATCAGGGGGCCCGCCATCGGAGCGGAGGCGAAGGGGAATGCGCATGTCGATCGTCTGTGCCGTGGTGCTGACCTATAACCGGCGGACGATGCTCGACCAGTGCCTGACCGCGCTGGTCGGGCAGTCGCGCGTGCCGGACCATATCCTGGTGCTGGACAATGCCAGCACCGACGGCACCGCGCCGTTCATCCGCCGCGAATGGGGCGAGCGGGTGCAACTGGTATCGCTGCCCCGCAATGTCGGCGCGGCTGGCGGCTTTCGCGCCGCCCTGCACGATGCGTTCGAGACGGATGCCGATCACGTCTGGATGATGGACGACGACGTGTTGCCGGACCGCGACGCGCTGGAGCGGTTGCTGGCGGCGGACGAGACGCTGGCGGGGCAGGGGGTGAGCCCCAGCTATCTGGTGTCGCGCGCGCGCGGCCGGAGTGGCGCGCTGACCGACGTGCCCGACCTAGACCGGCGGGCCAACGCGATCGGCTTCCAGAACTGGCCGCTGCTGCTGGACCATGGCATGGTGCCGACCAGGGGCGCGACGTTCGTGTCAATCCTGCTGCCGCGGGCCACGGTCGAGGAACATGGCCTGCCGCTGGCGGACATGTTCATGTGGGGCGAGGACCGCGAATATACCGTGCGGATCAGCCGCGAACGGCCCGGTTTCCTGGTGGGGGGCAGCACCGTGCTGCACGCCCGCGCCACGGAGGGCCAGCTGGACATCCGCACCGAACGCAATCCGGAGCGTATCCGCTACCATTATTTCATGGTGCGCAACACGACCTTCACCACCCGGCGGTACGAGCGCAAGCGGCAGTTGATCTACCTGCTGATCCGGCAGACGCGGCTTGCCGCCGGGATGGCGACGCGCGGCCGCTGGCACGGCGCGGCGCTGATCCTGCGCGGCCTGTTGCACGGCTTCCTGTTCCAGCCCGCCACATGAGCCGTGCGCGTATGGGCGGCCACGCCGCCTGGGCCGTGCTGGGCCAGGGGGCGGGGCAGATGTTGTCGCTGCTGGTCTTTCTGGTTATCGCGCGGTTCGTGTCGCAGGCCAGTTTCGGGCTGGTCGCGGTCAGCCTGGCGGTGGTGGAGGTGGTGCGGCGGTTGTTGATCGACCCGGTCACCAACGCCACCAATGCGCGCACCGAGGTCAGCAACCGCGATTACGACCTGTGCTTCAACGTCATCCTGATCCTGGGCGGCCTGAGCGCGGGCGTCGTCGCGTTGAGCGCGGCGGAGCTGACCCGGCTGATCGGCTCGCCGGAAGCGGCGCCGGTGCTGCGCGTGCTGTCCGTGATCCTGCTGGTGATGGGGCTGGCGGGGACGCACGGCGCGTGGCTGGCCCGGCAGATGCGTTTCCGGGCGCTGGCGGTGCGATCGACGCTGTCGGTGGTCGCGGGCGGCGTGGTGGGGCTGGGCATGGCGTTCGCCGGGTTCGACCTGTGGAGCCTCGTCGGGCAGCAACTGACCATCAACCTGTTCAACATCATCACCTTGTGGGTCAGCGCGCCCTATCGGCCGCGGCCCTGGCTGCCATGGGCGGGGCTGCGCGACCTATGGAAGCGGGCGCGGCATATCTCGCTGGGCGCGGCATGGAATGCGGTGGCGACCGATGCCGACCTGTTCTTTGCCTCCGCCTGGTTCGGGCCGGCGGCGGCGGGCATCTACAACGCGGCCAAGCGGATCATGCTGTCCGCCAACATGATGCTGGTCAACGCGATCTCCTCGGTCACGCTGCCCGCGCTCGCCGGGATCGCCGACGACCGGGCACGCGCGCGCGCCTTTGCCGGCGGGCTCACGATGATGAGCCTGGCGGTGGCCCCGGCCTTTGCCGGGCTGGCCGCCGCCTCGCCGTTCCTCGTCCACCTGCTGCTCGGCGCGCGGTGGGAGGCGTCCGCGCCGATCCTGACCGCGCTGGCGGCAAGCGGATATCTGGCGGCGCTGGGGCAGTTCGCCAGCTCCGCGCTGCTGGTGGAGCAGCGATCGCATCATGATGCGTTGACGTCCGGGGTGGCAGCGGGGGTGAACGTGGCGATGCTGTGGATCGCGGCGCCCTATGGGCCGGTGGCGCTGGCGGCGGGGGTGTCGATGGCGACGCTGATCGTGCTGCCGCTGCGCCTGCGCTTTGCGATGCATGCGATGGGGCTGGGGTGGCGGACGATCGGCACGGCGCTGTTGCCGTCGGTGGCGGCGGCGGTCGCGATGATGGCCGCGCTGTTCGCGATGCGGCCGGTGCTGGCGGCGGTGCTGCCGGGGCCGGTGGTGCTGATGGTGATGATCCCGGCGGGCATGCTGCTCTATGGCGTGTTACTGCGCATGGTGGCGCCGCAACTGTTCCGCACGACCTTTGCCACCGCGCTGGAAATGGCCGGCCGCGGCAAGCGGCCGGTGGAGGCGTGACGGCTAGAGGCTGAAGCGGGTGCGCACGAAGATGCGGACCTGATCGAAGCTGGGGGCGAAGGCGTCGTTCCGGACGGAGCGGTCGAGATAGCTGACATCGCCCTCCAGCGCGAAGTTGCGGTTGACGCTGTAGCGCGCGCCCGCCGACATCTCCCACACCTTGTCGCGGCGCGGATTGTCGCGGAAGTCGTTGTAGCGATAGCCGGCACCGAGATTGAGGATAAGCTCGCGCAGCAGCTCGAAATCGGCACGGCCGGACAAGGCGGTGCTGATATAGCCGGACGCGTTCTGGAGCACGGCTTCCTCGACGGTACGCGATGCCTGCGCCGACAAGGTGAGGACGGGGGTGATGAAATAGCGCAGGTCGCCGTTCAGCGCGAAGCCCTTGATCTGGCCGATCGCGGCGCGGTTGTAGTCGCGCCAGACATAGCCGGCGCCGACCGACCCCTGGATCAGCCGGTTCGCGCCGAAGGCGATGCCGGCCAGCGCGGTGGTGGTGGTGCCGGTGAGATTGGGGACGCCGGGGGCGATATCTTCGCGCCGATAGTCGATCGATCCGCGCACCCCTTGCGCGAAGACGGCGAGGTCGGGGCCGATCTCATATTCGCCGCGCAGGGTTCCGCGCCAGCTATGGGAGTCGCGCACGTCCTGGTCGATGCGACCGATGGGCGCCCCGGTGATCGACAAGGCGTTGCTGTCGCGGAAGTTGAGGTTGATGTAATCGACCTGCGCCAGTGCACGCACCCGGCCGATTTCGTAGCGGCCGCGCGCCCAGCCGAGCGTCTGGAGATAGCGGACGGGGCCGACCCGGCCGTTGGGAAAGCCGCTGGAGTCGCGCCGTTCGATCAGTTGCGAGAAATCGGCGCCGGCCTCCAGCACGGCGCGGGTGCCGGTTTCGTAGCGGCCATAGGCCGCGGTGCGGTAGCTGGTTTCGTTGGCCTGGGATTCGTCGGCGAAGCGCGCGAAACGGCCGCTCGCCTCCAGCCGGAGCTCGCCGCTGGAAAAATTGTCGCTGGCGACGAGCGAGGGTTCGACCTGGACGAACAGGTCGCCCTGGCGGTTGGTTTCCACGCCGAAGGGATTGCTGTCGGCCCCGATGCCGGTGGTGATGCTGGGGAAAAGCCGCCAGTTGCCCAGTGTTACGCCGACCGGATCGAAGGCGGGTCGGCGACGGCGGGCGACGTCGAGGTCGATGCCCTGATCGGCTCCCTGGTCGATGCGCAGCGCCGGGATCTCGCCCAGCCGTGGCAGGGTGGCGGCCTGTCCCCAAGCATTCGCCGGGATCAGCGACAGGCCGAGCGCGAGCAGCCCGGAACGCGCGGCATGGATGGTCTTCGTCATGGCAGTTCCCCCCTTTGTGATAACGGATGCCCGGCGGCGGGGCGGCCGATCGGCAACGACCCTTGCCCCGACGCCGGCGTGATGGATCAGGCCGGCGCGAGCGCGCCGTCGAAGCGGTGGATCAGGTCAACGGTGCTGCGGATGTTGCGCTCGCTGGAGGCGCCGAACAGGATCGAGCGGACATAGGGCTCGTTCACCACCCATTCGATCGCCTCGGCCGGCGGGATGGCGCCCGATGCCAGCACCGACATGGCGATGACGCGTGCAGGCCATTCCTGCGTCGCCCGGCGATACGCCTCGATCCCGCCGGACATGCGAAAGCCGATCTTGTTGACGTTGGCGCAGACGATCGGGTTCCTGATGCCGACGCTGTCGAGCGCGGGCAGCAGCATGGGCAGGTTCATGGTGATGAAGCCGGCCTCGGCGTTGTAGCGCTTCTCGATATGGTCGGCGAAGATCTTGAACGCCTCGAAATAGCCGAGGCCGAGGATCAGGTCGGTGACGACGTTCTGGACGAAGACGATGGGCGTCTCCAGGCCCTTGAACGGTTTCATCTCGGCATCGATCAGCAGGGTGGCGACGCTTTCCATGTCGCGGGTGAGCAGCGCCTTGCCACCACGCATCGCCGCGTCCAGCAGGCCGCCGCCGGGCAGGAAGCGCTTCAACGCGTCGAAATAGCCATATTCGGTGACGGCATTGGCGTATTTGTGCGCATAGGGCATGCAGGGGTAGAATTTGAAGCCGGCCCATTCCTCCGGCTGGTCGCGGACGACCTCCGCCACCTCGGCGATGCGGTCATGGGTGGTGCACATGAACACGTCGACGCCGGCATTCTTGGCGCCGCGCAGCGTTTCCATAATCGGGGCGAGGTCGGCAAAGCGCATCGACTGTTGCCGTGCCTTCTCCTCCGACATGTGGTTGATGCCGAAGAACTGATTGTCGCCGAACAGGATGCGATCCATCGGGTGATCCTTATGAAGCGGCCGGAAGGCCGTGGAGAAAGGCGCCGATCCGCTGCGTCATCGCGGGCGGTGCAGCGGTGGAGATGGCGGCGGCGGGCGCCGCGGGGTGGGCGAGATGATGGTCGATCGCGGCGTGAAGCGCGGCGACGTCGTCCACGATGGTCAGGCCGGCCGTGTCCCGGAACCGCGTGGCGGTGTGGAGCTGGTGGTCGGTGGTATGCTCGCCAAGCGAGGCGAGGCGCGGCAGCATCACCATTGGCCGCCCGGTTTCCAGCGCCTGCACGATCGATCCGATGCCGACATGCGCGACGAACAGCGAACATCGCTCCAACAGCGCCATGTAGCGCGGATGTGGCACGATCCGCACCCAATCGGCATGGCGCGGTTCATAGGTGCCGTCGCCGATCTGGATGGTGACCGGCGTAGCGGGATGTGCCGCCGCCCACCCGTCGACCGCCTCCACGAAGCGGTCGAAGGGCAGCATCGAGCCCACGGAGGCGAAGATCATGCCCGCTTCAGCGTCCAGCCGAACAGGCCGGCGCGCATCGCGGGGCGCTGCGGCACCGGCTTCAGCACCGCGGTGGCGCGGGCAGGGACGACGCCGCGGGCGCTGTCGCGGATCATCGACAGCGTCCGGTCGGTGGCGGCGCCGCTGGCGAAGTCGTTGACATAAGGACCGACGGGATTGCGCATCGCCGCGACGAACCCCTCCATCTGCGCCGAATATTCCTCGCCACGCAGATAGAAGGCGGGATGATCGGTCAGCTCGGTGATGTATTTGATCGTCCAGCCCTTGCGATAGCCCTCGGGCGGCGTGCCGTTGGTGCCGATAAAGACCTGTATCTCCTGGCGATCGACGGTGATCTTGCCGTGATCGCCCCACAGGCAGAGCTTGGTCGTCATCTTGCGCGCGGTTTCGTCCGCCCAGTTGACCGAGACCTGACCCGATACGCCACCGTCAAAGGACAGGTTGGCGAACACCGCGTCATCGACATCGGTCGACCATTGCTGCGTCATCTGCGCGCCCGAACAGGTGACCGGCGCCCCGGCATACCAGTTCATCAGGTTCACCGGATGCGCGGCATAATCGTAGAGGCAACCGCCCCCTTCCGACGACTGGCTGCGCCAGGTCTTGGCAGCGGGCTTCAGGACGACGGGGCCGTAGGCCTCGGCATGGATATGGCGCAGGCGGCCGAGCGCGCCGAGATCGAGAAGGCGCTTGGCCTCGCCAAAGGTGCCCACGAAGCGGTTGTGATAGCCGACCTGGCCGACAAGGCCTGCACGCGCCGCCTCGTCGGCGATCGCGCCGCTGGTATCGGCATCGAGCGTCATCGGCTTTTCGCAGAAGACATGGATGCCGCGCGCCATCGCCTGCCGGATCATGTCGGCATGGAAGCGGGTGGGGGTGGCGACGATGACGCCGTCAAGGCCGGGCAGGCTCAGCGCATCGGCATATTGGGCCAGATAGGGGATGTTGGCATATTTCTGCACCATGCCGCCGAGCAGCGCGGAGGTATCGCACACCGCGACGACCTTCATCCCCGGCGTGGTGTTGGCGATGGCGAGGTGGGAGATGCCCATCTTGCCCAGCCCGACAAGGGCGACGTTGAACGGTTCGGTCATGGTCTTCGGCTCCGTATCGGAAAGGGTCGTGAACAAGGGTCGCGGCGGCGTCACAGGCGGGCGACGAAGGCGCGGGGCTGGCCGAGCGCCCGGTGGCGCAGCACCATCTCCACCTGACGCAGCGCCAGCTTGGTGCGGGCATGGGCGCGGTAGCGGGCAAGGAAGATGTCCGGCGCGAAGGGCAGATGCGCCTGCGTCGCCAGAAACTCCTTGTCGGCGGGCAGGTGCAGCACCGCGCGGTCGGTGAGGGTGGACAGGCGCGGCTGGGGAAAGGGGCGCTTGGCGGTCCACCAGCGCACCACCGTACCGCGAACACCAAGCTCGCAGATCGCGCCGCCGCGCGCGACGTGGAGGTTGAGCGCGGTGGAGACCGGCGCCTCGTCGCCACTGTGGTAAAGATCGGCGTGACGCCGCCAATAGCGCGGCTCCACCATGTCGAGCAGGGTGGTGAGCGTGCGGAACTCGGAGGAGCGCGCGACGATCAGCTCGCCGCCATACCAGCGCGGGCTTGCGATCGGCTCGGGCGCGATGGCGTGGATATCGGCGGCGGCACGGTTGCCGGACTCCGCGGTCATCGCCTCGCTGATGTCATAGGCGCCGATCGCGCCGGGCGCGGGCAGGTCCCTGTCGCCCAGCGCCCGCAGGAACACCGCGTCGAGATCGACGATCAACGCCATCGCGTCGGCGGGACGCGCGGCAAGGTCGCGGATCACGTCCAGCTTGTGATGCGCGGCCCGGTGCAGCGCGCCGGGATCGAGCCGCGACACGAACTGCCGCTGGGTAAAGGTGACGCCCGGCGGCACGCCCAGTTCGGCGAAGTCGCGTTCCAATATGTCGGCGCGATTGGTGACGATGGTCGGGTGATAGCCGGCGGCCAGCGCCGAACGCGCCATCAGCGCGGCACAGCGGATATAGGTCGCCGCCGCGTTGCCCGGATCGCGGAGATTGGGAAAGCGGGTCGAGCCGTCGTCCAGGACGAGCAGACCCGTCACCTGAACCCTATCCATCAGGCAAGTCCTTCCAAAGATCGCTGGCTAATCAAATATGGGTACGGCAAGTATTCATGGTGGTGAGTCAGCATCAGCAAACATTCCAATCAAGTAGTGCCGTTGCCGAAGGACTTGCATAAACAAGCAATTGGTGAAAGACCCTATAAAGGACAGCCGGCCAGGGGGTGGTGTACGGCGATGCCGGAAAAGATCATGACATTTGGGCGACAACACAGCCGTTTCATTGATCCTGTTAAGGAAGCGGGTGCCGAATACTCGCCTTCCGGAGCAGCGGATACTCATGAAGGCGTAGGGGAAAACCCGCGGATCGCCTGGTTGCCGGTGCTGCTGACCGTGGCGGCATTGTCGTTCAACGGCGTGCTGGCGATCGTGAACGCACATGGGCCGTCGCTGACCATCACGCAGGTCGCGCTGGCCGAATTCGGCATATTGGCGGCCGTGGCGCTGAGCGTGATCGCGTTCGGGCTGCAGGTCGAGGATACGCCGCCGGTCGGCCTGGGCGTCGCCTTCCTGTTGCTGGCCATCGGATTGTCATTCGCCAATGGCGGCTTCGCGATCGAGGCGCTGCGCAACGTGACGATCATCGTGCTGTTCACGATGCTGGGCATGCGGTGCAACATGCCGACGATCCGGGCCGCCTTCGTCGCCGGCGTCGGGCTGGTGGTGGCGGTGATGCTGATGGAGATCGCCTCCACCGAGCTTTACGCCAAGATATTCAGCCCGTTCAGCTATTATCAGAACACGCGCGGCCTGGGCGATGTCGACCAGAGCGATATCGGGTTGTTCGGCAATGCGCTGGGGTTCGAGGGGCGGTTCAGTTTCGGCCTGTTCACCACGCCGCGCACCTCATCCATCTTCATCGAGCAGACCTCGATGGCGAATTTCGCCAGTGTCGTCGCCATCTACGCGGTGGCGATGTGGGACCGGATCGGCTGGGCGGAACGCGCGCTGACCGCAGGGTTCGTGCTGCTGGCGCTGTTGTCGAACAACACCCGGCTGGGGTCGACGCTGGCGGTGCTGACGCTGGCCGGATACTGGCTGTACCCGCGCCTGCCGCGGGCCGGGCTGCTGCTGTTCCCGCTGGTTCTGCTGGGGCTGGCCACCGCGTTGTCGGCGCATCTGGGTCCGTCCAAGGAGGACGATCTGGCCGGACGCATCGGCCTGTCGGTCGACTTCCTGGCAAAGACGGACATGGCCGCGGTGCTGGGCGGGCGGGTGTGGGAGGCGGGCCGCTTCGTCGACAGCGGCTATTCCTATGTCCTGTATTCCAGCTCGCTGGCCGGCGCGATCCTGTTGTGGCTGTATGTCGGCCTCGTCATCCCGTTCCGCTCGCCCGAACAGCGGCGCTGCGCCTGGGCGACGGGGGTGTTCCTGTTCGTCAACCTGCTGATCGCGGGCAATGCGGTGTTCAGCACCAAGGTGAGCGCGATGATGTGGCTGCTCGCCGGGTTCATGCGCGCCGGCAGCTTCGCGCCCGCCGCCGCACCGCCCAAGCCCCGCGCCGTGCGGCGCTTCGGCACTGGTTTCTCCTTTCCCGCGCACGCCCGTGCGCCTTCCCCGCTTCTGACAGGAGGGTCTATGCAAGACGGCTTGCGGCGATGACGGCCAAGCAGATGATGCTGGCCGCGCCCTATCCGGACGATCGATCGACGTCCGCGCGCTGGTTGAAACGCCTGAAGGCGTGGCTGATGGGCACGCCGCCGCCACGCCGCCTGCCCGAGCCGGTGGAGCCGGTGCTGGAAACGGCGGCGTCGCCCTCCTTCCGGGCGACGGCCGATGCGGTGACGCAGGACGACGAGTTGCCGCCCAAGCGGATGCCGGGCCGGTTCGGCGCGAAGAACGCGACCGCGCGGATCATTGAGGCGTTCGATTCCGCGCATCCGGTGCGTCAGCGCAAGGACCTGCACGGCCGCGACGACAAGCTGGACACGCTGTTCGAGGCGGTGCTGTTCAGCCGCCAGCACGCGATCATCCACGGTGCGCGGGGGTCGGGCAAGACGTCGCTGGCCCAGGTGTTCGGCGACTATGCCGACAGTCAGGGCGCGGTGGTGATCTATACCGCGTGCGAGGCGACGGCGAGCTTTGCCGAGCTGCTGCGTCCCTATCTGTCGTTCATTCCGGAATCGGCGGTGCCGTTCGCGGAAAAGGCGCTGTTCGCCCGCGAGCGCGAGGCGCTGCCCGCCGAGTTCGGGCCGCGGCAGGTGGTCGATCTGGTGTCCCGCCTGTCGCCGGACAGCCAGACGATCCTGATCCTGGACGAGTTCGACCGGGTCGAGAGCGAGGCGGTGAACAGCCAGATCGCCACGCTGATGAAGCTGCTGTCGGATGCGAGGGTGCCGGTGCAGGTGCTGCTGGTCGGCATCGCACGGACGCTGGACGAGCTGATCCTGTGTCACCCTTCGCTGCGCCGGCACCTGACCCCGATCCCGATCGGGCGCATCTCGCGCGAGGATACCCACCGGTTGATCGACCGTGGTGCGGAGCGTGCGCAGGTCCGCTTCGACGAGGCGGCGCGCGCGGAGATCGCGTCGATCTCGTGCGGGTCGCCCTATCACGTCCAGCTGTTCTGCTACGTCGCGGCGATCGAGACGGTGCGGCGCGGCGGCGAGGTGATCGACCTGGAAGCGACGCATCGCGGGCTGGCGCGGGCCTTCACCATCTGGGCGATGCTGAACCACGAGGATGCCGACATCTTCGACGCGCTCGTCGCCGATCCGGCGCAGCCGGTCGACGCGGTCGAGCGGATCGCACGCGAGGCGGCGGTGCACGACAGCTTCGTCGGCGACGAGGCGGACGCCGCGATTTTCGGCGCGGCGGTACGCGCCGACGACCGGCAGGCCACGCGCTTCCATTTCCGCGACGGCGCGGCACCACAATTCCTGCTGGCGAAGCTCGCCACGCGCGAACGACAGACAGAGGCGGCCTGACCGCACCAAGAACAGGGAGGGTATAAGGGCGATGTTTTCATCCGATATGGCGGCCGCGCTGAAGGCGCGGTGGAAACTGATCGTGGCGGTGCTGATCGCCACGCTGGTGCTGGCGGGGATATGGCTGACCACGGTGCAGCGCACCTATGTCGCCACCGCGTCGCTGTTGTTCGACGATCGGGGGCCGAACCCAGCGTTGCAGGACAATCCCCAGCAACAGGACGACCGGTCGATGCTGGGCACGCAGGCGGACATCATCCGCAGCGATGCGGTGGCCCGGCGCGTGGCGCGCAACGAGCGGCTGGTCCGCAATCCCGAACTGCGCACCCGCTGGCTGGAGGAAGGCAAGGGCGAGGGCAGTTTCGAGAACTGGATCGTCACCGACCTGCTGGCCCATCTGGAGGTGGCGCCGGGGAAGGACACCAACGTGCTGGCGGTGCGCTTCCGCGCGTCCGACCCGACCTTCGCGGCGCGCATGGCGAACAGCTTTGCCCGCAACTTCGTGACGATGCGGCTGCAGATCAGCACCGATACCGCCAAGCAATATGCCACCTGGTTCCAGAGCCGCACCGACGAGGTGCGTCGCAACCTGGAGGCGGCACAGGGTAAGGTGACCGATTTCCAGCGCAGCCACGGCCTGATCGACGGCAATGTGCTGGCGCTGGAATCCGACCGGCTGAACGCGCTGTCGGGTCAGTTGGCCAATGCCGAATCGAGCGCCGCCGACCTTCGTTCGCGTGCCGGATCGCGTGTGTCGGAATCGCCGGACGTGCAGCAGACCGCGGTCGTCGGCATGCTGCGCCAGCAGATCGCCGCCAATGACGCCAAGGTCAGCCAGCTGGCGGCGACGCATGGCGACAGCCACCCGCTGCTCGTCGCGGCGCGCAGCGAGCTGGAGGTGCTGCGCGCACGGCTGGCGAGCGAGACGTCGGCGGCCAGCCAGTCGGTGCGGGTCGCCAGTTCGGCGGCGGCGACGCGGGAGGCGCAACTGAGCGGCCTGGTCGCACAGCAGCGTGCCCGGATGATGCAGATGACCGGCTATCAGAGCCAGTTGGAGGCGTTGCAGAACGACGTCGCCACCGCGCAGAAGGCGTATGACAACGTCACCCAGCGCCTGAACCTGATGCGGCTGCAAAGCGGCCTGCCGACCACCAATGCGCAGCAGATCGACCGTGCCACCGCGCCGCTGCTTCCCGCCAGCCCGAACGTGCCGCTGCTGCTGCTGTTCGCGACGCTGGGCGGGCTGGCGCTGGGCGTGATCGCGGCGATGCTGGCCGAATGGAGCCGCCCGCTGGTGCGTACCGCGGGCGGGCTGATCGATGCCACCGGCGTCCCCGTCGTCGGCAGCTTCAACTTCGCGCCGTTCCGTCACGGACGGGCGCATGCCGTGGGAGGGATGTGATGCGCATTCGATCGAGCGAACACCGCGTGCTCGTCGCGGACCGGGTAGAGACCAACGAGAACGAGCCGCGGCGGCCACAGCCGGACGTGGTGCTGGCGCCCGAGGATGCGCGGCTGAGCAGCTATGCCCGTGCGGCCTATGACCCGGACGATCCGGTGGCACGCATGGCCCGCTCGCTGCGGCTGTCGATCGCGGCCTCCACCCGCGCCGATGCGATGCCGGTGCGATCGGTGGCGATCCTGGGGATAGGGGCGCCGTTCGAGGCGTCCGTGGTCGCGGCCAACCTGGCGATCTCCTATGCGCAGGCGGCGACGCCGACGGTGCTGGTCGACGCCAATCTGGCCAGTCCGGCGCAGCATGCCCTGCTCGGCATGCCGCAGACCGCCGGGCTTGCCGCGGCACTGGCCGGGGACGACGATGCCCGCTCGCTGGTCGAGCCGTCGGCGGTGCGCAACCTGTCGGTGCTGGTGGCGGGACGGTCCGGGCCGGACGCGGCGGTGCTGCTAGACGGCGAGCGCTTCCACCGAAGGGCGATGCCGCTGCTCGACAGCTTCGGCATGATGGTGGTCGATGTCGGCATGACCCACAACGATCCCCCGACGCTGTGCGAGGCGGTGGATGCCGCGATCCTGATCGTGCGCCGTGGATCGACGCCGGTAGAGGCGATCCGCCACGTGGCCGACCGGCTGGGCGAGATGCGCACTGCGCTGGTCGGTACGCTGCTGGCGACCTGATCCCGATATGGGACGGGCGGCGCGGGTCCTCTCAAGGGGAGTAGCGCCGCCCCCTCTTATGCACCGGCCCGGCGGCTTGTGGCGGTGCGGCAGGGTAGGTTAGCCTTGAGGCAACAGGGGCAAAATTCTTTGGCGCAACGCTGAGAATATTGGGGGTCGACATGCAGAACCTCGATGGCTGCGCAACCGATGACATACTGGATGTCGATGGTGCCGTCGCAGACGATATCACGCAAACATCGGGGGTCATCGCGGTCGAGAACCATCCGGCTACGGCGATATCGAAGCGGATACTGGATATTGCGGTATCATCCGCATTGATCGTCTTCGTACTCCCGGCGCTGATCCTGGTGTCGATATTGATCCGGGCGACCAGTCCCGGGCCCATCCTGTTCCGCCAGCGGCGCAGCGGGCTGAACGGCGAGGCGTTCGAGGTGCTGAAGTTCCGCACCATGTTCTGCACCGAAAATGGCGAGGAGATCCGCCATGCCACGCGCCGCGATGCGCGGGTGACGCCGCTGGGCGCGGTGCTGCGCGCGACCAGCATCGACGAGCTGCCGCAGCTGTTCAACGTCCTGCGCGGCGACATGTCGCTGGTCGGACCGCGGCCGCACGCGCTGGCGCATGATCGTCATTATGCGCTGCTGGTCGCCGATTACATGAAGCGGTTCGCGGTGCGGCCGGGCATCACCGGGCTGGCGCAGATCCGGGGCCTGCGCGGCGAGATCCACGACCTGTCGTGCATGGAACGCCGGGTGCGTGCGGACTGCGAATATATCGAGCGGTGGAGCCTGGCCTTCGACCTGGCGATCATCCTGAAGACGATCCCCCGCATGGTGCGCGACCCCAATGCCTATTGAAAGGACCCGAATGCGGATCACGCATGCCACGCGCCAATATGCCCCCGGCATCGGCGGCATGGAGAATTATGTCGCGCTGCTGGCGCAGGAACAGCGCCGCGCCGGGCATCAGGTGCGGGTGGTGACGCTGGACCGCATCTTCGACGGCGACGGCACGCGGTTGCCGGCGCGCGAGGTGATCGACGGGATCGAGGTGGTGCGCGTGCCGTTCCGCGGCAGCCGCCGCTATCCGCTGGCGCCGGGCGTGGTCGCCGCGGTCGGGCGGCCCGACGTCATCCATGTCCATGGCCTGGAATTCTTCGCCGAGGCGCTGGGCTGGACCCGCTGGCGGCACCGGGCCGCGCTGGTGATGACGTCGCATGGCGGCATCTTCCACACCCCCTTTGCCATGCGGATGAAGCGGCTGTGGTTCGCGACGATCAGCCGTGCGACCCTGACCCGGTATCACACGGTGATCGCCTCCAGCCTGCAGGATGCGGACAGCTTCGGCCGGATCGCGGCCGGGCGCGTGGTGCCGGTGGAAAACGGCGTCGACGTGGCCAAGTTCGCCGGACTGGCGCAGCCGGGCACGAAGACGATGATCTATTTCGGGCGGCTGGCACCGCACAAGGGCGTCCACCGGCTGCTCGCCTGGTTCGCCGGCCTGCGGGAGGTAGATCCGGCATGGCGCCTGATCGTGGCGGGCAAGGAAATGGGCGTGACCATCGCCGAGCTGCGGTTGGCGGCGCGCGAACTGGCGCTGGACGATGTGGTCGAATTCCACGGGTCGCCCAGCGACGAAGCCTTGTGCGACCTGATCGCGCGCAGCAGCGTCTATGCCTGTCCGTCGGGCTATGAGGGCTTCGGCCTCGCCGCGGTGGAGGCGGCGTCGGCCGGCCTGTTCCCGGTGCTGAGCGGCATTCCGGCCTTTCGCCGGACGCTGGACCGACTGGGGACCGGGCTGACCATCGGGTTCGACTATGGACGCGAGGTGGATGTGTTCCTGGAGGCGCTGGCCGCGTTCGAGGCCGATGCCGGCCGCGCCGAGCGACTGGCGGCACCGCTGGCGAGCTTTGCGTGGAGCGGCATCGCCGACGAGATCGAGCGCATCTATCGCAGCGCCACCGGAGGCCGGGGCGGCGTTCGCCCGGCGCCGTGGCCGCAGGAGGCGACCGTCGCGACGGTACCGTGACGGCGATGGTTCGGGGGCATTCGTCAGGAGAAGGAGTGGGGTCATGCGTAAGACTATGATGATGGCAGGAGCGATGACGGCAGCGGCCTTGCTGGCCGGGTGCGCCGCACAGCCGCTGCCGGTGGAGAGCGCCGCCGCGATGCCCAGCGCCTATACGCTGGGCGCAGGTGACAAGCTGCGCATCACCACTTTCGGGTTCGAGGAGTTCAGCGGGGAGTTCATGGTCGCGGCCGACGATTCGCTGGCGATGCCGATGCTGGGCACGGTGCCGGTGCGCGACGTGACCCCGGACCAGTTGAGCCGCAAGCTGGAGGCGGCGCTGGGTGCCAAGGGGCTGGTGCGCCAGCCGCGGGTCAGCACCGAGGTGACCAAATACCGCCCTTATTATATCTCCGGCGAGGTCAACCGGCCCGGCAAATACGATTTCGCCAGCGGGCTGACCGTGATGCAGGCGGTGGCCGATGCCGGCAGCTTCACCTACCGCGCCAAGAAGAAGATGGTGTTCATCAAACGCGCCGGCGCGCCCGCCGAGGTGGCGGTGCCGGTCACCGCATCCGCGCCCGTGCTGCCGGGCGACACGATCCGCGTGGTGGAGCGATATTTCTGATGGGTGCAGGCTCCATCGCGCTGGCACGGGCGGCACGCGGGCGAGGGGAGGGCGGCCCCTCCCGCCCGGTGCCCGGCAAGACGGCGCCCGCGCCGTCCGGTGCGCGTCGTCCGCGCCTCCTGGCCGGTGCATCGGGTGGCGGGCATTGGGTGGAGTTGCGCCGGCTGCGCGCCGCGTTCGAGGGGTTCGACGTGGCCTATGTGTCGACCTTCGAAAGCTATGCGGAGGTGGTGGCGGGGCATCGCTATTATGCGGTGCCCGACGCGTCGCGCTTCAGCCTGAAGGGGTTTGCGCCGATCTTCGCGCGGGCACTGGTCGTGATGATCCGCGAGCGACCGGCGGCGTTCATCACCACGGGATCGGCGCCGATGCTGCCCTTCCTGTTGATGGCGCGGCTGTTCGGGGTACGGACGCTGTGGATCGACAGCATCGCCAATGCCGAGCATCTGTCGACCTCCGGCCGAATCGCCAAGCGGCTGGCACATCGCTGTCTGGCACAATGGCCGGAGGTGGGCGCGCAGGAAGATATTGAGTGCTGGGGCCGAATTGTGTGAAAAAACCGACGGAATGCTGCTTAAGTAGTGGTTGACCCGAACCGGAGGTAGAGCGCCTACTCCCTTCGGACTACTTGTTTATGTTCAATAATATTGGGTATGATCCGGTCGTTACCTCAAGAAGGGCGGCCATGATTGACGCGTCTCCCCTTGCCGGACCGATGGACCTCGCACGCACGCGGCCACGGCGTTGGCGATCGTCGCTGCTGAAGGGGGTAATATTCGCATGTCCCATCAACATCATCGTCTGGGGAATGGTGATCTGGATGGCCCGGTAACGGGCGCGCCCTGCGATTGCCGCCACTGAATATGAAACATCAGCATTAGCACGGGGCGAACGCTGCCCCGAGCGCGAGGGCCTTGGGCAGACGTCCGGGCGTAGCCGCGCTCCACACACACATCCCTTCCGCACCTGTATCGTAACAGCCGCCCCGGCACGTCACCGGGCGCGGAGCAAAGCGCGTGCGCCGCGTGCGGCGGCCGCGTGCCCCGAGAGATTGATCATGGTAATTATGTGCTTATCCCGCCCCGTCACCTGCCAGGAGCATGCATGATGCGCAGCCCGGTGGATCAAGGCCCGGTCGGCCGGCGCGAATTGTTGCGCTGGATCGCCGCGGGCAGTGCCGTCTTCGTATCCGGTTGTGGCGGCGATGGTGGCAGCAGCGGATCGGCCAGTGCCGCGGTGGACGTGGTCACGGGATCGGCGTCTGCGCAGCGCCCGATACCCGCTCCGAGCCCCACGCCGACGCCCGCACCGGCCGCAGCCGCCTTCACCATGCCGTTCCGCTCCGGCGTTTCCTTCTCGACGATCGAAGGCGCGGCGGACTCGTTGCCCGGGCACCTGAACGGGGAGGTGTTCGTCACGCCGACGTCGCACTTCG
>NZ_CP101722.1:1980000-2137500 GCF_038809135.1 Sphingomonas sp. NY01 | reverse complement strand
ATAAGCTGCGGTGAGGTGTGAGCAACCTTTGACCCGCAGATTTCCGAATGGGGAAACCCACCTATCCGTTTAATCAGCTGAGCCGCTCGGCGGTGCGCTTCATGCGTGTCGTCGTGGGGCCTAGGTGGTTAGGCGGTTCAGGTATCTTGAGACTGAATTCATAGGTTTCGAGAAGCGAACCCGGTGAACTGAAACATCTCAGTAGCCGGAGGAAAAGACATCAACCGAGATTCCGTTAGTAGTGGCGAGCGAAGGCGGACCAGGCCAGTGCCTGAATTTCAACTAGCAGAAGCGTTTGGAAAGACGCGCCATAGCGGGTGACAGCCCCGTATGCGAAAGTGAGAATTCAGGACTCGAGTAGGGCGGGACACGTGAAATCCTGTCTGAACATGGGGGGACCACCCTCCAAGCCTAAATACTCGTACATGACCGATAGCGAACTAGTACCGTGAGGGAAAGGTGAAAAGCACCCCGATGAGGGGAGTGAAACAGTACCTGAAACGGATTGCCTACAAGCAGTTGGAGGGCCCTTTGAGGCCTGACAGCGTACCTCTTGCATAATGGGTCTGTGACTTAATGTTTCAAGCAAGCTTAAGCCGATAGGTGTAGGCGCAGCGAAAGCGAGTCTGAATAGGGCGCTTTAGTTTGAAGTATTAGACCCGAAACCCGGCGATCTAGGCATGACCAGGATGAAGGTGCGGTAACACGCACTGGAGGTCCGAACCGATTAACGTTGAAAAGTTACCGGATGAGTTGTGTTTAGGGGTGAAAGGCCAATCAAGCCGGGAAATAGCTGGTTCTCCGCGAAAACTATTGAGGTAGTGCCTCGAGCGGACACCATAGGGGGTAGAGCACTGGATGGTTGCGGGGGTCGCGAGATCTACCAACACTAACCAAACTCCGAATACCTATGAGTGATACTCGGGAGACAGACGGCGGGTGCTAAGGTCCGTCGTCAAAAGGGAAACAGCCCTGACCTACAGCTAAGGTCCCCAAGTCACGTCTAAGTGGGAAAGCATGTGGAAATCCCAAAACAACCAGGAGGTTGGCTTAGAAGCAGCCATCCTTTAAAGAAAGCGTAACAGCTCACTGGTCTAAACAAGGGTTTCTGCGGCGAAGATGTAACGGGGCTCAAGACGTGCACCGAAGCTTAGGGTGTGTACTTTTGTACACGCGGTAGCGGAGCGTTCCGTAGGCCTGTGAAGCGATCTGGTAATGGGTCGTGGAGGTATCGGAAGTGCGAATGCAGACATGAGTAGCGATAAAGAGGGTGAGATGCCCTCTCGCCGAAAGACCAAGGGTTCCTGCGCAAGGCTAATCCGCGCAGGGTGAGCCGGCCCCTAAGACGAGCCCGAAGGGGGTAGTCGATGGGAACCACGTTAATATTCGTGGGCCTGGTGGTGTGTGACGGATGGTGTGTGTTGTACGGCCTTAACGGATTGGCCGTGCTTCGAAACTGTCCCGGGAAATAGCCCCACCGTATAGACCGTACCCGAAACCGACACAGGTGGTCAGGTAGAGTATACCAAGGCGCTTGAGAGAAGTGTCCTGAAGGAACTCGGCAAATTGCCTCCGTACCTTCGGAAGAAGGAGGCCCCACATGAGCGCAAGCTTTTGTGGGGGCACAGGCCAGGGGGTAGCGACTGTTTAGCAAAAACACAGGGCTCTGCTAAGTCGGCTTCAAGACGACGTATAGGGCCTGACGCCTGCCCGGTGCCTGAAGGTTAAGTGGAGGAGTGCAAGCTCTGAAATGAAGCCCAGGTAAACGGCGGCCGTAACTATAACGGTCCTAAGGTAGCGAAATTCCTTGTCGGGTAAGTTCCGACCTGCACGAATGGCGTAACGACTTCCCCACTGTCTCCAGGACATGCTCAGCGAAATTGAATTCTCCGTGAAGATGCGGAGTACCCGCGGTTAGACGGAAAGACCCCGTGCACCTTTACTGCAGCTTCAGAGTGGCAGTGGACAAGAACTGTGTAGCATAGGTGGGAGGCTTTGAAGCATCGGCGCCAGCTGATGTGGAGCCATAGGTGAAATACCACCCTGTTGTTGTCTACTGTCTAACCTCGTACCGTGAAACCGGTACAGGGACCCTCTGTGGCGGGTAGTTTGACTGGGGCGGTCGCCTCCTAAAGAGTAACGGAGGCGCGCGAAGGTTGGCTCAGGCCGGTTGGAAACCGGCTGTTAGAGTGCAATGGCATAAGCCAGCCTGACTGCGAGACTGACAAGTCGAGCAGAGACGAAAGTCGGTCATAGTGATCCGGTGGTCCCTCGTGGAAGGGCCATCGCTCAACGGATAAAAGGTACGCCGGGGATAACAGGCTGATAACCCCCAAGAGCTCATATCGACGGGGTTGTTTGGCACCTCGATGTCGGCTCATCACATCCTGGGGCTGGAGCAGGTCCCAAGGGTTTGGCTGTTCGCCAATTAAAGTGGTACGTGAGCTGGGTTCAGAACGTCGCGAGACAGTTTGGTCCCTATCTGCCGTGGGCGTCGAAATTTGAGAGGAGTTGACCCTAGTACGAGAGGACCGGGTTGAACGTACCTCTGGTGTACCTGTCGTCGTGCCAACGGCGCAGCAGGGTAGCTATGTACGGACGGGATAACCGCTGAAAGCATCTAAGCGGGAAGCCTCCCTCGAGATAAGATTTCATCAAGAGCGGTCGAAGACCACGACCTCGATAGGCCGGATGTGGAAGTGCGGTAACGCATGGAGCTAACCGGTCCTAATTGCTCTGGTCGCGCTTGAGAGCTCCACACCCCCACCATCAGCCCTGGGCTAGATGAACGGGTGGATGGAAATAACTCTCAGCCAGATAAAACCTCCAAGGTGCATCGATTTTAACCCAACACAACCGCATGCTCGCAGGCTCCATTGCCTGGTGGCCATAGCGTCGGTGTCCCACCCGATCCCATCCCGAACTCGGCCGTGAAACCCGACCGCGCCAATGGTACTATCGCTCAAGCGATGGAAGAGTAGGTCGTCGCCAGGCATTGAAGCCCGCGAACATGCACACAAAGAACCCATTCACATCCCTCTTGCGCCGCACACAGCGCAAGAACAAAACCTCACCACCGCGGGGTGGAGCAGCCCGGTAGCTCGTCAGGCTCATAACCTGAAGGTCACAGGTTCAAATCCTGTCCCCGCAACCAAAAATTACACGTAATTATTCAATTATATCAGCTAGTTAGTTACGCCGGATGGACTCCGACGCGTTTGCAGCGTTCATCCTGCAAACCCAAAATCAATGACTTAGCCGACAGGTTCGTATCAACACGATACCAAACCGTCGGGACTTCATGGGTTGCCCTGACACCAGCATGCGACGTCGTGGCACCCTCTAAGACCTCGAAACCGGCGTTTGTGGCCCGCGTGGTTGCCATTTGGGGTATCGGTGCTGCTGGACGCGACTATCGGCGTCAATCGATCGGGTCGTCGGGGCCCGAGGCAACATCGGCCGTTGCGAGCGCTGAGGCGCGTCAGTTGATCCAAAAAGGGGCTCAGCCTCTGCAATGACGCGGAACAGCAAATCGTTCTACAGCTGCTTGCGACCGAGATGAACGGGTGTCCGCTTTCGGAAACCGGATAGAGTGAGGTGAATGACCGATTTTGGGTCTGCTCAGACCTCAGTGCGTTCGGCCAGTTCCAAAGCATCCTCGACGTCGACACCCAAGTAGCGAACAGTGCTGTCGATCTTGGCATGGCCGAGAAGAATCTGAACGGCTCGGAGGTTGCCGGTCGCCTTATAGATGATCGATGCTTTCGTACGCCGAAGCGAGTGGGTTCCGTAATCTTGAGCCGGGAGGCCGATGCCGATTACCCACTCGTGTACGAGGCGGGCATATTGCCGGGTGCTCATGTGGGCCATGTAGTCGTTACGGCTCGGGAAGACGAAGTCGTTCAGTGTTCCGCCACGAAGTTCCAGCCATGCCCGCATCGTCTTACGTGCCGTGTCCATCAGCTCGAACTGGACCGGCCGTCTGGTCTTCTGCTGAACCACGACAGCGCGGTCACGGACGCGCCCGCCAGAAACTACATCGCCGATCCGTACCCTAACCACGTCACAGCCGCGCAGCTTGCTGTCAATGGCGAAGTCGAACAGCGCTCGGTCACGCAGTCGTCTATGCTGGTCGAGCCAAAAACGAATGGCCCAGACCTGTTGCTGTTTTAGCGCGCGCTTCGCACCGATTAGCCGGCCTTCGTTCCAAGGTCGAAGTTCGCGGAAGGCAGGATCCATCGACGAGTGACCCATTGATCATCTCCACCGGGCCAAACTGCCAAGCGAGCATACGAAGGCGCGGTAAACCGACGGTTTAGAGATGTGGTTAATTGACCCGCGGTCGCCCTGAACGAGTGACCGGTTTCCGTTTCCGCTTCGCGATCGGTAAATAACCGAACCTGGGTCTAGCAAGCTTGGGCGTGATCCTCTGAATTGATCTTGCTTTTGCCGCACTTGGGATGATTGAAGGCGATAACTGCCCAACGTCCTTGAATCTCGGCCCGTCCAGAAATGATCCCGTTCTTTCGGGATTGGCCGGCGCCGATGTTTTCCGATCCGGCGACTCTCGCGAACGGGCAAGTCGGAGCCACAGCATGCTGCAGGCGTTAGGCCGCGTGGTCGATTCACGTCCACCTATCATCGGTGCGTAGGAACCCTGCTGCCGCGGCCTAACGTGCCTTGAGGGACGCCCCGGTCACTCGGATCGATTGGCGCGCCTTCACCTGGAACGTGCGAACCGCGCCCTCCAACCGGATCTTGGCCGTGCCGGTGTGCGTCGGCGTGATTGTCGCCGCGACCAGCTTTCCACCGGACCAGGACAGCGAAACCGTATACCCGCCGCGGGCGCGCAAGCCCGTGACTGTACCCGAGGGCCAGGCATCCGGCAGTGCAGGCAGCAATGTGATCTCGTCGTGGGTACTGCTCACCAACATCTCGATGATGGCCGCTGCGCCCCCGAAGTTGCCGTCGATTTGAAACGGCGGATGGGCGTCGAACATGTTCGGATAGGTGCGCTTAGGGCCAAGTAGAAATCTGAGGATGTGATGGGCGCGATTGCCGTCTCCCAGTCGTGCCCAGAGCGCGATCCGCCAAGCGGTCGCCCAACCGGTCGCCTCGTCGCCGCGAATATCGAGTGATCGACGCGCTGCGTCGGCCAGCGCCGGTGTTGTGATACTTCCGATTTGCTGGCTTGGGTAGACGCCGTAAAGATGGCTGACATGCCGGTGATGGAGGTCATTCGCGCCTGCGTCCCAGTCGGCTTGCCATTCCTGCAGCTGACCCTGCTCGCCGATCTTGTAAGGCGCCAGCCGCTCCCGTGTCACGAGGAACTGGCGCGCGAGCTCGGCGTCCGTGCCGAGGATCGCAGCTGCCTTGACCGCCTGGTCAAACAGGTCGCGCAGTATCGCCATGTCCATCGTCGGACCCGCGCATATCGAAGAGCCATGTCCGTGGTTGTTCTCGGGTGACATGGAAGGGTTCGTGACCAGGAAGCCTGTCCCCGGATCCTGCTGCAACGTGTCGACGAAGAATAATGCGGCATCGCGGATCAGCGGATAGACCGACGCGAGATAGGCCGCGTCGCGACCGTAATCGTAATGGTCCCACAGATGCGTGCACAGCCATGCGCCGCCGGTTGGCCACATGCCGAAAGCAGGTCCGTCGATCGGCGCGGTCGCCCGCCACAGATCCGTGTTGTGATGGCAGACCCAGCCGCGTGCGCCGTACATGACACGTGCCGTACGCGTGCCCGTGACAGCGAGGTCGCGTACCATAGCGATGAGCGGCTCGACGCATTCGGCGAGATTGGTCGGCTCTGCCGGCCAGTAATTCATCTCCGTGTTGATGTTGATCGTGTATTTGCCGCCCCATGGCGGGTTCGTGGTGTCGTTCCAGACGCCCTGGAGATTGGCGGGTTGGCTGCCGGGGCGTGAGCAGGCGGTAAGCATATAGCGCGCATAATTGAAGTAGAGTGCGGCCAGCGACGGATCGGCACCTGCTTCCCCGTTGCGGATGCGGTGGTCAGTCGGCTGGTCGGCGCCGGGTCCGCAACCTAGGTCGATCGAGACACGGCGATACAGCTCGCGGTGCGCCGCCATCGTATCCTGCGCGATGCGGTGATAACCCCGCTGGGTAGCGGCGTCGATCTGCCCGCAAGTGATCGCGGTCGGATCGCCACTGACATCGTCGAAGCGCCGGTAGCTCGTCGCCATCGCCACCAGCACGACCAGTTCGCTCGCTCCCCGTACCGACAGGCGACCATCGTCGTGACGCACCTGTCCCCCGGTTGCGACGGCTCGGACCCGCGCCTCGTATCGCAAAGCTCCGGCGATCTCGTGCGCCGCCTCGTTGCGACCGCTAAGGACGATTTCGCCGTCGCTGCGCCCGGCGATCACCTGCGACTGCTTCACGGGCGTTGTTAGCGATAGGTCGACATCAATCGTGCGGCCTTGTCCGGCGGTGAGCCGGATCGCAATGACCTGATCGGAGGGAGAGGCGATCACCTCGCGCCGATATGCGATGCCGCCAACCGTCCAGCGCGTGCTGGCGACCGCAGAGTCGAGATCGAGCTCGCGGCGATAGCCGGTGACGGGCGTCGATGGCTCGGCAGGCGTAACTTCGCTCGTCAGCCCCTTGGGTGCGGGTGCGGGTGCGGTGGCGGCCGGCGCCCCCGCGCGATCGATGACCAGGGTACCGATCGTGCCATAAGGCATCTGCCGAATGGGCCGCGCCATCAGCTTCTCACCGACCAGCGCCTGCGCCTCGGCGAAGCGACCTGCGAACACCAGCCGCCGCACCTCGGGCAGCGCGGCGAGCGCATCCGGGTTGGCGGGATCGTACGGGCCGCCGGCCCAGAACGTGTCCTCGTTGAGCTGGACGTACTCATGGTCAGTCCCACCATGAACCATCGCGCTGATCCGACCATTACCAACCGGCAGCGCCTCGACCCAGCTAGCGGCCGGCTGCGCATACCATAGCACAGTCGATGCTACGTTCTGGATATCCGCCGCATTCGGCCGTGCAGCGCTGGCGACTGGCATGGCAACGCTCGCGCTGGCCGACAGACCCGCGACCGCCTCGCGGCGGTTGATACCCTCTCCGGCGTCTCGCGGCACAGCACTGCCTCCATCCTACTCTCAGCCAACCATCTTAGGGCAGCGTGAGGGCGTTCGCTATTGGGAAGGTCACCGACCAGGCTTGATGACGATCTTTGGGCTCGTCTTGCCAGTGAGCCGACGCTTCGCCCTTCGAACGAGCCAATGGCTCATACTAGCGATCGCGTGAAGTCAGCGCCGGCCCCCGCCTCTCAAGTCACCTTATCGAGGGTGATTGGCAGATCGCGAACACGGGTGCCGGTGGCATCATAGATCGCGTTGGCAACCGCTGCGGCGACGCCGGTTATGCCGATCTCGCCGATTCCGTGTGCGCCCATCGGGGCATGGGGATCGGGAATGTCGGTCCAGATCACGTCGATTTCGGGCACGTCGAGGTGAACCGGCAAGTGATATTCGGCAAGGCTGGGATTCATGATCCGACCGTTGCGCTCGTCGAACTGTGTCTCCTCCATCAGCGCCATGCCCAGTCCCATGATGATGCCACCGCGGAACTGGCTGCGGGCTGTCTTCGGGTTGAGGATGCGGCCGCAATCGAACGAGCCCAGGAACCGGCTGACGCGCGTCTCGCCGGTGACGGCGTTGACGCGCACTTCGCAGAACAGCGCGCTGTGCGAGTGCATCGACCAATGCATCAGCTCGAGAGGGGCCGACCCCGCCTTGGTCGCTGATATGCTGTCCCGCTGCGACCGGCCGAGGATCGAGGCATAGCTCTCGTGGCGGCCCGGATCGGTGAGGCTGGCAAGACCACCATCGAGACAGCCAACCTCTTCCGACGACAAGCCAGCGAGCGGGGAATCGTTGCCGGCCAGCTTGATAAGGTCGCCGACCAGCGCGCCGTGAGCGGCGATTACCGCGGCGCCGATCGCGGCGGTCTGCTGCGAGCCTCCGGCCATGATCGCACCGGGGATGGCGCTGTCGCCATAGCCCACTTCGACTTGGTCCATCGGCAGGCCCAACCGTTCGGCCGCAACGATCGCGGTGGTTGTGGACGTGCCCATCCCCATTTCGGCTGCCGCGACCTCGACCAGCGCCTTCACCTCGGCGCCGTCGCGGGTCAGCGTGATGCGCGCCTCCGCGCCGGGCATGCGATAATAGGGGTAGGTGCCGGTCGCGCAGCCGACGCCGATGCGCCATTCACCGTCACGCCGCGTGCCGCGCGGAGGCCGCGCGTGCCAGCCGAAGCGTTCAGCCCCGTCGCGCCATGCCTGGGCGATGTGGCGCGAGGAGAAGGGCAGACCGGAGGTGGGATCCTTCTCAGGTTCGTTGCGCAGGCGCAGCTCCACGGGGTCGATCCCCAGTTCCACCGCCAGTTCATCGATTGCAGATTCGAGCGCGAAGGTGCCGACGGCCTCGCCGGGCGCGCGCATGAAGGTGTTGGCGAGCATGTTCATTCGCGCCACCTCTACCTTCAGCAGGATGTTGGGCGCGGCATAGGCGGCCTGGGTGCCGAGGATGAACGGCTCGGGCATGCTGTTGTGCGGCGTCATCACCGAAAGGCCGGTATGGATCAGCGCCATGAACCGCCCGTCCGCGCCGGCGCCGATCGCTACGCGCTGCTCGGTCAGCGTCCGGCCGCCGACCACGCGATAGACGCCCTCGCGCGACAGTGCGATCCGAACCGGACGGCCAGAAAGCTTCGCGGCCGCGGCGCCGATGACCTGATGGTCCCATAATCCCTTGCTGCCGAAACCACCGCCCACGTAGGGCGAGGTGATTCGCACCTTTTCGGTCGCAAGGCCGAACGTGTCCGCCATCGTTTGCGCCTGTTGCGTCACCATCTGGCTGGCGTCGTGGATCACCAGCTCATCGCCGACCCAGGCAATGGTGGCGGCGTGAGGCTCGATCGAATTGTGGTTGTGGCGCGGCGTGCGATAGACGCGGTCGACTTTGTGCGGGGCCGCGGCGAACGCCTTCTCGGCGTCGCCGACCTCCTTCAGCAACGGCTGCCCCATGAACAGCCCCTGCTCGATGCCATTCGCTTTTGCAGCCGCGAGCGTCGTCGTCGAGGGCTCGGCCGCATAGGCGATCTCGAGCAAGGAGGCAGCGTGATCAGCCTGTTCCTGCGTTTCGGCGAGGACACAGGCGACTGGCTGTCCGTTCCAGTGGATGCGATCGTCTTGAAGGATCGGCAGGTCAGCCGGGCCGACCGCGGAAGGCGAGGAGCCGAACACCGGGGGCGTCGCCATCCGCGGCGCGTTGAGATGGGTCATCACCAACACGACGCCGGGCGCGGCCTCCGCCGCCGCAGTGTCGATCGCGGTGATGCGCCCACGTGCAATGGTGGCGTAGACGAGCGCAGCATAGGTCATGTCGGCGAAGCGATGCTCTGCGGCGAACCCGGCTTCGCCCCGGACCTTCAACGCGCCGTCGAGCCGCGAGACGGGCTTGCCAATCAACCCGTGCTTGCGCGCGATTAGCGGATCGGGGACGCCGCCCGGGATCCAACTGTCGGGCGCGAGCGGCACCAGCTTCGTCATGGCGCCTTGTACCAGTCCTTGCGCAGCCGTCTTGGCGCTGTCCAGAATGCTCATGCCGCGTCTCCCGTCGTCAGCTCTTCCAGGACCGCCGCCAGTGTTCGGCTCGCGAGCGTTGGCTTGAAGGCATTGTCACGCAGCGGGCGAGCTTCGGCGAACTCCGCCGCAGCCGCTTCGAGAAAGAGCTGATGCGTCGCCGGTCGGCCGCGAAGTGCCGCCTCCGCCTTCGTCGCGCGCCACGGTTTGTGCGCGACCCCGCCGAATGCGATGCGGACATCCTTGATGCGATCACCCTCCATTTTTAGTGCCGCCGCGACAGATACCAACGCGAAGGCGTAGCTCGCACGGTCGCGGACCTTCCGGTAGGTTGACCGTGTGCCGGATGGCAGCGGCGGTAGCGCGACCGCGGTCACGAGCTCGCCGGGATCGAGGCTGGTGTCGCGATCTGGCTGGTCGTCGGGTAGGCGGTGAAAATCAGCGAAGGGGATCGCGCGCGCGCCTGCGGGGCCGTTGACGTGCACCGTCGCGTCAAGCGCGGCGAGTGCTACGCACATGTCGGAGGGGTGTGTCGCGAAGCAGGCGTCCGAGGCGCCGAGGACGGCGTGAATGCGGTTGAAGCCCTCGCGCGCGTCGCACCCCGAACCGGGCTGGCGCTTGTTGCAGCGCGACCCCTCGGTGTCGTAGAAATAGGTACACCGCGTGCGTTGCAGCAGATTGCCGCCCACGGTCGCCATGTTCCGAATTTGGGCCGAGGCGCCGGCCAGGATTGCGCGCGACAGCAGGGGATAGCGCATGCGCACCGCGCGGTGTTCGGCGAGTGCCGTGTTGCGTACGGCGGCGCCGATCAGCAGTCCGCCATCCTCGGTCTCTTGGATTGTGGCGGGGAGGCCGCTGACGTCCACCAGTCGCTCGGGTCGAGCGACCGTCTCACGCATCAAATCGACAAGGTTGGTGCCGCCGCCGAGATAGGCGGTGCCGGTGATCGCGCCTTGACGTAGCGCGTCGGCGGTGTCGGTCGCGCGGGTATAGTCGAAGGGGGTCATGCGGACACCTCTGCCGCGAAGGTTGCTCGGATCGCGTCGACGATGCCGTTGTGCGCGCCGCAGCGGCACAGGTTACCGCTCATCCGCTCCTGGATCTCCTCGCGCGTCCAACGCGCCTCGGATGAAAGATCGGCGCTAACGTGACTTGGTACACCGCGCTCCAGCTCGCTGGCCATGCCGATCGCCGAGCAGATTTGCCCCGGGGTGCAATAGCCGCACTGGAAGCCGTCATGTTCGACGAAAGCGGCCTGCAACGGGTGAAGCGCGTCGCCGTCGGCCAGCCCCTCAATGGTCGTGATCGCTCGTCCGTCATATTGTACTGCGAGCGCAAGGCAGGACAGGATGCGCTCCCCGTCGACCAGCACCGTGCATGCCCCGCACGCGCCCTGATTGCAGCCCTTCTTCGTTCCGCTCAGATGCAGGCCTTCGCGCAAGTGGTCGAGAAGGGAAACGCGGGGGTCGGTAGGGACATACACCTCTTTCCCATTCACGATGAGCGACATGGCAGGTCCTTTCGCGTTTGGCTTGTACCAGATGAATAGCAGGCGAACCAAGCACACGCCATCACGGCGCCAAGCCATCCGCTCTGTGCGGTCGTAACCTCTTTTACGAACCGCGTCGGTTTAAGATCGGCCGAGTAAGCGACAATCTGGGTCAGGCGTTATGTGACGCGGTGAATGAGCGGCGGCTTTGGGATGCGCGGAATCGACCGTTGATGTTTGTATCTGGTCCTATTCGCAACTGATCGCTCGCTGAGCTCAAGATGTGTGAAACGCACATAGTCGTGTGTCTCCACAGCATGTGAGGATAGTAGGCGGAGTGACACGAGACGCGGTATCGACTGGGTCATTCGTAGGCTTTGCACGTTTTGAGATGGTTAGGAGACGCGGATGCCTGATTGGTCGGCGATGTTCACGCCAGAGCTATCCCTCTTCGAGGTCATTGCCCGCGGCACTATCATGTATCTCTTCCTATTTGCAGTGATGCGTTTTCTGCTGAAGCGGGAAGGCGGGCAGGTCAACATCGCTGACATTCTGGTGGTAGTTGCCGTAGTTGACGGTGCACAACCCGCTTTCAGCGGCGACGCGCAGTCCATCACCGAGAGCGCGGTGTTCGTCCTGACGATATTATTTTGGAGCTGGCTGCTGAATTGGGCGAGCTTCCGCTTTGAACGCCTGAAGTTTCTTACCGCGGCACCGCCCCTGACCCTTTTCGAGAATGGCAAGCTAAATCGGCAAAACATGCGAAAGGCGCTGATGAGCCAAGAGGAGCTGATGCAGCAAGTCAGGGAGGAGGGCGGTCTCGACGATCTCAAGCAAATTGATCGGATCACCATGGAAGGGGACGGTGAGGTCACAGTGATCAAGAAGGAAGACGCCTGATCGGGCAATCGCCAAATACGCTAGGGCACCGCTCTTCCTCGGCTTCGTCCGTCGCGCTTTGCTGACTGTCGGATAGAAAACTGATTTGCCCTAAAGTGCCTGCGCTCGCCGCTGAAATGAACGAATGGCGGAAGTTAGGAAGCGGGATAGGCGACCTGCGCATCCACTTGTGGGTCTTGTTCAGTGGTGCAGACGAGCAAGATCGCTAGCGAACATGATGATTGCGATCGGCAGAACCGCTGCAAGCAACAGCGCTATAAGATCGATAATCGCCATAAAACCCTGCGGGTGGATGTCCGGGCATCGCAATGCGCGGCGGTGGCCCCGGATCTTCACGCGAAGAGTGCGGACCTCAGCCAGCGCAGCGACCGTTCCAAGATAGAGGGCGGCAACGACCCAAAAGGTGGCGAGCGCTAGGGCAGCCATTTCCCAGCCCGCCGCTCTGCCAATATTAAGCGCCGATGCTGAATAGCCAAACGAGATCGCCACGGCAGTTTTGACAAGTGTGTTCGCTCGATCATGGGCAGCTTTCTCGCGAAGCCCCAGCCCATTGGCCGAGCGCCAGATCGTTGGCAACATCTCTCTCCTACTCCAGCTAGCTGCCCGGTTGTAAGCGGCAATGCAGATAAAACAAAAGTGATTTGGCTGACGTCTTATCAGCTTGGTTCACATGCTCAGCAGGATATTCGCCTGCGGCGCGCCTTATCGACTAGGGTAGACCCTGATTTGGATCTAGGAGGGGAAGCTGAACAAATGGCTGAATTTAAGGATCTCGCTGGAGGCCCTGAGTGACCGCAACTGGGTCGTTCGCCCCACAGGGCTGTGCCGCTCCTCCGTCATTGGGCCGTGTCAGACACTCGCGCAAAGCGCATTGGGGGCATGCCGACGTGCCGGGCGAAGGCTGTGCTGAACGTGCTGGCCGATCCATAGCCGACCTCGGCGGCGACCTGACCGATCGCGAGGTCGCGTGTCCGCAACAGGCGCTTCGCCAACGCCATCCGCCAGGTGAGCAGATACTCGATCGGCGGTATGCCGATCGTGCTGGTGAAGCGTGCGAAAAAGGCGGAGCGGGACATGGCCGCTTCGGCCGCCAAGTCCGAGACCGTCCACGGATGCGCGGGGCGCGCATGCATGGCTCGCAACGCCGCAACCAGTCGTTCGTCGGACAAGCCCTGGGCGAGGCTCGGCAGTGCGCCGGGACCGGAGCCGCAGCGCAACGCCTCAATCAGGAGAACCTCGAGCAGGCGCTCCAGTACCAAATCGCGCCCGGGCCTTGCCTTACGGGTCTCGTCCCCGACCAGGTCCATCAATGTGGTCAGCCGCGGCTCGCCGCGTGCCACCACCATCGCGGGCAGCAGCGACACGAGCAGAGCGGCGTCCGGTGACGCGAAACTGCAGATGCCCACCTGCATGCGCAAATTGACAGGCTGATCCACCTGTCCGATGCGGAACCGGCCCTCGCCGATCTCTGTCGGGGTCATTACGGCGCCGTCCGGCGGTGGGTCCATGCTCTCGATGCTGTCTATGGCCCGATCGCCAGTAGCCGGCAGCAGCACGAAGTCGCCGGCCCGGACAACGATCGAGGCTTGGCCGGCGTTCACCACCCGGCATTCGCCTTCCAGCACGGCGAAATAGACGGGCTTGCCCTCGACGTCGCGGCGGATGCGCCAGCGCCCGGCATATTCGACGAGTTTCGAGAAGTTCGCGGAGGGCCGCAGCAAGGTGACGATCTCGGCAAGCGGATCAATGGTCATATCAGGACGATCGCCAATGAAGTCGGGATTGTCGACCATAGCCAGTCTTGATCCGAAAAACCATCTTTGGCGCTCCCATACTCGTCAATGGAGCAAGATATGCCCAGCGTTCTCATCACCGGCTGTTCCTCGGGCTTCGGTCTCGAAACCGCGAAACTGTTTCTCGACCGCGGCTGGAGCGTCATCGCGACGATGCGCACGCCTGACCCCGGCCTTCTGCCGTCGTCCGACCGGCTCACCATCCTGCCGCTCGACGTCACGGACCGCGACAGCATCGCCAGCGCGGTCGCGCAGGCGGGGCCGGTGGACGTGCTCGTTAACAATGCCGGTTTCGGCGCTGCGGTCCCGATCGAGCTCATCGAGTTTGAGACGGCGCGCAAACTCTTCGAGACCAATACGCTTGGCACGCTTGCGATGATGCAGGCGGTCCTTCCGGCTTTCCGCGCGCGGCGATCCGGCGTGATCATCAACGTGACCTCGACCGTCACGCTCAAGCCGCTGCCGCTGGTCAGCACCTATCGCGCCAGCAAGGCCGCGGTGAACGCGCTCACCGAAAGCCTGGCGGTCGAGATGCAGCCGTTCGGCCTTCGCGTCCACATCGTGCTGCCCGGCCGTTCCCCGACGACGCAGTTCGGCGCGAATGCGAGGCCGCACCTGCGCGGTCTCGACGATCCCGACTACAAGCCGTTGATCGAGGGGATGATGAAACAATTCCAGGAGGATACAGGGCCGGTCACTCATGCCCGAGACGTTGCAGCTGCCGTGTTTGAGGCCGCGACCAACCCGTCCGCACCGCTCAAGATACCCGCCGGCGCGGATGCGATCACCTGGATGGCGGACGCCGCCTGACGCGTTAATCCGGCGGCCGGCGGGGTACCGAACCCGCCGGCCGCCGGGCTCGCGGCCCGAAGATCAGGCGGAAGCGAGCCGGACTGCCGTCTCGCGATAGTCGTGCAGGGGCCGACCGAGCAGGCTAGCCAGGCGCTCGCGGTCGCCTGCCTCCGGGATCATCCCGTCGCTGACGTAGCGCTCGGCCATCAGCCGCATCTCATAGGCCATCCAGCCCGGCATGAAAGTCGCCATGTTCTGTTCGAAGCCGCTGGGATCGTCACCGCCATAGACGACGGGGCGCCCGAGGACGTCGGACCATATCGCTGCCACGTCCTCGCCGGTCAGCGTCTGAGGACCGACCACGTTGATCGTCTCGATCGGAAGCTTGTCGGGTGCGCGGTCGCGCCGGATCAGCTCGATCGCGGCGACCTCGGCGATGTCGCGCGTATCGACCATGGCCACGCCCTTGCCGCCGATCGGCATCGGATAGACACCGTGCTGAAGGATCACGTCCTTCACCATTGCCTCGTTGTCGATGAAATAGGTCGGGCGCAGAATGGTGGCGCCGAAACCCATAGCCCCAAGCATGCGCTCGGCACCCGATTTCACCGCAAAGTGAGGCACGTTGACGGCGCGGTCGGCGTCGAACACCGACAGATAGACGACGCGGTCGACCCCAGCC
The DNA here is from genome assembly GCF_038809135.1 of Sphingomonas sp. NY01. Lineage (NCBI taxonomy): Bacteria > Pseudomonadati > Pseudomonadota > Alphaproteobacteria > Sphingomonadales > Sphingomonadaceae > Sphingomonas > Sphingomonas sp. NY01. The sequence continues at coordinate 2,122,219 of NZ_CP101722.1, read as the reverse complement.
TCTCGCGCGACGTTGAGCGTGATGATCGCTTGGGTGAATTCGTCACCCGTCACCGCATTGAGCAGAAACAGCGTCCTTACGCCGACAAAGGCCGCGCGCAGGGCGTCGATATCGAGAAGATCGCCCTTGGCAACATCGACGCCGGTCGGAAACGCCGCCTTGGCAGGGTCACGGGTGAGGACGCGGACAGAGGCGTCGCGAACGACGAGCTGTTCGACGACATGGCGGCCGACACGTCCGGTGGCGCCGATTACGAGGATGGTCATGAGGCTTCTCCTTGGGTCTTGCTGACCCGAGCAAGATGCGTGATCCATCTTCAGGCAAATAGACGCGCAATCTGGACGCGCCGTCTCATGGGTGGAACGACATGGACCTGCTCGCGCTTGCCGATTTCACGCTCGTCGCCCGCCATGGCGGCTTCGGCAAAGCCGCGCGCGCCGCACGCAGGCCCAAGGCGACGCTGTCGCGCCGCGTGGCGGAGCTGGAGGCCGCACTCGGCCTTCGCCTGTTCGAGCGCGGCCAGCGCGACCTCAAGTTGACGGAGGAGGGGCGGGCGCTGGCCGGCAGGGCAGGCGCTCTGCTCGCGGAGCTTGAGGAGACGACAATCGAGATCGCATCGGGCAGCGCAGCGGTGCGTGGACGCCTCAGGATCAGCGCGCCGCTTCTCTTCTCGCAGACCGCGATGGGCCGGCTGGCGGCCGGGTTCGCGCAGCGCCATCCCGACGTCCGACTGGAGGTCACAACCGACGACCGTGCGGTCGACATGGTGGAGGAAGGCTATGATCTGGTCATCCGCGTGAACCCTGCAGCGGACGATGCGCTGGTCGGCCGGCCCTTCCTCCACGATCGACTGGTCGTCGTTGCTGCTCCTGACCTGTCGCCGCCGGCCGGCGGCATTGTTCCTGCCGTGGTGCGCGACCGCGACAACGAGAGCAGCTGGACGATCGACATTGCCGATGGGCAACGCGCAATCGCGATCGATCCGGTGCTCCGATTGTCTTCGCTCGTGATGATACGAGATGCGGTGCGTCTTGGTGCCGGCGTAGCGCGCTTGCCCCTCTCGCTGGTCAGCCGGGACATCGCAGGGGGACGTCTGATTGCGTGGGGTGATGTCGCGGCCTCGCGCGTCGCGCTATGGGCGCTCTACCCCTCGCGACGCCTGCTCAACGCCAGGGTGTCGGCATTTTTGGAGTATTTACGGCAATCCTTTCCGAACGGGACGGCCGAGGAACTGGCAGCCTATCTGGATGATCGGTGCTGACCGTTAGGGGCTCCCGATTACGACCCCTAACGTGAACGAACGGCGGCTTTCGGGCAGCGTCTGCCTCGCTGCGAATGTCGGCTTCTGGGTCCACGGGTCGACGCCGAGACTAGGTCGGGCTAGCGTCAGCCACATGCTCGGAACACTCTGCCGCTCCGCTGACCTCACCCTCAACAATGACGGAGCGCAACTGTTCGCACAAGCTTTGGACGAAGCTGCGTGCGGTTGCCTAGAGACTGCCCTGTCAGCGCTGCCGGCAAGGAGGCCAGGTGTGAGGATTGAAGAAGGGCGGCAGTTGCAGTCCTTCCTCAATCGCGCGGAACCCATCGGCGCGATCGCGGCATCCGCGCTCGGAGATCAGGCTCGCCCCGTTCGTGCGATCCTGTTCGATAAGACCGCGGAGCGGAACTGGGCGCTCGGCTGGCACCAGGACCGTACAATCGTGGTCAAAGAGCGAGTGAATACCGACGGGTACGGGCCGTGGACCGTCAAGTCCGGGCTGATCCAGGTGGAGCCGCCTTTCGAGATCCTCGAGCGCATGGTGACGCTGCGCGTGCACTTGGATCCGGTCGACGAGACCAACGCGCCGCTTCGCATCGTGCCCGGCTCGCACAGGCTGGGCCGACTGCCCGAAGCCGAGATCGAGCGCGTCGTGGCCACCTTCGGCGAGCGGCTATGTCTCGCCGAGCGCGGGGACGTCTGGTTGTACGCCACGTCGATCATCCACGCTTCGCTCGCCGCCAATCCGCCGCGCCGGCGCCGCGTCCTCCAGGTCGACTTCTCAGCCGATGCCTCGCCAGGTCCACTCGCCTGGCGAGGCCTGTAGGGGTTGAAGCGCCCCCGCATACAGACGGTGCTGTTCGTGTGTAGTCAGAATCGGCTGCGCAGCCCTACGGCCGAGCAGGTGTTCTCGCGCCGGCAGGACCTGGAGGTGGACTCCGCCGGCACCAACCACGATGCGGAAAATCCGCTTACGGCCGAACTGGTCGCGTGGGCAGATGTGATCTTCGTCATGGAGAAGGCGGACCGCAGCAAGTTGCAGCGGCGCTTCCGGGCGGTTCTTGGGGGCAGGCGCGTGGTTTGCCTCGACATACCGGACGACTGCGCCTTCATGCAGCCCGAACTGATCCAGTTGCTCGAAACCAAGGTGAGCCGTCACCTGCCTGCATTGCCGCCGACGCAAGAGCCAGACGCTTGATCGACCGGCTCGACATTGCGAATGAGCCGCCTCCATCCTCACCTTAACGAATGACCGATGTGAGCGGACGGGAAGGGCAGGCTGAACGGCCGAAAGTGGGTCTTTTTCAGCGATAGGGCACGGCGTTTGCCCGCCCATAAGCACACGATCCTGACATCGCTACGCGCATTCAATACCCGACGCTCGTTCAGGAAGCTGCCCCAGGTATAGGTGATGGTAACGTATTGATCATGCCCGCTTCTTTCGAGTGGGCTCTCGCTACCTATATGGCCGCGATGAATATCGCGTTTCTCTTCATCGCAGAGGCTTATCAAGCTTATCATGGGGCAGCTGTCGCCTTTGAGCTGCTCCAGCGGCCGGGGGTAAGCGTTACCTTCTACTACAACGACCCGGAGGTTCCCCATCACCTCGAGCGCATCAGGCGCGTCTATGGAGTGCCGCCTGTGGCCTATGTCCGCCTTGCCCGGAGCATCAAGAGCAAGGCGGTGCAATCTATGCGCGTGTTTGGTCTGGATAAAGAAGCAGTCCTTCGGTCAAACGAAGCCCAACTTGCGCTCCATGACGCGGTGGTGTCGCTTGAGGATACTGCGGAGATCCTGTTTGGCGACAAACCAGCGCCCGAACGCCCCGCCCGCATCTTGATCGTTCATGGCGCTGGCGACCGATACGTGCCGTCTATGCCCCGCCGGGCTCGGTTCGACTTGATCATAGTCCAGGGCGAGAAAATGAAGCAGCGCTTCCTCGACATGGGTATCGCCCGCGTCGGCCGGATTACCGCGCCGGGCTACCCAAAGCTGGACACCAGCCGGCGTCTGGTAGCAGCCGCACAGCCCTTGTTTGCAAATGACCGGCCAATTGTTCTTTATAATCCTCACAAGGTGCGCGGGCTTCAGTCGTGGAGCAGCTTCATCAAACCCATGCTGCGCGATTTCGCCGCGCAACAGAACTACAATCTGATTGTGGCGCCTCACGTTAAGATGTTTCGGAGGCGCTCGGAATATGCTCGCAATCGCTGGCGTAGCCGAAGCACGGCAACGATCCTGATAGACCCAGAGTCGGACCGCTCGGTAGACAACAGCTACACCACTGCCGCGGATATTTACGTCGGCGACGTTAGCAGTCAGGTTTATGAGTTTCTCGCGCAGCCGAGGCCGTGCGTGTTTTTGAATCCTCGAAAGGTCAATTGGGACAAAGATCCACACTTCAAATTCTGGCATCTTGGTGAAGTTATTGAACGACCCGATGACTTGATGGCGGCTATAAAAAGAGCCACTGAACGACACCCCGCCTATTTGCAAAAACAGCGCGAACTTACCAGAAGCTCGTTAGGAGATACATCAGCGGGAGCTGCATCCCGTGCCGCGTCCGACATTCTTGCATTCCTTGACAAAGGAGCGGCCGCGAGAGCGGCGGGCCGTTCTTGGTCCGCTTCCCCTTATTGACCGCGGAAAGCAGACGTTCCGCTCGGCCTCCCAAATCAAGCCAATCAGACAGCTTTGCGGAACACCCACAAGCCTCGAACACCGACATGAATGAGCGACCGAAGTCGGGAGGCAGGCAGGGCGCCCGCAACGACTGCATCTGGGTCAGAATAGATTGGTGTTCGTCGAGAAGATGAAGGCCGAAAGTGTGCGTGCAACCGTCACATCTATTTATGGTTGCACGAGATTTGCCAGACGGTCGCCAAAGCGCAGCCAACTTCCATCGATTTGCAACCTGTCAAAGAGCTCGGCGGGCGCGACTTCCAGCAGCGCGGCAAACTCGCCGCTCGCATCACTCATGTCGTATCTCGTCCGTAGTTCGGCGACAAAGCGATTGTGATAGTTTGCCAGCCAGATCAGCTTGCGCCGCTCCTTGCCCGTGACCGACCGGAGTTCGGTCTCGATCAACTCCCGATGTCTCTCCAGAAACGAAAACCGGCCGATCTCGCCATCGTCGAACTCCCCAGCGTCAGCAGCTGCTAGATAATCGAGAAAGTACGAGCCATCCTCGCCGACGGCAATGTAGCGCCGGGCCATCTCGAGATCGTTCCCGTCAAACTGTTCCTCCTGCCAAAGAGAGGGATCGTTGAGGAAGGCCTCAACCGCCGCCTCGTCGATCGTGATGCGGGGATAGACCGCCTCGCTCTGCTCGATCTCGTAGGCCCGTACCATCGCAGGTCCGAATACCGGCCCACTACCGTCGAGGCCGACATGGACTTGGCCGATCGTGAGGCCGCCGCGGATCAAAATGCCGCGATTTAAGCACTCGATCTGGGCGTGCATGAGATTTAGCATTTCGTAGAGGAACGGGCCATCCCGCGACTGAGTCTCGGTGGTTCTGACGCGCACTACGGCGTCGGATACAGACTCTGAGAAAGACTGACTATAGAGTCGCAGCTCCTCCAGTCGGTTTGAGATCGGCTCTTCGTGCCCGTCGCCGCGCGTGTAGTTTCGCAGTAGGTTCAAGACCTCAAGAATCTGCCCGGCGTCGCGGGAAGCCAGCAGGTGCCGGAAACCAAGAATGTCGATGAACGTAACGATCGCTCGCTCGTATCCCGAGGGTCCGGTCGGAACGATGTTGGTAGGTGTGGTGGCCATGACGTCGATGTTCTCCAGGCCCTTTGGATCGCTGCCGAGGCGAGATTGGTTTGCAGTCAGAGTTTGGCTGCAGCGACCAGCCCAAGAGTGTTCATGCGACCACCTTTTTAATTAGGCCGGCCGCCAAGGCACCACAACCGTCTAGTCGGATGGGGGGGCGGCATGTCGTTTTAGTCAGGTGTCGCATACAAGAACGTAGGCTTTTTGCGAGGTCAGGCCGCGAGACACACAAGGCCTAACGTCGCCGTGCTACCCAAATGAACGAACGACGGGTTCCGGATACCAGCGAAGAGGCGCTGAACGACCGCAAATGGGTCCTCTGACACGGGCTGCGGCCGTCTAATGAGTCGCCTGTTCAGCACGTCGTTCAGCCAGCCGACCAACATATTCCCGCAGCAGCGCAACACGGCGCGGGCGAAAGCTCATTCCGTCGGGCTCGATCGCGGCGATGCGGTCGGAGCGGAACATACGGAAATCCTCGCGCAGGCAGCACCAGGCGAGCACGGTGATGCAGGTGTCATTGTAGACCAGCGCGAGCGGCCAGATCACGCGTCGGCTCTGCCGACCGTCTCCATCAGTATAGCTGAGGCAGAGCGCTTGTTCACGCCAGCACGCCTCGCGCAAGGGCGCGAGATCGATCATGTCCTGGTAGCGCGGTTCGGGTCGGAAGACGTGCGCGATCGCATGCAGCAGTTGCCGCTCTCGCGTATCGGGCAAGATTGCCGCCACCTTGGCTAGTACCGAACCTGCAGCGCGCGCCAGAACCGGATCGCCGAGCGCACTCACCTCTGCGAGGCCCAACGCCAAAGCCTCGATCTCAACCTCGTCGAGCGTCTGCGGCGGCAATGCCGGATCCTCGACCAGCCGGTAGCCATAGCCGCGCTCGCCCTCGATCTGCGCACCGGCGGCACGCAGGGCGTCGATGTCGCGGTAAAGCGAGCGGGGCGACACGCCTGTCTCCTCCGCCAGCCGTGCGGCAGTGATCGGCGTGACGGTCCCCCGGTTTCTCATCCGGATTTGATGCGAGCTTCCGGACTGCATCCGCCGGGGTTAACCCCGGCGGATGCAGCATATTCGGCTGGCGTCAGCCAGCCAAGCGCCGTGTGAGGACGGCTCTCGTTATAGTCCCGCCGCCAGGCCTCGATCTTGGTTCTTGCGTCCGCCAGTGACAGGAACCAGTGGCTGTTCAGGCACTCGTCACGCAGGCGGCCGTTGAACGACTCCACAAAAGCGTTGTCGGTCGGTTTGCCCGGCCGCGAGAAGTCGAGCGTGACGCCGTTCTCGTACGCCCATCGGTCCAGTGCTTTCGAGATGAACTCCGGACCATTGTCGACCCGGATGGTCTTGGGCGCACCACGTGTCGCCGAAATCCGCGTCATTGTCGCCACGACCTGTTCACCCTTGATGCCCTGGTCGACATCGATCGCCAGCGCTTCACGGGTGAAGGCATCGACCACCGTCAGCGCCCGCAGCCGTCGGCCATCGAACAAGGCATCCGAGACGAAGTCCATCGACCACATCTCGTTAGGCGCCGACGCTGCGGGCTGGCGTTCGCGGTTCGCAGCGCTGACGTTGCGCCGAGGACGTTTGAGCCGGAGGCTCAGCCCATCTTCCCGGTAGAGCCGATAGACGCGCTTATGGTTCACCAGCCAGCCTTCCCTGCGTAGCAGGATGTAGATCCGGAAATAGCCGTAGCGCACCCGTGCCGCCGCCAGATCGTGGATGCGCAACCGCAGCGGCGCCTGGTCAGGCTTGTGCGACACGTACCGCACCGACGAGCGGTCGACGCCGAGCGCGAGGCAGCTACGCCGCTCGCTGACGCCATGGGACGCCTGGACGTGCGCGACGATCTCGCGCCGTCGCCCAGGCGTCAGAGCTTTTTTGCGAGCACGTCCTGCAGGATATGCTTGTCCAAGCTCAGATCCGCGACGAGTTGCTTGAGCTTACGATTCTCGTCCTCGAGCTGCTTGACCCGCCGCAGCTCGCCGACGCCCAGCCCGCCATACACCTTCTTCCAGCGGTAGAACGTCTGCTCCGACACGCCCATCCGGCGAATGACCTCGGCCACCGGCGTGCCCATCTCCGCCTGCTTCAGCGCAAACGCAATCTGCTCTTCCGTGTACCTCGACTTCTTCATGTTCCAGCTCCTTGCCCGCAGGCTTCAAAGGGCCGGAAAACTCTCACTCAACATGGATGAAAAAACAGGGGGGACGTCACAGGCATCGTGCGCATCGTGTGCAGCAGGCGGAGCAGACGATCGGATCGGGCCATGAGCTACTGACGCAAACTGGCAGGAGCGGGTGGCTATACAATTGTCAGCCGCCGACCACCAGCGGTGCCGTTCCCCAGGAGACCCTCATGACTCTCGCCGTCACTCCCCACCTGAACTTCGCAGGCCAGGCCCGCGCCGCGCTCGACTTTTACGCCCAGGCGTTCGGCGGCGAACTCATCGTCATGACCTATGGTGCCATGGGGCAAGCCGACCACGCCAACTCGCCTGATGAGGTAATTTGGGGGCAGGTCGCCAGCGACGACGGCTTCAGGATCATGGCCTATGACGTTCAAGCCGGCCGCGACTACGACGCCGGTACGAACGCCTTCTTCGTGTCGGTGCGCGGCACCTCGTCCGAGGAGGTCCGGGCTCGGTGGGACGCGCTGGCGGAGGGCGCTACTATCCTCCAGCCGATTGGTCCGGCACCCTGGTCGGAGGCGTACGGCATGTTGACTGATAGGTTCGGTGTCACCTGGATCGTCGACGTCGCACCCGGCGCAGCGTGATCGGGGTCGCTTCGCAGGGTGGTGCCAGGTAAGCGCAGCCCATGCCGCGCAACCGCTACTATCAAGGCCCGCCGAGCGACCACTTCGACGGCGTCCGCTTCTTCAATCCCGGTCAGCCCTCCACCGATCGCGGTCTCAAGGACATGCTGCGGTGGAAGCTGGCGGGAGGCGCAACGCGATGGCCGACTGTAGTGCCGGTCACGCCGGCCAAGCCGGAGCCGCGGGTCGCGGGGCTGCGCATCACCATGGTGGGTCACGCGACCCTCCTGATCCAGGTGGAAGGTATCAACATTTTGACCGACCCCGTCTGGTCCGATCGTGTCAGCCCCTTCTCTTTCGCGGGCCCCAAGCGAGTGACGGCGCCTGGCATCGCCTTTGACGATCTGCCGCCGATCGACGTGGTTCTGCTCAGCCACTGCCATTACGATCACCTCGACGTCGCCACGCTGCGGCGCCTGCAAGCGGTTTACTCCCCGCTGATGGCGATGCCGCTCGGCAACGACGCGATCGTCCGCGCTGCGGTGCCGGAGGCGCGGTGCATCGTTGGCGATTGGTGGGATCGACTGCCGTTGGCGGACACGATCACGAGCACGCTGACGCCCGCCAACCATTGGGCGAACCGTTGGCCGACCGACGTGCGGATGGCACTATGGTCGGGGCACTACCTCAACACTCCCGTCGGCTCGATCTGGTTCGTCGGCGATACCGGCTACGGCGATGGCGCGATCTTCCAAGACGTGCGCGCTAAGCTCGGCGCTCCCGCCGTCGCGCTGATCCCGATCGGTGCCTACGAGCCGCGCTGGTTCATGGCGGCACAGCACGTCGATCCCGCCGAGGCGGTCAGGATCTTCAAGGATGTCGGCGCGCACCAGGCTCTCGGAATCCACTGGGGCACCTTTCAGCTGACCGACGAAGCGCGTGATGCTCCGCGCCTTGCGCTCACTTCCGCGCTAGCGACTGCCGGTTTGTCGTCAAAACGCTTCGCAGCCGCGCAACCTGGCAACACCTACGACATCGAGCTGCGGCACCCTTGAATAGGATGAACGGGCGTCCGCTTTGCGGTCCCGAATTGACGCTGCTGGATGGCCATTTCTGGGTCGAAGAGGCGACACAAAGCTAGAATTTCGTTCGCAGCGTCACTCCATAGGTGCGCGGATCACCCAGAGTGCCGGTGATCGCGCCGGTATTGGCCGCGCCGCGCGAAAGAAAATAAGTCGAGTCGGTGATGTTGCGGCCCCAGAACTGGATGTCGAACAGGCCGTCCAGCGTGCGGATGCCGAAACGGATATTAATCAGGTCATAGGACGGGATGGCGGAATAGCGGCTGAGGCTCGCGCTGGTGTTGGTCGCCGAGCGATAGCTGTAGTCGGATCCTAGATACATTTCGGTATCGTGCGCCCCAGTCAGGCCTAGTGGCGCCCGCACCTCGCCGCCCGTGGAGGCCGCCCATTTGGACACGCCCGGCAGCGGCCGCCCGCTCAGGTTGCAGATCGCCTGGCCGGTGATCTCGATCGGGCAGGGCGCATTGGCGTAGGAGATGTAGCGCGCATCGTCGTAGGTGCCCGAGGCGTAAAGGCTGAGCCAGCGCGTCGGCGCGGCGCGCAAGTCCGCCTCGAACCCACGGGTGCGGACCTTGGCCGCGTTGGTGAAGAAGCTGACGCCGTTGCGCTCGATATCGACGATGGTGGTCTGGTAATCCTTCACGTCGGTCCAGAAGGCGGCGATGTTGGCTGTCACGCGCCCGCCCGACCAGGTCGTCTTCGCGCCGGCCTCGTAGCTGTCGATCGTCTCCGGGCGGATGACGGGGTTGGCGGCGAACTGACCGGTCGTGGTGATGTTAGCCAAATTCAGGCCGCCGAACTTGTTACCGCGCGCATAGGTGACATAGGTCAGAAGCGGTTCGGCGACCTTCCACGACAGCGTCGCCTGGCCCGACAGGCGACCTGCCTTCGTCTCCGCCTGGTAATAATTGGCGATGCCGTAGCGCGAGCGGATCGTCTGCGCCGCCGCCTGCTGCGCCGGCGTCAGCGCGACGAGCGAGGCGCCGGTCGCGCCCTGGTCGAAATACCCGGATTTCGTCTCGTAGGTGTAGCGCAGGCCGGTGGTCAGATCGACGCCGGGCACAACGTGCCACACCGTCTGCGCGAAGGCGGCATAGCTGTCGGTGACCGGGCGCGAGTGGCTGACGACGTTGTAGCCATTCAGTGCCGCGGCGCCGACGGTCGCATTGGTCGTCGGCGGCAGGAACCAGTCGGCTGCGCGGATGCCATAGAGGTTCACCGCCTCCGCCTCGATCGACTGGTAGAGATAGTAGAGGCCAGCGACGTAATCCACGCGGCGGTCGCCGTTGGAGGCGACGCGCAGTTCCTGGCTGACCTGTTTCTGCTCGTTGCTCTGGTGGAAATCGGCGCCGGCATCCAGGCTGGTGCTGTCCCCGTCGTTATGCGGGTACCAGTTCCACGCGCGATAGGCGGTGACCGAGGTCAGCGTCGCCGCGCCCAGATCCAGATCGGTCGTCACGTTGAGGCCGTGCTGGTTCATCCGATAGCGCGGATCGGCGTCGACGTCGGTCGTCCGCAGTCGCGGATCGGCGGGAACCGGCGTGTAGCCCAGGCGGGCGGCGCGGTCGTAATAGTTGTTTACGAAGTTCGTGCCGTTGGCATAACTGCGGATCGCGCCCAGCAGAATGCTGCTGGCGGTGAAGGAACTCTGCCAACCCCAGTCGCCGATGATGCGCAGCGTCAGCCGGTCGGTAGGCTTGTAGAGCAGCTGCCCGCGTAGATTCAGGTCGTGGAAGCTCTGGCCATAGCGCCCGTCGAAGCGGTTGAGCGTGAAGCCGTCGCGATCGGTCTTCGACACGAACAGCCGCGCCGCTAGCGTATCGGTCAGCGGGCCGGAGATGTAGGCGTGCAACTGGCGGAAATCGTAATTGCCGATGCTGACGTCGCCGCCGCCCTCGAAATCGAAGGTCGGCTGTTTGGTTGTCACCACCACCGCGCCCGCCGAGGTGTTCTTGCCGAACAACGTGCCCTGCGGCCCGCGCAGCACCTCGATCCGCTCCAGGTCGGCTAGGTCGAACACGGTCTGGCCGGGGCGCGCCAGATAGACGCCGTCGAGATAGACGCCGACCGCCGGCTCCAGCCCGTCATTATAGACGGCGACGTTGTTGCCCAGCCCGCGGATGTTGATGCTGGTATTGCGCGGATTGGTGTTGGTGACGACAAGGCTGGGGGTCAGCTGCTGCAGGTCGCGAAGATTGTAGGTGCGTGTCGATTCGATCTGCGCGGCGCCGAACGCGTTGATCGCGATCGGCACGTCCTGGCTCTTCTCGGTGCGGCGACGGGCGGTGACGAGGATATCCTCGCCGGCACCGGCCTCCGCGCTGCCCCCCGCCGTCTCGGCGGGTGTGCTGCCCGAGCCCTGATCGGCGATGATTGACGCCTCCTGCGCGACGGCCGGCATGGCGGCGAATGCTGCACCGAGAAGGAGGACGGCGCGGCCTGCGCGGCGAATGCGATGCGGCATGAACGGTCTTTCGGATCGGTGGCTCGGGATGCGGCGACGCCGCGTCCGTATGGCTAGAAAGCTGCGCTACCGAAACGAACGAACTAATTCCCATCGATCTGGTAGAGAATCTTTATTGTCGTTCCCTGACCTAGGGTTATGCAGGCGTGTACGTTGCACGCGCGACATCGACGGGAGCAGATATGAGCCGCATTCGATTTCTGGCAGCCGCCGCTATTCCGGCCCTGATTGTGTTCGTCTACGCCACTGCGACGGCTGCGCCCGCCCCGGCCCAGGCACCGGCGCCGCAGGGCGCGCCCAATTTCCTCGTCATCGTCGCCGACGATCTCGGCTGGTCGGACCTGGGTGCGTTCGGCGGTGAGATCGCGACCCCGAACCTCGATGCGCTGGCGCTGTCGGGCGTCCGCTTCACCGGCTTCCACACCGCGCCGACCTGCTCGCCAACCCGGTCGATGCTGATGAGCGGGGTCGACAATCACGAGGCTGGACTGGGAACGATGGCCGAGCTGCTGAGCGATGCCACGCGCGGCCGGCCCGGTTACGAGGGCTATCTCAACGACCGAGTCGCCTCGATCGCGGAGCTGTTGCACGCGGGCGGCTATGCGACGGTAATGGCGGGCAAGTGGCACCTGGGCCTGACCCCCGATCGCGAGCCGGCGGCACGCGGGTTTGAGCACAGCTTCGCGCTGCTACAGGGACTGTCCAACCATTTCGGCGCCGACCAGAACGAGGGCTGGGCCAAGGCGGGGCTCGCCCCCAGCTATCGCGAAGACGGCAAGCCGGCCGCGTTGCCGGTCGGGAGCTTCTCCGCCGATTATTTCGCCGACCGGCTGATCGGCTATCTCGACGCCGCGGCGAAGGCGGGGGACCGACGGCCCTTCTTCGCCTATCTGCCCTTCACTGCGCCGCACTGGCCGCTCCAGGCGCCGGACGAGACAATTGCGCGGTACAAGGGCCGCTACGACCAGGGTTACGAGGCGCTGCGCGCCGCGCGACTGGCGCGGCAGAAGCAGCTGGGCCTGGTGCCGGCCGACGCGGTCGCGCACGTCACCGAGCAGGTCCGCCCCTGGGCGTCGCTGAGCGCCGGGGAGCGGGCGATTGAGGCGCGCAAGATGGAGGTCTATGCGGCGATGGTCGACCGGATGGACCAGAATGTCGGCCGGGTGATCGCTGCCTTGAAAGCGCAGGGCCGCTACGACGACACCATCATCCTGTTCTTCTCCGACAACGGGCCGGAGGGCAACGCGATCGAGGCGCCGAGCCCGCGGTTCAAGGTCGCCAGGCCGGGCGACACGCCGCCACCTGGCGGTCCGGACGCGCCGCAGGCGCCCGATCCCGCGCTCGGCATCGACAACAGCTTGGCCAATATCGGCAAGCCGACCAGCTATGTCGGCTATGGCCCCGGCTGGGCGCAGGCCAATTCGGTGCCGTCCTGGCTGGTCAAGGGCTATACGACCGAGGGCGGCATCCGCGTCAGTGCCTTCGCCGCGGGCAAGGGCGTGAGCGGCGGCGGCGGACGCATCGCCACCGCCAATCTCGACGTGCGCGACGTGGCACCGACGCTGCTCGACTATGCCGGGTTGAAACAGCCCGCGCAGTTCGCCGGCCACGCGATCCTGCCGCACGAGGGGCGTAGCCTGCGTCCGGTCCTGTCCGGCGGCGCTGCCGCGGTGCGCAGCCCGACGGATACGCTCGGTTACGAACTCTTCTTCCGTCGTGCGCTGCGCAAGGGCGATTGGAAGGTGGTGTATTTGCCGGCCGGCACCAATCGCTACACGCGCAAGGGCGTTAGCACCGGCCGCTGGCAGCTGTTCGACCTTGCGGCCGATCCCGGCGAGACGCGCGATCTCGCGACGGAACAGCCGGCGCGGCTTGCCGAACTGGTCGCGGCCTATGACGGCTATGCCAGGGCCAAGGGGGTGGTGCCGCTGCCGGCTGCCGATCCGGCACCGGCAACGCCGCCGGGCGCGCGGCCGTGAGAGGTCGGGCCGCGCTATTGCTGGCACTCGTCGCCGCGACCACTGTCGGCGCCCGTACACCGCCCCGATCTTTGTCTCCGTCCGCCCGCTGCCTGACGGTTGATACGCGCCGGTTCGTGGCGGCAGGAACCGTCCTGCTGGGCGAGGATGGTCCGGGTCGTTCGGGCGAGGCGACTAGGGTCGATGCCTTCTGGATCGATGCGCACGAAGTGACCAATCGCCAGTTCGCCGACTTCGTCGCGGCGACCGGGCATGTCACGCGCGCTGAGCGAGACGGCGCCTCGGCGCTGTTCGTGTCGCCCACCGAGCCTGTATCCCTCAACGATGCGTCGCGCTGGTGGCGGTTCGTCAAGGGCGCGGACTGGCGGCATCCGGAGGGGCCCGGCAGCGACTTGGCTGGCAAGGCGGATGTCCCAGTCGTCCATGTCGATCGCGATGATGCGGCTGCCTATGCCCGTTGGGCCGGAGGCACGCTGCCCAGCAGCGCGCAGTGGGAACACGCCGCCCGCGGCGCCCAGCACGCGGGGCGCGACCCACTGAGTTGGGCGTTCAAGAACGGCAAGCCGCGCGCCAATGTATGGGAAGGCGTATTCCCGATCCGCGACACCGGCGATGACGGCTATGCCGGTATCGCGCCGGTGGGTTGCTTCGAGCCGAACGACTTGGGCATCTACGACATGGTCGGCAATGTCTGGGAATGGGTCGCAGGCAACGCCGCGATGGGGCTGGTGAAGGGCGGCAGCTTTCTTTGCGCGATGAACTATTGCGCCAATTTCCGCCCCGCTGCCTACCAGGCGCAGGAACGTGACTTGCCGACATCGCACATCGGATTTCGAGTGGTCTACACCAAGCCTACTGATGAAGTTCGATCCTAGATACTATGTACCTGCGAAATGCTATATGAGGAGACGGATCACGCAATCTTCGCCTTCCGCTTTACCTGAACCCTAGGTTGTGTAACGTTTTCGGTGATCGAAAAGTGAATTTTTTTCACTAAACGTGCGGCGGCTTTCGGCACGTTCCAAAAGTGGCGGGAATGACCAGCAATGGGTCGTTCGTTAGTCTGGCAAGCTTAGGATCGTGATGTCGGTGGTATGCAGCAGGCCGACAACGTGTCAGCGTCTTCTCCGCTTCTTGCGTTTTGCTTGACCGATATTCCACTGCGTTCGCCCGAACCCGTAAACGGCAAGGCTACCGAGCAGTGCTAGCGCAAGGCCGGAGACACTCATCGCCAGTTTCCATAGGATACCGCCGGTCTTGGCAGCATGGACCGGATAGAGCTTCTCGCGGATAGAGGCCGCAGCGTCACGCGTCGCCGGATGGGCGCGGCCGACAATCGCGAGCGTGGACGGATCAGCATAGACGAATGTTCGCCCGTTGGGTGTCCATTCGAACGATTGGCGAAGTCGCAGCACGAGGGGCGCGCCTGCCTTTCGAGGCCATTGCAGCCGGCGAAGTTCGGCACCCGGAAACATGCTGGCGGCCCTGACGAGCAACGGCGTCAGATCCGCGCGAGCATTTCGCTCTTGGACCGAGGCGACGCTCGGCGGTCGCGGACGTGATTCCGCCAGGAGCGGGCCACCGAGTACAGGAAAGACCATCAGCGCCCCCGTCACCAGCGATACGATCAGCAGCGGTGCGGTTACGACACCCATGTCGCGATGGTGATGGACGATCGCGCCGGGCTTCATCGTTGTCGGCCAGAGCCGAAACTGAAAGCGACTGCGCGTCCGCCACCACAGGATGATCCCCGTCACGACGAAAAACAGACCGATCAGACCGGCGACACCCGTCACAGCTTCGCCGACATCGCCGATCAATAACCGGTGGTGCAGGTCAAACATCCATAGCTCGGGCCGCTGCCACGAGGAGGACCAGCGCGCGACCGTCTCACCAGCCTGGCTCAGATAGGCGCCGCCACCGTCCGCGAAGATGACCTGATGGACGCCCAGGCCATCGCCGGCAAAGGTGATGCGGTCGACCGGTCGTGATCCCTCCGCTAGCGTCGTCGCAATCCGCGCCAGGGTCGCGAGATCGGGACGGACGGGATCGCCGGCATGGGCTACGAACGTCAGGTCGTCTCGCCATACCAGCAGCGTTCCCGTCAGCCCCAGCATGGCCAGCAACAGGCCGCCGATCGCGCCGATCCAGCGGTGAAGCAGCGATAGCGTGCGCATCACAAGCCGGCTTGCCAGCTCAGCGTGAAATTGCGGCCCCGCCCGGTGTAGAAGCGGGCATTGTCGGTTGGCCCCTGCGTATCGCTGTAATAGGTGACGTAGTCGGTATTGCCCAGGTTCTGGACACTCAGCATCACCCGGCCGACCGGCAGCTCGTAGGCGCCATAGGCATCGAACAAACGGTAGCCGACGAAATCGTTGGCGATCGGCTGCCCCTGAAACCGGCGTGATAAATACCAGCGCCCCTGCGCACGCGCGCTGAAGCGACCGCTGCTATAGTCGAGGTTGAGGTTCAGACGGTCGGGCGAGATGTTGGCGCCGTCGAGATCGGCGTCGAGCGCACCGTCCGCGTTGGTGTCCGTCCGGCCAGTGACGTGGCTGTAGCCGGTCCCGATCTTCAGGCCGGGCAATGGCATACGAACATCGAGGTTTAGCTCCAGCCCCTCGATGTCGACCGGCTGACGGTTGACGTTGAAGATGCCGTCGTCATTGCGGACCAGCACCTGTCCCGCCTCGCTCGACGACCAGTAATAGGTGGCGCTGGCGACAAGCGGGCCTTGCGTCACCTCGACGCCCACCTCGCGGTTGTTTGAGATGACCGGCGTCAGGTCGAGGAACCCGTCGATCCGCACGTTCGGCTGGCTGATCCCGCGCAACACACGGCCGATGTCGGCGATTGTATAGCCCTCCGCATAGCTGCCATAGGTACGGATGCCCTTCATCGGCTCCAACACGACGCCACCGTTCCACAAGGCGCGGTCGAACGCCGGCTTGCCGCCGGTGACGAAGCGCGAGCCGGATGTCGCCAGCGTCGTATAGTCGGGTACGTCGAGCCGCACATTTTCGTACCGCACGCCGCCCGCCAGCCGGACGATGCCGTTGAACAACCTGAGGTTGGCCTGACCGAACGGGGCAAGGCTGCGGAAATCGGTCTGCGGCACCCATACCCGATCGGTCTGCACCAGTGTCTGCGCAGTGCGGTCCAACAGTGCGTCGAACCCTGCGGTAAGCGTCAGCGCCTCCAAACCGGTAACCGCGCGCTCGTAGCTCACCTTGCCGCCCAGTTTGCGCGACACGTTGCGCGATTGCTCGAACAGTGTGCCGACCGGTGCGATCCGCGCATCCTGGAAGGTTGCGAGGATGCCGCCCGCGAAGGTGTCGCTCGTGCGGTTGTAGAAGCCCTGCAACGTGAACGCGCCGCCTGCGAGATCGCCGTCCGTCAGTGATGCCGACACCATCTGCGCGACACCGGTGGAAGGCTGTCCCGGCGTTTCGCCGCGGCGGGTCGTCGCGGGGATGCCGCGTGCACGGCTGCCCTCTACCGGCACATAATGGTTGTTGCCTTGCAGCCGGAAGCGGTTGGCGATGACCTCGAACCGGGCGGTATCCGACACATCGACGCCGACGCGACCGAAGAAGGACAGCGTATCGGTGTCCTGTATCTCGCTTTGGTTGCCATCATAGCCGATGCGCCTGCCGCGGCCGTCCAGAAATGCTCCGCGTCGTTCGAAAGCGATGCCGCCGGTGGCGTCGAACCGTCCGCTGCGAAAATTGACGACGCCGGCGACCTTGCCGCCAAGTGAAGCACCCGCGAAGTCGTCGCCGCTGTTGCCCTGAAGAAGCGCTCGACCGCTCCAGCCGTTTTCCCGGGGCGCGCGCACCGTGACCTGGTTGACGACCCCGCCCGTTGCGCCGATCCCCTGAAGCGCGTTGGAACCGTAGATGACCTCAATACGGTCGATGAAGAAGGGGTCGATCATATAGCCGTCGCGCGCACCATCGCGGATCGGCGTGGTCTGCGGGATGCCGTTGATGGCATAGAGCGGTGAGCGACCGCGCAACGTCTCGCCGACGCCGGTGATCTTCTCGCGCGTGGGCGAGAAGGCGGGCAGCAGCGCCGACACCGCGTCGACCACCGATCCAGACACCGTGACCTGACGTGACAGCGTCTCGCGATCGATTAAATCCACCGTCAGCGGCAGGGCACTGGCGGGCAGGTTTGTCCGCGCGGCCGTCACGACGATGTCTTCCCGGCGGCTGTCCAATGGTTCGCCACCATCCCGTGTCTCCTGTGCGCTTGCGCCGGTGACCCAGATGACGCTTACTGCAAGAGCGCCGAGTACGAGCTTCATACCAATTCCCCTTTCGGAGGCAGATACAAACCCCGCTCAACAACTGCAACCGTGTCGCAATAGCGATTGGTATGAACCGGTGTGTAGCGCCGTAAGAACCGGCCCATATGGACACCGTTGCGCACGTTGCACGCGCTTGCGGCATAGATGGTGTCGTAACCCCGCGTCATGGCTGTGCATCCAGCACATAGCTGCGCAGCACAGGGTTGAGCTCGGTCTGATATCCCCGGTCTTGGGCATGGTTCTTGAATGAGGCGACCACGTCAACATCAATGCGAGCATGACCGGCTTTTTGATCGGGCGGTGTAACCCGGGCGAACCTGTAGCCAAGCCTCAGCCAAAGCTTCCAAGGTTTCCGCCGTTTCTACGCGGTCCTCGGCAAAGCAGCGCGCTTGTCGAGTGCGGCCTGCAATCCGGGGTTAAACGCCTCCTTGCTCATCGTGGCGTTTTCCCTGCTTTGACGCCTTCTCGTCGCCGAGAAGCATGTCTGATTCTCGTTACCGCCATCAGGGCAGTTCATCGGTCGCAACGTTCTCGCAACGTGAAGATGAACAAGCGTCTGAAGTTGGGGGACGTAGGGGAAGGGTGCGAATGTCTGGTTTTGGGTCACCTCTTCACTCGTGCTTTCAGCACAGTTGCCAGCGATCAATGAGCGCCGTCACCAGGACGATACACCCGCTCAACATGACCGGCGAGCTCGTCGGGGTGGAAGTAGACAGGCCGAAGGCGACCGCTGGCGTATCGGTCGACTTGGTCGGCAAAGTGAGGTGAGGCCGGATTACCGCTCTGCCCGCCCGCCATCACGGCCTTCGCCCTAACGCGCGGGCCGAACTCGACCACCGCAACGAAGCTGTTGCCGCTGGTGCCGTAGTAGCGCTTCGTTCCCGGCCACGTCTTCGCGCCGAACGAGGCGAGGCTGCCCCATTGCGCCGAGGTGAAGGGCACCGCCGTCGACGGCTTCGCGTCGTCGAAGTGCGGCCGGATGGCGTCGTCGAGCCGCTGGAAGCGGTTGATCGCGTTCCATGGTGTGTTCCAGCTGCCGAAATCGCGTTTCAGTTGAGCGACCGCCGTTCCCAGCGCGGCGAGCTTGGCGGCGGCATCGACGCGGGTGCCGATGTAGTCGGGCACGTTGATCCGCTCCGCCTGTGCCAAGCTGCCGACCTCGCGCCAGAGCTGGTCGCCCCAGTAGACAGCCAAGCTGGTCGCGACGGAGCCGCTGCTCCAGCGATGATCCCACCGGGCGATCGTGGCGATCGGTGCGGCCAGTGCGCGCCGGCGCGGGTCGTTCGCCGGCAGGGCGCGCCAGGCGGCGACCAGGCCGGGCAGTAGTCGCGCAAAGGCAGGCAGATAAGGATCGTAGGCGGCGACGCGCAGCCGCTCGAGCGTCCAGCCGCGCTTGCCGGTCAGTAGCAGGTCGGCATGTTCGCCACGGGCGTTGCCGCCGACCTGATCCATGTAGCGCGGATAATCGGCTGCCTTGGGACTTTCAGGTCCGGCTGCGCTCCAAGGCCAGTCGTTGGTGTTGTGGACCCAGCCGACCCGCGGATTGGTGACGCTAGGCAAGCTGGCAAGCGTGTGCAGCCCTCGCCAGTCGGTCGCGGGATCACTGCCGTCGACAGGGCGGGTATAGTCGTATCGATCATCGCGCACCGGCATGAACTGCGGCATCAGGAACGCGATCTTGCCCTTGTCGTCGGCGAACAGCGTGTCGTTCGAGGAATTCGCCTTTCGCTCGGCCACCGCGACATACGAAGCGAGGTCGGTGGCCTTGGTGCGCAGCCAGCTCTGCTCCAGCGCCGGGACGGGCCGCCACATCAGCGCGGTTGCGATCCATCGACCGTTCTTTGCCGCGACGATCGGTCCGTGATGCGTTCGCCAGGTCGTGAACCGCCGCTCGCCCAGGTTGCCGTCGGGCCGGCGGAAGTGGATCATCACCGTGCGCGCCGCGACCGGGCGCGTCTCGCCACCGTAGCGGTAGGCCCAGCCGTCGCCGCGACGCACCACTGCCTCTGCGAACTGGTCGACATTGTCGACGGTGGAGGAGGTGTGCATCCAGCCGGCGTGAGCGTTGAACCCCTGGTAGACGAAGAACTGCCCCCAGGTGCTCGCGCCATAGGCGTTCAGGCCCTCGTTGCTGGTCATCTGCGCTTCCGAGCGGAAGTAGAAGCTGGTGTGCGGATTGATGAGGAGGAGCGCCCGGCCGTTGGCGGTTAGCTTCGGCGCGATGGCGATGCCGTTCGACCCCGACGGTTCACGCGGGACCGCCCCCAGCTCTTCCGGCGTCGGTGGGGTCGGGTGGCCGTAGAAGGTCTGGAGGTCGGCGAGCGAGATGCGCTCGATATCGCCGCCGATGCTGCCTTCGGTGAAGCTCAGCGCCATCCACGGCTCGAACCGGGTCAGCACCCTTGGCTTCACCCGCGGGTGCGTCGCGAGGTAGAAGTCCAGCCCGTCAGCCCAGGCGTCCATCAGCGTGCGCAGCCAGGCGGGACTGGCGGCGTATTGGGCCTGAAGTTCGGCCGGATCGACGAACAGCCGCTGGCGCAGATCGGCCCAGATGGCCTGCTCGCCCTCTGCCTCGGCGGTGCGGCCGAGCGCGGCCAAATAATTGGCCTCGATCCGGGCGAAGTTGTCCTCTGCCTGCGCATAGCTCATGCCGAACACCGCGTCGGCGTCGCTACGGCCGCGCACGTGGGGGATGCCCCAATCGTCGCGCGTGATCGTCACCCGTGCCGCCTCGGTCTGCCACCGTGCCATGTCGGGATCGCGCGCGGCGGCAGTCGTCGCTAAAAAGGCTGCGAAGATCAGTGGATTGCGTGTGCGCAGAAGGAGGGAAACCATGGCGCCAGCCTAGAACGGGGAGTGAGGCATGGCCAAGCGTTGGTTGACGATGGGCGATCACCTCGGCGTGGTTAAGCCAGGCCTGCTCACCGACCTGATCGCCGTTGCGCGCAATCAGACTTTACACGTTGCCGCTAATCGCTCTGTGCGGCTGGCGAGCAAGGATGGCACCACCGTTAGCATGTAGCAAGGCGCTGTCGCTCTAGCCTTCTCGAGCTGGCGGAGCGAAGATGAACGGATGACCGGCTCTGGGAAGTAGGCGCGAGGCGTCGAACGGCCGCAACTGGATCGGCCTCTGCGAGCATTGATCTAACTTGGTCTCAGCGGCGATCGGCATCATCCACGTTCACCGTCGACCGGATGAATCCCGCGACATCCGCCAGGACCGGTCCACGACCGCGAAACGGGCGGGCGAGCGCGAGCAGGATGCTGACATGGCCCAGTTTGGGATATGCCCGTTGCTTCACGGCAACGCCGCCCGCGCGCAGCCTGTCGGCCAGCGCTTCGCTGTTTCGGGGACGCACGACGGTATCCTCGGCCCCGTATAGCAGAAGTGCGGGTGGATCACCGGTTCCGGCCCATGTCACCGGCTGTGTCTCCGCCGGGTTGGATACCTGCCCGAAGGCGGCACGGCTCGCATCCACGTCGAACGGTGCAAAGTCATAGGGTCCAGCAAGCCCGACGAACCCCCGCACGACCGACCGCGTCTCTCCCAGCCAGCGCGGATCGACCGCCAGCATCGCGGCGATATACGCGCCCGCTGAATGGCCCATCCGCACGACCGAGCGGCCATCGCCGCAATATCGGTCGGCGTTCGCGCGCACCCAGCGTACGGCGGCGGCACCGTCCTCGACGAACCCCGGATACCGGACGTCGGGCACCAGCCGGTAATCCGGGACGACGGTCACGAACCCCTGCGCCGCCAGCGCGCGGCCGACGAACGTATAGCCCGCCCGCGTTCCGCTGTTCCAGCTGCCGCCATAGAAGAACACCACGACCGGTCGCGGCTGCCCGCAATCGCCACGCGGTGCGTAGACGTCCAGTCGCTGTCGTGGCGCCGACCCATAGGCCAGCCCCTTGGCGACCAGGGTACCGCCCCGATCCTTCGGCACCAGCCTGTCGAAGGCGCCAAGCGGCGAACAGGAGGTGGCAAGCGCCCCGAGCAAGGCGCCGATCACCGAACCCACGCCGCGCCGCCTCATGCTATTCCTGCCCCGGATCATATCGTGCGTCCTCCCGTTTTTCCCCGCAGCGTAGCCGGCGTCGCCGGGTGGGGCACGCCACGCGCACCTTTCAAACGCCGCCCGTGCGCCGCATAGCGGGTGATGGCCGACCCTATCCTCTACAGCTTTCGTCGTTGCCCCTATGCAATGCGTGCGCGACTGGCACTGGTCGTCAGTGGCGTGCGCTATGAACTCCGCGAGGTTCGCCTCTCGGCCAAGCCCGATGCGATGCTCGCGATTTCGCCCAAGGGTACCGTGCCGGTCCTGCGAACCGCCGAGGGCGCGGTGATCGACCAAAGTCTCGGGGTCATGCGGTGGGCGTTGTCGCTGCGTGACCCGGACGACTGGCTGGCGCGCGACGATCTGGCCCTGATCGCCAGCAACGACGGCAGCTTCAAGCATCACCTCGACCGTTATAAATATCCCGATCGCCATGGTTCGAACGCGGCCGAGCATCGCGATCTCGGCCTTTTGTTCCTACGAGAACTCGATGCCCGCCTAGCCTCCACGGGACAGCTCGCCGGGATACGAATGGGTATCGTTGATGCAGCGATCATGCCGTTCGTTCGGCAATTCGCCGCAGTCGATCGGGAATGGTTCGACACGCTGACGCTGCCCCATTTGCAGGCGTGGCTTGCGGCGCACCTCGCCTCCGATCTGTTCCAGCGGATCATGTACCGGGTCGCGCCATGGTGTCCGGGCGAGCGGATTGTCATCGTGGAGGGCGGGGCGCAGGTCGATCCGCCCGCAAACGCCGGGGTATGGTCCGACTTCCCCGCATTCCTCTGATCCCCCATAAGGTTAGCGGGGCAGCTACGCGGAGCGGTTGGGAAGCGCCGGACGCCGAGATGAATGAGCGCCCGGGTTTGGGAAGCGGCAGGACGCTCGGAACGACCGCTACTGGGTCAGAGCCGCAGCTGGACTCCGCTCACCCCCAGGTGCGCACAATGCCGGTATCCAAATGTACAAAGCCGTCATGCGGATAATAACCGACGCCACCGCCTCGCAGCGACAGGGCGGCGGCATGGAGGCGGTTCAGTGGCACGCCCGGAATTGCGATATCAGTCGCCTTGCCGAGCATGTGCTGGCTGTTGCTGGCGACGCCGCGAGATCGCGCGTGCCGCATGGCGTTGGTCTTGGGGCAGCGATAGCCGGAGATCAGCTTAATTGGCTTGTTTGGCGCCACATCGAGGCGGTCGCGGACGCACACCAGCAAGTCGAGAAGTTTGGGATCCATGGATCGCGTCGCCCCCGTGCGCCAATCCCGCATGGCATGGTTGAGCTCGGCGAGACCCTCGGCGCGATAGTGGCCGTTGGCAAAGAAGCAGGCGTCGAAGCGCTCGCCGTTGTTCACGTTGACCAGCGCAAGGCGACGCTCCGGCGTGCGGGCGGATAACCGTTGCGGGAGGGCGGCCATTACCAGTGCGGTGGTTCCGCCTCCGAGGAAACTGCGACGTGAAAACAAAGTATTGGGCATATTCAGTTCCGGTTTAGGCGAGTGCGCTCCTTACAGCATGATGTTGCGGAAGCCGCGTGTACCGCCTGTTATTTGTCGCGTAACTTCAACCACTCGCCCGATTGCCGTTGGGGAACGCTTCGCTCAGTCCGACTGGAAGTGCTAGATTCGTCCGTGCCGTGGTGCCCGCGATCTTCGCCACGGCCTCGCAACCCGACCCAAGTGGTGCGAGACTGGCTCAAGCAGATTGATCGGAGCATCATGGAAGGGGACGGCGAGGTCACAGTGATCAAGAAGGAGGACGCCTGATCACGCGATCGCCAGATACGCTAGGGCACCGCTTACCTCGGCTTCGTCCGTCGCGCTTGCTGACTGTCGGACAGAAAATTGATTTGCCCTAAAGTGCCTGCGCTCGCCGGTGAAATGAACGAATGGCGGAAGTTCGGAAGCGAGATAGGCGACCTGCGCAACCACTTGTGGGTCGTGCTAATCGTCGATAGTCGAGGCAGTATTCGACTGACTGGGCTGAGCCGAGCTAGGTCCAAGGGGAGGTGACGTGGAGGACGCTTCCGTGACGTACCTGTCCCATACGGCTTCCCTCCGTTTCAACGAAAGGATCGCACCATCAAACCGTGGGATCAAACACCTAAGCGCACAGCAAGCTTGACCGTCATGTTTGAGGGGTGGCTTTGATAACGGGATGATTTCAGGCTGCGGAGGTGATGGCCGAGATTGAACGGGGCTTCAGCATCATCGTCTGCCTGATGCTCTCGGGATCGGCCAAGGTGCGCGACGGCCGCCCGATCAGATACCCCTGTATCGCAGAGCATCCCTCGCGCGCGACGATCGAAAGCTGCGAAGGCTCTTCGATGCCTTCCGCCAGGACCCGCATTTGCAGCGTGGCACCAAGGCTGGCCACCGATCGCAGGATCGATACGGCCTGCTCGTCATGCTCGATCTCGGCAACGAATGATGCATCGAGCTTGATGCAGTCGAACGGCACCGATCGCAGAACATCAAGCGAGGAGTAACCAACGCCGAAATCGTCCAGCGCTATGGCTATTCCCATGGCTTTCAGCGCGCGGAGTTGTTCGAGCGCGAAGCGGCGATCATGGATGATCGCACTTTCTGTCAGTTCCAAGGTCAGGCGTCCGGCTGATAATCCGCTGTCAGTCAGCGCGGCACGAACGGTATCGATGAGGCGCGGATCACTCAGATGTTTCGGTGACAGGTTCACCGACACATTATGCTGGTCCGGCCACAACGCCGCTTCGAAGCAGGCTCGACGCAAGATCCAGATGCTGAGCGGCACGATCTCGCCGCTTTCTTCGGCCAGCGGGATAAAGGCCGCAGGCGAAATCATGCCCCTGGCCGGATGGTGCCAGCGCACCAGCGCTTCGTAGCCCGTAATCTCCCCGGTCGCGACCGCAGCCTGTACCTGGAAATGAAGCTCGAACGCTTCGGTTTCTATCGCGGTCCGAAGGTCGGCGACAAGCTCGCGCCGGATACGCGCGGCATCGTCCATTTCCGCGTCGTAGAAGCACGGTTCTGCTGAATGGGCGGACTTTGCCCGGTACATCGCCAGATCAGCTTTCGCGAGCAAGGCATCGGCATCGAAACCGTCATGCACCGCCAGAGCGACGCCGATGTTGGCACCGATCGCAGCGGTGAACCGATCGAACACGAACGGCGCAACAAAGGCGGTGCGTAGGCGGTCAAGGAAATCAGTAAGTTCTTGTGGTTCGTCATAGGATATGATCGCGGCAAACTCGTCGCCGCCCAACCGCCCGACACATTCCTCAGGCTTCAAAAGGGCTGTCAACCGGGCGGCCAGCGCCATCAGAAGCTGGTCGCCGGCCTGGTGCCCGTAGGTGTCGTTGACCACCTTGAAGCGGGAAAGGTCCATCATGACGACGGCCATGCACGCATAGCCGCCCTTCACCAGGAAACGACGCTCCAACTCCTCAATGAAGCTCATTCTATTTGGTAGATCGGTTAGTCCGTCGTGCAACGCCATGCGACGCAAGCGGCGGTAGGACTCGCTTTGCGTATGACCGTCGATCAGGGCACTTATCGCTGCGCAGCCGACGATGATGAGTGATGCAACGGCCGTGGCAATGGCAAGGCCAACCATTGTCAGGTCAGACAGACCATCGCCCAGCTTCAGCACGGTGATGCTCATTGCCGCCATGCCTGTGAAATGCAGCGCGGCGACGGCGAGGCTCAACAGCAATACCGCATGCATTCGCCGCCATGGCCGGCGCGTGGTCAGCAGATGGAAGGCGATCCCGCCAAGTGCGACTGACAGCAGCACCGATGCCACGACATAGCCCCAGGCCCAGGTCACGATGCCGTCGACCCGGTAAGCGGACATGCCAAGGTAATGCATAAGTGAGATAGCGATCCCGACAATGCCACCCCCGGCCAGGCCGCCCCATCGCTTGCAAGTGGCGGCAGTGGCCAGACCGGGCACCGCCAGCCCGATAGCGGCGAGCAGCGACAAGAGCGTCAGCAGGGGATCAAGCACGACCGGCGCGTGAGCACGAAAAGCCATCATCGCAACGAAGTGCGTGGCCCAGACCATGGTCCCCGTGGCGACGGCCGCCATTAGCACCCAGCCGAGCCGGCTTTTACCGCTTGCCGATTTGATGCGGCCGAACAGCTGGATGGTTGCCGATGACCCGACGAGACAGACCAGCAAGGCCAAGGCGACGAGCCGTGCATCGTGTTCCTGGGCGATGCACAAGGCTATGCGCATCATGCGGCGTGCCCCCACAAGTCCAGACGGCTTTCCAGCGACATGGCAGCTTGGCGGGCAAGACCCAGAAGATAGGCTTTTTGATCGTCGGAGGCCGGCGCTCGATGGGCCGTATCAACCACGCAAAGGGCGCCGACATCGATACCATTCAGCAGGCGTAGTCGCGCACCGATATAATAGCGGACGTGCGGTTCCCCGAGGACGCCAGGCAAGGTGGCGAAGCGCGGATCGCGCTGCGGGTCACAGCATTCCAGGACGTTCGCGCAACCGAGCGTATAGCTGCAGAAACCTTCATCACGCGGCATGCAGCCTGTTGGAAAACCGTGGCCAGCCGTGACAATCTGTTTGTCACCATGGATCAGCGACATCGCCGCCATCGGAGCGGCAAAGGCGGAAGCAGCGGCGTTGACGAAGCGGTCGAAAACCGGCCCCGGCGACGGGTCCGGGCCGGTCAATTCGCGAACCGCCAGGGAACGGCGGTGTTCACGAAACAAGGATTTGAGCATCGACTTCCCGTATCGTCATAGAAAATCACTCCATGACCGAGCGTGTGCTAACAGCTGACTAATGCCGCGGAATAAGGGCATAAATCGCGATATAGCGGCGGGGGAAACGGTTCATGCGCGTCCGTGCGCGCTTGCGGTCCGAAGCTGTCAATCAGGCAATGGCGCCGACGGAGTGGCAACGAGGCGAAAAACAGGTCGTAAGTCGATGCTAGTCGCTATTGCGTCCCCAAAGGCCCGAACTGCACGCCGCCTTTGTGGCGCTCGGAGTGGTCGTTAATCTGTCATGGCGCGATGAGACCGCGACCGAGACGTTCTGGGTACTCCTTCGCGGACTAGCCGAGCTGGAGTGCTCAGGCTGGATCAGGCCCGGCGTGAGTGAGGATCAGATGGCTCTGGTAGTCAGCGGACTTGCCGGTGCCAAGTGACCTAGGCGTGCCCCCCCCCCCGCGGCAGGCTTTCCGACTACTCGATCGTTTTCGAGACAACTGGTTCGTCGCCGTGCGGGGTCGCTATCATGCGCATTGAACGTGAACGGATGTCTGAAGTTGGCAAGCGCAAGAAGGGGCGTGAGCGTCTGTAACTGGGTCCGGACGGCCATTAGTGCGGCGGCCACGACGCCCTGCCAGCGCTCAGGATCGGCGGTCGCCAGCAGATGTTCACCGGCCTGCCAGCGATCGAGCCGCAGCACGCGGGCGGCCATGCGCTCCGGGAGTAATCCGCTGGCCGGGAGGCTGCGTGCCGCCATGCCGGGCACGATCATCATGGCGAGGATCGTGCTGGCGACCCCATATCCGACCAGCCATCGGACGTGTCGGGTCTGCTCGTCCGCCGTGCGCGCGGTTCGTGAGAGGCGACCGATTTCCACGGTCGCCGCTTCCAGGCCATCGCGTGCGTTGCGAATCGTCTTGGCATCCGCCTTGCGGTCTTCGCTGGCCGCCTCCACGATCTGCTCGGCGATGGTGGCGACGGTGAGTGTCATCGCCGGCCGCCTGGCAAGGGTGTTGATCGCGTCGCGATGCTGGTCGAGCCGGGCAGCGATCTGGCCCAGCGTCTCGGTATAGTCGGGCGCGCGCTCCTTCTCGGCCGCCAGCCCCTGAACGGCGCGGGTCAGCAGCGCCAGCCGTTCGCTCATCGCGTCGAACGCTTCCGCGGCGCTGCGGGTGGGGGTGTCGTCGTCATCCATCGTATCGTCTCCTCATCGTTCGATTCCCCGGTCGCGCTCGCGGCCGAAGCCGATGCTGGCGGCGAGGTCGTGCGCGAGCCGGCCGCCTGCCTCGATCTCCAGTCCGAGGTCGCGGCGGTCGCGTCCGCGCAGCGCCGATTCCAGTTGCGGGTCGCGTTCGAGTTGCTTCGCCATCCGGCCCATCGCGCCGCGATGCTTGCGGTAGCCCTCATGGTCGCCGCGCTCGTTCGCTGTATCGGCCGCGCGTTCATGGCCGCGCCAGTCGGCGACGAAGCGATCGGCGCGACGGTCGGGATCGGCCCTGATTTCCCGTTCGAGTTGCAGTGCCTGTAGCGCGCGTTGCGGCTTGCCACCCGCCGCTTCTGCGACCAGCGAACCGTCGCGACCAAACGCTTCCTCCATGTCCCTCGCCGCGCCCAGGGCGGTGGCGTTCATCGCCTCGCGGGCCTTGTCGAGTTCGGCGATCTGGTGCGGCAGGACGGGCAGGTCCTTGTCGTGCATCGACCAGATGGCGGCAACCGCACGGGCATGACGCCCGACCGCTTGGTGACGGTCCTGGTCGCGGCTGTCCCGCGCCTGCCGTGCCGGCTCGACGGCTGGTGCGTTCGGACGGAAGTCGGCGAAGATGCTGTCAGACCGTTCGCGCTCGGCAGGCCGGGTGCGATCCGGCTGCGACGTCCGTTCGCTGCCAAGGGCGCGGCCCAGTTCGAGTCCGTCGAAGATGCCCCGCGCCTTTTCGACCACGGGCCGGATGATCTCGGCGACGCGCTCGCGTAAGGTAATGCCGCGCCGCTCGGCGTATTCGCGGGTCGGATCGGCCTTGGCATAATCGCTCGCCATGTCCTTGCCGCGCTCGCGCGACAGCGTGCGGGTGAGCCGCCCCTGATCGGCGAAATCGTCGCGGCCATAGTGGAGGTCCATGCCGTCGCGGTGGCGTGACAGCGCAACATAGGCCCCGTGCGCGTCCATCCCCGGCGTGGCGAGGACATGGGCGCGATCCACGGTCATGCCCTGCGCCTTGTGGATCGTGGCGGCGTAGCCGTGGTCGAGGTCAGCATAATCCTTCAGGTCGAACGACACCGCATGGCCGGTGTCGGTGCGCACCGTCATCGCCTTGCCATCGACCTGCTCGATCGTCCCGAGCGTGCCATTCTTAACGCCCAGACCGCGTTCGTTGCGCAGGAACATCACGCGGTCGCCGCTGGCGAAGTCGCGAGCACCGCGCGTCACGGTGAGGAACACGTCGTCGCCGAGTTCGCCCGCCTGCCGCATCAGCCCGCGCGCGGTCTCGTTGAGGTCGCGGACCTCGGCATTGGTATGGGTGAGGATGATCCGCGTCG
The DNA here is from genome assembly GCF_038809135.1 of Sphingomonas sp. NY01. Lineage (NCBI taxonomy): Bacteria > Pseudomonadati > Pseudomonadota > Alphaproteobacteria > Sphingomonadales > Sphingomonadaceae > Sphingomonas > Sphingomonas sp. NY01. The sequence goes on along the minus strand of NZ_CP101722.1, from coordinate 2,093,286 downwards.
CGTCCGGGCTCGCGCGACGCTCGCGGTCCCAGCGCTCGGCCAGTTCGCTTCGCGCCGCCTCGCGCGTAGCAGCGGCATGGACCATGTCGTGCTCGGCATAGGCATGGACGGCCTGACCGGTGCGACCGGTGGCGAGATGGCGGGTGGCGTCGCGCTGCCAGCCTTCGCGTTGGCGGCGGACCTTGGTAATTTCGATACCGCCATGCCGCTCGTGGATGGCGCGGAACGCCGCGCCGGCCTCGATCGACTGCAACTGCTGCGGGTCGCCGACCAGCACCACCTTCGCGCCCGCCTCGGCGGCATGGGACAGCACGCGCTCCATCTGGCGGGTGCCGACCATGCCGGCCTCGTCGATCACCAGCACGTCGCGGGCGGAGAGCATGTCGCGGCCCTGCGCCCAGCCATGTTCCATGCTGGCGATGGTGCGCGACGCGATGCCGGAGCCATTCTCCAATCCTTCGGCCGCGATCCCCGACAGGGCCGCGCCGCGTACGTTGCGGTCGGCCAATTCCCATGCCTCGCGCGCCACGCCCAGCATCGCGCTCTTGCCGGTCCCTGCATATCCCACGACGACGCTCAAGCCGCGCTCGCCCGTGACATGCTCGAACGCCGCGCGCTGCTCGCCCGTCAGCACCAACCCGCCCACATCCGCGCGCGCCAATGCGGCAGCGCGCTGGTTCTCATCCACGCGGTGTGGCGCGCGCTCGGCCATCAACGCGGCAGCGCGCTGCATCCTCTGCTCGGCCTCGATCATTTCGCGACTGGTGAAGCGCTCGTCGCCACGCCCGTCCGCGCCCAGCACGATCAGGTCCGGCGAGGCGCGCACCGCCGCCGTCGCCGCGTCGAACTGAGTCTGCCCGTCGCTGTGCCGGTGGACGAACATCGCGAGGTCGCGCCGGGTGAACGTCGCCTGTTGGTGCGTGATCGCGTCGAGCGCGACGCGCGGCTCGGCGATGATCCGTTCGCCATTGCGCCGCGCGATTTCGCGGTGCTGCTCGATTCGCTCGGACTCCAAGTCACGCGCGCCCATCCGCGACGCGGCCGGGCCGATCTTGTCCTGCGGTTCGAGGTCGATCCCCTGCGCGTGCAACGAGCGGTGATCGATGCGGGCGTCGATATCGAGTTCGGCCAGGCGGGCGTTGACGTGATCGGCCCAGCGTTCGCGCCACTGCTCGACCAATTCGGTGCGGTTCCAATCGCGCACCTTCTGCCCGAACCCGTCCGGCCCGGCCTCGCGCATCGTCAGCATGACATGCGCGTGCGGCTTCGGCTGGCCGTCGCTGCCGATATCCCAATGGACGTTGAGGTCCGCGATCATGCCGCGCGCGACGAACTCCGACGCGGCGAAGTCGCGCGCCAGCGCGATGCCGTCCGCCTTGCTCATCTCGCGGGGAATCGCGAACTCGACCTCGCGGGCAAGCTGCGCGTCCTTGCGCTTCTCTTGCCGCTCGACATCGTTCCACAGCCGTTCGCGGTCGCGCCATTGCTCGGGCGCGTTCGCCGGCAACAGGATTTCGCTATGCTCGACGCCGGCCTTGGCGCGGAAGTCGTGGTCGCGGTCCAGCCGCTCGTCGTGGAGCAGGTCGCCCGCGCGGTAGGCGGCAGCAGCGACCGCGCTGCGCCCGCTCGACCGGCTGATGACCTGCACGCTGAAATGGTAGATCGCCATGGCGGCGACACCATCTACACTTCTGAGCGCACGTCGGAACGACGTATAAGCGCGCCCTTCCTGATAAAATCCGGGAAGGGATCGGGTGGTGTCAGTCAGTCCCGCTGTCTCTACTGCGCCAACGTCACGGCTCCATTATCATCGTCGTACTACATCAACAATGGAGACCGTTATGCGCAAGGCGCGTGACTATGATTCAGAGCTCAAAGCGCTTGCCGACAAGGCGCGACAACTAAAGGACCGCCGCTTGCGCCAGCTCGGCGAACTGGTCGCCGCGACGGGCGCCGATGCACTCGACGCCGACCTGCTCGCGGGCGTCCTGCTCCAAGCCGTGGCGACCAGGGATGACGCGACGAAGGAGGCGTGGCGCGCGGGCGGCGCGGCCTTCTTTCGCAGCCGGCAGCGCAAGACTGCGCCGGCACCTCAACGTCAGCCGGGCAGCACTCTACCGCTCGACGGTGGCGCGGCATCGGCTTGAGGCAGGAAAGGCACGCACCGACATGCGCGACTGGCAGGTCAAACGACGCGAGCGGACACGCCACCTGATCGAACTCGGCGGCCTCGTCGCGAAGGCCGGTCTGGTCGATCTCACCGACGATGATCGCGCCACGCTCTACGGCGCGTTCCTCACCCTCGCCGACAGGCTGCGTGGCGACGAACGCGCCACCGCGCTCACTCTGTGGCAGCGCCGGGGCAAGCGGGCGTTCAACATGGAAGGAGAAGTGGGCGGCCCCCCGCCTGCTAGGGCGTAATGGAGATCGGATTGCAGCGGCTACCAGCCCCATTCGCGTGTGATCCCAGTCGCACGAGTTGCAGCGTGTCGTCGTCGGGCTTCCGGTAGATCAGCACGAGATCAGGCTTGACGTGGCAGTCGCGATGATCGCGCCAGTCGCCGGTCAGCGCATGGTCGCGGTGGCGCGGCTCCAGCGGATCGTCGTTCGCCAGCGTCTCAATCACCGGGAACAGGTCGGCGTCGAGCTTGACCCGATGCTGCTCCTTCTTCTCCCGCTTGTAGTCGCGCTCGAACTGGCGGTGCGCTCAATTGTCCGCATCGAGGTCGGCCATCAGCGCCGCCATCGTGCCGACGCGCTTGGTCTTGCCTTCGCGCGCCTCGCGCATCGCGGCGATGGTCGTGGCGTTCGGCACCAGCGGCTCGAACGGCAGCGCCTTCGCGTGCGACGCGGGTCAGCATCAGACGCACCGCATCCGACACGGTAAGCCCCATCGCCGCCAGCACGGCGGCCGCCTCCTCCTTCACGGTCCCGTCGATCCGGAATTGCCACAGCGGCGTCACTGTCAACAGCAGGGGAGGCAGACGCTCCCGCTTGACAGCATATCCCATTCAGTCCGACCATATGCGCGCTTCATCACCACCGCGCGGGCGTCCTTGTGAAAGGCTCGTCCCATGAACGACTCGACCTGACGACGATCGAGCGCCAGCGGATGCGCTCGATGGCAGGTGCTTCACGGCGTCGTTCTGACACAAGGTGAGACGAAAGTTTCGCCGATTTCGCGCAGAATGATCGTCCGCCCATTGCCGCCGGTAGCTGCCTATTGCCGCCGATCCCCGCCGGTCACCCGACCTGTCGCACCCGACATAGCCCAACAGCGCTCAAGTGGTTCCTTGTCTTCGACGGCCATGCCGCCGATCCTGCCTTCTTGTCAGCGCCACGCGTCATCTGGAAAACCGACATGCAGAACCTAGACCGCATCATTCGCTTGAGAACCGTACTTGCCCGCACCGGACTGTCCCGATCGACACTTTACCGCAAGATCGCGGACGGTACTTTCCCCCGCCAGTTGTCGATCAGCACTCACGGTGCCGGTTGGCGGGAGTCTGCGGTCAATCGCTGGATCGCCGACCCCGCCGGGTACCGCGAAGACCAAACCGCCTGATGCGCCTGTCGCCACGTCCTCGTATTTGCTGGCGAGGGCGTGGTGACGGCATCGGCTGCGAAATTTGGGCGCGCAGCGTTTATGGAGTGGCAAGTTCGAGCGGCCTGAAAGCAGGATTTATCGTGGGTCGAAAATAAAACGACGCAAAACGTCTATCACTCCCTTCCGGTTTAACGCGTTACTTGCCTCGAACAATCCAGCTCTTCCTATAGTCCGTATCGGATGTACCACTTCGAGTATCGCTCCATATGCGCGATCTCGCGTCATGAAATCGTCGATCATTATCATGCAACCGGCATTGACGTGCAGAAAAGCCGTCATAAGCGTCGCGACGCGAAAGCGACCATCGATGAGGATAAAGTCGGGTGTGAAGTCGCTCGGCATCTGATCCCAGATGCCGAGCGAGTAATTCGGCCACTTCACCCGATCACATGAGGTTGTCGGATATCCCCAAGCGCCGGTGTTCCCGATATCTGCGACCAAGACATCAAGCCGTGATTTTGTCAGAACACGGTCTCGATACGTCCGGACAAGCTCCGCATATGCTCTGCTGGTCTCCACGCTCACGATATGTGGAACATTGATGTCCATGGCGAGGCGTGTGCTGCCTCCGCTACCGAACTCCAGATAGTTTCGTGAACCCCGAAGCAAATCCGCGAGTGCGAGGACTTCCGCCTCCGGCATGAAGGGCCGATCGGGGAGGGTATCTTCGCTGCCGCCCGGTTGGCTCTCTTCAGCCACCGGTATCTCCATCGGCATGACGGGCGTGAATTTCCGTGATCTGTCCGCCATCGATCTGGAAGAGGCGGTTCGCGCGCTGGATCGTCTCGGGACGATGAGCGATCACGATGCGGGTGCAATCGAGAGCGCGCACCGCTTCGCCGACATTGCGTTCCGTTTCGATATCGAGATGGGCAGTCGCTTCATCGAGGAACAATGCGGCAGGCTGACGGTAAAGGGCGCGCGCCAGCACTACCCGTTGCCGTTGCCCACCTGAAAGCACCGATCCCATGTCGCCGACCGCTGTGTGATATTGCATCGGCATTTTCTCGATATCGTCATGAATGCTGGCTGCTTTGGCGACCGTCACGATGCGAGCATTGTCGGGTTCGGGGTCGAACAGGCATATGTTGTTTGCCAATGACCCGGCGAATAGCGTGTCATCCTGGGCGACGGAGCTGATCTCCCGTCGCCAGCGGGCAACGCCATAAACGCCCAGGGGCTGGCCCTCGATCAGGATTTCTCCGGCGGTAGGATGAAGCAGACCCATCATCATCTTCATCAACGTCGTCTTGCCCCCCCTGAAGCCCCGACCAGCGCGATCATCTCTCCGGGTGCGATACGAAGGTTGATCCCCCGAATGATCTCCGGTTCGTGGGGAGCGTAACGGAAGCGGACGTTTCGAAGCTCGATCGATACCGGATCCCGATGGTCGGCGGGCGCAATCAACCCCCTCGGCGGAGATAACGCCTCGGGATGGCTGAGCGCGATATCGCCGATCCGCGACAAGTGCATATCGAGGAGTCTGAAGCTGACCGCCTGTTGCAACAAGCTGGTGCCTGCGGCGATGAACTGTTGGCGATAGGCTTGCAGGGCGAATATCATTCCCAGCGACAGCGTGCCATTCATGGCAAAACGGATGGCGATGTAAACGAACAGAACACGTTCGAGACTGAGTACAAGCTCCTCGCCAGCGGTGAAGCCCGCCGTGATCCGTCCGGCCTTGATCTCGGCATTCGCGACATCGGCCTTCATCTGCTGCCAGAGCCGCTGGCGATTTCCTTCTTCGCCGAACGCCTTGATCGTGGCGGCACCGCGGATCGTCTCGATGAACGCACTGGACTCGCGGGCGCTGGCGGCGATGAGATCGATATTGGCCTGCTTCAGAACCGAGAAGAAGGCGAAGCGCAAGCCGACGGTCAATGCGAGAGCGAGCACCGCAAGCGCGGCGAGTGCCGGCGAGTAGAGGAACATCAGCCCAAGCGTCAGGAGGGCCATGATCCCATCGACCAGTGACGCGATCAACCCCTGGCTCAGGATATCCGATATGGGCTTCGTCGAGCCGAAGCGCGATACGATATCGCCGACATGTCGTCGTTCGAACCAGGGCAGCGGCAACCGCAGAAGATGCCGGAAGAGGTTGACCGTAACCTGATAGGACAGCGACGTCCCAAGACGGATCAGGACCAGCGATCGTACCCACGAGGTGACCATCGAGATGACGGCGAGTCCGGCGAATGCCATGTCGACCGGCGACGCTGCCGATCGGGATGTCAACGAGATATTCGTGTATTCCTATCGAACGGTTCCGGCCAAGAGCCCTTTCTGGGCCGCTCTGTCTACGGCAGGCTGTCCGGTTCGCATTTTCATGGATAACCCTTCGCCAGAGCATCTTGCCCAATGGGCAGTGGCTGGTCACATTGTAGAGCCTCGACCGCTTTCATTCGAGCGGATCGCAAGGCAGGCCAAGATGGTCGTCTGTCACGGGGGGCATGGGTTCATCTCTTCGTCCATGATGGCCGGCTTGCCCACCTGTGCTGTCTATTCCGATCTTGAAAAGCGCCTTAATGGCGAGGCCGTTGTACGCACTGGTACAGGCGCGGCAGTCAATCTGTTTGGCGTGACGGCGAATGAAATCGCCAACGCAATTCATGCGGTTTATAATTATGATATTTACTCGCAACGCGCGAGAACCATTTCGAATGAGATTGATCGCAGGCAATATCCCAGTTTGCTATCGGCGTTGGAAAGCGCGTGGTACAGCCTTTAGGAACAAGTCACTCAGTACGATTTTCATCGTCCGATATGGCCCATTTTCGTCAAAATTGGTTTGCGCGCTCGCAAGTGATGCTTTCCGCCGCGTCCGAATGGTCGATCCGGCATATCCAGATACGCGGCGGAGTCGGGTTAGGCTGCTCTCTTCGTAATCTCCCTGAATACGCCTGTGACTACCTTCTGCTCTTGACGCAGCGAATCGAGATGGTCGGACCAATGCTGCATCATCCGCACCCGCTCATCCCAATATTCCCCCCGCGTATAGGCGCGGCGGACGGCATTGTTGTCGCAATGGGCCAACTGGCGCTCGATCGCGTCAGGGTGCCAAAGCCCCATCTCGTTGAGCAACGTCGCTGCCATCGCCCGGAAGCCGTGGCCGGTCATTTCGTCCTGCGCGAAGCCCATCCGACGCAAGGCGGCGTTAATGGTGTTCTCCGACATGGGCCGATCGACCGAACGCAGCGACGGGAATAGGTAGCGGCTGTAGCCGGCGTCATGCTCGATGGTGGCGAGGATCGCCAGCGCCTGCCGGGAGAGGGGGACGGTATGCGCGCGCCGCATCTTGGACTTGTGCGGCGGGATCGTCCACAGCGCCCTGTCCAGATCGAAGTCCGCCCATTCGGCGTGGCGAAGCTCACCGGGGCGGACGAACACATGGGGCAGCAGGCGCAGCGCCGCCTTGGTGTTGGCGAAGCCCTCGAACGCCTCAATCGCGCGCAGCAGGCCGCCCGCACTTTCGGTGCTGGTGATCGCAGCGCGGTGGACCGGCTGGGGGGCGATCAGCGCCCCGCGCAGGTCCGCCGCCACGTCGCGCTCGGCGCGGGCCGTCGCGATGGCGTAGCGGAATATCTGGCTGCATGTGCTGCGCAGGCGCTTGGCCGTCTCGTACTTGCCCTTGCCCTCCATCTTGCGGAGCATGACAAGAATTTCTTGGGCGGTGATCGAGGCGATGGGGCGTTTGCCGATCGACCCATTGATAAAGGCCAGCAGCCAGCGCAGTTTCCTCATCGTGACGGCGGAACGGCCTTCGCGCTCGACCTTCGCCAGCCATTCGTCGGCCACGGCCTTGAAGCTGTTGGCGGCGGCGACAGTCGCGGCAAGCCGGTCCAGCCTGGCCTTCTCGGCGGGATCGTCGCCCTTCGCCAGCACCTTGCGGGCGGCGTCGCGCTGCTCGCGAGCATCGGCAAGTCCAATGTCAGGGTAGACGCCGAACGCGAGCGTCTTCTGTTTGCCGAGGTGACGGTAGTTCATCCGCCAGTAGCGCCCACCGTTGGGCGTCACGTAGAGGAACAGGCCGTCGCTATCGGTCAGTTTATAGGGCTTTTCCCGGCCCCTGGAGTTCTTGATGGCAGCGAAGGTGAGTGCCACGATGGTATCTCCGGCTCGGGGAGGGCCGCGCTACCATCAGACATACCATCAGCATGGTGGTATCCGGTGGTGCGAGACCGCTCCGCATGGGATACCTGTACCACGAAAAACCGCAGATTTCCGCCGTTCCCGGCACCATCTGGAACCCTCTGGGAGAGGATTTTGGTGACCCCTACGGGAATCGAACCCGTGCTTCAGCCGTGAAAGGGCCGCGTCCTAACCGCTAGACGAAGGGGCCGTCAGGCGTGGAGGTGCGCCTAGAGGACTTGTCGGACTCCGTCAAGCGGTCAATCGACCCATGCCGCATCATCTACATGCAATTCTGCAACATTGCGGCCGGACCAGTCATCGAGCTTGGGGCGCCCGGCCAACCACAAGGTGCGCGAAGGGCCGGCGCTGAGAAGCGCCTGGCCGAGCGCGGAGGCGGCGGAGCGCCAGGCCATCGCCTTCAAACGCGCGCCGTCGGGACCTGCCACAATAGCGCGGACATGATCGGTTCCGACCAGGTCGGCGCGGATGACGCGGAACGGGCCGGCCGCCACGCGGGGAGCAGGCCAGCCGACGCCGTAGGGGCCGCCAGCCTCCATCGCCTCGACAAGGGCAGCATTGACCCCGGCCGGGGACAGAACCGCATCCAGAAGCAGGGCGCGACCCTCGCCGGCCCGGTCCACCGCGTCGCCCAGGCGTTCCTCGAGAAATACTGCCAGATCGTCCAGCCGGTCCTCGGCGATCGTCAGGCCGGCGGCCATGGCATGACCGCCACCCGCGGTGAGGATGCCCTGTTCCTTGGCGGCCAGGATCGCAGCGCCGAGGTCGACGCCGGTGATCGAGCGGCCGGATCCCTTGCCGATGCCGTTCTCGTCCAGCGCAATGACGACGGCAGGTCGGCCAAGCTTTTCCTTGAGGCGGCCGGCAACGATGCCGATCACGCCGGGATGCCAGCCGTGTCCGGCCACGACGGCCACGCGGCTGCCGGTTGCGGCAAGCGTCTCGGCGGTCGCCTGAACACCAGCCTCGATCTGGCGGCGCTCATCGTTCAAGCGATCGAGTTCGATCGCGATCGCCTGTGCCTCGGCGGGATCGCGTGTGGTGAGCAGGCGCACACCGAGATCCGCCCGGCCGACCCGGCCTCCGGCGTTGATACGCGGCCCGAGTGCGAAGCCGAGATCGGCGCAGGTCGGCGCACGGGTAAGCCGCGACGCCTCGATCAATGCGGCGACGCCAGGATTGCGGCGCTGGGCCATGACCTTGAGCCCTTGTGCCACAAAGGCCCGGTTCAGGCCGCGGAGTTGCGCCACATCCGCCACGGTGCCGAGCGCAACGAGATCGAGATGGTCGATCAGGCGTGGCTCGGCACGGTCCCCGAAATGGCCACGCATGCGCAGCGTTCGGATCAGCGCCGCGGCGAGCAGGAAGCACACCCCCACCGCTGCCAGATGGCCATGGGCTGCGCCCTCGCCCTCGTCGAGGCGGTTCGGATTGACAAGGGCATGGGCATGCGGAAGCGCGGCGGCGCATTTGTGGTGATCGATCACCACGATGTCGATCCCGGCGTCGCGTGCCACGGCCAGGGCGTCGAAAGCTTGCGCGCCGCAATCGACCGTGACGATCAGCGATGCGCCTTCGTCCTTCAGTCGAAGAAGCGCAGGTCCGGACGGACCATAGCCTTCCAACAGACGATCGGGAATATAGGGGCGGGCTTCCAGCCCGAGATCGCGCAGCACGAGCAGCAGCAGGGCGGCAGAGGTCGCGCCATCGACGTCGTAATCACCAAAGATCGCGATCGGCTCGCCCGCCTGTACGGCATCGGCGAGCCGCTCCGCGGCCCGGTCCATGTCGCGGAACATCGAGGGATCGGGCATGAAGCCGCGAATGGACGGCGATCGATGGTCGTCCAGCGCTTCGGGTGGGCATCCCCGCGCGAGCAGTAGTTGCGTGACGAGATCGTCCGGGGCCATGCCGTCGCGACCGTCCGCCGCGGTGGCGCGCCACTGCCAGGGCTGGCCGAGGATCGAGGATGCGATGTTGAGAACGTGGGTCATGGCCGGCGGGCTGGCCCTGACCGGACGACGGGCATTTGGCAGGATGGGAACGTCACGCGAACGCTTTGCCATAAGCGGCGCCGACGCGACAGGGGTTTCGCGCCATCGATCCCCCCGTAGACGTCCGTCGGCTGAACACCGTGACCGCTCAGTCCGACAGCGGCTCCAGCAACACGGTCGTGCCTTCCACATGGGCGATCCTCAGCCGGGCGCCGGCTTCCGCATCGGGGCCGCGCGCCGGCCATTCGCCGTCGCCGATACGAGCGCGACCCTCGCCGCCGCGGATCGGGGTGGTGACGGTCGCGATCTGGCCGATCATCCGCGCCGCGCGATCGTTGAGGCGCGGGTCCGTCGATTCGACCGGATAGTCCCGGTACCAGCGCCGCCCGATCAGAACGGCGACACCGCTCCATAGACCAAAGGCACCCAGTTGGGCCGCGATGGGCAGGTCGGGGAGTGCCCAAGCGAGTGCTGCCGTTATGCCTGCCGCAATGGCCAGGAAGATGAGGAAGACGCCGGGGACGAACAGCTCGGCGATGGCGAGAACAAGCCCCGCCGCCGCCCAGATGCCCGGCGCCCCGATGTCGCTCCCAATCATGTGCGCGGCACCGTGACGTTGCCGGACCGGTTCGCCTTTTCAGGCGTGGAGGCCAGTGCTTCCTTGGCGAGTTCGCCGATGCCGCCGAGCGTGCCGATCAGCTGTGTCGCCTCGACGGGGAACAGGATCGTCTTGGCATTGGGACTGGTGGCGAACTTGCCCACCGCCTCGACATATTTCTGTGCGACGAAATAGTTGATCGCCTGCGTGCCACCGGCGGCGATCGCCTCCGACACGACAAGCGTCGCCTTGGCCTCCGCCTCCGCGGCGCGCTCGCGGGCTTCGGAGTCGCGATAGGCGGATTCGCGCCGGCCCTCGGCCTCCAAGATGCGGGCCTGCTTCTGCCCCTCGGCGCGCAGGATCTCGGAAGCACGCGAGCCTTCGGCCTCCAGGATGTTGGCGCGCTTTTCCCGCTCCGCCTTCATCTGGCGGGCCATGGCGTCGACGATATCGCGGGGCGGGCGGATGTCCTTGATCTCCACGCGCGTGATCTTGACGCCCCAGGGGGTGGTCGCATGATCGACGACGTTGAGCAGCCGCGCGTTGATCTCGTCGCGCTTCGACAAGGTTTCGTCCAGATCCATCGCGCCCATCACGGTGCGAAGATTGGTGGTCACCAGGTTCAGCAGCGCAACATAGAGGTCGGAGACTTCATACGCCGCCTTGGGCGCATCGAGAACCTGGAAGAAGACGACCCCGTCGGTCGAGATCATCGCATTGTCCTTGGTAATGATCTCCTGCCCAGGAATATCGATCACCTGCTCCATCATGTTCACCTTGCGGCCGACCCGGTAGAAGAAGGCGGGATAGAAGTTGAAACCGGGCGCCGCGGTGGTCGTGTAACGGCCGAAATGTTCGATCGTATATTGATAACCCTGCCGGACGATCTTGATCGACGACATCAGGTAGAAGAGCACCAATAGCAGCGCCAGTGCGGCGATCGTCAGTCCCATCTCGGTTGCTCTCCCTGTTGGCCGTGGCGGTACGGTATAGCACGCAGCCGAAGGGCGCGCGAGCGACGCGCGACAGGCTTGCGGCGAGCCATGTCATTCCACCCTAGCGGCCGCGCGCCTCTTTGGTTACATGGCCCGCCACTTGTTCCCCTCGCAGGAAATGGCAGCCCCCATGGACATCCGCCTCGGCCTCACCTTCGACGACGTGCTTCTCGTACCGCAGGAGTCCGACGTCCTGCCGAGCGGCGCCGACACGCGGACGCAACTGACGCGCGAGATCGCACTGAACATCCCCGTCCTGTCCGCCGCGATGGACACGGTCACGGAGGCTGACATGGCGATCGTGATGGCGCAGCTCGGCGGGATCGGTGTGCTGCACCGGAACCTGACCGTCGAGGAACAGGTGGCGGCGGTGCGGCAGGTGAAGCGCTTCGAAAGCGGCATGGTGGTCAATCCGATCACGATCGCCCCGGATGCGACGCTGGCCGACGCACAGGCGCTGATGGCGCGGCACCGGATCAGCGGCATCCCCGTGGTGGAATATGACGGCCGGCTGGTCGGCATCCTGACCAACCGCGACGTGCGCTTTGCCGGCAATCCGCAGCAGCCGGTGTCCGAATTGATGACGAAGGACAATCTGGCGACCGTATCGGTCGGCGTCGGTCAGGAGGAAGCCCGCCGTCTGCTCCACCAGCGTCGGATCGAGAAGCTGTTGGTGGTGGACGACGCCTATCGCTGCGTCGGCCTGATCACGGTCAAGGACATCGAAAAGGCGGTGACCTACCCCGACGCCACCAAGGACGCCGCCGGGCGGCTGCGCGTCGCGGCTGCGACCACGGTCGGCGAAAAGGGCTATGCCCGCACGCGCGCTCTGGTCGAGGCCGAATGCGACTGCGTCATCATCGATACGGCGCATGGGCATAACCGGGATGTGGCGCGGGCGGTCGAGCAGGTGAAGAAGCTGTCGAACACGGTGCAGGTGATTGCAGGCAACGTGGCGACGGCAGAGGCGACGCGGGCGCTGATCGATGCGGGGGCGGATGCGGTGAAGGTCGGCATCGGGCCGGGTTCGATCTGCACCACGCGCGTGGTGGCCGGCGTCGGCGTGCCGCAGCTGACCGCGGTGATGGGTTGCGCCGAGGAAGGGCACAAGTCGGGCGTGCCGGTGATCGCCGATGGCGGCCTGCGCACCTCGGGCGATCTCGCCAAGGCGCTGGCGGCCGGCGCGTCGACCTGCATGGTGGGATCGCTGCTGGCGGGCACCGAGGAGGCGCCGGGCGAGACGTTCCTGTATCAGGGGCGGGCGTACAAGTCGTATCGTGGCATGGGGTCGGTCGGTGCGATGGGGCGTGGTTCGGCGGATCGCTATTTCCAGGGCGATATCAAGGACCAGATGAAGCTGGTGCCCGAAGGCATCGAGGGGCAGGTGGCGTTCAAGGGCCCGGCTCGCGACGTGATCCACCAGCTCGTCGGCGGGATCAAGGCGGCGATGGGCTATACCGGTTCGGCGACGATCAAGGACCTGCGCGAGCGGGCGCGCTTCGTGCAGATCACGGGAGCCGGGCTGAAGGAAAGCCATGTCCACGACGTGACGATCACCCGCGAGGCACCGAACTATCCCACGCGCTGATCCGGAGACGAAGGCATGACCCCGGCCGCACGAACACAGGCGGCGATCGAGCTGCTGGATGCGATCATCGGCGCGGCACAATCCGGCGGTGCGGCGGCGGACACGCTGATCGCGCGCTATTTCGCCGAGCGGCGCTATGCCGGATCGAAAGACCGGCGCGCTGTGCGCGAGCGGGTCTATGCGGCGATCCGTGCCGCCGGCGACGTGCCGGCGTCGGGGCGCGCGGCGATGGTGGCGCTGGCGGATGCCGATGCGGAACTGGCCGCGACCTTTGACGGGTCGCGCCACGGCCCGGCGCCGATCGCGGCGGACGAGGCGCGCGCGGCAGGCGGCGTGGCGCCGGCCTGGCTGGAGGCCGCGCTGCTGGCATCGGGGCTGGAGCGGCAGGCGTTGCCGGCGCTGGTCGAGCGGGCACCCCTCGATGTGCGGGTCAACCGGCTGATCGCGACGCGCGACGACGTGCTGCCCGCCTTTCCCGATGCGGCACCGACGCCCTTTGCCGAACACGGTCTGCGCCTGCCGACAGGGAGTGCGGTGGAGGCGAGCACGCCATTCGCCGAAGGCGCGATCGAGGTGCAGGACGAGGGCAGCCAATTGGTCGGCTCGGCGCTGCAAGCGGTGCCCGGCGAACGCATCGTCGATCTGTGCGCGGGCGCGGGCGGCAAGACGCTGGCCTTGGCGGCGGCGATGGACAATGCGGGCGCGTTGCTGGCGTGCGATATCGATCGGGCGCGGTTGCAGCGCCTGCCGCAACGCGCGGCGCGGGCGGGGGTGACGATCGCGGAAACGCGACTGATGAACCCGGCCCGCGAAACCGAGGCGCTGGCGGACTGGCTGGGGCTGGCGGACGGCGTACTCGTCGATGCGCCTTGTTCGGGGACGGGCACCTGGCGGCGCAATCCGGAGGCGCGGTGGCGGCTTACCGCCGAGCGGCTGGCCCGGTTGCAGGCGACGCAGGCGCATGTGCTGGACGTGGCGGCGGCGCTGGTGCGGCGGGGTGGACGGGTCGTCTACATCGTCTGCTCGCTTTTGGACGAAGAAGGCACGGACCAGGTTGCGGCGTTTCTGGCGCGCCACCACGGCTGGCGCGCGGAAGAACCGTCGCTCCCCGCCGGGCGGGGGCATGGCCAGGGCTGGCGACTGGACCCGGCGGCGGACGGCACCGACGGCTTTTTTGTCGCGCGGTTGCGGGCCCCATGCTAGCGTTCCGTTCCGTGCCCCAGTTGGAGACGATCATGCGCTTCTCGTCCTTCACCCTCGCAGCGGCGCTCGCGGTGGTGTCGGTATCGACCTCGCTCAGCGGGCAGCGGCCCGATGACCAGATCGATGCGCGCTCGTTGCAATTGCTGGCGGAAGGACGTGCGTTGCGCGCCGCCGGCAATCTTGATGGGGCGACCGATGTGCTGGAAACCGCGGTGACGGTCGATCCGCGCAATCGGGCAGCCTTTGTCCTGCTGGGTGAACTGGCGACGCAGCGCGACCTGCCGGGCAAGGCGATCCGGCTGTACCGTGAGGCGCTGTTGCTGGAGCCGAACGACCGGTCCGCGCTGGAAGGGCAGGGCGAAGCGCTGGTGAAGAAGGGCGCGGTAACGCGGGCCAAGGAAAATCTGGCGAAGCTGCGGACGCTCTGCAAGGGCGAGTGCAGCGAAGTGACGACGCTGGCCGCGGCGATCGCCAAGGGGCCGCCGGTGACGACCGCGGCGGTGGAAAGCAAGGCGGCGGTCGCCAAGCCCTGACTTTTGGGGCGTTTACCCGCATCGGCTGATTACGGTCGAGCGGGCTTGCTAGAGCCGGAACGGGTGCTTGTATGCGGCACTGTTTCGTGCGGCAACGCGTTTTTCGATACACCGTCTCGACACGCGGCTTTGCCGCTACTCGACGGTTACTCGAGACGAACGGGTGGGGCCCGACGAGCGGGCAGGTGGGCTGAGCAAGCCCCGGCCTGCCTCAGCCCAGTGCGCGGGCCAGTGCGATAAACTCTGCGACCGACACGGTTTCCGCCCGGCGGGTGGGGTCGATGCCGGTCGCCTCCATCGCGGCGTCGGCACCCGCGACGGCCTTCAGGCTTTGGCGCAGCATCTTGCGGCGCTGGCCGAAGGCGGCGGCGGTCAGGCGTTCGAGCGTGCGGAAGCGGATGCCCTCCGGCGCCTCCTGCGGAACGAGGTGAACGACCGCGGACATGACCTTTGGCGGTGGCGTGAAGGCGGAGCGATGGACCGGCATCGCGATCTTCGCGCTGCATCGCCACTGTGCCAGGACGGCCAGCCGCCCGTAAGCCGATGTATCCGGCATGGCGACGATGCGCTCCGCGACCTCTTTCTGGAACATCAGCGTGCAGGATTGCCACCAGGGCAACCACGCCGACGACAGCCAGCCGACGAGCAGCGCCGTGCCGACATTATAGGGGAGGTTGGAGACGATGTGCGGCTTGGTCGTAAACAGCGCGGAGGTATCGACCTGCAGCGCGTCGCCCTCGATCACCTTCAGCCGATCGGGAAATGCCTCGGCCAGTTCGGCAAGCGCCGGGATGCAGCGGCGGTCGCGCTCGATCGCGGTGACGCGGGCGCCGGCCTGAAGCAGCGCGCGGGTAAGGCCGCCGGGGCCGGGGCCGATTTCCAGCACTTGCGCTTCAGACAGATCGCCGGGAATGGCCGCGATGCGGGCGAGCAACTGGCCGTCGAATAGGAAATTCTGGCCAAGCGCCTTTGACGCGGCGAGGCCGTGGCGTGCGATTACGTCGCGCAAGGGGGCAGGGGATGCAGCGGTGTCATGTCAGAGACCGAGGCGCGCCCGGTGTGCCGCCGCTTCGCTGGCCATGCGGATTGCCGCGATCATCGCGCCGGGTTCTGCCGCATCCATGCCGGCGATGCCGAAGGCGGTGCCGTGGTCCGGCGAGGTGCGCACGATCGGCAGGCCGAGCGTGATGTTCACGCCTTCATCGAAATGGAGCGTCTTGAGCGGCACGAGCGCCTGATCGTGATAGCAGCACAGCACCGCGTCATAGCGGGCACGGGCGCGCGGGTGGAACAGCGTGTCGGCGGCGAGCGGGCCGGTGATGTCGATCCCCTCTGCCTGCAACTGCGCGATCGCCGGCTCGATCACGTCGATTTCCTCACGCCCGATCGCGCCGCTTTCCCCGGCATGGGGATTGAGCCCGGCGACCGCGAGGCGAGGCTCGGCGATGCCGAAGTTGCGGAACAGACCGCGCGCGGTGGCACGTGCCTTGGCGAGCACGAGATCGACGGTGATGAGGCCGGGCACCTGGGCAAGCGGCACATGCGTGGTCATCGGCACGACGCGCAGCGAAGGGCCGGCGAGCATCATCACCGCATTGGCACCGGCAATGCCGCAGCGTTCCGCCACGAACTCGGTCTGTCCCGGATGGGTGAAGCCGATCTGATAAAGCTGCGCTTTCGATACCGGTCCGGTCACCAGCGCGCTGGCGGCGTTGGAGCGGACGAGGCCGACCGCCAGTTCGAGCGCATGGAGCGCGCAGCGGGCACCCTCCACATCCGGGCGACCGGGCGTGATCTCGCCCGCGTCCTCGACCGACAGGACGGGCAACGCGTCGGGAAAGGCGACGACGGCGGAGCGGATATCCTGCACCACCGTGATCGGCCCGTTCCAGACGCGGGCGATGGCCCGGTCGTCGCCCACCGCCACGAAGGGCGGCAGGCCGTGTTCGTCACGCGCGGCCCAGGCCTTGGCGATGATCTCCGGCCCGATGCCGGCAGGATCGCCCATCGATACGGCCAGGGGCGGGATCACGCCGTCAGCGCCGATCAACGATATTCCACCACGGCGTCGCGGCGGAGATCGCGCATCTTCTGCTGCGCGCGCAGATTGACGCGCTGCTGTTCCAGTTGCTGCTGGACCTGATCGGGGCGGGGCAGCGAGCCGGTGGCGGGGGGATCGTCGCGACCGCACAGCACAAGGGCGCGCACGCCGCTCTCGGCCGAGCCGAAGGGCGGGGTCGACTCGCCGATCTGCATCTTCAGCAGAATGTCCTGCAACTGGGGCGGCAATTGCCGGGCCGGCACGCCGTCATTGTCGACGACCTCCGCACCGATCGTCGCCGCGGTCTTGTTCACGTCGCCGCAGCCGCGGATCGTCTTGGTCACCTCGGCGAACTTGGCGGCGCGGGCGGTGGCCTGTGCCTGGGTCGTGCCGGCAGGGAACTTGATCGTCAGCTGCTTGAGTGCCAGACGCGCGTCGCGCGGGTCGGAGGTCAGCACCTGGCGCTTGTCGACGAGGTACAGGATCGAGAAGCCGCCGGGGATCTCGATCGGGCCGGCGACCTGACCGATCTGCATCGACTGGGCCGCCTGGGCGAGCTCGGGCGGCAATTGCGCGGCACGCACCCAGCCCAGATCGCCATCGACGCCGCGTGTCGACGCCTCCGAGAAGGTGCGGGCGAAATAGCCGAAGGGCTGCTGCCCCTTCTGGATCTCGGCCAGGATCTGGCGGGCATTGGCGAAGACCTGCGCCGAGGTCGCCTGGTTGGCGGACAGGTAGATTTCGCGGAGGTTGAACTCCTCGGTGCCCTTGGCGGCTTCGAGGCGGTCGAGGATGCCCTTCACCTCTTCCTCGCCGACATTGACGAAGGGTTCGACGCGCTTGCGCAGATAGCGGCTCCACGCCAGCTCGCCCTCGATCTGACGCTTCAGCGAACGCTCTGACGAGCCCACTTCGCGCAGATACTTGTTCATTTCAGCCGGCGTGCGGTTGAAGTTGCGCGAGACGCGGACATAGCTCTGGTTGATCTCGTCGGGCGTGACCGCGATCTCGGCGCTCTTGGCCTCCTGGATCTGCAGCGTCTCGTCGATCAGCTGGCGCAGCACCTGGAGACGCAGGCGCTCCTTTTCCTCGGCGGGCAGGTTGCCGGCCTGGTTGGCGGCCATGATCAGGCCCATGCGCTGGTCGACGTCGGTGCCGGTCAGCACCGTGTCGTTGACCACCGCGGTCGGCTTGCGGACATTGGGATCGAGCTTGCCGAAGATCTGGAGGTTCGACGGAATGTCGAGGCCGCCGGTCTCCGGCACCGACCGGTCGGGCACCGTCTGCGCAATGGCGCCGGTCGCGGCCGCCGCCAGCATCAGGAGAACTGCGCCGCGCATGCCGCGAACGTTGGAACGAATTGGCTGCTTCACCGTGTCTGCTATCCTTATCGCACCCAGGCAGACGCCCTTACCCGCAAGGTACGTCGCAATTGTGACGCGCTTTGCCTGCATCTTGCTGAATAGCGGCTTAGCGGCCGAGATTGGTGAACGCCAGCGTCAAGGAGTAGCTGTTGCCGCTGCGCGCGTCGCCGGTGTTGTTGTAGAAACGCTGCCACGCAAAGCCGAGCCGGACGCAGTCGTCCTCATATTGGAAGCCGACGCGGTGGCGGACGGGATCGAAGCCGCTGGCGGTCGACAGGGGGTCCTCGCGCCGGTTGGTCAGATCGATCACCGCCGAGCCGAAGGCGGACCAGAAGCGGGCGAACTGGACCCGGCCGGCGACACGGGCTTCCTCGCGGTCCTGCAGATCCTCGATGGCGGGGAAGATGTTGCGGTCGAGCCGGAGATAGCCGATCTGGGCATAGGTCGCGCGCGAGCCGACGACCGCGTCGATCTCGTTGCGGCGAACGGCGAAATTGTCCTTGTCCAGCCGGTAGCGGTGGATGACCGAGACCAGATCGCGGAAGCGCAGCTCGGTGCGCCCGACAAAGTCCGACCAGCGATCCGACAGGCCGGTACCGTCGTAAAAGATCGTCGGGCGGCTGTTCAGGCGGTAGCTCTGGCCGATCACCGTGTTGATGGTGAAGCCGGGCAAGGTGAGCGCCCATTCGCCGCCATAGGTGACGCGGGTCGAATCCTCGAACCGGTCATAGCCGGGGAAACGGTTGAGTGCGAAGAGGTTGGAATCCTCCAGGTCGACGGCGCGGGCATCCTCGTTGGGGATTTCGATATTCTTCAGCTTGGGGCTGGCGACCACCTGCACGCGCGGGGTGAAACGCTGCGTCCCGCCGAACAACTCGCCGATGAACGGCCACTTCACGTCGGCGGCCACCGC
The DNA here is from genome assembly GCF_038809135.1 of Sphingomonas sp. NY01. Classification (NCBI taxonomy): domain Bacteria; kingdom Pseudomonadati; phylum Pseudomonadota; class Alphaproteobacteria; order Sphingomonadales; family Sphingomonadaceae; genus Sphingomonas; species Sphingomonas sp. NY01. The sequence goes on along the minus strand of NZ_CP101722.1, from coordinate 2,074,301 downwards.
GCCGATCGCGCGGCCCTGGAACCCCTCCATGCCGCGATAGATGAGCGGGCTGCTGGCGATGTCCTGCGCATTGTACGCATCGGCGCGGCCATAGGCGGTCAGCGTCACCTCCTGCCCCCAGTTGGTCAGGCGGCGCAGGTCCCAGCGGGCGCTGGCAAAGGCGCGCTGCGTGTCCTGCCCGTCCGACCGGCTGATCGCGAGCGAGTTCAACTGGACCTGCACCTTGCCGCCGACCAGCCCGTCGTCGAAACGGTAGCGCCAGTCGATCTCGGGCAGCGCGATCGGTTGCAGCCCCTGCCGGTCGTTCACCCGCAGCGTCTGCACGTACCAGCCAGTCAGCGCGAAATAGCTGTTGGTGCCGATCCGCTGGAGGCTGGCGGTGGTGCGCAGCCGGTCGTCGCGGGAAATGTCGTAGCGGCGCAGGAAGGTACGGTCGCTGGCCAGGCGCAGCGATCCGCTGAGGCTCCATTCCGGCGAGAACTGGTAGCGCCCGGTGCCGTCCAGATAACCGCGAAGTGCCATCGAGGTGTCGGTCGGGTTGGCGGTGGTCAGGTCGTCGCTGCGCCGGCTGACGGTGGCATAGCCGGTGACGCGGAACGCACCCTGCGTGTCGAGCGACTCGTAGGTCGCCTGCATCATCGGCAACACGTCGCTGAACACGTGCGGCGCGACCATCAGGCCCTTGTTGGGGGCGAGGCGCCAGTAATAGGGGGTCACCACCTCCAGGCCGTTGACCCGGTCGAGGCGGATGTCGGGCGCCAGAAAGCCGCTGTCGCTGCCCTCACCGATCGGAACCGACAGCTTGGGCAGCGGCACCGCGGGCAGGCCGAACAGGTTCATCCGCGCCCCGCTGAAATAGACGCGCTGCCGTTCTGGGCGATAGGTGACACGAACCGCGGTGATCTTCCACGACGGGTTCTTGGGGCAACCCTCCGAGGTCTGCACCGCGCAGGGCGTATAGGCGGCGCGATCGAGGTTCAGCGTGCCGTCCTCCTGCCGGGTGCCGCGCACCGCGGCAAGCCGGCCGCCCTGTTCGAGAACGACCAGCATGTTGTCGACCACGCCGCCTTTCAGCGAGTCGGTCAGCTCGATCTGGTCGCCATAGGCAATGTCGCCTTCGGGATTGGTGATCGCAACATCGCCGTCCGCCACGACCTTGCCGGTCTTGCGGTTCCAGGTGACCGTGTCGGCGCGCAGCCGCTGCCCCTGGCGCGCCATGCGCACGTCGCCGGTGGCCGTGACGATGTCGGCCTCGGTGTCATATTCGAGCTGCGCCGCGCTGAACCGCACCTGATCCTCGGGCGTCGGCGCGCCGGGCGAGGCGGGGGCTACCGTGCCCTCGGCCGGTGGGGGAACGGCACGATCCTGCAGATCCTGCCCCGCAGCCGGCATGGCCGCCAAAAGGACGAGTGGGAGGGAGCAGCCAGCCAGGAGGTCGATACGCAACACGATTCAGTCGGTTCCATCTCTTGGCAGCATCGAGACGGAGCCGCCCTGACCGGCCCCGTGGCAAGCGACGCCTATCGCAAACCCGGAGCGCTCCTGCAATCGTGCGCTTGCCGTTAGGCGCAGACGCCCTAGATGGAGGCGCATCTTCAACGAAAGGTCCCCCATGCAGATCGCATTCGCCTCTTCCGTACCGAACGAGGGTGTTCTCGTCCTTCCCGTGGCGACGGACGGCGTCGCGCAGGTGCGTTCGGATGCGGCGGGCGAGGGGCTGGCGGCGTTGGCCGCGACCGCGGCCGAGGCTGGGCGCTTCAAGGGCGAGGCGGGCACGCTGGTCGAACTGTTCGTGCCGCGGGACGGCGCGGTGCGGCAGGTGGTCCTGGCGGGCGTCGGCGCCGGCAGCGAGACGGAATGGGCCAAGGCGGGCAGCGCGCTGTCCGCGCGGCTGCTGACCTCCGGCACCACCGCCCTGACGGTCGATCTGGGGGGCGCGCAGGCGACCCCGGCGGCCGTGGCGGCGTTCGCGACGGGCGCGGTGCAGCGCGGCTGGCGCTACGACGTCTATCGCACCACCCAGAAGGAGACGGCCAAGCCGACGCTGGGCACGGTGACGCTGGTGAATGCGCCGGATGGCGCCGAGGCGGCATGGGAAGTAGGCCTCGCGCTCAACGGCGGGCTGGCGCTGACCCGTACGCTCGTCACCGAGCCGCCGAACAAGCTGTACCCGGAAAGCTTCGTGGAGCGCGTGCTGCGCGAGGTGGAGGGGCTGGGCCTCGAAGTCACCGTGCTCGACGAGGACGCGATGCGCGACCTGGGCATGGGCGCGCTTTTGGGCGTGAGCCAGGGCTCGACGCGCGAGGCGCGGCTGCTGGCCCTGAAGTGGAACGGTGCGGGCGAGGGCGATCCGGCGCTGGCGCTGGTCGGCAAGGGCGTGACGTTCGACACCGGCGGCATCTCGATCAAGCCGGCCGCCGGCATGGAAGACATGAAGTGGGACATGGGCGGCGCGGGGGCCGTGGCCGGTGCGATGAAGGCGCTGGCCGGCCGCAAGGCGAAGGCCAACGTCATCGGCGTAATGGGCCTGGTGGAAAACATGCCCGACGGCAACGCCCAGCGCCCCGGTGACGTCGTGACGTCGATGTCCGGGCAGACGATCGAGGTCATCAATACCGACGCCGAAGGGCGGCTGGTGCTGTGCGACGCGCTGACCTGGGTGCAGAAGACGCACCGCCCCAGGACGATCATCGATCTCGCCACGCTGACCGGCGCGATGATCATCAGCCTGGGTCACGAACATGGCGGCCTGTTCTCCAACGACGATGCGCTGGCGGACAAGCTGCTGGCGGCGGGCAAGGCGAGCGGCGACACGCTGTGGCGCTTCCCGCTCGGCGATGCGTACGACAAGCTGATCGAAAGCCATATCGCGGACATGAAGAATGTCGGTCCGCGCGGCGCCGGATCGATTACCGCGGCACAGTTCCTGAAGCGCTATATCGACGAGGGTGTCGCCTGGGCGCATCTGGATATCGCCGGCATGGTGTGGGCCGACAAGCCCGGCACCTATCATGACAAGGGCGCGACCGGATACGGCGTGCGGCTGCTCGACCGGCTGGTCGCCGAGCATTTCGAAGGCTGAATGGGGGAGCGGCGTCGATGCAGGTGGACTTCTACCATCTGACCGCGGCGCCGCTCGACCGCGTGCTGCCGGCGATTGCCGAAAAGGTGCTGGCCGGCGGCGGGCGATTGCTGGTGGTGTCCGGCGATGCCGAACAACGCGGGGCGCTCGACCGGGTGCTGTGGCTCCATCCGGCCGAAAGCTTCCTGCCGCATGCCCAGGCCGGCGACGGCGACGACCATGCGCAGCCGGTGCTGATCGCGGGTGACGTATCGCCGGCCAATGCCGCCCGGCACGTGGCATTGGCGGACGGCATCTGGCGTGACGAGGCGCTGGCGTTCGACCGGGTGTTCCACTTTTTCGACGAGGATCGCATCCGCGACGCGCGGGGCGCATGGAAGGCGCTGGCCGAACGCGAGGGGGTGCAGCGCCGCTATTGGAAGCAGAACGAGGCGGGGCGCTGGGAACAGGCGGCCTGAGCCACCCTCAAGCGCGGTTGCCAAGCCGGCGCGGGACGATTAGGGCGGCGCCACTTTTTCCCCGACCATCACAGGAGCAGCGTGACCGCCATGGCCGCGAACCGTACTTTCTCGATCATCAAGCCCGACGCCACCCGCCGCAACCTGACCGGTGCGGTCACCAAGATGCTGGAGGAAGCCGGCCTGCGCGTCGTCGCCTCCAAGCGCATCCAGATGACCAAGGAGCAGGCCGAGGGCTTCTACGCGGTCCACAAGGAGCGTCCGTTCTTTGCCGATCTGGTCAGCTTCATGATTTCCGGCCCGGTCGTCGTGCAGGTGCTGGAAGGCGAGAACGCCGTGCAGCGCAACCGCGACATCATGGGCGCGACCAACCCCGAGAATGCCGAGCCGGGCACGATCCGCAAGGAACTGGCCGAGTCGATCGAGGCGAACTCGGTGCACGGCTCGGACTCGGACGAGAATGCGGCGATCGAGATCGCCTATTTCTTCAAGCCGGAAGAGCTGGTCGGCTGATGCACTGGCGGCTGCGACGGGCGGCGGCGGCGGATGCCGATGCGCTCGCGATGGTCGCAGCCGCCAGCTTTCTTGAGACCTTTGCGGGCGTGCTCGCCGGACCGGACATCGTCCAGCATTGTGCGGTGAACAGCGCGCCCGCCAAGTTCGCCGCCTGGGCGAACGACCCCGCCAGCGCCGTGACGCTGGCCGAGCATCCCGAGGGTGCCGCGCCCATGGGCTATTCGGTGCTCACCGTGCCCGATCTGCCGATCCCGTCGGAGCCGGGGGATATCGAGCTTCGCCGCATCTATGCCCTGTCGGTTACCCGTGGCACCGGGCTGGGGGCAGCGCTGATGACGCGCGCCATCGCCGATGCGCGAGCGTTGGGCATGTCTCGGATGCTGCTGGGGGTGCTGGGCCGTAACCGGCGCGCGCGGGACTTTTACGAGCGGCAGGGCTTCGCGCTGGTGGGCGAGCGGCGCTTTCTCGTCGGCGAAACCTGGTATGACGATGTCGTCTACGGGCGGGCGATCTAAGCGCTTTTTCCCTGTAGGGACGTGGCCTTACGGTGCCGGCTTTTCCCGCGCCCAGATTGCGTCGAGTGCCTTCTGGTCGCCGCCCTTGCGATGCAGGCGCAGGTCCTCCAGCTTCAGCGTGCGGCCGCGCAGCATGCGACCTTCGGTGCGCCAGATGATGTCGTAGATGCCGGTCAGGCGGTGCGGTTCGTCGCCGGCGAAATATTCGACGGTCAGGAGGATGGGCAGGCGCCCGGTCTTGCGATCGTCGCCGCCATCCGTCGCCTTGAGCAGGGGATCGGCAAACCAGTCGGCCTGGATTTCATGGCCTGTCATCTCGACCCGCGGCTGGATGCCGAGCGCTGTCGGGAACCGCACAGCTATGTCGCCAAGGCTATGCGTGTCATCCTTCAGCAGCATGAGCATATTGCCTTCTTCCGAGGCGACCGCCCGAACGACGAAATGTGCCTTGCCCGCCTTCTCGTCGGCCGCCGCCGCTGCGCGGGCGGCCCGATCAGCGCGCTTGTCGGACCAGTTGGTGTAGAGCGTCAGCCCGGCGATCAACAGGCCGATGACGGCGACCGCCTCCGCCAGCGTGATCCAGCGGCGGCGGGTGCGGGCCTGATCGGGTGTTTCGCCGCTCACCGGCCGCCGGCCTCCAGCAGGCGGGCAGGGGCGGTGAGTTCCCAGCCACGCGCCACCCGGTCCTCGATCAACGTCGCATCGCCATTTTCTAGGCGATGCCAGCCATCGTCGGCCCGCACCTCCACCGTCTCGCCATCGCACCGGACGAAGGGCGTGCCATCGACCAGGAAGGCGACCTGGCGGTCATCCGCACCTTCCTCGACCTCTGGCAGCAGCAGCGCGACGGAACGGACCTTGGCGAGAATGTCGGTCATGAGCGGACGAACTCCGATAATATCCGGGGGTACAGGCGATGTTCCTCGATCAGCACGCGCGCGGCAAGGCTGTCGGCATCGTCGCCGGGATGGATCGGTACCTCGGCCTGCCCCAGCACCGCTCCCGCGTCCAGCTCCTCGGTCACCACATGCACCGAACAGCCCGCCGCTGCATCCCCCGCCGCGATCGCCCGCGCATGCGTATCCAACCCCTTGTATTTGGGGAGAAGCGAAGGATGAATGTTGACGATCCGGCCGCGCCAGTCGCTGACGAAGCGATCGGACAGCAGGCGCATATAGCCGGCGAGCGCGACGACCTCGACCTCCGCATGGCGGAGCATCGCGGTCATCTCCGCTTCGAAGGCAGGTTTGCCGATGCCTTTCGGGGAAAGTGAAAACGTCGCGATCCCCTGTTCGGCCGCCCAGGCGAGACCGGGCGCGTCGGGCTTGTCGGAGGCGACCAGCGCGACCTCATAGGGGCAGTCGGCCCCTTGCGCCGCGCGGACCAGCGCCTGCATGTTCGAGCCGCGGCCCGACAGCAGGATGCCGACCTTAACCCGCATGCGTGCCCGTCCAGTCCGCCTTCGCGCTCCACGTGCCTGCCGATCCGCGCACCGTGCAGCCGCGGGCACCGTGTTCGATATGGCCGATCCGCTCGACCGTCTCGCCGGCATCGGCCAGTGCCTCGGCCACCGCCTCGGCCTCCTCGGCGGCCACCACCACGGCCATGCCGATGCCGCAGTTGAAGGTCCGCGCCATCTCCTCCGGCTCGATCCCGCCCTGCGCCTGCAGGAACGCCATCAGGCGCGGCTGCGCCCAGGCGTCTGCATTGATCACGGCATGCGCCTCGGCGGGCAGAACACGCGGAATATTCTCCAGCAAGCCGCCGCCGGTGATATGCGCGAGACCCTTGATCCGGCGCTCGCGCAGCAGCGGGAGCAACGACTTCACGTAGATGCGCGTGGGCGCCATCAGCGTGTCAATCAGGAGGCGGTTCTGGTCGAAGATGGCGGGGCGGTCGAGCTTCCAGGCTTTGTCCGCGGCGAGTCGGCGTACGAGCGAGTAGCCGTTCGAGTGGACGCCGGAAGAGGCGAGCCCCAGGATCACGTCACCGCGCGTGATATCACGCCCGGTCAGCACGTTGTCCCGTTCCACCGCGCCAACGCAGAAGCCGGCGAGATCATAATCGCCGCCCGCGTACATGCCGGGCATTTCCGCGGTTTCGCCGCCGATCAGCGCACAGCCGGCCTGCTTGCACCCTTCCGTGATCGAGGCGACGACACGCTCGGCAACTGCATTGTCGAGCTTGCCGGTGGCGTAATAGTCGAGGAAGAACAGCGGCTCGGCACCCTGCACGATCAGGTCGTTGGCGCACATCGCGACCAGATCGATGCCCACGCCCTCGTGCCGGTCGTGCTCGATCGCCAGCTTCAGCTTGGTGCCGACGCCGTCATTGGCCGCGACCAACAGCGGATCGGTGAAGCCCGCGGCCTTCAGATCGAAAAAGCCGCCGAATCCGCCGAGATCGGCATCGGCGCCGGGGCGGCGCGTCGCCTTGGCAAGCGGGCCGATGGCGCGAACGAGCGCGTTGCCGGCGGCGATGGAAACGCCGGCATCGGCGTAGGTGTAGCTGGGCGTGCTGTCGGTCATCCGCGCCCGTTAGCCACATCGCGCTTGGATTTCCACGTCTGGTTCGCCAAAAGGCCGCGATGCGCCTGCGTGCCCCCGTTCTTCTCGCCTGCTGCGTGGCCGTCATGGGTCCGGCGGCCGTCCTCGCCCAGATGGAGGGGCAGGACCGCGGCGTCGCGCCCGTTGCCAACACCGGTGACTACGAGGTGAGCGGCGTCAGCGTCGACGTGGCGGGCAAGACCGCAGAGGCCGCGCGGCTGGGTGGCTGGCGCGTGGCGCAGCGCAAGGCGTGGGTCGTGTTGTCGCGCCGGCTGGGCGGCGGCGGTGCGATGGTGTCGGACGGAACGCTCGATTCGATCGTGTCCGGGATCGTCGTGGAGAACGAGCAGATCGGCCCGACGCGCTATGTGGCCAAGCTGGGCGTGACCTTCGACCGGACGCGGGCCGCCTCGATCCTGGGCATCTCCGCCTATGCCGACCGGTCGCTGCCCATGCTGGTGGTGCCGATGCAGATCTCGGGCGGCGTGTCGCAGGTGTTCGAGGGGCGTTCGCCCTGGCAACAGGCCTGGGCGCGGTTCCGCACGGGCAACAGCACGATCGATTATGTGCGGCCGGCGGGCACCGGCCCCGACGCACTGCTGCTCAATGCCGGGCAGATCGGCCGGCCGGGTCGAGGCTGGTGGCGGACGATCATCGACCAATATGGCGCGTCGGACATCCTGATCCCGACGGTTCGCCTCTATCGGCAATGGCCGGGCGGGCCGGTGATCGGCGTTTTCCAGGCACGCCACGGTCCCGACAACCAGCTGTTCGGTACCTTTACCTTGCGCGTCGGCTCGTCCGCCGGGCTGGCGCAGTTGCTGGACACCGGCGTGCAGCGGCTGGATGCGATGTATCAACGCGCGCTGTCGAGCGGGGCGCTGCACCCCGACGCCAGCCTGAGCCCGCCGCCGGCGCCCGAGCCGGTGATCGACGACGATGCGCTGGGCGACGAGCCGATCGAGGGGCTGGACGCCGCAATCGCCGCGACCACGGGGGCGGGCATCGCGGTGACCGTGCAGTTCGACACGCCGAGCGCCAGTGCGGTCGCCAATACCGAAAGTCTGGTGCGCTCGATCCCCGGCGTGCGGCAGGCGGCGACCTCCAGCCTGGCGCTGGGCGGCGTTTCGTTGATGCGCGTGACCTATGACGGCGACCCCGCCGCGTTGCGGACGGCGCTGGAAAGCCGCGGCTATCAGGTGATCGGCAGCGGCACGACGCTGCGCATCCGCCGGGCCGCACAGATACCGACGCCGGCGGTGCCGGCCGATAACGGAATTACCGGATGAGTCAGATGGCCCTTCCGCTGGCATGGCCGGCGGACCCGCGTTCGGACGCGTTTCTTATCACCCCCTCCAACGCGCATGCCGCGCAGATGCTGGACCGTTGGGAAGGCTGGCCGACGCGCACCGCCGTGCTGACCGGGCCGCGCAAATCGGGCCGGTCGCTGCTGGCGCGCATCTTCGCGGCGCGCAGTGGCGGGACGATCATCGACGATGCCGAGCGTTTGCCCGAAGCTCAGATCTTTCACGCCTGGAACCGGGCGCAGGCGGAAGGACGGCCGCTGGTGATCGTCGCGGATGCCGCGCCACCGGTCTGGGCGGTCAAGCTGCCCGATCTCCGCTCGCGCCTCGCCAACTCGACACTGGCGGAAATCGACGCCCCCGACGACGAACTGATTCCGCTGCTGCTGGACCAGTTGTTCACGCGCCGTGGCCTGTTCGCTGGCCCCGACCTGATCGAATGGCTGGCGACGCGGATCGAGCGCAGTCATCTGGCTGTCATACGCACCGTCGATATGCTCGACCAGCAGGCCATGGAACGTCAGAAGCGTTTGTCCATTCCCCTTGCACGAGCCACCCTGACGGAGGCCGGCCTGATCGCCGACCCCTGACCCGACAAGCGAGACCCGATGACCCGCCCCGCGCATATAGCCAAGATGGCCGAACCGGACGACGATCCCTTCGTACCGGAGCCGAGCGGGCGGTACTTCAACCGGGAGCTGTCCTGGCTCGCCTTCAATCGCCGCGTGCTGGAGGAGGCCTGCAACAGCGCGCATCCGCTGCTCGAACGGTTGCGCTTCCTGTCGATCTCCGGGTCCAATCTCGACGAATTCTTCATGGTCCGCGTCGCAGGGCTAAAGGGCCAGCAGTCGCAGGATGTCGGCCAGCGTTCCGTCGACGGATTGACGCCGGGCCAGCAGTTGAGCGGCATCGTCGCGGAGGCGGATGCCCTGCTCGCCAGTCAGCAGGCGGTGTGGGGCGACCTGCGCCATCTGCTGGATGATGCAGGCATCTTCGTGCTGCGCCGCGATGCGATCGATGGCGAGGCGCATGGCTGGCTGGAGACGCATTTCCGCGAGCAGATCTTTCCCATATTGACGCCACAGGCGCTGGACCCGGCGCATCCTTTCCCCTTCATCCCCAACAAGGGGCTGTCGATCATCTTCGACCTGACGCGTTTGTCGGACGAGGAACCGATCATGGAGCTGGTGATGCTGCCAGCCACCATGCCGCGCTTCGTGCGGTTGCCGGGCGAACCGTCGCGCTACATCTCGATCGAGGCGATCGTGCGGCGTTTCTCGGCGCAGCTTTTTCCCGGCTATGTCGTGAACGGGTCGGCCACCTTCCGGGTGCTGCGCGACAGCGATATCGAGATCGAGGAAGAGGCGGAGGATCTGGTCCGCTACTTCGCCAACGCCATCAAGCGTCGCCGCCGTGGCCGCGTGATCCGGCTGGAGATGGAGACGGGCATTCCCGACAGCCTGTCCGCGGTGTTGCGCGACGAACTGGGCGGGTCGGACGCGATCATCACCGAGAGCGGCAATCTGCTTGGTATCGGCGACCTCGATATGCTGGTCGACGAGGATCGGCCCGATCTGAAATTCCCCTCCTTCTCGCCACGTTTTCCTGAGCGTATCCGGGAATTTGCCGGCGATTGTTTCGCCGCGATCCGCGCCAAGGACATCGTCGTCCATCACCCCTACGAGACGTTCGAGGTGGTGATCGCCTTTCTGAAACAGGCCGCGGCCGACCCCGATGTCGTCGCGATCAAGCAGACACTGTACCGGGCGGGTAAACAGTCTGCGATCATCAATGCGCTGATCGCCGCGGCCGAGGCGGGCAAGTCGGTGACCGCGATCGTCGAGTTGAAGGCGCGGTTCGACGAGGAGCAGAACCTGTATTGGGCGGCTGCGCTGGAGCGCGCCGGCGTGCAGGTCGTCTATGGCTTCATCGACTGGAAGACGCATGCCAAGGTGTCGATGGTGGTGCGGCGCGAAGGCAATGCGTTTCGTACCTACTGCCATTTCGGCACCGGCAATTATCATCCGGTGACCGCACGCATCTACACCGATCTGAGCTTCTTCACCGCCGATCCGGCGCTCGGGCGCGATGCGGCACGGATGTTCAACTACATCACCGGCTATGTCGAGCCGACGCATATGGAGCGCGTCAGCCTGTCGCCGCGCGATCTGCGCGCCAACCTGATGGCGATGATCGATGACGAGATCGCCAATGCACGCGCCGGTAAGCCGGCGGGCGTGTGGGCCAAGATGAACTCGCTGGTCGACCCGGCGATCATCGAGAAGCTGTACGAGGCGAGTGCGGCGGGCGTGGAGATCGACCTGATCGTGCGCGGCATCTGTTGCCTGAAGCCGGGTGTAGAGGGGCTGTCCGACCATATCCGTGTGAAGTCGGTCATCGGGCGCTTCCTGGAGCACAGCCGGATCTGGGCGTTCGGCAACGGCAAGGCGCTGCCCAATGACGGGGCGAAGCTGTTCATCTCGTCGGCGGACTGGATGCCGCGCAACTTCGACCGGCGCGTCGAATATATGCTGCCGATCCTGAACCCCACGGTACACGACCAGATATTGGATCAGGTGATGGTCGCGAACCTGCTGGATAATGAGCAGAGTTGGGAATTGGAGCCGGATGGCCGCTACGTCCGTGACGAACCGGGGGACAGACCGTTCAACCTGCATCGCTATTTCATGACGAACCCCTCGCTTTCCGGGCGCGGCGCGGCACTGGAGTCGCGTGATGCCGTTCCAACGCTTTCGCTCCGCCGGCAGCGCTGAGCCGATGACCAAAGCCGCAAGTTACGCGGCGCCCGCACCGGCGCCGCGAACCGCCATTATCGACATCGGATCGAACTCGGTCCGCCTGGTCGTCTATCAGGGGCATGCGCGGTTACCCGCGATCCTGTTCAACGAGAAAGTCATGGCGGGGTTGGGCCGGGGACTGGCCGCGACCGGCGCGATCGAGCCGGGGTCGCTCGCCAAGGCGCAGACGGCCCTGCGCCGCTTTGCCGCGCTGGCCCGCGAGATGAAGGTCGACACCGTCCGCACGGTCGCCACCGCGGCGGTGCGGGACGCGGCCAACGGCCAGCAACTGATCGACTGTGCGCACGAACTCGGCCTGAAGGTCGAACTGTTGTCGGGCGAGCAGGAGGCCAAGGGCGCGGGCGAGGGCGTGCTGTCCGCCATTCCGGAGGCGGACGGGATCGTCGGCGATCTGGGTGGGGGCAGCCTGGAACTGGTGCGGGTGCGTGGCGGGCAGGTGGGCGGCCGGGTGTCGTTTCCGCTCGGCGTGCTGCGCATTCCGGCGCTGCGCGAAAAGGGGAGCAAGGCGTTCGAGCGGCATATCGCGCGGCTGGTGGACGAGGCCGGATGGGAGGGCGCGGGCAGGGGCCTGCCCTTCTATCTGGTCGGCGGATCGTGGCGCGCACTGGCCCGGCTGGACATGGGGCTGGCGGAATATCCATTGCCGATCATCCATCATTACGCGCTGACGCCGACCGACGTGGCGCGGCTGGGGCGGACGATCCCGCATCTGAGCAAGCCGCGGCTGCGCGGCGTGCCGGGGCTGTCGTCCGGGCGTGCGGCGACGCTGGCGGATGCGACGGCGCTGCTGGGCGTGTTGTTGCGGCATCTGGGGAGCAGTACGACGATCGTGTCGGCCTATGGTCTGCGCGAGGGGTTGTTGTTCGGTGCGTTGGACGCGGAGACACGGGCGCTCGACCCGCTGATCGTGGGCGCGCGGGAGGAAGGGCGCTTGCTCGGCCGTTTTCCCGAGCATGGCGACCTGTTGCAGGGCTGGATCGCGCCGCTGTTCCCCGCCGACGCGACCGCCGACGCCCGGTTGCGCCATGCGGCATGCCTGCTGGCCGATGTCGGCTGGCGTGCCAACCCCGAGTTCCGGGCCGAGCGCGGGGTGGAGATCGCGCTGCATGGCAATTGGGTGGGGATCGACGCGGTCGGCCGCGCGATGCTGGCGCAGGCGCTGCACACGAGCCTGGGCGGTGGGCTGGACGTGCCGCATCCGCTGGCGCAGTTGGCGAGTCCGGCGCAGTTGAAGGCGGCGACGCTCTGGGGGCTGGCGATCCGGCTGGGGCAGCGGCTGAGCGGCGGGCTGGCGGGGCCGCTAGAGCGGTCGTCGGTGACGCTGTCCGAAGAGGCGGTGACGCTGGCGCTGCCGGCGCAGGACACCGGCTTCTACGGCGAGGCCGTCGAACGACGCCACGGCGCGCTGGCCAGCGGCCTGGGGCGCCGGGCGGTGCTCGCCCAGCCTTGAGCGGCGTCGCTCAGCCGCAGCGCAGGCGGGTGACGATGCCGCTCGCGTCGGTTTCGACGTTCAGCCGATCGGTGCGATAGTCCATCGTCACCATCGTATCGGGCCCGATGACCCGCAGCGCGCGTGCCCCGGTCCGCTTCAGGACTGCGGCTTCGCCGGCCGGGGCCCAGGGCTTGCCGACAAGGTCCTGCGCACGATCGGCGCGGCATGCGCCACCCTCGGGCGTCGTCGCGCATCCGGCGAGCAGCAGCAGGGCGACCAGCGACCGGGCGATCATTCGGCTTCTCCCTCGGTGCGGACCATCTTCAGCTTGCCGTTCTTCACCACAAAGCCCAGCCGCCCCTCGACCAGATCGAGCGCATCCCGGCCGAACTGGTCGAAGCGCCAGCCGGTGAGCATCGGCAGGTCCTCGCGCACGCCGGCGGCGAGCAGTTCCAGCTCCTCCGACCGGGCGAGCAGGCGCGAGGCGACGTCGATGTCACGCGCGCGGATCTTGAGCAGCAGCTTGAGCAGGTCGGCGACCAGCGAGCCCTCCTTGCCGAGACCGGGCTTGCGATCGTCGCGCGGGGGCATCTCGTCGGCGGGAAGCGGCTCGGCCCCCTCGATCGCGGCCATCAGGCGGCCGCCGATATCGTTGCCGGCCCAGGTGGCGGACAGGCCGCGGACGCGGGCCAGATCGGCCTGCTTGCGCGGCGGATGCCCGGCAAGGTCGCCCAGCGTCTCGTCCTTGACGATACGGCCGCGCGGCAGATCCTTAGCCTGTGCCTCCAGCTCGCGCCAGCGGGCGAGCGCCTTCAGCCGGCCGAGCACGTCCGGCTTGCGGCCGGAAATGCGCACGCGCTTCCACGCCAGATCGGGATCGTTGGCATAATGGGCGGGGTCGGCGAGCCGCTCCATCTCCTGGTCCAGCCAGGCGCCGCGCCCGGTTTTTTTCAGGCGCTCCAGCATCTTGGGGAAGATGCTCGACAGATGGGTGACGTCGCCGATCGCATAATCGACCTGGCGCTGGTCGAGCGGGCGGCGCGACCAGTCGGTGAACCGGGCGCCCTTGTCGACCTGAATGCCCAGCCAGCTGTCGACCAGGTTGGAATAGCCGATCTGCTCGCCCTGACCCAGCGCCATCGCCGCCACCTGCGTGTCGAACAGCGGGTGCGGCGTCTTGCCGGTCAGGTTGTAGATGATCTCGATGTCCTGGCCCCCGGCATGGAAGACCTTCAGCACATCCTCGTTATTGACCAGCAGGTCGAGCAGCGGGGTCATGTCGAGCCCCGGCGCCATCGGATCAATCGCGGCGGCCTCGTTGGTGTCGGCGATCTGGATCAGGCAGAGTTCGGGCCAATAGGTGCTTTCGCGCATGAACTCGGTGTCGACGGTGACGAAGTCGGCATCGGCGAGGCGGGTGCAGAGATTGGCGAGCGTCGCGCTGTCGGTAATCAACGGGTGTACGTGCATCCGATTGCCCATAGACGGCTCGCGCGGGTTGACAAAGAGGGGCCGGACAGGAAAGCGGCCGGCTTTCCACTTTGCTTGTCAGAGATCGCGATCATGCACGCCTATAGAACCCATAATTGTGCCGCGCTGGCCGCTCCCCAGGTCGGCGAAACCGTGCGCCTGTCCGGATGGGTGCACCGCAAGCGCGATCATGGCGGCGTGCTGTTCATCGACCTGCGCGATCATTACGGCATCACGCAGATCGTGGCGGACAGCGACTCGGCGGCGCTGCCGGTGCTGGAGGCGGTGCGCGTCGAATCGGTGGTGACGATCGACGGCGTGGTGAAGGCGCGATCGGGCGGCACGGTGAACGCGAACCTGGCGACCGGCGAGATCGAGGTGTTCGCGCGCGGCGCGACCGTACTGTCGGCGGCCGAGGAATTGCCGATGCCGGTGGCGGGCGAGCAGGAATATCCCGAGGACATCCGCCTGCGCTACCGCTTCCTGGATCTGCGCCGCGACACGCTGCACGCCAACATCGTGCGCCGTACCAAGGTGATTTCCGAGATGCGCCGCCGCATGGAAGCGGTGGGCTTTACCGAATATTCGACGCCGATCCTGACCGCATCGTCGCCGGAGGGCGCGCGCGACTTCCTGGTGCCGAGCCGCATCCATCCGGGCAAGTTCTACGCGCTGCCGCAGGCGCCGCAGCAGTACAAGCAGTTGCTGATGGTCGCGGGCTTCGACCGCTATTTCCAGATCGCACCCTGTTTCCGCGACGAGGACCCGCGCGCCGACCGCCTGCCGGGTGAATTCTACCAGCTCGACCTGGAGATGAGCTTCGTCACGCAGGAAGAGGTGTGGGAGACGATGGAGCCGGTGATCGGCGGCATCTTCGAGTCCTTTGCCGATGGCCGCACCGTGACGCCGAGCGGCGAGTTTCCGCGGATCGCCTATGACGAGGCGATGCTGAAGTACGGCAGCGACAAGCCCGATTTGCGCAACCCGCTGATCATCACCGATGTGTCCGAGCATTTCACCACCTCGGGCTTCGGCCTGTTCGAGAAGATCGTGGGTTCGGGCGGCGTGGTGCGCGCCATCCCGGCACCGGCGACCGCGGACAAGAGCCGCAAGTTCTTCGACGAGATGAACGAATGGGCGCGCGCCGAGGGGCATGCCGGCCTTGGCTACGTCACCCGCAAGGGCGGCGAGTTCGGCGGGCCGATCGCCAAGAACCACGGCACCGAAGGCATGGAGGCGATCTACGTTGCGCTGGGGCTCGGACCCGATGACGGGCTGTTTTTCGCGGCGGGCAAGGTCGAGCAGGCGGCCAAGCTGGCCGGCGCGGCACGCACCCGCGTCGCCGATCAGCTGGGACTGATCGAGAAGGACGCGTTCCGCCTGTGCTGGATCGTCGATTTCCCCTTCTATGAGTGGGACGAGGACGCCAAGAAGGTCGAGTTCGCGCACAACCCCTTCTCGATGCCGCAGGGCGGGATGGACGCGCTGGGGGGGCAGGACCCGCTGACCATCAAGGCCTATCAATATGATCTGGTCTGCAACGGCTACGAGATCGCATCGGGATCGATCCGCAATCAGAGCCCCGAGCTGATGGTCAAGGCGTTCGAACTGGTCGGCCTGTCCAAGGCGGACGTGGAGGAGCGCTTCGGCGGCCTGTACCGCGCGTTCCAGTATGGCGCCCCGCCGCACGGCGGCATGGCGGCCGGCGTCGACCGGATCGTCATGCTGGTATGCGGCGCGCAGAATTTGCGCGAAATCTCGCTGTTCCCGATGAACCAGCGTGCCGAGGACCTGTTGATGGGTGCGCCCAGCCTGCCGTCGAACGCACAGATGCGCGAGCTGAGCCTGCGCACGACGGCGACCGGGCCCGAGGTCGACAAGACGGTGGCGCCCAAGGCGGGCTGACCCGTCAGGCGCGGCGATGCTGGACGATCAGTTGCAGCCGGCGGCGGCGCCCCGGCTGGTCCGCAGCCTGGGCGTCATGGGCGTGCTGTTCCTGACGCTGTCCGTGGCGACGCCGGCATCGTCGGTGTTCGTGATCGTGCCGGGGATGTTGCAGGTCGCCGGCACCGGTGCGGTGTGGGCGATGATCCTGGCCGCGGTCGTGTGCGTCGCCACCGCGTTCATCTATGCCGAATTGTCGTCGGCATGGCCGGTGGCGGGTGGCGAATATGTCGCGGTGGCGCGCACGCTGGGGCCGCTGGCCGGCTTCGTGATGCTGGGCGTCAACGTCTTCAACAACCTGCTGTTTCCACCGGTGGCCGGACTGGGGATCAGTGCGGTGCTGGCCACCGTGATGCCGGGCCTGCCGGCGGTGCCGGTGGCGGCGGCGGTGGTCGCGGCCTCCACGCTGGTGGCGTTGCTCAACATCCGGGTCAATGCGCTGGTGACGGGTGCGTTTCTGGCGATCGAGGTGCTGGCGATCCTGGTCGTGGTGGGACTGGGGTTCGCCGACTGGGTGCAGGATGCCACACGCTTCCTGACCGCGCCGATGATGCCGGCGGCGAACGGGCTGGTGCCGGCCAGTCCGGCGAGTATCGGGCTGGCGGCATCGATCGCGATCTTTGCGCTCAACGGCTACGGCGCGGCGGTGTATTTCGGCGAAGAGATGCTGGATGCGCCCCAGCGTATCGCCAAGGCGATCCTCGCGGCACTGATACTGACGCTGGCGTTCGAGGTGGTGCCGGTGATCGCGCTGCTAGTCTCGGCACAGGATCTGGGCGGCGTGCTGCGCCACGACGATCCGTTCGGGCAGATGGTGACGGCCCGGGGCGGCAGCGCGCTTGGCGCGGCGATGGCGCTGGGGGTGGTGGTGGCGATCGTCAACGCGATCATCGCATGCATCCTGGCCTGTGCGCGCTTCTTCTACGGCACCGCGCGGGATCGCAGCTGGGGCGCGCCGGTCGACCGCTGGATGGCGAGCATCCACCCGCGGCTGGGATCGCCGGTCATCGGTACGCTGGTCGTTGGCGGGGTCGGGGTGCTTTGCTGTTTCCTGCCGCTGACGCTGCTCCTGGTGCTGAGCGGAACCGGGCTGGTGGCGATCTATGCGGGCATCGCGCTGGCCGCGATCGTCGGGCGGCGGACGGGGGCGACGGCCCATGCGCCGTACCGGATGCCGCTCTATCCGCTGGCGCCGATCATCACCCTGGTGGCGCTGGGCTATATCGTCTGGACGAGCTGGCTGGACCTGGAGGAAGGGCGCCCCGGCCTGTTGATGACCGGGGCGCAGATCGTCGGCTCGGCGGCCTATTACTGGTTCGTGCTACGCCGCCGAGGGAGTTGGCCGTTCCAGGGGCCGGTGCAGGACTGAGATATCAGGCCGCCTCGGTCCAGGCGGGCTTGAACGCGCCATCGTCTTCCATGACGTGCAGGATGCCGTCGGCGATCGCGAAATAGGCGCCGCGCAACTTCAGCGTGCCGGCGTCCTCGCCCTTGGTCACGAAGGGGAAGGTGCGCAGATTCTCGATCGAGGTGCGCACCGCTTCCAGTTCCATCGCGCGGGTCGCCTCGGCACCCTCCAGATGCTCGGCCTGCACCTTTTCGCGCGCGCCGTCGAGCAGATGGACCCAGTCGGCGATGAAGCCGCCTTCACCCGGCTTGGCATCGGCAAAGCCCTGGGTCAGCGCCGCCTGGCAGCCGCCGCACTTGCCATGGCCCATCACCACGACTTCCTCGACCTTGAGCTGGGTCACCGCGAATTCGAGCGCGGCCGACACGCCGTGATGCCCGCCACCGGTCTCGAAGGGGGGGACGAGCGCGGCGACGTTGCGCACCACGAAGATTTCGCCGGGCAGCGTGTCGAATACCTGTGCCGGATCGACCCTGCTGTCGGAGCAGGCGATCACCATCACCTTGGGGCTCTGGCCTTCCTTCAGCTCGGACCAGCGCTCGCGCTGACGACGCCAGTCGGCGGTGCGGAAGCGGCGATAGCCATCAACGAGGTCGGAAAAGTCGGTCATGATCACTCCCGGATTTGTAACGCATGATGGCGAACACGTTAGGACCGAAGCGGTTCCGAACCGATCCCGGGACGGGTCGCCATTGTGTCTCGCCGATCACATCGCTATTTCGCAATGCATGAACGAGATGACCCCGTTGGCCGCGCCGCCGCGCGCGCGCAAGCCCGATTGGATCCGTGTGAAGGCCCCGACCTCGGTCGGCTTTGCGGAAACCAAGCAGCTCATGCGCCGCCTGAACCTGGCGACGGTCTGCGAGGAGGCGGCCTGTCCGAACATCGGCGAGTGCTGGACCAAGAAGCACGCGACGGTGATGATCCTGGGCGATACCTGCACCCGCGCCTGCGCCTTTTGCAACGTGAAGACGGGGATGCCGCGCAAGGTCGATCCGCTGGAGCCCGAGCATGTCGCGGTCGCGGCGGCCGAGATGGGCCTGCAGCACATCGTCATCACCAGCGTGGACCGTGACGACCTGCCCGATGGCGGCGCGTCGCAGTTCGTGAAGGTCATCCAGGCGCTGCGTCGCAACACGCCCTCGACCACGATCGAGATCCTGACCCCCGACTTCCGCAACAAGGCGCAGGCCGCGGTCGAGTCGATCGTCGAGGCGCGGCCGGACGTGTACAACCACAATCTGGAAACCGTCCCAAGGCTTTATCCGACGATCCGGCCGGGCGCGCGTTATTACGCGTCGCTGCGTCTGCTGGAGAGTGTGAAGCGGCATGATCCGTCGATCTTCACCAAGTCGGGCGTGATGCTGGGGCTGGGCGAGGAGCGGCTGGAGATCCATCAGGTGATGGACGACATGCGCTCCGCCGACATCGATTTCCTGACCATGGGACAGTATCTGCAACCGACGCCGCGCCACGCCAAGGTCGCCGAGTTCGTGACGCCCAAGGCGTTCGACGCATATGCTGCGATCGCGCGGGCCAAGGGGTTCCTGCTGGTGGCGTCCTCGCCGTTGACCCGGTCGAGCTATCATGCGGGCGACGATTTCGCACGGCTGCGCGATGCGCGGGCGGCCAAGCTGGCCGCGGTCAGGCCCCAGGAGGTGAGGGCGTAACGCGCATGCCCAAGCACAGCGAGACGCGCCACCTTCCCTATACGCCGGAGCAGATGTTCGACATGGTGGCCGATATCGGCCGCTATCCGGAGTTCCTGCCTTGGGTATCGGCGATGCGGGTCCGGTCGGACAGCGACACCGAGACGGTGGCGGACATGATCGTCGGCTTCAAGGGGCTGCGCGAGACGTTCACCAGCCGCGTCGCCAAGCAGCGGCCGCACAGCATCAATGTCGATTATATCGACGGGCCGCTCAAATATCTGCGCAACGAATGGCGCTTCCGGGCCGAGGAGGGCGGCTGTGCGGTC
Organism: Sphingomonas sp. NY01; assembly: GCF_038809135.1. NCBI lineage: Bacteria > Pseudomonadati > Pseudomonadota > Alphaproteobacteria > Sphingomonadales > Sphingomonadaceae > Sphingomonas > Sphingomonas sp. NY01. Next base: position 2,054,829 of record NZ_CP101722.1, on the reverse strand, counting down.
GACTTCTCGGTGGATTTCGCGTTCAAGAACCGCGTGTTCGAGATGCTGGCCGGCCAGGTGTTCGGCACCGCGCTGCGCCGCATGATCGGTGCGTTCGAAGACCGGGCCCGCAAGCTTTACGGCAGCAACAGCTCCAGCGCGCACAACGCTGCCTGAGCGCGGATACCGCCGCGGCCGATATCGCCGAAGCTGCGGCGGACGGAATGAACATCGTCCGGATCGCCGCCACGCTCGGCACGGCCGAACAGGACGGTGCCCACCGGCTTCTTCTCGGTGCCGCCACCGGGCCCGGCGACGCCGGTGATCGACACGGTGACATCGGCGGTGCTGTGCTTCAGCGCGCCCTGCGCCATCGCCCAGGCGGTGGCGACGGATACCGCGCCAAAGGTTTCCAGCACATCCGCGCTCACCTTCAGCAAGGTCATCTTGGCGTCGTTCGAATAGGTGACGAAGCCCAGATCGAACACGTCCGACGCGCCGGGCACCTCGGTCAGCGCGGCGGCCACCAGACCGCCGGTGCAGCTTTCCGCTACCGCGATCCGGCGACCGGCGGTACGGTTTTCCTCGATCACGCGGGTGGCGAGTGCGACGATCTCGGGGGGAAGCAGCGTGTCCATCAGCGATTCCCTTGCGTGCAGAGCGGCAGGTCGGGCACGGCGACCTGCCGGCCCTTGGCCTTTTCGCTTTTCAGATATTGCAGCGTGGCGACGACCACCCCTGCGCTGTTGCGCGCCGGCAGCGGCTCCAGCAGGGTGACCAGCCGGTCGATCGTGCCGCAATCCTTGAGCGCGATGCGCCCGACGATGACCGGCACCAGCAGCGAGGTGAGCAGCGGGCGCGCATAATCGGATTGCAGCAGTGCATCGACCGCAGGGTCGGACAGCTTGACGATCGCGCCGCGCGCCGTCGGCCAGGCCGCATCGGCCGCCGCCTTGTACTTGGCGACGAAGGGGCCGTCGTTGCGGCGGATCAGGCTGGTCGCGGGCAGGCGGGCGCCGCAGACCCGGCCGGTTTCGTGAATGATGTCCGGCATCGCGACCAGGGTCATCGCCTCCGCCTCCGGACCGGTGATGCAGCCGGTCTGCGCCTGCGCCGAGGTGCCGGCCGCCAGCGCGGCGAGCGCGAACAGTGCGGCGATCCTCACGCGGCGGCACCCGGCAAGCGCACGGTCGCCACGGCTTGTGCCGCGATGCCCTCGCCACGGCCGGTGAAGCCCAGCCGCTCGGTCGTCGTCGCCTTCAGGCTGACCCGGTCCGGCGACAGCGCCAGCAGGTCGGCGATCCGCGCGACCATCGCGGCGCGGTGCGGGCCGATCTTGGGCGCCTCGCAGATGATGGTCAGGTCGACGAAATCGATCCGGCCGCCCTTCTCCGCGATCAGCTTTGCGGCATGTTGCAGGAACTGGCCCGACTCGGCGCCGCGCCATTGTGGGTCGCTTGGCGGGAAATGCGTGCCGATATCACCCGCGGCGATCGTGCCGAGCAGCGCGTCGGTCAGCGCATGGAGCGCGACGTCCGCATCGCTATGGCCCGACAGGCCCTGATGATGCGGGATCAGCACGCCGCCGAGCCACAATTCCTCGCCATCCTCCAGCCGGTGGACGTCGAAGCCCATGGCGGTGCGGGTTTCCCAGGCGAGGCGGGCATCGGCCGCATCGAAGTCTTGCGCGTAGGTGACCTTGTCGAGCATCATATCGCCCTGCACCAAGACGACGCGTCCGCCAAGCCGCCTGACCATCTGCGCGTCGTCGGTCGCTTCCTCCTGCGCCGGCCAGGCGGCATGCGCGGCGAGTAGGCGTTCCAGATGAAAGCCTTGCGGCGTCTGGATGCGGGCAAGGTCGGTGCGCGGCACGATATCGCCCAACAGGTCCGGCCCGCGCGCCAGCGTGTCGGCAACCGGCAGGACGGGAACCGCCCCGTCCGCCTGATCCAGCGCCGCCAGGACGCGGTCGATCACCGCGGGCGGCAGGAAAGGGCGTGCGGCATCATGGACCAGCACGCGGCCGACGCCGCGGTCGGCGAGATGGCGCAGCCCGTTGGCGACCGATTCGCGCCGGCTGCTGCCGCCTGCGACCAGTTCGGCACCCGGCAGGATCGCCGCCGCGCGATCGCGTTCGTCGGCAGAGACGACGACCAGCACCATATCGATCCCGGCATGCGCCGCCACCGCGTCATAGGCGCGGCGCAACATCGGCGTGCCGGCGATCGGCCGATATTGCTTGGGCAGGGCGCCGCCGGCGCGCGTGCCGCTGCCGGCGGCTACGATCAGGGCGGCGGTGAGGGAGGAACCTGTCATGTCCGTCCCTCTAGGCGGGAATGAGCGCGGTTTGAACCTTGCCCGCAAGCGTGAATTGGAGTAGGTGCTGCCCGTTTTTCAGGCACATCCCATGCGCACGCTCAACCCCATCCAGGTCGGTCCGGTGACGATCGACAGCCCCGTCGTTCTGGCGCCGATGACCGGCGTCACCGACATGCCGTTCCGCACGCTGGTGCGCCGCTACGGCTCAGGCCTCAACGTGACCGAAATGATCGCCAGCCAGGCGGCGATTCGCGAAACGCGGCAGTCGCTGCAGAAGGCGGCATGGCATCCGCTGGAGGAGCCGGTGTCGATGCAGCTTGTCGGCTGTACGCCCTATGAGATGGGCGAGGCGGCGAAGCTGAACGCGGATCGCGGTGCGGCGATCATCGACATCAACATGGGCTGCCCGGTGCGCAAGGTCGTGAACGGCGATGCGGGTTCGGCGCTGATGCGCGACCTGAAGCTGGCGGCCGCGATCGTCGAGGCGTGCGTCAAGGCGGTGGACGTGCCGGTCACGCTCAAGATGCGGATGGGCTGGTGCCATGACAGCCTGAACGCGCCCGAACTGGCCCGCATCGCCGAAGATATCGGCTGCAAGATGATCACGGTGCATGGCCGCACCCGCAACCAGATGTACAAGGGGTCCGCCGACTGGCGCTTCATCGCCAAGGTGAAGGAGGCGGTGTCGATCCCGGTCGTGGCCAATGGCGACATCTGCTCGATAGAGGATGCGCAGGCGGCACTGGACCAGTCCGGCGCGGACGGGGTGATGATCGGTCGCGGCGCCTATGGCCGGCCCTGGCTGCTTGGGCAGGTGATGGAGTGGTTCCGCAGCGGAACGCGGGTGCCCGATCCTTCGCTGGACGAGCAATATCGCGCGGTTGCCGAACATTACGACGCGATGCTCGACCATTATGGCACCGAGACGGGCGTCAACATGGCACGCAAGCATATCGGCTGGTACACCCGCGGGCTGCACGGATCGGCCGAGTTCCGCAACAAGGTGAACCAAGAGCCGAACGCCGCCACCGTCAAGGCGATGCTGGCGGATTTCTACCTGCCCCAGATCGAGCTTGCCGCCGCTGCCTGACCCTTCGCGACACGGCCGCCCCGGCTTCGCCGCGTTGTTCGCGGCGCTGCCGGTGGCGGTGATCGTGATCGATCCCGACGATCGCATCGCGCATGCCAATGCGCTGGCCGAACAATTGCTCAATCTATCGGAGCGCCTGATGGTCGGGCAACCGCTGGACGCGATCCTGCCGCCGCCGGGCGAGGGCAGCGCGCGCGATGGCCATGGGTTCGCGATCTACGATACCGAGATCGCCACGGCGCGAGGCCACAAGATCCGCGTCGATTTCGTCGAGGCGCAGGTGCCCGACCATGCCGGGTGGCGGGCGATCACCCTGCACAGTTCGGCGACCTCGCGGCGGCTGGGGCATTCGGCGGACCGCGCCGCCGGGGCTCGCGCGGCGGTGGGGGCGGCGGCGATGCTTGCGCATGAGATCAAGAACCCCCTGTCGGGCATACGCGGTGCCGCGCAACTGATCGGTGCGGGCGAACTGACCACGCTGATCACCACCGAGGTCGACCGGATCGCGGCGCTGATCGACCGGATGCAGGATTTCAGCGACACCCGGCCGCTGCCGAGTGCGCCCGAGAATATCTATCCGCTGCTCGCCCATGCGCGCCGGGTCGCGCTGGCCGGCTTTGCCCGCGGCGTGATGGTCGAGGAACGCTACGACCCGTCGCTGCCGCCGGCCAGCGTCAATCGCGATGCGCTGCTCCAGATCGTCATCAATCTGTTGAAGAACGCCCGCGAAGCCGTTCACGGCACGCGCAATCCGCGCATCGTGCTGACCACCGCCTATCGCCATGGCATGGCCGTCAGCGCCGCGCCCGGTCGTCCGCGCCTGCCGCTGCCGATCGAGATCTGCGTGATCGACAACGGTCCCGGTGCGCCCGCCGACATCGCCGATCACCTGTTCGATCCCTTCGTGTCCGGGCGACGCGAGGGGCAGGGGCTCGGCCTTGCGCTCGTCGACAAGCTGATGCGCGACATGGGGGGTATCGTTCAATATGCCCGGGAAGGATCGCCGGAGATGACCGTGCTTCGCCTGTTGCTGCCAAGGGCCGGGGCATGAGCCACGTCCTCGTCGTGGACGACGATGCGGCGATCCGCACCGTGGTGGGGCAGGCGCTCCGCCGCTGCGGCCATGACGTCACCAGCGTCGCCACGCTGGCGCAACTGGATCGTGCGCTGGCCGGTGGCGCTCCCGACATACTGGTCACCGACGTCGTCCTGCCCGATGGCGACGGCATCGACCATATCCGCACCGTGGCCGAACGCTACCCTGCGCTGCCGATCATCGTGCTGTCTGCCCAGAATACGCTGACCACCGCGGTACGCGCCGCCGAGGTGGGTGCGTACGAATATCTGCCCAAGCCGTTCGATCTGGACGCGCTGACGCAGGCGGTGGCCGGCGCACTGGCGCGGGGCGGCGTCTTTGCCGATGACGGGCCGGGCGAGGAGGAGCAGGCGCTGCCCCTGATCGGGCGGTCGGCGGCGATGCAGACGGTGTACCGGGTGATCGCCCGCGTCGTCTCCAACGACCTGACCGTGCTGATTTCGGGCGAGTCCGGGACTGGCAAGGAACTGGTCGCGCGCGCGATCCACGATCTGGGTCCACGTCGCGCCGCGCCCTTTGTCGCGATCAACATGGCGGCGATCCCGCGCGAACTGATCGAGGCGGAGCTGTTCGGGCATGAACGCGGCGCCTTTACCGGGGCGGCCCAGCGCAATGCCGGTCGGTTCGAACAGGCGGCGGGCGGCACGCTGTTCCTGGACGAGATCGGCGACATGCCGATGGAGGCGCAGACCCGGCTGCTGCGCGTGCTGCAGTCCGGCGAGTTCACCACGGTTGGCGGCGCGCGGACGATCCGCACCGATGTCCGCATCCTTGCCGCGACCAATCGCGAGCTGGCGCAACAGGTACAGTCCGGGCAGTTTCGCGAAGACCTGTTCTACCGCCTAAACGTCGTGCCCATCGCCCTGCCATCCTTGCGCGAACGGCGGCAGGACGTGCCCCTGCTTGCGCGTCACTTCCTCGATCTGGCCGCCGCGCAGGGCCTGCCGCGCCGGCGGATCGATGCCAGCGCGGTCGACCTGCTGGTCGCGCATGATTGGCCCGGCAATGTGCGCGAACTGGAGAACCTCATGCGTCGCCTGGCGGTGCTTGCCCGCGACGAGGTGATCGACGCCGACGCCATCCGGGCGATGATCGGCCGTCCGCAGGCCAGCGCGGCCAGTGCCGTCGCCGATCCCGATCTCGCCGTCGCCATCCGCCAACTGATCGATCGCATCGCGCGCGAGCGGCCCGAGGCATTGGACGACGGCACGCTGTACGACCGCGTGATCGGCGAGGTGGAGCGCCCCCTGATCGAGGCGATGCTGGCCCGGCATGGCCATAACCAGTTGCGCGCGGCACGGGCGATGGGGATCAACCGGAACACGCTGCGCAAGCGGCTCGATACGCTCGGCATCCCGGTGCGCGGAACGGATGGTACGGCGAGCGGCACTTAAACCTGCATTATGTGTCTTGCGTGCCACGGATGACGTTGTACGCTTGCAACGATGATCGCGCCTGCGACGCCTGTCGATGACGAAATGCTACCGCGCTCCCGCTTCTCGGTCACGCCCGTGGTCGAATTGCTGGTGGTTCTGGTCGCGATCGTGTTCGGCATCGTCACCTACCGAATCCTGGCGCAGCACCACGACTCGCGCGGGCTGATCTCGCCGCCGGTGATCGCCGGCCTGCTGGCGCTCAACCTCGCACCGGGTATCGCCCTGATGATGCTGATCGGCCGGCGGGTGGCGATGCGCCGCGCGGCCCGGTCGGCGGTGGGTGGCGGCGGGCGCCTGCACGTACGCCTCGTCGCGATCTTCTCGCTGACCGCCAGCGTGCCGATCGTGCTGACGGTCATCACGGCGTCGGTGATGTTCCAGTCCTCCGCCGAATTCTGGGTGTCCGACCGGGCGCGCAAGGCGTTCGGCGACGCGATGACGATCGTGCGCGAGTCGCAGCAGCAGATCATCACCCGGTGGATCAACGCGTCGTCAGCGATGGCCAAGGATATCGGTGCCGAGCTGCCGACGATCGAGCAGGATCGCGAGCGGTTCCACGATTATCTGAGCCGCCAGACCGTGTTTCGCGACCTGGAGGAAGCGGTGCTCTTCTCCTACGATCGCAAGAGCGGCTTTCGCTATTACGACTATTTCAACCAGCCTTCGGACGAGACGTTCCGCACGCTGGTGACCGAGGAGATGATCGCGCAGGCCCGGCGCAAGAACAGCCAGGAAGTCGGCATCAACGAGCAGCGGGTGTGGGTGGTGACCCCGGTCGTCGATCGCCCCGACATATTCCTGTATGTCGGGACGCATGTGAACGCCGCGTTCCTGAGCAACCAGCATTTCGCCGCCGAAGACGTGGTGAAGGATTATCAGGCGCTCCAGGGGCGGGCACGGTCCCTGCAACTGAAGTTCAATCTGGCGTTGTTCGCGGTCGCCTTGCTGATCGTCGGCATCGCCGTCTGGATCGCTCTGGCGGTGGCCGATCGACTGGTCCGTCCCGTCGGCGAACTGGTCGATGCGGCGCGCCGGGTCGCAGGGGGCGACATGAGCGCCCGCGTGCCCGATCCGCGCACCCGCGACGAAGTCGGCACATTGGCCAACGCCTTCAACCAGATGACGAGCCAGCTGGAGCAGCAGAATACCGAACTCGTCACCGCCAATGCGCAACTCGACAACCGCCGTGCGCTGATCGAGGCGGTGATGGCGGGCGTTTCCGCCGGCATCGTCGCGACTGGCCGGGACCGGACGATCCGGATCGCGAACAGCTCGGCCGATGCGTTGCTGGGCGTCGATGGTGGCGGGCTGATCGGGCGGCCGGTGGCGACGATTGCGCCCGAACTGGATGCCGCGATGGACGAGGGCCGCCGCGAGTCGATCGTACAGATTTCACGTAAAGGCGAGATGCGCACGCTGGCGGTGCGCATCACGCGCACCGATGACGGCCCGATCCTGACCTTTGACGACATCACCCAGCAACTGCTAGATCAGCGCCGTGCGGCATGGTCCGACGTCGCGCGGCGGATCGCGCACGAGATCAAGAACCCGCTGACCCCGATCCAGCTTGCCGCCGAGCGTCTGCAACGGCGCTATGGCAAGACGGTCGAGCCGGACGACCAGACCTTTGGCCGTCTGACCGAGACGATCATCCGGCAGGTCGGCGACCTGCGGCGGATGGTGGATGAATTCTCGTCCTTCGCGCGCATGCCCAAGCCCGTCTTCCGCGAGGAGCCGCTGCTCGATACCGCGCGCCAGGCATTGTTCCTGCACGAGGTCGCCCACCCCGCGATCCGCTTCCAGTTGATCCACGAAGATCCCGCCCCGATGCTGGTCTGCGATCGTCGCCAGATCGGCCAGGCGTTGACGAACATCGTCAAGAACGCGGTGGAAGCCATTGAGGCGAAGCCGGAGTCTACCGGCGACAGCGTGACCATGACGCTTGCCGAAGATCCCGGCCGGACGGTCACGATCATCGTCGCCGACACCGGTATCGGCCTGCCCGCCGAGCGCGACCGAATCGTCGAACCCTATATGACCACCCGGGCGCGCGGCACCGGGCTCGGCCTCGCCATCGTCAACAAGATCATTGAGGAACATGCTGGAACAATGACCTTTTCGGACAATCCGGACGGCGGCACGATCGTCACCATGACCTTCGACGCGGGCGCCCTTGCCGCGCTCGACCAGGGGGGTACCGAACTCGAACCGGCGGGCGAAGGTCCGCTGACCGCTCTCACCCGCAGCCGGACCTGAACCATGGCCTTGGACATCCTCGTCGTCGACGACGAACTCGATATTCGCGAACTGGTGGCCGGCGTGCTGGAGGACGAGGGCTATGATGCCCGCGGTGCCGCCGACAGCGATTCCGCCCTTGAAGCGATCGCCGCGCGGCGACCGTCGCTCGTCCTGCTCGACGTCTGGTTACAGGGATCGCGGCTCGACGGACTGGAACTGCTCGACGAGATCAAGCGACGGGACAGCTCCATTCCCGTGCTCGTGATTTCCGGCCACGGCAACATCGATACCGCGGTGGCCGCGATCCGCCGCGGCGCGGTCGATTTCATCGAAAAGCCGTTCGAGGCGGAGCGCCTGCTGCTGATGGTGGCGCGCGCGACGGAGACGGAGCGGCTGCGTCGCGAGGTCGCCTCGCTGCGCGCCAGTGCCGGCCGCGACACCGATCTGACCGGCAGCTCCAGCGCGATCAACGGTGTGCGCGCGACCCTGAAGCGGGTGGCCGCCACCGGGAGCCGGGTCCTGATCATGGGCCCCGCCGGGGTCGGCAAGGAGGTGGCCGCGCGCCTGCTCCATGGCTGGTCGAACCGCGTCCAGGCGCCCTTCGTCATCGTCAGCGCGGCGCGGATGACGCCCGAGCGGGTCGAGGACGAACTGTTCGGGGTGGAAGAGGGCGGTGACCTCGTCCGCACCGGCCTTCTGGAACAGGCGCATGGCGGCACGCTGTTCCTCGACGAGATCGCCGACATGCCGATCACGACGCAGGCGCGGATTCTGCGCGTGCTGACCGACCAGAGCTTTACGCGGGTCGGCGGCACGCGGGTGGTGAAGGTCGATGTGCGTGTGGTATCCGCCACCGCCCGCGACCTGACGCACGAAATTGCCGAGGGGCGTTTCCGCGAGGATCTCTACTACCGGCTGAACGTCGTGCCGGTGACGCTGCCGTCCTTGTCCGAGCGGCGGGAGGATATCCCCGCGCTGGTCCATCATTTCATGGCGCATTATGCGGCCGAGCGCCGTGTGCCGACGCCGGAAATCGCATCCGATGCGATGGTTGCGCTGCAATCCTATGACTGGCCCGGCAATGTCCGGCAGCTTCGCAACGTGGTGGAGCGGACGATCATTCTGGCGCCGGGCGACCGGATCGGGCGGATCGACCTCGATCTGCTGCCGGCCGAGGTGCTGGGCGGTGGCGGCGACATGGGCGCGGGCGGGGCGACCGCGATCATGGGATCGCCGCTGCGCGAGGCGCGGGAGAGTTTCGAGCGCGAATATCTGCGCGTCCAGATCCGCCGCTTTTCCGGCAACATCTCGCGCACCGCCAGCTTCATCGGCATGGAGCGCTCCGCCCTCCACAGGAAGTTGAAATTATTGGGGATCACCGACTCGCGCGACGAGTAATCCCGCGGCTGCACTGGACGAAGCCGGTGTCGATCCATAGATTGGCACCGGCACCCGATCCACGGGTGACGATCCCGACGCCGGGGAACGGCGCTCATGCGGGCACAGACCCGCCAAGAACAAAGGCTTGACCTACATGGCCGACAAGCAAGGGTCGTTGCAGGACCTGTTTCTGAATGCATTGCGCCGCTCGAAGGCGCCGGTGACCATGTTCCTCGTCAAGGGCGTGAAGCTTCAGGGCATCGTGACATGGTTCGACAATTTTTCGGTGCTGCTGCGCCGTGATGGCCAGTCGCAGCTGATCTACAAGCATGCCATTTCCACGATCATGCCGTCCGGTCCGCTGGATGTCGCCGCGATCGTCGACGGCATGGGCGAAGGCCAGAAGAAGCAGCCGCTGTTGCAGGAAATCTTCCTGAACGCGGTAAAGAAGTCGGAAGATCAGGTGACGATGTTCCTGATCAACGGCGTGATGCTTCAGGGCCAGATCGCAGGGTTCGACCTGTTCTGCATGCTCCTCCAGCGCGAAGGCATGGCGCAGCTCGTCTACAAGCATGCCGTATCCACCATCCAACCGGCGCGGCCCTTGAACCTCGCCGAAGAACAAGCGGGAACAAGCGAGGATTGAGCACCGGATTTGATCGGGATCGCGGGGAATTTTCCCGCGGGGCACGCACCATCGTGGTGTTGCCCGACCAGGGCGATGCCGTGCGCGACAATGACGCACGGCTGGACGAGACGGCCGGGCTCGCGCTTGCCATCGGCCTCGACGTGGTCGAGCGCATGGCCTTCCGGGTCCGCGCCGCAAAGCCCGCAACGCTGATCGGCAGCGGTCAGGTCGAGCAGATCGCGCAGGAGGTTCGCATGGAGGAGGCCGGGCTCGTCGTGTTCGACGCCAGCCTGACGCCCGTGCAGCAGCGCAATCTGGAAACTGCGCTGGAAGCGAAGGTGATCGACCGCACCGGCCTGATCCTGGAAATTTTCGGTGAGCGTGCGGCCACCGCCGAAGGCCGGTTGCAGGTCGAACTGGCGCATCTGGATTATCAGGCGGGCCGGCTGGTGCGAAGCTGGACCCACCTTGAGCGTCAGCGCGGCGGCTTCGGCTTTCTTGGTGGTCCGGGTGAAACGCAGATCGAGGCCGACCGGCGCCTGATCCGCGATCGCATGGCCCGGCTCCGCAAGGAGCTGGAACAGGTCAGCCGTACCCGCGGCCTCCACCGTGATCGCCGTCAGCGCGCGCCGTGGCCGGTAATCGCGCTGGTCGGCTATACCAATGCCGGAAAGTCGACGCTGTTCAACCGGTTGACCGGTGCCGGCGTCATGGCGGAGGACCTGTTGTTCGCAACGCTGGATCCGACCCTGCGCCAGATCCAGCTACCGGGCATCGACAAGGCGATCCTGTCCGACACCGTGGGTTTCGTGTCCGACCTGCCGACCCAGCTCGTCGCCGCGTTCAAGGCGACGTTGGAAGAGGTGGTGTCGGCCGACATCCTGATCCATGTCCGCGACATCGCCCATCCCGATGCGGAGGCACAGCGCGACGATGTCGAGGCGGTGTTGAACGAGATCGGCGTCGATCCCGAAACGCCGCGCTTCGAGGCCTGGAACAAGCTCGACCTGCTCGACGAGGATGCGCGAACCGAGGTGCTGGGCAAGGCGGAGCGGCTGGACCGCATCGTGGCAATTTCGGCACAGGCGGGCGAGGGCGTCGATACGCTGATCCAGACGGTGGCGGCGGCACTGACCGCGGGGCACCGGCGATATCAGATCACGCTCGACGCGGGCGACGGCGCGGGGGCGGCATGGCTGCATGCCCATGGCGAGGTGCTCGACCACCGCATCGAGGGGATGCACGCCGATTACGACGTGCGCCTGTCCCCGGCCGATTATGATCGGTTCACCCGCCGCGACGCTTGACCGCCTGCCACAGCGCTTCCTTGCCCTCCAGATCCAGCGCGGCAAAGCTCTCCCCGGCTTCGCTCTCCATCGCGCGGAAGCGTCGTTCGAACTTGGCGTTAGCGTAGCGCAGCGCCGCTTCGGCATCGACGTTCAGGTGGCGCGCCCAGTTCGTCACCGCGAACAGCAGGTCGCCGACTTCCTCCTCCAGCGTGTCGGGGGAGGCGTCGGCGATCTCCTGCAACTCCTCATCGATCTTGGCGCGCGGACCCGCCGCATCGGGCCAGTCGAAGCCGACGCGCGCCGCTCGCTTTTGCAGCTTTTCCGCGCGCATCAGGGCGGGCAGGCCCAGCGCGACGCCGTCCAGCGTGCCCCGCGCCGCCTTGGCCTTGCGTTCCTCGGCCTTGATCTGTTCCCACAGGTGATGGCCACCCTCTGCGACATCGCCGAAGATGTGCGGGTGGCGCCGCTCCATCTTGTCGCTGATCGCGGCGACCACGTCGTCGAAGTCGAAGGCCCCGATATCCTTGGCGATCTGGGCATGGAACACGACCTGCAGCAACAGGTCGCCGAGCTCGTCCCTCAACTCGTCCATATCCCCGCGCCCGATCGCATCGGCTACCTCATGCGCCTCCTCAATGGTGTACGGCGCGATGCTCGCAAACGTCTGCATCTTGTCCCACTCGCATCCCGCCTCCGGATCACGCAACCGAACCATGATCGAAAGAAGACGCTGGATCGCTGACATGACCATTCTCGGGTTGTTGGGTGAAGGAGCCGCGGCAAAAGGTGATGGGGATCGGGTGGCGGATGGATGCGAGCGTCGTGGCTTGGGGGCGACGATTGCTGTTGTAGCAGCGGGTGGGGCGGGGAGCTATCCGTAAGTGGCGTATCGGGGCCGGGGATGTGGGTTCGTGGTTGTTGTGGCTTAACATCTGGTGGTGAAGAAGACCCATCTTCGGACAAGGCGACGGACATAGCGCGGTGGGTCGATTCCCGCGGGTGCGGGGGAGCCTCGATCTTGGCACCGCTCCGCCTGCACAACTCGGGTCGACCCCCGCGGGTGCGGGGAGCCCAGGCCGCTTGCGCGAACGTCGATGCATTCGAGGGTCGATCCCCGCGGGTGCGGGGGAGCCAACCGGCCCGACATGTTCGAGGACGGCATCGAGGGTCGATCCCCGCGGGTGCGGGGGAGCCGCGCTGGAGGCAGCGCAGATACTGTCGACCGTGGGTCGATCCCCGCGGGTGCGGGGGAGCCCTGGAAACTGATAAGGAACTTGGCGACGAGGCGGGTCGATCCCCGCGGGTGCGGGGGAGCCGGGTGGCGACCCAGCACCTGGCGCCGATAGCGGGGTCGATCCCCGCGGGTGCGGGGGAGCCTTGCGGCCGAGCGGCCGGCCTCGATCAGCTCGGGGTCGATCCCCGCGGGTGCGGGGGAGCCTTCTTGCCCGCTGCGTACCGATTGCGCCGTCTGGGTCGATCCCCGCGGGTGCGGGGGAGCCAGCTGTTGCCCGGCATAGTGCCAGCTATTGAAGGGTCGATCCCCGCGGGTGCGGGGGAGCCTGCAAGCGGCGCTACCAGCCGACGCTCGAAGACGGTCGATCCCCGCGGGTGCGGGGGAGCCCCCGGTCAGCATCGCCTTCGGATCGCCGAGCGGGGTCGATCCCCGCGGGTGCGGGGGAGCCGAAGCGACGGAGCTGCTGGAGGCGCAAGTTCGGGGTCGATCCCCGCGGGTGCGGGGGAGCCGGGTTCTCCACTGGCGTGCAGCGTCAGGCTGAGGGTCGATCCCCGCGGGTGCGGGGGAGCCGCCCAGCAACAGCCGACGCCACGCGAGTTTCAGGGTCGATCCCCGCGGGTGCGGGGGAGCCCCCATGCGGCAGGACGCGGTGCGATCCGGGTCGGGTCGATCCCCGCGGGTGCGGGGGAGCCTTGAAGGGCGCGACGATCAGTGCGTTGATGTCGGGTCGATCCCCGCGGGTGCGGGGGAGCCACATGGCGGTTAAGCCGGGCGGCACAATAGATGGGTCGATCCCCGCGGGTGCGGGGGAGCCTGCTTCGTGTAGGTCGGGACGAATCGCATCTTGGGTCGATCCCCGCGGGTGCGGGGGAGCCGGCTCGCGCGGGGGCGCGGCCGGAGGTGGGTTGGGTCGATCCCCGCGGGTGCGGGGGAGCCATCGTCCCTGGTGGACCGATCTCGATCGACCAGGGTCGATCCCCGCGGGTGCGGGGGAGCCGCCGGATAAGGTCGATGCGGGCCTCTCGCATGGGGTCGATCCCCGCGGGTGCGGGGGAGCCGAGGTTGTTCATGCGATGCCGCATGATTTGCAGGGTCGATCCCCGCGGGTGCGGGGGAGCCCGCACCTCGTCCGGGCTCATCGTCATGATCGTGGGTCGATCCCCGCGGGTGCGGGGGAGCCCCCTGGAAGTCGGCACCAAGGTCCGCGTTCGAGGGTCGATCCCCGCGGGTGCGGGGGAGCCTGAAACGGCGTACCGGGGATGACGCCCGCTTCGGGTCGATCCCCGCGGGTGCGGGGGAGCCGCGTTCGCCTGATGCCGAGGGAGGAGCCCGAGGGGTCGATCCCCGCGGGTGCGGGGGAGCCGAAGCCGCCGGTCCGCATCCGGAGGATGTCGAGGGGTCGATCCCCGCGGGTGCGGGGGAGCCACCTGCCCGTTGAGCTTGCCCGTCTTGACGAGGGGTCGATCCCCGCGGGTGCGGGGGAGCCATCGCCTCCTCCAGCACCGCGAGCGCGACGAGGGGTCGATCCCCGCGGGTGCGGGGGAGCCGGCCTTCATTCGTCAGCCCACCCGAACAGCTTGGGTCGATCCCCGCGGGTGCGGGGGAGCCCTCGTGCGCGAGATCATGGGCATGGTGAACGAGGGTCGATCCCCGCGGGTGCGGGGGAGCCACGTATATGGGTGCTACCGCACTGGAACCTAAGGGTCGATCCCCGCGGGTGCGGGGGAGCCACGCGCGATCGGGCGGCGTCGCGCGGGAACGGGGGTCGATCCCCGCGGGTGCGGGGGAGCCGACCGGCCGAACCCCGATCAAGGCGCCATGGAGGGTCGATCCCCGCGGGTGCGGGGGAGCCGGCGTAATGCGGTCGCCCATCAATACAGCCGCGGGTCGATCCCCGCGGGTGCGGGGGAGCCGGCAAGGTGATGCCGCTCGATGCCGGGATGAAGGGTCGATCCCCGCGGGTGCGGGGGAGCCTGGAGCAAATCGACGGCGACGACTCACTCTTAGGGTCGATCCCCGCGGGTGCGGGGGAGCCCCCCATAATCAACACGACGGTTCTCACGCGCGGGGTCGATCCCCGCGGGTGCGGGGGAGCCCGTAGCTGATGCGGACCCGCATCGCATCAACGGGGTCGATCCCCGCGGGTGCGGGGGAGCCGAATCGGCGTAGTAGGCTCGGGCTTCGATCATGGGTCGATCCCCGCGGGTGCGGGGGAGCCCGTGGTAGGTTTCGACTTTAATGTCCATGAGGGGGTCGATCCCCGCGGGTGCGGGGGAGCCGTGATCGCGCCCGCGACCCGCGCAGTGGCGCTGGGCCGATCCCCGCGGGTGCGGGGGAGCCCACAGCATCCAGCCGACGAGGATCAGCGTGAGGGGTCGATCCCCGCGGGTGCGGGGGAGCCGTAAAGCTGCCGAAGTGCCGCGGCATGGGTCAGGGTCGATCCCCGCGGGTGCGGGGGAGCCCCAGTGTCGTAGCGCATGCTCTCGCCCGGCGTGGGTCGATCCCCGCGGGTGCGGGGGAGCCTTCCGCACTCAAGGCCATCATCATGCTCCTTAGGGTCGATCCCCGCGGGTGCGGGGGAGCCGCCGGCGGCAAACACTGGCGGATGAATTACACGGGTCGATCCCCGCGTGACGTCCCCCCTGTTTTTTCATCCATGTTGAGTGAGAGTTTTCCGGCCCTTTGAAGCCTGCGGGCAAGGAGCTGGAACATGAAGAAGTCGAGGTACACGGAAGAGCAGATTGCGTTTGCGCTGAAGCAGGCGGAGATGGGCACGCCGGTGGCCGAGGTCATTCGCCGGATGGGCGTGTCGGAGCAGACGTTCTACCGCTGGAAGAAGGTGTATGGCGGGCTGGGCGTCGGCGAGCTGCGGCGGGTCAAGCAGCTCGAGGACGAGAATCGTAAGCTCAAGCAACTCGTCGCGGATCTGAGCTTGGACAAGCATATCCTGCAGGACGTGCTCGCAAAAAAGCTCTGACGCCTGGGCGACGGCGCGAGATCGTCGCGCACGTCCAGGCGTCCCATGGCGTCAGCGAGCGGCGTAGCTGCCTCGCGCTCGGCGTCGACCGCTCGTCGGTGCGGTACGTGTCGCACAAGCCTGACCAGGCGCCGCTGCGGTTGCGCATCCACGATCTGGCGGCGGCACGGGTGCGCTACGGCTATTTCCGGATCTACATCCTGCTACGCAGGGAAGGCTGGCTGGTGAACCATAAGCGCGTCTATCGGCTCTACCGGGAAGATGGGCTGAGCCTCCGGCTCAAACGTCCTCGGCGCAACGTCAGCGCTGCGAACCGCGAACGCCAGCCCGCAGCGTCGGCGCCTAACGAGATGTGGTCGATGGACTTCGTCTCGGATGCCTTGTTCGATGGCCGACGGCTGCGGGCGCTGACGGTGGTCGATGCCTTCACCCGTGAAGCGCTGGCGATCGATGTCGACCAGGGCATCAAGGGTGAACAGGTCGTGGCGACAATGACGCGGATTTCGGCGACACGTGGTGCGCCCAAGACCATCCGGGTCGACAATGGTCCGGAGTTCATCTCGAAAGCACTGGACCGATGGGCGTACGAGAACGGCGTCACGCTCGACTTCTCGCGGCCGGGCAAACCGACCGACAACGCTTTTGTGGAGTCGTTCAACGGCCGCCTGCGTGACGAGTGCCTGAACAGCCACTGGTTCCTGTCACTGGCGGACGCAAGAACCAAGATCGAGGCCTGGCGGCGGGACTATAACGAGAGCCGTCCTCACACGGCGCTTGGCTGGCTGACGCCAGCCGAATATGCTGCATCCGCCGGGGTTAACCCCGGCGGATGCAGTCCGGAAGCTCGCATCAAATCCGGATGAGAAACCGGGGGACCGTCAATAAGTGTCGGGGGGTTGACAGCGAGCGCGTCACTCACCATCCTCACGTAGTACATATGAGGATTGTGAATTGCGGCATAGATTGCTCGATCTGTCAGACGGACAAACGGTGCTTTCCGGCGCTATGGCAGGGCGCCGGTTGTTGAGCATTCTCATCGCGGACACCCCTGCGGCGGAGGCTCCGACTCCTGCGTTTCTCGATTTCACCGGCATTGAGGTCGCTACCGCTTCATTTCTGCGCGAAACGGTAATCGGGTTTCGTGACTATGCCCGACTTTCGCTGCCCAATGTCTACCCTGCTGTCGCCAATCTTGCCGCCCCCGTCGCCGAGGAACTCGACTTCTTCGTCCGCGCGCGCGGTGATGTGCTTTGGAGCTGCGAACTTGACTCCAACAATCAGATCAACACGGCTCGTCTAATCGGTGATCTCGATCCAGCCCAGCGAGCTACCTTCGAGGCTGTGAGGGAAGTTGGCGCGATTACTGCGCCCGAACTCGCCACGCGGTTCGCTGATGCGCAGATTGGACCAACTGCGTGGAACAACCGGCTGTCGGCGCTTGCCAGTAAAGGACTTCTGATCGAACGGCGACAAGGCAAGTCTAAGTCGTTCAGTCCGCTTTTGGAGACTGCCTAATGGGCCTCGACTATATCCGGGCACAAACGGGAAAACCGTTTCGCAAGCGATGGGATGGTGGACTCGACCGTCTGAAAGCGCCAACGCTTCTCGATCTTACAATGTCCGAGGCATCGCGGGTTGTGACGGCACAGCTCAACGTCTCCGCCAGGGTGAAGGCGGGCGACACGCTGATCGTCCAAAATGCGGCCGATCGCCTGATTCTTAGTGATGGCCTCCGGTCGATCGGGCACATCGAAAACCCCACGTCCGAAATGACGACGGCTGTGCGCGACGGCGGCGGCTATGCCCGGGCTGATCTTCAGCGCGTCGGTCTATTCGGCGACACCGCGGAGGTCGTCATAAGATGAGTCTCAGGCCAGCTCACGAGCCCTCACGTCAATTCCGACAACCGCAGCGGTTGTGGGATGACGCAACACAGCATGCACCGTCACTGGGCTGTTCCATCTGTCTTGAACGTGATCGATGCGGCAGTGTTCATACCGATGCTGGCGTTGTCGACTGCCGCGATCTGTGTACCTGTGTGGACAAAACAAAGTGCGACATGGTCTGCCGGTTCAATCCCAGGTTGTTCGTAGCGCGGATGCGCGAAGTTGGGGGGCTCGGCTTCGACAATGCACCGCGCACCAGCACGAATGGCGTGCCGCGGCTTCCACTCATCGTTCCATTTGTAGATCACCGTTATGGCCGCGCCGCTATCCTCGACGCACCTGCGATCGCTCTATCGCTCTATGAACTGGTCAATATGGCCACCGGCAAGATCCATGTCGCTTCCCGAGCGGAGTTGGCGGCACGCTTCCTGATCCCAGAGGACGCAGCCGTCGTAGTTAGCGGGGTCGATAAGGATGGGCCGATCGAACGGTGGTGGGAGTTGAAGGATCGGCGCTCGATCCTCACGGCGTTGAAGGATCTCGGCATAGCGCTCGTCACTACGCCGAACTATAGCGGCCGCCCGATCCTCGACGCGCAGAACCGCGGCCAGCCCGTACCAGTGCCGGGGATCGACGCGCCGGCTGGACCCGTTGCGCCCGATCCCGAAGCCGAGCGCCGCCGCCAGGAGCTGGAACGGCGCAGGCAGGAGCTGGAGGCGGCGCGCTCCAGCCGGGTGTTCTTCCAGTCCGGCGCGCAGATCGCGTCGGCGAGCGGTGGCTGGCGACGGGATGCCGAACCTCACCGGCATCGGAGCGCCCGGCCAGACAGGCACGCCCACCGCGCAGGACCGGCAGCTTGCGTTTCTCAACCAGCCGGCCGACCGGCGTACCGTCGCGCCCGACCGCGTGATGGCACCGCCGTCCCCCTATGTCGTCCAGGCCGGCGCGGTGATCCCGGCCGCGCTCATCACCGGCATCCGCTCGGACCTGCCCGGACAAATCACCGCGCAAGTGACGGAGAATGTCTACGACAGCCCGACCGGGCGCCTGCTGCTGATCCCGCAGGGCGCGCGGCTGATCGGCCAGTACGACAGCGGCATCGGCTTCGGCCAACGGCGCGTTCTGCTCGCCTGGACGCGCCTCATCTTCCCCAACGGCCGATCGATCGTACTGGAGCGCCTGCCCGGTGCCGACGCGCAAGGCTATGCCGGGCTGGAGGACGGCGTCGACCATCACTGGTGGGATCTGGCGAAAGCCGCTGGGCTGTCGACGCTGCTGTCGGTCGGGGCGCAGGCCGGCAGCTCTGGCGAGCAGGGCGACCTCGCCCGCGCGCTGCGCCAGGGCGCGTCGGACGGCATCAGCCAGACCGGCCGGCAGGTGGTCGGCCGCCAGCTCGACATCGCGCCGACGCTGACCATCCGGCCGGGCTTCCCCGTCCGGGTGCTGGTCGGGCGCGATTTGATCCTCGAACCCTATGGAGCAACGCGATGACGAAGCTGAAGCTCGGCCCCATCGCCGACGACAAGCCCGTGAAAGTCACCCTGGAACTGCCCGCTGACCTGCATCGCGACCTCGCCGCTTACGCCGAGGTACTCGCCCGCGAGAGTGGGCAGCCGGCGGCCGATCCCACGCGGCTGATCGCGCCCATGCTGGAACGCTTCATGGCGACCGATCGCGCGTTCGCGAAGGCGCGGCGGGCCGGCGGCACGCCGGGCACCGCGATCGGCTGACGCGATCAAGGTATCGCGTCATGCCCACTTCACAGCGACGAACGAGGCGGCAGGATCGCGAGGCGGCATCGTGCCGCGACGAACCACAGGATACTTCATCGACGTCCGTGTCCGACCATCACTCGCGCTCCACCCGCCGCGCAGGCAATGCCGCCGGCATCCTGCCCGACGATCTCTACGACTACTACACTGTCGATCCGGACCCGCAGCTGGGTTCGTCTCGCGCAGCCGGGAAGGCGTGGCGCGTCACCGACGACTGGCCCGAGCGCGTGCCGGTCACCGAGGCGGAAGTCGAGGTGTTCGAGCGCTGGTTCGCCGATCTCTTCGACGAGTTGTTCGGACCGACCAGCCGATAGCGGCGCGCGACGGACGGCACACACTCCCGTCATTTCCCTGGATGACGTTGTCTGTTGATGATAATGGTCGTGGACAGCATCCGGACCGCCTGACGCTCGCGCTCGCGCTCGGCTCGGCGGCTGCCAGGACGGGAGACACGCGCACCGTGACGACGCTGACGATCGGCATCGCCGACACCGACGAGATGAAGGCGCGCGCCAAGCGCGTCATGCAGGGCGGGGAGCAGCCGGCACCGGGCGAGCCGGCGGTCTGGTTCGGCTCGACCGAGTCCTTCGCCCGCATCCTCTCCGCCGCCAACCGCGACATGCTCCGCCTCATCGCCGAGCGCGAGCCGGAGTCGCTCGACGCGCTGGTTGCGCTGACCGGCCGCGCCAAGCCCAACCTCTCTCGCACGCTGAAAGCCATGATCGCCCACGGCATCGTCCGTATGGAGCGCAGCGGGCGCAAGCTCGCGCCCAAGGTCATCCCCGACCGCGTCGTGCTCACGCTGGAGCTGATCCCGACATCCGACAAGCAAGGAGACCGGCCGTGAACGCCGAGACGCCCGTCATTGCCCAGCGTGCCGCGCTTTACCTGCGCGTCTCCACCGTCCGGCAGGCCGAGCACGACGTGTCGATCCCCGACCAGAAGCGGCAGGGCGAGGCTTACTGCACCTCGCGCGGCTACCGGCTCGTCGACACCTTCGTCGAAGCCGGTGCGTCGGCGACCAACGATCGCCGGCCCGAGTTCCAGCGCATGATCGAGGCCGGCACGTCGAAGCCCGCGCCGTTCGACGTGGTAGTGGTCCACTCGTTCAGCCGCTTCTTCCGCGACCATTTCGAGCTGGAGTTCTACGTCCGCAAACTGGCGAAGAACGGCGTCCGGTTGGTCTCGATCACGCAGGAGATGGGCGACGACCCGATGCACGTCATGATGCGCCAGATCATGGCGCTGTTCGATGAGTATCAGTCGAAGGAGAACGCCAAGCACGTCCTGCGCGCCCTGAAGGAGAACGCCCGGCAGGGTTTCTGGAACGGTTCGCTGCCGCCGATCGGCTACCGCACCGTCGCGGCCGAGCAGCGCGGTGCCAAGACCAAGAAGAAGCTGGAGATCGATCCGCTCCACGCCGACACGATCCGCCTGATCTACCGTCTCGCCCTCGGCGCCGAGGCCGATCACAGCCAGATGGGCGTGAAGGCGATCGTCAAGCATCTGAACGCCCGCGGCATCTTCACCCGCGACGGCGGGCGCTGGGGCATCGGCCAGGTCCACCGCATCCTCACGCGCCGCACCTATATCGGCGAGCACGAGTTCAACCGCCGCTCCAAGACCAAGGAGAGGAAACCCGACGCCGAGGTGGTGACCGTCGCGGTGCCGCCGCTGATCGAGCGCGCGACCTTCGATGCGGTGCAGGCGCTGATGAAGGCGCGCAACCAAAAGACTGCGCTCCCGCACCGCGTCGTCATCGGCCCGACGCTGCTCACCGGCATCTGCTTCTGCGGCAACTGCGGGGGCGCGATGACCATCCGCACCGGCAAGGGCGGGCGCTACCGCTACTATGCCTGCTCGATCAAGGCGCGGCAGGGCGAGACCGGGTGCAAGGGCCGCGCGATCCCGATGGACAAGCTCTACCATCTCGTCGCCGGCCACATCGAGGACCGCCTGCTCGACCCCGATCGGCTGGAGGAGCTGCTGGAGACAATCCTCGGCCGTCGCGAGGAACAGTCCGAGCGTCGCCGCGTCCACATCGCCGAGCTGAACCGCCGCGCCGCCGAATCGGAGTTGCGCCTCAAGCGCCTCTACGACGCGATCGAAGCGGGCGTCGCCGACCTCGACGATCCGGCGCTCAAGGAGCGCATCGCCGGCCTCAAGGTCATCCGCGACCAGTCGCGCGTCGATGCCGACCGCGCGCAGGCGATGCTGGAGAGCACCGGCGAGCGGGCGATCACGCCGGAGATGGTCGGACGCCTGTCACAGGCCGCGCGCGAGCGGATGCGGCTCGACGGGGGCGGCTATCGGCGGGATCATCTGCGTGCGCTCGCCCAGCGCATCGAGGTCGGCGACGACGAGGTTCGCATCATGGGATCGAAGAGCGACCTGCTCAGGACGCTGGTCGCAGCAGAAGGAGGGAAATCGGCGGCTATCGGCGTGCCCAGCCGGGGACCGAAGTGGCGGAGAGGGTGGGATTCGAACCCACGGTGGGCGTAAACCCACGGCGGTTTTCAAGACCGCTGCCTTAAACCACTCGGCCACCTCTCCGCGGGGCGTGGTGGTGGCCCGATAGGCCTTGTACGGCCGATTGTGCAAGGCCCACGACGACAAGAGGTTTCGGGCAGGCGATCATTGTGGCAGTTGGGCGGCCATGTGGGGGATGGCTCGTGTGCGCCAGTGGCGCCAATTCGCTGTATTGTTCGTGGCATTGTTCGCGGGAGCGGCGCCGGTATGGGCGCAGGATGAGGCCGGGTTTCAGGCTTATCTAGGGGAGGTGCGAGGGGTCGCGGCGGCGCAGGGCGTAAGCGCGCGCACGCTGGATGCGGTGCTGCCCACGCTGACGCTGAACACGCGGGTGATCGAGCTGGACCGCCAGCAGCCGGGAAGCAGCACGAGCACGTCCTTCTCGCCCTTCGCACCGTACAAGGCGGCGCATGTCGATGCCGCGCGGATCAGCCGGGGGCGGAGCAAATATCTGGCCCAGCGCCCCCGTTTGTCGCGGATCGAGCGCGAGACCGGCGTGCCGGAATCGATCATGGTCGCGATCTGGGGGCATGAAACCAATTACGGTTCCTATACCGGCAATTTCGACCTGCTGCGCTCGCTCGCCAGCCTTGCCTATGAGGGGCGGCGGCGGCCGCTGTTCCAGGGAGAATTCATCGCCGCGCTCAAGATGATGGATCGCGGCGTATCGCGCGAACAGTTGAAGGGCAGTTGGGCGGGCGCCACCGGCAATCCGCAGTTCCTGCCCTCCATCTATCTGCGGCTGGCGCGCGACGGCGACGGGGACGGCCGCGCCGATATCTGGAACAGCGAAGCGGACACGCTGGCGTCGATCGGCAACTATTTCACCAATGCCGGCTGGCGCCCCGGACAGCCCTGGGGCTTTGCAGTAAGCGTGCCCGGCAGCTTCAACCGGGCGGAGGTCCGCAACACGCTGGTCAGCCCGCGCTGCCCGCGCGTGTTCCAGCGGCACAGCGGTTGGCGGACGATGGCGGAATGGCGTGCGCTCGGCATCGTGCCGCAGGGGCGCGCCTGGCCCGCGGGCGACGTGCTGGCGACGCTGATGGAGCCGGACGGCGAGGGGGCGACCGCCTATCTGTTGACCGGTAACTACCGCGTCATCCTCGACTATAACTGCTCGAACTTCTACGCATTGTCGGTCGGGTTGCTGGCCGACGCGATCGAGGGCTGAGACGACGCAACGGGCAGGTGACGGAACCACCTTGCCCGGCTATGCAGGCGATCGGCCCTGCCCGGGGATCACTGCCAACCTTTCGCGAATTGACGGATAATCCATGAAGAAGCTGATCGTCGCTCCCCTGATCGCCCCCATCATGGCGGTTGCGCTCGCCTATCCCTCGATCGCCGCGGCACCGCAGTTCCAGACGGAGGCGCCGGTCGCCTTCCTGAAGGACCTGTCGTCGGACGCCATCCTGTTCGAGCGTGATGCCGACCGGCGGATGCCGCCCGCGTCGATGGCCAAGATGATGACCGTTTATGTGGCGTTCGACCTGATCAAGCGCGGCGAGATGAAGTTGACCGACATGGTCACCGTCCGCCCCGAAACCTGGGCGAAGTGGCACGGGCCGCAGGCGGGATCGACGATGTTCCTGTCCGCGGGCGAGCAGGTGAGCGTCGCCAACCTGTTGTACGGTATCGTGACGCTGTCGGGCAACGATGCGTGCGTGGTGCTGGCCGAGCATATCTCGGGCGACGAGCCGTCGTTCACCGAGCGGATGAATCGCACGGCCAAGAAGATCGGCCTGAACAACAGCCATTTCGGCACGTCGAACGGCTGGCCCGACGGCGGCGTCACCTATGTCACCGCGCGCGATCTGGCCGACCTGGCCCAGCACACGATCGAGGACCATCCCAAGCTCTACAAGCAATTCTACTCGCGGCGTGATTTCACCTGGGGCAAGACGATGGGCGGCAACGCCATCACCCAGGCCAATCGCGATCCGCTGCTGGGGCGTGTTGCCGGTGCCGACGGCCTGAAGACCGGGCACACCGAGGAAGCGGGCTATGGCTTCACCGGATCGGCCGAGCAGAATGGCCGCCGGCTGGTGATGGTGATGGCCGGCCTGCCGACCTTTACCGGCCGCGCCAACGAGTCCGTGCGGTTCATGGAATGGGGCTTCCGCGCGTGGCAGTCCAAGCCCGTGGTCGCCAAGGGACGCAAGGTGTCCGAGGCGGACGTGCAGCTCGGCTCATCGTCGAGCGTGGGCCTGATCGCGCCGCGCGCGTTGACGGTGACGCTGCCCGCCGGTCTGGCGCCCGAACTGGGCGCAAAGGTTGTCTATCAGGGGCCCGTCAAGGCGCCGATCAAGGCGGGCCAGCACATTGCCGATCTGGTCATCACCGCCCCTGACATGCCTGCGCAGCGCCTGCCGCTGGTCGCGGAAAAGGATGTCGACGAAGCGGGATTCTTCGGCCGTGCCTGGTCCGGGCTGACCTCGCTCTTCGGCTGATGAACGCGGTGATCGGCCACGCCGCGGCGCAGGACGCGTTCGCCGCGGCGCTGGCCGGGTCGAAGCTGCATCACGCCTGGCTGCTGACCGGTCCGGAAGGGGTCGGCAAGGCGCATTTCGCGCGGGTGGCGGCGCTGCGCCTGCTGGCGGGGGCGAGCGGGCAGGGGGCGCTGCCGCCGGGGCTGTCTGTGCCGGCGGGCCATCCCAGCCGCAGCCTGTTCGAAGCAGGATCGCATCCCGATTTTCGGGTTCTCCAGCGTCTGCCCAAGGATGCGGACAAGCCGGACCAGGCTCTGGCCCGGTCGATCACGATCGCGCAGGTGCGCACGTTGCAGCCGATGTTCGCCACGGCACCGGCAATGGGGCCGGCGCGCGTCGTGTTGATCGATGCGATCGACGATCTGGAACGCGGCGGGGCCAATGCGCTGTTGAAGAACTTGGAGGAGCCGCCCGCGGGTACGGTGTTCCTGCTGGTCAGCCATGCGCCCGGGCGTCTGTTGCCGACGATCCGGTCGCGGTGTCGGGTGCTGCGATTGGAGCGGCTGGAGGATGAGGCGGTGGGGCAGGTGCTGCGCGAGCAGCTGCCCGAGGCGGACGAGGAGGAGATCGCGACGCTGGTGCGTGCGGCGGACGGGGCGCCGGGGCAGGCGCTGCGCTTTGCGGGGCTGGACCTGCCGGGGCTGGATGCAGCGATCGCGGCGATCGCGGCGACGGGCGACCCGAGCAACGCGATGCGCGCGAAGCTGGCGAAGGCGCTGGCGCCCAAGGCGGCGCAGCGGCGATACGAGGCGTTTCTGGAGCGGGTGCCGGCCTTCATCGCGGGGGAGGCGCGTCGGCGCGAGGGGATGGCGCTGCGGGTGGCGCTGGACGGGTATGCGGCGGCGCGCGATCTGGGGGGCGCGGCGCGGGGCCTGTCGCTGGATGCGCAGGCGACGGTGTTCGAGATGGCGGGGATCGTTGCGACGCTCCGGTGACGCGGGCCGGTGACGCGGGCAGGTGACGCCTTAGGGCGCGAAGTGCAGGGTGCAGCGCAGGCCGGGGTGGGTGTTGATGATGGTGACGGTCGCGCCCAGCCGCTGCGCCGCGGAGCGCACGATGGCGAGGCCGAGCCCACTGCCATCCGGCCCTGCGCCGGCGGCGAGACGGACGAAGCGATCGCCCAGCCGATCGAGATCGGCGTCGGGCACGCCCGGACCGTCGTCGGCGACGATGACGTTCGGGCCCTGCGGATCGGACGTCACCGCGATCGTCACCATGCCACCGGCGTGGTTGTAGCGGATGGCATTGTCCACAAGGTTGGAGATCATCTCGAACAAGAGCGTGCGATAACCCGCAATCTCGACATCCTGCGTTGCATCGAGATGGATTTCGACGCCGGCCGCAATGGCCTGGCCGATCCTGCGGTTGATGACGGCCACCGCCACTTCGCGCAGGCTGACCGGTTCGAGGGGTGGTGCAGAGCCCCCCTCGTCGGCACGCGCCAGCGCCAGCAACTGCGTGACGAGACGCTCCAGCCGATCGGCGGTGTCGGCGATCTCCTTCAGCGCGTTCGGGTCGCCACGCCGGGCCAGAGCCACCTGCACCTTTAGCGCGGCGAGCGGCGTGCGCATCTGGTGCGAGGCATCCGAGGTGAAACGCCGAACCCCGGTCGTCGCGGTGTCCAATCGGGCGAGAAGATTGCTGAACGCGTCCGCCAGCGGCCGTAATTCGGTCGGCAAGGGTCCCGCCTCGATGGCGGAAAGGTCCGGCGTCGCGCG
The DNA here is from genome assembly GCF_038809135.1 of Sphingomonas sp. NY01. Taxonomy (NCBI): domain Bacteria; kingdom Pseudomonadati; phylum Pseudomonadota; class Alphaproteobacteria; order Sphingomonadales; family Sphingomonadaceae; genus Sphingomonas; species Sphingomonas sp. NY01. The sequence continues at coordinate 2,028,769 of NZ_CP101722.1, read as the reverse complement.
CGTGTCGCGGGCGGCGACCGCGCCGCGCAGCCGGGCGAGCGGACGCAGACTCCAGGCGAGGGCGGGGCGGATCAGCAGCATCGCCATGCCCACCAACGCGACCTCGCCCAGCACGAGCGCGACAAGCAGGCGGTTCCGCAGCGCCACACGGTTGCCCAGCGTTTCCGCCACCTGGACGATCACCGGCACGTCGATACGCGGCAATGCGCGCCGCACCTCGGCGATGCGGATGTCCTGATCGCGGTACCGGCCGAAACGGAAACGCGGCACGTCGATCGCTAGATCGCTGGCCCGCGGCGGCGGCAGGTCGGCATATCCGGTGAGCAGCCGCGACCCCACGCTCACCCGGTAATAGACATTATCGCGCTCGGCGTTTTCGAGCATGCCGAAGGCCGCCGCCGGCAGGTCGAGCGTGACCTCGCCCCGTTCGACCTGCACGGTTTCCGCAATCGCACCGAGCGCACCACCCAGTACGCGGTCGTTGGTGCGGCGGACGACATCGGCGATCAGCGTCGCCCCGGCCAGACCGAGGGCCACCGCGATGCCCAGCAGCGGTGCGATGATCGCCGCCAGCAACCGGGTGCGCAGCGCCAGCGCATGGGTCGCGCCGTCAGCCGGCATCGAGCATATAGCCGACACCCCGGATCGTGCGCACCGTCGGCCCATCGGGAGACAGCTTGCTGCGCAGCCGGGCGACGTTCACCTCGATCGCATTGGGTCCGACCGGTTCATCGAAGCCGAACACCTCCGACTGCAGCACTTCCCGCAGGACGATCTGGCCGGCGCGAGTCGCCAGCGCATCGAGCACCGCCCATTCGCGTCGCCGGAGGTCCAGCACGCGCTCCCCGATGCGGGCCTCGCCGGTCGAGCGATTGAGCGCAAGCGTGCCGATGCGGAGTTCCGGCGTCGGGTCGCCGCCCCGCCGCCGGCCGAGCGCGCGGATGCGGGCCTCCAGCTCCTCCGGCGCGAAAGGTTTGCGCAGATAATCGTCCGCGCCGAGGTCCAGCCCGCGCACCCGGTCGTCGAGCCCGTCGCGCGCGGTCAGCATCAGCACGGGCACGCGCTCCCCGCGTCGGCGCAGGGTGGCCAGCACCTCGAACCCATCGACGCCCGGCAGGCCGACATCGAGGATCACCAGCGCATAGGGTTCGTCCGCGATCACCGCCAGTGCGTCCGCGCCGTTGGCGACGTGATCGACCGCATGCCCGGAACCGCGGAGCAGCGCGACGATGCCGCGGGCCAGCGGTGCATCGTCCTCGACGATCAGGATGCGCAACGCTCGGCTCCGGCGTGAAAGGTGAATGACAGGTTGGCCCTATAGCGCATGGCGATCAGCTTACCCGAACAAAGAGGCGGGGAGCGAGAGGAGCCGGAAGATGCGTTACGGATTTTCATTGCTGCTGCTGGGGTCGGTGCTGGCGTCGGCCGCGTCGGCGGAGCGCCCGGCGGGCTATCCGCGATCCTATGACACGCTGGTGGCGGCGGCGCGCGCCGAGCGTGGCGCGCGCGTGTACGGCAATGCCGATGCCGCGGCGATGGCACCGGTGATCGCCGCCTTTCGCCGCGTCTATCCCGGTATCGCCATCCAGTATCAGGATCTGGAGTCGCGGGAAATCTACCGCCGTTTCCTGACCGAGACACGCGCCGGGCGCCCCACCGCCGACCTGGTCTGGTCGTCCGCGATGGACCTTCAGGCCAAGCTGATCAACGACGGCTATGCCCAGGCCTATCAAAGTCCGGAAAAGCCCGCGCTGCCGTCTGCGGCGGTGTGGAAGAACATGGGCTACGGGGTGACTGCCGAGCCCGTCGGCTTCGTCTACAACAGGCGCCTGATCCCGGCCGCGCAGGTGCCCCGGACGCATGAGGCGTTCGAGCGCCTGTTGCGCACGCGGCGAACCGCGCTTGCCGGCCGCGTCGCCACCTATGATCCCGCCCGATCGAACGTCGGCTATCTTTACCTGACCGAAGACCTGTCGATCACGCGCGATACACGCTCGCTGCTTCAGGCCATTGCGGCCACCCGGCCACTGCTGGCGCGGACGACCGGACCGATGCTGGATGCGGTGGCCGCCGGTCGCGCGGCAATCGCCTATAATGTGGTCGGCCCCTATGCGTTGACGCGGGCCCGGCGCGATCCCCGGATCGGCGTAGTCTTCCCACGCGACTATACCATTGTCGCGTCGCGCATCGCCTTTGTCACGCGCGATGCACGCAGGCCGGCGTCGGCCAAGCTGTTCCTCGACTTCCTGCTGTCGCGTCCCGGCCAGCGATTGCTGGGGCAGCAATGGCTGCTGCCGGTGCGTGCCGATGTGCCGGCGCCGCGGCTGGGGCCGGAGCGTGCCCGGCCGATCCGGGTCGGCCCACAGCTTCTCGTCAACCTCGATACGATCAAGCGCCGCCGGTTCCTCAGCCAGTGGCAGGCGATCCTCGCCGAAGGGGCAAAAGTGAAATGAAGGTGATATCCGCCGGCTGCGCGCTGATCGCGCTGGTTGCCGCAACCCCGTCGCTCGCGCAGGCGCCGACGCAGAATGATCTGGCGGTGCTGGTGCGGGAACAGGCCGCCGAAATCGCGGCGCTGCGCGCGCGGATCGAGCGGTTGGAGGGGGCAGGGACGCCTGTCGCGGCCGCCGAGCCGCCGGTCGCGGTCGCGCAACAGCAACCGGTCCAGCCGCCGGAGATCGTCACCCGGCCCTTCGCGCCGCAGCTCGTGCCGCCCGGACCCGCCGAGCGCGACGTGGCGCGGGCGCGGGCCGCGGCGGACAATGTGGCGGGCGTCACCACCGAATGGGGGGCGGGCCTGCCCGTCTTCCACTCGGCAGACGGGGTGTTCACCTTCAAGCCGCGGGGGCGCATCCTGACCGATGTCAGCACGACCTTCGGCTCGCGCTACGCCGACCGCAACCTGACCACCACCGGCATGCGCGCCCTGCGCCTCGGGCTGGAAGGCGGGGTTGGGCCGCACTTCTTCTACCAGTTCGAAAGCGATTTTTCGGAGAACGAGGTCGATATCGTCACCGCCTTTGTCGGGTGGCGCAACCAGATCAGGCCCGGCCTGGACTATGACATGCGCGCCGGGCACCTGTTCAACGATCGCGGCTTCGAGGGTTCGACGGGGTCGGACTCGACGCCGTTCCTGGAACGCACCGTGGTCGCCACCGCGATCATTCCGCAGCGTGCCTTTTACGGCCTGGGCATCATGCCCCGCCTGTTCTGGAAAACCGGCCATGCTTCTCTGACGGTGACCGGCGACCGGATCGATGGCGACCAGACGCGCAGCGACAATCGCACCGTGCTCGGCCGCGCGCACTGGAACCCGGTCAAGACCGACCGCAACGTGCTTCACCTCGGGCTCTGGGGCTTTGACGAGGCGTTGCGGCCCGGCACCGGCACGCTGACACGCAACACCGTGATCGGGGGTCGTTTCAACGGCAACCTGCGGCTGTCCACCGGCCCCGTGACGGGCGGCACCGGCACCACCGGTTACGGCGCGGAACTGGGCGGCTATGTCGGCCCGACCTGGCTGATGGTGGAAGCGGGGCAGCGACACGCCCGGCTGGACGGCGGGCGCGAGGATTTCGAGACGCGCGCCTGGAGCGTATCGGGTGGCTGGTTCATCACCGGCGACCTGCCGCCGTACAATCCGCGCCTCGGCAGCTTTGGCCAGCCGCGTGTCCTGCGTCCCATCTTCGATGGCGGGCCCGGCGCGATCGAGTTGACCGCGCGGTACGAGAACCTGTCGTTCCGCGACATCGCGACCGGCGGCGACGGCTGGGCCGCGACGATCGGGGCCAACTGGTATCTGAACAGCTTCACCCGCTTCCAGGTGAACGCGATCCACTGGCACACCGACAATCTGTCGGGCCGCTTCATCGGTCCCGATGACGGCCAGACGCTCAGCGGCCGCATCGCCGTCACCTTCTGATCCCCCCATCACGGATACCCATGCGATGAACCTCGCCCTGCTCGGCTTCCTGATGGTGGCCACCTTCATGACGCTGATCATGACCAAGCGGATGACCCCGCTGGTCGCATTGATCGTCGTGCCGACCGCATTCGCCCTGATCGCCGGTTTTGCCGGCGGCGTCGGCGACATGATGATCGACGGTATCAAGAACCTGGCGCCGACCGGGGTCATGCTGCTCTTCGCGATCCTGTTCTTCTCGACCATGACCGACACCGGCCTGTTCGATCCGCTGGTCAACCGCCTGCTGCGGGTGGTGCACGGCGACCCGCTGAAGATCCTGATCGGCACCGTCGTGCTGTGTGCGCTGGTCAGCCTGGATGGCGATGGATCGACGACCTACATCATCACGATCGCCGCGCTGCTGCCGCTCTACAAGCGGTACGAGATGAACCGGCTGTATCTGTGCTGCCTGTTGATGAGCACCAGCGGCATCATGAACCTGACGCCGTGGGGCGGGCCGACCGCGCGCGCCGCCAGTGCGCTGAAGCTCGATCCCGCCACCCTGTTCCTGCCGCTGATCCCGGGGATGATCGCGGGCCTCGCCTTCCTGATCGCGCTGGCGGTGTATTTCGGCCGGCGGGAGCGGGCGCGCATGGGCCATGTCCGCGCCAACGAGCCGACCAGCTTCACCGGCATGGCCGTGTCGCAGTTTCCGGAGGCTCGGCGGCCGCAGCTGCGCTGGTTCAACGCCGCACTGACCATCGCGCTGCTCGCCGGGCTGGTGCTGGGCATCCTGCCGCTGTCGGTCCTGATGATGCTCGCCTTTGCTGTCGCGATGATCGTCAACTATCCGCAGGTCGCCGAGCAGAAGGAGCGGATCGCGGCCCATGCCGGCAACGTCCTGTCGGTCGTGTCGCTGATCTTCGCGGCGGGCATCTTCACCGGCATCCTGTCGGGCACCGGCATGGTGGAGGCGATGAGCAAGGAGGTGGTGGGACTCATCCCGCCCGTACTCGGCCCCTATATGGCCCCGATCACCGCAGCGCTCAGCCTGCCCTTCACCTTCTTCATCTCCAACGACGCCTTCTATTTCGGCATGCTGCCGATCCTGGCCGAAGCGGGCGCCCATTACGGGGTGGAGCCGATGGCGATCGCCCGCGCCTCGCTGATGGGTCAGCCTGTCCACCTGCTGAGCCCGCTCGTTCCCTCCACCTATCTGCTGGTCAGCCTGGCCGGTATCGACCTTGCCGATCACCAGCGCTTCACGCTGGTCCCGGCCACGCTGGTATGTGCGGTGATGACGGTGATCGGCATGGTCGCGCTGGCCTTTCCCTTCGTCAGTTGAGCAGGATGATGCCGGAACGCGCGCAAAGGGCCGATGTCGCCGCAGTGACGCTGCGCTTCCTTGCGGCGGTGGCGGTGGGTGCGGCGGGCGGCGGCGTGTTTGCGGCAATCGGCGCGCCGCTGCCCTGGGTGCTGGGATCGATGGCGGCCTGTGCGGTGGCGAGCATCGCCCGGCTGCCGGTCGCCGCCGGTAGCGCGACGCGGCGACCGATGGCGGCGGTGATCGGCGTGGTGCTGGGCAGTTCCTTTCATCCCGGCCTGCTGGCGCTGGCCCGCGCATGGTGGTTGCCGCTGTTGCTGCTCCCCGTATTTCTGGCGGTTGCCGGCCTGCTGTGCGTGATATGGTTCCGGCGGATTGCGGGCTTCGATCCCGCGACGGCCTATTTTGCGGGCATGCCCGGGGGGATCGCCGAAATGGTGGTGATGGGTGCCGAGCGGGGCGCCGACGAACGCACCATCGGCCTGATCCACGGCGCGCGCATCTTCCTGGTCGTGTTCATCCTGCCGTTCGTCATCCGTCATTTCCATGCCCCGGCCGGCGTCGCCGCTGCCCCCTCCGTCACCGCAGCATCGCCCTGGCCGGAGCCGTCGCTGCTCCTGTGGGGCGGGGTCAGCCTTGCGCTGGGATTGGTCCTGGGCCGGGTGTTGCGTCTGCCCGCCTGGCACCTGATGGGGCCATTGGCGGTCAGCGCCGTCCTGCACGCGACGGGGATGACCGACTTTCGGGTGCCCGTCTGGCTGCTCGCCGCGGCCCAGGTCGGGCTGGGGGCGACGATCGGTTGCCGGTTCGCCGGGCTGAAGCTGCGCGCCTTTCTGCGCATCCTGGCGCTCGCCGCGGGATCGACGCTGATCCTTCTCGCCCTGACCTTCGCCTGTGCGGCCGCGATCGGGCGCGCAACGGGGCTGGATGTGGCGCTGCTCGCGCTTGCCTATTCGCCCGGCGGATTGGCGGAGATGAGCATGGTGGCGCTCAGCCTTGCGCTGGAGCCCGGCGTCGTTGTCGTCACCCATCTGGCGCGCGTCGCCCTTGTTCTCGTTGCCGCACCACTTGCCTACCGTCCGGAGACCCCGTCATGATCCGAAAGCCGATGCCTCTGGTCCTGCTTCCCGCCATGGGATGCGATGGGCAGCTCTGGGCCAGGCAGGTCGTCGACCTGGGCGATGTCGCGCATCCCGAGCTCGGTGATCTGACCGTCGACGACACGCTGGCCGGCATGGCCGCACGCGTGCTGGCGCATGCGCCGCCCCGCATGGCGGTCGCCGGGGTCAGCCTGGGCGGTTATGTGGCGTTGGAGATGATCCGTCAGGCGCCCGATCGGATCGAACGCGTCGCGTTATTCGGCACGCGCGCGAGCATGGAGATGCGCGTGCGAACGGTAGGGGAGCAGGGACTGCTCGCCACGGCACCCCATGCCGATCCGATGCTGACGCCGATCGTCAGCGGTCCCGTCCAGGCCATGGTGGAACGCGTCGGGGCGGATGTGTTCGAGCGCCAGCAACGCGCCCTGCTGGCGCGTCCCGATCTCGACCCGGCGATCGCGGCGGTGCGCATACCCGCCCTGGTGGCCGTGGGCGACCGCGACCGCATCTGCCTGCCGGAGGATGCGGCGGCCCTTGCCCAGCGCATCGCGGGGGCAGATTTCCACATCCTTCGGCATTGCGGCCACCTTGCGCCGATCGAACGCCCCGGCGAGGTCACCATGTTGTTGCGCGCCTGGCTTCAGGGCGCCACGGAGCAGCCAAGACGAGTAACGAGGAAGGCAACATGATCAATCGTCCCGCACAGGCCGCCAGCGTGGCGATCCTCTACCAGGCGTTGCCGCCGCCCGTTATCGATGGTCTGCGCAAGGATGCCAAGCCGGGCGGCTATTCGGATGGCGGGGCCGATATCGCCTTTGCGCTCATGGGGGCAGGGCAGCGGGTGATCGTGCCAACGGGATCACCTGATCCGGCCACCGCGCTGGACTGGGTCTTTCCCGATACGCCGCAGGGCATCGCGGCTGCTATCGACGCGGGGGCGGACACGTTGTGGGCGAACACGGTCCTGTTCGAAGGCCATCCGCTGGAACACGCGCTGGGGCGCGTTGCGATCGTCGGTCAGCTTCCGGCCGCGATGCAGGCCTATGACGACAAGTTCGACACCAATCGGATGCTGGCCGCCGCCGGACTGCCGGTCGCCCGGTCCTTTCTCCTGTCCCGCACCGCGCGCGACGGCGTCCATGCGCTGGCGGATGTCGACGCGATCATCGCAGGGAAGGGGCTCGACTTTCCCTTGATCGTCAAACCGGTGCGCGGGCGCGGCAGCCAGGGTGTGACCCGCGTGGCCGACCCTGCCGCGCTGCGGGTGGCAGCGACCGCGCTGATCGACAAGGCGACTTTCGGCGATCTCCTGATGGTTGAAGAATATCTGGACGGCGAGGAGGTGACCGTTACCGTCATGCCGCCGTCATCGTCGGCGCCGGATGGCACGCACCACGACCGGCACTGGGCATTGCGTCCCGTTTGCCGGTTCGATCAGCGCGGCGGTGTTGCCCCGTATAACGGCGATGTGCCTGTGGCCGCGAACAGCGTGGCGATGGCCGCCGGCCGGCTGGGTGATCGGGACGTCGTGGCGATGATCGACGCATGCGTCGCGGCAGCGGAGCGGGTGGACGCTCGCGCGGCGATCCGGATCGATTGTCGCGCAGGAGCCGCCGGAGGGTTCAGGCTGTTCGATCTGAACATGAAGCCGAACATGACCGGGCCGGGCAGGCCGGGGCGCGACGATCAGGACTGTTTGTCTGCGATCGCGGCACGCGCGGATGGATGGAGCTATCCGCAACTGCTGCTGTCCATGCTGGAGGGCAGGTGGCGTTAGTCGGATCAAGCATCGCGGAACGGACTTACCGGGTCGCGGTGAACATCCGCATAATACTCCGATGGGGGCATCATGTAGAAAAGTGGTGACCGCGCGCGTAGATCGATAGGGATAACGGCCTCGTCAATAATTGAGTAATCTACCGGGCAGGGTTACAAAACATTTCCAGGCTTTGCTTCAAGGTTGCCTGATCGGTGAAGCGGTGCAACAGGATCGGCTATTGTGCTTTTGTGTCCGGACTGAAGTGGCCGGATCTCCTTCGCGCTTCAAAGAGAGTCGATCATGGCAAAGCCGGCTATCGTACCCGATTGGACGGACGAGTCCGATCTTGCGCAACGCCTTCAGGAGGTCGATTTCCAGCCGACCTTTGCGGTACTCGATTTCGACGAGACATTGTGGCTGAGGAATTCCACCGAAGAGTTCATCCGCTTCGCGCGCCCTTCGGTCATTGTTGCCATCGTCATGCAGATCCTGGGGATGTTGAAGCCGTGGCGGCTCATCTCGCGCGATAATCCCGATTATTATCGGGACTGGATCCGCATCTGGGCGGTGGTACTCGTCTCGCCATGGAGCATCCTGGCATGGCGTAAACATGCTGCACGAATCGGGCCCGCCTACCTGAACGCAAGCCTGTTGCGCGACATCGCCGCCATTTGCCCGGACCGCATCATCGTCGCCACCTACGGCTTCGATTTCATCGTAAAGCCTTTAGCAGCGGCCATCGACCCCAAGATGGAGGTCGTCGTCGCCTCGTCCCTGCGGGATGCGCCGCGCCTGCGCGCGATCGGCAAGGGCTGTGCCCTGCAACGCGCAATCGGCACCGACGCCCTGACGCAGAGCATCGTCGTCACCGACAATTTCGTCGATCAGGATCTTTGCAACGCCTGCGCACATGGCTTCTACGTCCGCTGGCCCGAGGCCGTGTACGAACAGGCCGGACTGACCCCGATGATCCCGCTCGCCTACACCTCCAAGGTGAAGCGCCCGAAGGAGAATTACCTGCTGAACGGCCTGCTCGGCTATGACTATGCCGTGTTGTGGCTGGCCTTTGCGCTGTTCAGCCCGGCGATCCTGCCATTTTCGGTGGCGCTGGGCTTCTATCTGCTGGCGTTCTTCGCAGTTTATGAGATCGGCTATTTCGACAATGATCGCGTCGGCCTGGCGAAAGAGGCAAAGCCGGTCGTCAGCCCCGAATTCGCTCGTTACAGCAAGAACTTCCGGCCGGGATGGGCATGGACGTTCGGACTGGTGTTGGCCGGGCTTGGCGCCGGGGTGGAAACTTTGGGCCAAATCGGCGTCGACGGCAGCGGCGGCATGATCGCCGACCTGCGGATGTTCGCGCGGAACTGGCTGTTCGCCATGCTGCTGATCGGGGTTACGCGCGCCACCTTCGTGTGGTTCAACGCCTTGCAACCGAGCATGCGCTTCGTGCCGATGCTGGTGCTGCAGGTCGAGCGGACATTGGGCTATGCGCTGCTGCTGCCCACCGGACCCGTCGGTGCGCTGCTGTGCGTCAGTCACGCCATCGGTCGCTGGATGCCCTATGTCATCTATCGCTACGGCGGTGACCGGCGGGAATTTCCGGCCCATGTCGCGGCCCTGGTCGTCTTCCTGATGTGCTTCCCCTTGCTGGTCATCAGCGATCGGCGTCCGTTCGCCGAGATGCTGACACCGGAACTGGGCGTGGTCCTGCTCTATCTGGGCCTGCGCGCCGCCAAGGACATGGCACGGCAGCGTTCCAGCGGCTTATCCCTGCGCGCAAAGCTGTCCTGACCGTGGGGGGGCGCGCTGCCGTCCCCTACCTATAGTGCCATACCGGCGGCGGGCGCGGATTGAAGGCGTGCAACGTCCTGCCGCGGCGGGGCGCCGAACAGGCGGCGATATTCGCGGCTGAACTGCGATGGACTTTCGTAACCGACGGCGTAGCCCGCGGTGCCGGCGGTCGCACCGTCGGCGAGCATCAGGCGACGCGCCTCCTGTAACCGCAGCTGCTTTTGAAATTCGAGCGGCGTCATGCGCGTGATCGCCTTGAAATGGGCATAGAGCGAGGACGGGCTCATGCCTGCTTCTGCGGCCACGTCCTCGATGCGGATCTGATCGTCGAAGCGGCGGCGGATCGCGGCGATCGCGCGGCTTACCTGATTGAGATGACTGCCCGCGGTCGCGACGCGGCGAAGCATCGACCCATGCGGGCCGACCAGCAGGCGGTACAGGATTTCGCGCTCGATCAGTGGCGCAAGGGCATGGATCGTGTCCGGCCGGTCGAGCAGCCGGACGAGCCGGCAGGCGGCGTCGATCAGGTCGGGGTCGCTGGGATATACACCGAGTACCGGGAGGTCGGCATCGGCGATCCTGCCGCCCTCCGCCACCATCAGGTCGGCGAGGATCGCGGTGTCGAGATCGATCTTGCAGCAAAGATAGGGCGCGTCGGGGCTGGCATCGATGACATGGCCGACCAGCGGCAGATCGACCGAGACGAGCAGATAATGGGCGGCATCATAGACGACGCTGTGTTCGCCGATCGACACGCGCTTCGACCCTTGTGCAATCAGGCAAAGCGAAGCCTCGTACACTGCGGGAGTCGGCATGCTCGGCTGATCGGCGCGGATCAGCGAGACATGCGGCATGATCGTGGTGCAAATACCTGATCCAACGACATGACGGTCGATGATCCGGGCAAGTTCGACGACGTTATCCATCGCCCTGTGATCGGCGAGGCCCGCCGCGCCTGCAAGCGGCTTTGTATCGGTTCTGGAGGATCGGGCAATCAGTCTGGACGATCGCTCTACCGCTTCTCGCGGCCACCGCACCATGTGCAGCGTCACCTTTATGGAAGGAAGCATCATGACGCGGAACATGGACAAGGTCGTGCTGGTCACCGGCGCATCGAGCGGTATCGGCGAGGCGACGGTGCGCGAACTCGCCTCTACCGGCGCCAGGCTCTTCATCGGTGCACGCCGTGGCGACCGGCTGAAGGCACTGGCGGAGGAACTCGGCGAGACGGTCGCGTGGCGGGAACTGGATGTGACTGACGGCGCCGATTTCGATGCCTTCGTCATGGCGGCGGAGGCGCATTTCGGGCGGGTCGACGTGCTGGTGAACAACGCGGGCGTCATGCCGCTGTCGCCGCTGGCGGCGCTGAAGCGCGATGAGTGGAAGCGGATGATCGACGTCAACATCCACGGGGTACTTAACGGGATCGCGGCGGTATTGCCCCGCTTCGTCGCGCAGAAATCCGGGCATGTCGTCAACGTCGCATCGGTGGCGGCGCATGTCGTGCTGCCAACCGCAGCGGTCTATTGCGGCACCAAGCACGCGGTGCGCGCGATTACCGAGGGGTTGCGGCAGGAGCATGACGAAATCCGCTCCACCCTGATCTCGCCGGGCGTCGTCGCGACCGAACTCGGGCATGACATCACCGATCCCGATGTCGCCAAGGCCTTGCAGGGGTGGCGGCAAAAGGCCTTGACCCCGGACGCCATCGCACGCGCCGTCCGCTACGCCCTGGAACAACCCGACGGCGTCGACATCAATGAGGTGATTGTGCGGCCGACGGCGGCGGACATGTAAGCCCGGCACATGCGCCAGTCATTTTCCGGCTGGCGCGTGCTTGCGTCGCGTTCGGTGTTATCCATGTTGACGATACCGCCCGAAACGTGGCACGGAGCCGGCAGGCCGGAATTGCGCAAGCGTTCCGATCAGCGATCTTCCGCTGATCCGCGGGTGTAGCTCAATGGTAGAGCAGAAGCTTCCCAAGCTTACGACGAGGGTTCGATTCCCTTCACCCGCTCCATAACAAACAGCCGTTCCTCCAGAGCCGACTTGCCGCTGGCAAGATCGATGATCGCGGCTAACCGTCCCTCGACCTCCAGCAGCACACCGCGCCCGTCCGGATTGGGTGTGAGGACGATGCGATCGATCAGTTCGCGCAGCGCCGGGATTGCCTCCAGCCGGGCTTCGGGATCGGCGAGCGCTTCGTTCAGCCGTTCGACCTGCGCGCGATAGTCAGCGGCGACCGTGGGGTGCAGCGCGACGACGGGCATTGCCTCCAGCTCGGCGAGGGCGCGTTCGGCGGCGTCCTGCTCGGCCCGGGCTTCGGCGAGCGCCTCGCGAATGTCTGCGAACTCCTGACCGCCAGCAGCGATGGCGGCGACCAAGCGCTTCACCTGTCCCTGTGCGGCCGTCAGGCGCTTCCGAAGACGCGCTTCGTCCCGGCGGCTGTCGGCGGCACGGCGGGCATATTCAGCGTGGTACTCGCGGACGAAGACCTCGACCAACGCCGGGTCGAGCATCCGCTGGCGTAAGGCAGCCAGCACCCGACGCTCGTAATGTTCGGTCGTGATTTGCCGGTTGTTGGTGCAACTGCCGTCCGACTTGTGCTTGGTGCAGCCCCATCGCTCGGTCCCGATGACGATCCAGCCCTCGCCGCACAGACCGCAGACGCCTAGACCCGATAGCATCCGACGCGGACGGACGGTTCGGTGCAGCTTGACGCCATGATAGGACCGCCGCCGCGCCTGAACCGCCTCCCAGGTCTCGTCGTCGATGATGCGGAGGTGGGGGACCGAATGGACGACCCGGTCCTCGACGACGTTGACGCGGATGCGGACGGTTCGGGAAACTGGCTCGGGCACCTTGCTGGTGCGGTTGTGGACCAGCCGGCCGACATAGAGTTCGTTGCGCAGGATGCCGTTACCACGTCGCCCGTCACCGTTGATCGTTGAAGCTCGCCAATGCGATCCACGAGGCCCCTTGATGCCGTCCGCATTGAGCCCGGCGGCGATCGTCCGTGCAGCCAGACCGCGGGCGAACTCGCGGAAGATGCGGCGGATGACCTCGGCCTGCTCCTCGTCGATCTCGCGCAGACCCCGGATCGGACGGCCACGGGCATCCATCTGGTTGGCTGTCCGGTAGCCATAGGCGAGGCCGGCCGGCGAGCGACCGCTGGCCACGGTACCACGCTGGCCGCGCTTGATCTTGGCGCCGAGTTCCTTGCGGAACTGCGAGTCCATCAGGCCCTTGATGGCGCCGTTGATTTCGGTGATGACCCCGTCCGTCAGAGTGAACAGCCGGGTGTTGTGATATTCGAGCTGCTCCCGGATGTGGTAGCTGTCACCCTGGTGTCGCGCGATTCGGTCGGTGGATTCGGTGAGCACCTGGTCGATGTCGCCTTGCCTTACCCGTGCCAGCATGGCGGCGACGCCCGGTCGCTGCTCCTCGGTGATTCCGGCGGCGCCGCTGATCGCATAGTCGGTGAAGATCTCGACGACGGTCCAGCCTTCGTGATCGGCACGCTCCCGGCAGATGGCGATCTGGTCTTCGATCGACCGGCTGTTCTGCAACTGGCTGGAGAAGCGAGCGTAGATGACCGTTCTCATTCCGACCGGCTCCGGCCGGTCGCCCGCAGGTCGCGCACGGCGGCCAAGCGTGCCCAAGCTCGGACGAAGGTCTCGAGTTCGGGTTCTGGACCTGTTGTATCGGATCGCGATGCATCCTGTCCTTCGACTGCGACAGCACTCAACGCCGCGCTCGTGGACTGTCGTTGAAAGGTCGCCACTCCGATACGATCGGAAAGATCGTGATATTCCAAATTTTCCTCCGGGGTGAAATTGCACCCACGGCAATCCTGACCTTCCAATCTGCGCATCTTACTCGGTACGGGCATGACGCCGCTCGACCGTCATTCCTGTACCGAGCAGAAAAATAGCCAGCTTGCGCATGCACAAGCTGGCCAGGGTTGAGACTTCATCCGGAAGGCGAGCAGACGATCTTGCCCTCCGACGACAACCGACAGCGGTTGCCGCCGGACACAGGCTTTACGGCCTGGCCGGCATCGGATGATCAGGCAGCTACCTCTGTCAGAGGTGTCACGCCCCGGATTATCTTGATCTTGCCTGCGCTGATATCGATCAGCCCGTCCTTCTTCATCGCGGACAGTTCGTAGGCGAGCGTGCCTGCCGACTTCGCGGACTGGGAGTCAGCGACATCACCAATCGTACCGAGGATGGGATTATCAGCCTGCGCTGCCATAAACGCCGTCCTTACGTCGTCTCGGGACAGCGGCTTACCGGGTGCACCGGCCGTCAGACCTTCTAGCAGGGCTAACATCGCCTTGCGAAGCTCCGGCGTATGGGCCTTCGCGCCGCGGCGGGTCGGCGTCTTGCCGAACATCTCGGGGTAGGTCGACGTGATGTTGTCGTAGGCTCCGTCTTTGCGACGCAGCAAAGCACGGGGCGTGAGGTCCGCACCCTCGGAATTGGCTTTGGCGACCTGCACGATGACGATGTCTCGGTCCCCGAGATCGGGGATTGCTGCCCGGACGCTGCTCATGTCCTCTGCGTCACCGGCGAGGCGGACTTCGACGACCGTCCTCGGTGTGGTCGACCACATCGCAGATCCACGTAGTCGCTCGATCGCGGCGTCATCTGCCCGCTTCGCGGCGTCCTTGGGCGTGTGACCGATCACCGCCCAGAACATTTTCTGTCGCCGAGACAGGCGGTTCAGATAGAAAAGGAAGTTCGTCGTCGCTTCCGAATTCGCCAGTTCGAAGCCCGCCATGGATACGGCAGAATCGAGGATGACGCCGACGATCCGGTCATGCGGTCGGCCTTCCTCCTCGACGCGAGCGTTCCAGTCCTCGAGAAAGCCTTCGACCCCCTCGAGGACCGGACTGGGTTGCCAGCGACCGCCTGGACCGCGCTCGAACAGACAGGCGTTCGGTTCGGGGAACTCGATGTCCGTCATGCTGAGGAACGCCATCACGTGGATGCGGCCGCAGATGGCCGCCGCGTCCTCCTGGGTGCCACCCAGTTCCTTCACCATTTGCCGGGAAATCGCGCTGATGCGTTGAAGGAGGTGCTCGCGGAGGTCCTCGGCCGTCAGCACGAGGATGTTTCCGCGAACGCATATGTCTGCCCCCAGCCATTGGTCTGGGACAGCATTGCCGACAGCGGCCATATGCGCGGCCATCCAGAGAAGGAGCTGGGTCTTGCCGGTCGATCCGGCACCGAACCAAATGGTTGCTCCGGTCGCCGGCATCAGGCCGTTGATGGCATAGTCCATCGAGTAGTCATACGAAGCGGCGTCAACGGCGCGATAATGCCCCTCCCGCGCACGGATCGTCCAGCTCTCATCGGTCATATTCTCATTCTCCCGCTTTCCTAGGCGGGACTATTCTCCTTCGGTTAAAAAGCGGATGACGTGTCTTCACCAACCAGCGCGCCTTTTAACGGCTCGTCGCAAATCGATCCGCACGTTAACGAATTGTTAAGTTTTCATTCCCATGTAAAGGGAGGTGGGGGTGGAGGCGGTGAGCAGTTCGGACTGCACAACGACGCCACCCCCACCGACCGTACTGGGCAAAAACCCTTCGCGAACATGTTTCGTCTGCGGCGGTATCGATCATGCGGACATTGGCCGTATGCCCGCCATCCGGGAATTCTCGCACTGGACGGCAGCATCCAGGATGCTGAGTGCGGCGAAGTCCGCGCAGGCAAGCATCTCAATCCGGCAGCACTGCTTCGACGACGGAAAGCGCAGAAGGCGCGATGCGTGTGGGAAAGCTCGAATCTTCCAAAGAGGAACTAACCTTTGGAGGAAAAATGAGACTGAATGCAAAGCAGGTCGATGCCGATCTTCGTCAGGCCCGCCAGTACGTCAACGACGCGCTCCGAGAGGCCGTCTGCCGTTGGATCGATGATAACAAGGCCAGCCGCGCCCGGACCGCACGCGCATTCGGCATCTCGGCCGAACGCGTCGGAACATTCGAGTTCGAAACCATGATGAGAAAGTATGAGGCGGAGCGCCGCGCGAGAATTGGGAACGAGCCAATGGTTACAATTGGCGGCCGCTGAAGCACGGCAATCTGAAACGCACTGTCCAAAAGGTCCACCTTTTGGACAGTGCGTTTCAGGACGCTTGAGCAACGTCCGGAAGTTAGGGAAAGAGGATTTGAGCCAAGCTCGAAACGATCAGGGTAGGATTTGACCCTGGAGGAAAAGAGTGGCGAGAATTGCATATTACCGTGTTTCGACAAGCACGCAGTCGATCGAAGCTCAGCGCAGCGCGATGGCCGGTCCGTTCGACAAGGAATTCAAAGACGAGGGAGTTGGCGGTCACGTGCTCGCCCGGGATCGGGACGGCTTCGCCGAAATGATGGCGTATGTCCGGGAGGCGGACACGCTGTATGTCTACGCCATTGACCGTCTCGGTCGTGACGCCATCGACATTCAGCAGACGGTACGCCTGTTGCGCGAGAAGGGAGTGGCGCTCGACGTCAAAGGTTTGGGCGTCATCTCAGGAAGCGTCGGCGATCTGATCGTCGCCATCCTTGCCCAGATCGCCGAGATGGAACGTGCCATCATTCGGGAGCGAACCGCGGCAGGGCGAGAACTGGCGCGCAAACAGCTTGATACCGATGGAACGACGCAGAATGGGGCCAAAAGCCTCGGGCGTCCACCCGCCCGCGACGCTGCCGAGGTACGCGCCTGGCGCAAGGAAAACGACGCCAGCCTGCTGGATACCGCGAAACACTTCGGCATCAGCCTTTCTACAGTCAAGCGTTACCTATCTTCTAGCGGTCCGATCGCCGCTGATCGCCGCCACCGGTTCGAAGCTCCACTCGGCGACGGCGCGGAAAACGCTGCCACCGATCCGGTCTCTCATGGTTCCGACTGCCTTTCTCCTCGGTCGGCCACACCCGACGTCGGTCGGGAGGTTGCCGAACCCTTCCTCCCCGATCTTCCATCTCTGGTCGGTCCCCTGAAGGCGGATCTCTATCGCGCCGAAACCGTGCCAACCGGCGATGAGATGCGCGATGTCGACGTCCCAGCGCCCGCCTCGCCTGACGATAGGGCGCAACCGGGCGTTGCCGAAGGAACCCCGCAACTCTCCAAGAAGGCGCCCGCGGTCCTCAGCAGCGATATGCAACCGCGGCGAGGCAAACCGGCTCCGCATGGCTCTGACGACACCAGCGTTGTTGGCGGAGGTGATGGCGGAACGCTGCCAATTGAAGGTGCTGTCGGCATTGATGGCCAGATGGCCTTGCCTTTTGACGTCCCGAAGGATGCGGCCGGTCAGTAGCGCCGCTGCTAATGCATTGATGCGGTATCGCACGAACCCGCCATCAATTTGGAAGGAATGATTACCGGCTTACTATCTGGAGCGGCGCTTGTGACCAGAGGGAGACGTTAGCCGCGTTTTCGGTGCTTTCCGAAACCGGTAGTTGGTTCAGGTGCCGCCGCACGGCGGGAACTGGGCCTGTAGGCCCGACGGTCGCCATGGCTTTGAGCGTCGCGAGTTTGACCACGGCGCGCAATGCAGCCCGTTTCATGGCGAGACGCCAAAAAACCCTATTTTTCTATTGGCGAAAAGACCGGATTTCGCGTCAGATAAATGACGGGGGAGCGAATCGCATTGGCATCTATTGCGGCATTGGACAGTAGGGATTGGGAGGACGGCGACGCGAGTTGGGTCGCGCGCTCGATCGACCGCTGTCTGCGAGCGCTTGCCGCAACGACCACCTCTGCTGACCGAATGGCGTTGTTGCGCTCGTTAATCCGATTGAAGGGCGGCCGTCTTGACCTTGATCGGCTCCCAGCCCCGCTCACGCTCGATGATTTTGCGCTGCTTGGCAGATTCGGTCTCGCACGCACCAATTCCGATACGGCGGTGCGCATCGTCGATGAAGAAGACCAGCCGGGCCTCGACGGATGCCAGGCCGCGCTTCGCTTCGATTCCGCGCCGCGCCATGCCTATGAGCCGGCCTCACCCGATGGGGTTTTGCTCCGCCTAAGCCAGCATCAATGCTATCGTACGGTCGCTCAAAAGGCCGCGACCCGCGCGCTGCTGACCCAGCCGCCGGGATCGGGGTTGATGGTGAGCATGCCGACCGGGGCGGGCAAAAGCCTGTTGTTCCAGATCGCCGCCAATTTCGAGCGTGAGACTGAGGCTGGCGCCTGCGCCATCGTGATCACGCCGACGGTCGCGCTAGCGCTAGATCATGAGCGCACGCTATCAGGCATGCGCGGCCTCGAAGCGAGCAAGGCACTGACTGGCGACACGCCGTTCGCCGAGGCCGAAGTAATCATCAACGGCTTCCGCCGTGGCGCTATTCCCCTTCTCCTGCTCTCGCCAGAAAAGGCGCTTAGCCCCGGGTTGCTCGACCATCTTGTCGAGGCCGCGACGCCAGCCTCGCTTGAGTTTGGGCTTGAGGCGCGCCTGACCCATATCTTCGTCGACGAGGCGCATATCGTCGAGAGTTGGGGGCGCGGCTTTCGTCCCGATTTCCAGCGGCTACCGGCGTTGCTCGGTCGATTGCGCCAAGTGAATCCTGCAATCCGAGCGGTCCTCTTGTCGGCAACGCTCCCCAAAAGCGCGCGCACTGTGCTCCGAAGCGCCTGGGAACTCGATGGTGACTGGCTCGAGGTCGATGCGCGGCTCCCGCGCTATGAGCATGACGTTGTCGTCGCGCATTATGACTGGGAGAGCCAGCGCGACGCGGCGCTCGATTTTCTGATCGACCGGGCACCTCGCCCGGCGATCATCTACACAACGCAGATCGCCGACGCTGCCGCAATTCATGCCCGACTCCAGGACAGCGACCACGGCTATTGCCGCGTCGCGCTGTTCACCGGCGACACGGGCGCGCAGGATCGCCGCCGGATCGTCGACCAATGGGCGGCCGATCAAATCGACGTCGTGGTCGCCACCTCAGCTTTCGGCATGGGCATCGACAAGGCCGATGTCCGTTCGGTCATCCATGCCTGCCTGCCCGAAGGGCCGGCGCGCTGGTATCAGGAGATCGGACGCGCTTCACGCGACAATGGCCAAGGACTTGCCGCCTGTCTGTTCGTCGACGGTCCAGCCGACAGTGATGTAAAGCAGGCCTATGGGCTTGCCACGTCGGGCTGGCTGACGCGGGATCTTGCCGAGCAACGCTGGGCCGGTCTGCTCGCAGCAGCGACCGCCAGAAAATATGTCGGCGATCGCCTGCAAATGACGATTGATCTCGATGCCTTCCGCGAAGGATTGCGGCCTCGTGCTGGCGACTGGAATCGCGGCTGGAACATGACCTTGCTGACACTGATGCAGCGTGCTGGCGTGTTGCGTGTGCTGTCGATGCCAATAAACGGCGACCAGCCCGAATTTGCCTGGATGATCGAAATCCTCGACGCCCGCGTGCTCACTGGCGTCGATGACGCGGTGTGGCAGAAAGTCAGCGATCTGCGCGATGGCGAACTGGCCGATGCCCGGGCCGATCTCGACGCTTTCGTCAAGCTGATGCGCCATCCGACCAAGGCCTGCATCACCCGAACCGCCTTCGAGATCATCGAACCGCAGTCCTACGCGCCGGCCTGTGGCCGATGCCCCTCATGCCGCAAGACCGGCATCACGCCGCCCACCCATCTAGTCGCGGCCGGCCTTGAGCGGTGCTGGTCGACGCCGGGAGCGTGGCGCACCGCGCTGCCGCGTGAAACCCTGCTCGTCGCGCCAATCGACCCGCAGTTCGAAGATGGATTGGCCAGTCTTGTCGAAACACTGACCCGCTCCGGTATCGATCAGATTGTCGTGCCACATGGATTGGCGGGCCGGACCGCCGCGCATATGGTTCACGCGGAAACACGACTGGGCCTCGTGCTTGATGAACGGGAGTGGCTGGGAGATAATCGATTGGCCGATGTGCCGACTGCCCTATTATTGCCGGATGATGTGCTTGCCGCCGAGATTATGATGGATCGGGCTGGTGAGTTTCGCGCCCGCTGTTCCTCGCCGCTGCTGATCGTCGCGCGCCCCGAACGCATCGTGCGCGGCCGGCGCCTCGATCAGACGGTGTCTCGATACGCACCCTATGCCGAAGCCCAACTTCCCGGCCTCGCCGGAATCAAGGATGAAGCATGACGTTACTGTCCAGTCCACAAGGCACGCCGGAGCGCGTGTGGTCGCTGGTTGCCGGACTCGCCGCGCTCGGCGGCACGTCGAAGCGCGCGACCTATGACGCGCTGCTTAACCCGGGGTTCGAGCGCGACGGCGCGGAGATCAAGGCCAAGACGACCCTGGCTTCGGATGCGCATAATGCTGCACTGAGCTTGGCCTTGGTGGACGGCGCACGCGATCAGGTCGGTCTCCGCGCCACGCTTCCCGGCAGCTTTGCCGGCTTCGCCGATCTGGTCCATGACCGACTGATTGCGCTTGCCAGCGGCGACGGCGATGCGGTGATCCTCGAAGGCTATGCGTGGATAATTGCCGAGAGCGACCGGCAGAATGGCGTGGAGTGGATATATCAAGCCGGGCGCGAGGAATTTGCCGAAATGGCGAATGCGGGGCTCAATGGCAAGGACATGAACTCGACTAAGGCCGTCGCTTGGCGACGTTGGCTCGCCTTTCTTGGTTTGGGCTTGCCGATGCCGACCGAGCGGTCCGCCCCGAATTTTCCTTCCCCAGCAATACGAATTTTGCGCGAACTCCAGCGCGCCGAGATCGCGGCGGGATCGCCCATGTCGGCCGCTGAATTCGTTGCACTGCTAGCCCGGCGAATGCCCTATCTCGACCGTGGTCGCTTGTTCGTCCAAGCCTGCCAGCGAATCGGTCATCCAGCGCCCACGAACCGCCTGTCGCCATTGCTGAGCGCTTCACTGCGCGATCTTCACGACGACCAGAGCCTGCGTTTGGTGCCGAGCGGCGATTCCGCCGATCGCGTGCGGTTGAGCGAGGATGCGTCGCACGGAATTGACGCCTTCACCACCGTAATCGTCTTCCCCAGGAGTGCGTCATGAACGCACCGCTCACCGCCTGCTGGCGCGGCGAGGACGCGCGCGCGATCTTCGTGACTGAAGCGCTTGAGGGCGATGACGCGATCTTCCTCGCCACCCATACCCCGATTGAAGGGTTTGACGTCGCTGGACGCGATGCCGCGGAGTTCAAGGGTAATAACGAGCAGGCCGTGCTCGACACCTTGGCGGATGTAGGTCGTGACCACGCTTTCTGCGTCGTCCAGGGAGAGCCGGGATCGGGCAAATCGCATCTCATCCGCTGGCTATCGGTCAACTGGCCGCACGCTAGTGACATCAAGCTGCTGCTCCGGCGCGCCGATGGAAGCCTCGAAGGCGCGCTGCGTCAGTTACGCGAGCGCCTGCCGCCCGAATTTGCCCCGCTGTTCGACAATCTGGGTCAGCGACAGAACACCTCCTCGCGCGGCCGCGCCAACATCTTCTTGAGCACGCTGGCCAATACGCTTGAGCCCGGCCATTTCGATCGGGCGCTGCCCGACGAAGCGTGGTGCAAGAGCTTCTGCCCCGCCGAATTGCTTGCCCATCCCGCGATCAAGGCCGGATGGACGGCGCCGTCACGCATTCTCGATCTGCTTGAGGGCGCAGGCGGTGGCCGCAATTCGGCGACGGCCTCGTTCGATCTGTTCGATATACAGGAACTGGGCGATCTGTGCCCGCCACTGCGCGGCCAAGCTGCGATCGCGCACAGCCACGACCTGGCGCGTCGCCTGGAGCGCGAGGCCGACACAATCCGGGCGTTTCGCGACCAGCAGTGGCTGGCCGAGGAACTGGCCGAAGAGCACCGCGATAAATTTCCGACCAGCATCGCGCTGATCAACGCGCTAAACCTGCGTCGCAACGACGCGATTCAGAATGTTCTGGGGATTTCGGCGCAGGGCCTCAAGACCCTGTTCCGGCAAGTGCGCGAGGCGCTCGCCGGCCGAAAGCAGCGACTCGTGTTGCTGCTCGAGGACATCACCAGTTGGGAAGGCCTCGACGATAGTCTGATCGACGTGCTGGTGTTCAACGCGGCTGCGCGCGGCCATGCCGAAGAACAGGCAGTGTGCCCGCTTATTTCGGTCGTAGGTGTCACCCCGGCTTATTATGACAAGCTGCAGGGCAATTACCGCCAGCGTATCACCCATGAAGTGCGCTTGGGCCAGGCAACCGACGGTTTGCAGGATGTGGCGACCTTGCGCGAGGGCGAGACGCGCCGACAGTTCGCGGTGCGCTATCTGGCAGCAGTGCGCGCGGGGCCGGCTACACTCAACGGCTGGTTGGCCGATGCGCGTGAGGGGCATGAGGCACCGCCGCCGAACCGCTGCATCGTTTGCCCGCGGCAGGATGCCTGTTTCGAAATCTTCGGCGAGGAAGGCGGCGTCGGGCTGTTTCCGTTCACGCCGCATGCCTTCGATCGCTTCTACGAAGCGCTCAAGGAGAACGACAACGGCCAGACTTGGAAGACGCCGCGCGGCATTCTCCAAGCGATCCTCAATCCCAATCTGCTGCAGCCCGACAGCCTTGGCGCGGGCACCTATCCGGGCAGCTTCATCGAACCCGATGCTTTCCGGACCGATCGCCGCGCCGACCTTGCCTTGGCGCCGCGCCTGAAACAGATAGTCGACAACAGGATCGACGCTCCCGAGGAGCGTGCCCGCATGCGCCGTATGCTGGCCTATTGGGCGAACCCCGATCGCGCTGACACGACCGGCGACGGTGAGGGCCTTGCCTTCGCCGGCACGAGCCGCGCGGTGTATGAAGCATTTGGCCTGCCTTGGATCGGAACGGATGAGGCCGGCAGCGTGTCACCAGCGGCGCCGACTCCAATCATCACCGTCCAGCCGATCCTTCCGACCTCGACAGAAGACGATGCCGACGAGGAGGCTCCCAAGCCCAATTCTGTCAACGCCGTCGGCTCTGCCCGTCCGGTTGTTTCGGTGCCGAAGCCCAAACGGCTGATGCCGACCAAGAGCGAGCTTGAGCAACGGCGCGGCGAAATCCGAAGCTGGTCGCCGGATACTCCGATCCAGAATGGCAGCAAGTGGAATGATATCCTGGCGCTGCTGATTGACGACATCGACAGCCGGGCCTTGGGCGTGCCCTCACCCTTGTTCAAGAAGCTAATTTCGCCCGACATGGTGAAGCTTCACGGCACGGCGACGCGCCAACTCGACTACTTCGTGCTTCCCGCCGAGGCCTGGGCGCGCAATGGCCTTGAGGCTTTCATCTCGCTCCGCCAGGATGCCAAGATGTCCTTGGCCGACGCCGAATATCACCGGCGCAGCCTCGCTACGATGATGCGGCGCCTGTCGGTCAATCTGGCGCATCATCTCGATCGCAAGATTCCTCAACTCGAGGACGGGACGCGCTGGTCGCACGTCGCGACCTTCGGGCAGATCCTGCTCGCGCGGGCCTTCCTGCGGGGCGTCACCAGCGTCACCGCACCGGTCACCGATCAGTTGCGCGCCATCCTCAGCGACGAAGGCCTTTCCGAAAGCGATTTCTCAGCGCGGAGCGCGCCCTGGCAGGAATGGCTGACCTCGACCAAGGGATTTCACGAAAAACTGCGCATCGAGTTGCGTGCGATGATCAGTCTCAACCTCACCGATAGTGAGAAAGGCACCGGCGGGGGCAGCGCGTTAATTGATTCAAGCGAACTGGTCGGGGCGATCATCCGGATGGGAGAGACCGGACGCTGCGATCCGGTGCCCGTCGAAGGCGGATCCGTACCAGACCTCTACAAGCGTGCGCGCGATCTGGCCCACAGCTGGAATGAGAAGCGCAACCATATTGAACGAACCGAGTTCGGGCAGATCAAGGGCCGCAGCGAGACGCTTTCCGCGCTCCTGCGCGGCAAGGACATTGCTACCCATCTCGATCGGCTCGATCGGTGCATCACCGGCATTGCCGAGCAATTGCCGGGCGCTGCTGCGGACAAGGTCCAGGCTTGGCGGCAGGCGCACCAGCGCTTGAAGGCGCGTCTCGCCGAAGGCGCCGGCACGCGGACCGAGACGCTCATCTTCACGCTCGAGGAAGAAGAACTTCCGGCTAAGCTCCTTCTGCGGCTGGCGTGGCTCGCTCAGCAGCCCGCGCGCGATCTCGAGGAAATCTTGACGGTCGCACAGACCGGCGAACGCGCGGTCGGGGAGCTGCGTAATCATGCGCTGGACTGCGTCCGGGAAGCCGGCGGCAGTGGCTCGCTGAGCGAGGTCAAAGCGGTCGGCACGGCGCTGCGGGCGGCGGTCCCGCCGATCGGTCAAACGGAGACCGGTCAATGAGTGATGCGCTTCTCGAAGCCGAGGCTCTGCTTGAGCAACTGCCCGACGCAGTATCGCGCCGGATGCTCGGCGAGCGCCTGACCAAAGCAATTACCGAATTGCGCACGGCCGGGCACCAGATCCAGCGCATGACCGCACTGATCGAGACCGCCGACCTCATCAATTATGGCAAGCCCACCCAGCAGCACGAGATTCTCGACGAGATGATCGACTGTGCGCAATCGGTCGGCGAGGCGCTCGAAACTGCCGAGGACGCGGTGGCGCTCCGCGCGGCGGTCGACGAATATAGCAATGACCTGATCCGCGCGATCGCCAGTTTGGAGCGCTCGCTGCGCGAACATTGGCGCGTCCTTGCCAATGAGCGGTTCCAGCCGCTGGTCGGCCTGGGCGAGTTGCTCGCTTCGATGAACGTTGCCAATAACCTTGGGCCGCGTTTGATGGCCTGCGGGCGCAAGGGCATCGCGTCGACCAATGCCAGTTCGGCGACCGAACTCCACGCATCAGTCACCACGCTGTCGAGTGAATATGACGCGCTTCAGGCCGAACGCGCCGCGGAGATCGGCGAGGATGAGGTTGGCGAGTTTATCAACGCGCTCGCCGACAAGCGTGCGACGCTCGCCATGGTTACGCCGAAGGTTCAGGCCTGGCTCGCCGAACATGCCGCGCTCGATCGGCTCAAGATCACGACACGCTAGCAAGAAATTCCTGGAGCAGCGATCGGCTGACGCTGGCTTGGACCAGACTGTCACCCATCAGGTCGCTCGATTGGTGGACGCAGCTACGGCAACCATCGGCGCAAAGCGGCGCCGACACGCGGAACACCTGTTCGGCGAGACGCGCTTCGGGCGATAGTGATCCGGCGGCGGTCGGGTCGAGCGCCGCATAGGCGCCCAGCAAGCGGGCAAGCACAGGCGCAACTCCGCTGGTCGCCGCATCGACCGCGGCGGAGGCGAGTTCCCATGCCTGAACTGGGCGCGCGACGGGTCCGAAGATGCGCTCGCGCACCTGTTCGATATCGGCGGCGATCTCGAAGAGCGTGAATGGCTCAGCTTCGACCGCCTCCTGGGCGAACAGGATACGGGTGAGGACGGGTGGTAGCCGGTCGCCCGCGCCAGTACCTCCAGCCTCCGCGATTTCACGAGCGATCAGGCCAAGCTGTGTGGCGTCACGTGGATCGAGCAGTCGCCAGGCGTCATGCCGTTCGGGCATCGCCCAGAAGACGCGCACCATCGCATCCTCGTCGGCGTTCGGACAGGCACCGAGGTAGCCGGCCGCGACGAGATCGCCCAGGCCCGGCCAATTGTCGATGACCCCGCGAATAGTGCCGTCGCCATGGGCACCGGCTTCGCAGATCGTGATGCAGGAATCGGCGTCGGCCCTGAACTGGAGCGGGAGCCGGGCATGAGCCAGCAATTGCCGTTCGTCGCCCTGACCAACCTGTGTGACCAATAACTTCAGGCGCAGGGTCAGCGCGTGGAGAACGGTTGAGTGGAGATAGGCGGCCATCGCCTCGGGATCGCGAACCTCCTTTAATGCTTGGCTCAAGACCGTGTGGAAGATGTCGTCACCGAGTTTGGCGGCAGCACGCGCTACGCGGGTAACTGTCATCAGCGGATGCTGGCTCAGCAGTTGCTGGCGCACATCCTCGAACAAGGTCGCGAGCGCCGCCGGTGACCAGAAACGTGCGAGCCGCCGCAATTGTAAGGCGAAGGCTGAATGGTTGGCAGCGGCCGCGATGATGTCGGCTCCAAGCCGGGCATCGTAGCCAGCGATGCCAGCGCCACGGCTGCGACTTTCGATGAGATAGCGAAGGAACTGCGCCTCATGCCAGCGCCCCCGCCCTTCGTCATTGGCGAAATCTGCCTGAACCTGTTCGACGAAGCCTGACAGTGCCGCTTCATCGACTTTGAAGCGTAACCCCTCGGTCAGCACCTGATAGCCGTGCAGCAACGGCCGCGCGGTCACCGGATCAGTGAAGATTTGTGAGATTCCCAGCGGGTCGACGCCCCTGCTGTCGAATTTGAGTTCCGCATCAGCGCCCCAGAACACCCGCGCGACCTCGAGCCCCGAGGCACTGCCGGTGATCCCGTCCCCAACATGGGCGTCGATCTGCATGAAACCGGAGAGGGTTTGGTCTTCGAACCGTTGCGCGCCCGCGGGATCGGCCTGGACAAGCAGGAACCCACGCAAGCTGGCATTGCTGTCGTGACGCAGCGGCATGGCCTGCGAATCGAGCGGGACTATTGCCGGATCGCGATTGCCGTCGAAGCCAAGTTCAGGCGTCCAGTGCGCACCGGCCATCCAGCCGACCTGCTGGAGCGTTGCGACAGTCGGTCGGCAGAGATGCTCGTGGAGGCCGGCGAGACTGGCACGCACTTCCAGAGGGAGTTCTGACAAAAGTGCGGCAGTGTCGCTGCGCAGGGCTTGGCGCAGCGCGCTCGCATAATCGTCTGGCGCGAGCCAGGGCGCGTGGCCATCGACGGGCGGCCGCCAATGTACCACCGAGCCATTGTAGCGTCGTGTCGCATTGCCCGGAGCGATCGTCGTAAGGGCGAGGCCGATATCCTCTCCCCCCCCGCCGTTCACATTAGGTCCAGTGACGTCAAGCGACGGCAGATTGATCGTGTCGAAGAGCAGGTCGGGGGCCCAGCGGAAATTCCGACGCACCTCATTGAGGAATCGACCGCCTGCTCGTGGCTGCGCGGCGATCGCCGCCCTCCAAAAGGTCGAAGCATCACTGACGCCCAACTCACCCCAGATATTCGGCCCGAGGACCGCCTCGACCAACGATCCGGCCTGGGCAAGCACCACTGGCGAGACACCGCGGTCGAGATCGACAATAACGCCCCGTGCCACTTCGCGCGAGATGCCATCGAGCAATGCTGCTAGCGCCTGTCCGCGGCGCACGAAAAAATTGTCCGGGTTAAGCGGAATGCGAAAGCCCGAGGGCGCGATCATCTCTGCGGGGCGCCGGAACCACCAACTGTCGCGCGGCGAATAGATAGACAATGTCACAGCCGTTGTGGGCCGATCGTTGATGCTGCGTCCGCCGCGGCCCTTGCGCTGGATGAAGCTTGCTAAATTCTGTGGCGCATAATGTTGATAGACGAGTGTGATGTCTGGATCGTCATAGCCGACTTCCAGCGAGGAGGTCGCGAAGACGATGTCGGAGCCCTTGACGATAGCTTCAGCGTCGCTGCTTGTGCCCGAATAGATTGGCGAACGCGCGACGCGAAGTGGACTGCCTGCCACGCGGCGCCCGTTCGCTCCGCATTGGCGCGGGTCGTTGGCTGCAAACCACCAGCATTCGCCATCGGCGAAGCGATCGCAGCCGATCGGCTCTTGGCAGCACTGCGTTTGGACCTGGCCGGTCGGATCGTCGCCATAGTCCGAGATACGCAATGCGGCGAGTTCCTTGCCTTCCTCGGCATCGGAATAGGCGCCGTGGAGCCTTCGCATCTTGTCGATGGAATCGAAGAAGACGAGGCTGCGGTAGCCGCCGTCATTGCCGGTGCGCCGGCGCATACCATGGCCAATGCACATCAGGCTCTGAATGGTGGTAGAGGCCCCGGCGATATCTGCGCCGCGTGATTCCACTTCAGGCTGGATAAAATAGAAGACTTCGCGACCGCGCGGATTGGCTTCGAGCTCTTCGAGGTCGGGCCTGATCGTGCGGACATCGCTCCGTCCAATCAGCCGGCCCCAGGCCTCCCCGGGGTCGGAGATTGTCGCGCTCATCCCGATCGCCACCATCGCCCGGTCGCCAGTCCCGGCGCGCGCAGCAAGACGTCGCAACGCCATGCCGACCTGCGCTCCATGAATATGTGTATAGAGGTGGATCTCGTCGGCGAGCAGCGCGCGTGGCGGCGCGAAGTGCGGATCGTCGCCGAACAGCGCGCCATAGCGCGGATCGTGCATCCATTGGTGCAGGCTGTCGGTGGTCGGGAGAAACAGCGAGGGGGGACGGTCGCGAAGCTGCGCCTTCGAGCCGATCCAACCGTCATAGCGCCAGTCGCCCGTGGTGCAGACCAGCGCGTCTGCACCATCGCGACCGCCACCGGCGCGCAGATGAAGGCCATGGCCGCAGGACGGACAGGCAAAGAACGGAAATTCGAACGCATTCGGGCCGGCCGTACGCCAGACCTTGCGGTAGCGCTCGTGCATCGCTTCAAAGCTGTCAGGTACGTCGCTGACCTGAAGACCGAGCGTAAGCAGCGGCAAATTGGGAATGCTGGCGGAGGCCGCCAGATAGCCGGCCAGGCGCTGCGCCTGATTAGCTGCGAGGCGGATGCGAGGATAGGCCAAGATCGCGCGAACCCCGGCGATGCCGTCGAGCGCATCACCCAGCGCGCCCACGATCAGCGGCAACGCCGCCGCTTCCGTCTTGCCCGAGCCGGTATCGGCAGCGATGGCGATGCTGGATGGTCCTTCACCGCGCCAGGCTTCGAGGCCATGGATGAGACCTTTGCGCTGGAATTCGGCAAGCGCGGCCCCGTTGCCCCATTGCGCGGCAAGCGCACGGTGTAGGCCTTCGAGGCCTTGCGCCTGGGCGGGGCTTGCCGCTGCAATTGCTTCGTCGAACACGGCCCGCAGCGGGCGGTTGCGCACCGGCTTGTTGCGATCGCGTAGTTCAACCTTGAGGTTGCGGACCAGATAAGGCCGGTCGCTCGCATCATCGGTTTTAAAGCGCTGCTTAACATGGCGGATCTCGCGAGCGAGCTCGGCGACCCGGCTGCGCACCCGGGCTTCGCTCGCAAGCATGACATGGCCATGAGCTTCGAGCCGCGACATTGCTGCGGTCACGTCATCTCCAGACCGACACTGATCGCGCGCCAAGGTGGTGATGGAGGTCCAGCTGTCGAAGATGGCGAAGTTAATGCGGGCAGCCTCGATATCCTCGAGCCGGTTCAGCAACCGATAGTCATCGTCGGACAGATTGGGCAATGGTGCGTCGGGTTCACGCTCCTCGGCCTCATAGGCGGCCACCGTCATGGCGATGGTCATCGCACCCCCAGCTGCGCCTAAGGTCAGCAAGCCTTCGGCTTGCAGCGTCTGGATAACGGGCAAGAGCAAGTCGTCTTCCTGCTCCGACATCCAAGCGAAGCGGTCACGGGCACGATCGTAGAAGCAATATTTGCCGGCGCGCGCCTCGCGCACCACGGTCGCAATCCGCGCGCGCACCGTGTCGATGTCGGTCGGATAAATCCGCCGCGCCGCCTCGAACGGCCGGGCGCGCCAGTAGCGCCCGAACTTGCCGTCGACTTGCTCGAGCGAGATCCAGCCAAGTAGGTGGAGCATGCGCGCTGCGGCGAACGGCTCACGGGCAAGCGCCATCGCTTTGCGCACCTGGGCAAGCGTCGCGGTGCCGTAATCGCTGCCGGCTGCGACCCGCCGGATCGCCGCGAGCAGCCCCTCCAGTTCCGGGGTCATGTTCGGAAGCACGACCTCGACTGCCGCATCGGGCGTCAGGTCAAGGTCGAGCGGATCATCGTCGAAGCCGCGCGCACGGATCTGCGTACGGACCTTTCGCCCGCCGGGTCCGTCGAGTACCGTCTCGGTGACATAGCCGCAGGAATAGACGAACTCGCGGAGCAGTTCGGCCTTGTCCATCGTCTCCTGCTCGGCCGGCGCGGCCTCGAGCAGGCGGCGGCTGATGAGCAGCACGAGCTTGGTGCGCGCGCGCGTTGAAGCGACGTTGAGCCGCTCCGGCGAGAAGATGAACTCTGCTTCGGCAAGCGCGAATTCGGGATCGGCGACGCAATAGGAGAGGATGATCGCATCGCGCTCCTTGCCCTGGATGCGGTCGACGGTTTCGACAAAAGCGTCTGGCTTGTGCGCGGCCGGCATCAATGCGCGGATCGTGGCATTCTGGGCACGATGCGGGCTGACGACCGCTGCGGTTTCCGACCAAAAGTCCGCTGGAGAGATCGGCCCGGCCACACCGGTCACGCGATCGGCCAGTTCGAGCGTCAACTTTGCAGCTAGGCCGGCTTCGAACGGGTTGGAGGTTGCTGCGGCAGGTCCGTCATGCACGAGGACGACGATCGGCAGTGCCGGATCGAGCGCGATGCGCGACAACATGTCGAGATCATTGCGCCAGTCGGCTTTCAGCGCGAGGCGCTCGTTGGGTGCAGCCGAAAGATAGCGGCCGGGATAGAATTTGCGTTCAGGAAAATTCGTTAGGGGCGCGTTGAGCCGAAACGTCTCTTGAAGCGCAAATTCGGCGGCATTGGCGGATTTAAGGAAGGCGTAGAGCGAACTGCCCATCTCGCGGCCGTCGATCTTCGTCGAGCGCATTGAGCGTACCGGCGGCAATTGCTGGTCGTCGCCAGAGACGACGATGCGACAATTGGGTGCCATCCCGGCCAGCGCCATCAGCCCGTGACCGAGCACCATCTGCGACGCTTCATCGATGCAGATGAGATCGAACAAGGGTGCGGTCGGGCCATCGACGGCTGGGAGCACGCCGGACGCGATCAGTCGATAGAGTGACCATATTGTAGCGCCGATGACGGTCCGGCCGCTTGCGACTGCCCGCTCGATATCGGCTTCATCGCCGCGGCCGACCAGTTGCACGCCAGCGGAAAGCCCACCGCCGGGCGGCGCGCCATAGAAGATCGGCGCCGGCGCTGGCGCATCATGGACCGCCTGACGTTTGGCAACCGCATCGAGCACATTGCCGACGGCGTTCTTCGTGAAGGCAGTGACGAGCGTTCGCGCTGGGCGCTGGTGGTGCGAACGGATCGCCCCATCACCCGTGATCAGCCAGGACAATAGATGGGTTTTGCCAGTACCCGGCGGTCCGAGCACGAGTCCGGCGCGGTGATCGGCCAAGCCTCGCCAAGCGGCGTCCTGTGCCGGACGCAGTGGGCGATCCTTATTGGCCGCGATCGATGGGATCGCAAAATCGGTCAACCCCTCGATCCACAGGTCGTGATCGATGGCGGTCGCCGCGAACGCCTGGGGATCGCGCAGGAAGGAGAGGATGTCGTCGCGGGTTGTCATGGCTGCACCTGCGCGCCAAGAAATGAGAGGAAGGCATCAGCCTTTGACGAGTTGAAATCGACGAAGCTTTGGTCAAGCCACCAGCCATCCTGCCCGGCGCGTCGCTTGACCTCCTGAAAATTCGGGCCGTTAAAACTCGGCCGAAACATGCGCAGCCGCAGCAGATTAGGGGCGTCGCCGCTCCACGGCGACATGATATCGCAACCGAGCGTCCGCCACAGCCGCGGCTCGAGCACATAGTCAGGATCGCCATCACTCAGGATCAGCCCCATGGTCCCGGCGGCGATGTCGGCGTCCTCGCACTCGCGAGGCATGGCGAAGAGCAGATAGCTATATTTGCCCTTGTCGCTCACGTTGAGCAACCGCATCGGCCCGATCGCACGGCCCGCGTCACGGCGCACCCGCTTGGGCTGGGCCAGCCGGATCATCGTGTCGAGCAGGCCCGCACGGTTTTCGAGCAGTTCAAAGGCGCGCAGCACATCGAGGTCGCCGGCATCGAGCGGGTTGAAGCTCGCCTGCAAGCGGAAGGGTTGCTTGTTTAGCCGAAGCATGGGCGGCTGGCCTGCTTCCACCCGCCGCCCATGTTCGGCCCGCAGCCAGTCGGCTATCGCTTGGGTTGCGCCAAGGCGCGCGGACACATCGGCGCGGATGGCATCGGTGTCCGGACCCTTGCCGCGTCCCTCGCGCAGATGGCGGCTGACATCCAGGGCGAGAAGCGCCGAGAATGGCCGCTCAAATCCTTCAGCTGGCTGGTAAGTGATGGCAATATGCCCGGCACGATGGAGCGCCGCCGAGACCTGCCGCAGATCATAGGATACGGTGACGGGCAGTGCGAACAACTGCTCGACGACGCTGCGCAGCGCCGTTGCTGGTAAATGCTGCATCCCGCGAAACTCTGGTTCGGGCACGACTTCGTCGGGGGGGAACAGCCGCACCATATGGAGCAACCCGGTGCGCACTCGGGGATCGTCGAGATGGCGTTTGACCGCGTTTTGCAGCGCCAGGGCCTCGGTCGCCTCGTACAGAAAGATATGTGCGTACCGACTGGCCGGATCGCTCGGATCGCCAAGTGCCGCGTTATGTGCGTCAATCGCTTCAAGGTCGGCAACCAGCCGACCAAATACTGACACGAGCGCATTTGCCTCGGCAGCCCGGTCACCGGTCGGGAGCACCTCGATATGCTCCCGGTTGCCCCCATCATCGACATAGCGATAGCCAAGCGTCACCAGCGTATCGTCGACCGGATCATTATCGGCGATCAGATAAATGGCGGCATCGGCGCGGGGCGGCATCAGGAAGGTGTGTGGGTCGGTACCGGGCAGGGCCGCGTCGTCGCGCAATGCGCGTGCCCGTGCGACCAGTTGGTCGGCACGGCGCGACAGCGACCAGCCCGCGCCATCGATTCGCCCTATCCCCGCCCCAAGTTCGGCGAGGCCGGCAACTGTGCCGACCCCAATCGATTGCAGTGTGCGCTTGGCTTCATGGCTGAGTCCGGCGACCGCCGAGACATCGCGAACATACGGCGTGCGACGTGGCCCGACCGCCTCGATGCAGTGCGGCAAATAGGCGCATTGCTCGCATTTGAAGTAGACGTGGAAGAAAGTGTCATCGCGGCCGGGCACAACGATTTTTGCTGCAATCGCTGGAAGTGTCGAGCGGCAAAAATCCTCGACCAGGCGCAGGTAGGGGTTGAGCGCGAACGCCTCGACGATCCAGCGATCGCTTTCGGCATCGCCGTCATCCGGGATACGCCAGATCTCGCCCATTGCAGCGACACTCGCCTGAACACCAAGTTCTGTAAGCATCGCGCGCAGCAGCAGGACGTAGAAGGCAACCTGTGTCTTGTGGAACGCGCGCGCGGCGCGCGTCGCCTTGACGTCGATCACGGTGAAAATGAGTTGACCGTCTTGCACGTCACGGCGGACGAGGTCGGCGAACGAGCGGCGCAGCTTGATATCAACGCCACCGACAAAGGCCGGCAGACCACGTGGGCGCAAATTGACCTGTGCGGCATAGGTCGCGCTGCCCTGGCCTTTCAGAAAGGCGATCGCCTGGCGCTCGGGCAAGCTTTCCTCGCCGTGTCCCGGCCGCAAAACCCGCGTGTCGCGCGCAAGGCGCGCGACGACACGGTTCTCATAATCGACGCCCAGCGCTGCCCAGGGCTGCTCGCGCTGATCCCTCGCCACGGGCACCGCGGCGAGTTCGGACGGGTCCATAATTTCGTATCGCGTCTTGCGTTCGCAGCGATATTGAAACCAGGATTTGATCGTCGAGCCGCTTAAGCCTGATGCCATTCTTCCCCCTCACGCGCCGGTGATCCGGCTGAACGTCATGCCGCGCGTGTCGCGACAAAACTCTCCCAGCCCTTCTCACGCAGATCGCAAGCCGGACAAGCGCCACAACCATAGCCCCAGTCGTGTTTGGTCGCGTGGTCTCCGACATAGCAAGTGTGGGTAGCATCACGAACGAGATTGACCAGCGCCACACCGCCCAACGTCTCCGCCATCGCCCAAGTTTCGGCCTTGTCGATCCACATGAGCGGCGTGTGGAGCACGCAGTTGCTGCCCATGCCAAGGTTGAGCGACACTTGGAGCGATTTCAGCGTATCATCGCGGCAATCGGGATAGCCCGAATAGTCGGTTTCGCACATGCCGCCGACAAGATGCCGCAGATGCCGACGATAGGCGAGCGTCGCAGCCAAGGTGAAGAACAAAAGGTTGCGACCGGGCACAAAGGTGTTAGGCAGGCCATCCTCGCGCAGCGCGATCTCGGCGTCGCGGGTGAGCGCCGTCTCGCTCACCTGGCCGAGGATCGAGAGATCGAGCATGTGGTCGGGTCCGAGCCGGTCTGCCCAATGTGGGCGCACCTCGACCACCGACGCGCGGAATTCATCCCGACATTCAAGCTCGACGCGGTGCCGCTGGCCATAGTCGAAGCCGACGGTCTCGACATGCTCGAACCGGTCGAGTGCCCAAGCAAGGCAAGTCGCGCTATCTTGCCCGCCCGAGAAGAGGACCAAAGCGCCGCGATCGTTCATGCCGGCACGTCCTCGCCCCAATAGGAACAGGCTTCACCGCTAGAATCGCGATAGACGCTGACGCGGAACAGGTTGGTCACGACAGGCTTCAGTCGGTTCCAGATCCAACGCGACAGATTTTCCATTGTCGCTGGGCCAAGGTCCGTGATCTCGTCAAGAAAGCGATGATCGAGCGCGTCACGTGCCTCTTCCATCGAGGCTTCGAGCACGCCGAGGTCGACGACCATGCCGGTGACCGGATCGGGCCGGCCCCGCACGGTCACTTCGGCGCGGTAGCTATGACCGTGGATGCGCCGGCTCGACTCAGTCTGGATGATGCGATCGAGCGTGTGTGCGGCGTCGAAACGAAACTGCTTGCTCAGTTCGAACATCAGCGAATTCCGATCATCTTGTGGGACTGGAGCGAAAGGCGCCAGCGCGGGTTATCGGTACAATAGGCGATTGCGGCAGCGAGGTTGGCATCGCCATCGGCACCGTCCATCGGTTGCAGGAAGAAATGGTCGAAGGCGAGCCCCATGAACCGTTCCGGCATGGCCTTGTCCTGAGGATAAACGAGCTTGAGTTCGTTCCCTCGCGTCAGCGTCAGTGGGGCATCTGCCTTTGGGGAGACACAGATCCAGTCCAGGCCTTCGGGTGCGGCCTGCGTGCCGTTGGTTTCGACTCCGATCTCGAAGCCGTGGCTATGCAGCGCATCGACCAACTCAAAATCCACCTGGAGCAAGGGCTCGCCACCGGTCAGCACGACATAGCGCATATCAACCGACGGTCCCCATTCCATCGCGATCGCATCGGCCAGCGTCGCGGCGTCGTCAAAGCGCCCGCCGCCGGTCCCGTCCATACCAATGAAGTCGGTATCGCAGAAGATGCAGACTGCGGCGGCTCGATCCTGTTCGCGGCCCGACCAAAGGTTAC
The DNA here is from genome assembly GCF_038809135.1 of Sphingomonas sp. NY01. NCBI lineage: Bacteria > Pseudomonadati > Pseudomonadota > Alphaproteobacteria > Sphingomonadales > Sphingomonadaceae > Sphingomonas > Sphingomonas sp. NY01. The sequence goes on along the minus strand of NZ_CP101722.1, from coordinate 1,993,665 downwards.
AGCCAGCAAAACGGCAAAAGACGGCGGCGCGGCCCATTTGCGCGCCTTCACCTTGCAGCGTCTTGAAAATCTCTTTGACGGCGTAGCTCATCCGCGTGCCGGCTCCCGTTCGAGGAGCGGCGCGGGGCCGGCTTTGCGGCGCTGGCGCTGATCGACCTTCACCAGTCCGACGAGATAATGTTTGAGGAGCGCGACGTCGCGATTGACGTTCTGGAGCGATTTCCAGCGTCGGACTTCACCATCGAAATTCCAGTCTCCCGAGGTCCAAGCAGTCTTACCTTTGAGGCATTCGAGACCCGAACGAAATTCTTCGACCGAGCGCGCATCGGCGCGCGCCGCCAGCACTTCCATGACGTCACCGAGTGCCTGGATGCCGGCACCGTGCAGCAACCGTGAGGTCGCCGGTGTGTGGCCGTGCCAGTCGCTATGGAAGGTCTGCTTGACCGCCTCGAAGAAGTTAGAGACGAGCCGCACCGAGCGCTCAACGCCCTTATGCCCCTTGATCGTCTCACGCAGCATGCCGTTGGTGAGCGATTCCATGATGACCTTCTGCATCACGGTATCGGCGATCATGCCGTCGGGCATGGTGTGCTGCTTGATGCGACCCTTGAGCGCAGTGTTCTCGAAATTCAGCCGCGCGGTGATGTCGGCTGCGGTCGACCGGCGGCTGAGACGCGCCGGCAAGTCATCGACCGTCGGGAGCAGTTCATAGATCAACGATTTGGGCAGTGGCTTGGTGTTGTTGATCAGTACGAACTGGCGGCGCAGTTCCGCCTCGTCGCGACAGATCAGAACCGACACGAAAATTTGGAAGCTGCGGTCGACATCCGCGAGCGCCGAAAGGCGTTGCTGGCCGTCGACGACCAGACCGGGCGCGCCGTTGCTCATGTCGATGTGCAGGCGAGCGAGCCCGCCATCGAGCGGCTCGACCCGGACGCCGTCGGTGAAGGCGACCACGATGGGATTGGGCAGAACCGAATTGGGCTTTTCGAGATAGTCCCGGATTTCACGAATATGCGCGGCGACCTGCGGCCGCTGGAACCCGCTGAGTTCGCCTTGCACGTCGCGGCCGATGCGATCGATCTTCGCGAAGCGCAGCACGTCGGCGGCTGTCGCCGCGAAGCTGAGCACGACATGCTCATCGCTCTGCTGCGCACAGACGGTGTTGAAAGTCATCAGGTCGGTTGACGGCACGCTTCAAATCCAGTCGTTCAATATGGTCTTGGTAGATCGCGAGATTGTGGATCCCACGGCGTTTGTTGCGGTTGCTGCCGCGAAAGATGATCACCTCGATCGAAGCGTCGCGGCAGATTGCGCAGGAGCATTGCTTCCACGGCGTATCGTTCAGCGTCCTACGATAGCGCTCGGTGAGTTTGGCGAGTGCAACACTGTCCGCGCAATCCTCATAGGGCTTCTCCTCGACAAGCGCCGCCGAATAGACGATCACATGCTGAAGCACCTCTTCGAGATCAGCTTCGCCGCGGTCGAAAGCGCGCAACGCACCTAGTGCCAGCGCCTCGAGCCGCACCAGATCCTCGGCACGGAACATTCCCTTTTTGACGGCGCGTTGAAGCTTCGGGTTCTCGATTGCCTGCGGTACGCGGATCGAGGTGTAATAGCGCAGTGCCAGCCCATCGCCAGGAAGATAGTAATTCTGCTTGGCGTCCTTGAAGGCGCGGAGCAGCGGCGACGTTGTATCGAAGCTGGCGATGTCATAGCCGTGGAAACTGTCGATATCGTCGGCCTTGGCGAAGCCCAGGATATGCAACTTGGTCGAGGGCGGGATCACTGCCCGGATCGCATCAAGACAGATTTTGATATCGGGCGATTTGAGCGGGACCATTCCGCCAAGCGCGAGATAATCATAGCCCATCGCGACGAGCCGGCGCGCCGCTTCGGCCATGCTGCCGGGCGACCAACCCTGGACAACGCCGAGTGGAGTGAAACTGGCATCCATGCCTAATGCCTCGCGACGGAAGCCATCCGCATTTTCGAGCGTGATGTCGAAGCGCGCGCGGGCATCCTGAGTGCCGCCCTGCATGCCGGTCAGCGTAGATTCGAAGTCGAAGATGATATGGTCGACCGAACAGCCATGGGTGAAACCGCATTCGTCGTAGAAGCCGGCCATTTCCGCCGGGGTGTAGGGCGGACGATCTTCCTGGACATAGGTGAAGGCCCCGCAATCGCCGAAAATATCGAGATGCATGAACTGCGGCGTGTCGAGCCGCATGAACTTGCGGACCCCAACAAGTTCGAACCGGCGCGCTTGGCTTGCGGTATATTTCCCCTTCACTCGGTGGTCGCCGACGATGCCGCGGGAGACCAGCACGCCGTCATAGGGTGCGTAACCCAGGATTTCATGGGGGTATGCGTCGTCCCAATAGGGCTGGCGCTCCGCCCGGCTACGATCAGCGACGAAGTCGAACGCCGGGTCCACATAATCCAGGCTGTCGGCGAAAATGAACTTCATTTCGCGGCCCGCGCGAGGTCGCGTTCGAGATGAAGAAGATGGTCGGTCAGCTTGGTGATATGCTGGGACGTCGACTGGATCTCGTTCCAGGCAAAGCCCAGCCCTTCCCAATTGCCCTCGGTCCAGCGGCAATGCGGGGCGATTTCGGCGAGCCGCCCTCGAATGGCCGCCGCCTTGTCGGGGGCTGTATCGACGCGCAACATTAGCGTATCCATCAGCGCGCCCATCGCGCGAATGCCGGCCGAGTGCATCAGGCGGCTTTCGGTCGGCGGACGCCCCCAGGCGTTGGGAAAGGTATCGCGCACCGCATCCCAATAAAGCAGCAGCAAGTCGTACATCGCGGCGGTGTCGTTGCCCGTCCCGTTCTGGCGGAACTGGCCAAGTGCCCCGGCGGCGGTCTTGAGACTGGATTTCATCGTTTCGATGAGCGCGGTATCGGTGACAATGCCGGCGCGGTCTGACTCGCGCTTGATCAGACCATGGAATGGCGAATTGGGGTCAGTGTTGAGCGCTTCGCACAAAGCACTTGGCAATTGCTTGGCCGCTAGATCACGCGGCAGCAGCACGCTCACTTCCGGCAGCAGTTCGTTGATCAGCGTGGTCGGCAACGGCCGCACTTTGTTGACCAGGATGAACTGCTCGCGCTGGGTTTCGACCGCATCGGAAACGAAGCCGATCACCGGCACGGCGATCGTTTGATTCTTGGCCGCACCGAGCGCGAGCGAACGTTGCTGGCCGTCGACGATCCAGGCAGCGCGGCGGCCTTCTGGGTAGATTGGGATCGACAGCGTGCCGGTCTCGCCCACTTCGGAGGATTCGCCCGGCGGGCGCCCGCGCGACCGCGAAAATTCGATAGTGGGCGAGAGCGCCAGAATGATCGCGTTGGGAAAGAGCACCGGGCCGCTGTCCAGAAAGGCGGTTATCTGTTTCACATGGTCGCGGATTTCGCGACGCTGAAAGCCCTTTAGTTCATTGTCGTCGCGCCGGATGCGGCTGATGTCGGCGATGCGGTTGATGTCCGCGCCAAACAGGAAAAAGGCATAGACGCAAACGCCACCGCCCTGCTCGGCTCGCACGGCACGAACCTTGAGACAGTTACGCGCGGTCATGGCTGTTCTCCCCGGACCTGTCGCGCGAGCGCTGCGAAACGCGATTGTTCGCAAGCGATGCCGAGATCGTCGCGAAACAGGCGCAACAGCCGCGATGAACTGCCCCCAACGCTGGCCCAGTGCCCCCGGATAAGCTCTAGCAAGGCCGCATCGTCGTGGCGGACGCGATCATGTTTCGTCGGCAGACGCCAGCCAGCGAGCGCGGTTTCGACCGCGGCGACGTCCGTTGCCAATGAGCCTGCAGTGCGGAGATTGACAAAATGACGAAGCGCTCGCCCGGCAAAGTCGCTGCGTGTCCCACGCACGACACTGTCCGGCCCATCGAGGCGGTCGTCATAGGGCATCACATAGGGCCGCAATGCTAATGCGATGCGTGGCAGCGGCGTGCGGGTGAAGATCCGCAGTCGCGCCAGGACAGTAGCCGGGAGCGCCAGCAATTCCTCGGCAATCATCGCGATATAGGCGTCCGACAAGGCAGCAAGGATCGGTCCGTCGTCATCCGCCGCCATGAAATCGGCGAGCGGTCGGGCGAACGGCGACGCCGTGCGCAGTGCCTTCCACCATGTGGCGATATCATAGGGACCGGTGACCCGCGCGACGACACTGTCGGCAGCGCCGACCAACACGGTACAGGCATAAGGCGGTACGGCATCGCTGGCGTCGATCAGCCCGAGCCCAGCCGAGACGACCAGCAGTCGGGCACCCAGTGTGCCCGCGGCCGTTGATGCTTCCTGGAAGGCGCGGCCGCCATAAATTGAGGCGGCCGGAAAGCGCACGTCCGCCGCGTTGAGTCGCTGCCCCCAGGCGCTTGCGAGATCGGTCAGAGGAGCGGGCGCGAGATCGGAAATATTGCGCGCGCGCGCGACGGGTTTGCGCTTTCGATTGGTACAGTTGGTAATCACAAGCGTCACAAAGCCGTCCTCCTCGCACGCCTTCACGCGCGCATTAACTTAAACGTCGAAACGTTACAATGACTACATTAAATGCCTAAAAACTCGCAAAGGGCAGACGTGATAAAGGCTATCCCGTACGAAACGGTGGAGACAGCAATGCAACGTAGGGCGGTTCGATAACTGCCAGCCGATCGACCCGTTTGATGCGGCAACGCGGGCAGAGGGCTTCGCCGCGGCAGCCAGGCGCGCAGCGCGGGCGCTGCCCGACGGTAGCGGAGCGCGCTGGCGCCAAGATATGAACTGCTGAGTCAGCGACCTCTTGGTAAGTCCTGTTAAAATCAGGCGGCCAACGACCGGGTCCGAACGGCGGCACGATCGGCAAAGGCAACACCGCGAGCGACCAGCTTGGTGAGTCGCACCTCGGCGCGGGCGATGCCTTCGTCACGGTCTGCGGGCTGACTGGACATCTGAATCAACTCACCCGGCGCCAGCCGGTACGCCTTGCGGATGCCGGGCTGCGGCAGGATGATCGCCCGCGATCCATTGCGGCTCAGATACAGGCGGCAGTCGGTCTGCAGGTGGCAGATGCCGTCGCGTACCGCGCACAGCGTGATGTCGGTCAGGTGATAGCCGTCTTCGCCATCGGCAAAATCCAGATACACCAGATCGTTGCCGCTGCTGTGCGCGATGGCGCCCATCCGCCGCCGCCCTTCGGCTCCGCCCATTTCACCGGCGAGGATCGCCGCGCCGGGCTTCATCGCGCGGCTGCCGACCAGCATCTGAGCGACGGCCTCGGTGTAGCAGCGGATGATCGCGGTCTTGTCGGTCGTCATTGTCGTCTTCTCCATTTTCATCCCCGGATCGGGGACCAACCTCCTTCCTTCGTCTCTTGCCCCCGGCAGGTGGGCGGGACCGCTGCGGATCCCGCCCGTAATGCTCAACCATCCCGGTAGCGCGGCACCCAGACGTCGTAGAAAGCCTCCCATTCCTGCTGGAATCGCGTCTGCGCGGTTCTGGCGACAAGATCGGGGTGCACCTCGCCCCAGCCCGAGGAGCGATGGACGCGCGCCATGCAGACGACATGGGCGTGAGGCCGGCGAGCGGACAGTTCGTCACCTGGCATATGCACGACGGTCATGCTGGTCAGTCGGCGTTGCAGCGCGAGCTTTTCCAGTGTGTACATCCCGACCAGCGACAAAATATCGGCAGGTTGCCAGCTGTGCGGGAATCGCATGGTCAGCACGACCGCCAGCAACTTCTGATGCGCTTTCGCTCTGGCGTCATACCCGTGGAAGATTTCTTCCAGCGCGCCAGCCGGGACCGCGACACCGGGCGCGGTGACGATGCGGTGCATCGTGCAGGTGATCGGCCAAAGGCCATCTGCCAGCCAATCCGTATCAGCCGGCTTGCTAGGTTGCAGCTTGGCGCGGGCCAGATCGGCGACGCTGTTCTGCTTTCCCTTCGCACTCTTGCGCAGCAGGGCGTAGCCGAAATCGGGCGTCGGCCCGAGCGGATCGTCGTACACCATGTCGTCGGCGTCCGACGGGCTGATCCAAGGCAGCGGCTTGCTCATCAGCGATCCCCCCAGACGGCGGCAAGAAAAGCATCGGCCCTCGCCAGCCCCGGCGCGAGATCACAACCTCCAGCCGTTGCGGACAGCCGGGCCGGCCTCATCGGGCGCAAACGACCAAGGGAAAGGCGGAAAATCGCGTCGCTCTCGTCCGGTTCTGCAGGATCGGGCACCAGCCACGCCTCGGAGGTACGCGAAAGCCAGAGCCGGCGGGCATGATGCCAGACGGTACCATGGCGCTGCCACTCGCCGACCGCACAATAAACGGTTCGATGTCCGGCGCTCGACGCTTTCACCACCAGCGCATCGCACCGGGCAATGCGGGTGCCGCGCTCGACGGTGTCGAGATCCCCGCGTGACGGCTCGATCGACGGCACCAGCAGCAACTCGGCGGCGGCGATGTGAAGAAAATTGCGGAAAGGCATGGGCAGGATCGGCACCGATCGGTCGATCCGCCAACCGGCGCGCTCAGCGATGGCCAGCGCGCCAGACAGGGCGCGCGCCTGTGCGAGCTCGCGCTCGCGATTTACGATGTACATGGAAGACCTTGATTTTGCGCGGGAGCGGCGGGCTGCTCGCCGGCCCCGCACCATCATTTCGCCTCTACGGCACAGCCGCAGGCACCTTCCAAACCTATCCCCGGCCGGCCCGGTCGTCTTCACCAACCTATCCGGGGGTGCATGCGTTCGACATGTACGCCTGAGGCCATCGGGCGGATGATGGCACCACGATCAATGCCCGATGCGGTACCATTTCACTTTCGGTGCTTCGACGCTGTCGATCGACAGGCGAACGGCTCGCAGATCGTCGATCGATCCGCAAAACAGCTGTGCGGGCGCTTTGTTGTCCAGTACGGCGAGCGGCAGATCGAGGGCGTGGCGGATGGCGCCGCTGTCATGATTGAGCCGCCATTCCAGACGCTGCAAGATGTTGACGAACAGCCGCAACCGTTGCTGCTGTACGGCATCGAGTTGCATTGACAGCCGCCCCTCGGCGATGAGGGTGACCGCCTGCTCGCGGGTCAAGGCGATCGCCGCCATCAGATGCTCGGGCGCAAGGCGGTGGGTCAGCATGATCCGTCCGGCAAGGTCGGCCAACGCCCAGCCCAATGGATCCGACCCAGTTTGGTCGGGAGGCAAATTCATTCTATTACTCGCGATAGCAGGATCACCGCCCGGTCGGGTCGGATCAGGCTGCCCGTCCTTTCATCACGGCCCACAGCTTCGCTGACCGGGGCCGCTTCCACTCTTGTTGCTCTATCAGCGGCGCTTGCCGCTGCGCCTTCCGGAACCGCTCAGGGCGGTGGAGGACCTGGCGCGGCACCGCGCCACACTGGCGGCCCCGACAGGCCGACACGGTCGCCGGTCATGCAAAAGCGAGGCTGCCGCGACATGACAAGGGAACAATCGGCACGGCGATGACGATGGTCCCGACCAAGGCAGAATCCGGCGACCAGGACTTCGCTGCCCCTGATTTTCGCAGTAAATGTGGGTCCCCCACATTTACGGTATTGCGCCTAACTTTTTTCACCTGACAAAACGCCATTTTGTCAGGTGCTGAAATCCCGTTTGCGCGATGTCTCGGGGCGGTTTTGTCATGTCCGCCGTGCGGCCTGCTCGACACCGTCAGCGACATGACAAAACTGTAGAGGCAGGGTCTCGGACCGGCCTTCAGGCGATGATGGGCACTCGCCGTCACTGACTCTTGTGCCGGGCGCATGAATCACTGACCATTGCCACAAAGTCATCAAGTACCGGGCCGCGCTCAGTGGGCCAAAAAGCGCTGTCGTGCGCATGCCCGACTGGCGACGAGGGCAGGTGCGGGATCGCCGCGAAGTAGCCTCACCAACAGGATGTGCGACCCACCAAGACGGACTTCGGGCGTCTCGTTCATATTTGGATCCGTGGGTTCCACGATCTCGACGAAGCCATCGATGGTTTGACAGGTAAAGCCGTATCAGCCGTGAGCAGCCTTAAGTGATTTGAGATAGAAGCCCGTTCTGCTAACCGTTTTGGCATGCAATTAAGAGCTTTGACATGAACGTCGGCGCGCATGACGGTCCAGCACCGCTGGGCCACATGTGGCTGCGGGCCCATTTTGGGCTCCGCGCCCCCGCGCCTAATGTGGAAAGCTATGTCATCGCTGGGGCACGCCGGACCGAAACGAACGGCTCGAACATCGTCGAGCTTTATCCGCGCGCCTATGCCACCGGCGACGACGTCATCGCCAATCTACGGTTCGCGTTGCGATATGAACCGCTGGATCTGGGCACATTGTCCGCCGCGTTCGCGGCCATTTCTGCCGATACCATAGCGGATTGGGTCCGCCGGGAACCGAGCGGGAGCTATGCACGACGGGCGTGGTTTCTGTATGAGTATCTGACGGGCGACGTCCTTGCTGTGCCCGATGCCTCGGCGGGTAATTATGTCGAGGTGCTTGACCCCGCCAAGCACATCACCGCCGCCCGTCGCAATTCTGCGCGCCACCGCGTGATCGACAATCTGCTCGGCGTACCCGGGCTGTGCCCTACCGTCCGCCGGACGCCGCGCCTTGCGGCCCAGATCGACGTTCATATCGATGCCGAGGCGCGCGCGATCATCGAGCGGTACGATCCGGCGGTGCTGGCACGCGCGGTCCGCTACCTGTTCACCAAGGAAACCCGTTCGTCCTTCGCGATCGAGGGCGAGACGCCGACCCCGGACCGCACCGAACGGTTCGTCGCGGCGCTGCGATCCGCATCGCGCTTTGATGTCGCGGACGAGGCAGCCATCGTTCGGTTGCAGAACATGATCGTCGATCCACGCTATGCGGCCACCGGCTGGCGGACCTTCCAGAACTTCGTCGGCGAGACGACGGTCGATTTCCGTGAGGAGGTGCACTTCATCTGCCCCCGGCCAGAGGACGTGCCGTCGCTGATGGCGGGATGGATGGCACTGACAGCGCGGATGCTGGACGGTGCGGTCGAGCCGGTCGTCGCGGCGGCGGTCGCCGCCTTCGCCTTCGTCTTCATCCACCCGTTCGAGGACGGCAACGGCCGCATTCACCGCTTCATCGTCCATCATGTGCTGAGCCGGACCGGTTTCAGTCCGGAAGATCTGATCTTCCCGGTGTCGGCCGCGATCGTGCGCGACCAGCGCAGCTATGACGCGGTGCTGGAGCGCTTCTCGCAACCGCTGTTCGCCGCAATCGATTGGGGGTGGACCAACGAGCGGGAGATCAGCGTCCGCAACGACACAGCCGCCCTCTACCGCTACTTCGATGCGACACCGTTCGTCGAATATCTGTATGACCGGGTGGTCGACACCGTCCGCACCGACCTGCACGAACAACTCGGCTTCCTGACCGTGTTCGATCAGGCGATGGAAGGGGTGCGGACGGTCGTCGACATGCCTGACCGGCGTGCGGCGTTGCTGATCCGCCTGATGCTCCAGAATGGCGGGCGGCTGTCGGCGGCGAAGCGGGGTCAGTTCGCAGAACTGACCGACGACGAGATCCGCGCGATGGAAGCGGTGGTGCAGGCGGCGATGGCGGACGGCGGGTGAAAGCTTTCTGCTGGCGGTGTAGCTTCCGCCAGCACCGCCGTCAGCCCGTCCAGCGCCTGCGTGGCTCATCACGAGCCGCTGCGATCATGTCGGCATTCCGCGCGTCGATATCGGTCACGTGCTTGGCGGAAAAAGGAAGCTCGGTGCCAAGCCAGAACTCGTCATTCTCGGTGATAGCGTAGGGTTCATTATCGAGGATGCCGAGATATCCGTCCGTTGTCCGTTCTCGAACCAGAACCCACATGCGCTCGACCGAGACATCCTCGTCCGGGTCGTCCACACTGATGCAAAAGATCAACTTGGCGAAGTCGCCGACTTCCGGGCTTTCCCGTCTGTGTCGATCTGGAATCCAGAAACTGCCAGGCGCTTCCGCATGGCGCGCTTCGCCATCTTCAAGGCACCATCCGTCGATCTCGAAATCCGGCTCGCGCATCAGACGATGGTTAGCGGCAAGGACGAGGGCCGCAAGGTGCTATAGATGCGTCGAAAGCGGCAGCTTCCAGTCGGTTAGTCAAATGGAAGCCAACATACTCATCGCGGCGATAGGCTCGTCGCAATTCGCTGGCATAACGCGATCGATAATACGCACTCCAATAGCTTGTCACCCGACGCTTGGTCGTAGCCCAGAATGCTTGATTGTCGATGATGAACGCCGCCAGAATTTGCTCAATCTCTGGCGTGAGTGCCTCGGATACGTCGTCCAATATCTCGACGATGTACTCCCCCAGGAGCGCGACGATGAACGGTGCGCCCCATGGTTGTAAATCGGCCAGCAGGTCGCGAGCAGCGCGTTGCCGCTCATACCCATCGTTGCTGCGGGTCTGCAAAGCGCGCACGAACGGCCATGCATCGTCGTCCTGGCTGACCGGCAGTTTTCCAAACATGAAATACAGACGCGCCGGGATCGATACCGTTTCTTCCATCGTGCAGACGGAAAAGCGCTCGGTCCATTGCCGATCAGCAAGCTCTCGAGCCACGATTTTGGCAGCCTTCGACGCGGCGGGGCGATGCTCTATTGGAAAGGCCTCGGCGAGCATCCCAGCCCCGATGTCGGTGAGCATCTCTTCGTTGGCCATCCCAGCACCATAGTCTATGGTTTGACCCGCACAATCGAGCGACCTCGAGGCATCAGCGCCTATCTAGCGACTGACCACGTCTGCCCTTGGATTGATAAGACATTGTACGCGCTGGTTAATTCCTTGCCTTCAACCATGGCGGTTTGTTGTCGATTCCCTTCACCCGCTCCAGCCTTCGCGGCAAGCTCCGGGAGCGTTCCCGTGCCGGTGATCCAAACATGGATCAGCTAGTTTTTTCGAAACTCTGTCGAACTCTCATAGGTTTATCGCCGGTCAAACTAGGAGACCGGTGATCATGGCGAGCACTTTCGACAGTCGAACGGGCGACGGCCTGCGCGCAATTTTCGTGACCGGGTTGCGCAATGCGCATGCCGTCGAGAAGCAGGCACTATCGATCATGACGCCGCAGGTCGAGCGGATCGAGAATTACCCCGAGGTCGCCGACCATCTGCGTGCGCATATCGACGAGACGCATGGACAGATCAGCCGCCTGGAGGAGATTCTGGCGTCACTGGAAGAGAGTCATTCCGCACTGAAGGACACGGCGCTGAGCCTGAGCGGCAGCATGGCGGCGATCACGCACAGTGTGGCGGGTGACGAGATACTGAAAAACAGCTTCGCCAATTATGCTTTCGAGCATTTCGAGATCGCCAGCTACAAATCCCTGCTGACGCTGGCCGATGATGGCGGCTTTGGCGGGACGCACACGGCGCTCAAGCAGTCGCTGGGTGAAGAGGAGCGGATGGCGCAGTGGATCGACGAGCATCTGCCGGTGATCACGCGCCGCTACGTGCAGATCTATTCGGAGGAAGGGTCGTTCCAGGCCAAGGTGTGATCCCTTCCTGACCGCGAATGGGGCGGCATGATCGTGAAGGTCGTGCCTGCCCCGCCGTCGGTGATCGCGATCCCGCCGCCATGAGCCTTCAATGGCGAACTGGCGGTAGGACTGCGCCAATTCGCGTCGCGCCGTAACGCGGATCGCGACGACGGGTCGGTATCTTAACTGGTCGGTTCACGCTGACCAGCGCCTGCTCCTCGATGTCGATCATCCCGGCGGCGGCATGCGGCGCAATGACCCGTGCTCCAGAATAGCGATCGGCCAAGCGCATCCGAAGCAAGGCGAGCATGATGGCCATCGCAAACGCTCCGCTGAGCTGACCGCGACGCATTGTAGTATCGCGGCAGCCAGGAACAGGCATGAAGCGAACGCGAAGCTACCCAGCCGCTATCTTGGTCCTGTCCAAAAGCCAGTTATGCGCCTCGATGATGGGGAGGGGCGCCAGCAGTGTTTGCGGCAGCGCTGCGGCGGCCAACGGAAGCGGCTGGCGAAGTTGACGGCATCGGTGAGGACCAGACGGGGGGTACGTCGTGCCGCCTGGGATCGACGCGTCAGGTGATGTGCTTAGCGCGCAGCCATGGTGCCGATTTTTTATCGATCGGTACTAGTCGGACTTATTCCTGATTTGTGATCGCCGCCTTCCCATTTTCGGGCATTGATGGTCACTCCGTGGCCCATGAGCGTTGAACTGGAGAACCCAAAAATAAGCAGTTACGCGGCATTTTAGAGTTTGCGTATTCAAGACGAGTCATAATCTCTCTTGCACCCCCGCGCGCGACGCCATATCGGATGTCAGAGTAATACCGGGATCACAAGCCGGGGTAGGAGGGGTTATGTCCATGGCGATCAAGCCATTTGTTCTCGGTTCCGCGTCGCTGGTGTCGCTGGTGATCGCCCAACCGGTCTGGGCGCAGACCGCCCCCAATAGCGGCGGCATCCCGCAGGATCTGCCCGAACAGCCATCCGATGGCACAGTGGCACGCCAGGAGGGCGATGCGGTCACCGCGGATCAGGCCGCAGCGCCTGCATCCGGTGCCGTTGGGGAAGAAGAGATCGTCGTTACCGGGGTGCGTGGCAGCATCATCGGTGCGATCAACGTGAAGCGTGACGCGACGCAGATCGTCGATTCGATCGTTGCGGAAGATGTCGGCAAGCTGCCCGACAACAACGTCATCGAAGCCTTGCAGCGTGTAACCGGCGTGCAGGTGACGAACCGGACGGGCGGCGAGGCGGCGGGCTTCTCGATCCGCGGCCTGCCCGACGCTTTGACCACGATGAACGGGCGCAACATCTTCACCGCGTCGGGCCGATCCTTCTCGCTCCAGGATATTCCGGCGAACCTGGTCAAGCGGATCGACGTATACAAGACGCGTGCCGCAGAGCAGATCGAAACGGGTCTGGCGGGTCAGGTCGACGTCTTCACGCGGCGCCCGTTCGATTTCGACGGCTTCGCGATCTCCGCCGTGGCGCGCGGCATCTACAATGAGCAGGCGGACACCTTCAATCCGAACATCTCCGCGCTGGTCAGCGATCGCTGGGAGACGGGGATCGGCGATATCGGCGTGCTGGTGAACGGCAGCTATGCCCGCACCAAATATCGCGACATGACGGTGACCGCCGGTGCGCTGGTGCCGTTCGCGGCGACCACCATTCCGGGCAACGCGGCGAACACCTGTAGTCCGAGCAATCCCAATGGCTGGGTAGTGCTGGAGCGGCTTCAGCCGAGCGATTGTCGTGCGCCCGGGCAAGCATTGTGGCAGCCGGGCACCGACCGGGGCCTTGCCACCGCGCCGGGCTCGACTTTGCTCGTGAACGGGCAGCAGACGCCCTATTATCTGTCTCGCGACGCGGTGTTCAGCTCGGACCTGACCGGTCAGCGTGAGCGGCCGGCCGTGAACGCGGCGATCCAGTGGGCGCCAAACTCCAGTTCCGAATACACGTTCGAGTTCTTCTGGAACCAGTTCAAGGCGGACACCTATAACAGCCTGATGTTCTCCTTTGTCGACTGGTGGGGTAATCTTGGCCCCAATCCGTTGTCGACCGTCGGCCTGTATGACGGCAGCAACCTGGTGAAGACGCGGGCAGTCGGCAATGTTTTTGGGTTTAACTCTGGTGATTATACCCGCAGCAAGACCGACAGCTTCGTCTATGCGCTGAATGGCAAGTG